>NZ_GL890985.1:891197-1194815 GCF_000212815.1 Streptococcus sanguinis SK49 | reverse complement strand
AATATTTTAGTATTTTAACTGTTTAATAACTAAAATATGGCTATCTTTTTCTCCAAATAAACTATGTGGTTCATTTGGCTCCATCGTTAGAAAGGATCCTGGAACAAGTCGCACAGTATGATCTCCAGCAGAAAAGATCACATCCCCAGATAAACAAACGACTGTTACTAGGGCATCTGCACAATGTTCTGGTACTTCTTTTCCTTTAGCAAGATGAAGATGATGAATGATTCTCCCATCTTCTTCTACTGGTGTTTCTACAAAAGCATTATTAAGATTAGTTTGATAGAATTTCATTTTTTGAGCTCCTTTCGACCTTATAAAGCCAGTCAAGACCTGTTCAACTAAACAGGTCTTGACTAAAATTAAAAATTATTTTTCGTAGTCACCACCCGTAAAGTGATAATACTCCTCTAAAGTAAGACCTGAATCAGATATTTCTTTCGCTTCTTTACCTACATAACGTAAATGCCAACTTTCTGGTATATAGCCTGTTGAAGTTTCCTTTCCAACAGGGTAACGCACTACAAAGCCATATTTATAAGCATTATCTAAAAGCCATTGACTCGCTTCAGGCTCTTCAACTAAATTTCCGCTTATATCAATTAAATCAAATGCTAATCCAGTTTGATGCTCACTATACCCTGGTCTTGCTGAGTAGCGATCCGCCGCAGCTTGACCATCTTGGTTTGCATACTTTTGGTACAAATTCTCTTGTGCTTCGTAACTTCGAAAGCCACTGTATTGATTACTAACGGGATAGCCTTGAGCTTGCATATCTGCTATTAAATCTAATAATGCTGATTTAGCAGTAACATTCTCTCCTGGATTATAATCTGAAGACAAAGGATAATGTTTATTTGCGATGATAATTTGATCATATTTCCCTTGAACACTATAGTAGCTACCATTATAGGATACGCTCTTATCAACCGAAATTGTCTTATCCCGATTGCTTTTTTCATGCGTATTATCAGGATTTGTTACTATATCTTTTTCAGAGCTTGAATTGTGCTTTTGCATCACTTCACCCTCTTGATTAGTAGAGTTATCTCTGGTATTGTCTTTACCTGATGAACACGCGCTTAAAACAAGAACAAATGTAGCAAGAAAAAATAGTTTACAGTATTTTATTAGCATAATATTAACTTTCCGAGACCTCAAGATTATAGATTACAAAAGAATCACCACTAGACTTCAAGTAATAAGTCTTATTTTTGCGATTTAAACTATTTGGGGTGCTATCAGTATAGTGGACTGTATAGTCCTCATGAGAAGTAACGGTGTAAGAACCATTTTCTTCTTTGATTTCACGAACTTCTAATTTTCCTGGCTCATAATAATCAAATTTTGCTTTTTTAACACCGCCACTAGTCGTCCATTCAACCATATCCTTATATGCAGCACTACACGTATCATAGTATTGAAAATAATCATTAGTACGACTTGAAACTGAACTAAAAAACGGCTCTACGATATTCCGTTAGGAAAGAAGAAATTTTTGCTTTTTGAGCTTCTCCCTTTTTTGCTTCTTCATTCTTCTCTTTTATTTTGGTACCATCTATCCTTCTCCTTTGAAACTACATCATCATAATGCTTGTCAAGAGAGAAAAGGCAATAAATGAGAAGAAGAATGTGACAATACCATTTACAACAATAGCCAATAAGTATTTATAGAAAGGATCCAAGGACGTAGCTGTTTTTGAATAAATCAAAGCAAAGGTTGCTCCAACCCCAATAATCAAAACACCAATCCATGTCAAAAAGAGAGACAATGAAACAATGCCAAGAAGACTTAACAAAGCCGACACAGCAACAAAAGGCAATACAATAGCATAAAGGCGACCGTACCAATCAAAGGCTTTATTAAAACTAAAACTTTCATCCTTGTAAACCCAGCGCTTCACAACAAATCCACCTAAAATAATAGAGAAGAGGATTAGAGCAGCTGCAATCAGTGAGACAAAGAAAATTTTAAAATCAAAGATTGGTGCGCCAAAATAACCAAAAGTTACCATTCTAAAAACGTTTAAAATATTTGAATTAAGTACTATTGCCGAGAACAAGACTGTCAACCCCAAGGAAAGATAACCATTTATCTTACTACTTTCAACTTCAGATGTTGGCGATTTCCACGCTGAGATAAGCCAAGCCCAGAAACCTTTCATTGTTTTAGAAAACTCGTTAGGCTGAATAGGTTGTTGCTGACTGTAATGCCCCTGAGGTCCTTGTTGAGGCATTTGAGCGTTGAATTGCCCCTGCGGATTATTTTGATAAGCTTGTTGATTAAAATCAGCCTGACCAGAATTCTGCTGTTGACCAGTAAAGGGGTTGGTTTGAACTCCACCAGATTGTTGATAAGGATAATCTGGTTGAGCAAACGGTTGCGTCTGATTTGCAAATTGATTTGGATTTGATTGTTGCTGTGGTACCTCTTGATACTGCTGAGAAGACTGTTGAGCAAAAGGTTGTTGGAAATTTTGTTGCTGAACAAAAGGTTGTTGTGGAGGTTCGCTTCCTTGAAGTTCTTGTTGAGGCTGATTAAATGTTGATGAAGATTGAGTTCCCTCATTAATCACTTGATCTACATTTGCTTGTTCGGCTTCGAGAAATTCTCCAGATAGCATTGCCTGAGCAATTTCTTCCTCTGTAGCCGAGCGTCCATTAACGGCCTCAAAATATTCAAGCCAATCTTGTTTTGACATAAAATATCTCCTATCTATAAATTATTATACTACTATAGTATACAAAAAAAGGGCCGGAAATTCAATCTATTCCGGCATTTGCTCTTCTTAATCGCTTGTCAAATCGTCAATTTAGCAGGAAAAGCTTCGACTCCTCCTTCGACATTAGTTACTTGGTAACCCTTAGCTTCCAAAAATTCGCAGGCACGCGCTGAGCGTCCGCCTTTTTGACAGATGATATGGTAGGGGATTTGTTTATCTAGTTTTCCATAATTTTCAGGCAAGGTGCTGAGAGGCAGATTCTGAGCCCCAGAGATATGTCCAGCAGTAAATTCATCCACCTCGCGAACGTCAATCAACCGCAGTTCTTCTGCCTGTAATTTGTCATATAAATTTTTCGCACTAATTTTTTGCATCATTTTTCTCCTATTCATTCATAATCACGATTTTTCCAAAACCTGCCGTCCCCTCGACAAATGCATGAGCTTTGGGCACCTGCTCTAGGGAAAAGACACGCCTTGGTGTAACATTGACCTGGTAGCGGTCAATATAGTCAAATAATTCATCCATCAAATCTTGACTCACATGAGCAGAGTGAAAACTTGTCAGAAAACTGTTATTTTTTATTTCCTCAATCGGGTTGAAAGCGTCTAGCTCCCATTGGCCACCCAAGAGGCCGGTCACACAGATAATCCCGCCCTCTGCGATATGGTCAAAAGAATCCTTGACAGTTGCTGGGCCGACCAACTCCAGGATTTTATCAAACTTCTCCTCTGTTTCCAGCCGTCCATACTGGTCTATGATGATATCGTCGTAGGCTTGGTGCTTGAGCAGAAACTGTTTGGAACCACTATTGACCGAACCAACGATATGTGTGTCTGGAAACTGTGCCTTGACCAGACGAGCAAAGGCCAAACCGACACCGCTAGTGGCAGCCCGAACCAAAATCTTGTCATTGGGCTCAATGCGCAGATTTTTCATAGAACCTAGGGCAGTATAATAGGTCTCTGGCACTGCAACCAGCTCTGTCCAGGTCAGGTTGGTCTCGACTGTATAAATTTGGTCGTTCGGCAGGAGGACATACTCGGCATAAGAACCATCAAAAGCTCTCCCCATTTCTCCCATGATGGAAACCACTTTCTGGCCAATCTCTAAATCTGCTCGAGTCGTCTTGGCCACTTGGCCAACACACTCAATGCCTAAAATACGAGGAAAGGTGACACTTGGCGATAAACCCTCACGAGTAAAAATCTCCGAGTGGTTAATCCCAAACCCTCTAACCTTGACCAGGGTCCAGCCTTCTTGAAGTTCTGGAATCGGTCTTTCTTCCAGCAGAAGCTTTTCTGGACCACCTGCTTCGTAAATGACTATAGCCTTCATCGTTTCCATAGAATCACCTCGCTTTCTTAAAAGTTTAGCATTCTAAGCTTAGATTTATCAAAAAATCAGCCAGCTACTCTTGCAAGATCTAATAGTTCTTTGAAAAAATCATCAGCCGACTGTTGGAGAATCTCCTGAGGGAAACCAAGTTGCTGGATACGTCCGTCATCCAAGTTCAGGATAGAGGGACAAGACGCTCGGTTTGACAACCTGAGAGAGCAGCTGGATAGTACTATTCTATCTCAGCAAAACAGTTAGTTAAAGCTCAAGAACTTGGTAAGAGTAGCCCAAATCTTGCAAGAATTTAAACAAATCTCTTGTAGAGACAAAGATAGTCTTTTCATTGGTATTAGGATGAAAAGTCATGATATCCTCAGATACAATGTCCTTATCAAAATAAACTTGAATATCTTTTTCTTCATTATTTAACAAACCAAAAGGTGAAACCGTTCCTGCTGGTAGGTTCATTTTCTCAGCCAAGGAGTCCAATGAGGCCATGCGAATCCGATTGGCTCCCACTTGAACTTTAAAGTCATCCATATCCAATCGTTTCTTATCATCCATAATCAGAAGGTAATACTGAGTTTTCTTCCTATTAGTCAAAAACATGGTCTTAGTCCGAACACCTTCCATGCCTTCAATATAGCTATCTGCCTGCTCTGTCGTAAATGCAGGTGGGTGCTCCACCACATCAAAGGCAATCCCCAACTCTTGCAACTTATTAGCTACTTGTTGATAAGCATCCATAGTTTTTTCCTTTATTGATGAATAATCTTTTGTACCAACGCTTGCAAGTCTGGAACAACCTGCTCTGTAAACCAAGGGTTTTTAGCCATCCAGATTTGGTTGCGAGGCGATGGGTGTACCAATGGAAAAAAATCAGGTAGATAGTCTTGATAATGCTGAACTGTCTCGGTCAGCTTGATATTTCCTTTTTGATGCAGATAGTATTTCTGTGCATACTGACCAATCAAAATAGTCAGCTCAATATCTGGCAAAAGCTCTAAAATCAGCTGATGCCATTTGTCCGCAAAGTCCTTACGAGGCGGTAAATCACCAGATTTCCCATGTCCTGGAAAATAAAAATCCATGGGCAAAACTGCAAAGTAGCCAGAATGATAAAAAGTCTCTTCATCGACACCCAGCCATTCTCTCAGCCGATCACCACTCTTGTCCTTCCAGTAAAGCCCTGCCTGCTGAGTTTTCAGTCCCGGCGCTTGACCAACAATGTTAATCCGAGCATTCTTTGGTGCCGCAAAGAGTGGCTTGATTTCCTGCTCCGTAAATTTCTGATTTTCTGGATCAGCCATGATGGCCTTTGTAATATCTTCTAAAGTATGCATAGCAACTCCTTGCAAAGAAACTCATTTGGCAAGACCAAACGAGTTCTTCTTTTTTATTTGATTAATTCGTAGATAGCTTCCGCGTAAATGGCCGCAGCACGGAAAAGGTCTTCTACATCTGTAAATTCATTGGCTTGGTGCATGGTATTGACATAGTCTGGGAACATAGCTCCAAAAGCCACACCTCGCTTCAAAAGACGGCCAAAGGTTCCGCCACCAATGACTTGCTCGTGTCCTTTGAGACCCGTTTGTTTTTCGTAAACACTCAAAAGAGTTGCTACCAATTCATCATCTGCTGGAACATAGTGCGGAGTGTGTTCGTGTTCAGACAAACTCACAGACACAACACCAGTAACTTTTTCAAGACCGGCCTGAATTGTTTTCGGATCAGTACCTTGAGGGTAACGGATGTTCAGAGCAATGGTATTGTCAGCCTTGGCACTGTCAAAATGGAAAACACCAGCATTCATGCTGAGAGCACCCATTTTAGCATCTGTATAAGCAATTCCTAACTTCTCACCTGCAAAGTCCTCGTGCAGAACTTGAGCTGCAACTTCCAGATAAGCTTTGGCGTCACCTGCAAAGTCAAATTGGTTGAGGAAGAGAGCTAAATAGGTTGCTCCGTTGATACCATCCTCTGGTGTAGAACCATGAGCTGATTTCCCAATGACTGTCACTTCAAGAGCGTCGCCATTTTCTTTCAGACTACCTGAAACCTTGTGGGCAGCAGCAAAGTCTTGTAATTTGACATCCAATTCCGCTGCATCAACTGCTGCTGTAAAAATAGCTGTCGCTGATTCTGGCACCATATTCTCACGAAGTCCTCCAGTGAAGCTCTTGAGTTTAAAGCTGCCATCATTACTGTTACCAAAGTGGAGATATTCTGTGATATTCCCTTTTTCACCGTTAATGATTGGAAATTCCGCATCTGGTGAGAAACCAAAGTCTGGCTCAGGCAAACCAACATGCTTGAAATAATAGTCCATGTCTTGCCAACCGGATTCCTCGTCTGTCCCCACCACAAAGCGCACACGCTTAGATACTGGCAAGCCCAAGTCTTTGATGATTTTCAAACCGTAGTAACAAGCCATGGTTGGCCCTTTATCATCAGACGAACCACGCGCATAAAGCTTACCATCAATAATTTCAGGTTTGTAAGGATCTGTATTCCAACCACTTCCAGCAGGGACCACATCCATGTGGGCAAAAATCCCAAGTTCTTCCGCACCCTCACCAAAAGTAAAGTGACCAGCATAATTGTCCACATTCTTGGTTTCATAACCATCGCGTTCAGCAATTTCTAAAAACTTATGCAGAGCTTGAACAGGTCCAGGTCCAAAAGGATGTTCCTTATCCGCTTTGGAATCATCTCGTTCTGAGTTGATTTCCAAAAGACTGAACAGGTCAGCTAAGAGAGCTTCTCTGCGTTTTTCAACTTCTGCTTTAAAATCAATTGTCATTATTTCACCCCAATTTCTAATTCGATTTAAATCGATGTATATACGAATTAAATCATAAACATAACTATATCAACGTTTCTCAATGATTTCATCAACTGGCAAACGATAACTAGGTTCTAGTTTTTCATCTGTATAACCAACCGTAATCAAAAGTTCTGGACGGAAACGCTCATCGATTTCCAAAACCTTATTAACCTTAGATTTATCGAAACCTAAGATGATATTAGAGCCGATACCTTGGTCAGTCAGAGCCAAAACAAGATTCATGGCCACCAGACCAGCATTGAGAGATAAATAATCGCTCTTTTGCTGCTCACTATAGCGAGCAAACTCAGCAGGCAAATTCTGCATGTAGAATTGGAGCTGTTCGTCAGAGAAATTCTTAACTCCAGCCACACGCGCAATCTTGCGAGCCCGCTTGGTTAAATCTGTATCTGTAAAGAGGGCGATGGTCACTGGAGCTTCCTTAATCTGGTCCACATTTCCACCGAAAGCTGTCTCTGCCAAAGCCTGATTACGCTCCCGCACCACAACGAACTTCCACGGCTGACTATTGTGAGCACTGGGAGCCAAAGTCGCAATTTCAATGGCTGTGCGCACATCCTTTGGATCCACAGGTTTGTCATTAAAATGCTTGGTCGCATGACGCTTTTTATTGAGTTCTAGAAATTTCATAAGTCGTATCCTTTTCTAAATATACTAGTTTCATTTTATCATATTTTGTAAGAGTTTGCAGGAGTTTTTCATTATTAAGGTTTCTTATTGCAGCTATAAAAAATATATATTGGATAATCAAGATAGTTTCTGATAAGCTATAGAATAATACCAATTTGAATGGAGCAAATCATGAGAAAAATCGTCCTGTTTCTAATCATCCTTCCACTATTAGCCGCCTGCAGTCACCAGAGCAATCCTCAAAAAAATTCGTCCCCAAAAACAATTACTGTTGCAACAGCTGGCGATGTCCCACCATTCGCCTATGAGGAAAACGGCAACCTGACTGGCTACGATATTGAAGTACTTAAAGCAATTGATGAGAAGCTCAGTGATTACGAAATTCACTTTCAAAGAACCGCCTGGGAAAGTATCTTCCCAGGACTTGATTCCGGTCACTATCAAGCTGCAGCCAATAACTTGAGTTACACAAAAGAGAGAGCAGATAAATATCTCTACTCACTCCCTATCTCAAAAAATCCTTTAGTACTTGTTAGCAATAAGAAGAATCCTATAACTTCTCTTGAGCAAATTGCTGGTAAAACAACTCAAGAGGATATCGGAACATCGAACGCCCAATTTATCAACAATTGGAATCAAAAACACACTGAAAATCCAGCCACTATCCAGTACTCAGGAGAAGATATAGGAAAACGTATCTTTGACCTTTCTAATGGTGACTTTGATTTCCTAATCTTTGACAAAGTTTCCGTTCAAAAAATTATTAAAGAACGTGGCTTGGATCTATCTGTTGTTGATCTTCCTTCCACTGACAGTCCTAACAACTATATTATATTTTCTAGCGAAGAAAAAGCATTTAAGGAACAATTTGATAATGCATTAAAGGAACTCTATCAAGACGGAAGACTTGAAAAACTCAGCAATACCTACCTTGGTGGTTCCTACCTACCAGATTCCTCTGAGTTGAAATAATAAAACGAAAACCATCCAAAATATCTGGATGGTTATTCTAATTTTTTAATTAAATTACTATGTTTAAATCTTTTCCAGAAACTCCATCAATGAAAATTGGATTTAATGTGAGTTTTAATTTTTTTAGTTTGAATTTTTGAATTCTCGTTATTTTAGGTTGAAATGAAAAATAACTGCTTGGGTACGTCAAAACCATTATCCCAGTTAAAATTATCATATAAAACAAACAGTTCATCTTCGGTTTGAAGACTATTAATATACGATACAGCTTTAGCATTGCTTTCAGTATACAAAATATCAGATATTTCTTGTATTTGATGTTTATTCATTTTAAAAGTCGGCTCCATTATAATATTCCTAAGTTTTCTAATTCTTTCGAAGCATTCATTTGAGTTTATTATATAAACCTCTCTAAAATCCGACAAACTAATCTTTCAATCTATATCTAAAATTGGCTCCGCCACCTCTCGCAACTGTACTTGTTGTTACTCCTGAGTTTTCGGATTTAACTTCTCCCGCACTGCTTCTGCCACCGCTCGTGGCACCCCGACTTCGACGATTTGGTCGACACTGGCTTCTTTAATCTTGGTTAGAGATTTGAAATGCTTCATAAGATTTTGCTTGCGTTTTGGTCCCAAGCCTTCAATGCCATCTAGCTGCGATGAGAAGGAATTTTTAGATCGGAGTTGGCGGTGGAAGGTAATAGCAAAGCGGTGGACTTCATCTTGGATACGCTGGAGTAGGAAAAATTCCTGCGAATTGCGGGATAATTCCACAACCTGCAGAGGGTCACCAAAAAGCAATTCATGAGTCTGGTGCTTGTCATTTTTTTGCAGTCCAGCGATGGGAATGTCCAATCCCAACTGGTCCTGAATAACTTCTTTAGCGACATTAACCTGACCCTGTCCACCGTCAATGACAATCAAATCAGGCGGAGTCAGTCCATCTCGAATCACCCGACTATAGCGCCGCTTGATGACCTCACGCATACTTGCGTAGTCATCAGGTCCTACGACAGTCTTGATCTTATATTTGCGATAATCCTTCTTGCTAGGTTTACCATTGACAAAGACTACCATAGCTGATACAGGACTGGTCCCCATGATATTGGAGTTATCAAAAGACTCAATACGAACAGGCGTTGGAATGTTAAGGAGTTGCCCTAGATTCTCAATAGCACCTTGGGTCTTTTCAATAGATTTTTCCAAGAGGTCAAATTTCTGCTGGAGACTGACTCGGGCGTTTTTGATAGCCAGATTGACCAGCTGTTTCTTCTCACCTCGCTGGGGCTTAAGCACCTTGGTATCCACCATGGCTCGGACAGCTTCTTCGTCAATATCTGCGGGAATCAAAATTTCATTGGGCTTGAGGTGGGATTTTTCCTGATAAAACTGGCCGATATAGGTCAGAAAATCTTCGTCCGGATCATTGTAATAGGGAAAAAGATTGACGTCACGTTCGATTAGCTTGCCCTGGCGGACAAAAAAAACCTGTACGCACATCCATCCCTTATCCACATAGTAGCCAAAGACATCGCGATTCTGCAAATCCTTGGCCATGACCCGCTGCTTGGTTCGCAGCGTACCAATGGACTGAATCAAGTCGCGGTACTCTGCTGCCTTTTCAAACTCCATAGCTTGCGCTGCGCCAGCCATTTTCCCCCGTAAATCCTCAATAATCTGGTCATCCTGGCCCTTGAGAAAAGCCGCGACCTCCTGAGCTAAGTCCTTAAAATACTGGCTGTCTACCTTGCAAATAGTGTGGGCCTTGCACTGACCCAGATGGTAGTAAAAGCAGACCTTCTCAGGTGGATTGGTACACTTACGAAAAGGAAAGAGCCGATCTAATAGCCGCTTGATTTCATTGGCTGCACCGACATCGGGGTAAGGACCAAAATAAAGCCCACCGTCCTTTTTGACTTGGCGCGTGATGATTAGGCGCGGATAGGTTTCGTTGGTAATCTTGATAAATGGATAGGACTTATCGTCCTTGAGCATGATATTGTACTTGGGCTGGTTTTCCTTGATTAGATTAATCTCCAGCAGTAAAGCTTCAATATTGGACTCGGTGACAATAAACTCAAAATCTTCAATCTCAGAAACCAGGGCCTCAGTCTTGGTATCATGACTGCCACGGAAATAAGAACGGACCCGATTGCGAAGATTCTTGGCTTTACCGACATAGATAATGGTACCGTTTTTGTCTTTGTGAATGTAACAGCCGGGACTGGTCGGCAACAGTTCCAGCTTTGATTGGATTAGCTTATTCATAGGTCTATTATAGCAGAAAAGGGAAGCATTCAACAGGAAGACGTTAGAATGTTAGAAAATCAAAAGTTTTATTCCTTTCTTTGGTAATACTGAACTATAACTTGTCTTCATATCTTCTTGCAAGTACCAAAAATCTATTTCAAAAGAAACATGATTTTCTTCATAAAAAAGCGTTTTCTAAGTAAAAATCAAGCAAGCGATTGCACAGCCATTTTAATAGGCTTTGATTAAATAAACAGAAATAAAATAGAAAAATTTTAGAAAAATTAATATATTTTTAAAAAATTTTCAAAAAAAGACTTGACAAAAATTGCAAACGGTTGCATAATAGAATTGTAAATAAAATTCCGGGAGGAAATAGGAATGAAAACATGGAAAAAAGTAGTATTGGGCAGTGTCAGCTTGCTGGCTGCAGGAACGCTGTTAGCAGCTTGTAGCTCAAATAGTAGCAAGGAGAGCTCTTCTTCTAAAGCTGATAGCAAGACCTTGAAACTTTGGGTACCAACTGGTGCTAAAGATTCTTACTCTGATACAGTTAGCAAGTTTGAGAAAGAATCAGGCTACAAGGTTGACGTAGTCGAAATGGAAGATCCAAACGCTCAAGAAAATCTGACAAAGGATGCTAGTACTGCTGCCGATGTTTTCTCTCTGCCACACGACCAACTTGGTAAATTAGTTGAAGCTGGAGCGATTCAAGAAGTTCCTTCTAATATGGCAGAAGAAATCAAGAAGAACGATACAGAACAAGCAGCGATTGGTGCTCAGTATAAAGGTAAAACTTATGCTTTCCCATTCGGTATCGAATCACAAGTTACCTACTATAATAAGTCAAAACTTTCTGCTGACGATGTTAAGTCTTATGAAACCATCACTTCTAAAGCTAAATTCGGCGGAAACTTGAAAGAAGTTAATGCTTATGTAACTGCTCCACTTTTCCTTTCTGTTGGTGATACTCTTTTTGGTAAAGACGGTGAGCAAGTAGACGGAACAAACTGGGGTAATGAAGCTGGTGTGAACGTTCTGAAGTTCATCGCAGCTCAAAAAAATAACAGCGGTTTTGTAAACGTAGATGCTTCTAACCTTCTGGCTAAATTTGAAGATGGTTCAGTTGACGCTTTCCAATCTGGTCCATGGGACTACGCAGCAGCTGAAAAAGCTGTCGGTAAAGATAACCTTGGTATCTCTGTTTATCCAACTGTTAATATCGGTGGACAAGACGTTCAACAAAAAGCCTTCCTCGGTGTAAAACTTTACGCTGTTAACCAAACACCTTCAAACGGCGACACTGACCGTATCGCAGCAAGCTACAAACTGGCTCAAGCTCTTACTAGCAAAGATAGTCAAGAAAACCAATTCAAGTTTGAAGGACGTCACATCATCCCTGCTAACAAAGAAGTACAAGAGTCTGAAGATGTTAAGAAAGATGCCTTGGCACAAGCTGTTATCACAATGGGATCTTCTGATACCTACACAACAGTTATGCCTAAACTTAGCCAAATGTCTGTCTTCTGGACTGAAAGTGCTGCAATCCTCAGCGATGCTTACAATGGTAAATTTGGTGAAGATCAATACCTCGCAAAATTACAACAGTTTGATAAAGATTTAGCAGCAGCTAAATAATCCTCAAACGAATAAAAATAAGCATTGAAGTGAGGAGGGCAGCCTCCTCACTTCTTTCTTTGTAAATATAAGGAGAATACTATGACTCAGTCATCCTATGACAATGCATCCATGGTTCAGGTCTTTAAAGAGGGAACCTGGGATGTCAAACTCTCTTTTTTGGTAATGGGACTGAGCAACCTTGTAAACAAACAATTTATCAAGGGGCTGCTCTTCCTCTTCTCAGAAATTGCTTTCCTAATTGCTTTTGCAGTCCAAATCCTACCAGCTATTGGCGGCATGATTACATTGGGGACTCAAGAGCAGGGAGAGGCTATCAAAAAAGTTAACGGCTTGGAAATCACTGTTCAAGTAGCGGGTGACAACTCTATGCTGATGCTGATTTTTGGACTTGCTTCTCTTATCTTCTGTGCAGTCTTCGCCTACATCTACTGGTGTAATCTGAAAAGTGCTCGTCACTTGATGGCTCTCAAGCAGTCCGGTCAGAAGATTCCTAACTTCGTTGAAGACTTCAAGACGCTTGCTGACGGCCGCTTTCACATGGGCCTAATGAGCATCCCTCTTATCGGAGTACTGCTCTTTACCATTCTGCCTCTGATCTATATGATCTGTTTGGCCTTTACTAACTTTGACCATAAGCATCCTGCTCCTAAGTCACTCTTTGACTGGGTTGGCTTCTCTAGCTTCGGTGATGTTTTCTCAGGTCGCATGGCTAGCACCTTCTTCCCACTTTTAGGCTGGACCTTGATTTGGGCAGTTGCTGCGACAGCTACTACTTTCTTCTTCGGTATCGTTTTAGCTCTCTTGCTCAATACCAAAGGCCTCAAGTACAAGAAAGTTTGGCGGACACTCTTCGTTATCACTATTGCTGTACCGCAATTCGTATCCCTGCTCTTGATGCGTAATTTCCTGAATGACAATGGGCCTTTGAATGGACTATTGCAAAGCCTCCATCTCATCCAGAATCCAATTCCATTTCTGAGTGATCCTGTTTGGGCTAAGTTCTCAATCATCCTAGTTAATATGTGGATTGGTATTCCATTTACCATGCTGGTAGCGACCGGGATTATCATGAACCTTCCTAGCGAGCAAATCGAGGCTGCTGAAATTGATGGAGCTAGCAAGCTTCAAATCTTCAAGAGCATTACTTTCCCTCAAATTCTCTTGATAATGGCGCCATCACTTATCCAGCAGTTTATCGGGAACATCAACAACTTCAACGTTATCTACTTCCTGACAGGCGGTGGACCTACTAACTCTTCTTACTATCAGGCAGGCTCAACTGACCTCTTGGTTACCTGGCTCTATAAACTGACCGTTTCAGCCAAGGATTACAATCTGGCATCTGTTATCGGTATCCTGATCTTTGCAATCTCTGCAGCCTTCAGTCTCTTAGCCTATACTAGATCCGCATCATTCAAGGAAGGAACTGCTAAATAATGAAAAATAGAAAAAAACTCAGTTTATTAGGGATTTATGTCTTACTGGCTGTTCTAGCATTTATCTGGCTTACACCGATTATCTGGATTTTTCTGACCAGTTTCCGTGGTGAAGGCTCGAATGCAGTCCCTTACTTCTTCCCTAAGACTTATACTCTTGACAACTATATCAGACTGTTTAATAACAACACATATCCTTTTGTTCAGTGGTTTATGAATACCCTGATTGTTGCAACAGCGACCTGTATCCTGTCTACTTTGATTACTGTGGGTATGGCTTACTCACTCAGCCGTATCAAATTCAAGCATAAAAATCGTTTCCTCAAGCTGGCTCTGGTACTTAACATGTTCCCAGGCTTCATGTCTATGATTGCGGTTTACTACATCTTGAAAGCACTCAATTTGACACAAACCCTTACATCACTGATTCTGGTTTATTCAGCTGGAGCGGCTCTAGGCTTCTATATTGCTAAAGGTTTCTTTGATACAATCCCATATTCCTTGGACGAATCCGCTATGATTGACGGAGCAACTCGCTTCCAAATCTTCCGGACTATTACATTGCCGCTTTCAAAACCGATTATCGTTTATACAGCGCTTATGGCTTTCATGGGACCTTGGGTTGACTTCATCTTTGCCTCTGTGATTCTAGGCGATGTCAAGGAAAAATATACAGTGGCTTTGGGACTTTTCCAAATGCTTAATAAGGACGCCATCAATAAATGGTTCTTGCCTTTCACATCTGGAGCAATTATCATCGCTATTCCAATCACTCTTCTCTTCATCTTCATGCAGAAATACTACGTAGAAGGTGTAACAGGTGGAGCAGTCAAATAGAATCTATTATGTATATCAAAAACTTCCGACAATTAATATCGGAAGTTTTTATCTTTCTTAGAAAATGTGGAACTTAACTCCTCATCCCTTTTATATGAGATTGCTTATTAACTTGGACAAAAAATGAGTCTGGAAATTATTCCAGGCTCATTTTGTATTTCTTTAATTATAATCTTCGTCTCTACGACGGCGTTTGTTGGTTCCCAAAAAGGCAGCTGCACCAAGTGCCATACCAAAAATTGCAAGGCGTTCTGCTTCTGAACCAGTATTTGGCAGAATAGCAGGAACTGTTGGAGCCTTATCAGCAGTTGTAGCCACGCTAGCAAGTTGAGCTGCAGGATTTACAACAAAATCAGTGAATACGTCACTACCTGCCGCTTGAACAGCACCTGTAGTTGCTCCTTTGACTTCACGAGTGTTCGCATGAACTTCTGCAGTCTTAGGATCTGAATCTTTCTTAGATTCATCCTCTGCACCTGGACCAGTAGCTCCGGCTTTTACAGCTGTTAGAGTCTGTTTATCTTCACCTAAACGATAGTTTGTATCTAAAGCATTCGTATAAATCGAATCAGACAGAATCAAAGAATTTAGAAGGGATTCATATGTCTCTTGAAGATTATTGTATGCCTCTTCAAGCCCCTTAAGAATTGCCTGTTCTTGATTTAGAATTGCTTGTTTAGCCTCAAAATTAACTTGCGCAGCTGCAAGTTCTTGCTCTGCTTCAGCAAGTAACTGTGGAGCGTTTTGAAGGTCAATAACTTTCTTTTTAGCTGCTGCTAATGTCTTTTGAGCAGCCAACAAATCCTCTTGAGCAGTTGTCAAATTAGCTTTCGCAGCTTCTTGAGCTGACTTAAGTTCTGCCAACTTATCCTTAGCTGCCGCAAGAACTGCCTGAGCATTGCTCAAGTTAGTTTGATAAGGAGCCAAGCTTGCTGCAATCTTAGCTGTCGCTCTGTCGAGAGCTTCCTGCTTAAGAGCAACATTTTGTTTGGTCAAAGCTAGATTATTTTCAGCAGTTGCTACCTTCTGACGAGCTGCTTCAACTGCTGAAATTTGAGTTGCCGCTGTCTTTTGAGCATCAGCTAATTGAGCATTTAGGATATTGATAGCTGATTCCTGACCAACTTTTTGAGCCTTAAGTTCAGCTAATTGATTCTTAAGTGCTGTAACATTAGCGTTAGAACCTGCAGAACGACCGCCACCAGCACGCAACAACTGCTCCATAGCAGCAACAGTCAGCAAAGTACCATTATTAACACGTTGGTCAAAGTTGCTAATATGATGGAAACCAACTTCGGATGTACCATGAGGAGTGCCCCATTGATTTGGATGTTTATCATAAGCTGCTGAGATTGCATTAGCTTTATTGTCCATCATCTGCACATAGTGGCCAATTTTAGCAAATACATCAGCCCCAACTCTCATATAGATAGCATTAGCATCAATCTGAGTTTCATCAGTAGGCAGTCCATATTGCGCCGCAATCTCTTGATACTTTTCTTTTTCTTTGTGCCAGAAATTGACAGCCCCTTGCGGGTCAAAACTAATCGCCACATTTTCGTTACCAATCAACTTACCCATGTGCCAGTTATTACGCTCAAAGTAGATAGTCTGAATCTGGCTAGCCACATTCGCATACGGATCAACCAACAGCTCTTGTAAGCCGGCATTACGACGGTAAGCATTAATCGCCTTAACCAACTCTAAAGCTTGCAGGTTATTTTCTAGACTAGCTGGACTGGTTGGATCAGAATTAACTGAGATACCAAATTCATTTTGACCGCGTTGGTAAACAGCAAGTGCATTGTTGGCAGCATCACGAATTTCTTGATTAGCCGCATTGTTACGAACATTTTCTAAAAATTGAGAATAAGTCGTATTGCGAAGGTCAACAGGAGCTGTTGCTGCTGCTTTCTCTGCAGCAGGAATTTGTCCTTCAAGAGAGCTGATAGCTTGATTGGTTTGGCTCAAAGATGCCTTTGCCTGGTTGATTTTATTCTGGATTTCAGCCTGCACTTGTGGAGCAGAAGACGCTGCTTGTTCCGCCTTTGTCAACTCAGTCTTTGCATTGTCTAAAGCGGTCTGTGCTTGACTTTGCTGACTCTTAGCAGTTGCTACAGCTTGCTCCTCTGAGTTAAGTGGTGTTTTAGCTTGTTTCAACTCAGTCTCTGCAACATCTACCAGAGATTGGCTTGCTTTAATAATATTCTCTTGATTTTTTACCGACTGCTCTGCCTGTTCCGCTTCAGCAGTTGTTTCTTTAAGAATAGCTTCTTTAGAAACAACTTCTTCTTCAGCTGTTTTTACATTGGCTTCAGCTTTAGAAATATTTTCTTCTGTCGCTTCTGCCTGATTTTCTTTTGCTTCTTCAACTGTAGCTTCCGCTTCCTTTACGCTAGATTCTGCAGCTTCTGCTTCACTTTTAGCAGTATCAACTACTGACTTTTGCTCTTCAAGTTTCGTCTTAGCAATCTCAGCATTTTCTTGTGCTATAGCCACATCAGCTGCCGTCACTGGCTTTTCAGTCACCTCAGTCGCTTTAAGAGCTGTTTTAGTTGATTCAATCAACTCATCAGCATGCACTTGATGGGTCAGTCCACCAGAAATAATAGTTGTAGCCGCAATACCGGTTGCTACAACAGATTTGCCAATTTTCTTTTCCATAATTTCATTCTCCTCCTTGGTAATCTCACATACATTTATTTAAATGATGCGCTTTGCCTCATGGTAATATACTAACACAAAAGAGTAGTATTAACTAGTGTAAAAAAGTATCTTTTTGATAGAATTTTTATTACAAAATTGTGACAGATACAAAAACAATCACATAAAGCTAAAACTCCTAGATAGCTTCTAAGAGTTAACCTTGTTTGTCAGTCCGATTGAGCTTGTCGAATTTCTTCTAACATTGCTTCTTCTTCGGTCGTCATTTCATAGTGTTCCAGCAAATCAGGTCGTCTTAGATAGGTCTTTTTCAGACTTTCATAGAGACGCCATTTGCGGATATTTTCATGATGGCCACTCATGAGGACTTCCGGAACGACCATACCCCGATATTCATAGGGCCGAGTGTACTGAGGATATTCCAAGAGTCCAGATGAAAAACTATCATCTGTATGACTGGCTTCCTTGCCAATAACCTCTGGAATCAGGCGAACTGTGGCATCAATCATGGTCATAGCTGCTAATTCTCCTCCAGTAAGGACATAGTCCCCAAGTGAAATCTCGTCAGTCACTAAAGTCTTGATCCGCTCATCATAGCCTTCATAATGCCCACAAATGAAGATGAGTTCTTCTTCCTTAGCCAGCTCCTCAGCATAGGCTTGGTCAAAAGTCCGACCAGCAGGATCCAGCAAAATCACGCGCGGCTGCTTCTTTTCAATGGCATCATAAGCATCAAAAATAGGTTGAGCACGCAACAGCATACCCTGACCTCCGCCGTATGGCTCGTCGTCTACATGACGGGATTTTTCAGCCTTTTCTCGGAAATTGTGGTAATTGATTTCTAAGAGGCCTTTTTCTCGTGCTTTACCAACGATAGAGTGCTCCAAGGGCGCAAACATCTCCGGAAAGAGAGTCAAAATATCAATTTTCATCGTCCAGTCCTTCCGGTATCTCTACATCAACCCGACCTTGCTCAATGTCAATCCCCAGCACAACTGGCGGAATGTATGGTAAAAGTAAATCACGCTTGCCTTTGCGTTTGACAACCCAGACATCATTGGCTCCTGGCTGCAGAATTTCCTTAATCCTACCAAGAAGAACGTCATCTTCATAGACTTCAAGGCCGATGATTTCATGGTAGTAAAATTCCCCATCTTCCAAGTCCGTCAAATCTTCCTCTCGGACCTTCAGAGTGAAATCACGAAATTTTTCAATGTCATTGATGTGGTACATGCCCTTAAACTTGATAATATCAAAGTTTTTGACCTTGCGATGACTGGCAATCTCTACATCCATAACAAACCGATCTTTCTTGTCAAACAGGGCAAGGGTATTACCTTTTTTAAAACGCTCTTCTGCAAAATCCGTCACTGACAAAACCCGCATCTCACCTTGTAAACCTTGCGTATTGACGATTTTTCCAACATTAAAATAATTCATCTCGACTCCA
Source organism: Streptococcus sanguinis SK49 (assembly GCF_000212815.1). Taxonomy (GTDB): domain Bacteria; phylum Bacillota; class Bacilli; order Lactobacillales; family Streptococcaceae; genus Streptococcus; species Streptococcus sanguinis_C. Next base: position 1,176,021 of record NZ_GL890985.1, on the reverse strand, counting down.
ACATATTATACTCTGCCTAGTATTTTATCATGATATAGGGGAATGTACAAGGGAGATAAGAGGGAATTCCCTTGCCTATATTTATTTGATTAAAATTGCTGTTTAACGTATAATTATACATATAGAGCTTTAACACTATAAACACCCGAGTGTGTTTACGCAAAACTAGAAAGAAGTTGGTGACGACTATGGGAAAAAAGTTAAGTAAACTCCTGCTCTCTACTGCTATTCTAGCCACAACAGCCGCCAGTCTAACTGCTTTGACACAGGTCAAAAAAGGCCAAGCGATGGAAAATGAAACGAGGGAAACTAGAAATCTCTCAGCCCTTGATGAAAAAATTGCTCAAATTGACAATCTAACCATCAAGTCTTTTCTAGAATATTATGCTAGTCAGAACATGACCTCCGCATCGTCTCTTCCAATGATAGATGATCTCGAGTCCAATACTCGCATCATAGTTATTGATACTGATGATGCGGATAAAAGTTTGCCACCAGCCATCGGAACATCTGTGGACGGATCCGAAGGGCCTGTAGGTGGAACTGTTGATGCTGATGGCAAATACATTGAGTTTGATACCAGTGACCATAGCAAGTCCGCAACCGTTCAGGAGATTCGAGATGCTATTGCTGAGATTCTAGGATAATACTCTCATAAATACGTGCAAAATAGCTGAGATTAAAATCTCAGCTATTTTGCATGTATATTTACTCCTGCTTTCAGTATACAAAATAAAACTTGCATACAACTTACCCATCACACTTCTAAAAGAAGCTCCGCTATCTTTTCTGACTGACTCCAATGTAAATAATGATGGCTGCCTCCTAAAATAATCCGAGTATTTTGTGAAGCAAATTCGGAATCTTTATATTCTTGTTCTCGATAGGCCTGACTCAGGATAAAAATCGGAAATTGAAAAGAAATATCTAGGTTCTGAAAATCGCTTTTTGCAATACTGCAATAATGTTGAAATCCTTCTTGTACAAATTTTAATCTATCTGAACTCTTTTCTGCCTTAGCCCATAAGATTTTAAAATCAGCTACTGAAAAACTCTCTTGTCCTATTTTTTTCAGATATTCATATCCACCACCGAGCGTCTGAACTTTCTCCTGCAAGGATAAAAATTCGGGATAAGGATTCTGGGCTAATTCTCCATATAGAACAGAATAAGTGGTTGGCTCAATCAAGATTAGTCCCTGACAAAACGGCTCTGACTCAGCAATTTTAACAGCTACAAGGCCGCTAATACTGTGTGCGCAAATAGCATACTGAATGACTTTAAAATGCGATAAAACCTCTATAATAGATTGGACCAGATCGTCCAAAACAAAATTTTCTTGATTTTTCAGTGGGCTTTGGCCAGCATTAGGGTAATCTATTGTTAAATAGCCCCAATTTTTAGGTAACTTCCGAATGACTGGCAAAAAATTTTCATAGGTCGGCAGACTCCCTGCACCGCTTAAAAATACAGCAATCTTTTCCGCAGGTTGATAGGATACAAATAGCTGTCCTACTTTCGTTTTGATTATTTTTTCTTTCATAATGTTTCCAATCAATTCTTAACAATATTATCTGGGCACACACTACTATCTGAGAGATAGCTATTTTACTAGTGGAATAAGGACACCCCAATACCAAAAATTTTTTATATTCAATAAAGCTCCGTGTTACAAGAGGCAGTTGCTAGTATTACCTTAAAAGCGTTAAGACCTCTCTTCGAAAACCTGTTTAGCAAATTGCTCCACCAAAGCATTAAACTTGGCTGGTTGGCATAGATTCGACGGATCAAACGAATCAGCAATGACAAGATCCTGAGCAAGCCTCAGATGTTCCTTGGTTGTTTTCATCATTTGGACTAATTTCCCTGAAAAATCTCCCGCCAGCAAAAGTGTAGGAATCTTGCACTTATCCAAGGCAGCACGATAATCAATGGCTTCAATTGCCCTGCGCTGCAAAACAGACTCCTCAGGTCGTATCCGGTCGAATAAATCAGCAAAATAGGAGCGAGCTAAAGGCCAGCGTTTATAAATTGGCAAGGTTGATAGCTTCATAAACCATGAGTATTTCACCAAAGGAGCCGTAAGTTGAGCCAGAGAGTTCATCATTGGTGACAAATCCGTCGTACAAAAAGTATCGCACAAGAAAGCTCCCTTAAAGATTTGCGGATTTTGAGTCATGAGGTGCATGGTTAAGATACCGCCATAGGAAGTCCCTCCGATAATGGCTTGGCTGATACCTTCTTTTTCCAAAATCGCCAGCACATCTGCTGCCTGTATATCTAAAACCTGATCCGCCTGACAAGTCATCTGGCTTGATTCCCCATTTCCTCGTAAATCAGGCGCAATAACCTGATAGCGATCCTTAAAAAAATCTATCTGAGGCTGAAACATGCCTGAGTCAGCACTCAGACCATGCAGGAGCACAAGCGTTTATTTGTGACCTCGCCCTTCTATCCGATAGGATACCCTACCATCAGTTCTTTCGATATGATCCATCCTATTGCCTCCATTCTACAGCTCATTTATACTTTTCTGCCATTCTTTGGCTAATTCTATCTGTTGTTTTCTTTCGCTGATAACTGCTTTCATATCATCTGCACACTGCAAATTTATTACTTTGACAGCATAATCAGCCGAAACAATGGCATGACCTCGCATATGGGCTGTTGCGACCGCTTGGGCAAAGACACGAGCGGCATACTTACTGACTGGTGATTGGGCTTGCTGCGACAGCTGCTGAGCTAAGAAACCAGCCTTTCTCAGCTCATAGGCAGAAACATTTCCCGCAAGTCGTGCTTCAAACACTTCCTGAACTCGAGTCAAGATTTGCTGTTTTTTTAGATTGTCACCAATATTTATCAAAGCTATAAAGCGAGTAGCATGTTCCATTGCCCATTGAGCAAGCTGCTGCTGAGGAAGCTGTGCCAAGATTTGCTCCAGTTCCAATCTTTTCTGACCGTCATCAAGAATCTTTATCTTGTAAGGACTAGGCAGACTCACTTGTCCATTCTCATAACACTCTCGTTCATGGGTGTTCCAAGCGAAATCTTCTGACTTCATATTTCCTCCGTTTCCACGCTTCGATGGGCATCAATTTCTCTAAGCTCACTTGAGAGCTGCGCACTCAGTTCGCTAAGAGAAATAGAAAAAAACGAGACACACCGGTCCCGTTCTTCTTACTTCTCATCAATAACGATGCGAACTTTTTTGTATTCAGTTGGGACAGAGTAAACAATCGTCCTTATAGCGGAGATAGTACGACCTTTACGACCGATTACACGTCCAACATCACTCTGATCAAGATCTAGGTGATATTCTAAAAATTCAGGTGTATCCTCAATCTTGATAGTTAAGGCATCTGGCTGTGAAATCAAAGGTTTCACTATCGCAATAATTAGATTTTCAATCGTGTCCATATGTCAACCTACACTTCTATTATTTAGAGTATTTTGAATCGTGGAATTTCTTCAATACGCCTTCTTTTGAAAGGATGTTGCGTACAGTATCAGAAGGTTGTGCACCATTACCCAACCACTCAAGGATACGGTCTTCCTTCAAAGTCACTTGGTTTTCAGCTACAAGTGGGTTGTAAGTACCAACTGTTTCGATGAAACGTCCGTCACGAGGTGAACGTGAGTCTGCAACATTGATACGGTAGAAAGGTTTTTTCTTAGAACCCATACGAGTCAAACGGATTTTTACTGCCATTATTAAGGTCTCTTTTCTTTATTTTTTTCTTTTGGTGAAATAGCAGAGCTATTAAGCACATGTTCTATTATAGCAGATTAAAAATAGCTGTCAAGTTTTTTTCTTGACAGAGTTAAAAATTTTTTAGCTATGTCTTTTCACCTTAAAAACGCAATGCGTTTTTACTAGCTTACTCGATATAAATATATTTAAGAGAAAACAAGGCAAGGATTTTTTCATTTACAGTCTCCTTATGGAACCAATAGTCTAATAATATCGTCATAAGAATAGGCGGTATAGGTCGGTTGAAAAGGACTTTCATTTTCTAGCTGCTTGGGATTGTACCAGATAGAGTCCAATCCAGCATTATTAGCACCAGCAATATCTGCAGTCAAAGAGTCCCCAATCATCAAAGCCTGAGACAGGTCGAAATCGGATATCTGCTCTGCTATTTTTTCATAAAACAAAGCCTCAGGCTTCAGAGTTCCCATCTGCTCCGAGATGAAAATATGATTAAAATAAGGAGAAATGTCGGAATGGGCCATACGGCCGGTCTGAATAGCCGTAATACCGTTGGTGGCTCCGTAAATCTCATAATCAGCTGCAGTTAGACTGTCCAACAACTCGCTAGCACCAGCGTAGGTTTGTCCTTGCTGAGCGATATGCTGCTGATAGAGAAGAGCTAGCTCGGCTCCATCCTTCCCAATGCCAAAATGGGCAAAAAGACGAGAAAAGCGAGTATTGACCAGCTCTGGCTTGGAGATTTTCCCCTGCTCCAGATCCCGCCAAAGCCCCTTGTTCATGGGAATATAATAGTCTTTGTAGGTCTGGATCTCCGTCACGCCCTGTTCCTCCAAAAAATGAGTCAGGGCGATGTCTTCTGCCGTATCAAAATCCAGCAGAGTATGGTCAAGGTCGAAAAGTAGAAATTTGTATGACAAGGTAGAAGTCCTTTCTGTAACTGTAGTAGCTTCATTATACCACAAGCCACAAAAAAACCAGTCGCTCAAAAACGAACGGCTGGTTTCTGATCTATTTCACTAATGGAATCCATAGATCCATTTGATAGTCTGGTGGCTCTTGTTTCGATCCTGCTACATTACCAAACAGCATTTTCGTTTTTCCCACTTCTTCTACTCTTCTTTATAGTGAAGGCACAAATCTCTAAATTTATTATCTAACGCTGCAATATCAAACAAGACTTCTGACAGTTTTTGGTAATCTTCCTCGATACAAAATAGATGAGCTTGGCCGAACAACTTTGCTAAATTTTCTTTTAGTTCAGATCTGACAGTATCGTGGTCTTTTAAGAAGTTGCTCATATATAGATTTCTGATAGAAGCTAATTTGAAACTAAAGTATTGATGAAGATGCTTTTGTTCTTCATTCAAGCCATTGTCCGCTACCGACTTAGCATATCTTGCTATCACATTCTCCTCGCCGTGCTCATATCGTTGCTTCATCAACATAGATGTTTTCTGATAAATCTCTTTGGAAGTTGGAGATTTGATTTTTTTGAAGTTTCCCCACATGGAGAAAGAACCTCTTTTATAGTCGATATTTTTAGCTTCCCAGGCATTCGCAAATTCTGAGAAAGTCATTTTCATACAAGCAAAGCCTGCTGGATCATGGAAATAGATAAACTCATCATCTAGATCATAAACTGAAACAAAATGGTCCACCCCATACAAATGGATATGATTGGGATTATAAGTGAGATAACCCATGTCCAAAGGGCCAAGAACAAGAGGCCCGCTGAGCAAGAACTTGCTTAAGATTTCTCTGATAGAGAGAAGATTCACCGCATTTGAATCCTTTATATAGTATTCATCATATGTAAAACCCAGAATGTTTAAAGAATGGCTGATAGAACTATCTGGCATCCCATTATCAAAGAAGACTAAGGGGTGTTTTTCATCTTCCTTTACAATACTAGCGCCATTTCCCATTAACATAATGGTTTCCAAAAACTCAGGGCGAACATCATAACCATACGAATGAAGCGCCATCGCAAGTGAATATGTATAACAAAGAGGAACGTCCCCAAAATACATCAGCATAGCATCATCCTCCTCTGTAATCAACATCTAAAAAATGACTTGCAAGCACCATTTTATTTCACCACAGGTATCCAGAGTTCTATTTGATAGTCTGGGGAGGACATATCACCCTCGGTGTAAACTTCAAAATCTGGTGCTCCTGAGTGGCGATAGTCAGTTTCTGGGAAAAAGACTTCCAAGACATATTTCCAAGCATGGTGGATACTGGCGGGGATTGCCCCTTTGACTGGTACGATGGCATATTCCGCTTCTGAGATTTCCTTGATTGACAGACCTAGTTCTTCTGCTTTCGCTTTATCCGCCACATCATAAGCGGCCATATAGTTGATGATTTCGCCTTCTTTGACATCCGAGCAGACGCCAAAAGATTGGCCACTGCCCAGACTTTCCAGGCTTTCAAAGCTGTGATTGGCATAGAGCTGCTCCCATGCAGACGGGCACTGGCTATTGTCAATAGCTTCTAATAGGACGCCAGCCACAGTAAAAGCAGGTTTCTTTTGAATCTTGATATCCATGTTCTTTCCTCCTGTAATCTTTAAGGATAATTGAAGTCTAGGAAAGACCCGATAAGGTTTTCCATTTCGAACTTCTGAGGGAGTCGCACCATGGAATTTCTTGAAGGCTGCGCTAAAGGCATCGGCAGACTCATAGCCGTATTTCACCGCTATGTCAATGACTTTCTCAGAGCTTTCCCGCAAGTCCGTTACAGCTTCTGACAGCCTACGATTGCGCAAGTATTCTGCTAAAGTCATATCTGCTAGAATAGAAAAGAGCCTGCTAAAGAGAGCATAAGAATAGCCCGATAGCTGCTGGAATTGCTGCAAATCCACTTCTGCGTCCAGCTTACTTTCCAGATATTCCATGGTTCGATTGAATTGATGCATCATATTCTTTTTCACCTCACAAAAGATACTAAAGCCGTTAAAAGCAAAGTGAAAATTGGAAAATTGACGGAGGGGCTCCTGCTCCGAGAAAATTTTATCTTTTTCACACAACTTTTAGGCCGTATTCAATTCTAACTATAGTCTAACAGATATAAGATACTTCCGCCCTAGAATTTTTGTACAAGATTTAGAGGGGGATTCTACAACCTATCCTGCAGCTTCTCCACAAAAAGATAAGCCGCTGGGCAAGTCAGGGTATTTTTGATTGTTAGATGATTAATTTGATGAATCTTCTTGCGGTCTGTGTGAGGGAATTCTCGGCAGGCCTTGGGACGGACATCGTAGATTGAGCAGAGATTGTCTCCACCTAAAAAAGGACAAGGCATAGCCTTGAAGACCTTGTCACCATCTTCGTCCACCTGAAGAAACTCCTCTTCAAAAGCCGGCAGCTTCATCTTGAAATACTTGGCAATACGGACAATATCGGCTTCCTTAAAGTCTGGTCCCAGAGTCTTACAACAATTGGCGCAGGCTGTACAGTCAATCTCTTCAAAGACCTCATCATGAATTTGCTGGGCAATCTTATCTAGATTTTTTGGTGGCTTTTTCTTGAGACTGGCTAAAAATTTTCGGTGCTCTTTCTGCTTTTGTAGGGCTAGCTGATGGTACTTTTCAAGGTCGATTTCTTGAGTCATATATTTTTCTTTCTGTATTCAAATTCTTTTTATTATATCATAAAATGAGCCTTCTTAAATCTTATCAAACTCAAAGAATATGATATAATCCATCTCACAAAAAAATCTGAGAACGAGTCCCAGATTTGCTTTTTATGAACTTAGAGAGCAATCATCAAATGCCGTCGCTAAATGCTTTTTCCACCGTCCTTGCTGACGCTCCAAGTATCTTCGATATAGGGGATAAATTCATACAGAGTGTCTTCATCGCCTTCAAAGGACATCATATAGACCTTATCGCCTTGTTTGAAGACCCAAACCGTTAGGTTTTGAGTGGATTTTAAAACAACATTAATCTGAAAGGCTTCATTTCCAGCTACGGTACTCTTTGCTCCCCAAAAATCATCGACTTCCTTATTATCCTTCCAGTGGTAGGCAATACGTTGGGCAATGGTTTCAGCGTTGAATTCTTCACCTTCTCCAATATTGGCTTTTTCTTTTGTATAAGCATTCATCGTGACAATGTTATAGCCACTTCCATCCGTATACTGGACGCTGTCGCCACCATCTACGTCTGTAAACTTAATCCAATTATCAGGAATACTAATATAGCCATAATCATCAGATCCGACCCGCTGCGTACCAGTAGTCTTTGACGAATCTTTTTCTTTACGACTGCTACTACTTGTATCACTGTCATCTCTCAGGGAAACCCGACTAGAAGAATCAGATGGTTTCCGACTGCTATAGCTCCTGATAAGGCTACAAGAGGACAGAGAGAGACCGGCTAAGATAGTCAGGGAGAGCAGAAAGTACTTCTTTTTCATAGTCATTCCTTCCTAAATCTAATAAATTTTACCAATACTAGTTTACCATATTTTCAGGACGAAAGGAAAGAGAGACATTGTCACATCCGATTGCTTTTCCGTTTATAGGACTATGCTTTTTTAGCAGCCTTGTTCCACTGGTACCATCCGACCAAGCTGTTGATTAAATAGATCAAATACTTCCCTTGAATCTGAAGGCTTTCACCCCACCAGAGGTAAATAGAAAAAATATTGGTCGCTGCCCAGAAAATCCACTGTTCGCGATAAACAGCCGTCATCAAGATTTGCCCTACTCCATTTGTCGCATCTGTGATTGAATCACGATAAGGACGATTAGCCCCCACAGACTGATAAATCAAACCAAAGACCAACCACCAAAGCACACTGAGTGATAGATATTTTGTCCATCCTTTGGCATCTAGCTTACGAGCAACAAACTCTTGCTTTTCTTTTTTGAACTGACCTTGGTAAATCCACACCAAGAGTCCAATTGGCTGCATGATGGTAAAATAAAGAGTCGTCAGGACCTCGCCATAGAAGCCTTTCTGCAAAGCCAAAATCAAGTAAATCACAGAATTGATCAAACCAAAGAGGTAATTGCTAGCCCGTCCTTCAGAAACGAAAATTACACAGATAATCCCGGTTAGACTGCAAATCATCCCCGTCCAATCCACGATGCGATGTTCATATATCAGCTCCAGCCAGAGCGGAAAACTCCCTAGAATCAAGAGATAAAACCATTGACCTAGGCTGCGATGAGCAAACAAATCGTCCCAGATAAGTTTCAAGGTACCAGAAAAGCCGAGCTTCTTCATGCTAGTCACCATTCGTTTGTAGCCACCAGACATTTCAGAAAGCGTCAGCTTCATGTTTGCGATTTTCTTTTGGATATAAGTATTCATTCTTTCTCCTTTTGTTTTTTAAGAGCCGTGTCAAATTGACTTACGGATGCAACGCTCTATTATTTTCGAACACGCACAAGGTTTGTCTCATACAGTGTTTACATTTTATCATATTCCTATTTCAAAAAATGTCAAGTAAAATCAAAAAAAGATTTCTTAACGTTCGGATTTTAAGAAAAGACCTACAAATTTTTGTAAGCCTTTTTACTTAGATTTGATAGTAGTCGAATATTTTCTCTGATTTATTACTATCTTTTTGTAAAACATAATTAGCTTCTACACTGAAAAAACAAGAGACTTAATAAATAGGCCTCTTGTTTTTTTAAACTATTATTCGCTGACTGCTCCCTTGCCATCAAGACTCCAAGTATCTTTCATGTTTGTAATGAAATCATCAAGAGTTTCTTCGTCGCCTTCAAAGGATAGTATATAGACTTTGTCATCTTTTTGGAAAACTAATGTATTAGCAAGTTGCCCCGATTTCAGAATGATGTTTATTTGAAAGGCTTCTATTCCTTAGACAGTACTTTTAGAGCCCCACATCTTCTCAATATTATCTTTTTGACTCCAATTATAGGTTACATGTTGAGCAATTGTTTCTGCATTGAAAGTCTCACCATCTGCTACTTCAGCTTCTGCCTTAGAAACAGCATTCATGGTAACGATATTATAAGCAGAACCGTCGGTATATTGGATAAGTCCCTCAACCTCTGCATCAAAAAATTTAATCCATTTACTTGGGATATCGATATAACCAAACTCTGGAGAACCAACACGTTTTGTTTCTTGATTGGTTTTGCTCTTGCTTTTTTTATAAGAAGAATTTGAAGAATTCTTTTTCACTTGTGCACTGGAACTAGTCGAAGAACTAGATTGACCAGGCTTTTGTCCAGAATTGGCACACGATGTAAGAGTAAGTGAAGTTAGTACCAGAACTGCTCCAAGCAGATACGATCGTTTCATGATTTTCTCCTTTTGGGATATATTACCTAGAGAGATAAGACTTTATTCCTCATCCATGCTCAGGACACTGAGGAAGGCTTCTTGTGGGACTTCGACAGATCCGATAGCTTTCATCCGTTTTTTACCGGCTTTTTGTTTTTCAAGGAGTTTGCGCTTCCGGGAAACGTCACCACCATAACACTTGGCCAAGACATTTTTACGCAAGGCCTTGATGTCTGTACGAGCCACGATTTTCTGTCCGATGGCTGCCTGAATGGGTACTTCAAACTGCTGACGAGGAATGATTTTCTTGAGCTTGTCTACAATCAGCTTACCACGCTCATAGGCAAATTCCTTGTGAACGATAAAGCTAAGAGCATCAACCTTGTCGCCATTAAGGAGAATATCCATTTTAATCAGCTTGGACGAGCGATACTCAGAAATTTCATAGTCAAAGCTAGCATAACCACGGGTAGAGGACTTGAGCTTGTCAAAGAAGTCAAAGACAATTTCAGCAAGCGGGATTTGATAGATGACATTGACCCGATTATCATCGATATAGTCCATGGTCACAAAGTCACCGCGCTTGCGCTGAGCCAACTCCATCACCGCTCCGACAAATTCCTGGGGTACCATAATCTGCGCCTTAACATAAGGCTCCTCGATGGAATCAATCTTGGTCGGGTCCGGAAACTCGCTCGGATTGGACACATCAAGGGAGGCACCATCCGTCATATTGACCTTATAGATAACGGACGGCGCCGTCATGATCAGATCAATATTAAACTCACGCTCCAAACGCTCCTGAATGACATCCATGTGCAGCAAGCCTAAGAAACCACAGCGGAATCCAAATCCTAGCGCTTGCGATGTTTCTGGTTCAAACTGGAGGCTGGCATCGTTTAGCTGGAGCTTTTCGAGAGCCTCGCGCAGGTCATTGTATTTATTGGATTCAATCGGATAGAGACCAGCGAAGACCATAGGATTCATCTGCTTATAGCCAGCTAGTGGCTCTGCAGCTGGATTGTCCGCCAAGGTCACTGTATCCCCGACCCGGGTATCCTGTACAGTCTTGATAGAGGCTGCGATATAACCAACATCCCCTGTTGCTAGGAAATCGCGGCCAATAGCCTTAGGCGTAAAGATTCCGACCTCAGTCACGTCAAAGGTTTTACCGTTGCTCATGAGCTGAATGGTATCTCCCGGCTTGACCACACCATCCATAACCCGCACTTGCAGAATTACCCCACGATAGGCGTCATAGACCGAGTCAAAAATCAAGGCCTTGAGCGGTGCTTCTACATTTCCAGTCGGAGCTGGAACTTTTTCCACAATCTGCTCTAAAATTTCCTCAATTCCGATACCAGCCTTGGCAGAAGCCAATACTGCTTCGCTAGCATCCAGACCAATCACGTCTTCAATCTCTGCCCGGACACGCTCTGGGTCCGCAGCTGGCAGGTCGATCTTATTAATGACTGGCAGAATTTCCAAGTCATTGTCCAGCGCTAGATAAACATTTGCCAAGGTCTGAGCTTCAATCCCCTGAGCCGCGTCCACTACCAAAATAGCCCCTTCACAGGCCGCTAGCGACCGCGATACCTCATAGGTAAAATCCACGTGTCCCGGTGTGTCAATCAAGTGAAAGATATAGGTTTCGCCGTCATTGGCGGTATAATTGAGCTCGATAGCATTGAGCTTAATGGTGATGCCACGCTCCCGCTCCAAGTCCATGCTGTCTAAAAGTTGGGCCTGCATTTCCCGGCTTGAAACCGTCTCCGTCGCCTCCAAAATCCGGTCAGCCAAGGTTGATTTTCCGTGGTCAATGTGGGCAATGATGGAGAAATTGCGGATCTTCTCCTGACGTTTTTTCAAATCTTCTAAATTCATTTTTCTCATCCTTTTAGGGTATTCTATTTATTATAACACAAGACCAGTGATTTTTCCTATAGACTCGGACTTTCTCTGTAAATTATGCTATACTTATCACAGAATAATTTTGGAGACACTTTATGATTAAAATTCTTGCACTTGATATGGACGGCACCTTGCTCAACAGCAAAAAAGAAATTCCCCAGGCTCACATTGAAGCTCTGCACCGAGCTATTGAAAAAGGAGTCAAATTGGTTCTCTGCACAGGCCGTCCCTTGGTTGGCGTCAAGCCCTATTATGACAAGCTGGGCCTTGCACAAGAAAACGAATATGTCATCGTGGACAATGGCTGCGCTACACACCAGACCAGCGACTGGAGTCTGGTGGACTGGCAAGAGCTGAGCGGTCAGGATATTCGCTATCTCTACAGCCTGTCTGAAAATAGCCCTGTCCAGCTGACTCTCTTTGATGAGGAGCATTATTTCGTTGTCGGAGAAAAAGCCAGTTCCTATGTTGTAAATGATGCAAGCCTAGTATTCACCACTCCAACCGAGATTAGTCTGGAAGAGGCTTGCAGCGGTAAACACAGAATGTTTCAAGCTATGTTTTTAGGCAGCCAAGAGCAAGTAGATGCTTTTGAAGCCAACTTTGGCCAAGAAATCTGCCAGCGTTTCAGCGGTGTTCGCTCCCAGCCAGTCATTTACGAGGCCATGCCGTCCGGTGTGACAAAAGCCTTTGCCCTAGAGCGATTGGCTAAACAATTGGACGTCAATCCTCAGGAAATCATGGCAATCGGTGATGCCAACAACGACATCGAAATGCTGGAATATGCAGGTCTCGGTGTTGCCATGGGAAATGCTTCAGACCATATCAAAAGCCTAGCCGATGCCGTCACAGACAGCTGTGAAGAAAATGGGGTTGCTACTGCTATTGAGAAATTTATTTTGAATCCGTAAAAGTATAAATCCCCAGAAGTGAAACTTCTGAGGATTTTGTTTTCAGTCTAAGAATTAGCCTGCTTTGAGGCTAATTTTTTTCTTTATTTAATAACAGCAAAACCAGCTGTCCAGTTGATTTTCTCACGTACAGCAAGTGTTATTTGCAAGAACCCCATTGCCTCTAACTCACGGGCACGTTTGAGCTCGCCCGCATCAATCGTATCTAAGCCACCTTCTTGGATGAATCCAGCAAGAATTTTCTTTGCTTCTTGGTCATCCGATGCCAATTGAACAGTCGTTTTTTCTTTACCTGTTACTTGTTTCGTAGCTATTGTCGCCGCAAAATTTGTGTTAAAAGCTTTGACCACACGAGCTTCAGGAATTAACTTAGCAATTTCTTCTGCTGCTGAACTCCCAGCCGGTGTAAGCAATTCATCCATATTCTCAAAGTTTACAGGGTTAGAAATATCTACTAAGATTTTTCCAGCGAGCGCTGCTTTATTAGCTTCAAGAATGCTTGCAATTGCGGCGTATGGAACAGCCAATACAACAATATCACCCGCACGTTTTGTAAGACCTTCTTTCCCTACAAAATCAACTTCATGTCCACCTGAAGTGAATACACTTGCGATTGCTTGTCCCATATTTCCTTGTCCAAAAATTGTAATGTTTGCCATAATATATTCCTCCTTTTAATTTACAAAATTTTGTTGTAATATTATTTATTACATCTAAAATTATAACACATCGGATTGTAATGCCAATGATTACAACTCGGAAAATTTTAAAAAATTTCGAGCTCCTAAAATCACTAGTATTTTTTCCCAAAAAACATATAAAAAAGCTAGTCATAATATCTAGACTAACTATATTTAGGGAGCAAACATATTTTAGAGTTTAGCAGCTCTTGAATTGCTTTCCATTTTTCGAGAATGAAACAGACTCTTACCGAGACATTCGGCAGTTTTGAAAACATAGACTTGAAATAAAAAAGGAAGAGTGCTGTATCTTCCTTTTTTGTGCTATAGTCTTGGTACTTGGAAATCAGACAATATCTATCCCCTTCTCTTTCAGATTTTCCAAGCATTCTTGCAGATAGGCTGTGTCATGCTCCGGATAAATGGGATGTTCGAGCTCCTCAGCCGGCAACTTCTGGTAAGGCGGGCAGGTCTTGCCACGGTAGTCCTTATCCAGCCAAAGGCTATCCGGCTGATAGCCCCGTCGTTGCATCTCCTCCATAATCAAGAGATGATAAGCATAGAGGCGATAAGGGCTGTGCTCAAAAACATAGTTGACCGTCGCATGCGGCTTGCCCCAACCTCGTCCACGTAAGGCTGCACACTCTCGGTGCTGGCCTAAAAGCTGCTGGCGCGGAAGTTTTTCAATTAAATCTTGGTGCCAAAGTCTCACGGTTTTCTCCTTCTAGAATAATCTTATAAAATCATCAATGAATATGAACAATCAGCTCTTGGGCAGTTTTCCAGCTTTCTCCAGCATTTTCTTGACAAAATACGGCATCTTAACATTCTCGCGCCCTTTTTTCTCAATCAGCTTCTTGACGAAATCTGGCATTTTCAGCTCTTCATCCTCTGCAAGAATCTGGCTGCTCTCCTCCGACGGCTGCAATTCATCGAAAGTTTCTTCTTCTGGAAAACATTCTTTGAAGGGTTCATGCTCATGGCGGCGGATAGTTTGAATCAGGGCCTCAATTAAACGGTCGTCTGAATTGGGCATAGGCGGTCTGTGATAAGCAACACCCAGATCATCGCAAAGTTCCTTGCACTCCACGTCATTATCAAAAAGGACCTCTATATGCTCACTGATAAAGCTAATCGGCACAAAAATATAATGCTGCGGATGTGTTTCTTGCTGGCGCATGTAGTCCAGCACGTCAGGTTTGATCCAAGGGAGTCCGATGTCACTCTCACTTTGCCAAACATTGAGATAATCCTCTTCTGTCAAACCCAACCTTTCAGCAATCAAGCGGGCATTGTCATAGATCTGATCAATGTAAGGGTCTCCGAAATCCAAGGCCAGAATAGGCACACTGTGGGCTGAGAAGAAAATCTTGAAGGTCTCCTCTCTAACCTCTTCTGTAAGAATCTTTCTCAGCTCCTCTGCCCAATAATCAAGAATAGCTTCTTCCTGATACCATTCCTTAATGATATTAAAGCGGATGGAATCACTCTGGATAAACTTCTCATAGCCCATGACAGAATAGTAAGAAAAATGAGGCTCTAGAATCAAACAGATACACTCCTCAATACCATCCTCTTCCATCTGCTCAATCACGTCTGGGATAAAAGGACGTGAGAATTTATTGGCAAAATAAACCGCATACTCGCCAGCCAAACGCTGACGAACCTTTTCCACCTCTTCTAGACTGATACGCTGCAGAGGCGTTCCACCGATGAAGACATAGTTATCATAGAGGGTCTGAATCTCATGGTCTTGCGGCCTGACACCGCGGCGAATGTTGGTAAAAAATTCAGCCACTCCCTCAAAGCTAATCTCCTCTGGCGAGCCAAAAGTCATCATTAGAATTGCTTTCTTCATCATCTTTCCTCTTCAGTCACTCAGAGAAAGCCAAGTTGACTTTCCAACGACTTTCTTGTAATCACTTTCATTTTAACATCTTAAAAAATACTTGAATAGACCAAAAAACCTATTCCTTGAAAAGAATAGGGAAATTTAATAATTCAGATATTTTAATGTTGGAGACATACTTAAACAGTTTGTCGAATTCTCCAGTTATAAATCAATCTTGAGCAGGCGCCCCAGCTCCTGATAGAGAATCTCTGTAGGCTGATATTCTTTACTTTTCTGGGCAAGGATTTTCAACTGAGACCAGTCCGTGCGATTTGTCAATTCCTTAAAAAGGCGCAGCACTTCTGCATCGGTCTTTCTGCGAGCAACCAGCCCCACCTGAGCTAGCTCAGCACGAACGGCATTGTCAAACTGGTCATAATCCAGCGGCAAAATGAGACTGGGAATCTCCTGCTCAATACAGGCCATCATGATACCCATTCCTGCGTGGTGAATGGCAAAATCTATCTTATCCAGAATATCGGTATAGGGCAGATAGTCAAAGAGCAGCAGGTTTTCCGCAAGTCTCTTCGGAGGATTGCCCAAACCACTAGCTTCTCCCAAGGTGACATAAAAGAGGTAATCTGGGTAGAGCTGACTCAACTTTTTCGCCCGGTCCACCATGCGCTCCTTCTCCCATTTCAAATGCGTACCACAAGTCACTAAAACCCGCTTCTTATCGGTCTCAAAATATGACTCATGATCTACTGGCAAGCGATCAAAGGACAGGCATTTATAGCCAACCCAGCGAAGATGCTTAGGAAAATCATCTCGAAACTCCAGCTCTTTCATGCCCAAAGCCAAGATAGAGTAAGGCGAGTAAATAGCTTCTGTGCCGTCTTCCCGATAGAGTTTAAAATCTTGATAGTCTCCCAAACTCTTCCGGACTAAAGCAAGGGCCATTTTCTTTCCACAGCGAATAACTTGCCTGCCCAAGACATCTCTGAACTTGTACAATGCACCCTGATGAGGTTTCCATCCTCCCAAATAGGTCGGCGTTGTCGTCCGGCACTCAATCGCAACCGGACTCGGAATCGTGGTTATCCAGGGGATCCCAAAGCGATCAGAAATCAAGCCTGCTGGTGAAGCAACAAAATCCGCTATGACCAAATCCGGTTTGCCGCCCTCCTGCCAAATTCGATTTAATTCGTCTATAACCTCTGGAATTAGTCTAGAATTGGCCCGAAACTGCTGATAGGCAATCAAAAGATTGCTTTGCTGCGGAGTATTGGCGATGTCTTCCATCACTGTCGGTCTTTCTGGAAAGAGGGCTAGACAGTCAAAACCGATTTCCTCTACTAACTCTTTCTTTTGGCAGCCAGTGATGACCCGAATCCGAAAACGCGGATCCGTCAGCAAAGGCTTGACTAAGGTTAAAGTAGGCAGCAAATGCCCACTAAATGGCACACTAATCACATCAATCTTTATCACTTTTTCTAATCCAGTCATGAACTAATCCTTTCACATCTTCCCTGTATTCATAATCAAAATGGTTGCTATCCACCACCACATCAGCTGGATGGCCATCTAGACATCTGCTGTAAATATCCTTCTTTCCCTTAATGACCAGCAAGTCAATATCCTTGCGATTTCGGAGTCTCCGTGAAACAGGCCCCAGCGCAATCACTCTCAGTCTGATTGGCAGATTTTCCTCACCCAAGCCCTCCAGCCACTGGGTCAGCATATTGAGTCCAGAGCTCTTGCAGATAATGACAGCCTCCTCAGCATTCAGTAAAGGAGATAAATGCCGCTGCAAAGCCTCCTGAAAGCGAGAATTGTAGAGAGTATGCCAATAGTAACGGATATTGGAAATGGAAGCTGTCAGCAAGGAAACTTGGGTTTGTAGCTCATGCTCAAATCTCTGGTTAAATGGAAAATTGCTGGGGACTACTGAAAAATCCGATTGAGAAATTTGCTCAAGAAACTCAAGCTGTCCTGCATTGAGACTAGCGCAGTCCAAATGACTACTGCCACTGAGAAAAAGCAAGAACTTGCTAGATTTCAACAAGGTTTGGTCTAGCGACAGAGCATCCAACTTATCCAGGTACTGCTTCATCTTACTCATAGCGGATTTTCCCATCCGTCACTCTAATCTTCCTTCCCCGCCAGTTAATCACCCACGGACTAAGCAAGACATAGAGGAAAAGCAAAGGCAAGAGTAAATCATTCAGGACTTCGTAGAACACCTCATCAGGATGCGGCCGACCGAATAGAATGTGACGACGATAAGCCAGCATCCAAACCGCCTTGACCAAGAGCAAAAGCAAAGCTAGCAGCACAAAAGGCCAGCCAAGAAAGAAACTAATGAGCAAGGCAGGAAGCGGCAGAAAACTAGGCAGAGCAATTAAAATAATAACCTTCCAGTCCAAGTGCTCCTTCAGATAGATAGAGCTAAAAAGCAGCCAACGCTTCATCTGCAGCAAATATTGCTTGGCATCCTTAATCGTAGTCCGAACATTACAAGTCACCCGCGTCTGGATAATCTCCACTCCCTTGCTGCGTAAAAAATCCGCTACAGCCAAATCATCACAAAGATAGTCTTTAATAGCACTGAAGAGCTTCTGCTCCCTAACCAGTTCAAGTGGCAGGATGTAGAACATTCCATTAATCGAGTGATTTGCTTTGACTTCTGCCATGGTAAAATAGGTAATGAAAGAATTTCCATTGACAAAAGCTGCCACTAGCTTGGACCAGAAATTACTTCGCTCTTGATTATAGGGAATACCGGTCAAAATAACATTCTCACCTAGATGAGCTGTCAATTCTCCCATTTTTGAAAAATCAATGACGCTGTCATCGTCGAGAACAATCAAATAAGGTCGAGTCAGCTCATCTATAATCTGCTCAATCTTATAACTCTTAGGATTAATCCCCTGGGGGACATCCTCCATGAGAAAAATGCGAATGCGCTGGGCATAAGAAGGATTTTGACAAATCTTGTCAGCCACTCGCTGCGCCTCTGGGTCAGACTGATCAATCAGCCAGTAAAACTCAACTGCTTCAGTCTGTTGGAGATTGGCTAATAAATCATTTTCCAAACGAGGATCACCAGATAGGATGGGCTGAACCACCGTATAAAGCTCCTCTTGAAAGTCTGATGAAGAGCTCTGCCCTTTTTTCAAATAAGCCAAAGACAAGAGCCAACGCAAGATAAAGAGAAGCAAATAGGCAGCAGCCAGCAAGAAAAAAATAAGTTTCATGATCAAAGCCCCTTTCGTAGATAAGCGCCAATCAAACGGATAATCCATCTTTGAGGAAGTAGCTTCATGAGCCAAGCCAGTAGTCGATATCTCTTGCCCACTATAGCATAGGAACGGCCTTGCTGGAGCAGTCCGATGATGCGTCGTGCTGCTATCTTCGGGCTCATTTGCAACTGACTTCCACCTAAAGCATTCTGTAACTCTGGAGGAAAGATGGCAGTCCGAACCGGTCCCAGTATATAAAGACAAACTCTCATTTCAGAGCCTTTGAGGCGCATCTCTTCTTGCAAGGCTAGACAGTAAGTCTGCAAAGCGGCCTTACTGGCGCTGTAAGCTGCCAGATAAGGATGGGGACAAAGTGCTGCTAGTGATGAAAGCTGGACAAGTCTTATCTTGCAATTGCGCTCCGCAACTTGCTTGATCAGCCGAATCGGTGCTTGGTAATTGACCTGCCAGAGGGCATTTTCAGCAGCTTCCGAAAGAGATAGCGCTGGACCAAAATTAGCCAGACCACAGCAATTAATCAGTAGATCTGCCTCTAGCTGCTGAGCAAAATCGTCTACCGCATCCGCATCCAGCAAATCCAAAACTCTGCAGGAAAGCTTAGCTCTAACTCCAGACAAGTCCTCTTGCAACTGAGTGAGCTTCGCTTCATCTCTGCCAACCAAGACCAGCTGGTCTGTCCTTTGAGCCAGTTCTCTAGCCAACTGACGACCTACACCTCCCGAAGCCCCCAAAATCACAGCTTTGCTGATTGTTTTTTCCATTTGCATAGATATAGTTTACCAGATTTTGACAAGATATAAAACTAATTGCTAGATTTTACCTTTGTCTTCAAGAAACGAAAAACATTTCTCACTCTCCCCTGAATATGCTAAAATAGATTTAAATGAAATGAAAAAGGAGCATTTATGAAATATCCTAATCTTTTAGAGCGTTTCCTGACGTATGTCAAGGTCAACACGCGCTCAGACGAGACATCTACTACTACACCCAGCACTCAGAGTCAGGTGGACTTTGCCAAAAATGTCCTCATCCCTGAGATGAAGAGGGTTGGCTTGGAAAATGTCTACTACCTGCCCAACGGCTTTGCGATTGGAACTCTGCCAGCCAATGACCCAAGCTTTACCCGCAAGATTGGCTTTATTTCCCACATGGATACGGCGGACTTCAACGCAGAAAACATCCAGCCACAGGTCATTGAGAATTATGACGGCGGTGTGATTCCGCTGGGGCAATCCGGCTTTAACCTAGATCCTGCGGACTTTGCCAGTCTCCATAAATACAAGGGCCAAACTCTGATTACGACTGATGGAACAACTCTTTTGGGAGCAGATGATAAGTCAGGTATTGCTGAAATCATGACTGCTATCGAATACCTGTCTGCCCATCCAGAAATCAAGCATGGAGAAATCCGAGTTGGCTTTGGACCAGATGAGGAAATCGGTATCGGGGCTGATAAGTTTGATGCTGAAGACTTCGATGTGGACTTTGCCTACACAGTGGACGGTGGACCACTAGGGGAACTCCAGTACGAAACCTTTAGCGCTGCTGGAGCAGAACTGACCTTCCAAGGTCGCAATGTCCACCCAGGAACTGCTAAAGACCAGATGGTCAATGCTCTCCAGCTGGCTATTGACTTCCACAACCAACTGCCAGAAGCCGACCGACCAGAGAAGACTGAGGGCTACCAAGGATTTTACCACCTGATGAACCTGACCGGTACTGTCGAAGAAGCCCATGCTAGCTACATTGTCCGGGACTTTGAGACAGAGGCTTTTGAAAATCGCAAAGTTGCTATGCGGACCATTGCTGATAAGATGAACCAAGAGCTGGGCAGCGAGCGAGTTATCCTGACCCTCAAAGACCAGTATTACAACATGAAGCAGGTCATTGAAAAGGACATGACACCTATCCATATCGCCAAAGCAGTCATGGAAAGTCTGGACATCCAGCCTATTATCGAGCCTATCCGCGGCGGAACTGACGGCTCTAAAATTTCCTTTATGGGCATCCCGACTCCCAACCTCTTTGCTGGCGGCGAAAACATGCATGGACGCTTCGAATATGTCAGCCTAGAAACCATGGAACGCGCTGTCGATACCATCATCGGCATTGTTTCCTATCAAGAGTAAAAAACAAAACCACAGAAGTTCGCGAAGAATTTCTGTGGTTTTTTGCGATTTGTAGAGAAGAAGAGTTACCTCACCATTATAATTTGCAGATAATAATACATTCAGCGGATGTAAACAGCTAGCCCATAAACATTTCTTATCAACTATCATTCTGTCAACTTATTTTGTGTTCTCTTATATTCCTTCGACTTTTCACCATACCAGTCTTTAACTGAGTATCCGAATTGTTCCCGATATTGTTCAGAATATTTAAAAAGATAATAGCCTCTCAGAAGGTCAATGGAAAAGACATATACAGCAAATAAAAGCACCGCAGGCACAAAAGGTGTGACAATAGCATTGATTGCCCCCCTAGTATCACTTCCTATCGAACGATCAAATAACACTAAAAACGCAGTAATTCCCGTTCCCCCTATAAAAATGAGGCCATCAGAGACTTTCTCTGTAAACAAAGCTGATAAAGGAACAAATGTTTCCCTTTTTTCTACCGATTCTCTTATTTTTCTAGGAACGGTTCTCATGAGATAATAGCAGACAATTACAAACAGAAATCCCGATAGAATTCCTAGAAGATTTCTTCGTGAAGCTATTGATAAAGTTAAACAAATTTCCATTATGAATATTAACAAAAGCATATAACAAAAAGTTATATATTTTAAAATCATTGGATTGTTTCTATACTTTATAGAAGAAATAATATAAATGATGTAAAACATAAGGAACATAAGAATTAAAGGTACATTGAACCAACTGAAATTTTGCGTAGTATATATAGTATCACCGCTTAATAGTACAGGAACTAATAAAGATAAAACATATAGCAAGATTGAAAACAATGCAAATCCTATGAAGCGTTTATAACTCCCTTTGATCTTTACTTTATTTATAATATCTTCATTAACGAAAGATTGACTTTCTTCAAATGTATAATTGAATAATCTCATTTTAATATTCCTCTCCAAGCAACGGTCAAATCATTCCAATAATAAGCATACCTTGCCAATCCTTATTATTTTCTCTGTTTATTTTAACACAATATCAATCAAATAAGTATAGGGTTGTGAAAATCAAAAACGAATGATGGTCTTAGACTTGGCTTGGTCTTCATCATTCGTTTTATTATTTTAAATCAAAATGTAAGCTTAGCTAATCTGAACAGTTTTCAGCTGGCCGTCAGCTCCTGTAAAGCTGATGCTTCTGCTTGCTGGATCATAGCTGAAAGTCTCTGGACTGACACCGTAGAGCTGAGAAAGCTCCTGCAATTTCTGGTTGAATGCTTCCTCTGTCATGCCAAAACTCGCTGCTAAGCTTGATTGACCAGTTGGGTTTGCTGCTGTCGAAGCTTCTACTGGTTTGTCAGATTGGTTTTGGGCTGTTTCTGCAGCATCAGATTCGGAAGGTAGATTGCCATTTTGCGCAGTTTCTGGAGCACTGCTGCTTGCTGGCTGACCAGAAGCAGGCTGTTCAGCCGGTGCTTTCAGGAAGCCTTTTTGAACCGCATAGGCATCTGCTTCTTGACGATCGGCTTCTGATAAGTCTTTCTTGTAAATATAGTGCTCGTGGTCCAGATGTGCTACCCGATAGCCTTGCTCATCCGCTCCGATCATATCCTGCAGATTAAAGTGATAGTCATCATCGTCCCTATGCTGAGAATTGGACTCGCTTGCCCCCTCAGGATGGACGAGTGACTGCTGGAAGGCCAGGATTTCCTTAAGTAGCTCTTTCTTGTCTGTAGCTCTCTGTCCAAGCTTATCAAAAAGCTGGTCCAGCTGCTGGTATTGCTGCTCACTTCCTTGATTCTTTTCCAAATACTGATGGATCGACATGAGCAGATTATAAAGCTCCTGATAAACTTCCTGATTTTCCGTATTAGCTGGCTCTTCCTTTTGTCCGGCAATAGTTCGGCTCATCTGGTCCAAAAGCTTCTGACTTGCTGCCAGCAGAGCCTGCTTATCCGAGCTGCTGCTTTTTAACTCCTTGCCTAATTCCAAGATTCTAGCTGCATAGTCTGCTCGGCTGTTTTGATCCTTTACTTCTCCTAGCAATTCCTGCGCTTTTCCAAGAAAGACAAGTGCTTGAGCACTCTTCTCACTATCATCCGAGGTGCCAAAATCATCATAAATCCCCTTCAAAAAGTCATAAATCATGGCTTTGTAGGTTGGCTGATCTGGCTCTCCCTGATCCAGCTCTGTCTTTTCAGAGGACGCAGAAGGCTGACCGCTAGCAAGGGCAGCTGCAATCTCTTTCTTAGTCTGATAGAGGGCAGGGAAAAGCTGCTGAAGATTGGTCGCTTCTATAAAGGCTTGGGACTTATAGAGAGTCAAGGTCAGCCCAGCCGCTTTTCTGCGCAGCTCAGGGCTCAAACGTCCATCATCCAAAGCTTGGTAGAAATAACGAATATAATCAACCGCTGTGACGCCTGTCCGATCATGATAATCTTCTAAAGCTGATAGTAATTGTCCTAGCTCTGCCATGTCAGCTTGATTCTGGCCAGCATAAGCATTTTGCAGACGCTGCAGCAAGTCAGCTTTCTTCAGTCCATAGCTATCCGTGTCAAGTCGGTTCATTCTCTCCAAAAGTCCTTGATAGGTCTTGTCTTGCTCGGTCTCTTGGATTGGCTTGACCGTCTGATCCACATGGATAAACTGCTTATCAAAGTTATCCAGACTGCTCAGGTAGCCGGCTGTTGAGTTGCTTGGCAGCTTCTTCATGGTTTCTACAAACTGCCCCAAAGCCAGCTCAATCCGCCGCTGCATAAGAGGATCATCGGCATAGAGACGCTGACTGTCCGCTTTTAGGCTTTCTACTTTTTGCAAAACAGCAGCCTCATCATAATCACCCTGCTCATATTTAGATTGAATCTGAGGCAGACGATTTTTCAAGGCTTCTGCAGCGCCCTTGGACTGGATCTTGATATAGTGATTGTGGTCGCCATGAGGAATGACAAACTGACCATCTTCCACCTGCAGACTGTAAGGCGAAAGACCTGAGCGCAAGGCTGTTGTGTAGAGCTCATTCATGAAGTCCAGTTCTGCATTTCCCGTTACTAAAGGAATGCGGACATGCTCCTTGCGAACAGCATAGGGGTGGATATGCGTCGGATCATAGGCTTGGTCAGGGTTATTAAAGACAAAGAAACCATTTGAGATGCGAACCGCCTCCTTGGGAACGCCATAGGTTTGGCAGATATAAGCAATCTTTTCCTCATCGCTGGCATCGCGTGAATAACGTTCAGCGTCATTGACTGCTGCTGATGGTTTTGCTGGTTGCTGCTTGGCCAAGGCCTGCTCCGCCGCTTGAATCTGTTCAGCAGTCAAGTCTTTCCTGTAAAAGTAATGAGCATGGTCTCCGTGCGATACCATGTAGCCTTGGTCGTCCTTGCCAATGACAGCCTCCGCACGAAAACCATGGTCGTGTTCAGGCTGTGACGGTAGCTGAGGCTTCAAAGCTTGCAGAGGATCTCCTAGCGGCTCGTAAGTATATCCAATAGGAATCAAGCGGGCAATCTTCGCTTCCAAGTCTGACAGCTTGTCATAAGGAATGAAATGATGGTGGTCTCCGTGAGGTATAACAACCCCATTTTCTGTCCGCCGGCTGATTTTCAGCGGGTCAAACACCACGCCGTCCCCTTCATGATAGCGCTGAGACTGAGGCAAGGCATAGAGTTGCTGCAGCAGACTTGGCAAAGATGGCTGAGATGGTTGAGACGGCTGGAGCGGATTGGATAGACTCGGCTGAGTAACCGCTAAGCCAGGACTTGGCTGCTCAATCTTTGAATGATTTGGCAGCTGTGGAGTCGGATTTGAGACTGGCCCACCCTGATTGATAGCACTATTTTGATTCCAAGTATTGGAAGAAGCTATCGTCCTGCCGTAGTTAGGCTGATTCACCCGTCCGCCAGCCCGCCTGCTATTCCAGTAGCTCTGAGCCGCAGCCAATTCTGCTGGCGACAAGTCGCTCTTGGGAATATAGTGAAAATGCCCGCCATGCGGCACGATAAATGCATCGCCAGTATCCTCGATGACGTCAGAGGGACTGAACGTATAACCATCATCCGTCCTGTATCCCCCTTGGCCTTGATAAGAAACTCCTGCAAGGTCTGCGGCCGTCTTTCCCGCAGCTAGGGACTTGCTGGGCTGGCTGAAATCGCGAATCCTGCTTGATTTTGCAGTGGAAGATTTGCCACCATCGCCTTCTTCCTTGGTCTTATGCAGCTTCTTCTGCCGCGCAATCTCATCTACCGAGCGGACATTGCTGGTATGCTTGGCATCCTTGAGGTAGAGATAATACTTTCCCTCTACCTTGATGATGTAACCATCCTTGACCTCATTGACAATATCTGCTTCCTGCAGCGTGTAGTTAGGATCTCGGATAATCAACTCTTCGCTGATAATAGCATCAAAAGGCACCTTTCCATCAAAGTAATGATAATGGTCTCCATGGGAAGTGACATAGCCCTGATCTGTGATTTTCACGACAATCTGCTCTGCTTCAATACCTTCCTCATCATTGATTTGGTCAGATGTCAAATTTTTATCCGTCTTGTCACCCGAAGTCTTGTCCTCAATATAGGCTACTTTGTTATCTTTGGTCTGAGTTCGAGGTTGAGCTTGCCATTGGATAAGCCCATAAGTTCCGACGCCGAGAGCTAATACAGCTGCTGAAACAAGGAAATATTTCTTTTTCATGATTGTCTTTTATCCTTTCAAATCTTTAGCTAAAACTGCTAGATTTTTTTCTAAATTTTCTAAATAAGATAGTTGGTTAGCTGGATCTGCTTCCAGAGGATTCAGTTCTTTGATTTGTACACCAGTCGCCTTGACAAGGGTTTGAGCCACTTTGGAAGAAGCATTGCTCTCCACAAAAATGGTCTTCACCTTGTGCTCTTTGACAAAGTCTTCTATCTCTGTCAGCTGACGCGGACTAGGCTCCTGCTCCGGTGAAATACCGGCAATGCCCAGCTGGGTCAGCCCGAAGCGCTTGGCCAGATAAGAAAAGGCTGTATGCTGCGTGACAAAGGTCTTATTGGGCACTTTATCGAAAATCTCCTGATAGCGTTCTGTCAGCTTTTTGGCCTCTTCTTGAAATTTTCGAGCATTGGCCTGATAAGTATCCCGATGGTCGCTATCCAGCTCCGACAGTCTGTCAGCGATAATCTGAGCTTCCTCTGCAGCCTTCTGAGGATCCAACCAGGTATGGGGGTCATAGAGCGTCTTCTCATCCACTCCCTCTCCCGCTTGGACATCTTCCAAGCCAGCGACTCGATCCAACTCCATTCCCTGGGAAGCCTCAAGGACTTGAACCTTGGAATTCTTGAGACTAGGATTCAGCTCGCCAGCCCAGGACTCCAAAGTCCGTGAGTGATAGACAAAGACATCTGCATCATAGATGGCTGCCACATCATTGGCTGAAGGCTCAAAATCGTGAATACCATTGCTAGACTGAATCATGCGCACATCATTCAGATCTCCCGATACAGCCTTGACCATAGAGTAGATAGGATAAAAGCTGGTTACAATCTTCAATCCTTGCGACTGACTGGATGAACTGGATTCTTTTTGAGATTGACAAGCCCAGAGACATAAGGCCAGGGCCAGCAGACTAAGGCAGGCTAAAAATTTTAAATCTCGTTTCACAATATCTCCTTAACTAATTATCAACTGGTTTATTAACTGGTTAACATCATACACTTTGTCAACTTCTTTGTCAAGTTATTTTAAGAAAATAAAGAAAAAGGAAGTAGGATTCTTTCCCGCTTCCACTTTGCTTTTAATTCAAATATATTTGAAAGGTTATTTATTTATGACTATTCAAGGATAGAATAAATTTGAACAGATGCTT
Source organism: Streptococcus sanguinis SK49 (assembly GCF_000212815.1). Classification (GTDB taxonomy): domain Bacteria; phylum Bacillota; class Bacilli; order Lactobacillales; family Streptococcaceae; genus Streptococcus; species Streptococcus sanguinis_C. The sequence goes on along the minus strand of NZ_GL890985.1, from coordinate 1,149,475 downwards.
TTCTCAAAGATTACTTTTCCGACTTGCAGACGGTAAAATGACAATCTGGAAGTCAAAAATCGTTCTGTTCTATATCGCCTCTGTAGTGAAACTGCGGCTTTCCAGGACCTTCAGCATGGCATCGGCCGTGTCTAAGGCTGTGAAGAGGGGCACTCCGTGCTCAATAGCTGAGCTACGGATAATTTGACCATGCTTATCTGCTGTCCGCTTGGTTCCGACCGTGTTGATAATAGCCTGAACCTTGCCCTTGCGAATATAGGCTGGGATATCCTTGTTATCATCACTGCCGATTTTTTCCACCAGACGGACGTGTAGGCCGTGATTTTCAAAATAGGAGGCTGTTCCCTTGGTTGCCCAGATACCATAGCCAATATTGGCAAAACGCTGAGCCAGCTGCAGGGCTTCTTCCTTGCTATCATCTGCGATAGTAAAGACAACATTACCAAAGTTTGGCAGATGGAGATAGGAAGCCTCAAAAGCCTTATAGAGTGCTTTTTCGAGCGTGCGATCACTTCCCATGACTTCGCCGGTAGACTTCATCTCAGGTCCCAAAAGACTGTCAACCTTTGCCAGCTTGGTAAAGGAGAAGACTGGCGCCTTGATATGAACCATGGAACTTTCTGGATGAAGACCATCTTCATAGCCCAGCTCTGCCAGACTTTCTCCAAGAATCAAACGAGTCGCTACTTGTGCCATCGGAATATCAGTCACCTTGGACAAGAAAGGAACAGTCCGGCTGGCCCGTGGATTGACCTCAATGACATAGACCTGCTCATCCTTGATGACGAACTGAATATTCATCATACCGATACAGTTCAGTCCCAGAGCCAAACGCTTGGTATAGTCTGCAATGGTATCCTTAACTTTCTGCGATAGGGTTTGTGGAGGATAGGCCGCCATGGAATCTCCTGAGTGAACTCCTGCCCGCTCGATATGCTCCATAATCCCGGGAATCAAGACCTGACGACCATCTGAAATGGCATCCACTTCGCACTCATCACCGACAATATAAGAATCAACCAAAACTGGATGGTCTGGACTTGCCTTAACCGCTGTCCGCATATAAGAGCGTAGATCCGCTTCGTTTTCTACGATTTCCATGGCACGGCCACCCAAGACATAGGAAGGCCGAACCAGAACAGGGAAGCCAATCTTACGAGCGGCCTCTACTGCCTCCTCTTCATTAGTAGCCGTCTGACCCGGCGGTTGCGGAATATCCAGCTCCTTCAGAGCTTGCTCAAAGAGATCCCGGTCCTCAGCTCGATCCAAGTCCGCCACTTGGGTACCTAAAATCTTAACACCAGCCTTGGACAGTGGCTCTGCAAGATTAATGGCTGTCTGCCCGCCAAACTGAACGATAACCCCTTTAGGCTGCTCCAGCTCAATGACATTCATGACATCTTCAAAGGTCAACGGCTCAAAATAGAGCTTGTCAGAGACAGAAAAGTCAGTCGATACAGTCTCCGGATTGCTGTTCATGATAATTGCTTCATAACCAGCTGCCTGAATGGCCTTTACAGAATGAACAGTCGCATAGTCAAACTCAACCCCTTGCCCAATTCGGATAGGACCAGAACCCAGCACCAGAACAGATTCCTTGCTGGATTTGACAGATTCATTTTCAAAGCCATAGGTAGAGTAGAAATAAGGCGTCGCAGACTCGAACTCAGCAGCACAGGTATCCACCATCTTGTAAACCGGCACAATCTTCTGCTCCTGCCGGATGCGACGCACCTGCTCGGCTGTCATGTCCCACAAGGCTGCAATCTTAGTATCCGCAAAGCCATTTTGCTTGGCTTTCTTAAGCACATAGCTATCTCCGATATGACTGACCAGTTCCTGCTCGATTTCGTAAATATGAAGCAACTTATCCAGGAAAAAGACATCAATCTTGGTCAGCTCAGCAATTTCATCCGGACTGTAACCACGGCGAATAGCCTCTGAGATATAGAAAAGCCGGTCGTCTTGCGCCTTGACAATCTTCCTCATCAGCTCATCATCGCTTACTTGACTGAGAGCAGGCAGCTCGTTGTGGTCCACACCAACTTCCAAAGAACGACAGGCTTTGAGCAGACTCTCCTCAATATTGCGGCCGATAGCCATGACTTCCCCGGTCGCCTTCATCTGGGTTCCCAGACGGCGCTCACCTTGCTCAAATTTATCAAATGGAAAGCGTGGAATCTTAGCGACTACATAGTCCAGAGCCGGCTCAAACATGGCATAGGTAGAGCCTGTTACCGGATTGATGATTTCATCCAATGCAAGCCCGACCGCGATTTTAGCCGCCAACTTGGCAATCGGATAACCAGTCGCCTTAGAGGCAAGGGCTGATGAGCGGGAAACCCGCGGATTGACCTCGATGACATAGTATTTGAAACTATGCGGGTCCAGAGCCAGCTGTACATTACAGCCACCCTCAATCTTCAGTGCTCGAATAATCTTGAGACTTGCGTCCCGCAGCATCTGGTATTCATAGTCTGAAATAGTCTGACTAGGTGCAAAGACGATAGAATCACCTGTGTGAATGCCGACTGGATCAAAGTTTTCCATATTACATACGACCAGCGCATTGTCGGCACCATCCCGCATGACTTCGTATTCGATTTCCTTAAAGCCTGCTATAGAGCGCTCGATCAGACACTGAGTCACTGGAGAGAGTTTGAGGCCGTTTTCTGCGATTTCCTGCAGCTCTTCTTCATTGCTACAGATACCGCCGCCAGTTCCTCCCAGTGTAAATGCCGGACGGACAATGACTGGATAGCCGATTTCAGCTGCAAATTCCAGTGCTTCATCAACTGTATTAACAATTTCTGACTCAGGGATGGGCTGACCTAACTCTTCCATTAGCTGCTTGAAGAGATCCCGGTCTTCCGCTTGGTCAATGGCCGATAACTTGGTTCCCAAGAGTTCCACTCCCAGCTCTTCTAAAAGTCCTGACTTGGATAATTCCATGGCCATATTGAGTCCGGTCTGGCCACCCAGAGTAGGCAGCAGAGCATCTGGTCGCTCCTTACGCAAAATCCGCGCAACAAACTCCAGCGTGATAGGCTCGATATAAACCCGGTCCGCAATTTCCTTGTCCGTCATGATGGTCGCTGGATTAGAATTAACCAAGACAACACTGTAGCCCTCTTCTTTCAAGGACAGGCAAGCCTGAGTCCCGGCATAGTCAAACTCCGCAGCCTGACCGATGACGATAGGACCAGAACCAATGACCATAATTTTCTGAATATCTTTACGTTTTGGCATAGTGTACCTCTCAATCTTGCTTCCTAGTAAGCCTGATGGGCATCCATCATTTCCATAAACTCATCAAAGAGATAGTCTGCATCATGCGGTCCCGGCGCAGCATCCGGGTGAAACTGCACAGAAAAGGCAGGATAATCCCGATGGCGCACACCTTCGACAGACTTATCATTGATTTCTTCATGAGTCACAATCAGGCATTCCGGCAAATCCTCACGACTGACTGCATAGCCGTGATTTTGACTGGTAAAGTCAACTCGGCCTGTCGCAATCTCGCGTACCGCATGATTGAAGCCACGGTGGCCGAACTTCATCTTATGCGTCTTGGCACCATTAGCCATGGAGAAGAGCTGATGTCCCATACAGATTCCGAAAATTGGAATCTTGCCCTGAACACCACGAATCATGTCCAGAGCCTCCGGCACATCTTCCGGATTGCCCGGTCCATTTGACAGCATGACTCCATCAGGATTGAGCTGGAGAATTTCCTCAGCACTGGTATCATAAGGCACCACCGTCACGCTGCAGTTGCGCTTGGCTAACTCCCGCAGAATAGAGTGCTTGAGACCAAAGTCCACCAATACCACGCTGCGACCAGTGCCTGGAGCTGGATAAGACTGCTTAGTAGAGACCTGCTTGATGTTATCAGTCGGCAGCACTGTCGCCTGCAGTTGGTCTTGCAAATGCTCAATACTATCATCCGCATTGGCAATGGTTGCCCGCATAGTTCCATACTTGCGGATAATCTTGGTTAGTGCCCTTGTATCAATTCCCGAAATGCCTGGTATCTTTTTGATTTTGAGGAACTCATCCAAAGACAATTGCTGGCGCCAGTTGCTGGCACGACGTGCATACTCATAGACCACCACTCCCTTACAGGTCGGCAAAATGGATTCATAGTCGTCCCGATTGACACCATAATTTCCAACCAAGGGATAGGTAAAGGTCAGAATCTGGCCGTTATAAGACTGGTCCGTAATCGATTCCTGATAGCCTGTCATGCCTGTGTTAAAGACGATTTCGCCTGTCACAAAAAGATCCGCTCCAAAAGCTTCTCCTTCGAAGATCATGCCATTTTCTAATATTAAAAGTCTCTTTGCCATTGTTCCCTCCTGTCCAAGATGCAGACGTGCCCATGACCATCTACATAAGATATATAATAATAGGGAGTGGGATTGCTTCACATAGCTTCACCCACTCCCGGCCTACTGCCCGAGATTATTGACGACCTTTCAGAACTGCTTCGATAATAGCCATTCTGACAAAGACGCCGTTGGTCATTTGTTCAACGATACGTGATTTTGGTGCTTCGACCAGATGATCCGCAATTTCTACATCGCGATTAACTGGAGCTGGATGCATCAGAATCGCTGTATCTTTCATGCGGTCATAGCGCTCTTGAGTTAGTCCATGCAGTCTGTGGTAATTTTCTTTAGAAAAGATGGACTCGTAGTCATGGCGCTCATGCTGCACGCGCAGGAACATCATGACATCCACTTGATCAATCACCTCATCAATAGTGACAAACTTACCATAGTCCGCAAACTCTTGGCTCCGCCATTCTTCAGGACCAGCAAAGTAGAGCTCTGCACCCAAGCGCTTGAGAATTTGCATATTTGACTTGGCCACACGCGAATGGTCCAAGTCACCAGCAATGGCAACCTTGAGGCCTTCGAAGCGACCAAACTCTTGATAAATAGTCATCAAATCCAGCAAGCTTTGGCTAGGATGCTGACCAGAACCGTCTCCTCCGTTAACAATGGAAGTCGTAATTGTTGGGCTTTCCACTAGCTCTTTGTAATAGTCCACTTCTGGGTGGCGAATGACACAAACATCAACGCCTAGGGCAGACATTGTCAGTATAGTGTCATACAAGGTTTCTCCTTTATTGACCGAGCTGGTCTTGACATCAAAGTCCAGAAGATCGCAGCCTAACTTCAACTCTGCTACCTCAAAGGCCTTGTGGGTACGAGTCGAAGGTTCAAAGAAGAGGTTAGACACGATATGCTGCTCATCATAATGGACTTTAGCGCCATTTTTAAATTCGATTCCGCGTTTAATCAAGGCCATAACTTCTTCATTTGACAGAGTTTCCATAGAAACGAGGTTCTTAAGAGCGATTTGATTGGATGACATGATGTAATTCTCCTTTATGAAAGAATGAGGGCTTCCAGAGTGCTGCAAGTAAAGTCGCTCTGAGAGCAAGCTATTTTTGAACGAAAGTTAATGATTTAGCGCCTAGCTCAATCCTTGGGCTCAGGCAGGACCAGATAGAGGACAATTCCCAGAATAGTTGACAAGGCAACTCCTGAGATTTGCAGACCCGAGAGCTGCAAGGTCAGACCACCGATACCAGATACCAAGATGACACTGGCAATCAAGAGATTCTTTTTATTGTCAAAGTTGGTCTGTGCTTCGATCAGAATTTTGAGACCGCTCGAAGCAATTACCCCAAAGAGGGCGATGGAAATACCACCCAGCACAGGACTCGGGATGGATTGGAGCAGGGCTGAGACCTTGCCCACAAAGCTCATGACAATAGCCAGCACTGCTGCGCCAGCAATGACATAGACGCTGTAGATTTTATTGAGCGCCATAACTCCGATATTCTCTCCGTAGCTAGTCACCGGCGGTGCTCCGAAAAGCCCCGCAATAATCTGAGCCAGACCATCTCCGGTCAAGGTCTTGTCTAGACCTGGATCCTTGAAGAAGTCCTTGCCTGTCAAGCTATTCAGCACCATGACATGCCCGAAGTGTTCTGTCATGGTTACAAAGGCAATAGGCGCCATGGTTAAAATCGCACTAGGATAAAATTTCACATCGTAGTCCAAGAAAGGCAGACTCATGGGCGGAAGGTGGAACCAAGAAGCTTGTCCAACCTTGGCAAAAGAAACGATTTCCTGCCCAGTCACAGCCCCTAGAATCAAGCTAAAGATATAGCCGACTATCAAGCCTAGCAAGACTGGGATAATTCCCACAATCTTCTTACCATAGATATTAAAGAGAATGACTGCCAAGAGAGTGACCATACCAATAATGAAATAGGTCAAATCATAAACCTTTTCCCCATTTGCTACAGTCTTATTCATCACATCGCTAACAGCTGTTCCAGCCAAGCTCAGACCGATGACCATGATGATAGGCCCTACCACTACTGGAGGCAGCACCTTGTCAATCCAAGCATTACCAGCAAACTTGACAATCAGTGCCACGATAAAGTAAACCAAACCACCAGTGATGGCTCCCTGAGCAACCGCTCCGATACCATCTGTCTTCATCAGCATCTGCATGGCTGCGATATAAGCAAAGCTGGATCCCATGTAAGCCGGAATCTTGTACTTGGTAACAGTCAGATGGGCCAGTGTCCCCAGACCGCTGGAAAAGAGGGCCACCGCTGGGTCAATCCCCACCAGAATCGGTACCAAGACTGTCGCCCCAAACATGGCGAACAAGTGCTGAAAGGATAGTCCTAAAAGCAGACCTGGCTTTGGCATATCATGCACATCATACTTAACATCTTGACTCATTTAGCTTATTACTCCCCCATAATCAACACGCGATCTTGACCGTCTGTCTCGGTCATCTCAACGATAATCTCCTCAGTTTGGCTAGTCGGAATGTTCTTGCCGACATAGTCTGCCCGAATGGGCAGCTCGCGGTGGCCACGGTCAACCAAGACAGCCAGACCAACCCGAGAAGGCCGTCCATGACTGACCAGATTGTCGATAGCCGCCCGGATGGTCCGTCCTGTGTAGAGGACATCGTCAATCAGGATTACCTGACGGTCGGTAATATCCACTGGAATCACTGTCGTATCTTCCTCAACCTTGATATCATCGCGAAAAGGCTTGGTGTCTACTTCTGCGACTGGAATATCAATATTCTCTAACTGAGCCAATCGCTTTTGAATCCGGTGTGCCAAGTGAACCCCTCGGGTCTTAATGCCAGCCAAGACCACTTGGTTCAAATCCTTATTGCGCTCGATGATTTCATAAGTAATCCGCGTAATCGCGCGATTCATGGTGATGTCATCGACAACTTCTTTTGTTTTCATTCTTTCCTCCTCAAACAACAGAAAAAGTCTCCTTATTACAAGGAGACTTCAGAAAAATCTAGTTAGGCAAGCTAAAACAAGACGCACTTGCTTACACTCCACCCATCTTTTTACTTGCTCCTTGTCTATCTCTCTGGATAGAATTAAAGGATTATTTAATTTTTTATACTATACCACAAATTCAAAACTATTTCAAGAAAAAATTGTATTTTTTCTAGTTGACTGGATAAGGGTTAGTGATTAGCTTCTTTCTCTTCTTTTTCCTTATCTTTTGAATTCTTTGGATTTTCTTTGTCTTCTGCTTGAGCTGGCTCGTCTTTTAATTCAGGATTTTCAGCAGTTGGCACTTCTTCTGGTGATGGCTTAGAAGAGTTTTCTAGATTCTCATCTCGATTGTTTAACTCTGCTTCAGGAGATCCAGCTGCATGCTCACTATCATTTGAAGCTCCTTGGTTGCTTGCTTGAGCTGAGGCTGGCTTATCGGATTTTGGCTTCCCTTGGACATCTGCCTTATTAGGCTCACTTTCCTTAGGCGCTTCCTTGTTTTCTTCTTTTGGTTCAGCCGGCTTATTATTGTCAATGTTGCCACCCTGAACATCTGGGAAATGCTGCGCCAAGGCTTTCGGAATTTTATTTTCATTCAATTCAAGCTCTGCTTTAGGGATGAGATTGTCGCTGACATTAATATAAGTCACCGTCTTATTTGGTTCCTGCAGCGCCAAGGTTGTGATTTTATTCTTGTTGACAGCCAAATTGTCTAAAGCCCTAAACTGATTAATTCCTTCCAAGTTTTTCAACTCATTCTCAGCCAAGTTTAAATTCTTCAAGGAAGACTGAGCGGCTGGAATGTCCAAAGATGTAATCTTGTTTTGACTTGCGGACAAAGTTACTAAATTCTTAGCAGCTTCAACTCCTGCCAGCGAAGTCAGACGATTTTCATTTAGGCTTAGAGTTGTCAGATTTGGATTATTCTTCAGGAAGTTCAAGCTCTCAACATTGGAATTATCAGCTGTTAATTCTTCAAGTTTGGAAGCTTTGAGGGTATTGAGATTTAAGTTTGGATTATTGGATAAGAAAAGTCTTGTTAAATCTTCTTTTTGGCTCAGAGCAGAAACATCTTGTATTTGATTATGCTCTAAACTTACCGCTTTTAATTTTGAAAGCTTGGTCAAAGCAGAAATATCTGAGATATTGTTGTAGTCAAGGTTCAATGACTCCAGATTTTTCAGCTTCGCCAAAGGTGAGATATCGGTAAGGTCATTCCCCGCTGCGGCGACCGTCTTGAGATTGGGATAATTCTTTAAGAAAGATAAATCTGTGATACCATTCTGGGAAATATCTAAACCTTCCAAGGTCGGAATCTCTTTTAAGAAATCATAGTTGGTAACGCCTGTCTTTGTCATCCATAGCTGTTTCAAATGCTTAAATTGCAGCACTGGTCTGATGTCCTTTATCGGAGTAAAGCCTATTCCCAGAACTTCAATATTTGGCATCAGTTCTAAACCTTTTCTTTCTAGCGGATCTTTGCGCTGGCCGATATTTAAGTATTTCACAGTTGCAAGCCAGGCTTTCATCTTTTCCGTATCCGTCTCATCTGATGGGAATGGGCTGTCCGCCGTAGCATGTAAAATATCTTCAATGATTTCATCATCAAATCCTAGAGTTTTCAAGGTTGCCATACCAACTGCGTCATGAGCGTGTGGATTTCCATGAGGATCAAAAGGCTTGGTCGTATCAATCTCACTGACCAAGGTCGAATGGCTATGATCACCATGCGGATAGATAAATACCTTTCCTTTATCTGTATCGCTCACTTGAATCAGGCTTTCATCGATTCCTAATTGCTGAGCCAAATAGGCCTTTTTCTTGGCAACTTCTTCTTCCTTGTCTGATGGACTTGGAGTAGGTTCAGGTGCAGGAGCTGGTGCTGGTGAAGGCTGTGCTTGCCCTTGACGGCCATAGTAGGCATCTTCAGCAGCTTTTTTATGTTCCGCTGGAATCAATGACTCCCAAGGTGAAGCAATCAGCTGCTCATAGGGGATGAAATGAGTATGACCATTATGATCTGCCAGCAATCCAGAAGCTAACTTGCCTGTTACCCCTGTGCCTCTAAATAAGAATCCATCACTTGTAGGATAATCAATCCCAGCAAATTGGCGTTTAGTTGCCCCTTGCTGCTGGGTAACAGATGGTCTAAGCGTTGGCTGATAAATATGTCCCGTAGGATTGCTAGACGGCGTTGGACGATAACTCGGAGCTTGTGCAAGATTACCCACTGACTGTTTCAAAATGTAATGGAAATGATTCCCGTGACGCACAACATAGCCGTATTGGTCTTCTGAGACAATGTCTCTAGGATTAAAAACATAGCCATCATCAGCAGCGCTCATTTGATTTGCCAGCTGAGTCGAGCCTGTAGGCACTTGCCCATCTTTTGGTATTAGATAAGCCCATTTACTATTCTTTAGGTCAGAATAAAAAATAAAGTGTGTATGGCCATCATGCTCTAAAATCAGACCTTCACTAGTTCTAGCTTTAATTTGAGACTCGCTTTTGAAAAGAAAACCATCATCCGTCGGCTTATCAACTCCAGGAACCTGTTCTTTTTTGGTCGCCTTACTTTTCTTCTTCACTTCTTGCTTGGTCTTCACCTTCTCTTGACTGCTTTTCTGTTGAGATGTCTGAGACTGACAAGCAGCCAAGCAAAGATTACAAGCTAGAATGATCCCTGCTAGTCCTAACAGTTTCTGATTGTGTTTCATTCTTTCCTCCTTTTTTGTTTAACCAGTTAATCATTAACTAGTTAACTATATCATACAAATCTGATATTGGCAAGAAAAAATCGAAGCAAAATAAAAAAGCAGATAAAATCTGTTTTTTTCATCTACAAGTACCTGTCTCTAGGAAGTCTTCTTCTTTGAGAAAGAGATAGATTTTATCCCGTAAAAGACAAAGCCAAATACCAGATAGGCTGCAAAGATAATCAGACACATCTGGATGACATAAGGCCAGCCTTTCTTAAAGACATTGAGGAAAAAGTAAGGAAATGGATTATCCTTAGACCTTGGAATATCTATTTTCAAGAAAAAGCCATTAAAGAGGGCAAAGGCCATGTAGACCAAGGGCACACTTGTCCAAGAAATCGGATCAAACCAACGGTACTGGCGCGACTTGTCAAAGATTACTGTATCCAGAAGAAACGCCAAGGGTACTATATAATGACACAGAAAATTCTCTAGACGGTAAAAATCTGTCGCAATCGGAGCCAGTAAAAGGTGATAAACGACACAAGTAATCATGATGGACATGGTCACCCCACCCTTGATTCTCAAGATTTTCGGCGCCTTCCAAGCATCGCCAGGTCTCATCATCAGATAGATCAGATAGCCCGTAAAGAGCAGAACCAAGAGATTGGACAGAACCGTATAGTACATGAGCATGCCCACGCCATACTTAGTGATTTCCAGATACACACCCAAAAAGGCTAGAATAAACAGAATAATTCGATAAATTAAGATAAAACTGCGATTCATAAAGACCTCAAATTTTCTTAACAAACTCTGACTTGAGCTTCATCGCACCGAAGCCGTCAATCTTACAGTCAATATTATGGTCACCTTCCACGATGCGGATATTTTTCACGCGCGTTCCTTGCTTGAGATCCTTAGGTGCACCTTTGACTTTCAGATCCTTAATCAAGGTAACTGTGTCGCCATCTGCCAGCTTATTGCCATTAGCATCAATCGCTACTGGGCCTTCTTCTGCTTCTTGAACCTCAGCAGGATTCCACTCATAGGCGCATTCTGGACAAACCAAGAGCGTTCCATCTTCGTAGACATACTCTGAATTACATTTGGGGCAGTTTGGTAAGTTGTTCATTTTTTCTCCATTTCTAGTCAAGGCTGCTAAATTTCCATACCAGCCTTCTATATATGATCAAGCTCTTCTTTCATTTTTCAAGTCCAGCAGAACACTAATCGATGTGAAGGTCAACTAAATCCTAAAAATCTAGTTTTCTCCTATTTCCACACCTTTCTAGTATAAGCTATTTTAAGGATTTTGACAAATCTCTTTTAGGATTTCCTACAGGTCTTGACCTTTCAGCAAAAACAGTGTACTATACTAGTGTATATACAGATAAAAAGGAGTCACTATGAAACCAAGATCTAAAAATCAGTTTATGACACTAACTGCTTTTTTGACTGCACTAGCCATTGTTATCCCGCTAGTTATGCCGATTAAAATTGTCATACCGCCCGCCTCCTTCACCTTAGCCAGCCATGTCGCTATCTTTTTGGCCATGTTTATTTCCCCTCTCATGACAGTAATTGTCGTGATTGGTTCTGCTATTGGATTTGGAATGTCTGGGCTTCCTTTTATCATCACGCTTAGAGCTCTGTCCCACTTGCTCTTTGCTAGCATCGGCGCTCTTTATCTGCAAAAGCACCCGGACACACTGGACAGCCAGAAGAAGGCTTGGATATTTAATTTCCTACTAGCCTTGATTCATGCCTTTGGCGAAGTGGCCGTCTGCATCCTCTTTTACACAACGTCTGCCTATCCTGCTAATGCTTTCTATATCTTATTTGGTCTGGTTGGACTTGGTACGATCATCCATAGTATGGTCGACTTTGTCATTGCTAAGTTCATTTATCAAGCGCTGAAAAAGATTCGCTAGAGCTTGAAGATTCCTGACTTTTGGTTTACAATGAAGCTATGACCAAGCAAAGACGAGAAGAACTATTAAACCTTTTGAAAACATCATCTGCTGCCCTCAATGGCCAGTCACTGGCTGAACATTTCCATGTGACCAGGCAGATTATCGTGCAAGATATTGCCCTCTTGCGGGCTGATGGTGCTCCCATCCTCTCAACCAACCGTGGCTATCTTTATAAAGACCGCCAAGAAAGCACAGCTTTTCATCAGCTCTTCAAGGTTCAGCATAGGGCTGAGGATATGGAAGCTGAGCTGCTGGCTATCGTTGATAATGGCGGCCGCGTGCAGACTATTTTGATTGAGCATCCAGTTTACGGTGAAATCCAGACTTACCTAAAGCTGACCTGCCGCCGAGATGTCCAGCATTTTCTCCAACAGGTCGCTTCCTGTGCCTTTCGCCCCTTATCTGAGCTGACAGATGGAGTCCACTATCACCTAGTACAAGCCGACTCCCAGCAGGATTTGGACTATGTAGAATCTGCCTTGAGAGACCTAGGATTTTTACAGGATAAATAACAAGCAAGAAAAAGACTGATTAGGCCCCGACCTAGTCAGTCTTTTTAGTACATACTCTTGCGCCAATCGGCTTTCAAATGATAGATAGTCGCTATAAAAATCACTGATAAAACAATCAAACTATTCTTTAAAAGAAATTAAAAAAATTAATATTCCAGAAAATACAATACTAATAATTGACAAGACCAAGACCCTATTCTCGTTTAAATCTGTGTACAAAGAATAAAGAAAAATGAGCAAATTAAGCAAAATCACTGATCTATAAAACCTAGATTGGCTCTGCTTCCATCCTTTTAAAGTATGAAAAGCAAATGGAAATCTCAAACCGAATCCAGCATTTCTAGAAGGAAAAAATGGTTTAGGCCCAAAAGAAAAAATGCAACAATAGCAATCCATAATGAAATCATGACAGTCATCCACCTTTCTATCTTTGCACTTCAGACACAAAAGGAAACATTTTTTAATACATACTCTTGCGCCAACCACCTTCGATACGCTCAGGATAGTAATATTCTGACAGTTCCTCATCTTCCATCATACGCAGAAGTTCTAACATATCGTAGGCCAAGTCCAGCTGTGGCAGGGTTTCCTTGTCTACCCAAGAGATCTCGCCCTCTTCAGTCGAATGAATCTGACCAGAAAATTCAGTCGCTTTGTAACAAAAGACGATGTAGCGAACCCCTTCATCCGTATGCCAGTTCTTAACCCCAACCAATTTCGGATGAGAAATAGTCAACCCCGTTTCCTCTAAAATCTCACGGACAACTGAATCATTGAGAGATTCTCCCTTTTCAATATGACCACCCGGAAAAGCATATCCAGACCAAGGATAGCGCTCAGGAGAGCGATACTGCATTAGGACTTTACCACGCGCCTTATCTTCAACAAGGCAGATGTTTGTTAGGATTGTTTCTTGGGAACGTGACATTTCTTCTTCCTTTCTATATAAATAGCAATAAGAGTTGCAAGCCCAGCTATTGAAAAAAATAGGATATAAGTTGCAATCGGAAACCAAACATAGCGAGAATCCAAACTGATTAGAGGTGGTGCAAAATGTTTTCCACCTTTTGACCGAATTCCTATAAAATAATGGATTAAGAAAACCGGCCCGTTCAGATAAAGAAATCCTTCCGCTAAAACCTTCAGAGAAGTAAATCCTTCTTTTCTCAATCTACCAAATCGAGAATAATAAGGAATAAGCACCAAGAGGACCAAGTTTACATATAAAGGAGTAATATAGTTCAAATGACGAAGTGGAGCAGGAATGCTCTCATTACCAAAAGTTAAATATCCCACACCAATCGCAACAACTATTAAGACTAAAAAATTTAAAAAAGCTTCTACTACCCGATGTTTTTCCAACCAAAGACTAAAATTATTCCCCTGAACTTTTGCTTTTCTTTTGTTTTTATTTTTCTTTTTGGTCTTACTTCTCATTCACCAACTCCACAATCTTCTGAAAAGTCTTGCCATTTCGGATAGTCAGTTGCTTGTAGAAACTAGATTTGAGCAGTTTCTTATGGTAGTTGGACTTGAGATAGTCCGCTTGGTCAGCATTGCTATAAAAGAAAGCCGTCTGCCCAAAATGCAGTTGCTCCTTGTCATTTGCCCAACTGCCTGCCAGCTCTTGGACACTCTCCCTGTCTGTCTCCGGCAGATAAAAGAGAACATCTCGCCGAAAGGCTGTTTCATCCTGCCACCAAGCAGGAAGATTGGCTATTTCTTTTTCAAGCATGGCAGAGCTGACAAGGACAAAAGGCAGCGGAAAATCGTAAGACCGACTGAAATAAGCCGACAAGATCTCCCGAATCCTCTCCTCCCGCTCCTCGCTATCAAAGAAAAGATTGCCGCTATTGATGTAGGAAACTGGATTTTCAAAACCCAACCCAGCCAAATCTTTCTTCAAATCAGCCATAACGACCTTGTTTTTTCCGCCAACATTGATGCCGCGGAGTAAAAGTGCATAACGCATATAGTGCTCCTTGTTTATTTCTAAATAGATATTCAAACTTTATACGAATTATCAATTTTTAAGTAATAAATCATTTTTATATTGTTCTTAATTCAATTCAAAATGTAGTATCGCCATCTAAATCATTCTGCCTGAAAACCATTGCTATCTAATTTCCCATTTTCTCCCCAAACAACTACATAAACATTTTTGGGTAAGCTAGTAAAATCAATATAGTCACTTAAACTCGCACCTTCAGGAATATCTCCTTCCAGATATAGATCGAAAAACAACAGAACCTCGTAATTTTCCGATAAACGAATGAAATCTTTTCTCAAATCCTTTATTTCTTCTGCCGATACTTCATACTTCTCTGTCTTGGGATTATACTTTAGTTCTTTTTTAATTTGAACCAAATCACGATAAAACCCTTTTGGGTCATCAGTTACATCGTAATCTAAATCTGTTCTCAGCTCCTTAAATTTCACTGGCTTTAGAACAGACTCTTTATCAAAATATAAGGCATTCAGCATAGGGTGAGAATTTGTATCTAAGACAGAAGAAAATATAAGATCTTTTACTATCGAAGATGGTTCATCGTCACTATTAGCGTAATAGGAAAAAGTCCCTTCTTCTAACTTATCTGTTAAAATTTTGTCTGCACCTTCTGTCAATTGAACTTTTACATCATATTCATAAGAAACATGGCTAACCCAAGTTGGAATCTCTATGTTCTTAACCTTCAATCCTAAATTATCTTCAAAAGCTGTGTTCACAACATATTCAATATGCTGCTTTTCCTCTTTTGTAACAAGTTTTGTCGGCATAAATGCCCAAATAAATTGAACTATAGGTAACATGCCTATGACAAAAATTGAAATAAAGAAAATAAATATTAGTTTAATTAAATCCTTTTTCACTTCAATTCCCCCACTTAAACTTCTCTAACTTTTTTTCACATAGTGACTCATTGACTAGAGAAGCAATTAAGAGCTTAGCTTGCAACTTTGGTGCTAACTATATTTTCTAATCCATCGCTTTTATTTCCAGAATCATATCGCGAATCTGTGCAGCTAGTTCGAAGTCGAGAAGTCCAGCAGCTTCTTGCATCTGACCTTCCAGTTTCTTAATCATGTCCTTGCGTTCTTGCTTGTTGAGGCTTTCGATTTCGACAGTTTCTTCCTTGTCTGGCAAGGCAGCCTTGGTCACACTGATCAGGTCACGGATTTCTTTCTTAATGGTCTGCGGTACAATGCCATGCTCTTCATTATAAGCCATCTGGATTGCCCGACGGCGGGCAGTTTCATCAATAGCGCGCTGCATGGACTGGGTTATGGTGTCCGCATACATAATCACATGTCCTTCACTATTGCGGGCTGCCCGTCCAATGGTTTGGATCAGGCCACGCTCGTTGCGGAGGAAACCTTCCTTGTCTGCATCAAGAATTGCCACCAGACTAACCTCTGGAACGTCGATTCCCTCGCGCAGTAGGTTAATCCCAACCAGAACGTCAAAGACACCCAAGCGCAGGTCTCGAATAATCTCGGTCCGTTCCAAGGTCTTGATATCTGAGTGCATGTACTTGACTTTGACACCCATTTCCTTGAAGTAGTCCGTCAAGTCTTCCGCCATTTTCTTGGTCAGGGTTGTGATAAAGGTTCGCTCATTCTTTTCGACACGGGCATTAATTTCTCCCAAAAGGTCATCAATCTGCCCCATAGTTGGGCGGACTTCCACCTCTGGATCCAGAAGCCCAGTCGGCCGGATAATCTGCTCAATAACAGTATCCGTCTGCTCTTTCTCATAGTCACCCGGCGTAGCCGATACATAGACAATCTGGTGAACATGGCTCTCAAACTCCTCCCGGCGCAGCGGACGGTTGTCCAAGGCAGACGGCAGGCGGAAACCATAATTAACCAGCATCTCCTTACGAGAGCGGTCACCATTGTACATGCCCCGAATCTGTCCCATGGTCATGTGACTCTCGTCAATCATAATCAAGAAGTCATCAGGGAAAAAGTCCAGAAGGGTATAAGGCGGCTCTCCTTCGCTTCGACCATCCATATGGCGAGAATAGTTCTCAACACCATTCGTATAGCCCATCTCGCGCAGCATTTCGATATCATACTCCGTGCGCTGCTTCAAGCGCTGGGCTTCCAGAAGCTTGCCTTCCTTCTCAAAGATAGCAAGCTGCTCCTCAAGCTCGGCCTGAATTTTAGCAATGGCTACTTCCATGTGGTCTTCATTGGTCACGAAGTGGGTGGCTGGGAAGATGGCCAAATGATCCACCTCACCCAAGACTCGGCCTGTCAAGGCTTCAACCTCACGAATCCGGTCAATCTCATCTCCGAAAAACTCTACCCGAAAGGCATGCTCATCCCGAGAAGCTGGGAAAATCTCCACCACATCACCACGAACCCGGAATTTCCCCCGCTGAAAGTCAATGTCATTGCGCTCAAACTGGATATCTACCAGATCATTAAGCAGCTTGTCACGGGAAATCTCTAGGCCTGGACGTAGGCTTACCACGCTGTCAGAGTATTCCTTAGGCGATCCCAGACCATAGATACAAGAGACCGAAGCCACGACAATCACATCGTTACGCTCCAAGAGGGCTGATGTCGCTGAGTGACGGAGCTTATCAATCTCGTCATTGACCGAGCTATCCTTTTCGATATAAGTATCGCTGGAAGGCACATAGGCCTCAGGCTGGTAGTAATCATAGTAGGAAACGAAGTATTCCACCGCGTTATTGGGGAAGAACTCCTTAAACTCACCATAAAGTTGGCCGGCCAGGGTCTTATTATGGGCGATCACCAGAGTCGGCTTGTTGACCTGAGCGATAACCTGACTCATGGTATAGGTCTTACCAGTACCAGTCGCTCCCATAAGAATCTGGGCCTTCTCGCCCCCCTCGATGTTATCCACCAACTGCTCGATAGCCTGGGGCTGATCTCCTGAAGGCTCGTACTTGGAAACCAATTCAAATTTATTATCTGTTATTCTGTTAATCATCTTTTATTCCTCAAATTGTGCTTCTATCATTTTACCATATTTGCCCTATTTTCTCTGGATTTGGGTGTAGGTAGAATGGCCACGCTTCTACCATCTTCTGTCCCTAGTCACACATCTCGTTAAAAGACATAAAAAAAGCCCAGCTAAACTAGGCGGAATGGTTATTTCTTAAAGATTAGCGCCTGAGGCAGGCGATTTTCTTTTTTAAGTGACCAGTAGAGATAGGCAATGCAGCCAATCAGGACGATACTGGCAAAAATAGATCCTTCAGCACCAAAAGCTCCACCGGACAATAAATCCACAGAAGATTGTGAGCTATAGTTCAAGATAGAGGTAGATGCTCCTTGACCACTGACCTGAATGCCATAGATATTTCCTTGCACAAAATTCCAAGCGCCGTGCATACCAGCCAGTACCCACATATTATCATACTTGAGCATAAGGAAACAAGCAAAGATACCGTCTAGCACGATATTGACAATAGAAAGAATGGTCACACCAGGGTTAAAGAGGTGCAGTGCCCCGAATAGAGCACTAGAAATCAAGATACCAACGAAGATATTTGACTTAGCACTAACTGCTGGAAAGAGCCAACCACGCGTCACTAGCTCTTCTGTCCCACCTTGGAGAATCCAGAAAGGAATGATAGCTAGGACAAAAATCAAAGACTGTAAATTAAACTGACCTAATTTCAGACTGCCTGTCCCCGTTACCAAGAGCAAGACAACAACCAGTGAAAACTGAACGGCTCCAATAAGGAAGCCTTTGAGGAGATTTTTGAACCAGTCTTGTTTATAGAATCCCAAACTAGAAAAAGGACGCTTCTCACGATACCGAACCCAGAGGAAAACTGCTAGGGCGATAAAGAAGAAACCAGCTAGCTGAAAAAAGACCGTATAGTGACTAATGTCTGCCATTGCTTCTGTCCGATTAATCGTCGGATCTGCAAAGCCAAATAAGAGTCCGACAATGATACCGATTGGCAACATTCCGACAAAACTTAAAATTCCTCCTCCATAAACAAAGCCAATAGCAATCAAGATAGCTAACCAAATCGGCGGAATATAACGCGATTGCTTGATAGCATCCAACATACGAGATTTAAACATATACACATCCCTTTCCTTATTTTTATTTATTATAGCATATTATTTTAGGATTAGCAAAAGAGTGCCGTTCGAATAGTTATTCTGTCTTTCCCACTAACCCTGTCAAACTGCCATCTTTTTTCATCTTGAAAAGCAAGTAAAGCACGGCTAACAAGAGAATGAACGAGCTGAAAATAGAAGCTTCAGCACCAAAAACTCCACCAGTCAGCCAGCTCCATTCTGACTTAGGGATAAAGTTCAGTACTGCTGCATCAACACCCGTACCACTAACGCTGAAACCGTAGATATTGCCTTGGCTAAAGTTCCAAGCTGCATGAAGCCCTATAATCCCCCAGACATTGTCCGTCCGGAGCAGATAGAGACTTGCAAAGAGTCCAAATAAAGCAACGTTAATAATGGGGAGAATACCAATATCTGGATTGCCTAGGTGCAAGAGGGCAAAGAGCAGACTTGAAGTCAGCAAACCGATGGGCAGGTTGGTCTTTTTGACAGCAACTGGCAGCAGCCAAGCCCTTGTCACTAGCTCTTCTGCTCCACCCTGAATCATCCAAAGCGGAAGCAAAATCAAGATATAGAGAAAAGCTTCCAGTGTCAGCTGTCCCCATTCAAAAGAGCCAGCTCCGCTCAACAGCATAAGCAGAGCGACTAGACTAAAGAGGAGAAAACCTACTGCCAATCCTTTGACCAGCTCCACCAAGCTTCCTTTTTTAACAAAGCCCAGAGTCACGAGCGGTCGTCCTTCAGCCCAGCGTACCCAGAGAAAGAGAGCCAGTATCATAAATACAAAGCCAAATAAGAGAAAAGGCAGGGCAAAATTGAAGAAGATTTCAAAGAATCCGACTTTACCTAAGAAACCTAGCATAAGACTTAGGACAGCAGAAATCGGCTCCAAAGCCAGATAGGCCAATTGTTGTCCTCCTTGCACAAAAATAACAGCTAGTAAAAGAGACAAAATATAAGGCGGGACAAAGCGAGCTTGATCGACTCCGTCCAAGATACGTGATTTTTTCATAAGAACCTCATTCTATCCTTGCTTTCATTCATTTCCAGTATAGCAGACTTTGCTTTAAGTACAAAGAAAAGTTGCGGGCATTTTCGAGAAATACGGAGAGTTTTTATGTTAGAAAACCTAACATAAAAACAGGAGAAATTTGCCTAATCAGTGTTTTTTTGCTATAATGCTAGAATGCTAAAAAGGAGGAAGAAAATGAAGAAAAAATTCTTAGCAGTCTTGCTAACATTATTTCCATTTTTTGCGTTAGGGGCGACAGCCCAGGCAGATACGGTCAAAATCGTATCCGATACTGCTTACGCACCATTTGAATTTAAAGATTCTGATCAGACTTACAAGGGGATTGACGTTGATATCATCAACAAGGTCGCAGAAATCAAAGGCTGGGACATTGACATGAGTTTCCCAGGCTTCGATGCAGCTGTCAATGCGGTCCAAGCCGGCCAGGCGGATGCCATCATGGCTGGTATGACCAAGACAAGCGAGCGTGAAAAAGTCTTTACCATGTCTGATACCTACTACGACACCAAAGTCGTTATCGCGACGACCAAGGCAAACACCATCAGCAAATATGAACAGCTGAAAGGGAAGAAAGTCGGTGTCAAAACCGGTACAGCTGCCCAACGTTTCCTTGAGAAGAGCAAGGATAAGTACGGCTTCACTCTCAAAACCTTTGACACAGGTGACTTGATGTATAATAGCCTTTCTGCTGGTGATGTTGATGCAGTGATGGATGATCAGCCTGTCATTGAGTACGCCATCAATCAAGGCCAAAACCTGAAAATTTCTATGAAGGGTGAGGCTGTTGGTAGCTTTGCTTTCGGTGTCAAAAAAGGCAGCAAGCACGAGCACCTAGTTACTGAGTTTAACGAAGCTTTGGCACAGATGAAGAAAGACGGCAGTCTAGAAGAAATCATTAATAAATGGACGGCTTCTAAAGGTAGCTCTGACTCTGCCGTTCCAGAGACTTCTACTCCTGCGGGTCAAAAAGCTACTCCGACAAAAGACAAATACATTATTGCCAGCGACTCATCTTTTGCTCCTTTTGTCTTCCAAGATGACAGCAACCAATATACTGGTATTGACATGGAGCTGATTAAGGCTATTGCCAAAGACCAAGGCTTTACTGTGGAAGTCACCAATCCAGGCTTTGATGCAGCTATTAATAGCGTTCAGACCGGTCAGGCTGACGGAATTATCGCCGGCATGTCTGTCACTGATGCCCGCAAGAAAACTTTTGACTATTCGGATCCTTACTATACGGCCAACTCTATCTTGGCAGTCAAGGACAGCAGCAATATCAAGTCCTACGAGGAACTCAAGGGCAAGACAGTCGGTGTCAAAACTGGTACCGCTTCTCAGACTTTCCTTGAGGAAAACAAGAGTAAGTACGGCTACTCTATTAAAACATTCTCAGATGCAGCTTCCATGTATGACAGCCTTAATACTGGCTCCGTCGCAGCTGTAATGGATGATGAGCCCGTTGTCAAATACGCTATCAAACAAGGCAAGAAACTTAAAACACCTATTGAAGGTACACCAAGTGGCCAAGTCGCTTTCGCAGTAAAAAAAGGCAGCAATCCTGAGCTGATTGAGATGTTTAACAATGGGCTGGCCAACCTGAAAGAAAGCGGCAAGTACCAAGAGATTTTAGACAAGTATCTGGCTAGCGAGGAAAAGGAATCAACTGTAGATGAGTCCACTATTTGGGGCTTGCTGCAAAATAATTACCAAGAACTTCTTAAAGGTCTGGGAGTGACGATTGCCTTGGCTCTGATTTCATTTGCGATTGCTATGGTCATCGGGATTATCTTTGGTATGTTCAGCGTCAGCCCTTATAAACCGCTGCGCTGGATTGCAGAAATCTTTGTCGATGTCATTCGTGGTATTCCACTGATGATTGTGGCAGCCTTTATCTTCTGGGGTATTCCTAACCTAATCGAATCCATGACTGGTCAACAAAGCCCAATCAATGCTTTCGTCGCAGGAACTATCGCCCTCTCTCTCAATGCCGGCGCCTATATCGCAGAAATTGTCCGTGGAGGTATTCAGGCCGTTCCTGTTGGACAGATGGAAGCCAGCCGTAGCCTAGGGATTTCCTACTCCAAGACCATGCGCAAGATTATCCTGCCACAGGCAACCAAGATTATGTTGCCAAACTTTGTCAATCAGTTTGTCATTGCGCTCAAGGATACAACGATTGTCTCAGCTATTGGACTGGCCGAGCTCTTCAAAACAGGTAAAGACATCATCGCCCGTAACTATCAGAGTTTCCGGATGTATGCTATCCTAGCCGTGCTCTATCTCATCATTATCACGCTCTTGACCCGCTTGGCAAAACGCTTAGAAAAGAGGATTAAGTAATGGCAAAATTAAAAATCGATGTGAACGATCTTCATAAATACTACGGGGAAAACGAAGTCCTAAAGGGGATTACTGCTAAATTCTACGAGGGCGATGTGGTCTGCATCATCGGTCCTTCCGGTTCTGGTAAGTCAACCTTTCTGCGCAGTCTCAATCTGCTAGAGGAAGTGACCAGCGGAACCATCACGGTTGATGGCTTTGATCTGACAGACAAGAAGACTGACGTGGATCTGGTCCGAGAAAATATCGGTATGGTCTTCCAGCACTTCAACCTCTTCCCGCACATGACTGTTCTGGAAAATATCACCTTTGCTCCTGTTGAGCACAAACGTTTAACCCAAGACGAAGCAAATAAGCTGGGGATGGAGCTCTTGGAAAAGGTCGGCCTAGCTGATAAGTCTGATGCCAGTCCAGACAGTCTATCCGGCGGTCAAAAACAGCGGGTAGCAATTGCCCGCGGTCTGGCCATGAATCCAGACATCATGCTCTTTGATGAGCCTACTTCTGCCCTTGACCCTGAAATGGTCGGCGATGTTCTCAACGTTATGAAGGATCTGGCTCAGCAAGGTATGACCATGCTGATTGTGACCCATGAGATGGGCTTTGCCCGTCAAGTAGCCAACCGCGTTATCTTTACTGCTGATGGTGAATTCCTAGAGGACGGCAAGCCTGACCAAATCTTTGACAATCCGCAGCATCCACGTCTCAAGGACTTCTTGGACAAAGTACTGAATGTATAAAACCAAACGAAGAGCCAGCTTATATGCCGGCTCTTTTCTTGGTTCAAAATTTTTAAACTACACCACCCACCACTGGTAAAGCGACCAGTAGAGAATATTGGCTACGATAGCGAGGGCGGATAAGCTGGTCAGAACTGTCAGGAAGAGGCGACCTTTTCCGAGACTCTTTCGAGCCTTGCTAAAGAGCGGATAAACCGCACATCCTGCTAAGAACAATCCCAAACCTGCAAAAGCCATATAACGCCACTGAGCGATGATACTGAGATTCGTAGTGCTTGAACTAAGCAGGAGCAAGAGTAAATTTCCAGCTGAGACCACTACTCCTGCAGCTGTCAAGATGTGCCACCATTTCCAAGCTCGATTTTGCTTGCTTTTTTCTTTGCCAAAGACCAGTCGATAGAGGACTAGCACAAGCCGCACAAGTAGATTACCCAAAGCATAAACGACACTAAGAGCTGCCAAAGCAATCAACCCAAACTTAGTCCAGATTTCCCAGTCAGGGACTTTCTCGAAATCACTGACCGGAGTAGCGATTCGCGTTTTTCCATTTCCACTTTTATAAATAGTCCAAAACGAACGATCCATTCGCTCTGAGGACGGCTTCTTCATATGAAGCATATTACCTGGAAAGAGCTGATACAAAGAAAGCGGACCTTGATTAAAATTCCGAAGGATTTGATAATAGCCTGATTCGAACTTTTTCTGAGTCTCTGCACTGGCTGTCGGACGTTTTCCGAAAATCAATTCTGGCATGCCATCATTATAAATTTCTTCCACACCTTGATTGGTCATGATCACCTGGCCGATACCATCCTTCAGATCCAGCAGGAGATAGCTGGAAAAACCATTTGTATTCCCTCCGTGCCCTAGCACTGTAACGCCAAATTTACTGGCCCAGAAGCCATGAGCATTACGAACAATATCTGTATCAGGATAGGTTGCTGTTGTCAAATAGAGAGTTGTCCAAGTCTCCGACCGAGTAAAGAGACTTTTACGACTTAGCAGGGCCTGAGCAAATTTTTGAAAATCACTCAATGTTCCTGTTGCCCGACCAACTGGATACAGACCGACTTCATAAAGTGCATCGCCTAACAGGCTGCCATCTGTCGCATATCCTTTTACTTCCTTGCGCTTGGCTTGGACATAAGCATTGTCAGACAAGTCTTGAGCTATGGCCGTTCTCTCCATGCCCAGAGGCTGGAAGATATGCTCGTGGGTATAATCAACAAAAGATTGCCCAGAAATTCGCTCCACAATATAGTCTGCTAACCCCGTACTGTAGTTGGAATAAGCTGTCGTTGTACCCGGCTCAAAGGACTGAGCTGGCTGATATTGAAGCAGCAAATCCTCTAAACTCTTGCCCCCTTGCATATAGAGAGGGGCTTCGTCAAATCCAGACTGATGGTTCATCAAATCCAGCATAGTAATGGGCTTGTCATAGCGGAGATTTCTAAGAAAGCCCTCTGGTAGATAGGTGCGAATATCTTCTTCTAGGTCAATCTTACCTTGCTCCCAGAGCTGCATGACAGAGACCCAGACAGTCAGCTTAGTCACGGAGCCCCATTCAAAGACACTGTCATCATCGGCTTTGATTCCCTTTTCCTTATCCATATAGCCGAAGTTTCCTTGATAGATAGTGCCGTCCTTGTCAAAGACAGCTGTTGCCATGCCGGCTGTTGTCTTTTCGTGCTCTTTGACATAGTCTTGGATTTTCTGGCCAATTTGGCTGCGCTCTATGCCCGAAGGCAGCTTCTGCTCTTCAGCCAAGGCTGTAACCGGCTGGAAGAGTACTAGAGTTATAATCGTTAGAAGCGTTAGAATAAATGATTTTTTCATGCGATTCTCCTTTGCAGAATTACACAGACAAAGCCCACCTTCCCAAAGGAAGACAGGCAACTTATCACATCACCCAGAACTGATAAAGTGACCAGTAGAGAATATTAGCTACGATAGCGAGTGCAGATAGACTAGTCAGAACTGTCAGAAAGAGGCGACCTTTTCCGAGATCCTTTCGAGTCTTGCTAAAGAGAGGATAAACCGCACAGCCTGCTAAGAACAGTCCCAGACCGGCAAAGACCATATAACGCCAAGATTGAACAATTGAGTAGTCCTGGTTCATGGCAGCCAGTAAAAGCAGAATGAGATTGCCAGCAAACAGCAGCATTCCTAGAGAGGTCAGGCAATTCCAGACCTTCCAAGAGCGAGGAGCCGAACTTTTTGCTTTACGCAGGATGAGACGGAAACTGCCAATCAGAAAACTAATCAAGACATTTCCCAGAGCAAACACGAGTGCCAGACCTCCGAGAAACACGACTAGATAATGCCTAAAGAGAACTGAATCGGAAATCCTTCCTGCATTAAGGACACCAAATTCGAGGCGATCAGCACCTTGACTTCTGTCTATGGTCCAGAAAGTGCTCAACAGATCTGGCTGATCTGATACTTTGTTGATCTTTTGGATGGCCCCAGGGATCATGAGCATGAAGGACAGTGGCCCCCTATTATAGCTTCTCAGATAGTGGTAAGAGCCAGGCTTGAATTGCTTTTTAGTAGCTTGACTGACAGTCTGCATCTTGCCAAATATCAGCTCCGGCATTTGAACATTGTAAACTTGTTCATATAGTTGGTTGGTTAAGATGACTTGGCCGATGCCATTTTTCAGATCTAAGTAGAGATAGCTAGAAAAGCCATCAGCATTACCACTGTGTCCTAGCAAGGTAACACCGTAGTGACTGGCCCAAAAGCCATGAGCATTACGAACAATATCCGTACCAGGGTGAGTAGAGGTTGTTGAGTAAAGCTCGGTCCAAGTTTCTGGACGATGAAAGAGCGCCTTACGTTCCAGCAAGGCCTGGGCGAATGTCTGCAGGTCTCCTAGAGTCCCCACAGCCCCTCCGATTGGGTACATCCAGAGCTTAAATGGTGTATCACCCAAGAGCTTACCTTGGTCATCATAGCCCTTATCCTCCTTGCGCTTTTCCTGTACATAAGCGTTGTCCGATAAGTCAGGCAAGATAGCAGTCCGATCCATGTCCAGCGGCTCAAAAACATGCTCATGGACATAGTCTGCATACTTTTGCCCAGATATCCGCTCCACGATATAAGATGCCAAAGCCGTGCTGAAGTTAGAGTATGATGTCGTCGTACCCGGCTCAAAGGACTGAATAGGCTGGTAATCACGGAACTGCTCTTCCAAGTCGCTCTTGTCTCCCTTTTTATAGAGTGGCATTTCATCAAAGCCAGCCTGATGGTTCATCAGATCCAGCATGGTGATAGGCTTATCATAGCGAAGATTGCGGAGAAAGCCTTCTGGCAGATAAGTTTTAATGTCTGCTTCTAGGTCGATTTTGCCCTCTTCCCAGAGCTGCATGATCGATACCCAGACCGTCAGTTTAGTGATTGAAGCCCATTCAAAAACACTGTCATCGTCAACTTTGACTTTGTTTTCCTTATTCACATAGCCAAAATTTCCCATGTAGATGGTTCCGTTTTTATCAAAGACTGCTGTTGCCATGCCGGCCATTGTCTTTTCATGTTCCTTGACAAAGTCTTGGATTTTCTGACCGATTTGGCTGCGGTCCGTGCCAGACGGCAGCTTCTGCGAGTCAGCTAAAGCAGCGGTCGGTCGGAAGATTCCTAACGTCAAAATGGTTAAAAGAATGATTAGAATAGATTTTTTCATAGCATTTCCTTTCTGTTCAACTCAAAGATTCACATGAGCTAAGTTCAGATAATTTGTGCAGTCTCCTTTCAATTTTAGAATCAGCTTATTCTTGTTTTTTAATCATGAATTTTTCGCCTGCTTATACGCCCGATACCAGAGATAAATACTGTAAAGGGTCAGAATACCCAAGCCGCCAAGGTAAAAGAGAGTGTTAACCTGAGAGAAATCAAACTTATCAGCTAGGTTGATGCCGACAAACGTTTCTATCAGAATATCTAGTAGGGCATGGAAAATCATACAGGCAAGGACAGACTTCGTCTTCTTATGCAGTGCAGCAAACCAGATGGACTGGACTATAGTTACAATGGTATAGACTAGAAAGGGATTCTGACTTCGATCATAAAAGCGGTCATAAAACCAGAGAGGAATATGCCAGCAAGCCCAAGCTAGTCCAGTTATTGAGGAGGCGATAAGCATAGAGAACTTCTTTTCCAAAGCCGGCTGCAGAAAGCCTCGCCAGCCAGGCTCTTCCATGCCACCAGCCAAGGTCATAAGGTAGATAAAGGATCCAATAAATGAAAGCAGAGCTCCGTCTACCAGCTTGCCTCCGGAAGCTAATGCAAAAGTCACTGCCAGACTTCCACTGAAGAGTAGGAGATAGAGCCAAGTCCCTTTCTTGCTTGAGAAGATAAAGGAACAGATGGCTTTGAAGCCTTTTATTTTCAGCACTATTAGGCTTGCTATCACCGGTCCGAACATACTGAGACTAGATAGGAGGCCCTCCAGAGTCAGATAGAGTACGGGTGGATTTTCCGGCCAGAGATTTTTGAGAATGATAGCTAGCAACATAAATCCCCAAGTCCAGCCGAAGTTCCAGACTAGGAACGGCCAGACTAGTTTTGGTTGTGGTTCTATTCTTGTTTCATTGGTCATAGAACTTTCTCCTTTAAATGGTTTGATTTTTGTACTCTGATAAGGTCCTTGATTTTTTTGCCTCGTTTAGCCGCGCTCTGTATAAAAGACAGCTATTGTACTTCAGCTCCTGTTGAAAAATCACTAACCTTAAGATTGTAAAAAGAATTAATCAAACGATTTACCTCATGAGATATTCCTTCACAAGATTGTCCATTCCCCCAGAAAAGACAAGCAAATAATCACAATGCCCACCACTGATAAAGTGACCAGTAGAGAATATTGACAACAATAGCTAGAGCTGACAGACTAGTCAAGACAGTTAGGTAGAGTCGGCTCTTACTCAGCCCTTTTCTTGCCTTGGTCAGAAGCGGGAAGACTGCACAGCCAGCCAGAATCAATCCCAGACCAGCAAAGACAATGTAGCGCCAGCTAGCTAGAAAGCTCAGATCGTCGGTAGCAAATGTGTTAAAGAGGAGGAGGAAGTTTATAGCCACACCTACTCCAGCTAAAGAAGTTAGATAAGTCCAGATGCGAAGATGTTTTGGTGTTTTAGATTGGCCTTTTTTGAAGACCAAGCGGAAGAGATCCAGTCCGCCCCGTGCCAAAAAGAGAATGATACTGAAAACAATTCCGACTGCTGCTGAAATAAGCAAGGACCAGTCTTTCAGAATCTCGCTATCCTTGACTCTGAAGTTATCGCCATAGGAAGCTGTTACCTTAGTCTCGTCTCCACTACCGCTGACTACTGAAAAATTCTGGGTCAAAAGCGGATTGTCCTTAGATTTCTTGACAAACTGAGTGTAAAGCAAGGTTCTGGAGATAGACATAGGACCACTGGCAAAGTAGCGAGCAGATCGGTAATTTCCAGACTGGAATTTGTCAAAGGTGGCTGAGTCCGTCTTTTTCTTAGGTCCAAAAACCAAGGCTGGCATTTCATAGTTATAAACCAACTCATGATCTTGATTCGTCATAATAGTCATACCTATACCATTTTTCAAGTCCAGCAGAATATAAGATGAGTAGCCAGTTGAGTTTCCTCCATGGCCAACAAGCGTCGTGCCGTACTCCCGTGTCCAAAATCCGTGCATATTGAGCGGCATATCCGTTCCTGGATAATTCGAGGTTGCCGTGTAAAGGGTTGTCCAAGTCTCAGCGTGCTTGAAAAGCTTTTCTTTCTTCAAAAGCGCTTGGGCAAACTTCTGGAAGTCAGCCAGAGTAGAGACGGCATTCCCTGCCGGGTAAAGTCCTAAATGAAAATAGCTAGTTCCCATAGATGTCCCGTCCGCCCGATAAGAGATTTGCTCCATCCGCTTCTGGTAAATCTTTGGATTTTCTTTAAAGTCGGCTGATAGAGCAGTGTCTTTCATCCCTAGTGGTTGGAAGATATGTTCATGGACATAGGCTGAGAAGTCCTGACCAGATATTCGCTCGACGATGTAGGCTGCCAGACTAGCAGAAAAGTTTGAGTAGGCTGTCATGGTGCCGGGCTCGTAGGACTGTTCTGGCTGATTAACTGCCAGAATCTCCTCAATAGACAAGCCCTTATCTTCCTTGTAGGCATGAGTAGACTCGCCAAAGCCGGCCTGATGGTTCATGAGGTCTATCATAGTAACGGGCTTGTCGTAGCGCAAAGTCTTCATAAATCCCTCTGGCAGATAGGTGCGAATGTCTTCGTCAAGGTCAATCTTACCCTCTTCCCAGAGCTGCATGACAGAGACCCAGATAGCTAGTTTCCCGACTGACCCCCATTCAAAGACGCTGTTGTCGTCGGCTTTAATGCCTTTTTCCTTGTTCATATATCCAAAACTGCCTTGGTAAATAGTCCCGTCCTTGTCAAAAATGGTTGTTGCCATACCGGCTGTTGTCTTTTCATGTTCCTTGACAAAGTCTTGGATTTTTTGACCAATTTGGCTGCGCTCCGTACCAGACGGCAACTTCTGCTCCTCAGCCAAGGCTGTAACCGGCCGGAAGAGTCCTAGAGTTATAATCGTTAAAAGTGTTAGAATAAATGATTTTTTCATGATATTTCCTTTCTATTTAGCTTCAACAATCGCATAGGCGATACTTCTGTATACCATTCGGATAAAAATTCTTAACATAGCTTTCTCCTTTCTTATGCAATGATTTGCATCATCTAATCAAAAGTCACTGCTTCTACAGCCACCCTTGTCGCTTCATCTTTCTTGACATAGTCCTGAATTTTTTGGCTAATCTGAATGACCGCCGTGTTAGACTTCAAAGATTGCTCCATCGTCTTAGCTTGAGGCGTTTTTACTAGCCCTAAGCTTAGGACTGTCAAAAGCCAGAGAAATAAAGTTTTTGGCATGGTTTCTTACTCCTTAGATACAATTTAAAATGACAACTGGAATCTATCACATTCCAGCTCTTCTTATCTTTTACAAATTTTAGGCCTATTTGTATAATCATTTTTTATATATATAATTTTTATATACAAGACGATTATATATAATTTTCTGGTATATGTCAAATTTTTATATAATTAAAAAATTATATATCAAAAACAGCTGAAAAGCCTTGAAATCAATATTTTTAGAGAGTTTATAAAAATTGCTCCAAAAAATTTTAAAAAATTTTTATTTTTTTGAAAGCGCTTGACGAATCTACTATCTTTTGCTAGACTTAAGACAGAACTATTTCGGAGGTACACGGAGACATGAAAAATTAAGTCTATTTTTTAAAGGAAACTTTATTTAGTAGATTTTGTCATGTTTCTGCATATCCGCGGGATGTTCATTTTTTTGTGCTTTCTAGCTTTTATTTGCTTATCTTTAGATTAATCCTGTCGCTCCTATGACAGTGTAAGCTGGAAGCCTATGAACGAATAATCCTACTTAGACACTCCTGTGTCTGCTTTGTGCAACTAAAAACAGCTCTGCTAAATAAAGCAGGGCTGTATTTTGTGTTATAAAACGAAGGAGACATCTATGCTTCAAATAAGAAATCTAACGATCACCCACCTAAAAGACCTGAAGGAGTTAGTCAAAGATTTGTCACTGACTGTCAATCAAGGAGACAAGGTCGCTATTATCGGTGAGGAGGGCAATGGCAAGTCCACCCTGCTCAAGCTCTTGCTAGACGAGCGACTGGTCAGCTCCTATGTCAGCTACAGCGGACAGATTGATAAGTCCTATACTGCTGCTGTCTACCTGCCCCAGCAGCTACCTTCAGAGGATGCCCAACTGACGCTCAATGACTATTTCTTTGCTGATTTTGAGACCGAACTGGACTATGCCAAGCTCTACCGCTATGCTGGGGAGCTCAACTTTGACTGCCAGCGTTTTGCCAGTCAGCAGCGGCTCTCTAGCCTATCTGGAGGAGAAAAACTCAAGGTCCAACTCATCAAGAAACTAGCCAGTGATTGGGACATTCTCTTTCTTGATGAGCCCTCCAATGACCTTGATCTCGAAACTCTGACTTGGCTGGAAAACTTTATCAGCCACAGCCAGAGAACGGTCCTTTTCGTCTCTCACGACGAGCACTTTCTCGCTCAAGTTGCGACCAAGATTGTTCATCTGGAACGAATCAAAAAGAAGCAGGAGGCTAGAACCAGCATCAAGAGTCTGGACTATGAAAATTACCGCCATCAGCGTCAGGAATCCTTTGAAAAACAAGGTCAATTGGCACGGAAAGAGCGGGAAGAACACGCCAAGACCATGGAAAAACACCGACGGGTTAAGCAGAGTGTGGAGCATACTTTACGAAACACCCATGATGCTACTGCAGGTCGACTGGTAGCCAAGAAGATGAAAAACATCCTCTCGCAGGGCAAACGATTTGAAAAGGCAGGTGCTGAAATGACCGAAATCCCGACACAGGAAGATGTCATCAGCCTTCACTTCTCAGACATAGAAGCTCTGCCATTGACCAAAAGAATCCTAAAATTAGAAGAAATGAAACTGGAAATAGATGAACGACAACTGGCAGAGAACCTGACTCTGGAGGTCTGCGGCCAGGAAAAAATCGGACTGATTGGTGCTAATGGCGCAGGCAAGTCCACTCTGCTTAAGGAAATATGGAAGATCCTGCGTGAGCGGACAGATATGCAGGTCGGTTATATGCCCCAGCATTATGGTGACTTGCTGGCTGATGAGAGCAGCCCTTTGGACTTTCTGGCTCCCTCTGGCGACAAGTCCCAGGAGGAGAAAATCCTGACGCATCTAGCCAGTCTCCAGTTCACGCGCGACGAGGCCCGTCACCCGATTGGGCAGCTTTCCGGCGGTCAAAAAGCCAAGCTCCTCCTGCTCAAACTAGTCCTAGACCGTCCCAATATCCTCCTTCTGGACGAGCCAACCCGCAACTTTTCTCCCACATCTCAGCCCCAGGTTCGCCAGCTTTTGGCGACCTATCCTGGCGCCATCATCGCTGTCTCCCATGACCGTATCTTTCTCAAAGAAGTCTGCCAGAAGATTTATCGACTGACGGAGACAGGGTTGGAGGAAGTTGAATTATAAGCAAAAAGAGTTGGAAATTCCAACTCTTTTAATTCTGTTTAGCATCAATCTGTGAACTTTAATAAAGCTCCTCTTCTACTCCTGCGCCGTCTGCATTTGGTAATAAACACCTCTGGCTGCCATGAGCTCCTGATGATTACCATGCTCGACGATATCACCGTCTACCATGACGAGGATGATGTCAGCATTTTGAATAGTGGACAGACGGTGGGCGATGATAAAGCTAGTTCGTCCAACCATGAGCTTGCTGAAAGCCTCCTGAATCAAGACTTCTGTCCGAGTATCGATGGAGGAAGTCGCCTCATCCAAGATTAGGATTTTAGGAACGGAAAGGAAGACACGGGCAATGGTCAAGAGCTGCCGCTGACCTTGAGAAAGGGAGTCCCCAGCATCCGCTAGGTAGGTGTCGTACCCCTGAGGCAGCTGCTGGATAAAGAAATGAGCATTGGCCGCCTTGGCAGCTGCAATGACCTCTTCTCGGCTGGCATCTGGCCGGCCAAAAGCTATGTTATCATGAATGGTTGCCGTCTTAAGCCAAGTCTCTTGCAGTACCATACCAAACTGCTGACGATAAGAGGCTCTAGTATAATAGCTGATGGGAGTAGCGTCTAACGAAATAAGACCACTGTCTACATTGTAAAAGCGCATGAGGAGATTGATCAAGGTTGACTTGCCAGCACCAGTTGGCCCGACAATGGCGACCTTGCTAGCTGCTGGAATCCTTATATTCAAATCCTGAATCAGCTCTTTACCAGTCTCATAGCCAAAAGCCACATTCTCAAAGCTAATCTGTCCTCTGACATCTTCCGACTGGAGGATTTCCTGACCAGATTCCGCTATTTCTTCTTGATCTAAAATGCTGTAAATCCGCTCCGCACAAGCTAAAGCGCTCTGCAATTCCGACATGACAGACGATATATCATTGAAAGGCTTGGTGTACTGGTTGACGTAGTTGAGAAAAGTTACCAGCTGCCCAACCGTAAAACCTGTTCCCTGAATGATTCGGACAGCCCCAAAGCCTACAATCAAAGCATAAATCAGGGCATTGATAAAACGAGTCGAAGGATTAACCGTCGAAGAATAGAAAATAGCCGCCTGAGAATAGTCTGCATAGGTTTGGTTGCTGCGAGTAAAAGCTGTATCAAACTGCTCCTGAGCATTAAAAGCCTGGATCAGACTTTCCTGGGTCAGACTTTCCTCAATCAGCTGGGTCTGCGCTCCCCTCGCCTGCGTCTGACGTTGGAAAAAGCTAAAACTCTTTCTGGCAATAAAGCGAGCTAAGAAGAGAGAAAGGGGCGTCAAAAGCAGAACCAAAAGCAAGAGGAAAAAGTCCAATCTGGCCATGCTAATGATAGTCACTAAGATGGTCAGCAAACCTACAAAAAATTGATTGAAAACCATAAGTAGGCCATTGCTGAGCTGCTCCAAATCCGTCGTCACCCGACTAACCAAGTCGCCTGTTCCCTGCCGATCTAGATAGGCCAAAGGTAGATAATGAACTTTCTTGATAACACCTTGACGGAGCTGCTGGCTATAGCGATAAACCAGCTGATTATAGAGCAAGGGATTGAGCCACTGAATCAGCGTATTGGCTAAGATGACCAACAACATCTGGCCCAAAATCGGCATCAAATGCTGATCCGCTTGAGGAAGAAGAACACTATCAACCGCATTCCCGATTAAAACTGGAAGAAGAACAGTCAGAGCCACTTGAGCCACTGTTCCCAGACTAGCTAGGAGAAAGAGCCAGCGCGCCTGCAGCAAGTCTCGAGTTAAACGCCTCAAGCTGCTAGGTGATGTCTTATGCTTCATGCTTGCCCTCCTCTCCTTGACTATGCTGTGAATTATGGATTTCTCGGTAAATGGCAGAGCTGACTAAGAGTTCCTCATGGCGACCAAGAGCCACCTGTTCACCCTTATCCAGCACTAAGATTTGATCCGCTGAGCGCAAGCTATTGGTCCGCTGAGAGATCAAGACCAGACTGGTCTCAGTCAATTCATTCTTAATAGCTTGCAGGAGTCTGGCCTCTGTCAGATAGTCCAGAGCAGAGGTTGCGTCATCTAAAACCAAGAAAGGCGCCCTCCGCAAGACAGCTCTTGCAATGGTTAAACGCTGACGCTGACCGCCAGAAAAATTCCGGCCAAAGGCCTCTACAGTCGCATCCAAGACCCCGTCCTTCTGAGAGACAAAGTCTGTCGCCTGAGCAATCTCTAAAGCCTGCCACAAGTCTGCGTCTGTTGGCTTGGTTGACAATCCTAAAGTCAGATTGGAGCGGACAGTTCCTTGGAAAAGCTCCGCCTTCTGAGGCACCAGACTAATCCAAGACCGCCATTCTCTGAGATTTTTAGGACTGCGTCCTTGGGAAAAGATGGTCAACTGACCAGCAGCCACTGGATAGAGATGAGCCAGCAGCTGAACCAGAGTAGACTTCCCTGAACCTGTCCCACCAATAACCCCCAAAGTCTGACCTTTTTTCAAATCAAAAGTCAGACCAGTCAAGGCTGGACTAGCTGCATTTGGATAGGAAAAGCTGACCTGCTGGACTTTTATAGCTTGATTTGGCAGAGCAGTTTCCTGCACTAATTCCTGCAGGACATCTTCTTCTGCTTGCTCGAATACCTGACTGATACGACCAGCACTGATATAGCTTTGATTGAGCGAGTTGACCAGCATAGCCAGCTTGAGCAATTCCACCAAAATCTGCAATAAATAATTAACCAAGGCTACTAGCATCCCCTGGGTCAGCAAGCCCTTGCCGATAAAGCTATTCCCCTGCCAAATCACAGCAATCAGAGTACCATTGACTGTAAGAAAGGTCAGAGGACTAATCAGACTAGCCAGAGCTCCCGTCCTGATTTGCCAGGTTTTATAGAGCTCATTGCGATTGCGAAAACTCTGAATCTCACGCTGAGTCTGACCGAAAGCCCGTATAACCCGCATGCCCTGTAGCTGCTCACGCGTCAGATTGACCAACTGGTCAGTCAGCTGACGAATCTTGGCATAGAGGGGATTCATCAGACGAGACATGAAAACGATAATAGCCGTTAAAATTGCCACCATGAGCAAGAACCACAAGGTAATGACCGGGCTGATAGTAAAGGCCATAATGATAGAGCCAAAAACGATGATGGGCGCCCGCAGAAAGAGACGAAGAAATTGATTGATGCCCGTCTGAATCTGATAGGTGTCACTCGTCAGTCGAGTTACCAAGCTAGAAGTCGTCAACTCATCCCGACTAGCCTTGGGCAAACGCAGGATTTTTTGATAGAGGTCGCTTGTCATCTGACGAGTAAAGCCAACTGCCGCCTTTGACGAATAATACTGGGCCACAACTGCTACCACCACGCCCAGAGCAGCCAAGCCCATCAAAAGAAAAACCATCCAGTAGAGATGGGAGCTGTCGTGTCTAGGAATGGTCTCGTCCACAATCCCCGCAATCAAAATCGGAACCAGCAGTTCAAAACTGGCTTCCAAAAGCTTGAACAAGGGCCCCAACAAAGACTCTCTGATATAGCCCTTGAAATATTTCAATAAATCTTTCATACTGCCTACTTCTCCATTTAACTGTATTTATTTTACCATAATTTTCAAAGGCTAAAAAATATTCTCCTTCTGACCAGCAGAAAGAGAACATTAATCTTAGACTTCTTGTAAGCTCTGGCTTATTTTCTTTAATCCCGAATGCAAAAATGGTGTCGTTGCCAATAAGAAGCTGCCCAAAGCTATAAAAGTCCAGTCGAAGCCAAAGTAATCAATCAACCAGCCTGTCATAGGGAAGTTAACAATCATACTCAGGCTGAACATCATAGAATAAACACTGAGCATGGTCGCCCGCACTTCACTTGGCAGCTGCTTTTGTAAATCGTTGTCAAAAATCGGCTGGAAAAGAGCATACAAGGCGTTGCTGATTAGATAAATCAAAATATAAATGATCGGAGTTCCAAAATAGGACAGCAGGTAGCTTGCTCCGGTTAGAAGAACCACTGAAGGAAAAAGTTTTAAGGCAGAATACTTCTTTCCAATCACACTCGCCAGATAGACCGCCAAGATATTCAAAGCACTGCCAATCAGCATGACTACCGAAATCTGCCAATCTTTTAAGTCAGGCAATTGATTTTGATAATAAAAATAAAACATACACATCAGCGTTCCGATGATTTGGGAAAGAATAATCCAGATAAAAAGGCTGGGATTTCTCTGCAACTCCTCTTTGACAGCCCAGATAATTTTTTTCATGGTCAGACGTTCCGCTTTCTCTGCTTTGACACTTGGCTCCTTCAGCATCCAGGTCAAGAAAAGAACGATAATAGAGGTTCCAATCATGATATAGTAGGTCAGATGCAATTGTCCATGGACAAAAAATCCAGCCCAGACCGTTCCCAAAGACCGGGTCGCTTCAGCCACTCCAGACATAAAGCTGGAGATGGATAAGTAACGTTCCTTGAGTCCGGCCTCCACAGATGAATCATAGACCATGGCTGCGCTTGTCCCCGAATCAAAATTATAGGACCAAGCACTAATAACCATAGCCAGTGCATAGATCCAAAAGTTCCCCTGCCCGGCCAACATGAGAACAGAAGACACAATCCCGGCTATCCGGCTCAGATAAAGATTGGTCTTGTAGGAAAAACGATCCGCCAACATCCCTGAAGGAATTTCACAAATAACGCTAGTTGCATGAAAAATACTTTCTAAAAGCCCAATCTGCCAAAGGGACATGCCGTTTTGACTTAGAAATAAAATCCAAAAACTAGTAATGCCTAGAAAAGCAAAAAATTCTACTCCGGCCATAAGACCGATATTTTTCCGATAACTTCTTTTAAACATTTTTTCTCCTTTAACAAGTGTTTTTTAATTTCTATCCTTTATCACTTGTTAATCCGCTGGTTACATAATCTCCACCTCTTCTTTCTAGTGCTTTGAAAAAACGCCCCCTGGGCGTTTTTATTGATTTACGGTTTAATACGGTGCAGCATACGTGGGAATGGAATGGCTTCACGGATATGCTTGGTTCCTGCTACAAAGGTTACCATACGCTCGATACCGATACCGAAGCCACCGTGCGGAACTGTTCCATACTTACGAAGATCAAGGTAGAATTCATATTCTGAAGTATCCATACCAAGTTCATTCATCTTAGCAACGAGCGCATCGTAGTCTTCCTCACGCATAGAACCACCGATGATTTCACCGTAGCCTTCTGGAGCAAGCAAGTCTGCACAGAGGACACGGTCTGGATTTCCAGGAACTGGTTTCATATAGAAAGCCTTGATGGCTTCTGGGTAGTTCACAACAAAGGTTGGTACACCAAAGTGGTTTGAAATCCATGTTTCGTGTGGCGAACCAAAGTCATCTCCATGTTCAAGATGCTCATAGTCAGCATCCTCATCATTTTCATGGGCTTGCAAGAGGTCAATCGCTTCATCATAGCTAACACGCTTGAAAGGCTCTGCAATATAGCGTTTCAAAAGTTCTACATCACGTTCCAGCGTTTCCAAAGCTTGAGGAGCACGGTCAAGCACACCTTGGATCAAAGCTTTAACATAAGCTTCTTGCAAGTCGAGTGACTCATCATGCGTCAAGTATGAATACTCTGCATCCATCATCCAGAACTCAGTCAAATGACGACGGGTTTTTGATTTTTCTGCACGGAATACAGGACCAAAGTCAAAGACGCGACCAAGAGCCATGGCACCTGCTTCCAGATAAAGCTGACCTGACTGACTCAAGTATGCTGGAGTTCCGAAGTAGTCTGTTTCAAAGAGCTCAGTTGAGTCTTCTGCTGCATTTCCTGACAAGATTGGGCTGTCAAACTTCATAAAGCCATTCTTGTCAAAGAATTCATAGGTAGCGTAGATAATGGCATTGCGGATTTGCATCATGGCTACTTGCTTACGAGAACGCAGCCACAAGTGACGGTTGTCCATGAGGAAGTCAGTCCCATGTTCTTTGGGCGTGATTGGATAGTCATTTGACTCACCGATGATTTCGATGTCTGTGATGTCCAGCTCGTAGCCAAATTTTGAACGCTCGTCTTCCTTGACAACCCCTGTCACATAGACAGAAGTTTCTTGGCTAAGCTTTTTAATCGTATCAAACTTCGCCAATCCTTCTTCTTCGCCAAATTTCTCAATGAAGTTAGGCTTGAAGGCCACCCCTTGGAAAAAGGCAGAGCCATCGCGCAGCTGCAAGAAAGCAATCTTACCCTTACCTGACTTATTGGCTACCCAAGCACCGATGGTCACTTCTTGACCAACATAATTTTTCACATCAATAATTGTTACGATTTTCTTTGACACGTTTTTTCTCTTTTCTATTTTTTATTCTTTATGACAGACTGCCTCGACATTATTACCATCCGGATCCAAGACAAAGGCTGCATAATAAGGCTGGTGATATTTGGGACGAATGCCTGGGGCACCATTATCTTGACCACCCGCTGCAAGGCCTGCTTGATAAAAAGCATCCACCTGCTCCCTTGTCTCCGCACGAAAGGCAAAATGAGATGCATCTGATTGCCCCTGACTTAACCAAAAATCTCCAGCTGGAGCAGTCCGAGGTTCAGCAAAACTTACTGCCTGAGGAATTTCAAAGGCAATCTTGTAGCCCAATGGCTCTAAAGCTTGCTGATAAAAGAGCTTGCTGGCTTCCAAATCCTTGACTGTAATCCCAAAATGATCAATCATATCTGCCTCCTAGATTGGTTGCTAAATGTCACTTTATTTCAAGACAAATCTTTTGGACATCTGTTCTATATTTTACCATAAAGCGATTGCAATAGCTATCCTTGAAAAGGATAAAATCAAAAATCTTTTTAAAAGATATCTAATTTTCGAAAGTGTTATATTATAAATTAATAAAGTAATCTAAGAAAACAATTGTTTGGAAAAAACCTCATATGCTTATAATCTATATTCTTTTACAACTTTATCAAATTGTTTGCCAATGCAGTTTAGGGTAACTAAAAAGGACGAACTCTGAGTCCATCCTTATCTATTGTTTATAAATCTTCGAAAGCAGTCTAAGATTGAGAGATCTATTTGCTCTCCATAAATTGCTTCAGGCGCTGAACGGCTTCTTTGAGCGTATCCAAATCCGTCGCATAACTAAGACGGACATTTTCTGGAGCACCAAACCCTGCTCCGGTCACCAGAGCTACACCAACTTCTTCTAAAATTGCTGTCGTAAACTCGGTCACATCGGTATATCCTTTCATTTCCATGGCTTTCTTGACATTTGGAAAGAGATAGAAGGCCCCTTGTGGCTTAACCACTTCAAAACCTGGCACTTGAGCCAAGAGAGGATAGATGGTATTGAGACGCTCTTCAAAGGCCTGACGCATAGTCTCGACCGTTTCCTGGCTGCCAGTCAGAGCTTCGATAGCTGCATATTGAGCCGCTGCTGTCGGGTTAGAGGTCGTCTGGCCAGCAATCTTACTCATAGCCGCAATAATCTCCGGCTCACCAACTGCGTAGCCAATCCGCCAGCCTGTCATGGAGTAGCTCTTAGAGACACCATTGATGACCACCGTCTGCTTGCGAATCTCCTCAGACAGACTGGAAATTGGCGTAAATGTATTACCGTTATAAACCAGCCGTCCATAGATGTCATCTGCCAAAATCAGAATATCATGCTCCACAGCCCAGTTCCCAATCGCCCTTAGCTCATCCGCTGTATAAATCATACCAGTCGGATTGGACGGCGAGTTCAAAACCAAGACCTTGGTCTTATCAGTACGAGCAGCTTCCAGCTGTTCCACCGTAACCTTGAAATTATTTTCCTCAGTGGTTTGAACAAAAACAGGAGTCCCCTCGGCCATCTTAATCTGGTCGCCGTAGCTGACCCAGTAAGGCGTCGGAATGATAGCTTCATCACCTGGATCAAGCACACTCATAAAGAAAGTGTAGAGGGAGAACTTAGCTCCGCTTGCCACCGTCACTTGATTAGGCTGGATGGTGTAGCCGTAATAGTTGGCAAAATACTCTACCACTGCTTCTTTTAGCTCTGGCAGACCGCTAGTCACCGTATAAAAGCTAGCACGCCCATCCTCAACAGCTGCTACAGCAGCGTCTCGGATGTTCTTAGGCGTTGGAAAATCTGGCTCTCCCAGAGTCAGAGACAGAATATCCCGCCCCTGTGCTTTCAAAGTTTTAGCACGCGCTGCTGTTGCCAGAGTCACGCTTTCTTCCATCTTTAAGACACGATTTGATAATTTCATAGTCCCTCCTTGCTGACCAACTGTCCGCTTTCAAAACCAATCAGGTAGTAGGTGCCTCCCGACTTGACTTCCCAGATGGGCTGATCCTGAAAATAGCCCATGGTCACCTTATCAATAGTTCCTGCTCCATTTTCCTTGGCAATTCTCTCCGCCTCTGCCTGACTGACACCTTGGTCCAGTCGATAGACTCGAATCTCATTGGTATCTTTTGCAATCAAAACAGCTTTTTCGACACCTTTACTTGTCTTGCCAAGCAGACTGTAGTAGGATTCCTGCCCATTGTAGATGGCAAAAGAATCCACTTTTTCAAGATCTGCATATTCCTTGGCCAAGCGTCTGCTTGCTTCCTTAGCCGACTGTCTCGGCTGCATAGACACTTGCAAATCTGCAAAAAATGAAAAGACAAGAACGCTGAGAACGATAAAAATACCGATAAGGTACTGCCAAATTGGAAAACTGGCTTTATTTCTATTTTTATATTTCACTCCGTCATTATACTACAAATACTCCTATTTTTCTATCTTTTTTTGATGAGAATATTCTCATAATTCTAAAGCAATATCCTTGCATATGATACTATTTATTGGTAAAATATTGTTATGAAGATTACAGACGATTTAAGCAAAGAAACTCTGCTTGATTTGAAAACCATGATTGTCTTTCATAAGGCAGAAAGAACTATCCGTGCCATTGAAGCCCAAATTTTTAAAAAGCATGATTTGACTCCTACTCAGTTTTCCGTCTTAGAAACCCTATACAG
Organism: Streptococcus sanguinis SK49; assembly: GCF_000212815.1. GTDB lineage: Bacteria > Bacillota > Bacilli > Lactobacillales > Streptococcaceae > Streptococcus > Streptococcus sanguinis_C. Next base: position 1,108,722 of record NZ_GL890985.1, on the reverse strand, counting down.
CAAAGGAGAGCTGCGTATTCAGGACCTGATTGACCGTATACTGGCTACTTCTGGCAACATGACTGTCGTCATCAAAAATATGGAACGCGACGGCTGGATTGTCCGCACCTGCGACCCAAATGACCGCCGGGCTTTTTTGATTGGTCTGACGAAACAAGGCAGAGCTAAAATTGAAGCTGCCCTGCCTGATCATATTAAAAATATTCAGCAAGCTCTGTCCATTCTTGAAGAAGACGATAAGCAGGATTTGATTCGCATTCTAAAAAATTTCAAAAAATTGAGCTAAATAATTGCTAACTAGTGATTAATGTTGTAACATATATTGTAACAAGAGAGATATCTCTTTATATTATAAAAAAGGAGACAATGCAATGTCTAAAGTATTATTCATCGTCGGCTCGCTTCGTCAAGGTTCTTTCAACCACCAATTGGCTGAGCAAGCAGAAAAAGCTTTGGCTGGCAATGCAGAAGTTTCATATCTTGATTACAAAGATGTACCATTCTTTAACCAAGACATCGAAAGTCCTGCTCCAGCTGCTGTTACTAAGGTTCGTGAAGAAATTTTGGCCGCTGATGCCATCTGGATTTTCTCACCTGTCTACAACTGGGCTATTCCAGGAGTAGTGAAAAACCTTTTAGACTGGACTTCACGCGCTCTGGATCTATCAGACCCAACTGGCCCATCTGCTCTGAATGCTAAGGCTGTTACAGTTTCATCTGTAGCTAACGGCACATCACCAGACGAAGTATTCAAGCACTATCGCAGCCTGCTGCCATTTATTCGTATGAATGTGGTAGAACCATTCACAGGTATTGGTATCAACCCAGAAGCATGGGGAACTGGTCAACTGACTGTCGCAGAAGACAAACTTGCTGAACTCTCAGCACAGGCTGATGCTCTTTTAGCAGCCCTTAACTAAAAAGAGAAGATTATAAAAAGAAAAGAAAACTTATAAGACACTAACCCCTCGCAAAAATTGCGAGGGGTTTTAGTATGAGATTCATCAAAACAGTCGCCATTTTAGTACTTTTAAAGAGACAAATAAAATTTAAGACTTTTAAAGTGTTTTGTTTAATTTCACATATAAAAAGAATGCTTTTTCCTTATATAAATATCTCTTCTACACTTCCTTCACATAAACCAATTCTTGTTCACTAGACAGATCAGGTCGGTAAGTAAAGCCAGCAAAGCTTAGTTTTTTCATCTGTTCGACTTCTGTTACTTGGTTAGTTATTAGAGCTGTTAAAAACTCACCACGCGCTTTTTTAGAAATGGTCGAATGGACTTTCAGCTTACCGCCTCGGTTTTCCAGAAACTTGAAGCCTATCATGCGCTGACGGATTTCCTTGGAAAAGACTGTTTCAAACTCGCTGGACAGGAGGGAGAAAATCATCTCATCTTCTGCCAGAGCTTGGTCATAAGCTTCTTTCCAAAATGCCTTGAGACTCTTCCCATCTAACTTGAGTGGCATCATAAAGTCCAAGCGATGGGGCGCTATGGGCTCCAGGGCTGGGATGACACCGTAAAGCGCTGATGTGATGGCAAGATGCTTCTCAATATACTGACTTTCCTCCTTGGTATAGTCCTGCCTCTTGATATGGCGGTACATAAGGCCATCAAAAAGATAAAGGGCTGGAGCATACTGAGCAGTTCCTTCTCGCAAAGCCTGAATGGCTTGCCACTCTACCTCCGCTCTTTCTGGGGAGATTTTATAAAATGATGCCAAGTCAGTTACTGACATGGTTGCCAACTCATCCAACACAGCCTGAGTTTGTGCTGAAAGTGGATTCGGGATTGCAGATGGAGCAGTTAGATTCAACTCTTTCGCAGTTGGGATAAGAATTTTCATAGTTTCCTTCTTTCATTTAGTGAATATGATGGACAACCCATTTTCCCAAGGCTGTCTCTAGTAGATAGCTGCCGATAATGAAGCCTAGCAGATTAGTCAGGATATCACCCAAGTCAAAAATGCCAAGGTGAAAGAGATATTGGCTACCCTCAACCAGACTGATAGCCAAGGTAAAATAAGCCGCATGTTTCCATGACAGCTTGCAGAGAAAGCCCAGCGGAATGAACATAATGATATTCATGGTTGGTACCAGCTTATCTCCATAAATCCAATTATAGGTAAAAGACTGCAGGTCCAGACTAAAGCCCTGCCTGCCGATATTTTTCAAAAAGAGGGCATAGAATAGAATGAGAAAATAGAGGGTGTAACTAGCTAGCACCAGCCAACGAGGAATGTGCCGACTGTAGAGGCCACGTATAAAAAGCGAACTGATAGCTGTCAGAGTCAGGATGATAGAAGCTGGTATCAACAGGTTCCACTCTGGCTGATTCTTGTAAAAGACAACGGCTACATAGGCATAAAAAAAGCGCATATAGAGCCAAGACCAAAAAATCAGACTGCCTAGGAAGGCTGCCATATCAAAGATTATTTGTTTTTTCATCTGAAACCTCCCTTTCTTCTTTTTAAAATTATATCAAATTTCAAAGGGACATTCTATTTTTTGCTTGACTTTGATTTACAGAGATGTTATCATCTAGTTATAAAGACTAGATAAGAAAGTGATAAAGATTTGAACGCTCAACAAGTTTTTCCCAAATGGGACGAATTACCAGAACTGGACCTATATTTGGACCAGGTTCTGCTCTATGTAAACAATGTCTGTGGCTCTTCCATTTCATCCGCTGACAAGGGACTGACTGCTTCTATGATTAACAACTACGTCAAGCATGGCTATATTGCCAAGCCGGTCAAGAAAAAATATCAACGTCGTCAGGTAGCACGTTTGATTGCCATTACGACCTTAAAAACGGTCTTTTCTATCCAGGAAATTTCAGCTACTTTAAATATGCTTCATAAATCAGCAGATTCGCGAGAACTCTATGACGACTTCGTTGACTATATGAACGGTAGCAAGCTGGAGGTGGCACCCATCATTTCCACTGCTTGCCAGACGGTTAAACTCTATCAAAAGACCTTATCCCTAATCCAAGTACCAAATGAGGAGGAAGAAAATCTTGAACTACGCGCTTAAACTCAGTAAAAAACTATCCTTCGGAGAGGAAATCGCCAATGCTGTTACCCATGCGGTAGGGGCCGTCCTGATGCTGATTCTGCTGCCTATCTCGGCCATTTATAGCTATGAAGGGCACGGGTTGGTTGCTGCTATCGGAACTTCTATCTTTGTTATCAGCCTCTTTCTCATGTTTCTCTCTTCAACTGTCTACCATTCTATGTCCTATGGCTCGACCCATAAATATATCTTGCGCATTATCGACCACTCCATGATTTATATCGCTATCGCTGGCAGCTACACGCCAGTCGTGCTGTCGCTGATGAATAACTGGTTTGGCTATCTCATCATTGCTATCCAGTGGGGCACGACCATCTTTGGTATCCTCTACAAGATTTTCGCTAAGAAGGTCAATGAAAAATTCAGTTTGGCTCTCTATTTGATTATGGGCTGGCTGGTAGTCTTTATCATTCCGCAGATTATCGGTCAAACCGGACCAGTTTTCTGGGGACTCATGCTGGCTGGTGGTCTCTGCTATACTGTAGGAGCTGGCTTCTATGCTCAAAAGAAGCCCTACTTCCACATGATTTGGCACCTTTTCATTCTAGCGGCCTCTGCCCTACAATACCTTGCTATCGTTTACTTTATGTAAGAAAAAATACAAAACCGTCTGAGAATTCTCAGACGGTTTCTTTGTTTATGTTGATTATTGATTCATCCTTACTTTTCAGTGGTCTTCTTTGCTTATGCGCTTTTCTGACTTGCTTAAAAATTGGATATAAGATTGGGACAGCAATGACTGTCGCTAGACTGGAGCCAAATGTACCAGTAATCTCAGCTACTGCCAGCAAAAAGGCTGCTGGTAAACTACTCCCGCCAAGCAGTGTTCCTGTCAGAGTGTACTTGAGGATATTAAGCACAATTTTTACCAAAGCAGCTGCTACTGCTGTCATAAGAATATTTCTTAGTTGATCCTTTCTCTGAAAGAGTCCTTCATACAGAAAATGAATCACCACGGCCACCGCAAGTGCTTCTAACAAGATAATTGGGATTTCCACTGCGTAACCATTTAGCAAGTCAAATATTCCTAGTCCAATAGCAGCCGCCAAAAAACCGAGTTTACTGCCAAAAATCAGACAACCCACCACCACCAGTGCATTTCCAAAATGAATAAACTGAGCTCCGACAGGAATTTTAAAAAACTGAATGCTCAGAAAAATCAAAGCAGCAAATAAACTAATCATGGTTAAGGTTTGCAAATCAAGTGTTTGTTTCTTCATCTTTTTCCTCCATTAAGGCTTGAAAATCAGCAAAAAGCTCTCCTAGGTAGGGCTGGTAAAAAACGCCCTTCTTTGGATCTATTTGCTCTTTAAAGCTAAGTGCCAAGCTCTTTTCAATAAACTTCAAAATCATAGGTAGGGCTTGCTTGATGTCGACCCCTTGAACAAAAGCCGCAGCTACAAGTGTCGTCAATATATCACCCGTTCCAAAAAATTGCTGGGGCAAAGCTGGACTAGAAAAGAGGTTAAACTCCTCTGTTGCCGCATCAAAATAGGCCACACCAATCTGATTTTCTTTCATGGGCAAGCCAGTTAGCAAGACCTTGCTCGGTCCTAACTCAGCCAAACGCTTGCAGTAGTCCTCCCATCTATCTTCTGATAAGCTATCTTCGTAGGATTCCTCCAACAACAAACAGGCTTCCGTCAAATTGGGCAGAACCAAATCGGCATGCTGGCAGAGGCGACGCATATGGTCTAGATGGGCATCTGAAAATCCCTGATAAAAAGTCCCCTTGTCTCCCATGATAGGATCCACGATAAGGGGCAAGCTTTTTTCCTTTTTAAAGCGCAGCAAATTTTCCACCTGTATGTCAGATTTCAAATATCCTGTTACCAAAGCTGAAAAGTCGAACTCCAGGCTCTGCCATTGTTTCAAAAAAGCAAGCATCCCGCTCGTATAATCATCTATGTAGATGTCTGAAAAACCGCCTGTATGGGACGATAAAATCATGGTTGGCAAGAGGGCAACCTCTAGCTGACAAATTGCAAAAAGCGGCAGGGCAGCTGTTGCGGCAACCTTACCTAAGCCAGAAATATCTGTGGATAGAATAACTGTTTTTGTTTTCATGACTCCTCCTACTTGCTCTCTATTGTAAAATATCTGAAAATGAGTTACAATATGAAAAAATCAGATCTGTATGGGGACAGTTTTATGACCAAAGCAAAATACCAGCGCATCGTTGATAAGATTACTAAGGATATTAAAGAGGGAAAACTGGCAACTGGTCAGAAAATTCCTTCTGTCCGAAAGCTTGCTGAGCGTTATCACTGTAGTAAGGATACTGCGCAGAAGGCTCTGATTGAGCTCAAGTATCAGAAGTACATCTATGCCGTTCCCAAAAGCGGCTACTATGTGCTGGAGAATGCCCAGGAAGAAAAGCAGGATTTGGAGCTGCCTGTGAGGGATGACCGCCACCAAGCCTACGAGGATTTCCGACTCTGTGTGAATGAAACTCTGATTGGCCGGGAAAATTATCTCTTCAACTACTACCCTCAGCAGGAAGGACTGGAGGATCTGCGTCGCTCTGTGCAAAAGCTAATGCTGGACTCTGCTGTCTATGCTACTAGGGATCAGTTGGTACTGACTTCCGGCACCCAGCAGGCCCTCTATATCCTTTCACAGATTGAATTTCCCAACCAAAAAGAGCGTATCTTAGTAGAGCAACCGACCTACCATCGAATTAATGATCTTCTGCTAGCGCAAAAACTTCCTTATGAAACCATTGAAAGGACACCGCAGGGGATTAATCTGCAAGAGCTGGAGAGGATTTTTAAAAGCGGAAAGATCAAGTTTTTCTACACTATCCCGCGTTTTCACTATCCCTTGGGCCACTCTTACAGTCGGCAGGACAAGGAAGAGATTCTTCGGCTGGCCCAGCTCTATGATGTCTATATTGTAGAAGATGACTACCTATCAGACTTTGATAGCCGGCGGGAGCTAACCTTTCATTATCTAGACAATAGCCAGCGCGTCATCTACATCAAGTCCTTTTCTACCAGCCTTTTCCCGGCCCTAAGGATTACTGCCCTGCTCCTTCCACCCCAGATTCAAAAGACCTTTATCGCTTACAAAAGTGCCGTGGACTATGACAGCAACCTCATCATGCAGAAGGCTCTATCTCTCTACATCGACAGTCTCATGTTTGAAAAAAATAGGCTGGCGCTGCTGCAGCTTCAAGAAGAGGAAGCAAGAAAGGCGCAGATACTGCTAGAGCAAGCTCAGCTGCCACTAGCCAGCTATCTGACCAAGGACGGCATTCTGTTAGACTTGAGGTCACTTTCTTCTGTCAGTGCTCTCAAACACAGCAGCCTGCCGCTTGACTTCTTTGAACAAAGCTACCTTGCTAGCTGCCCTTACCAGTATGCCAAGCTTCCTTATGATAACTTAGAAGAAAATGTAGAGAAATTAAAAGACTATTTAAAATAGGTGTAGAATTCATTCGGAATTCTACACCTTTCATTTATAATCAGGTTTTTCAAGACTCCATCATCCCAGCCTGCAGTTGGTACATTTTCTTATAGGTTCCATCCTGTGCTAACAATTCTTCGTGGCTGCCGGATTCGATAATGCGGCCCTTGTCTAAGACATAGATGCAATCGGCATCCTGAATAGTAGACAGCCGGTGGGCAATGGCAATGGTTGTCCGACCCCGCCGCATTTTTCTCAGTGAGGATTGAATCAGCTCCTCTGTCTCCGAATCAATATTGGCTGTCGCCTCATCTAAAATCAAGATTTTAGGCTTGGTGGCGATGGTTCTGGCAAAGGCTAGAAGCTGACGCTGACCGCTGGAAAAAGTCGCTCCCCGCTCAGTCACAGGGGCATCATAAGCTTGAGGCAGCTGACTGATAAAGCCATGAGCGTCTACAAACTTAGCCGCTTCTATAATTTCTCCTCGCGTCAGCTGCTCTTGGTAAAGCTGGATATTGGAAGCAACGGTACCGTGATAAAGGAAAGGATCCTGCAAGACAAGGCCAATCTTTCGCCGCAGCTCCGCTTGACTATAGTCTTTAATATCGCGTCCATCAATCAAAATCTGCCCCCGCTCAAACTCATAAAAACGCAGGAAAAGATTGATAATCGAGGACTTGCCAGAGCCAGTCGAGCCCACAAAGGCAATCGTCTGGCTTTTTTTGACAGAAAAGGAAATATCCCGCAAAACATCACGCTTCCCATCATAAGAAAAGGAAACATGCTTGAATTCGATACTGCCATCTTGGATTTGCAAGTCTTGGTTAGCCTGCTCAGGCTCGTAGTCTGTGCGGTCCATAATTTCAAAAACTCGCTCCGCAGCAACCATAGATGTCTGTAGAACAGAGTAATTCTGCATAACATCAATCAAAGGATTAAAAAGCTGATTGACATACTGGATAAAGGCATACATAATACCAGCCGTAATTCCCGCCACTTGCCAAATCAAGCCAAAGTAAGTCAGAATCACTCCATAAGCCAAGATTTTCAGAAGGGACATAGCCGGCCTTAGAAAGAGACTGTTGATATTTAGATAGCGATTTGTGAAGCCTAAATGCTGACCGTTGATTTCTTCAAATTCCCGCAGCAAGCGCTTCTCTTGCCCAAAAGCCTGAATAATCCGCATTCCTTCAATACTTTCAGATAGCTTGACATTCAAATCGCTGAGCTTATTCCGGACCTGCTTCAGCTGACGATTGGATAGATGCTGATAAAGCAAGATAGAAGCTGCCATCAGAGGTAAAAAGAGAGCAATCATCAGGGTCAATTGCCAGTTGAGGGCAAACATGGCGCTCAAAGTAACAACTAAAATCAGCAAGGAGCTCAAAAAATTAGAAAAAATCTCACTGAACATATCTGCGACTGCCTGAGTATCATTAGTCAGGCGGGAAACGATAGCACCAGCTGGCGTCCTATCAAAATAAGCCATTTGCAGACGCTGGATATTGGCAAAGCTTTCCTGTCGCAAGTCCCGAACCACACTTTGAGCCACACGCGCAAAGAAATACTTTCCCAAGAAGGTAAAAAGTACCCGCAAGAGGAAAAGACCATAGTAAAGAGCCAGCAAAGGCAGGCCAGCCCAGGCTTGATTGCGCCCGATAAACTGATCAATAAAATAGCGGGCCAGAAGCGGCAATGCCGTTGTAACTAGAGTCGTCAGCAGGATGAAGGTCAAGGCCATACTGCTCACTATCCTGTAACGCCACATGTAGCCTAGGAGGCGATGAAAAGTTGCTTTCTTTTTCATATTAATCTTCCTCCTTCAAGCTTTCTGCCAGCTGCTGATTATGGTATGTCTGGGCATACCAGCCCTTTTGCTCCAATAGCTCTTGGTGAGTACCCCGCTCCTTGATACGCCCCTCTTCCATGACCAAAATCAGGTCTGCATGCACCAAGGCTGACAGCCGATGAGCTGTGATGATGGTTGTCTTGCCAGCACGCTCTGACTTTAGATTTTCTAAAATCAGGTTCTCCGTCTTAGCATCGACAGCCGATAGGGAATCATCCAAAATCAGGATTTCAGGATTGGTAATAATAGCCCGACTCATCGCTAAGCGCTGCTTCTGTCCGCCAGATAAGGACAAGCCCCGCTCACCAACAACTGTATCCAGCCCCTCTGGCATAGCCTGAATATCCTCATACACACCGCATAGTTGAGCGGCAGCTAGAACCTGGCTATCTGTCAGTTGGGGATTAGCAAAGCGGATATTGTCCCGAATGGACAGAGCAAAGAGCATCTGTTCCTGTGGTACATAGCCGATGAGACGGCGCAAATCTTTGAGGCGGTACTCTCGGATATCATGGCCATTCAGATAGATAGCCCCCTCCTGGATATCCTGTTCCCGTAGCAGCAAGCGCAGAAGAGTGGTCTTCCCTGAGCCAGTCTGACCGACAATTCCCAGTGTCTGTCCCTGCTCAATGGAAAAATGAATATCAGATAAACTAGTCTCCTCGGCATAAGAAAACTTCTGAATATCATAATCCAATCGACCATTTTCCGCATGAGAAAGGGGTTGTTCAGCTTCCTTGACATCTGACTCCTGAGCCAGCAGTTTCTCAATCCGTTCATAGGAAACAGCCCCTCGCTGGCCGATGTTAAAAAGATAGCCTGTAGCCTGCAGCGGCCAAACCAGCATATCCAGATAAGTGATAAAGGTAACCAACTCTCCTATGGTAAACTGCCCTTGGGAGATGAAAATTCCACCGAAAATCAAGGTCAAAACATAAGAAAGACCGATAAAAAGCAAAACTAAGGGGTCAAAAAGAGAATCGTACTTGGCAGCTAAAACATTTTTTTCGTAGACTTCCTGATTGGTCTGTGCAAAAGACTGAGTCTCTGCCTCTTGATAGCCAAAGGACTTGGTCACTCGAATCCCTGAAACACTCTCCTGAACCTTATTGTTCAAATCCGAAAATGCCTCTTGAGCAGCCTTAAAACTTTCATGATTTTTTCGGCCAATCAAGCCCGTACCCCACGACAAGAAGGGCATGGGCACAATGGCAATCAAGGTTAGCCGCCAGTCCAAAACGAAAAACATAGTCAGCAGGGTCACCAGGGCTGTAATAGAAGCATCCACAGCTGACATGACTCCACCCCCAGCCAGACTGACAATTGCATTGATATCGTTGGTCGCATGAGCCATCAAGTCCCCTGTACGGTATTTCTGATAAAAAGAGGGAGACATGTGAGTAAAGTGCTCGAACAATCGAGAGCGCAGAATCCGTCCCAGATTATTGGACGTCCCTAAGATATAAAGGCGCCAGACATAACGCAGGCCGTACATGATAAAAGCTGAAGCAATCAGCAACAGCAAATTAAAGAGCAGCTCTTGAGAAGTCAGATGTTTGCTAGCAATTCGGTCAATAACCTGACCGATGACTCTAGGCGGTATCAGATTGAAGACGCTGACCAAGGATAAGGCCAAGATACCGATGATATAGCGCCGCTTTTCCAACTTAAAAAACCAGGCTAATTTTCTAATGAGGTTCATAATTTCTCCTATTCTTACTAGTCTTTTTATTATACTGTTTTTTGAGGAAAAATGAAACACAGCGGATTGGAGCGCTGTGCTTCGATTCTATTTTTTACTGGTCAGCTGGTAACTAACAGCCAGTAAATCAAAGATTTCCTGATCGCTCAGTGTATCATTCAAGGGCAGACTGAGCCAATATTTCTTATTCATGTGAAAGGCCGGGTAAATCCCCTTTTTCTGAATCAGCTCCGCCACATGATCATTCTTAACATTTAGCACCTCAATAGCGCCGCTTCGCTCTGCTTCAAACTTAGACCAGTCTGTGGTCAGAAAAGCCCCATACCATTTTTTACTGTCCTGGTGGCGGAAAACCCCTGCTTTAGTCGAGCTCTTTCTGGACGACTTCTCCCAGAGGTACTCTATTTGCCCCTGATAAACCTCAGTTGCGTGATCCCGCAGTCGCTTACTCTGCTCATAGAGAAAGCCAACCTCGTCAAAACAGTGCTGACGGATAGCCAGAAGAGCTGCCTGACAAGCTTCACGAACCCGACCGACAAACTCCCCCGTCACCTGCTCCATCTTGACCTGCAGATAGGCGTCATCAGTATCACAATCAAAGACCTGATAGTCCAGCTTCCCATCTCTGATAGTCACCTCCAAGCGAAAGTTACCCTTCATAATCTTCTGCGAGAAATGGTAAGCCCCGTCAGACTCCTTAAAACCGTAAGTCTGAAGCTTATCTGGATTAGCCTTGTATTTTTCAAATAGTTCCAACATTTTATTAGGAGCCGCTAGAGCCCTTCTCCTCCTTAAAATACAATTTTAGTTCCATGCAGCTGGTCAACTGCCAGACTGTCTATAATTTGCTGACGATTGCCTAGATGAATGCCACCGCCCGGCATAATATCAATCCGATCAGCAGCATGCTCGATTAATTCGTCCAGCCAAGCAAAATGCTCCTCAATTGGCTCACTGTCAGGTCCTCCGTGGGTCAAAATTCGCTGGACACCGTTCTCAATCAGCCAGTCCATTTCGCCAAACTGGTATTCAGCCGGTATCGCATCAAAAGCCATGTGGAAGACTACTTCCAGTCCCTTGCATGCCTCCAGCAGGCGCTGCATCTTCGAAACATCTATTTCGTTCTTCTCCGTCAAGACACCAAAAACCACTCCCTGACTGCCGACTTCCTTGGCTTTTTGGATATCTGCCAGCATAATCTCAATTTCAAGTTCCGAGTAAACAAAATCACCGCCTCGGGGCCGAATCATGGTCATCACAGTCGCACCGTAAGGCTTGGCTAAGTCAACTGCTGCTTGAATTACGCCGTAACTGGGTGTCGTGCCTCCGACAGCCAAATTATCACAGAGCTCAATCCGCTGGGCTCCAGCCTTCATAGCCTTTTTTAACAAGGTTACATTTTCCGCACAAAATTCATAAAGCATTATCTTACCTCTGATTTAATATATTGATTTCCTTTATCTATTATAACACAAGAGCTTCGCGATATCAGCTCTTATCAAATTTTCCAGCTTCTCTTTTACACCAATCAAGCCAATGGATCTGATAGTCTTCCTTGGACAAAATGCGGTTCTGTAAATCAGCTACCGAGAAGATACCTCTTTCTTGACAAGCCTGAACACAGTATTGATAAAAATCCCAGTTAAGATCGTCCCTATCATAATAGATGGGGATATGAGAGAGGCCAGCCTGATATGCCTTAAAGGCTCTGCTATGTCCATCAGTAAAGAAAACTTTTCCATCCATGCGCTTGACAGGTAAAGCTTCAAGTTCTTGTTGGTCAAAATCAATGCTAATCCTGTCCAGCTTTTCCCGTGAAAGGTAGAACTGACTGGGCTGGATCTGCGCTATGGGCAAGGTCAAATCAAGTGTATAGGACCTACCTCTCTCCCTAGCATGAGTTGGATAGAAACCAAGCGACTCAAATAGACTGCAAGAGGGCTGATTGAAATCATAAATTTCTTGAACTGTTAGTTTCTGATAGCCTAGATTGCGTGCGCGCTGTATCAAAGCAGAAAGAACTTTCTTGCCAACTCCTTTCCTACGGTAGTCCGCATTTCCAATGACAATAGGCAAATCATCTTGCCAAAAGGTCACATCCCCAATAGCCAGCCAGCACTCCTGCTCCCAAACCTCAATAAAATACACTTCACCTAGCGAAGCCAAACACTCATACATCTTTTGAACTTGCTCCGGCGAATAGGGCTCTCTTCTGCCATCAATCATATAAATCATATCTGGATCTTGGTACCAGTCCAAGGCTAGCTCAAACTGACCATCATAGGCCCGCAAACGATGATTGTCATCAATAACAATCAGCTCCTCTTGCTGGATATTAGGAATAGGCATCTTTTCTCCCTCACAATGCTACTGCTCAACTAATAGTATAAAAACTCCATTTGATTCGGAAAGACTCCTCCTCAAATGAAGTTTTCTTTTTTAGATTCCATAACCCATGCTGAACTGGATTTTAGCAGCACCGTTCTGGAAGCTGATTTTATTAATGCTGAATTGACTCTGCGGCAGAGCTAGAAGGAAACTATCTCCCTCCGTTGTGATAGATGAATTAGAGGCCTGCATTTGTTGCTTCAGCATGCCTGTCACCCAAGATTTAGGGATAGGAAGAGAGCCTAGCTTGGCACTATCAATTGTGATGTGCAAGACATTATCTCTCACCGTCACATCCACCTCTAGGTCCAGCTTACTGTCGATAAAGAGCAGTTTGACTGGATACTGGATGCGCAGCTTATTTCCTTCAATGCTGTAAACACTGTTCAGCAGCTCCTGATTCTCAGAGTCGGTTAGAGAAGACTTGAGCACTTGATTGAGCTGGACGCTATTGAGAGATACCTCTGTGCTGACTCCCTGAGCCGTCACATTGGCATTGCTCAAAGCTGGCTCAATAATGCTCATCCAGGAAGCACTGCCTTGAACATTCTTTAATTGTTCACTTTGATTAACAGATGCAGGAACCAGAAACAGCACCGCTGCAAGCAACAGCACCAAAGCAATTCCCACTACTCTTTTTACCATTTTCATGTTTGTATTCCTTTAATTTGAGAAAATCCCCTTAGCTAAAAACACAGCAAGGATTTATCTTATTTTACACTATTTTTGCATAATTTTCTGTAACAAACATATTAAAAAGCTAACAATCCTGTGAGAAAAGGCTGGGACAGATAATCCCAGCCTCTCAATCACATAGCGCTAGTTTTACAAGGCTCATCATAGATAGCCTATTCTTACTTAATTACTTCCTGAGTCTTAGCATAGTTGGCTTCGACTGCTTCTTTTTCTGATTTCCACCAGTCTTGGTTGTCTGTGTACCACTTGATTGTCTCTTTGAGACCTGCTTCAAAGTTGGTGAACTCTGGCTTCCATCCTAGCTCATCGCGGAGCTTGCTGGCATCAATGGCATAGCGAAGGTCGTGGCCGGCACGATCTGTCACATGGTCATAAGCATCAGCTGGCTGTCCCATTTCCTTGAGAATCAGCTCCAGCACTTCCTTATTATTCTTCTCACCGTCAGCACCAATCAAGTAAGTTTCACCGATTTGACCCTTGGTCAGAATCGTCCAAACACCTGATGAATGGTCATTGGTATGAATCCAGTCACGGACGTTTTTTCCTTCACCGTAGAGTTTTGGCTTGATACCGCTCAGGATATTGGTGATTTGGCGCGGAATGAACTTCTCAATGTGCTGGTAAGGACCATAGTTGTTTGAACAGTTAGAAATCGTCGCTTTCACGCCAAATGAGCGCACCCAAGCTTTAACAATCAAGTCTGAAGCTGCCTTGGTTGATGAGTAAGGCGAGCTTGGATTGTACTTGGTTTCAGCGGTAAATTTCTCACCTGGACCTTCTCCATGACCTGGCAGATCTTCACGCAAAGGCAGGTCCCCATAGACTTCGTCAGTTGACACATGGTGGAAACGAATGTCGTATTTACGAGCTGCTTCCAAGAGTGTGTAAGTTCCGATAAAGTTGGTGTGGATAAACGGACTCGGGTCATTGAGTGAGTTGTCATTGTGGCTTTCTGCCGCATAGTGAACGATAGCATCCGCTTCGGAAGCCAGCTTATCTACCAAGTCTGCATCAGCAATATCTCCAACAACCAACTCAACGCGGTCGCCTAAAATTTCTTCAATATTAGCTCGATTACCCGCGTAAGTCAGCTTGTCCAGCACTGTCACATGGACATCTGGAAAGTTATTATAAACATAGTGGACAAAGTTAGAACCGATAAAACCAGCTCCGCCTGTCACGATAATTTTTTTGTATTCAGTCATTTTTATTCCTTAACTTTTTTATAATTGCCTTAGGTGGTGGGGACGCAAGCAAACCTCCGGTTTCATTGCTTATTTTTGAGCCTAAAGTCTCAAAAATCCCCTGTCATGTAACAAACTAAATAATTTGTTACATGACTTACACCACAGCGGCAATTATTTCTTCCACTCGCTTCGCTCGGATAGGAGCTGAGCTTAATCATATGTTTCAGTATTAATTAATGCATCAGAAAAGAATTCTTTTTTACAAATCTTCTTTTCTTAGAGGTTTGACATCCTTGAGTAATGGATGGTTCTTGTCTGCTTCTGAGACTTCTGCTGCTTCTAAGTTTTCCCACTGGATGCCTAAAGCTGGGTCTGCATAGTTGACAAAGGCATACTTCGGTTTGAGTTCCAAAGCCCAGTAGTCATTCACCAGATAGCTATAAGAAACGGTGTCAGAAAGGACTTGGAAGCCGTTGGCGACGCCACGTGGCACAAAAATCCCCTTGCTGGCATCGATTACTGTCTGGTAGGTATTGCCAAAAGTCTCACCTTCACGCAGGTCTACCCAAGATCCCAGCACCTTGCCGTCATCTGCAACAGAGATGTACTTGTCCCAGGGCTCAGCATGAAGACCACGCAGGACATTTTTACGAGAAAAGCTGACATTATTTTGTAGTTTTCCTTCTGCAAAGAAGCTTTCAGGAAAGCCTAGCGGCAGCATTTTTTCCTTTTGGAAATTCTCCTTAAACCAGCCTCGGTTGTCCCCACGAACAGGGATATCGAACTCCATCATTCCTGGAATTCCAGGAACCTCACGCGCTGCTAATTCCTTATCAAAAAATTGTTCCGTCATTTTCTTATTCTTCTCCAATCAAACGCAAGAGATAGTGGCCATACTCATTCTTTTTCAATGGCTGCGCCAATTCATGCACTTGCTCTTTAGTGATATAGCCCATACGATAGGCAATTTCTTCTAGATTTGCCACCTGAACGTTCTGCATCCGCTGAACTGTTTCGATATATTGAGCTGCCTCTAAGAGACTTTCGTGGGTACCTGTATCCAACCAGGCAAAACCACGTCCCATAAGCTCAACAGACAAATCGCCACGATCCAAGTAAGCCTTGTTAACGTCAGTGATTTCCAGTTCTCCGCGAGGACTTGGCTTAATATTCTTGGCAATCTCTACAACATCATTATCGTAGAAATACAGTCCTGTCACTGCATAGTTAGAGCGCGGCTGTTCTGGTTTTTCTTCGATGGAAATAGCATTCATATTCTCATCAAATTCTACTACACCAAAGCGTTCTGGATCCTTGACATGGTAGCCAAAAACAGTTGCTCCTTTTTCCTTAGCAGCAGCATTTTGGAGCATTTTACTCAGACCTGGTCCATGGTAAATATTATCCCCAAGAATCAGCGCCACGCGGTCATCTCCAATGAAATCAGCCCCAATGATAAAGGCTTGTGCCAGCCCGTCCGGACTTGGCTGCTCTGCATAAGAGAGCTTGATACCAAACTCAGAGCCATCTCCCAGCAGATCCTCAAAACGAGGCAGATCCGTCGGAGTGGAGATAATCAAGATGTCCTTGATACCAGCCAGCATAAGAGTTGACAGTGGATAATAAATCATGGGTTTGTCATAAACCGGCATGAGCTGTTTTGACGCAGCGCGGGTCAATGGGTACAAACGTGTACCAGAACCACCTGCAAGAATAATACCTTTCATATGAGTTTCCTCTCTTAATGTATTCTCCTTATTCTACCATTTTTGAAAGCGGATGTCATCCTTTTCACTACCTTTAAATAAAAGAATAAGAGCGGAAATTCCGCTTTCTTCCGCTCTTTGATTCCAAGTTGGCATCAACCCAAAGCCACATCCAAGACCATCATGAGAACAAAGCCCACCATGAGACCCAAAGTCGCCACATCAGTATTGCCATTGGTTTGCGAATCCGGTATCAGCTCCTCTACCACCACGAAAACCATTGCGCCTGCTGCAAAGGATAGGGCATAGGGCAGAATCGCCGTCATGGCCATAACAGCAACTGCCCCAAGAACAGCCCCGATTGGCTCTACAATCGCAGACATGGAACCCCAGTAAAAGGCTTTAAGCCGAGACTTGCCGTCCGTCCGAATCGGAATGGACAGAGCCGCTCCTTCTGGAACATTCTGCAGGCCAATTCCCAAAGCTAGGCCAATCGCGCCGACAAAGGCTTCCGGACTAGGATTGGCGGCCAAAGCACCAAAGGCTACTCCGACTGCCAAACCTTCTGGAAAATTGTGAATGGTAATGGCTAAGAAGAGCAGGGCTGTCTTGGATAGCTTCTTGCGGCTATGCTCAGAAACACTCTCAGCCTCCGAAATATCCTTGCTCAAGTGCAAGTGAGGCACCACCGCATCAATCAGCCGCAGGAAAAAACCTCCCACTAAAAAACCAATCGCTGCCGGCAGCCAGGACAGCTTGCCATAAGAACTTTGGGCATATTCAATCGACGGCGCCAGAAGCGACCAAAAGGAAGCCGCAATCATAACGCCTGCCGCAAAGCCCATCATAATATCCAGCAGCTTGCGACTGACTTTTTTAAAGAAAAATACAACAGCTGAGCCTACAATAGTACACCCCCATGTAAAAAGCCCAGCCAAGAATGCCTGCATAACCACAGGCTGCGATCGTAACCAGTCCATAACTTCTCCTTATCCTCTAAAATCAATCATACAAAATCGTCTTGGTTTCCCCGATACAGTGTTTTTCCTCATTCCAGTAATGAATCCGCTCAAAAGATCCTTTCCGCCAGTAGAGAGGCAGACGTTCACGTATGTCGTCCTGCATATCTATTTGGTCAAGTTCGGAAATCTTCCACCATTTTTGCTCTCCTTCATGAGCGTTTCCCCTGACTTGCCCCTCAAAGGCAGTACAAAGAAAATCGTAATACACATACCGTTCTTTTTTACTCGGATTAGTGAAGCCTGAAATCCCCTTCAATTCCATGTTTAGAGCAGTCAGCTCCGTTTCTTCTTTTAATTCGCGCCTTGCAGCTTCGAAGAAAGATTCTGGAAACTCCACCTTCCCGCCTGGTTGTATCCACCCTTTAAAGTTATCATGCTGGCGATTAAGCAGTAGGATTTCTTCATCTTTTTTCACACAAATATTGACCCAATTCAAAATAGTTTCTGTCATATCAAACCTTCTCCACATACCTCTCAATAGGATAGTCAACTGGATTCAGCACCCCCGCTTCTCCTAGAGCCATCTGAGCCAATTGACGTCCGATGAGCGGGCCAGTTGTCAGACCAGAAGATCCTAATCCACTGGCAGCGTAGACACACGGCAAGTCTGGAACAGACCCAAAGAAAGGCGCAAAGTCACTGGTATAAGCCCGCGTTCCCACGCGCTCGCCTAAAATCTCTGCTTTAGACAGCCTTGGCAAATAAGCTTCTGCTTCTTGCTGCAATTGATCCAGCACTTTCTTATCTACCGTCAAATCAAAGCCCTGATCATTTTCATGACTGGCACCGACGCTGACCTTGCCTGCCAGAAAGGGAATGATATCCAGCTCGCCCTCAGGCATAACAACAGGGTAATCATCCGTCTGCTCAGCCAGCTTAAAATCACACAGCTGTCCCTTTTGCGGCTGAACATCTGTCTTATAGCCCAGTGGCTGCAAGATTTCTCCCAGCCAAGCCCCCACAGCTAAGATAACACAGTCAAAGCTGCGTCCGTCCACAAGAAGTTGCTCTCTTTCTACTGTCAAGTTTACCTTTTTCTCAACCAGTTCTGCCTTACTGGCTTTCAGAAGCGTCTCCGTCAAGAGTGCTCCCTCCACACGGGCACCGCCAGAAGCATAGAGAAGTCGCTCAAAGCCTTGCAAGTCTGGAAATTTCTTCTGGGCTTCTTGACTGCTGAGAAGACTCAAGTCCCCTATTAAGGGCGACTCTTCCCGACGATTAGCAGCCAAATCATAAAGTTCCTGCAGCTTGCTTTCATCCTTTTTCAGCAGATAAACACCTGTCTGTTGGTAAAAGTCTGTCTGGATACCAGCCGCTTTCAAATCCGCAATCAGATCCTGATAAAAATCAGCGCCTAGACGAGCCATCCTGTACCAAGCCTTGTTACGACGTTTGGAAAACCATGGACTGATTATGCCAGCGGCTGCCTTGGTTGCCTGCCCCTTGCCATCATCAAAGACAGTCACTTCCACATCTGGGGATTTGGATAGATAGTAAGCGGCTGTTGAGCCAACAATCCCAGCTCCAATCACTGCTACTTTTTTCATGTCGCTCCCTCTCAAATATGCCGGAAAGGATTGGTCGAAGCCTGACTAGCCAGAATCTCAATCTCCCAGCCTTCTTCTGCCTTCCAAGTGTCAAGCTTTTCTTTTAATTTTTCCGTGAAAAGAACCTCGATATGATGTCCAGGATCCAGCGCCAAAAGACCTTCTGTCAGCATTTCCTGAGCAGTATGATAGTAAATATCACCTGTAATGTAGACCTGCGCTCCCTTGGCAATGGCCTCCGAATAAAAGGACTGACCGCTGCCACCACAGATAGCCACACGCTCAATGACGCGTTCGAGGTCTGCTTCTTCATAAGTGACCATACGCAAACTATCTAGTCCAAAACTTGCCTTGACCTTAGCCGCAAAGTCCCCAAAGGTCTGAGGAGCAATCTTCCCCACGCGACCAATACCGTGATCTGGCCCCGTCTGACTGAGAAAACTTGTCTCCTCAATCTCTAAAAGCTGACAGAACCAGTCATTTAGCCCGTCTTCCACGACATCAATATTGGTATGGCTGACATAGACAGCAATATCATGCTTGATGAGGTCTAAAATCATTTGATTTTGCGCCTTATCCGCCACTAGGTCCTTAAGAGGGCGAAAGATAGGCGCATGCTTAACGATAATCAGTCCAGCACCTGCCTCAATAGCCTCCGCCACTGTCTGCTCACGAATATCCAGCGCCACTAGAACCTTGGCTACTTCTTTATCCAAAGTCCCGATTTGCTGGCCAGAAATGTCGCCCTCCATGGACAGTTCTTGCGGGCAGTAGGCTTCATAACGGGCGATGATTTTACTTGCTAGCATGGAGCACCTCCTTGATACTTTCGATTTTTTGAGACATAGCAGAGCGTTCCAGCTCATTTTTTTCTGGGATATGAACTAGAGCTCCTTCAAGTTTCTTCAGTTCTTTCTGCCATCTTAGCTGAAAAGCAGGTGACTGTTGCTTCATCAAAAAAGGTCCGAAACGCTTTTCTTGCTCTGTCAAAGTTTGCTGGCCAGCTTCTGCCACTAAGATTTCGTAAAACTTACCAGATTCTTCTAAGACTTCCTCAGCCAGCAAACGAAAGCCGTTAGATACCAGCCAGCTGCGAAGCTCATCCTCTCGGTTATTGGGCTGCAGAACCAAGCGGGAAATAGATCCAAGCTTAGCTCTACCATTTTCCAAAATCTCTGAAATCAAGCGACCACCCATGCCAGCGATAACGATGGTGTCGATCTGATCTTCTGCTTCCAAAGCCGCCAGACCATTGGCCAAGCGAACCTCAATCTGCTCCGTCAGCCCATGCTCTGCCACATTTTTCTGGGCAGACTGAAAAGGCCCCTCTATCACTTCACCGGCCAGAGCCTTCTCAATCCGTCCTTCCTGAATCAGGTTAATAGGCAGATAGGCGTGATCGCTCCCAACATCCAGCAACTTTGCCCCATCCGGCACAAAAGCAGCCACTCGCTCCAAGCGCTGGGAAATAGTCTTTTTTTGCATTGCTTACTCTTTTCTAAACATTCTTCTATTCAGTATATCATTTTTAAGGGTATAAAAAAAGCAACGAAAGAAAAATCAGCCTGTTGATAAACTGATTTTGTCTCGCCACTTGATGATGGGGTGTCCTGCCCATCACTTTTTTATTTGATTTC
This sequence comes from Streptococcus sanguinis SK49, assembly GCF_000212815.1. Taxonomy (GTDB): domain Bacteria; phylum Bacillota; class Bacilli; order Lactobacillales; family Streptococcaceae; genus Streptococcus; species Streptococcus sanguinis_C. The sequence goes on along the minus strand of NZ_GL890985.1, from coordinate 1,088,499 downwards.
CTGATACTCGGCAGCTAAACCACTCTGGACTGCCGGACGAGCTGCAATCTTCTCCGCCCAAGCAGATAAGTGTTTGTAGGAGGTGGCATCCAAGAACTCAGCTGCGCCTGGATAGATCTTATCCTGCACCAACTGCCCATACCAAGACCAGATAGCAATATCAGCAATACTGTAGTCATCTCCAGCTATATAAGCTTTCTTGGCTAATTCTTTGTCCAATAAATCCAGCTGTCGCTTGGCTTCCATCGTAAAGCGGTTAATAGGGTATTCTAGCTTTTCTGGAGCATAGTTAAAGAAATGACCAAATCCGCCTCCCAAGAAGGGCGCCGCTCCTGTCTGCCAGAAGAGCCAGTTGAGCACCTCAGTTCGACCGGACAAATCTGACGGAATCAGCTTTCCAAACTTCTCTGCCAGATAGAGCAGGATATTTGCTGATTCAAAGACAGGAATCGGCTTATGACCTGACTGATCCAACAATGCCGGAATCTTGGAGTTGGGATTGATTTTCACAAAATCTGAGCCAAACTGGTCGCCATCCATGATGCTGATCTTATAGAGGTCATAGACTGCCTCTGTCACCCCTGCTGCCAGTAGTTCCTCCAACATAATCGTCACCTTGACCCCATTTGGAGTCCCAAGTGAATAAAGCTGAAAAGGCTCTTTACCGACAGGAAGCTTCTGCTCAAAGCGTGCGCCAGCAGTAGGCTGATTGATACCTGAAAATTTCCCTTGGTCGCTGTCCGCAGCAGACCAGACTTTTGGCAATTGATACGTCATACTTTTCTCCTTTTTTATAAAACCAAGGGCCTGTCATATCTAACAGGCCGCTGTAAATCAAATAAAGTCAGTCCTTCCACAAATTCATGGCATTGAGGAAATCATCTGAAACTGTCACGTTTTGAGGATTAGCTGCTTCACGTTCTTCCCGCTTGGCTTCTACCTGAGCAAGTGTGGTGATACCTTCTTTACGCCAATTGCGCAAGATAGCCTGAATATACTTCCAGTTGGCCTTGCCATTGAACACAGCTTCACGAAGGGCAGCCTTGACCAAGTCAGGATTGGTTTTGTCGTCTTGAACAGTCTTGGTCAAGTCCTCAATTTCAAAGGGTGTCAGGAGACGGCCCAACTCCTGCTGAAAGGTCTCCACCAAATCTTTCAAGACATTCTGAGGCGCCTTTGCTACAGTCTGATGACCGCTTTTTGCTGCCAGCAGTTCATCCAGCTTTTCCAAAGCCGGCGAAGCATCAAAGATAACCTCTGTCTCTCCATTGAGCTCAATGGTCTTATACTGCAAGAGACCTTTCTCCGTCAGATGGGACATAGAGCGATTGACTTCCGTCAGGGTCTTGCCAATATTCTCCGCAATCTGACTAGGCGCCAGCTCTTCCAGAGAAGTCGTATTTTGCAGATAGAAAAACTGCCAGACCAAAAAATCATCGCTGGAATCAAAGATGTCCTTAAAATGCAAAAGAAGGGCACTCGGGATTACAAGATTGCCCGATTTAAAAGCTGATAAATAAGTCATGTCACCTCTTATAGATAAGCAAAAAACGATACATCATTTTCAGGACTCTCCCAGTCGAAAGGTGTCTCCTGATAGACAGCGTAATTGACCCAATTGCTGAAAAAGAGTGCAGCGGCCGAACTCCAGCACAAGGCCGGTGTCGTATGGACATCATCGTTTTTAAAATAATTTTCTGGAATATGTGGATTCTTTCCTGCCTTCAAATCGCGGAAATACTCCTTAGATAGAGTATCGCGGTCGTATTCCATGTGACCGAAACTATACACCTCTCGCAAGTCTCGGCTAGCCAGCACGGAGAGGCCGGTATCTTCACCATATGAGAGAATTTCCAGATTGGTCAGATTAACAATATCTTCCTTCAGAACTTCGGTATGACGGGAATGCGGCGCATAAAACTCATCGTCAAAGCCACGGAAAAGCAGGTTGCTGCTGTCAGCTGACTGGCTATAAACACCCGACAATTTGCGCGTCATCTGGTGCTTGTCCACGCCGTAGCGAGCGTAAAGTCCAGCCTGAGCTCCCCAACAGATATGCAGAGTCGAAAAGACATGGGTCTTGGACCATTCAATCACCTGCTGGAACTCTTCCCAGTAGTCCACCGATTCAAATGGCAGATGTTCTACTGGCGCACCAGTGATAATCAAGCCATCAAAATAGCGATTTTTAACCTCATCAAAAGTCTTATAGAAAGTCTCCATATGCTCTGCGCGTGTCGTTTTAGACTGATGAGAGCTCATGTAGAGGAAGTCAATAGTCAACTGCAGCGGGGTATTAGCCAAATGGCGCAGTATCTGAGTCTCCGTCACCATTTTCTGGGGCATGAGATTGAGTACCAGAATATTCAGAGGGCGGATATCCTGATGGTCCGCCCTATCGTCATCCATGACAAAGATATTCTCAGAACTTAAAATGTCAACAGCTGGCAGTTTCTTATCAATCTTAATTGGCATGAAAATATCTCCTTCAATCGTTAGAAAGGCTTGGAAATACTTTTCCAGCCTATTCTTTGTTTATCCAATGTACTTTCATTATACTGAAAGGAGATATAGTTTTCAATTATACTTTTTCTCTAACTAGATATAGTTAGAAACTATGTATTAATAGTGCATCAGAACCTTGTAGTCGTAATCGCCGATAACTTCGCGACCCTTGAGCTCATCCAGCTCAATAAGGAAGGCACAGCCAGCTACTACACCACCAAGGCGCTCAATCATCTCAATCGTTGCCTTCACTGTTCCACCAGTCGCAAGGAGATCATCTACGATTAGAACGCGCTGACCTGGCTTGATAGCATCGGCATGCATGGTTAGGGTATCAACACCGTACTCTTTTTCATAGTCGGCTGAGATAACTTCACGAGGAAGCTTGCCAGGCTTACGGACTGGAGCAAAGCCGATTCCTAACTCAAAGGCAACTGGACAGCCCACGATAAAGCCACGAGCTTCCGGTCCAACGATCATGTCAATCTTCTTGTCTGTAGCATATTGAACAATCTCACGAACAGCGTAGCTATAAGCATTTCCGTCTGCCATCAGCGGGCTGATATCACGGAATGTCACGCCTTCCTTTGGATAATTTTCGATTGTTGCAATGTAGTCTTTTAAATTCATGATATACTTTCTTTCAAAAAAATTTTTTACTCTCTATTATATCACTTTTTCCTCCAAATGGTAACAGAAAACTTACTTTTTAAGGGGATAGGTTATTTAATTTGAAAAAGTATGTTTCATTCATTTATAGACCACCTAGAGTTGGTTATTCTTTATAATCGTTTTTTCTAGGCAAGTCAAAATTAGATGTATTGTTCTAAATAAAGAGGTGTTGATATCCCTTGTTCATAATTTTTTACAATATCCTTCGAAAATAAGCCTAATAAGTCCAAACCATTAGATGGATTAATCTCAAATGTTGAAAATACAGAGTTTTCAAGAAAATTATGCAATTCTTTATAATTTGTCACATAGCTATACCCCTGAGGAGCGTTAAATTTCGGAGATAATTCTTTAGCTTGTTTTAATGATATAGGCGAGTCAAGAAGAGATAGGGAGTAAATTGGAGAAAAATACTTAGCACCTTCTTGCAAATGGTTTTCCAAATATGAACGACTACTATTTGCTAAATCTGAATTTTCTAAAAAGTCTTGGATCTTATTACGCTGACCTAAAACCATTTTCCCAACAATCATCTTAGCGGGTGAAGAAAGATATAAATAAGCTACCGTTTCTTTTTCAGGAATCCTTGAACGATATTCAAAATGCTTTTTTCCTGTTAGCAAAGCTTTAAAAAATTCTGGTTTAAAACTCAGGATAATTTCATTCATCTAAAATGTTCTCCTTTGCAAGACTTTGGCTCAGCCTTATACCATCTCATCTCTCCATCAAATAATCATAAATCTCCTGCACTGTGCCCAGTGCCATGAGTTCTTGTTCTTTGACTAGGCGCTTGAGGTCTTGGTAAATGTGACTGCTGTCAATTTCTTTCTTTTCTGCTTCTTTATTGACCTTCATGACGCCTTCCGTGATGCTGACAAAGCCCAACTCTTCAAAAATCTGAATCATTTTGACCAAGAGAATTGGGTCAATTTTCAGGTAAGCTGCTAGGTCCTTGAGCTTATAGCGTACATCAAACTCGGGGAACTGATAGATTGTCTTGTAGAGTTTTGCAAACTGCTCACGGTTGCCATAACCAGTCAGATAGTATGGCTTGGCAATCTCATTCTTAAAGTAAATCGCTTCAAAATCCTGAGACTGAAGAATCTTCTTCAAAACCTGCAAATCATCAGGCAGGTCATAAACCACAACCGCTCTGCTATTTGTCAAATCTGGCAGCTCTTCTGTGAAACGCAAGACTGGAACCTTGTCAGGCAGCGTCGCATTTTTGCTGCGGATATTGAAAAGCTGAACACCGTCCACACGAGCATCTACCAGCATGAGCTGGAGACTGGTCTGTCCATTCCATTTATTGACAGAGAGGCTGACAGCCAGCTCCAGATTCTTGGTTTGGGCAAACTCTGTCGCCAGGCTTCCTTGCCCAAAAGCTACTACTTCAAAAGTAGCATCTCCCTGAGAAATTTTTAGCTTGAGATGGCTATTGCCAGCTCCCATAGTCCGAGTATTGTCCACTTTAAAATCCTTGAGGTAAAAAAGCGGCTTCTTATTGTCCATACCAAAAGGCGCCAGTTTTTCAAAGCTTTTGAGTGTATCCAGGGTTAGTTCTGGCAAGTACAACTCCTCATCTAAATACAGGGCTGTTTTGCCAGTCAAATCCAAATCATTGTCTGAGATGTAAGCTGTCAAAATATCAGACAACTCTTCTAGCTTGTCTGCTTCAAGAGTCATACCAGCTGCTCCAGCATGGCCGCCAAAGGCTACAAAAAGGTCACGATGACTGTCCAAGGCATCAAAAATATTGACCGCTTCAATACTGCGGGCGCTGCCCTTAGCGATGCCATCCTCAATATTGAGCACTATGACTGGCTGGTGCAGCTCTTCCAGCAAGCGCCCAGCGACAATCCCTAGCACTCCAGGATTCCAACCTTCCTTAGCCAGCACCTGCACTGGTCTCTTAGGATCCAGCATGGTTTGTGCTTCTTCATAAATCTGCTGGACGATTTCCTTGCGCTCATCATTTTTCTGGTTGATCATGAGAGCAATGTCACGAGCTTCTTCATCATCAAAGCCAGTCAAAAGCTCAACCGCTGGATTGGGGTCATCCAATCGTCCCAAGGCATTGAGTCGGGGGGCAAGCTGAAAGCCAACCGTTTCTTCATCCAGTTCGTCTGGCTGAATGCCTGCAATTTTGAAAAGTTCCTGAAGTCCTACTCGCTGGGTATTTTTGAGGACGGAAAGGCCATATTTAACCAAAATCCGATTTTCCCCCGTCAGACTGACCATATCAGCAATGGTACCAACGGCAACTAAGTCCAAAAGTTCGACTTGGACTTCTTCCAACAAGGCTGTTGCCAGCTTAAAAGCCACCCCACAGCCAGCCAAATGCTTGAAAGGATAATCCGCTCCGCTATGTTCCGGATGGACAATCGCATAGGCGTTTGGCAGCTCCTCAGGCATAGAGTGGTGATCCGTCACGATAACATCCACGCCCAGAGACTGGGCTAGCTCGATAGCTTCAAGTCCCGCCACTCCATTATCCACTGTAATAATGAGCGAGATCCCATGATTTTCAATAAAATACTTGTAAACACTGCTATTAGGACCATAGCCGTCCGTAAAGCGATTGGGCAGATAAACCTGACACTCAGCCCCCAGTTGCTCCAAGGCTTCCTTGACAATCGATGCCGAGGTCATTCCATCTGCATCATAATCGCCATAGATCAAAATCTGCTCGTAATTCTCAATCGCTGAGCGAATGCGCTCCACTGCCCGCTCCATATCATGCAGATCATAAGGGTCGTGAAGCTGGTCTAAACTAGGCTCCAAAAATTCCTGCAAAGCTTCTTCAGTCTGCACACCCCTTTGGTAAAGGAGACTAGCAGCGGCAGGTTCTAATCCAGCTTTTTTAGCCTTTTTTAAAAAATTTTCGTCTGTAAAATTAGTGGCAAACTGCCAGTCATATTTTGAGCTAATCATGATAAGTGAAACACTTTCTCCGTTCAATCTTGTCTGAATATTATAACATGAAAAGACTGGTTCAACCAGTCTCAAACTTTCTATCTGCGAGCAAGTTCCTAAGCCTCATTCATCCAGGTAAAGTCCCTTAGCAACACTTCTATCAATAACTTCCTGAGCTAATCCCCAAAGACTTTCAGAGGTTTCTTGAATAAAGGATTTCTTTGCGATGACCTGCGACTTAGTCAAGCCATGAGGGTTGTCATAGGGCTGAGCGACTTCCAAGTGATTGAGCAGAGGGACCAGAGCATCCAACACTCGGGCATATTTAGCCTCTATGCTAATGCCAGTCTCAAACTCCTGCCAAAGCTCTAAAAAGGATTCCTGCTGATCTGATGGTAGCTTGTCCAAACTGATTTTCAAGGACTCCAACTCTCTATCGTAAGAATCGCTCCTGCCTACATCGTCAAAGATAAAGGTATCGCCAGCATAAATTTCTCCCAAATCATGAATCAGTAACATAGACATGACCTTTTCCAGATTGACTTCTTCGGGGATATATTCTCGAAAGACTAGCGCCATGAGCGCACCCTGCCAACTATGCTCAGCAGAATTCTCAAAACGATAAGCGTCCAAGGTCCGATTGTTGCGATGAGTGGCTTTCAGTTTTTCCAGCTCATTGGTAAAAGCTAACTGCTGCTGTAGACGTTCAAGCATGTGGAACTCCTTTGAAATGTTTTATAGCTAAATTCTATTCAAAATTGATAGTTGCTCTTAACGCTCTATATGATTTTCTTCAAAAACTAAACTTTCACTTCTTTTCTGTTTTTTTCCCTCGCCATCGAATCACCAACTCTGATGTCAGGTGGGTCAGGATAATCGTCAGAAGGAAGGCCCAACGGCCATTTTCCCACTTGGTCAGCTGCTGGGATTTGAGCAGAAAAAAAGATAACTCAATAAAGATAGGATGGAGGAAGAAATAAAGGATACTTAGATCTTTTAAACGTCGCCAGTTTTTTTCACGCTTCCACTGAGTTTTTAACAGCCAATTGAATAAGAAAAGTGTAAAGGGAATGAGAGCAAAGAAAAAATTTTTATCCAGTCCCTGCCTGATGTAAACCAGTACTCCTTCGCCTACTAGGAAAAGACTTGCCAACAGAAGAGACAGCCAACGTTTCTTCTGAAATAAGGCTATCTGCCCGTAATCAGCTAGAAAGTAGCCTAAATAGATAAAAATGGGCGTATAGAAGAGGCCATTCCTGCTAGTGAAAAAGAGCTTGGCATAAGCATCATACCAGTCTGTCAGCAGACTAGGCGACAGATAGGCGTGATATGTCTCAATAGCACCTAAGGCGTAGAGAACCAGTAAAAGAACAAATGTTTTCTTGGGACCCAACTTCCTATACAAAAAATGGACCAGCAGCAAGCCTAAGAGAAAGGCGGGGATATACCAGAGCTGGTAACTCATTCCGATGTAGAAGAGCGCTGCTAAAATAGCCAGCGGAGCTAGGTAGAGAGGCAAGTGCAGAGATTGGAAGTAAGTCAAAGCATAGGGGAGATAGACCAAGCTCCAAAAGCCATAGACCTTTAAAATGCCTTTAATATACAGAGGCAATTTCCCAGCATAAGGCTCTCGCTTCCAGTGTACTCGGAAAAAATAGGCTAAAGAAATTAAAACGAACATCACTGCCATGCGACCAAACATACTCTTCTGAATAAAATGTAGAGCTTCATTTTCAAAAAGTCTCTGGCAGTGAACCAGAATTAGCATAATGGAGACGATATATTGAAAAAGGCTGAGCAGGGCATAATTGACTGGCTGTCCTGACCCTACGACTTCTCTCATTTGCATCAATCTTTCTCCTTACGAGGTTTGTTTAAGATGTAAATGAACACTTTTTCATTCGATTTAGGTCTTGACTAGGCAAACAATCTGAAAGACGACAATCTGCCTTTCTTACTACTTTCTATTAAAAGATCTGCAAACTAGATTATTTTAAAAATATAGGATAGTAAACTCGATATGTTAGAAGAAAAACTAGTAAAAAATTAATAACTTGGGAAAGATATAGAATTTTATTGCTTTTCTTTCCTTTTCTCCCATACTGGCAATAGAGATAAAGAGAAAATGTCAACACAGAGTAAAGTTGACCTAGAAATATTTCTGATCTGTATTGACTAAGTAAGTTAAACCCCTTGCAGATAAGAATAAAAACAGGCAGCTGACATATCATCGTCATTATTAAACTAATTGGAGCTGCAAAAAAAGATGATTTTCCCGTTTTCAACGAGTTTCTTAGTGATTTAAACCACATTACAAGGTAAAAAATCCCATAAATACCAATCAAAACTAAAAAAAGAAAACCTAATAGTATACCCGACTCTAAAGAAGAAGTTTGACCTGTACTAAATGCTTGACCAAAACCAAAAGCAAGTAGAATTAAGGCAAAAAAACTCAAAGGAGGACCTATTAGTAAAACCAACCAATTATAAATGTAACATAAAGCATAATAATCCTTTTGTTTCTTTAAAAATTTCATGTAAATCCTCTCATTTTAAATCTCTCTATCCTTCCTTAGCCAAACATGCTGAAAGGCAGCGATGTCTCGATAAGGAGATTGGTTGCAGACAGCCTGCTCCATCTCAAGCATCTTTTGAGCCCAGTCAGGGGCAGCTTTGTAGTCATTGGATTGCAGCCCGTAAAAAATTCGTACTCCCTGATAATCTTCAACTTCTAATGGAAGACCTGAGATAACTTCCTGAACCTGATAAACCTTAGCAGCCCCCATACTGTGAGTTTGATATTCCTGCCCCGCTAAAAGCTGCTGGGCCTTTTCTGGGTCATTTTCAAAAACCACTGTATGCACAATGCGCCCAACCTCGTGATGCTTGACCAGAGAAATTTTGCCGCTCTTTTTTAAGAGGCGGGAAAATTCTGTTAAATAAAGAGCAGGGGCAGATACATACTCTAAAACATTATGACAAACGATGACGTCAAAAGACTGGTCAGGTAATTTTTGCAGAAGCTCCAAGCTGCCTTGCAATTGCTCATAGGAAAAGTTCTGCTTGCGCTCGGAAATCATTTCTGAACTAGGCTCGATGGCGGTCACTTGGTTGTTTTTCGCTAGAAAATCAGCCACAATTCCAAAACCACTGCCGAAATCAAGGATTTTCTGGCCCCTCAGCGACTCTAGAAAGGCAAAAACAATATCATACTGAAGCTTGCCCCAAGGCGCCTGCAGATGAGCTTTGTAGGCTTGTAGATTAGCTGTCATGAGACCTCACTTATAGTTAAACATATCGGTTGCCATCTTGTCGGCAATTCTTGGAAAAAGGGTATAAAGCTTGTGAGCTAGATTGAGAATCCCTGGTAGATTCATTTCCCGCTTCTTTTTGCCAAAGGAGCTGACAATTTTGCTCGCTACAAAGTCAGGCTCAAGGATATACTTATCCACTGCTTTTACATAGGAACCGTCAGGATCCGCTTGATCGAAAAAGGAAGTTTTGATAGGACCTGGGTTCACTGTCGTGACATAGACCCCAAAAGGCAGGAGTTCCAAACGTAGGGCATTGGAAAAACCAATAGCCGCAAACTTAGTCGCTGAGTAAAGACTGGACTTGCTACTGGCAATGAGGCCGGCCATACTAACGATATTGACGATATGTCCTTGACCTGCCTGCTTCATGCGAGCTCCAAAGATCCGGGACAGGTTCATCAGGGCAAAGGTGTTGACATCAAACATGGCCTCGATATCATTTGAGCTGATTTTGTCAAATTCTTCAAAAATCCCATAGCCAGCGTTATTGACTAGGACATCTACGTGGTCGTACTGACTGTCAATCCGCTCAGCAAATCTTTCCAAAGCTGAGCTATCTGTGATATCTAGCTCCACTAGGTCAAGATTTTCCCTTTCTCCATATAGTTTTTCCAGCTTAGCCTTGCTCCGTCCGACCAAAATCAGTCGGTCATGGGGCAAGAGCTTAAACATTTCCTGAGCCAGTCCACCGCTAGCCCCTGTGATGATGATGGTTCTCATATCTCCACCTCTTCCAAGTCTTTGACCACATGAACCTTTTCAAAGACAGCACTTGCATCGCGACGCATTTGGCTGATGTCCTTGGCTAGAAAGCGAGCACTGATATGATTGAGCAGGAGGCGCTTAGCACCAGCTTCCTTGGCTACTTCTGCGGCTTGCATATTGGTAGAATGACCGTGATTACGGGCAAGTTTTTCATCTCCCTTGCCATAGGTCGCTTCATGGACCAGCACATCTGCTGCCACTGCCAGACGGACGCTGGCAGCAGTCTTCCGAGTATCACCCAGAATAGCAATAGTTTTGCCCGGACGAGGAGCTGAGATATAGTCGGCTGCGATGATTTTGGTACCATCTTCTAGGACGATATCCTGACCATTTTTGACTTTACCAAAGAGGGGGCCAAAGGGAACGCCCACTGCCCGCAACTTGTCCGCATCTAGCGTTCCTTCCAAATCTTTCTGCATCACCCGATAGCCCACACAGAAAATTGTGTGATCCAGCTTATCCGCATAAACTGTGAACTTGTCCGTTTCAAGAATCTTGCCCAGACTATCTTCATCAAACTCATGAAAATCAATCCGATAAGGCAGACGAGAACCAGACACGCGCAGACTAGACAGAACAAAGTTCTTAATGCCTTTGGGACCAAAAATCTCTAGGTCCGTCTGCTCTTCATTAGCCTGAAAAGAACGACTGGATAGAAAGCCCGGCAAGCCAAAAATATGGTCGCCATGCAGATGCGTGATGAAAATCTTGCTGATTTTGCGCGGTTTAATCGTCGTCTCCAAGATCTTGTGCTGGGTTCCCTCACCGCAGTCAAACATCCAGACTTCATTGATTTCCTCCAACAGCTTGAGGACAAGACTGGACACATTGCGAGCCTTGGATGGCTGACCGGCTCCGGTTCCTAAAAATTGTAATTGCATGTTTTTCTTTCTAAATGATATAAATCATGGCAGAACGATTCTGCGAGTGGTAGTATTTCCTGCCAATATAGGACTGAGCTAGCTGACTGACTTCATCTTGATTATAGCCAAGAACTCTCTGGCTGCCATCCGATAGCTGCTGCCAATCGGTCAAAGCAGTCAGCGCCTGACTATCCACGACTTGAGATTCAGCTTTGAGAGGTACCATTTTTATTCGCCCAGCTTCTTCGTAGACCAAGTACTGTGGAAAGACTTGGGCGATTTCAAAGAGCAGGTCAGCTGTTACCGGCTCTGGCTTTTCAGGAAAGACCAAGCCGACTTCCTCACTCTCATAGCAAAAGCCGTAGGACTTGCCAGAAAGATTGAGCCGGACAAAAGGCTTGCTTTCTACAAAGCTAGGCTCCGCATTCCACAAGTCCAGCGCCTGACTGATTTCTAAAAAATAGGCTGTCGCGGCTTCCGGACTTTTCTTTTGATAAAGCTCAGCAAAGTAAGCATTGATAACGCTAGGCGGCGGTGTGATGAAGCTCAGCTTCTGCTCCTCTGTCAGGCCAGCCAATACTTGCTCTAAGTAGACCCTGTCTAGGCTAGTAAAACCGCCGTATTTCAGAGCCAGGTCAATATAATCAGTCATAAAATTCTTCCAGTTTCCATTTGTTTTTCTCGGCAATCCAACCTGAAATGGTTTCGATATCGTCTATATATTCTCGATTCCCCATAATCGCGACTTTCTCTAAATCATGAATCTTGTATGCTTTAGCCGGCGTTACCTTGATGGTAAAAGGTAAAAAGAGCTCTTTCATCCGCTCCAGCAGGACTTGCTGCAAAAGAGCTCTGCTATTGTCCGCCTTAGCCGAAATCAAAGAATAAGGAGTCAGGGTCGGAGTGAAATCCTCAGCCTTGTCCGCTTTGTTATAGAGAGTCAGCCGGGGAATATCCAGCATATCCAGCTCCTTCATGATATCCAGGACAGTCTTTTCGTGCTCCTCATGATGAGGGTCGCTGGCGTCAATAACATGGACCAGCAAATCGACATTTTTACTCTCTTCCAGTGTGGATTTAAAGCTAGATACCAGCTCTGTAGGCAAATCCTGAATGAAGCCAACTGTGTCTGTCAGAGTGACATTGAGCTGGCCACTGAGGTTGATGTTCTTGGTCGTAGCGTCTAGCGTCGCAAAGAGTTCGTCTGCCTCATACTGGCTCTTGCTGGTCAAGCAGTTCATGATCGTAGACTTGCCAGCATTGGTATAACCGATGAGACCGATTTTGAAAATACTGGATTCCAGCCGTTTTTCACGAACGGTAGCCCGATTTTTCTCGACCGCCTTGAGCTGGCGCTCAATATCATGAATCTGATTGCGGACACTACGTCGATTGAGCTCCAGTTGGCTTTCACCAGGACCGCGGGAGCCGATTCCACCTGCTTGACGGCTGAGCATAATACCCTGCCCAACCAAGCGAGGCAGCAGGTACTTGAGCTGGGCCAGATGTACCTGCAGCTTGCCCTCATGACTCCTAGCCCTCATGGCAAAAATATCCAAAATCAACTGCATACGGTCAATGACCTTAACCCCCAAGCTTTCCTCCAGATTGACATTCTGCCTAGGTGTCAGACGGTTATTGACAATGACAGTCGAAATCTCTTCAGCATCAACCATCTGCCGGATTTCTTCTAACTTGCCAGATCCGACAAAAGTCTTGCTGTCATACTTTTCCCGCTTCTGGCTATAGGAGCCGACTACCTCAGCCCCTGCAGTCTTAGCTAGGCTTTTCAGCTCCTCCATAGATAGGTCAAAATTTTCTGTGTCTGCTAGCTCCACACCGACCAAAAAGACACGCTCTGTTTTTTTCTCTGTTTCTATCATCTCATATCCTTACTAAGACTTGGTCAGCCAGTTACTTGTACAAAAACTTCCTGATATCCTCCATGACCTGATTCTTATAGTCTGGATTTCCCACCTGATAAAAAGTCACGGACATCCGGTTGCGAAACCAAGTCAGCTGGCGCTTGGCGAAACGGCGGGTATTCTGCTTGAGCTTGTCCACTGCCTCTTCTAGGCTCATCTGACCTTCAAAGTAGGGGAAAAGTTCCTTGTAGCCGATACCCTTGCTGGCTTGACTGGTAGGAGCTTTCTCAAACAGCCAGCGGGCTTCTTCCAAAAGTCCAGCTTCTATCATCAGGTCTACTCGCTGATTGATTCGCTCATAAAGTCGCTCCCGCTCATCATCTAGACAAATCAGCAGGGCTTCATAGTCTGGTTGATTGTTTTCTAGTTGACCACCTAACTGATCAATCTCTAGCGCCCTCATAGCCCTACGTCTATTTATCTGTGGAATCTCGATACCAAGCTCTGCTATTTTTTCAAATAAATCCTCATCTGACCAACTGTCCAGCTGCGCCCGATAGGCCAGAATCTCCTCGTGAGGAACGGAGCCGCCCAGATGATAGCCCTCGAGCAAGCTCTGGATATAGAGCCCTGTGCCACCGCAAATGATGGGCAGCTGACCTTGAGCCGCAATCTCGCGAATAGCCTGAGCCGCCTCAGTCACAAAATCATAGGCCGAGTAGCTTTCTCCAACCTCCCGCACATCCAGCAGATGATGGGGAATGCCCTCCTGCTCTTCAGGACGAATCTTGGCCGTACCAATATCCAAGCCACGATAGACCTGCTGGCTGTCACCGCTGATGATTTGGCCATTGAAGCGCTTGGCTACCTCGATACTCAGAGCCGTTTTTCCGACCGCCGTAGGCCCCACTATCACAATTATCTTGGTTTTCATCTTTTTTCCTTGAAAAAATTTTGATTTTTCGTTACTATTAATTATAACATAAATAATAAAAGTTCAGAAAAGGAGAAATCACATGGCTAAAGGATTTGGAAAAGGCGTTCTTACAGGAGTTGCAGCTACTGTTGCTGCTGTGGCAGGCGCAGTATATGCAGTTAAGAAAAAAGTCATCGAACCTGAAGAACAAAAAGCGGCTTTCATCGAAGAAAACCGTAAAAAAGCAGCTCGCAAACGTGTAGCACACTAAGCCTGCACATTTCACTAAAAAGCCTGGATTTTTTCCAGGTTTTTTATTTTTTGAAAAAACAGCAGTTAAATCGACTGCTGCAAATAAAGCTATTAGACTTTAAAAGCTCTCTCTTTCTTGGGCGGTTGAATGCCATGAGAGCTAAAGATATAATTGCTTAAGAGCAAGAATACTAACAACTCAAGCACAAAAAACAAATCGAAAGCAGGATTGGAAGACAGAGAAACGAAAGGAATTGCGACACACATAATTGTGATATAAAAAATTTTCAAGCGTTTGATATAAAGCCAGAAGAATTCAAGGCTTTGCCCGCCACTGATCTGCGACTTAGACTTACTTCCAGAGTACCAGATGATAAATGCTTCAGCAAAAAAGAATAGACCTAGCAAAATAATCATTCGCCAAAAATGAACCTGCAGTAGAATTCCCGCTGCTATCAATAACAAAACACCCAAGCTCAGTGCTAGCACTGCTCGCCTAGTATTAGTCATAAAATCAACTCCTTTATATGACTACGAAGAACAGTCAAATTCATTGTTCCTAATCGATTAGATTGCTCTAGGAGAACATATTTTATTTCGGCTTTATTTTACCACTTGGCAAGAAAACTTACAAATAATACGATAAATCATTTGTAGAAGTTATTGGTTACTGAAAAAAGCCACCATCGGTGACTTTTCTACATGCTTATCTCCCTTGCATAAACTCTTGGAAACGATGAGTATCAAAGTAAATAGTGGATGCAATTAACTTGTCTGATTCGTCAAATTTTAAAAATTCTGCGACATCCAATTCTAGTTCTTTTCCGTGTGGCGACTGCAGGCGATAGCGATTTAAAGCGGCTACTTCTCGTCCCTCTACAAATAACTTCTTCACTTCAAGATACTGACTTAAAGCATAGAATTGACCTGCACCTTGCAGATAAACATCACGCCCTTGCCTGATCTCCTGACTGTCGCACATTCCATAATCAAAATATTCAGCCACGAAATCTTCCCAGCCACCTTTATTGACTGCGGTAAAATAGCTTTCTGCTAATGTTCTTGTATCCATTTGGAACCTCCAAAAATAATATAGGCAAACACTCAAACAATGAGTTCTTCAAGCCATTTAAGATTATACAAAAAGCAATATGACTACAGTCTGTCATATTGCTGAAGATTTTTTTGAAGAGTATGAATTAATTTTCCCTGCAGTTTTTTTGGTGATATGACTTTTACTTGATGAGCAAAACTTAAAATCAATTCAAAAAAGGCCGGTGTCAATGCTCTGAAAGCATGGACCTTTATTCTGGTTTGCTCAACAGTGATTTCTTCTTCTGTGAAATGATCATAAATTTTTGGAAGCGCAGATTCTGTGAAAATCAACTCCACTTCTTCTTTACTGCCTTCAACTTTATCTTTGGATGGATTTAGAAAAAGATCTAGCTTTTCTTGAGATAAAAGAGGGTAATCTCCAGCTTCGATACCCTCTTCTACTTGCTGCAAATCACGAATCCTGCTGAGTTTGAAAAAACGAAAATCTAACTTTTCTAAACAGTAGCCGATAACATACCAAGCATTTAGTTTAAAAATCAGACGATAAGGAAGAATCGTTCGCTGGCTTTGTTCTTGTTTTTTAGAAAAATAAGAAAAGGAAACTTTCTTCCCTCTTTGTATAGCCTGCTCAATTTCAAGTAAATAATTTGTATTGAGAGACCACGAAGTAAGATCGAAGTAAAAAGGATTAACCTTATCGGCCGCTTCTTGAGAAACAAGCTTATGCTCAATATTATCAAAACTAGGATGTCCAACAATTTTGCCAACATTTTGGCTCATATTGATGATAAACTGCTTTTCTTCTTCTGTGAAAAAGCTGCTGTCCATCTTGTAGTCATCCGGTATATAAAAGCCACCCTTATCTCCGCGTTCTGAGTAGATAGGGATTCCAGCTAAGCTGAGCGTATCCATATCTCGATATACGGTACGAGTAGATATTTCAAAACGTTCAGCAATTTCTTTAGCTGTTATCTGCCTTTTATTCAAAAGGGCTAGTAGAATATAAATTAATCGTTCTAGTTTCATGAGTTTTCTTTTCTTATTACAATCGGCACAGCATCAAATAGTTATCTTCCCTCTCTTCAACCGTGACAAAGCCCAGTCTTTGATAAAAGCGAACGGCAGGATTGTCTTTGGAAACGGAAAGGGAGACACTTGGGTAGCCTTTGGCCTTGAGCAAGTCCAGCAGGCCGTCCACTTCTGCTGCTAAAGCCCAATCATCTGGCTGCTTGCCAAAGTCCTTGATATACATCTCTAAATCTGGCTCTTTCAGGATGCTTCTAGAAAGCGGCGCTAGACCTTGGGGAATAAAAATAGCTTGGTAAAGAAATTCCTCTAAGAGCGGGATTTCCTCTGATTTTAAGGGCCTAATCTCGGCCATGACTTCTCCTTCTAGATCAACTGCTCTTCGCCTATTCCAGCCTCTGTTAAGATTTTGGAAACTCGGTCAAATTGCAATCTAAAATGCTCCAGCTTGTGGCCGTCTGATCCCACTGAAAAGCGCTGGCCGCCCAGCTCCTTAACTAGATAAAGAGCGTAGATATAAAGTTCCTCGTGACCATATAGATACATGGACTTGCAGTTAAGCTCAAAGGCCAGACCATGGTCAATCATCTTTTGAAAAAGCTGTCGCAGCTCTGGTTCAAAAGTTTTTAAGTCCTCTACGGTAAGCGCAAATTTTCGGAAACCATAGTCAAAGTGAGCTAGTACATCTGCTGGCACAGCCTCAATAGCCTCTTCTAACTCTCTCAGGTAGGAGGGAATCAGCTCCATCTTGTCCAGCTGCAGGACTGGCTCTTCCAGATAGTCAAAGCTGCCATTGTGGTGGACAGACAGGAGCTTGAGGTCATAATCCTTGTCCGCTAGGAAAGCTAGGATATCGGCCTTACGCGGAGCGTAATAGCCAATTTCAATGCCCTTTTTGATGCGGTTGCCATATTGCTGGTTCAGCTCTGCTATTTTTGCTGAATAGGCCGCATAGTCAGGCACATCATCGTGGGGCGAGGTCGCTTCATAGGGGTAGGGATTGGACAAATCATAGTGCTCGGTGGTGACAATCTCGCCCTCATAATGGTCCAGATAGTCACAGAAATCTGCCTCAGAATCATAGGAAAAATAGGTATGAAGATGGTTGTCGCGCATGCTGGACCGCCTTTCTGCAAATCTTGTGTCACTTTAGTATTGGTCAATTTCAGGTCGGTCGTGAATCCGACTCTGCTTGCCCTGACGAGCCTGGAGGACGGCTTCTACCTCTTTCAGACTGACGCCAGTCTCGACGAGAGCGACCGCCAGATGGTAGAGCAGATCAGCTGTTTCATTGGCCATCTCGTCCTTGTCAGCATTTTTAGCCGCAATGACCACTTCTGTCGCTTCTTCACCGACTTTTTTGAGAATTTTATCCATCCCCTTGTCATAGAGATAGCTGGTATAGGAGCCTTCCTTGGGTTCTTTTTTGCGCTTGAGGGCTTCTTG
The DNA here is from genome assembly GCF_000212815.1 of Streptococcus sanguinis SK49. Classification (GTDB taxonomy): domain Bacteria; phylum Bacillota; class Bacilli; order Lactobacillales; family Streptococcaceae; genus Streptococcus; species Streptococcus sanguinis_C. Next base: position 1,070,903 of record NZ_GL890985.1, on the reverse strand, counting down.
ATAGAGAGTTTCTAGCATAGTATCTCCTTGTTACTGTCCTTATTTTACTATAAAATACAATTCTTTCCAATGGCAGGCCGGAATCTCGATACTGACTTCTTAGTTTTATTCTTGCATTAACCAAGTACTAAAGTAAAGCAAGGAAGCTTTTAGTCAGTTTTGCTGTCTTCTTCATCCCAGATTGTATGAAAAAAGCAGGATTTAGCACCGGTGTGGCAGGCAGCTCCCAGCTGGTCTACCTCGATCAGCAGGGTATCTAGGTCGCAGTCAGCTTTGATTTTTTTGACAGTCTGGTAGTGGCCACTGGTGGCTCCCTTATTCCAAAGTTCTTGACGTGACCTACTCCAGTACCACATCTGACCGCTGGTGCGGGTCAGCTGGTAGGCTTCTTCATTGAGATAGGCTAGCATGAGGACTTCTTTGCTGGTGTGGTCTAGGATAATGGCAGGCATAAGACCGCCTTGCTTTTGAAAGTCTAACTTCACTTCTGTCATCAGATGCGTACCTCCAATCCGGCTTCCAGCATGGCTTTTTTGGTCTCTGCGATGGAGACCTGACCATAATGGAAAATCGAAGCGGCCAAAGCACCTGTCGCTGCAGTCTTTTCAAAAACTTCTAGGATATGCTGGCTAGAGCCAGCACCACCAGAGGCAATGATAGGAACGGAAACCACTTGGGAGACGGATTCCAGCATTGGCAAGTCAAAACCAGACTTGGTCCCGTCCTTGTCCATACTGGTTAGAAGAATTTCCCCCGCTCCAAGACTGACAGCTTCTTGAACCCAGTCTAACAGGTCGCGACCGCTGTCCTTGCGGCCACCAGCCAGATAGACATGCCAGCTGCCATCCGCTTCTTTCTTAGCATCCACAGCCAGCACCACGCATTGACTGCCGAATTTCTCAGCACAGTCAGCTAAAAGCTGAGGATTTGCCAGAGCTGAGGAATTAACCGCAACCTTATCTGCCCCAGCCTGCAGCATCCGCTTCATGTCCTCAACCGTGCGAATGCCGCCCCCGACGGTAAAGGGAATGAAAACCTGCTCTGCCACGCGCCGGACCATCAAGACTGTCGTGTCCCGCTCTTCATGAGTGGCTGTGATGTCCAGGAAGACCAACTCATCGCAGCCGGCTTCATAGTAAGCCTTGGCCGCATCAACTGGATCGCCCACATCAGTCAGATTGACAAAGTTGATACCCTTGACCACCCGACCGTCCTTGACATCCAGACAGGGAATGATTCGTTTTTTCAGCATGTCTATCCCCTTTCTGCTTCCTTAATCTGCTCTAGGCTAATTCGTCCACTATAGTAGGCCTTACCCACAATGGCACCAGCCAAGCCCAGTTTTTTCAGTTCATCTAAGTCATCCGCTGACTGGATACCACCAGAGGAAATGACTTGAGCATGCTTGAGGGACGCCAGCAATTTTTGATAATGCTGGATATTGGGGCCAGTCAGAGTCCCGTCTCGGTCCACATCTGTATAAACAAAGAGACGGACGCCGATTTTTTCCATGGCCAGCGCCAGACTGATATAGTCCTGATTGCTGGTTTCCAGCCAACCCTCAGTCGCAACCAGCCCCTCTTTCGCATCAATGCCAATCACGATTTTGCTGCTTCCAAAGCGCTCCAGCGCAGCCTCAACAAATTCAGGATTCTTAACCGCCATAGAGCCAATAATGACACGGTCAATGCCAACCGCCAGGTAATCTTCAATCTGCTCCAGACTGCGGATGCCGCCCCCGACTTGGATATCTAGACCAGTCTCCGCTTTAATCTGGGCAATCAGATCTCGATTGGCCGCCCGACCTTCTAAGGCTCCGTCCAAGTCAACCACATGAATCATAGTAACCCCGGCTTCTTTGAAAACTCGAGCTTGATCCAAAACATCGGGATTGACTACCGTCTTCTGACTAAAATCCCCTTTAAAAAGGCGGACGGCCTGGCCGTCTTTGATATCAATAGCGGGCAGTATTTTCATAGACATACTCCTTAAACTTCTCTAGGATACCGAGGCCAACAGCACCGGACTTTTCTGGGTGAAACTGGCAGCCAAAAACCGATCCTCGGTGGATCATAGCTGGGATAGGCAGCCCATAATCAGCCGTCACATCCAAGTACTCCTCCGGAACATCTGTATAGTAGCTATGGACGAAATAGACTGACTGGCCCTCAAGACCAGCTGTCAAAGCAGACGACTGCTGGATTTGTAAGTCATTCCAGCCCATGTGAGGCACAGGCAGACCAGCCTGGTCCGGAATCCGACGGCAAACACCGGGAATCAAGCCCAGCCCAGAGCTTTGACCATTCTCCAATCCAGACTCCAGCAGGAGCTGCATGCCTAAGCAAATGCCCAAGAGAGGCTTACCATCGGCCACAGCCTGCTGGATAACTGACACCAGCCCTCGACTTTCCAACTCCTGCATGGCAGTAGGAAAAGCACCGACACCTGGTAAAATCAAACCATCTGCGTCCAGAATTTCCTGCAGATCAGCTGACAGGCGCGCTTCTACTCCGACCTGAGCCAGAGCACGGAGAACATTGGCAGTATTTCCCGCGTCATAATCAATAACAATCATCATCTCTACATCAACTCCTTTCACTCAGAAGGACAAGCTAGAGCAAGCCCTTGGTGGAGTTGACTCCATGAATCTCTGGATTTATCGTAATAGCCTCCCGTAGAGCTCGGCCAGTCGCTTTAAAGAGGCTTTCCGCCTTATGGTGACTGTTCTTGCCATGAAGGATTTTCAGGTGCAGATTCATCTGCAGATTAAAGGCTAGGGCTTGGAAAAATTCCTCCACCAGCTCGGTATCAAAATTCCCTAGCTTGGGATTATCAAAATCAGCCTCAAAGACCAGATAGGAGCGACCGGATAGGTCCAGACTGGCCATGCCTAGTGTTTCATCCATGGGTACAAAGCTAGTACCGTAGCGGTTGATGCCGGCCTTGTCTCCCAAAGCCTGACGCAGAGTCTGTCCTAATACGATGCCCACATCCTCAACCGTATGGTGGCTGTCCACCCAAAGGTCGCCTTCAGCCTTGACCGTCAGAGAAATCCGACTGTGGCGGGCAAAAAGGGTCAGCATATGGTCAAAGAATCCGACACCGGTCTTGATAGCTACCGGCTCCTGTTGGTCAAGATTGACAGCCAGTTCAATATCGGTCTCCTGTGTTTTACGCTTGATTTCAGCTTGTCTCATGGCAACTCCTTTTATTTTTCCTGTCTGCGGGCTTCGATGGCCTTAGCATGTCCCTGCAGGCCTTCTGCATAGGCCAGACTGGTAATATCCTTGTCAGCCGCCCCTACAGCAGCACGGCTGTACTGGGTGTACTGGATGCGCTTGATGAAGTCATATACTCCCAGAGCTGATGAAAAGCGGCTGGTGCTGGTAGTCGGCAAAACGTGATTGGCTCCCGCATAGTAGTCACCAATCGGCTCGCTGGTATAGTGCCCCAGAAAGACAGAACCAGCATTTTCAACCTGATCCAGATAGCTGTAAGCATCATCCATGGCAATTTCCAAATGCTCAGGTGCCACCTGATTCATGAGCTCAAACATAGCTTCCTTGGAAGGTGCAAGGATGATGCGGCCGTTGTTCTCAATCGAAGCACGCGCGATTTCCTCCCGCGGTAGCTCTTTCAGCTGTCTGTCCAGCTCTGCTTCCACTTGGTCCGCCAGCTCCTCCGAGTCGGTCACCAGAATAGCCCGAGCCAGCTTGTCGTGCTCGGCTTGCGACAGGAGGTCAGCTGCCACATAGACGGGACTGGCTGAACGATCCGCAATGACCCCAATCTCCGAAGGCCCAGCAATCATGTCAATCCCCACGATGCCATAGACCATCTTTTTGGCCGTAGCCACAAAGATATTTCCCGGTCCCGTTATCTTATCTACCTTGGGAATGGTCTCAGTTCCATAAGCCAGGGCTGCTACACCTTGGGCTCCACCAATTCGGAAAATCCGATCCACACCAGCCAGCTTGGCGGCGACCAAAATCGCTGGGGTAAAATGCTCCTGGGGCGGTGTAATCATGATGATTTCCTTGACACCGGCAATCTTAGCTGGGATAACATTCATGAGGACGGAGGACGGATAGGCTGCGGTGCCGCCAGGTACATAGGTACCGACCCGCTCAATCGGCCGAATCAACTGACCACGGACAACACCCTTGCTGGGACTGTCCTCAAAACCAGTCTCCAACTGCTGGCGGTGGTAGGATTCGATATTGGCTTGGGCATTTTTCAGGGCGGCCAAGACCTCTGGATCAATCTCCTCAAAAGCTTGGTCAATCAGCTCCTGCCCAATCTCAAAGTCTGCCACCTCAACCTTATCAAAGAGCATGGTATAGTCTCTTAAAGCTTGGTCACCGTCTTGTTTGACCGTTTCAATAATCTCAGCAACTGCTTCTTCCACATCTAAGTTTTGCTGGCTGAGCTGCAGCTGCTCTTCATATAAAATCTGTGAAATTTCTTCGTTACTTCCGCTTAAACGTTTGATAATTGTCATTTAAAAGCCACCTCTCTTCTTCCTACTAGGGATTCAATCTTTGCCACAAAAGGCATGATATCCGGGTTATTTTTCAGGGAAGCCTGATTGGCAATGAGCCGGGCTGATACTCGGCAAATGTCTTCAAAAACCAGCAGGCCGTTAGCTGACAGGGTATGCCCTGTCTCCACAATATCGACAATGGCATCCGCCAGACCCAGCACCGGTGAAATCTCCACACTTCCTTGGATGGAGATGATTTCCACATCTTCCCCCTTTTGATTAAAATAATCAGTCGCTACCGTTGGGTACTTGGTCGCAATCCGCTTGCGCTTGTGATCATGAGGGTCATAGCTGGGCACCGAGGCCAGTGAAAATTTACAAAGCCCAAAGTTCAGATCCAGCAGCTCCAGATAGCCGGTCGGATGCTCAAAGAGAATATCCTTGCCGACAATTCCTAGATCAGCAACTCCATGGCGCACATAGGTTGTCACGTCAGGCCCTTTGACCAAGAGAAAGCGAAAACAGCTGTCTGAACTTTCGAAAATCAAGCTGCGCCCCTTGTCTGCCATGAAGGACATATCAAAGCCAGCCTGGGTCAAGAGCTTGACCGTATCTTCCTCAATCCGCCCCTTGGTCAGGGCAATGGTAATCTGACTCATCTGCCATCACCTTCCTTTCCGCCCTCGTCAGGCAGGTCATCATGAATGGCCTGATAGACACTGTCAATGTCTAGGGACCAGCCGATAGCTGTCAGCTCTGCTGCCCCGAAGCGCTTGAAAAGCTGGTCATAGCGACCACCTGATAGAAAGGCATCTGGCACTCGGTCGCCAAAGACCTTGAAAGTCAATCCAGTATAGTAAGGCATGGCCGCTACCTGCCCCAAGTCCATAGTTGTCTGTTCCAGCAAGCCTGATAGGCTCTGCAGAACCTGCTCTATATCATCTAGAGCCGTCAATATCCGCTCGTTGTCAACTATCTCTCTAGCCCTAGCTAAAACCTGTTGGCTAGGACCAAACAAATAGGGCAGCTCCTGCAAAAAATCATCAAATTCACTAGGACTGGTCTGGGTGAATTCAAAGAGTCCCGTCCTATTTTTCTTGCGAATATAATCAAGCAGCTGGGCCTCCTCCTGCGAATCCAAAGCCAGACTCTCTAGAATTGTCTGCAGGATTGCTGCATGGGAAAACTCGAACTGATAAGACTTAACCTGCGCCAAATCCAGCGACTGCTTGGCTGTCTTGATAGCCTCAAGCACCGCCTCTCGAGCTGGATAGCCGATAATCTCAATACCAGCTTGACTGAGCTCATTGGCAAGACCGCGCAGCTCTTCTTGATAGTGAAAGACCTTGCCTGAATAGGAAAACTTAGTCGGCGTGTGCACCCTAGTCGAAGCAATAACCCGACCAATCTGGCTGGTCACATCTGGTCTCAGCACCAGCAACTCGCCTTTTTTATCAAAAAGATGATAATGATGGAGCTCCACATGGTCACTGAAGACCTCAAAATGCTCCAAAGTTGGTGTGTCAATCCGATTAAAGCCCTGATCCATCAGGAAATCGCTGATGGCCCGCTCAATCTCGTAAGTCACACGCGCCCTCTTGAAAAGCTTGTCATGCATGCCAATCGGAAGGGTGATTTTATTCATAGGCTGCTTTCCTTTCTTACTCTATTCTTACATTGGTTGGCTCCGAGTCAAACTCTCAGCTGCTGCAAATGTCCTTGATAGCTGCCAGGACTGTTTCCATCTCCTCTCGCCGTCCGATAGAGATACGCAGAAAGTCTTTGATTCGCTCTGCTTTTGGAAAATACCGCACATAAATCCGACGCTCCTCTAGCTGCTGGAAAAGCTCTGCTGCAGAAATTCCACTAGGCTGGGCTAGGACAAAGTTGGTCTGACTAGGCAGGACTTGGAAATCCAGCGCAGCCAATTCCCCAGCAAACCAATCTCGGGTCTCTTGAATGGCTCTGCCAGTTTCCCGATAATAATCCCAATCTTCCACTGCCGCAAGGGCTAAGCGCTCTGCTAACATATCCACTGAGTAAGGATTGATGGAGTCCTTAATAGCTTTCATGACAGCTATTAAGTCTGGATGGCCGATGCCGTAGCCTACCCGCAGACCAGCCAAAGCCGCATCCTTGGAAAAGGTCCGCGTGATAAAGAGGTTGGGATAGGTGTCTAGCAGAGGCAGGGCAGATTGACCGCCAAAGTGAATATAGGCCTCATCCACCACCACGACCACATCCTGATTGGACGCCAGAATTTCCTCCAGCTGATCCAGCGGCAGATAAATCCCCGTTGGAGCATTGGGATTGGCTAGGATAATGCCGCCATTATCTCCAAAATAATCGGAGGGATGGACCTCAAAATCATCTGTCAGAGGAATTTCTCGAAAAGGCACATGGTAGAGGTCCGCCCAAACCTTGTAAAAACCATAGGTCAAGTCCGGAAATAAGACCGACTCGCCGCTGTTAAAGAAAGCTAGGAAAGCTATGGACAAGATGTCATCACTCCCGTTGCCGATAATGAGCTGGTCAGACGATACACCCAAGTTTGTCGCCAAAGCCTGACAGAGCTCTGCCTGATCCAAACTGGAATACTTGCGCAACTCCTGGGTATCAAAGTTCTGCAGGGCCTCTGCCACCTTAGGACTTGGCCCATAAGCATTTTCATTGGTATTGAGCTTAATCATGTCTGGCTCATTGGGCTGCTGCCCTGCTACATAGGGATTGATCTGCCTGAGACCTTTTAGCTTAACCATCTTGCCACCTCTCTTTCACACACTAGCCATTATCTGACTCTGATTATCTTTTAGAACTTCTAATAAATGAAAGACGAAATTTACCGCTTTGGTAAAAGAAAATGGGGGAATCTTCTAGTTTAAATATAATAAAAAGCCCTCGCAAAAAAACTTTGCAAGGACGTTGACACGCGGTTCCACCTTTATTCGGACCCCAGTCGCCTGAGGACCCTCTGGGAGTACGAGACTCCAGATTGATAACGGCAATCAGCCGTCGGACACTAGTCTCAGACTGCTGACTGATTTCGCATCCGCACTCAAGAATGTGTCGTCTAAGGATTGCATGCCGTCTCACCATTAGGCACTCTCTGTTTCTTGTCTCAGACTTTTTCTCTCATCGCTTTCAATTTATTGTTGAATATTCTACATGAATTTTTATTAAAAAGCAAGAGGAAATTTGAAAAAAATTAAATATTTTTTTCTTTCTAAATGAATTAACGTTCTTTCAGCATAGCACTAGACAAATCCAACAGATTAATCGCTGTTTCAAAATGCTCCCCCATCAGACCATAGACAGCATCTTCGCTTAAGACGCCGCAAGCTATATTTTCAGGGAAATCCGGTCCATTCGAGAACTCTAAATCATCAAAAAATTCCTGACCAGTATAGTAGTCTCTCAACTGGATATAATCTGACTGGCAACGCTCCAACTCAGCTAAAGCTTCCTGGGCTCTTGCCAATACCTGAGAATATTTATTCAGGTGCTTTTCCATTTTTTGAATGCGTTCTAACTGTTCCACAGGCTTCCTTCCTTTCCAAACACGACAAGCTAATCAGTCCACCTTAACCACCTGCAACTGCTCACCGCCTAGCAGAATCAAATATTTTTCAATCTGCGAAATGACATAAGAACGGTTGAGAGCTTGAGCATATAAGTCTAGCTGTCCACGGTAGCGAGCAATCAGCTCAGACGAATCCTTGTATTTATCCGTCTTGTAGTCAAAGAGAATTATCCGGTCTTCAAATAGCAGGTAACCATCCAAAATCCCCCGCAAAACAAATTCCTGACCACTGATTTCGTCCCTCTTGAGCATGGCAAAAGGTGCTTCTCGACGAACTCTGTCACTGTTCTCAATCAAGAGTCGTCCCAAATCCGTCTCGAAGAAAGATGAAATCTTAGGCAGCTGAATCTGCTTTTTAACCGCTTCATCGGCCTGAACCTGAGCTAAAGCAGAACGAAGTACAGCCATGCTGGGACTGCTATCCAAAGGAATCCGCTGCATGAGTTCATGAACAGCACTGCCGACTTGCGCTCCAGTCACTTTGGCTTTCTTGCCAAAATCAGGCAAGTCAAAGTTAGGCTGAGGCCGAAAAGCTGCTCGCTCATCCATGATATCCAGGCCATCCGTATCCATGATCGGCTCATAAAACTTCTTAATCTGGCTTGGAGTTCGCACACTAGGCAGCTCAATGGCAGAGCGATACTGGCTATTCAGTCGATCCACACTTTCTAAAATATCCAGAGCCCGACGGATATCGTCCGACTGCCGATTATCCGCCAAATCATCCGCTGGAAAGAGCACAGGTTCATTAATTCGCCCTATCTCTTCGGAAGTTAGCTCCTCATCAGTGACAAAACGGGTCTCGTAGGCGAGATTCTCATCGGAAAAAACAGCCTGAATGGCATAGAGCCAGTCTTGGAAATTACTGAGCTGGCTGCGCAGACTGACAGACAAACGCCCTTGTTGGCTCTTGCCCCACTGACGCTTATCCAAGGCTTCTTGACTGCCCTTGCCGACCAGATAGAGCTTGGTTTCAGCCCGCGTCATGGCCACATAAAGCAAACGCATCTGCTCAGACAGACTGGCCAACTGCAGCTCCGCTAGATTCTGCTGATAAGGCAGCGTATCCATGGAAATGCGCAGCTGATTCGGCGCATAGGGGTCTTCCACAGACACCGATACATCCGCCACATACTTGATGCCAACTCCCTTGGTCCGGCTAAGGATAATAGCAGAGCTGCTATCCTGACGGTTGAAGGCCTTGTCCATATTGAGCAGGAAGACATACTTGAACTCCAGCCCCTTACTCTTGTGAATGGTCATGAGACGAACGGCGTCCTTAGGCGCCGCCACTGGCACACTGGCTAGATCGTGCTGATTTTCCAAGATACGGTCTATCATCCCGATAAATCGAGACAAGCCTTTAAAGCTAGACTTTTCATACTCATTGGCCCGCAAAGAGAGGGCATAGAGATTGGCCTGTCTCTGGGCACCATTGGCCAGAGTCCCCACCATGTCATAGTAGAAACGGTCCTGGTAAATCTTCCAAATCAAATCATACAGGGAGTGCGTCTTGGAATAGGTCCGCCAGCCTTGCAGGGTCTCATGGAAATGCTGCAGCTTTTTCTGCAGTTCCTGGGTGACTAAAGCTGTTTGCAAACCTCTTCCTTGGAGAGCATTGACCAATTTTTCATAGAGATTTTCCTGAGAATGCTCTTGACTGGCCTGCAGGGACAGCCGAGCCAGCTCGTCCTCACCAAAGTCAAACATGGGAGACTTGAGAAGGGCAGTCAGGGCATAGTCATTCAGCGGATTATTGATGGTCCGAAGGGTATCCAGCATAACCAAAACCTCCACTGACTGCAGATAGTTTGCGGCGCCATCATCTGGTACCAGCGGAATCTGGTGCTGCTCAAAGGCAGCTAAAATCAAATCATTGCGGGTTCTGGAAGCCGTCAGCAGCGTAATATCTTTAAAAGCCACTCCTTCTTCATTGTGCAGGCGGATGATTTCCTTGATGACTAGGTCCACTTCTCCAGCTGATACTGCCTGTGGCAAGCCTTCATCAGCCTCCTCTTCCGGACTCTCCATGGAGCCTTCATAGATCAAGAAAGAAGCGCGGTTAGCTGGATTAGGCTCGCGTTTGGCAGGATTTCCAGCCACCAGATGGTGGGTTTCGTTGTAGTCGATTTCACCAACTTCTTCATCCATCAGACGTTTGAAAACATCATTAGTTGCTTCCAGCACCTCAAGATGACTACGGAAATTTTCCTTAAGGACAATCAGCTTGCCCTGACTACTATCCTCTTGATAAGCCTTAAACTTATCACTGAAAATCTGCGGGTCAGCTTGACGGAAACGGTAGATAGACTGCTTGATATCGCCCACCATAAAGCGATTTTGCCCTCTGGAAAGCAAGTCCAGCATGCGCTCCTGTGTGTGGTTGGTATCCTGATACTCATCTACCATGACCTCGTGGTAGCGTTCTTGATAAAAGCGACGTACCTCTGGGAATGTCTCTAAAATCTCAATAGCAAAATGGCTGATGTCACCAAATTCAAAGGCATTTTCTGCTTTCTTTCGCTCCAGGTAAGCCTGTGCAAAGTCCGCCACAAAATCTCGCAGAAGCTCAACCAGAGGCAGACACTCATCCTGATGCTGCTCGATAAAGTCCAGTTGATAAAGCTGCTGGTCAAAGCTACGCAGCCGTTCAATCATAGGCTTTCTGGCTTCATTGTAGTCCTTGGCCATTTCTTTTTTGAGCTCGTCTGCATTCTTGCCAACCCGAGCTGTAAAGGCCTGGCCATTGGACAGTTGGGAAAGTGCCACGATCTGTTTGAGAATTTGAGCTGTTTCTTCTATCGGTGACAATTCATTCAGGCCTGCTAAGACGGTCAGAGCATCTTGGACATTTTCCTGATACTTGGCGCCCGCAAACTCTCTCCCTTCATGCTCCAAATGGGCGGAAAAGAAAGCTTCCAGCTCCCAAAGGACTGATTTGATTTGAGCAAATATCCGCTCTCTCTCTGCTGCAAAGTCACTGTGCTCATAGCCATAGAGGGAGGTTTCCTCCAGCCAGCGCTGAGGACTGCTGGTTGACTGCAGAAAACTGTAAATCCGATAAACTTGATCCCGGAAGCCTGATAAATCCTTGCGCTTACCAGTAAAATTCTTAACCAAACGGCTAAACAAAGCCTGACGCTCGCTGTCATAGTAACGATCAAACACTTGACTGAAAACTTCATTTTGCAGAATCAGCTGCTCACTGGCAGACTGGAGAATCCGAAAATTCGGTGCCAAACCAAGCAGGTAACCATAGCGACTAAGCACTTTCTGGGTAAAGGCGTCCATAGTACCAATATCGGCATTTGGCAAGTCAGCTAATTGCTGGGCCAAATGTTGCTTGAGTTCAGGACTATCGGCCTCTTTCAAGGCCTGCCCCAGTTCCTTCTCCAACCTCTCTTTTAGCTCGCCTGCCGCCTTGACAGTAAAGGTTGAGATAAAGAGCTGACTGACAGCAACACCTCTAAGAATCTGGTCGATAATCCGCTGGACCATGACAAAAGTCTTACCCGATCCGGCCGAAGCGGAGACCAGAATATTCTGGCCAGAGGAGTAGATGGCCTCAATCTGCTCTGCCGTCTTTTTCTGTGGCTTGTCCGAAGCAGCTTCTTGGGCTTGCTTAAGAGCAATTTCTTCTGCAGTTAAAAAAGGAATTCTCTTCATTTTTCCATCTCCTCCCTCATCTTTTCTAACCAGGCCTGGCGTAACTTCTCACCAGTCGGCCGCCTATCAAACTTACTTGCATCCAGCTTTTCTAACTGGCGTGCCTGTCCTAGGTGGAGATTAGCTTCAAAGCCAGTAATAGCCTTAAACTGCTCTACATAAGGAGCAATGCTGCGCCCATTCTCTGTATAAGGATTGACTGCAAAGTGGCCTGATAGAATGCCTTCTGCAGCTTTTTTGTAGAGATAAGCATTGTAGGCCAGCAGCAAGTCCAAATCTTCCTGACTCAGCAAGTTGGTCTTATTTTTTTCATAGAGCGGGCCAAGCTCCTTGACAGCATCCGCCACAAAAAGTCCCTTGTACTGGAGTGGTTTCACAGACTGATTGACTGCATCCGCCAAGGTCTTGGTATCTTTAAGCGCCACAATCGGATCGGTCATCTGCAAATACATGGCACCAAAAGTACCCTTATCCTCTTGATAGTCTGCTAACTCCTCAATCGCTGCCAGATAAGTCGGCAGCTGAGAATTCAGTCCATTAAAGAACTTTTCAAAGCTAAACTTAATATCGCCAGACTTATAGTCCACCACTCCCAGACTCTCTGTCTTAGTCAGACGGTCAATCCGGTCCACCTTACCGCTCACGGTCACTGCTCTGCCATTTTCCAAGATCAGGAAAGGCTTAGAAGCTGAGCCAAAGCCAGTCTCCTCACCAATGGTCTCAATCCCAGTTGGATGAGCCAGCACACGGCCGGTCGCTCGCGCCGTATCTAGCAGGAGCTGGCGGGCAAAACGGGTCTGACCTGACTCACTGTAGATGCTCTCAAACTCGGCCTCTCGGCTGGTCTCTTCCATAGCTTGTGCTAAACGCCGGTCAAAATCAGCTGACGAACCATCTTGCAGGACCTTTTCAAAGATCCGATGGAGGAAAATCCCATGACTGCGAGCATCAGGATGAATGGTCCACTCTTCTTGCAGGCGCAGAACATACTTGAGAAAATAAGCATACTGATGCCGGAAATATTCGTTTAGAGCAGACGCTGAAAGTCGGAGAGGCTGGTCCTGAGGGTAGAGGGCTTTCAAAGTTTCCGGCTTCAGAGACTCTGTTTTCAGTTCCTGGCTGATGTGCGGAATGCTGATGCCTTCTGCAGACAATTTCTTGCGGAGAACCCGTACAGCCACCGCCCAAAAAGTCTGCTCCTCTGCTGTCCACTCTCGGTCAATCTCCTCTTGGTGGAGCTCAATGATTTGAGACAAGAGAGCTCGGTAGCTGCCAATATCGTCACTGGAAGCCTGAGGCTTTTTGACAATGATGGGCAAGGAAAGGGGAGCAGCAGTCAATTCCAGCAGATAGGTCGACACACTATCCTCTACCTCATTGACCAAGGCTGGCGCAGACAAGACCAGCTCTTTGGTAGCAGAATTCATCAGCGACAGAGCTGTATGGCGATTCTTCTTGAGATTTTCTGAGCTGGCAATCTGGAGTTCCGCCTGAGAATCCGTCGCTTCATTTAGTCGAGCCCGATCTTCATCACTGAGCAAACTCTTGTTTTGCGCGATTTTAGGAAAACGCTCCTGGGTCAGTCCAATCGCATAGACGTAAGGAGCTGCTAAAGGCTCTATCAGGTCATAAGACTGGACCTTAACCACATCTACTGTCGCCGGTACCGTCCGATAGTTAGACAAAAGCATACCCGACAGAATCAAGGCTAGAAAATCATCCAGTTTGACCTTACTGTCTGCAAAGACTTGAGCAAACTGCTCTAAGACATGGCTGAAAGCCTTCCAGACTTCCTCATGACGCTCCTGCTCCTGCTGACTTTCTCCCTGCAGCAGAGTCGTCAAATTGTCAGACAAACGGGCTGCTTGGACGAACTCCGTAAATTTAGCTAAGAGCCCCGACGCCGTCTGGCTGCGGGATTTGAAAAAGCCTTGTAGCGGAGTCATAACCCGGCGGCGAATATGATTGAGACGGTCTAGGTCAAATTTCCCTTGACTATTGGCCGTGAAATCTTTAGCTAGCTTGCCGGCTCCCTTAATGTCCGCAAAACGCAGATATTGCTCAAAATGATCCAGCTCCTCCTGAGTCAAATCGCCGTAGAGCCCCGTCTTTAAGAGATTGAGCAGGTCTTCCAGTTGGAAGTTATAGCGCTTGAGCCGCTCCAAGGACTCGACAAACTGGACCAGCGGATGCTGTGCCATCGACTCGCTCCGCCCTAGATAGTAGGGAATCTGATACTGGTCAAAAATGGTCTTGAGCTGAAGCTGGTAGGCTTCCACATCTCCCAAAAGCAGACGAATATCCTTATAGCGCACACCATCATGAACCCGCTGCCGGATGGACTTAGCCACATACTCCAACTCTTCTTTCTGGTTCATAGTAGCCCAAATTTGAAGCTGTGAGCGGTCTGTCTCACTAACTTCAACAGCTGGCTCTGAAAAGTCATAACGACTTTCCAAGACCTTAGAAATCCGTCCAAAGGCATCTTCTGCTTCTGCATGAGAAATATAGTCAGGCTTGACCTGATAGTCCTCGGCCAGCTTTCTCAAAAAATCCACGCTGGCTTGATAAAGATTCCCCTCACGAAAGGCTGCTCGATAGGCTTTTTGGCTGGCATAGGTCCCAATGACAATCTCCACACCTTTCCGATGCAGAAGACCGACTAAGTATTCCTCTTCGGCAGAAAAACGAGTAAAGCCATCAATGACCAGGGCCAAATTCTCCAACTCCTCATCCGTATCACCAGCCAGAATATGCTGGGCAAAAGCAGCAATCTGAGAAGACGAATCAAAATCGCCCTTATTCAGAGCAGCAGTCACCGCTGTAAAAATCTTGACCAGATCCTCCCGCTTCTCAGGCTCCTCAAGAAATTCCAAATCCGCAAAGGACATCTGGGCTGTCTGCAGTTCATGGTAAAGATCCATCAATTGCTGGATAAACTGGGCATCCTTCTTAATCCTGCCATAGACCTTAAGCTCTCCATCATCTAACTCTGTCAAGGTCCGATAAATCAGCATTCCCAGACCAATATCGTCCAAACTATGCCCTTGCCGAACATCATTGAGGACAAAATACCGAGCCATCTGGGCAAAGCGCGTCACCGTAATGGCAAAGGAAGCCTGGGTTTTCAGGCACTCCAAAACCGCCCGCTCTTTCTCAAAAGAAAGCGAATTTGGCGCAATATAAAAGACTCGCTTACCGTCCGCCACCAAGCTCTCAGCCTCCGCCACCAACACCTTGGTCAAAGAATGGCGAATATCTGTATAAAGTAATTTCATAGCCTGCCTTTTCCTCTAGAAAATATAGGAACATTATACCATTTTTACCGATAATTCTCATGGAGAATAGTCCCAAAGCCCAATTAGAACTCAACGTCCAAATAGAGCTTTAATAACTAGCCTCATCATGTCCATAAAAAACGAAAAAGCCACTGCTTCCAGTGACTTCCTAAGGCTCTCACTTCTTTCAAAGTAAGAACTCATTTAATCTTATGCTTATTCATCTTTTCTTCAAAAATGCTTGTCATAATCACGCGCAATTCTTCTCTTATCTGTTCGCGGTATTACTTTTTCTAAATTTTGAAATTTTTAAAGAGTGTTAAAGTCAACTTGACTTAAAAACTTATCACTTTCTAGCATTGAAGCTTTCTAAAGAAAAAATAGTTTGTGCTCTCATTTTACTTCTATTATCTTCGATAAAGTTAGAAATTGCTTTTTTATCATTAGGAATAGTAATAATATCTGATATCTCTAAGAATTTATCTTTTGCAAGCAAAGAATAGATCTCAGAAAAAGTTAAATCTTCAGAAATTTCAACGGATGCAACAATATTGTCTTGTTTAAAATGAGTTTCATAAAATGACTCATAAAACTTTAACGTGTCTTTTTTTAATTGCCTATCCGAAAGTCCCAGTTCTTCTCTAATACCACGCCATACACATTTTAACAAATCCGGGCTTCGGGTTTCCTCATCAAAATCCGTTTCAGATAGTGTTTCAGTAACAGAAACATATATCCACTCCTTACCACCCGTATATGAGGCTCTACTTGATCTTTTGGTCAAAATGATTTCGTTTTGCTTTGGAAGTATTAGAATCAAGCTTACTCCAAAAGAACTTCTAGACCAGCTGTAAGAACTATTTAAGTCCTTCACTAAACTTTCTTTTTTAAAAGTTAAATTTTGAATTAATTTTTCAACAATTTTATGTGTGTAGTAGTCTGTTTCAAAGAAGTCTATTGATAATATTGGAGCTTCGTTTATATCATTTGTTCTAGATAGACCATCAAGACGATTTACACCTAAAATTTTACCATTAAAGTAATTGCCATTTTCCTTTTTTAAAAAAGAAGCAAAAACCTCTTCTCTAATAGTTTCCAATTGAGTCTCTAATTCATTTTCTGAAATAAATTTACGGAAATCATCTCTAAGGATATCTTTATTTGAAAAGTTAGAGTTATCATCTATTGTTACTTCTTTAGGTGTTGTTAGCAATAGCTTCTTGTTACTACTGATACTTTCTTGAATAGAATCAAATGAAAAATATGGAAACCCACTCGCAGTAATTACTATATCTTGATGTGGCTTTGTGTAAAAATTTTCTAGAGTAGTTTCTAGTTTTTTCTTCTTCATTTTCTTGCCCAAGAATGCCATTATATAATCCAATAGTTTCTCTGCTAAGAAACCAAGTACAAATGTGATCATTGATAAAAATAAATCCATATAAAACTCTTCTCCATTTTTTATTTTTCTGTATAAAACAAAATATAAATTTATATTATCT
Organism: Streptococcus sanguinis SK49; assembly: GCF_000212815.1. Taxonomy (GTDB): domain Bacteria; phylum Bacillota; class Bacilli; order Lactobacillales; family Streptococcaceae; genus Streptococcus; species Streptococcus sanguinis_C. The sequence continues at coordinate 1,054,394 of NZ_GL890985.1, read as the reverse complement.
GTATTTTAAAATCGAATATAGATAATAAAAACACTATTATTCTTTTTCCAAAAATATACAATTATATAGGTACAAAAGCTTACTTAATCTTATGCTTATTCATCTTTTCTTCAAAAATGCTTGTCATAATCACGCGCAATTCTTCTCTTTCCTTGTCAGGAAGTTCGCCTTGCTGCTTAGCGACAGCATAAAGTTCAGGATATTGCTTAGCAACTCTCTCAACGGTCTTGGTCGTCGCATGCACTCTCACGAAGAAAGGAATCCTCTTAATCCACTCTTGGGGCACAAGTGCTAAAATCTTTTTAGCAGTTTCCTTATCGGAAATTTCTGCAGTGCTGAGCCCTTGATTAATCTGCTCCTGTTCCTTTTCTGTAAAATCTTTTAATTCCATACGTTAAATCTCCCAGTTCTATTTTCTTAATGCTAACTGAATCAGACTACTTACCCTCTACCCACTTATCGTTGTCCATGATAAAAGGTTTGGCCAGTCCTTCTCCTGTGTAGTCTTTATATTTGGTCTGCAAGTATTTGTAGACATCTTCCTTGGTCGCAAACTTGATAGCCTGGTAAGGCTCTTCAAAGGTCAGCTTTTCGATAAATAAGTAGCCATCTTTATCTGGAACCAAGACGCCGACATGACCGACAAAGAGAGAATCGCCGTCAAGATTGTCATGAACAATGACAGAGAGCATTCGAGCCTTTTCATTAAACTTGAACTGTTTGAAGTATACCTCCATCTTCTTAGCGTGGACTTTTACATCTTGAGTCGCTTCAGTCTTGACTCTTGAAAACAGAATATTAAAATCTTCCTTATCCTTGGCATCAAAGAGCTTGCCCTTGTCAATCGAATCATTATCTATGAACAAGAGTTCGTCATCTTTTTCTATTTGAGGGATGTCGATGCTATTTTTCAGCAAAGTGTAAGTATTAATCCGACAATTTGTTCCGATAAAATCGCCCTTTTTTGCCTGCCATAGAGGATTGATTTTTTCTACATCATATTCGGTTTTAGTAAATTTAGTGAAATCGCCCCTTAATCCAGTAGAGCCAACAAGACCATTGTAGTCATTGACTAGATTGAGAAAGTTATCGACACTGTCTTTATCCAAGTTGGCAGCCAACAAACTCTTAACTTCTTCGACACTCTTTTTACTGTTTAGATTTGAATAAGTCGATGTAGTTTGACTTGTTTGATTATTTTTCTGCGAACTAGCGCATGATGCCAGCCCAAAAGCCAAAGCCAGGCAGGCGCAGGACATGATTATTTTGCTGTATTTTTTCATTCTTATTTCTCTCTAATTCTTGTCTTCCGCAGACTATTTTGCTTTACAATTTTTCTGATGAGCCTTCAACTTTTTCAGGGCCCAGTCATAATGGCTGGAAGAAGCACTTACAAAATAGGAACCCAGTACAGTCCCTCCGACCCATTTATATACATCTTTTGAAAATAATTCTTCGTTTGTAAATGTGTCTGCCAAGTCCAAAACATCTTGATGGGACTGATGAAAGATCTCAGTTGCCTCTTCAAGAGAAGTATTCTGATGTTTCTTCCAAAATTCCAGATTCAACTCTCCATAAGTCTTCCAGTTATAGGGCGCAGGAAGAAAGGGCTGCTCTTGACCCTTTTGATTGGAATGCACCCAATTCAACAAGAGCTGATGCCATTCATAGAGGTGAATCAAAACATCTCTTACATTTTTATCTCGTCTCCAATGGGCCTCCTTCTTCTTTTCATCCCGAGAAAAATCAAAGGGCGTATTTAACTCTTGATCAGACAATTTGGAAATGAGAGTTTGTAACTTCTCATAGTTTTCCTTAGCAGCTAGCATCAACTCTTCTTTAGTTTTCGGTCTAGGCATAAGATTGCACTCCTTTGCATAGTTTCTCCACTTATCAACAACTACCTTACAATAATCATCAAGAAGGTATGCCCGGAAGCAGGATAATTTTCATCTTGTGAAAATGAAATTTGATAATATTATATCAGAAAGAAGGAAAGAAAGACATTTACTGCTACGGTTAGAGTCTAGAGTAAACTACAAATCCCTTTGGTAAGATGACAAGTTTCTCGTCATCAGTTTGGCAATGACTCACTAAATCAGCTGAATCTCTGTCTAACAGATAATTCTCATTCGACTGATTAAAAACGGCTCGGATTGCTTGATGATCATGTTCCCATTCTAAAGCCAGTACATCAGGATCGATTTCTTCTAGAGTAAATTTCCCATACTGAATAATATCCGCAATATCCTTACGAAGCTGAATCAAGTTCTTCATAAAATTGAGCATGTCATTGCTACTAGAAACCCGGTCCCAAGGCATGACCCGTCTACAATCTGGGTCCATACCTCCGCCCAATTCTAGCTCGGTCCCATAATAGATGCAAGGCGTCCCCCTTTGTAAAAAGAGAAAGGCAAGTGCGGATTTAACAAGCTGGATATCACCTTTGGCAGTCGCCAAAATTCGCTCCGTATCATGCGAATCCAAGAGATTAAACATAACCTCAGAAATCTGCTGCTTGTAATACATGGACTGGCAGTTAATCTCAGCTATGAATTGACTGATCTTCTTGCTCCTAGTCAAAAAGTAGTCCTTGATACTATCCGATAGAGGATAGTTCATGACGGCGTGAAACTCGTCACCGTTTAGCCATGGCTGAGAGGTATGCCAAACCTCTCCAAGAATATAGAGGTCAGGCTTTTTGGCCAAAACAGCCTTACGAAAATCTCGCCAGAATTGGTGATCAACCTCATTGGCTACATCCAACCGCCAAGCATCAATATCAAAATGTTCAATCCAATAGGTCGCAACGCTTAAGAGATAGTCTTTCACCTCGGGATTTGCCGTGTTTAACTTAGGCATATAGCTGGCAAAGGCAAAGGTATGATAAGGCAGTTCCTTGGGATTCACAAGTTTGTCATTCGTCACTGGGAACTCTTGAATTTGGAACCAGTCTTTGTAAGCTGAATTTTCACCATGCTTGAGAACATCCTGCCATTGAGCGGATTGATCGCCCATATGATTGAAAACCGCATCCAGCATAACCTTCATGCCACGCAGATGAGCCTGCTCCACCAGTTGACAGAAAGTCTCCTTGTCCCCAAAGTGTCGATCAACTTCAAAGTAATCCGTCGTATTGTACTTGTGATTACTTGGAGATTCAAAGATAGGGCAAAGATAAAGTCCTGTAATCCCTAAGTCTTGCAAATAATCCAGATGCTCAATAATCCCCTGTAAATCCCCACCAAAGAAATCACTGCTTTTAGGTCTGATAGACGAATCCCAATCTAGAGCTCCTTCTGGTGAAAGTTCAGCATTTCCATTTGCAAATCGTTCTGGAAAAATCTGATACCAGATCGTTTTTGAAACCCAGTCAGGAACCTGGCAACCATCAATTTCGTGAATATAGGGGAGTTTAAAACCATTGCCCTCTAAAGCAAGATTTTCTGGACTATTGTCAGCGAAGCCTTTATCTCCATATAAGATGCTTTGACCTTTTTTATCCTCAAGCTCAAACAGATATTGGAGCCTAGCAAAGCGCACAGAGACAACAACTTGCCAATAATCAAATAAGGCGTCAGAAGTCACTTTGACCATCTCTTTTACATCTTCATAAGAATCCTCAAGAAAAATAAAGGGGTCCCCATAGTGCAAAACGATTTTCTCTATATCCTCTTTCTTAGTCCTTATTCTGATATGAACTTGACCTTCTTTATAAAGATAGGCATACTCCGACTCCGGTCTATGATAAATGGCTGTTAATTCCATACTTTTCATCTCCTAGATTTCACTGTTTAAACTCATCGCAACTTTATGCAAACGATTCCATATCCTAGCCCTAGTATACTATTTTAAAAAAATGATTGCAAGCTATTGTTTAAGTTTGGGAATAGGAGGTATATCTTTTCAAAAAATATCAAAACTTTTATACCTCGAAACAGTACAACAATGAAGGTTTATTTTCTAAATATATTTCTCACAGAAGTCTTGACTAAAGGGAATGGAATTCCTGACCTCCTTAATCAATTCCTGCACTCAAGTTAAGAGAATGGACACATAATCTTTGGTGGCTTGATGTTCTATCTGTGCCAAGATTAAAATCTCATGAACATCGCGACTGATTTGTTCCATCTTTTGAGATTGCCAGAAGGCAAACCAGCTATCCATTTGTTTTTTGTGAATCAGAGGAGAGTAGACTTTTTCGGAGAAAATCAGAAAAATTGACTTCCCCTTTTTCTCTCGCATCTGTTAGTCGAAATTGTTTCCGAATATCACGTAAATCTCTTTTCATACTGATACTTACTTTCCAAATACCTGTACTGACAGTGTAAGCTACCGTACAATATCCATACACTTTTTCACAAAACTGATTATCATCCTTGTAATGCTTTGCGAACTCAGTTATTGTGGACACAATAACCCTAAAATCATATCGTCTGTCCTCCAAAACCTCACAGTTCAGAAAAACAAACGATATGAAAACGTGGTGTCAAGCCCCCAAACCTCCATAGAAAAATATTGGTTGGATTTTTACAATTTGAAAAAAGTATAGCAGAGGAGATTTGAGGATTTTATCACAGGAAAATGAGGGAATGAAAAAAGAGCCTAATGGCTCTATACAAAGGCAGATGAAATTGTTAGGATGGAAGTTATTTAGTCTCACTATAGATTATCTAATAAGTCTAATGTATTATTCAACGCGATTGTTTAATCATATTTTTTATTGAATCATCAATATCAAACACTGTCTGTTGACCATCAATCCATCTGTCCCAAAAATCGATTGTAGAACTTTTAGGCTCTTCTTTAGGTTTATCTAATAAAATTTTAGTTGGTAACTTTATAGCATCACCAATCACAATACATTCCCCAACATCAAGGTTAGGTAATGTCTCAACTAACCCAACCAGTGAATCTGTCAGCATTGTCGCTACTGCTGTTTTATCTCTATCATTTGTTATTTTCAACGAAATAATATTATTACATTGAGAGATTATAGTTGAATTTAATTCCGCTGGTCTTTGAGAAACAACAACTAAGGAAACTCCGTACTTACGCCCTTCTTTGGAAATTTTTTCAAAAATTTCTAATGATTTTTTCTCAACAGCTTTTAGCTTAGTTACATCTTTGGGTATGTATAAATGTGCTTCATCGCAAATAAATGCTAAGGGATGTCTTGTTTCATTTCTTTTGGGAGTCATCCAAAATTGTACATCATATACTAATCTTGTTACAATACCAATGACAATTGATAACATATCTGATGGTATTTCAGATAAATCAATAACTTTAATATGGTTATCTCTTCCCATTATTTCTGAAATAAATCTATTTAAGTATTTAGAATCTGAAGTATGCTGTTCATTAAATACAAAGCCATATTTTTTATCGTCCATTTTTGTTTGCAATCTTGTAATCAGATTAGTCAGTTTGCTATAATATTGTCCTTGTCTTGTTTTTTCTTGTCCCTTCTTCTCACCTGACTTATATGTTTCACCAGTTCTTTCTTCTTTAATATTTTCATTTTCTAAATATTCTTTTAACTCTTTTGTTGAAAACGGTATTGGAGTATCAACCGTAACAATATCTGAAGAAAAATTAGCTTTACTATCTATATATTCCTTCTTTTTACTAAGAATATGTTTAACTACTACAGCTCTTTGATTTGAAGAAGTTCCCTCAGACGATTCAATAAATAAAGAATGGATTTCTTCATAATTGAAAAACCATAGTGGAATTTGTAAATCATTAGCTGTATCACCAATTTTTATTTGCTTTGCATAAGATAACTCATTGTACTCTCCATGTAAATCAAAAATAATAATATTTGAATATTCTAATGCATTGGTTTTCTCTAAGATATTAGCGACTGAAAATGATTTACCACTCCCCGTACTTCCAACAATTGCAGCATGTCTTTGGAAAAATTTATTTCCATCTAAAATTGCTTCAACAGATTGATTACTAGCATATTTCCCAATTTTTAATTCTTTTCCATGACTTTGATTATTAGTCAAGGAATTCATTATCATGTATAGTGCATCGTCATCAGCTAGAAAAACTGGGCTATTTATCTCTGGATAAGTATTCACTGCCCTTTTAAAAATATTATTCTGAGTTGGAGAAATCTTGCTATAAAATGTTCCTACTAAAGTTATACTACAAAAATTATAAGAATACTCCAATAAAGATTCTTCATCAACTTCAGTATCATTAAAGTCAATACTTTTCTTACTCACCTTAGTCACAATGCCAATTAATTTCTCGTCAGCATTATTACCTGAAAGAATAGCCAAATCATTTATCTTTAGTTTATTTAACAACTCTTCCTTTTTTACATTAACTATAACTTTTTGTGTATCAACATTTTGTACATTCCCAATTTCTTGAGTTAAATACTGCTGTATATTTTCCATTTTTCTCCTCGTCGTTATCCTGTAAATAACTCTACAAATTCTTCTAAATCCCACAAATTCTTATCTATTTGGTACTGCTTACCTTTATAAACCATAAATGAGAGATTTGTTGTATTTTGCTTTTCCCCTATAACATTTTTATAAAATAAAGTCCAATTCTTATTAGAAACAGCCCTTTCTCTAACTTCTTCTTTTATATCCATCGTCAACACAATCACATCCTTGTTTGTGTTTTCAAAAACAGTATCAAATTGCTCATCATTGAAACCATATCCATAAATAAAAATAGCATGAGAACTCTTATTATCTGTAAAAACACTATTAAAAGTCTCACGATGCTCTCTTAGTAGATTATGAGTCATTCCATATTGAAATTTCATACTGCCTGGAGCAATGATTTCAATACAATTACTATTCTTCTCTAGATAACAGTAATCATTAGTTTGATAGGTGATATCAGCTCGCTTTATCCAGTTGATAGATCCATGTGGTTTAAAAATTCTTAATATTGTAGTTGATTTTTTATAATATTTATAAGGATCTTTCAATAACTCTGAGTCAAATTCTTGAAACAGATTGCCTTTAAATCCTAGAGTCGTGGTTAATTTTAACTTATCTGCAATAGTCTCAATAATTAAGTCATAGTTTGGTGTCATTATATCGATAATCTTTTTATTCACACTCACTGTATTGTTTAGATAATTTAGTAATTTTTCAAATCCAGATGAATCCCTCAAAATATTCTCTCTCACAGCATAATCAGATTCCAAAATAAATTTACCAGTAATTTCCCGAATTTTTTCGACGAAAGCATTTTCTGTATTTGAAATTGTTAAGAGAGCTGCTTCAAGTCCATCATTCCTCACTATAGAATTACACTTTTCCCAAAACTGTTTATATTCAAAGTTCTCCTCTAAGGAAAAATTTTTATCTAGTTCATCAGCCAACTTCCCCATTCCAGGGACTCCCATTACTATGGATAAACCTGTACCAATAATAAATTTTGGAAAATTTGCGGTTGATAAATAACGATTTTTTATATCAGAAAATATTTCTCCAAATTCTGTATCAGCAATATTAATTTCATACATGTATTGTTTTCCCCCCCCTACTTATTATTTCTTTTGCTTAATTCTTTCATTTGCTCTTCCCCCACCCTCAACATTTCCATATCCACCTGACTCCATTCTCCAAACAGTAAGTCTTGAAGAACATCTGCTGCTGAGGTCTCATCATCCCTCGAATCATAAACACAGCTTCTATCTCGTTGATAGATTTGGATTCTTTCAAAGATGCCTAATTGCTCTAGTTGTCGGGTATTTTCAACTAGATTGTTCACTATCAGGTCATGATGTTCTTTTGGGGTTGCTCTTGCTTGATTGGGATTGATAGCGTTTAGTTCTTCGTATCGGATAAGCGTGCTCAAATAAGACAGCTTAGGCTTTGTAGCGATTAAAGATAGCTGAACTTCATAACCTTTACTTATCAATAGTTCTGCTGTTTTCTTTGGTACATCAACCGTTCGCAATGTCCCCTCAATCAAAAGATTGTAGCCCACATCACTCAGTTTTTCTACCAAGGATTCCACCATTTGTCTTGCAAATTTTTTGGTGTATTCGACACTATCTTTACCATAAATTCGCTGAAGGTCCAGGTACTGTGGATATTGAGCTCGAAAACTATCGCCATCAATGATGATTATATTACCCTGAAATTCTTTGAGCTTGATACGGTGGATAGTCGTTTTACCAGCTCCACTCTGTCCTCCAAGCAAGATAGCGCTTGGATTTTTACTTACTTGTTTTCCTCTAGTCAGTATGCGTAAATTGCGAGCTAAGACATGATTAAACTCTTCTTCGGTATAATCCTGAATCCCCATCAAACTACCATCCGTTTTTCTGATGTTCCCAACATACGCTCGATTCCATCCAAGTAACCACTGTAACGCTCTAGTTCTTCAAAAGTAGTCACCAGATAAATGTTAGTATTGACCATATCAGACAAATCATCACTCATTAAAATCCACGGATTACTCTCATCGTCAAAGGCAATCTCTTGACTGTCTTGATAACGATAGAGGCGAGCTAGTAAATTTGTGCCACGTTCCTTGACAATCTCTATTTTTAATGTCAATTCATAATCTTCTACTGGGTTTAACATTTTCTCTTCCCCCACAATATCGACATAGGATACATTGAATTTCTGGCAAATGGTGTCTATCAACTCCGTTGAAATAGGACTTATCCCGTTTTCATAACGGCTCAGACTATTACGTGAAATACCAACAATCCGTGCAAATTCTGGTTGTGTCAATTCGTTTGTCTTTCGTAAAGATTTTATATTGTCTCCAATCATGGCTCTCTCCTGTGATTTTATAACTCCATTATAGCACAAAAAATTATAACGCACCAATTTTGGTGCGTTCAGATTGCAGACAAAGCCCTTAGAAACTTTTGTGCTAAGGACTTTGTCTGCAATCTGAGAGTGGCCTCAGCCACTCCTTTCTTAAATCTATACCTCCACCTATCTCTCCAATTTTATCACCTTATCATAACGCTTCAAGTCCTCTTCACTGTAGTGATGAATCACTTCTACGACTGCTTGTGGAAGGGAGAAAAGGAGTTGACTGATTTTCTCTTGGTTTTTAAGGTCCAGATTAGCTTTAACTTCATCAGCCAGGATAAATTGGCGGTTGTGATAGAGCGCACAGGCAATTTCTAGCCGCTGCTTCTCACCGCCTGACAGAGTTTGGTTTCTAGATGTTTTGCCTTGGAGAGCTTTCAGACCGGTTTGCTGCAGGATTTCCTCCATCCTCACGGAATCTATTTCTTGTCCCAAAGCAATATTTTCTTCTAGTGTCAATCCATCAAAGACATGACTGGACTGGAGAATGTAGGCTCCTGCCTGATAGAGTTCATCCGAGTTTAGCTCTTGTCCATGGTAGTGAATCCGACCTTGACTAGGCTTGATTTCACCATAGATTAGGTTCAGTAAGGTTGTTTTCCCAGACCCGCTTTCTCCGATAATGGCAATCTTTTCCCCTTCCTCAATGGTAAGGTCACAAGGGGCTAGTATTTCTTGACCATCACGCTCTACGCTGACTCGCTCTAGCTGGATAGGAAAGACGGAACCTTTAAGAACAGTAGGCTTTGTCAACTTCTCTCCCAGCAAGTTTTGATACTTATCACAGAGAGACTTGGCTGATTTTCTAGTATTGATAAAGTAAGATAACTCCTGAAATTGGTAGCCGATATTATGCGATACTAGGTAAATCCCAACAAAGCTGGCTGCTGAAAGGTAGTTATAATAGGTCATGAAACCACCAATGACAATCGGCGCAACCGAACAAAAAGCATCAATCCCATTAATAAAGAGACTGTTTATCGTCCGTTGCTTTTCATAGGCGACTTCTTGCTCTAAAGCCTTGTGTAAATCTTTGGAAAACAGTTTGTAAAACATGCTTTGTCCCAGATAATGACGTATGGAACGAGCACCCGCAATCATATTGGTCACTTGAGAGACGTAGCCTTGGTTAGCTAGGGATTTCTGCTTAGTAATCGCATCCAAGCGTTTGGAACCTATGCTACTACAAAGGACAGGTATCGAATAAAAAATGATAAAGAGCAAGCCCAGATAAAAATTTGTCCAGAGAGCATAGCATATGGAGACGGTTGTAAATCCCAAAGAAGAAATGATAATAACAGTCGGCTCAATATAGTTATCTTCTAGCTGTTTCACATCATTTTCCAGGTCTGACAAAACCTCTTCATCTGCTATCCGACGGCTATATAAGAAAGTTTGAAAGATAGCCTGCTTAATCCCCAACTTGAAGTCCGTCAGCACTCGTGCATAGTAATAGCGTTTCCCCGCCAAACCTAGCAAGAGAATCAAATTCCCCACAATCCCCCAAATCAAGACCTGCCACAGCAAATGCAACTGGTGATTGGTAAAACTAGAGACAATATACTGAATCAAAGCTGGTGTAATGACAGCCTCCAGCCAAGTAATCATAATCGCCACAAAATAGAAGAATAAATACTTTTTAGTTACATAAGTTCTAAGCATAGCGTATAAACCTCCTGAAGTTATTTACCAACTTAGATGGTCTTTTTTTATCTAGACGGGGATACAAGAACTTAAAATTTCTTTCGCCAAAAGATTCCTAGGCTTTCACAAGCAGTGATACCGCCTCAACATGATGCGTCTGCGGAACTCAAAAGGTTTGGGGAACCTTTTGAGGATTAGCTACGTTTCACTAACAAGCTTACACACTCGACATGCGTTGTTTTCTTTATTTGTACACTTTTTTTCGTCATCGGTTACGGTATTAAAACACAATTTATCATTTTCTATTTTAGCATTCTTCCTTTTAGATTTGTAAGATTTTGCATCTTTAGTCGAAGAATCTCCCGTTTTAAAAATTATAGTCAACATTGCTGGATCAATTTCTCCATCAGAATTTATTCCGCCTACTATGATTTTTTCAACGATACTTTCAAAAATGTCCTTGTCAAACTCAGTCAAAGTCTTTTGTGAAGTTAAAATTTCTTTAAAATTCTCTAATCTACTTTTTATATCAACTTCTGATTTTAAAGTTACTTCTAAGTTTACTTTTTCTTCTAAAAGTTTTTCTTTCTCAATTTGTATTTGATTGAATTTATCTTCATATACAGAATCACTTATTTTTCCATCAAGATTCATTGAAACTAATTTTTCTTCTTTTTTGTACAACGAATTTAATTTACTAACTATCTTATTCAACTCCACTTTTAAAGTATCATCAGTAAGCTCTTCTTTTATAATTTCAAGAAAGTCTTCAGTTAGGTTATTATTTTCATAAAACAACTGTTGGTAGCTCTGTAAAAAAGCATTTTCTATTGCTTTTTCCTCTATTCCTTTACTATGAGTGCAATACTTTTTACCTCTCTTTATAGATGTTGTACAGTGCCAAATAATCTTTTTGTACTCTGAACTAGAGTGCCAACTTCTTCTAGACAGAACAGTACCACAAAAACCACATTCCAATCTACTGCTAAAAGGGTACATTCTTGAATATCTTTCTCGTTTACCTTTTGTATTTGCTATGGTTTTTTTGTTTCCTGATCTCCGTAATCTAATTTCTTGCGCCTGTGTAAAAATTTCTGGACTAATTATTGCATCATGATTATTTTTAATGTAGTATTTATCTTCTTCACCGAAATTTATTAAACGTCTCTTACTAATGGGGTCAACAGTGAAAGTTTTTCCCATTAGAATATCACCTTTATACTTCTCGTTTTTAATAATTCCTAAAACTGTTGTATCTTGCCAGTGATCAAGACCTCTCGGAGTTTTATAACCTAGTTCATCAAGTTCTCTAGCTATTGCCCTACCCCCAATACCATCAATGTATCGTTCAAAAATATAACGTACTATCTTGGCTTCTTTTTCATTTATTGATATTGACTTTGTATCTTGATTATAGTCATAACCAAGACAACCTTGAAAACCAATCAGTTCTCCACGTTGCATCTTCATTTTTAAACCTTTTTTAACATGAGCAGATGTGTTTTCAACTTCCTGTTGAGCCACTGAACTTAATATCGTTAATAGTAGCTCACCATCCATAGTTAAAGTATCAATATTTTCTTCTTCGAAAAATACACCAATTTGTTTATCTTTGAGCAAACGAACATATTTGAGAGTATCTAATGTATTTCTAGCAAATCGAGCAATAGCTTTAGTAATGATATAGTCTATTTTTCCATCAAGGCAATCTGAAATCAATCTTTGAAAATCTTGTCTTTTTCCAACTTGAGTTCCCGATATACCTTCATCAGCATAAATGTCAACCAAATTCCAATCTTGGTGCTGTGATATATACTCTCTATAATGACGAACTTGAGAATCATAGCTATTTTTTTGATCATCACTATCGGAACTAACACGACAATATGCTGCTACTCTCCTCGATAAAGAACCACTATTATCATTTCTTCTAGTTACTAAAGGATTTGCTTTTATAATTTCAACGTTATTTGACATGGCTTAACCTCCTATTTCTCTGCATTTATTTTACCGCAACCAATAAAAAAGGTCAGCTAATTTGTGTATATTTTACGCAGTTTCAGCTTTATTTTTTCATATTCTTTTTCGCTAATAAGTTTTTTTAAAAATAATAGATTTAGCATCTCTAGCTCGACTATATAATTTTCTAAATTTGATTTCAAAAAATCACTTCCCTTTTATCTTTTATCAATCTCCTCCATGGCATGACTGATGAAGTCATCATAAGAATTTCACTTGCTGCTCTTTTACGGTGGCAGCCTGAACGATCAGAAGTATCATTGTATATCATTTGTATCATGGCATATAAAGTATCGCTCTATTTTATTGATGGTTTTAAAATCGCTCTTATCATGGCGAGCCATTCAAATTTGCTCCACAAATGAGGAAAGTACCATTTTGGACTATTCAATTGTCAATGTGCTTTCTTAACCTAATACTTTTTGGAGTAATGGTCTTCTTTATTATCCACTCGACCTACAAGGTAATCTAAACTTACATTATAAAAATCTGCAAGTTTGATAAGGTCATCTATAGAGATTAACCTGGTACCTGATTCCATTTTAGAATATGCTGATCTTGTACAATTTAAGATTTTTTTTGCAACATATTCTTGTGTCAAATCAGTATCCTCACGTAAATCTCTAATCCTTTTCAACATTTGTTGTCTCCTAAAACAAGTATAATATAGTTATTTTCTTATTTTTAAAAATGTGACAAATTGGCACATGAAACTATTCTATATATACTTTTTAGGAAATTATTCACTCTATATGTATCTCATTTTCCTTGCTAGATTTCGTATCTTTTGTTTTCTGGTAGTTCTTTATCGTACGATTAAACATCTCAAATAAATTTATAGCTTCTCTATGTTGTTCCTTCAGTTTTTCAATCCTTCCTTTATATACGTATAAATCTTTCTCTATTGTGTCTACTGATATCTTGACTTTAATATTATTTTCTAAATTTCCTGAACTATTTTCCGTATCATTCAACAATATTTCCTCTAAACTAGACAAATTATCAATTTTATCTTGGACTTGTTGAATCATATTCTCTAGATATGATATTTGGTCAATGAAATCTTTTGTTATGTCTTCAAAAGTATTCGGACTATTTTCTGAAGATATAAGAAAATCTAATTGTTCTATTTTTTCTTTAATTTTGCTAAGAGGAATTCTTCTATACATATACTGCGGTTCATACTGAAGATTAAACTGCCTAATCAAAGTTTTACCTTTCATAAAGCGATTTTTTTCTGCTGAATCTTTATGATATACATAGTAAGAACTAGTTTCTCTGATAAATACTTTAACTTTTTCTTCTTCCATATTGATTTGAATATTTGGTACAAAAATAAGTCCTTCTTGTCGAATACCAAACTGTACCTTAATATAAATTCCATCATCTACTACTTCTTCAACTTGATTAAGATTCAAGTCTACTTTAAACTCATGAACTGCATCCCTATTTCTCTTGAAATCTTGATAGGATTTCCATACCACCTCTTCTGTCGGCAACTCTTTTTCTTTAATTAGCTTTTCTTCATTGTAAAGTTCAACTAAATTTTTATTATCTAAGACAACAGTTTCATTTTTGTTATTAAAATAGTCTTGAAAATAGCTAACACTATACCGATTCATTTTTCCCAATTCCTGTTCTGAAAGCTTTATCTCATCAAATTCAAATTGAACATGTTTTTCTTTCGGAATTATTTTTAATCCAAAAAATTCTGCTTGTTGAATCAATTCATTCATATTCTTCATTTTCGGAAGTAAAAATTCTAAGATGTTTATGATTTCCCTTTGAACAAACTTTTTCTTAAAATAAGTTTCATTATAAGGTTGTTTTCTACTCCATTTACTATCACGTACGACTTGTTTCATATTTGAATCAGTCATAAAAAAAGTAACATGCTTGTGTCTAAAATCAATTTTTAAATGTAAAGCTTTTGCTTTTTTCTTGAAATCTTCAAAATTTTTCGAGTTCTCGATTAGAAAATATACTCGTTGTTTTATTTCATATTTGTAATTTGTTTTGCGATAAACTTCATACTGACGATGGGAATAACGATTTTCTATAATTTTTGCCCCTGCAATTTTTGAAAGACGATCAGAAACCATTCGTAGATTATGTTCTGCCTTATAATCCCATAGAAACTTTTTATCAGAATTCTGATCAATTGAATTTAGGATGATGTGATTGTGGATATGATCTTTATCGACATGAGTTGCTACAATGAAACGAAATCTACCTCCTGTCAACTCTTTAACTGTCTCATAACCAATCCGATTGATTTGTTCGGGAGTTAGATGGTCATCTGGAGAAAAGGACTGAATGATATGATGAGAATGAATTTTTCGTTGATTTACTTCTCGCCTATCATGACGAAATTCATAAAGAGTATCATTACTTAAAAAATTATCATTGTACATCTTCACTAGTTCTTTATAACTTGGAAAATCTAAATAATTTCTCATACCAAAATCTGAAACTAGTGTTAGGTTTTTTGTTTTACTTGGATTCAAAATATATTTAATTAATTTACAACGATAATTTTTTCCATGTATCGCAAAGTGTTTAGTGATGACCATAAAATTTCCTCAATTTTTCAGATTGGATAAGAAAATCTTTCTCCACTTCTACTATTAACTCTTCTATACCTTTTCTCAATTCATCTAATTCAACTTCCGTTATTAAGTTCGAATAATTTATGCTTCTGGCTATTTGATTAATATTATTTCCGATTCGTTTTAATTCAAAAATCAAATCTTGATAACTATTTGTATCAATGGTGATAAAATTCATACCAGGATCTAGTAGAGTTCGTCTAGCATATTCTGAGAATGATAAGCAGTTACTTTTTGAGATATTTTCATTCAATTTGACTAATTCTAAATCAGATAGAAAGACTTTTTTTAAATTTGTTCTATATCGGTGCTCCACTCTACTACCTCATGTATTTGTTACGAAAATTTTCACTAAGAGGACTTGTTTTTTCTACCTCTTTAATTAATTCCTGAATACAAGTTAACAAAATAGAAACATGTTCTTGAGTAACCTGATGATTTATTTTAGAAATTATTAATATTTCATGAACATCACGGCTAATTTGTTCCAACTTTTGTTTTTTCCAAAGGTTGAACCATTTTTCCATCTGTTTTTGTCCATCAGACAATAGTAAGCTTTTACGGAGAAAATCAGAAAAATTGTCCTCTCCTTTCTCTCTCATTAAATCTAGTATTTGTTTTTCTTCCGTTTCTGTTAAGCGAAATTGTTTCCGAATACTACGTATATCTCTTTTCATATGACTTTTCATCCTTTATTGATACCTGTACTGACAATGTAAGCTTACAGACACTGTCAGTACATTTTTCAAAACAGCTTCAACATTTTTGTAAGGCTTTGCGAGCTCAGATATTGTGGACACAATATCTCAAAAATCATATCGCCTGCCATTTCAAACCTCACGGTTCAAAAAACAAACGATATGAAAATGTGGTGGTACGCCCCCAAACCCCCAAGATAAATCTAAATTAAAAAAAGTATAACAAATATTTTTTGATAAAATTATCACAGAAAAAAGAGCCCTGTCGGACTCTTACAAACTAAAACAATGTCTTTGATATTCATACTGCCTAATCCCACTACTATCTTTGTTCATCTTGATAGAAAAAACAAAATAATGATCACGATTATCTAAAGATTTACTTTTATTAAGTTTAAAATAATGTTTTTGAGACATAGCCATTGTACGTAAAATATCATCAGTGATAAATGTTAATGGTATGTCTAAAGCAGAATACTTGTAAAAATCTGACTCAAACCGTAAATAAGAATCAGAAAAATAATCTAGCTGCAATTTATCATCATATAATTCTTTACGATTCATATAAATCTACCCCTTCTATCTGTATATCGAGTATATCTTCCCATTTTAAGCGAAAAAAACCAAAGTCTGATTTAATGGATATAGACTTTCTCCCCATCTCTTTAACAATACCCGAGACTACTTTTCTTCTATTTGAGAGCTTACAAACAAAAGTTGCTGGGAATGCATTCGTATAAAGTTGACGAACAAATAGAACTTTCTCTTCCGTTGATAGGGAAATGGAGATATCTTCTCTATTTTTTTCTTCCCAAAGAGAACTTGAATGTTCTGACAAAAAGAATCCCAACCACTTAGCCATCCCACGGTCTTGATACTCTCTTGCAGACAAAAAAGGTAAATAAGAACGATTCATCATTTTAGTCCATCTAATCCTCCAGCTGAATGACCACCAATGAGTTTACTTCTTGCAATTGTTCTGGAAGCCTGATCCAGGGCATTCCCTTTCAATAATGAAGTAAAACCAAATTCTGTTCGAATAGCATCGATTGCGGACTGGAGCCTTTCTTCTTTTTCTATTTTCTCAACATCATCAAATAATGAGATCAATCCAAATGATTCATCTACTAAACCTGAATAGCTCACTGCAACACTTCTGATAGCTCCTGAAGTATATTTAGTGTGAAATAACTTTAAAACATAGTTTGTCAGTAGTGCTGTTTGATTAGTTGGTTCAATCTTCATTTGAGTATGAATAGATCGTTTCTGTTCCACTTTAGAATACCCTAAGTGTATAGAAACTACAGTTGCTTTCTTACCAGCTCTTCTCAATCTAACAGCAACTTGTTCTGCCATCTCACGAAGTATGATCTCAATATCTCTTTGTTTGACATAATCTCTAGGTAAAACTTGAGAGTTCCCTATCCCTTTTGACTTTGGCTTATAAGGTTTATGAACATTACTTTCATCAATCCCATTAGCATGAAACCATAACTCTAAGCCCATGATACCAAGCTCTTTTTTAATCAAGTCAGGATTAGCTTGTGCCAATTCTTTAATCGAAAAGATGCCTAAACTATGTAATCTTTTCTCCATACGATTCCCAATTCCCCAGAAATCTGTCATTTTAGGGATAGACCATACTTTCTTTTCAACATCTTCATAGGACCAATTGGCTCTCATTGTCGGAGTCTTTTTAGCTTCATTATCTAGTGCTAACTTCGCTAATAAGGGATTGGCATTAGACATACCTACCGTTGAATAAATTCCTGTTTTTCTCCAAATCTTTTTTTGAATAGCAGCTGAGATGATGTCTAACTTATCTTTTCGACTAATACTTTTATCAGGCACAAAATAATTTAATGAACTGGTTAAATCTATAAATCCTTCATCAATTGAGTAGGGATAAATATCGTCTGGTGCTGCAAAATCTTGAAAGATTTTTTGAATCTCCATATTGACTGCAATATAAGTATCCATTCTCGGAGGAACAATCACAGTTGATTTTGCCCATTCCTCTATATAGTGAACATAGTCTATCGTTGTCGGTAACCCTTGCTTTCTAGCATTATAGTAAGAGAACTTTCTAGTCTTTACATCAAATGGTAAATCATAGGAACGTCCAACATTTGATTTCCCAAATACCTTCTTAAACATAGGAGAGGAAGCAAGGATTAACCCAGCAGAATTATCTGCTCGACTCATAACACAAAGTGAAGTCTTAAGTGGATGCAGGCCTCTATCTACACACTCTACACTTGCGTAAAAAGATTTCATATCAATAAAGGCAATATCGCTTTTAGGTTCGAGACTATAATCAAACCAAGTCATACTCAGTCCTCTAAAGGCATAAAGTTTCCAACAATTTTCCCTATGATACGAGGATTCTCATCATAAGGCGCAAACTTATCTGAATAGTTCCGATTGAGTGAAACTAAACGTAGCCCATTTTCTTCACGATACACTTTCTTGATATAGGTTTGACCATCCCAATCTATGGCATAGATAGCTCCATCATAATCAAATCCTGTTTGCTTAATAAGGGCTACAGAACCATTTTCATATGTTGGTTCCATCGAATTACCAAACACCCATGATGCAAAGTCATAATCAAATTGGTGATTAAAGTAAACTGTATCGTAATTACCATCATCAAAATAAGCTGTTCCTGTACCAGCTGATAATTTTTCGTAGACCTTATAAGCAAAACGCTCAGGAATGTCTACAACCTTCTCATTCTGTTTGTTCAACAATTCTGTAGCATAATGAAGTGTCGCTTTTTGATTCTTTTCCGTTAGTTTGAGATAAGTTTCAACTATTTCATACTCTGATTCAAAATAGCAAGGGTCGACAGTTAAAATCTGGCTCAACTTACTTAGATTATTTTGATTCGGTTTTGTTTTACCTGATTCCCAATTAAAGTATGAGACTCTACTGATTCCCAAACTGGATGCAAGTTGTGATTGCGATAACCCTTGACTTTCTCTTTTTTCTTTTAATTTAGTAGGTGAAAACATTTGTTCTCCTTTTTGTAAGTTTATTAACTAACAAAAGAATACCATAGCTTGTTGAAAAAATCAAGAGTTTAATAACCCCCAAGTTCTAATTCCGAGAATACATTTGAAATAAAAAAGAATGCTGACAAATCAACATTCTTTTTATGTTCACTTTGATAAACATTATAAAATTTGTCTGTTTAGCTACCAAAAAGCTACCAATAGATTTGTAATTTTAAATAAATAAATTAGTAGTACTATATTTAAATACCTAGTTATCTAAAAGAATAAATTTACTAGATTAGTAAATTAAATTAGACTTTGTCAGTAATGACGTTACTCTCCTTACTTCAATACATTTGAAAGTAATGGGATTAGTTTTAAGCCGATTAGAACGATGCCTCCATCATGAATTTGTAAGAACTTTTCATATTGAAAATAAACAAAAGTGTTGAAATATAGCTGATTTTAGGGAAATACTTCTAGGTGTTTTCAATGTCAGGCTTTAAAAACGTGGCAAAAGTGGGGCAAAAACGAATGACTCGTATTTGGTTTGAAAACCTATAATACCTAATGTTTATGCTATTCTAGATATATAGTTTTGTTATAAACAAATGTCAGTGCGAGATCAAATTGGAGGATAAAATAGAAAAACAAATTAATGAAAAAAAAGCCTTGGTTCCCAAAGCTTTTTAATGTTATAAACTCATTAAAATAACTCCCAGTTAGATTTGGAATATTTTTTATTCTGTGTCATATAAAAATAAATAAAATGAATGGCTATAGCTAGAGCTAAAATGGTTGTTATACTCACTACTATTATAGGATTAGAAGCAAAGATCAAAGAGAGAATAAAGGCAGCCAGATAGAGTGTCGCTTGGACACAGTAGTAACTTTTCGAATAGCGAAGATAGTGTTTGTTATAGGACCCATTTACTAGGACAGCAGCTTGAAAGAGGCCAAATCCGATATAAGAGAAGCTGGTTGCAAAGAGACGATTAGCTTCAGGATTCTGAAGAAAACTCATCGATACAGTCATCATCATAAGTCCAATGAAAATAGGATAGTGACTGTAAATTAGAAATAGTCCCTTTTGATTAGATTTTTCATCAATAGCATGGTCGAATTGACCAAAATAAAACAAGAACAGAGAAATCATAATAATGAAATAAAGAACCGAATAAATCGAGAAATTCTCGATTGTAAAGAAGTTAGCTAGATTCGTAATCATCTCTCCAAACGTAATAATGACAAGAAGGGAGATGCGCTCGATTAAATGGGGGAGATTTACCTGGTAATGCTTATCTTTATTAAGCAAGATACTTGGCGTAATAAATGTTAGCAGAATACTAGCATAAAGGATATAGACTCCAATGTAAATAGGAAGAAGAGCTGCTAGATAGATTTCTAAACTTCGTAGACCTGTTATCCATAGAAAACCTTTGATACTTTCCCTATGAACATTATCGGTTGATTTTTTAAAAAACTCAACCAAATATTGAAAAAATAAGGTAAGGGTTAATGTACCAATAGCCCAACAGAGATAATGAAAATATTGTTGCCAATCAGGTCCAATCATATTGGCTATAAAGAGTAAAAGTCCCATTTTGATAAATATGATTACCATGTTAAATAAAGAGTTCTTTCCATAGCGATTGGTATAATCGGTTTGAATCATCCAGGAATCGATGAGAACCAAAATAGCAATGAAAAAATCAAGGAAAGAATTCCAAGTCAAAATACCGTTATGAAGATGGTGAATTAAAGCAGTTACTTTTGAAATCGCAAAAACAAAAACTAAGTCATAAAAAAGTTCTGAAAATTCTACACGTTTATGTTTAATAAGAGTTGTCATCTTAAGACCTTTCTATTTTAGAAGTACAATTTATTATAACAGAAAATGGTAAAAAAAAAAAGGAGATGCTTAAATAACTTCATGTGACGCGAATTGTCAAAACCTTGGAGCACATTTACCTCACGTACCAGCTTACAGGCGGAGTGTTTGATGATTGATAATGAAGAATAAGATTATACAATAAAAAAACACCTATAATATCTAGTAA
The DNA here is from genome assembly GCF_000212815.1 of Streptococcus sanguinis SK49. Lineage (GTDB taxonomy): Bacteria > Bacillota > Bacilli > Lactobacillales > Streptococcaceae > Streptococcus > Streptococcus sanguinis_C. The sequence goes on along the minus strand of NZ_GL890985.1, from coordinate 1,033,546 downwards.
AAATATCATCTAAATCTCCTTAGTCATGAAGTCTTTCTACAACTTTCAAGAGTGAACGAATTTTTAACCTAGAGACAATACAAGAAGACCCGTTTTGAAAATGAACTACCCGATTTTCTTTATCAATTAAAGATATATTATAAGGATTTACGATAAACGATCTATGACATTGAAATAAACGTGGTTCCTGTTCAATAATTTCAGATAATTGCCCATAGAATTCAACTATGTCACTTTTTGAATAAAGAGTCAATTTATGAGCAATTGTCGATGTTTCAATGTACAATAAATCTTTAAAAGGCACTTGAATTTGAGCTTTGAATCCTGTAAATATAAAAGAGTCCCCAGATACTGTTCTTCCTTGATTATCGCTAACACTTGAAATAACATTTTCAATTCGTTTAATAAATAATGGTTCAGGTAATTCTTTATTAATGAAATCAATAGCTGATACTAAATATTCAAAAGATACAGGCATAAACTCAGAATGTGATGTTACAAAAGCAATCACTGCTTGAGAATCAAGTTTTCTAATTTCTCTAGCAACGTCTAGTCCTCTTTTGTCATCATCTTTTATTTCAATATCAAGAAAAAATAATTGATGACTTCCTCTCTCTGAAATGTCCTCTAAAAGCTGTTGAGGTTTTCCATAAACCTCAAAATGCCTATACTCAATCTTACTATCAACCAAAATTTTTTTGACAATATTTTCAATTCTAGTCTGTTGTAAAAAATTATCTTCTAGTATAAAAATATTCACTATTTCACTCTTATATATTTTTCCACTGATTTTTTAATATTGTAAAGTGTCTTTAGAACAAGCAATGTCTGATACACTATCATCCAGAAACATAATCGTTCTTGTCTCATGGTTAAATCCTGTTATTTTATCTTTATTCACAAGAAACTTTCTATGGCATCTAATAAGTTCTTCTGTACTTTCTGCTTCAATTTTGGATAGTGAGGTTGAAGCTTTAAAATTCCCTTCGGCTGTTACAAAAAGAACAGCATGAGCTTTTGTTGGGTGAGTTGTAACAAAATAAATTTTAGAGAGTGGTACCTTTACTATAGCTCTATCTTGATATAAAATGTAGTCTTTCATATTTAGCCTCCTTCAATCAGTTTAATCTTATCAGAATGATGGAAATTAAATTATAAAAATCTCAAATGGTTTCTATACTATCTCAAATGGTAGAAATTTTCTTAATTTAGACATTTCATGATGAAATAGATACTTTTTAGTATCTCAATAATACTAATCTTTCTTCATTTGATAAACTATTATAATATGAAAGGAAAGCTATGAAGGTAATTCAAATTTTACACTATTCTTTATTTGGATATATTTTATCTCTGTATTTTAAATATTATTTCTTAAGAAAACATTCAAAAATACAAAAATTTTACAAGGGCATAAGATTAACTACAAATATAAATCTTCTACTTATCAGAAGTTAAGTAAGACAATATACCAAAAGCCTATGAAATCAACGTTTCTAGGCTTTTTTGTTTTTATAATGTGGTTTTGTCTGATTAGAAGCAATTGACGTATTTTAACTGAAATTTAAAATTTCTTTCAAATATTTCCCCGTTTGAGACTCTTCACAACTGATAATATCTCTTGGTTTGCCTTCGAATAAAATATAACCCCCATTCTTTCCGCCCTCGGGTCCTAAATCAATTATCCAATCAGCTTGAGCAATAAGTTCTAAGCGATGTTCAATCATCACAACCGTATTCCCTTGATTGACGAGGCGTCTTAGTAAACTAAGCAGTTGTTCAACATCCTTACCATGCAGACCTGTGCTTGGTTCGTCGAGAACAAAGATTTGTCCTGACTCTTGTAACTTACTAGCTAACTTAACTCGTTGCACTTCTCCACCTGACAAGGTACTTGTGGGCTGACCTAAAGTCAGATAATCTAAGCCAACTTCCTTCATGACTGACAGAGATTGACAAATCTTATCGTTCGAAGAAAAAACTGTTAATGCTTCTTCGACAGTTAGATTCAAAATCTCTTCAATTGTGAAATTCTGATAACGATAGCTGAGCGCTTTAGGATTATAACGGTGACCCCCGCACTCCTCACAAACGACCTCAACTGAATCCGCAAAAGCCATGTCATAAACGTTTTTTCCAGTTCCCTTGCAAATTGGACAAGCACCTTTTGAATTATAGCTAAACCAACTAGGGGTTACATTGTTGGCTTTGGCAAATAATTTTCGAATTTCATCCATTATTCCTAAGTAAGTTGCTGGTGTGGAACGAATGGAGGTACCAATAGGTTTTTGATCGATGATAATGGCATCTGGGTAATTTTCGATAAATTCGACACCAATCAGAGAGCTCTTCCCTGAACCCGCGACACCCGTTACTGCGGTCAAGATTCCCTTAGGGATTTTTGTATTAACCTGTTTAAGATTATTTGCAGTAGCATCTTTGATGGCAAAATATTCTGTCCAAGCTAGTGGGTCTTGATTCAGTCTAAGTGGTTGTTTTAGGACACGGGTTGTGAAGGTGTCAGCTTTTTGCAACTCTACAAGACTTCCTTGAAAAATTAGCCTACCGCCTTCCCGACCAGCCAATGGTCCCAATTCAATGACTTCATCCGCTAAAGCTAACATTTGTCGGCTATGTTCCACAACCAAAATATTGTTGTGCTTATCTCTTAAATCCAACAAGAGCTGACCGATTTTCTCGGCATCATGAGGGTGCAGACCTGCAGTCGGTTCATCAAAAACGTAGTTGACATTACTTAGGCTGGAACCAATGTGTCGCACCAACTTGACCCGTTGTATCTCACCACCTGATAAGGTTTCTGTCTTCCGAGACAAAGATAAATAACCAATCCCAACTGTCTCCATCCGCTTAATAGCATACTTGATTTGTGCAACTAATGATTGACCTAAAGGACTATCAACTTCTTCAAGTAAAGGCAAGAGTTCACTGACTGATAAGTTCATATAGTCAACAATATTATGCCCGTTTATCTTAGAAGCTAAGGCCTTGGGGTTTAGTCCTGAGCCTTCACAACTGGCACAAGGTACCTGGATGACAAGAGATAGCACTTCTTCTTGCAATGATTTTTTCAGCTTAGAAATATCCCTTTTCAGATAGAGGCGGTAGAAACGCGGAATTACACCTTCATAGTCAACACGGTCCACACTCCCCGTATTATTAGAACGAAATTCAACCTTGACTATTTCATCGCTTCCTTCTCGCAAAATCTGCCATTCTTCCTCAGAAAAATCAGCTAACTTTTTATCTGCATCAAGTAAAGGATTATTTTTGTAAAGATAAGCCTGCCAGCCACTCGAAAATTGACTAAAATTAATAGCACCTTCATTCAATGATTTTGTGGTATCAAAAATCTTATCCTCAATTAACTGATAAACCTTCCCAATCCCAGTACAAATAGGACACATCCCTGCAGGATGATTGAAAGAATAAGCCATTGAGCCACCCGCACTCGGTTGACCAACCCGTGAAAACAGCAGACGAATAAGCGGAGCAATGTCCATAGCCGTCCCGACTGTTGAACGAGTATTAGTCCTTAAAGCTTTCTGATTGACAACGATAGATGGGGGTAAATTTTTAATTTCGTCTACGTGAGGACGCTCATAGTGAGGTAGCTTGTTCCGTAAAAAGAGAGGATAACTATCCTGCCACTGTCTACTACTTTCTCTTGCTAGCGTATCAAAGACAAGGGAAGACTTCCCCGAACCTGAAACACCTGCAAAAACCACTAGCTTATTCTTAGGAATCGTCACATCAAAGTCTTTTAGATTGTGCTCTTTAGCACCAAAAATTTCAATACTATCTATTTCCATCAATTATTCTCCATATTGTCAGTTAAAGTTAACAGCTCAGCTTTAGTAAATTCATTCTTCACAAGAGTTAGATATTTTCCTTGAAGTTCAACATATTTTTGCATATCCTCTTGCCCCATGCCCCTTATTGCTTCTTTTTCTGCTTCCACTATTTTAGCAACGGTCATCTCTATATAAGTTTTGCCTTTTTCAGTCAAGGACAATTTCTTACTCTTACGAGAACTTGGTAGTGGCGTCACCCTTACATATTGGTCAGCACTCAACTTTTTTACCGAAGAGTGAATGGTTTGTTTTGGGAACATCATCTGTTCAACCAAGTCCTGCTGAGTGATATCACCACTATTTACTAATAAAAAATAACAGACCCACACGCTACTCTCAGATAGCCCAAAATTCTTAGCCATGACACGATAAAGAGATGAGAATTCTTTCTCTTGTACTGATAATTGCTTTATAAAATCTGTTTCCAAAATAATTCCTTACATCTCTTTTAGTCTGATTTCGGATTAAATTATATCCTAAAAAAATATCTATGTCAAATAGAGAAGGAGGCAGTATCCTCCTTTCAACACTTAGTTCTTATTATTAATCAACTTTTCCAGCCTTTCTACAGCTCCTCTCATGGTGTCTTTTTGCTTTTTACAATAACTATAAATAAGCGGGACGGATAGGCTATCATCAAAAATATCATTGGCGATATCTAGTCTTGTAAAGTTACTATGGCATTCAGAAATGCGTTTCATCAGGGTTACCCAGTTATTGACATTGCTTTCCATGTATTCTTCATACTGACGGCACCCCTGCCCTCTCAGTTCGATAAAAACTCCCATTTTTGATTCCCAGTCTTTATTGAAGTTAACCTTTATCTCTGAGAAGGCATAATGCCTTTGGTACTTGTTTATCCCCCATTCATTGAGAACAAACTTATCTTTAGGAAGAATGAGGATTTTCTCAATGACATCATCTGGAGCTAAGCATTTAATCGTTACGGCTAAGTAGTCTAACATCACTGAGTTATCCATGTCTAGGCTCCAATAAATTTAATATCAGTTGCCACTAGTTTTAAGCCTCCCCAATTTCCACCACCATTATTATTAGCTCGCCAACTAAGGTGGACTTCTGGATTGACAAGTTCTACTACAAGTGAGTTCAGCTCATCCTTTTCAACGGATTTAGCCAACTTGTCAAGATTGTCTACAATCTCCAAGCGAATACCCTTGAGGTCATCAAGGGAATAGCCCAGGTCTTTCAAGGCTTGGATTTTGTCTGTATCTTGTACAGAGCAAGTAATTTTAGCTACTTCTTCTGTCGCAATGCTTTCGCCATTGACATTTTTATAGACTGGTGCAACTCGTGAAGAAAGGATGGTCACTTTCTTTGGAATGTCAAATTGTGATTTATCCAATTTCAAGTCGCCAACTTTTATAGTTTCGTCTGTTAAGTTAAATTTTGTCAGTCTTCTTTTTCTGAGTTATTAAAATTGATTAGAACTTTTGAGGCTGGACAAAATCTTAATTCCTGAAGAAAATGGAGTAAATCTTCCCACAAGAAAACGCATAATATCAAGCTTTTTCAACACCTGATACTATGCGTTTTTTTTGATTTTAAAAACTTTTCGCCCAGCTCAAACAACTAACAAAAATTATAAGTATAGTTTATTTTATAATTTGAGATCTAACAATCATTTCGATTCGTTAAATCTTTCAATCTTTCTTCTCCAGATTTAAGCATCTCTTTCTCAACTTGATTCCATTCTCCAAATAGTAAATCATGAAGAACGGTTTCTGCTGAAGTTTTATCTTCTCCTGAATCATATACACAACTTCTATCTCGTTGGTAAATTTGAATTCTTTCAAAGATAGCTAGTTCTTCCAATTGCCGTGTATTATCAACTAGATGATTTACAATGAGATCATGATGTTCTTTTGGAGTTGCGCGTGCTTGATTTGGGTTGACAGCATACAGTTCTTCGTATCGGATAAGAGTACTCAGATAGGACAATTCGGGCTTGGTTGCGATTATGGCTAATTGTACCTCATATCCCTTATTTTTCAAGAGTTGTGCTGTTTTCTTTGGAACATCAACTGTTCGTAAAGTTCCCTCTATCAAAAGATTGTATCCCAAACTACTCAATTCTGTTACTAAAGACTCTACCATTTTACCTGCAAAATATTTGGTGTATTCAACACTGTCTTTGCCATATTCTTGCTGCAGTTCTAAATAGTGTGGATGCTGAGAACGAAAACTATCACCATCTATGATAACAATATTTCCTTGAAATTCTTTCTGTTTAATACGATGAATTGTAGTCTTACCAGCACCACTTTGCCCTCCAAGCAAAATCGCTATAGGTTGCTTACTGGACTTTTTTCCTCTTGTCAGTGAGCGAATGTTCCGCTCTAAAGCATGTTTGAATTCACTATCGGTATAATCTTGGATTTCCATTAGGCTACCATCCGTTTTTCAGATATCTCTAACATACGTTCAATTCCATCCAAATAACCGCTATATCTCTCTATTTCATCAAAAGTTTCTACTAAATAGATACTCGTATGAATCAAGTCAGATAGATCATCACTCATTAAAATCCAAGGATTAGATTCATCATCAATGCTAATTCCCTGACTATCTTGATAGCGATAGAGTCGAGATAATAGATTAGAACCTCTTTCTTTCACAATTTCAATTTTTAAAGTCAATTCATAATCTTCAACAGGATTGAGCATTTTATCTTCTCCTACAATATCGACATAAGATACATTAAACTTCTGACAAATGATGTCAATTAATTCCGTAGAGACTGAACTCGTTCCATTTTCATAACGACTCAGACTATTTCGTGAAATACCTACAATTCGGGCAAAGTCGTCTTGTGTTAAGTCATGTGTTTTACGTAAGGATTTTATGTTCTTTCCAATCATGGCAAACTCCTTTATTTTTATAATTCAATTATAGCATAAAAAAGCACAATGCACCAAAATTGGTGCGTTATTGACTATTTTTCCTAAATCTCTCTAAATTCTTCTCCAATTGTTCCTTATGAAGTTGATTCTTAGCTTCCTTTAATGTGTCGTCCAAAGTTTCTTCTCTATAAGTTGATTCTGTTTTTAGTTGTTCTGATCCTTGATCTGGAGTGAAAATGATATCTAGCAGTCGGTCTATTTTTTCAAGATCTTGGACAGACATATCAGATAGTCGATGAATTAGTTGCTTAAATACATCACTATTGTCTTGTTTTTTCTTAAAAAATGTTGTAAACATCTATAACCTCTCAAAAAAAGCAGCCTATCAAGACTGCTTAGTGTAATTCGGAAATCGCATCATAAATGGACTGCAATTTCTTATTGTCTTTATTCTTTGTGTCAATCAAAGTATGTAGCTCTTCAATTTTCTTTTGACTACTTTGAATATCGCTATTGTTATCCGCAATCAGTCTTTTAAGATGTTGCTGATAACTTGTAGTGATATCTGTCTCTTTTCCTGTTCTAACCTCTGTAACTTTGGGTTTAGAACTAGAATTTGATTCCGTCACAGGTGCTTGTTTACGCTTTTGAAAAGCTGCTTCATAATTTACATCATTACCTCCTTGATGATTTCCAAATAAGGCCGCAATTTTATCTGGATCTTCTTGATTTTCTGATTTGCTTTCTAATGGTTGATTAAAATTCCAATCTTTTGTCATTCACTCATTTCATCCTTTCTAAATTCAGAATCATCGAATTGTCTTTCTTTGCCAAATGCATGGTCAAGAGCTTCTTCAAAACTCATGTGACTAATGCTTTGACGCCTTTTGAACGTCGCAAACATCGCTGTCTCTAGTTGCTCTTTATAAGCAGCTAGTTTTTCTGACTCTCTTGCTACCTTGCTTTCTTGCCTAGTGACCTTTTCTTCTAAGCGTTCAATAATGGTCATATACGATCCTCCTTCATTCTAATATTAGCTAAAACATCTTGATTTTGTTATCACAATTCTAAACATTGAGAGGTTTGCCTTACTGGTTGATTCCTCAATGTCTCTTTTGCAGTCTCGATCATCAATTGTAAATCTGATTTCTTTTCTCTAAGGACATCATTCCAGTCTCGTTTTTCTTTCCCAGACTCATTATCAGGTAAATCCAGTAAAACAGGAAATCCTGATCTAGATAACTTATCAGAAAAATCTTTACCTGCATCATCACAATCTACTGCCAGTGTCAATAAATCAGGATGATTATCAAAATAGCTGGTGGTATCACGAATTGTATTGATCAAAGACAATAACTTTGAAGGTGTTACTGTATCTAAAAATTCCAACTTCTGATTTTCTTCAGCTATCAGTCGTAAAGTTTGATAAGCGACAACAGACCTTTTTAATCCCTCCATAGATACCAAGCGAATATCTGATAGATTTTGTTGATGTAGCTCGTAATAACTCATTAAGTCGATGAACGATTCACAAAAGACCAGTCTATTTGGTTTACCAATGTCAAAGGATATTCCAACATGTCCATAGCTTCCTTTTAGAATCGTTTTTAACCTCTCTCTAGGAAGAGAGTGATTCTTATATATCCCTTGTAAGCTTGCTGCCTGCAGCTTGTGACGATGATCAAAGCTTTTAAAAACGATAACTGGTTCAACTGTCTCATTTGTTTTCCAACTAGCTTGTGCTATCAAACCTTGTTGAATCATCTTTTGTATGATTTCTTCTGAGATTCCTCTACATTTTGTTAAGTAATATCTGGCCAGACTACAGTTAGAATCTTCTACTCTCTTTAAAGTATAATAAAATGGTCTCTCTCTTTTTTCTTGAACAGCTTCTTTTTGAAAAGGTTCTTCAGAAAGAAAAGCTAGAGCTTCTTTAAAAGAGATTCCCTTAACAAGTCGAACAAAATCAATAACATCACCTTGAATATCTCTTGAAAACCATTTAAAAGTATTGGTAGTTGAAAAAATTCGGAATGAATCGTGTTCAGGATGTTCATAGACACGGCTAGAAACTTGTTTACAGGAGATACCTAAACGATTGGCTACATCAAGAATTGAAATTTGCTTACATTCTTCTATTTTCATGCAATATCATCATTTTGTCGTAGTATTTGGCAGTGATGGTATTGATGATGATTCTTCTAAAGTTTTAGGAGTTGCCTTATCTAAATCATCTAACCCAGATTTCCAAACCTGTACTTGGTTGACCAATAACTTACCAGGTAGTTTAGAATAGGATAACTTAACTGTTCTTGTTTCTGTCTGATTAGTCTTTGATTGGTTGGCATTCTTTAAATCAGATACATAGGTTACATTATAAGAGACCATGGCAATAGCTTGATTCGTAGTCTGATTGACAAAGATATCTGCTTTTTCAAAATGATAATCCAAAATATAGTCCTTATAAACTTGGTTCATGGCATCATTTTGACTTGACAATTCTTGAGAATAAGCCGATTCAGTCATATAAGGTTGAATACGTGTATTATTTTCTCCGAGCTTTTCTTTCGTATAGTACTGAGTCAAAAATTCTTTTACAGTATCCGATGACAAAATGCTGGCTTTATCTTCTGCTTGTTTGTCCTCTACAAGTTTAGCTGCAGCCAATTCGATTTCTTTGCGACTTTGTTTAGCAGTAGAATGTTGACCAGCAGTATATCCCATCATGAGAATAAAGCTAGTTGCGGCTACTGCTCCAACACTAATTAAGGCTTTAGTTTTGACTTTATTTAACATCTTAGACCTTCTTTCTATAAAAACTAGGTCAAGAATAACAAAAAGAACTTGTAAGTTTTATCACACCTTAACGAAAGGTGATTCCTACATTTCAGGCGCAAAATCGTACAGTTCAGAGAAAAAAATCAAAACTAGATGTCTTCATCTTATAATGTAACTATGAAAAATTTAAAAGAAGAAAATTTGAGAAGAGCTCTTTCTCATATTGAACGACATAAACAAGCCATAAATACAAGTAATAATAGTAAGGATAAAAATTATCATAAATTATTGCTCCAATTTAGCTATGAAGTATATGAAAGAATCAAGGCAAATAAAAAACCTTATCCGAATTTAGATTCAGATAAAGTCTTTTGATTATCTAAAAAGTTCATATTTTTTTCTTATTTATGGAGTTAATGAAGCGCCAACTGAATCCTAGAACCAACATCAGATTGATGAAAAGGTACACAACCGTAAAACTAGTTAAACCATGTTGTCGGATATCATCAAAATATAAACTAGGTTCAGTAAAGAACAGATAAATTCCATAGACTTCTACGAAAATAAGAAAACTGACAAAACCAATCAGGAAAAGTCCACTGACAATAAGAAAGAGTCTCCATAAAAGAATGAGAATTCCTCCTACTGCTAAAAAAATTACTGGGATAAGGAGTAAATCATTCATGACTCTCTCCTTTCTAATCAATTAACTGACGATAATGGGTGGCAAGAGAGGAATCAAACTCTTCTAGTTTTTGAACCAATTCCAAATACTCCTCTCTTTCATGTTCTTCAAAGTCCACACCTCGATGATTCTGAAGAGCGATTTCCAATTGGCTAGTGAATTCTCGTATAGAAAAGCTGTAATCGCCTGTCACTTCCTCATAATGTTCCTTTAACTCCTTGTAGGCTTGGTATTCTTCAGATGTTTGAAATCCCTGTACCAAAGCCTCTTCTAATTGATAATAGGTATCTTCCATCATAATCGTTACCTCGTTTCTTTCTATCTTTATTTTACCGCGCTTTTCTTTTCTTGTCCGCTATTTGTATCTATTTTTTAATCTAATTCAAAAGAAAGTTGTTCCTGCTTTTCGTTTCCTTTTTCATGGAATTGTCTTAAGGCTTGATCAATAATATCTAAATCCGTTTCTGTTTCAATCAATGGCGCGAGTACATCGTATTCGGCCTTTTTAGTTTGATAATCCTCTTCCTTTGGAAAATTTTTCTCAATTTCTACCTTAGCAGTAGTCCATTTATCCTTTAATTCATCCAATAAGTTCTGAGTTTTCACTTGGTCCTCTTTAATGTGATCAATCGTATGCTGAAGCCTTTGAATTGTTCCCAAAGGAGAATACAAATCTAAACTGACAGAATATTGATTTTCTCCTACAATCTTAACAGAGAAGGTTTCAGGAAGAGGTTGATTTGTTGGAAGACTAAGCATTTTAATGTCAAATCCTCGATAGCTTGCTAGGGTACGGAATTCTTTGCTGTTAGCTTGATTATGACGGATAAGACGGTGTAGGGATTCCCCTGCTTCAGCTCGTTGCTCAAAAGCTTGTTTACCAACTATCATAGAAAATGCCTGATCTTTCGACATTTCAGACTGTTGAATGTCGCCTTCATACTTACTTAATCGTTTCTCAAGGATGGGCATGTTTTCTTCACAATAAGATATTGTATGACGATAGTGATCCTTGCTGCGTTGAAAGGCTCGTCTCTGATTTTCTAATAGAGTTAGATCATTCTCTAGTTCCATCTTATATTTGAGATAAGGATTACCTGTTGCTAGTGCCTTAAAATCAGAAGCTGTCATAGTCTGTTCATCAATGTCTTCTGCAGCACGAATCGGCTCCTTAGAAGTCATAATCTGCTTAATATAGCGGAGTTTGTTCTCCTGAGTTGCCCATAGATAATTATCAAACGAACCTTTAGTAATGTAGTGGTAAATATCCACTTCCTTGTTTTCATTTCCCTGTCGGATAATCCGTCCATTGCGTTGCTGGATGTCACTTGGTCTCCACGGTACATCCAGGTGATGAACTGCTTTCATCTTGCTCTGAACATTTAAACCTGTTCCTCCTTTTTCAGTTGAGGCAAGGAGAATCCGCACCTCTCCTGCATTGACCTTTCGAGACAAACTATTCTTCTTTTCATCACTATTGGCATCATGTACAAAGGCAATTTCCTTACTAGGGATACCTCTATCCACTAATAAAGCCTTTATTTCAGAATAGACATCAAAGCCATTATCCTTTTTCTTAGGGGTGCCAATATCTGAAAAAATCATCTGAGTAGCCTTATTTTCCATTCCCTCACGATAAATTCTTTCAACATTATCCACTACCTGAAGCAGTTTATGATTGTCTGCTAGACTATAACTAGAGTCCAATAAACGCATATCAATAGCTAGTTTCCGTGCCTCACCTGTTATCTTTAACATGTTATCCTGGCTCGGATCAACTGTTCCACATTTGACCATATCTGACCTCATAACTAATTCTTCTAAATAGAGTTTCTGGTTTTCAGTTAACTCACTCTCAATTGGGATAATATGAGCTTCTGGAACAGGTAAATCCAACATATCTTGTGTTTGAATGTCGGCTGTTTCTTTATAGATTTTCATCAACTCAGGTAGATTGACAAACTTTTTAAATCGTTTCTTAGGTTGGTACTTATCCCCTGTAGGAGCTAATTCCATAGAGTTTTGAATTTCTCCAAAAGCACCTACCCAAGAGTCAAAATAATCAACTTGATAGCGTTTTAAGATATCTGGTTGAATATAGTTCATCATAGTATATAACTCACTAATAGAATTGGAAACAGGTGTACCTGTCGCAAAAACAATATTCTTAAAATCATGTTCTTCCTGAATCTGTCGAACCTTCATTTCCATATCCACATTCTTCTTAGACGTTGTATTGGTAATCCCTGCTACATTTCCAAGTCCAGTGATAGGACGAATATTTTTAAAGTGATGTGCTTCATCCACAAAGAGAAAATCAATTCCTAAGTTTTCAAAATCAATAAAGCTATCACGATTAAATCGTTGCAGTTCTTCCAATTGTTTCTCTAGACTACTTATTGATTGCTCTGCTTCTTTAACGGTATACTTATTTTCAGAATGTGTTTTAATCTCTCGTAGTTCATTGAGTTTATCCTCGATATAGTTCATCTGTCTTTCCTTACTGACAGGGATTTTTTCAAATTGAGAATCCCCAATGACAATGGCATCGTAATCTCCTGTAATAATACGTGACACAAATTGTTTTCTTCTCGCCTTCACAAAATCTTTCTTAGTAGTCACAAAGACCTTTTTAGTAGGGAAAAATTTCATGATTTCTTGGCCAAATTGAGCAGACAAACTAGAGGGCACTACATACAAGGGCTTATGAACCATCCCCAACTCCTTTAATTTAAACCCAGCACCAAGCATGGTCAAGGTCTTTCCTGAACCTACCTCATGAGCTAATAAGGCTCTTTTTTCTTCTACGATTCTTTGAATGGCATTCTCTTGATGAGGACGAAGACTGATGTTTTGTGCCAAGCCATCAATGACTAGATGACTACCGTCATACTCTCGACTAACTGTTCGATTATAAAGACGATTATAGCTTTCCTCAATGACTTGTTGGACTTCTGGATACCGTGAGACAAAGTCTTGAAAGAGTTCTTGTAAATGCTGCTCTTTTGCTCTTAGAACAGAGGTTTTTTCCAAATCTGTGATGGTCTTTTTCTTTTCTCCTTCCGTAACAGTCATGGTAATCGTCGGTTGGTTTGAATTTAGTAAATTCTCAAAAATCTTTCTTCCTGTATCATAACGTGACCCACTGACTCCAAGACTACTATCTTTGGCACTTGGATAGCGATAAGCAAATGATGTCCTTAAATGAACCTGGCCATCGACAGGATTCACTTCAATGACTTGTTCAACATCTGGCGAAGACAATTCAAATTCACGATTGGTAAAACATTCAAAGGCAAATTTACCATAAACGGATTGAGGAATCCAACGTGATCCTATTTTAAACTCAATATCTGCCAGATGAATCCGTGGAGGGCGAACAGATTCTAACAAATCTAAAGCATGGTTCCAATCATATTCTTGATTGTTTTCCTCCACTAATAGTTGAACTACTTCTATCTTGTTGAGAATATCTCCTGATAAAAACTGATTCTTAGAAAGATATTTTCTTTCTCCTCTTAAATAGCTTTCTGGATCCATTAAAATCTGGTCTCCTAACTCATCTAAAATAGCAGCTTGGCTATGTTCAGGATAAATTGATACCATATAGTCTAAATCAACACCTCTACCATCCGATAAACTGGAGTTTAAGGCATCTAAAGCCGTTGAAACTCTTGCAATCACTCTCTCCGGCCTAACCAATGCTTTCTCAAAGGCTAAAGATTTTTTATATTTTACTTTCTGACTTTTAGAATCAATGTATTCATCTTCTAAACTAGCTAGTAAGGAATACTTATCGTCACTATCAAATAAGTTCCGATTGACTGAGGCATTCAAGTATCCAAATTGACTTACAAAACGGTCATATTCACGATTGAGTTTACTAAGTAATACCTGAAAATCTGTTCGACTATAATCTGGATGACGTTGAATTTCAATTAAGGATTGATAGGTTTCTCTCAAATCAACCATTCCCCTAATGCGACTAATGTCCTTATCTGATAAGGGACTTTCATAAAATACAGTTTTTTTGAACAAGCCCTTATATTTCCCTCTTTTACTCGCTTCTTCTGACTTGTAAACATCTAGTGCTTCCTCATCAGTCAAATGAAGTTGCACGAATCGGTCTATTTTATGTTCAGACAAAGAACTGTCCCAAGCTTTAAACTCTCCCTTCTCATCTATATAATAACTAATTTCGTCTACTTTTGAGCTTTTTCGAATACCATGCGTATCTCGGTAATAAATTTGATTTCCCTCATATCCAAAAGAATACAGCGCTAAGTCCTCACGTATACGACTTGGGACAGAATTATCCACTTCTTCTTGGATAAAAACAGGTGCTTTCAAAGAATTGTCAATTGGTTTAGGTGCTTCCACATTCTCTAATGCTTCCATTATGTCAGTAGCTAATGTTTCTGATACCCCCTTAACATTGAGGGTTCCTCCATTAAAATTACGTACCTCATATTCACCCAAAACTTGTGTGTTGTATTTCCCATCAAAATAAGGATTGATCCAGACACGCTTATCCTCCTCAAAGAGAATAGAACCACTAAAAACAAGTTCCTCTTCATTAAGATTCTTTGCTTGATCCTTTTGAAAGAAGAGGAGATCTGTGGTCACTCGAGTACCTGCAATCTTTTTAAAAGCCGTATCCGGCAAACGAACTCCCCCTAAAAAATGAGTGTTGGATTTAATCTCTTGTAAGACATTATCTGTCCGCTTATCCATTGTCCCAATAGATGAGATAATCGACACTTGTCCTCCGTCTCTTACTAAATCAAGTGAGTGTTTGACAAAGTAATCATGAATCATATAAGGTTTATCATAGTTTTTATCGGCAATGCGAAAATTTCCAAAAGGAACATTCGTTAAGACTAAATCAAAACTATTATTTTGATAGGGCACTTCTTCAAATCCTCGCACTTCAATATGGGTATTGGGGTGGAGTTGTTTTGCGATTGCGCCTGTCACACTGTCTAATTCAACCCCATAGAGTTCTGATTTCTCTCGTATACTTCTAGGCATAGCCGCAAAGAAGTTCCCAGTCCCCATAGAAGGATCTAATATCCTTCCTCCCTCAAAACCATCATCCAGTAACTTTTGCCAAATCTGGCGAATAATCATTGGATCTGTATAATAGGCTGTGAGAGAACTTTGTTTCATGGTGGAGTATTCTGATTTACTTACTAAACTCTTAAGAGTTAAACGTTCTGCTTCATACTTTGGATTGAGTTCATCGAAAAATTCATTGGCAAGACCACCCCAGCCGACATACTTGGCTAGTAGCTCTTGTTCTTCTGGATTCGCTTGTCGTCCCTCTTTTTCTAATCTTTTAACAAGTTCAATTGCGGCGATATTCGTTTCAATCTTTTCTCGATTTGTCTTAGGATAAAAGTCCTCTAAATCATCTGGAAAAACAAAATCTTGAACGGGGACATCCATCTCTTCTATACCTGAAATTAAAGGTTTTGTTTCCTTATCCTTTTCCTTTTCATTATCCTCTTCCATATAGGAAAACAAATCTATTTCCTGGCTTTCACTTGGTGATTCAATCTCAATCTCTGAATCTTCTTTTTCAAGTTCCAAATGAGACAATACTTGTTCAATCTCTTCCAAACTGTTCAAGTATAAGATAGGATTCTCTTCAAATAACTGGTTGGAATCATTGAATAGCTCTAGGCGAACTAAGTCATTTAACTGTGCATTTTCAATCGAAACCAACTGAAATACTTGTCCTTTATAACTTACTTGTGAACCGATTGGATATTCCCTCAAAGCTTCTTCTACAATTTTATCGACATTAGAAAAGGAGTTCGTTTCTTCCGTTTCCTGTTCAATATCTCTTGAAGGAGATAAGGATTCCGCTACTTGCTTAGACCTTTCGCTTTTAGCTTTTACATCATCAAAGTGAGTAATAATCTTCAGCTTTTGTGTCAGTGGGAGTTGTTGGTAGTTTTCTTCATGATGGACAAAATCCGTAACAGTATCTAAAGTAGCCATCAATTCTGAACCCAAATAGGCTAGAACATCTCCTTCTTTTTCTTCAAAATGAATCTCAAGAACTTCTTTTGTTAGTTCTTTGGAATCAACCATTAGAAGAAACTCTTCTATATCTCTACTAATGCGGTCAGATAGATTATTCGCAACCCGATAGACATTGACTAAATTGACATCCTGATTCTGAAGACATACAAGCTCACTTAATGGTTCTAACTTCTCTTTTTCAGATTGGATGTAAAATCGAGTGGAAAGATTATAGGTTGCGACTTCTAGCACCAAGTTTTTCTCAAAATTACTTAATTGAGATAATTTACTTAGACCTGCTTGTCCAAAATTTCTTGTGTAACTTTCTAAATTTTGGTCATTATTTTCAGAACTAGCCTCTAGGAAAGAAATAATATCTTGATGAAACGAATACACATGAGGTATCTCTTCTATCTTGCCCTCTTCAGCCAAAAAACTCTCTACCAAGTCTTGCCATTTCTCATCAAAATGTTGCGCTTGATAACGAAGAAATAGGTCCATTTTCTCCCTATCTTTTGGAATTGTTCCACGAAACATAGCCAATAATTTCTTTACTTCCATACTCGCTCCTTTCATCTATACGAAAATAGGAGAATCACATGATTCCCCTACAACTCTATCTCCATTTCAACCTTTTGAGGACTGGTTTCTAAATCACTAGACAAAAGAGAAATAGAATCTGTTCTCATGTAGTAAGTATATAAGTCTTCTAGGTCTTGTTCGTTTTCAATCCCTGTTTCAATACTAATAAGAGCCTGTATAAATTCCTTGTAGTGACTCTCCATCATATCTGAAATCTTTTGTTTCATTTCCATAAATACTGAAGACGGTTCAGTTATACTTGTTTGGTCTATGTCTTGTAAATCCTTTTCTAAGGGATTGGTTCCTTCTTCTACTTCCACTAAATCTGAACGTCCATCACCATCAGAATCTGCGCTAAGAGGATTGGTTCCTAGCGCCAATTCTTGAGCATCAGTTAATCCATCTCGATCCGAATCACGTTGATAAATGCCTTCCATATACTTCCTTCTTTCCTAGTTAATCTTTTTTCACTCCAATCCTACCAAATATTCCTTGAAAGAAGTATCACAACAAAAAAAAGAGAACGAGCCAAAACTGCGTTCTCCTGAAAATGATAAAAATATATTTTATGCCACAAAAGATATGTAAACTAATCTTTTAAATAATAAAAAAGTTCCGACGTTTGTAAATGTTTTGAGTAAATTGAAATTACTTTTTGACCTTTTGGAAATACTGTCTTTCTCTTCAAATCTAATAAAGATTGAGGAACAATTTTCCTTGATGTCTCTTTCAATGTTAATGCTAGTATCTGTTTTCTTGTACGTAAAGCATAATCAAACTCCAAATACAAATAACGTCCTGAACCAGTTAGATGAACATGCTTTCCCAATAACTCCTCAATGGATCCTAAAACTTGTAACTTTTGCATTGTGGTTCCATCTTTTTTTATTTTCAACTCATCAATTATGACATGCCTATTTAAACAATCGTCAAAGAAACTGCCTGCACCTTTTCGGTAATCAACACCACATAGGTGCATGAAATTAGGGGTATTCGGATTTTATGGTGGAAAAGGGCTTATAAATCACCCTTCTCCTAATTCTTAATAAGTGTGGAAAAAACGACACCTAAGTTGTCTGTAATGTCGTGATCATTCACTTCATACCAATTGAAAGTATCGTATAACATAGCTTTATTGAAAGCACTTGAATTAAATCGTGGCTTACGCTTTTTATGGAGCTTCTCATTGAAAAGGATTTTGGCTCGTAAGGCATCAAACGAGTAACCTCTACCCATTCGCTCTACCTGCCTAATAATGCTGTTAATTGACTCCGTATAAGCATTAGTGAGCCTTTTATCAAAGTAGTTGAATATTTCAACATGCCAGTTGTCTACGGCTCTCACGAGGTCTTTATATGCGTCTTTAGAGTTGCTGGACATACAACGGTGTCTCCATTGACTATAACGAAGATGACCTTCATCTGAATCAGGAGTATCCCATATCCAGTAAAACTCTTCTTTGAGTTCATAGGCTTCTTTTAAAGCAGGAAGATTACCTAACCAAGTATCTAAGAGGAATGATTCACGTTCATTTAGATCGTGTTTACGCTTTAGAAGGATAAACCTTTCACGCATAAGGTACGTCTTTCTTTTTGGCTCATATGGGCTTTCAAAGACTTTCTGACGTTATCTAAGGCTTGATTAGCCATTCTAACTACATGAAACTTATCTACGACAACTTTAGCGTGTGGAAGGATAGTGTTCACTGCGTCTTTGTAGGGCTTCCACATATCCATTGTGACGTACTCAATGTAAGTCCTGTCACTGATTTCTGAAAGACGTTGGATGACTGTTTCCTTGTTACGGTTAGGCTTGATGTCATAAATAGTCCTGCGTTCAATATTAGTCAATACAAGCCGAGGTCTACGGATAATATGTATCTCGTCTATCCCAAGCCACTTAGGAGTTTCAAACTGGTATTCACGTTCTTTGAGTGCCACATAGTCCTTAAAAACGTTCCTAATGGTTTTTTCGTCAACACCAACGCTTTCTACGACTTCTACAAAGGTCTTAGACATGGATTGCTCTTGAATGGACTTTAAAAGCCTTTTGGTCATACTACGCTTTTCATCTACAGATATTAGGCGTTCCCAGAAGGTAGATCCGCATTCACGACACTTGTATCGTCTACGGTTCAATTGTAAGCCCACTCGCTTTAAACGAATGGGCAAATCCATAATTAGTTGATTTCTTGAACTGTGTTTGTACAACTTGTCAAAACCACATTCAGGACAACATTCAGGTGGTCCGACTGCTTCAACTTTAAACATCATATCGGTTTCATTTTCTTGTGGCGGTTCTATTGTTTTAATGTCTGGTAAGGATAATAAGTCTGACATATTATTCATCCTTTATTACTCTGCGGTGTTAAGGTATCAATTATAGATTTGATGTCGAAATCATCAGTGTTAAATTATTTTTGTGACCACAAATGCACTTAGAAAATCCCTTAAAGCATTAGCTGGTTCACTTGAATAGGGAGTTGTAAAAAAGTTCCCTTAGCCTGCACAGCAAGATAATTTCGAAACATCTTTATCAAAAGTTAGGACAGCCAGCTTCAATCCTTCTGCCATTGTTAGATATGGAGCCATCGTTTCTCTCAGATCTCCAACAGTTAAACCGAATTTCACAGCTAATGTTGCTGCATAAATTACGTCTCCTGCGTTTTCTGCCACTACATGCGCCCCTAACACTTTCAATGTTTTCGCGTCTGCCACTAATTTGAAAACACCTGTTGTTTCCCGATTAACGAGCGCTCTTGGAACAGCATCCAACGGCAATACCGATGTTTTCACTTCATATCCTTTTTCTTTTGCCTGTTGCTCCGTTAAACCAACCGTTGCAATCGATGGAGAAGTAAACGTAACGCCTGGAACCACTTCTAAATTGACCTTTTGATTTAGTCCTCCGATTGCATTACGAGCAGCAAGTCCACCTTCATAAGCAGCTACATAAACAAATTGGGGACCGAGAGTGACATCTCCAGCTGAATAAATTCGGGAATTGGTCGTTTTAAGATAATCATCAATGACAATTTCACCACGGGAACCAACTTCAACGCCTGCTGCATGTAAGTTTAATGATTCTGTATTTGGTTTTCTTCCAGTGGCAATTAGCAATTGTTCTGCTTCAATAATTCGCTTTTTACCATTTATCTCAACATGAACTTTTTTAATGTCTCCATCTTGCTCAACTCGTTCATAGGTTGCACCTGTTACTAAATTAATTCCCTGTTCTGTTAAGGCCTTAGTAATGGCTTCTGAAATTTCAGGATCGTATTCTTTTAATAGACGCTCGCTTCTTTGAATCAAAGTGACTTCTGACCCGAGGTTATGAAATAGTTGTCCTAATTCCATGCCGATATATCCTGAACCAATTACGGTAAGACGATTTGGAACCTTCTTTAATTCCAATAAGCTAGTGCTTGTTAAATAATCTACTTCATCTAATCCGGGAATATTAGGTGCAGTTGAAGAAGCACCTGTAGCTATTAAAAATCTTTTGGCTGTGATTTGATTGCCATTTACTTCAACTGTATTTTCATTTACGAATTTTGCTTCACCTTTTATTAATTCAAAACCATAATCATCAATTAAATTCACATATTTTTCATTTCGCATCTCGGTTACTAAATCATTCTTTTGTTTTACTAATGGCGCTAAATCAACATTTGAAGCCGAAGTGTGTAATCCCACAAATGGATTATTTTTTGCTAGATGATTGATTTCCCCTGCTCTTAATAAGGTCTTAGAAGGAACGCATCCGACATTAACGCAAGTTCCACCCACCGTTCCACGCTCAATCATAGCCACTTTTGCGTTCAAAGTAACGGCTTCAATGGCAGATGAAAAGGCAGCTCCACCAGAACCGATGATGATGTAATCATAATCATAGTTACCTTCATCATTTAAACTTACATCTGTCCTTTTTTCCGATTGCACTTGTATTTCTTCTGCTTCGCCCGGTTGATATTGTGCGTCAGTAATCGCTGTTTTCGCGATATCAATGTCTACATCATACGGTAGTTCAAACAGTGCTTCTCCGCGACGAAAGTCTACTTCAATCCCTTTTGCACCTGCATTTTCAAGAGCAACCGCAATATGTTCTTCACAACCAGTGCAGGTCATTCCTTCAATGTTTAGCCGATATTTTTTCAATAAATTCGTCTTTTGTTCCGATTGAAATTCTTCTGCTTTGCCCAGGTGATAATTTGCGTCAGCAATCGCCTTTATTGCACTTTCAACCTCAATATCATCGGGCAGTTCAAATACTGCTTCACCACGACGATAACTAGACTCAATATTTTTAGCACCTATCTTTTCAAGTGCTGATTCTACGTGTTTTTCACAACCCGTACAAGTCATTCCTGAAATGTTTACCTTAAATTTATTCATAAAAAAGCTCCTTTCGTTAATTAATCTCTCATGTTAATGTTTCTATTATTGGACACGAATGTAATTTCTTTTCATCTGGACATCGTTGTTTTAAGTCGTCTAACATAGTTTCAATTCGTTTTAAATCCTCTATTTGTTTTTGCACTTCCTTTTGTTTTTTAGAAAAAAATTCGAACATATCTTGACAACGAACTTCATCTTTATCTACAACACCAAGTAATTTATAAATCTCGCTTAAAGAGAAACCAAGTTCCTGTATTCGTTTAATAAACCCAACACGCTTAACGTCATCATATGAATATATCCGATAACCAGCTTCCGTTCGGTGAGGTTCTTGTAATAAATTTTTTCGCTCGTAATATCTGATCGTTTCTTTATTAACTCCACATTTATCTGCAAACTCACTAATGCGATAAATCATCTTATTTCACCCCCTGAATATTATAAACCATGTACCATAGTACACGGTCAAGTAAATTGGACTATTTTATTTTTTTCCCAAAGTATCACTCGTATGTGATTGATACTTTTATATAATACTATTGATTATCCTAACATCCCACCAGAAAATCCGATTTAAACACCAGTTGTTTTTAAACTATTAAGAAAGTAATTCCACTATATATTCCGAAGACCCGAAATTAGTAGGTGAAAAATGAAGTTCAACACTTTCTATTTCTGTTTCATAATACATGATTTTGCCAACGAAGTGTTCTTTAAAAAAAGAAGCCGCAATTTGTAGCTGAGTAAAAAAACGCTGAAGTTTTATTTTTTCGGTGTAATTTGGATTACGATAATCTCTAGAATTTGCCATATTTTCCTCACAAAAAAGGTGGTTTACAGAGTCTGTAAGCCACCTAGTCAGTCGGTTTATTCTGGTGTCTGCCACCGCTTGGCCCTTACGTCCAAGATTGCTATCGGATTTCGTTCTGGTGTCCGCCACCACTTGGCCCTTATGTCCAAGATTACTATCAGATTGACCATGAGCCGACTACTCATCTACACTATTTATTCTACCTAAAATTGTTAAAATTTCAAGTGTAAACTCTTCTATTTCGTAGTATAAGCAAAACTGATGGCACTATCTGCTTGAGAGATTTTTCTAAAGGTATAGTTAGGATTACCCCCATAGTTTGTCTCAGACACAAGGAAAGAGCCATCATCATAAACTTTCTCGACAAAAGCCACATGACCATAGTCTGCTGGTGTGCCATGTGTACCTCCCACAAAAGAAACAATGGCACCTGCTCTTGGTGTAGAGCCAGTTTCCCCACCAAGACTTGAAGCTGTCGCAACCCAGTCCTGACCATTTCCCATGGTATTAATGATTGAAATCTTCTCTCCGTTTCTACCTTTTAGCTTTAATCCTAACTGGTTCATACGAGCCGCAACACCCCATGTACATTGTCCATAGGCATAGGCCATACCATCTCCACCACCAGGAACAGAATGATCATACAAGTCCCCACGAACCCCTTCAAGGGATTGTGGGTCACTTTTTGCCTGTCCTCCATTTGTTTGACTAAAGCCTTTTTCAATTTGATAATACCATTCCGTTGCTCTAGTTTGTCTTTCCAGTAGTTTGTCACCAGAATTTCCCTCCCAATAGGTAAGGAAGAGTTGGGCGAGATTGGCTGCACTACCCGTATTTTTAAAGAAATCCTTTAACCAACTTTGATAGTAAGGACTATCCCCATGAAGCATAAAATCAAGTTGGAGGTCTAAATCATACCATTTCTTATTTTGGGTGCGTGCATAATTTAACAAAGCTGTATGACGTGTTGACCCATCTGCGGTATCCGTCCATTGACCTAACCCCAAACCTCTATGAAGGATATTAGGATAAGCACCACTATAAATGGCTGGCCCTCCTATCGCTAACCATCTTTCATCATCCCATGAGGAATCGGTAGCGCCAACTGGAGGAGATAAATAATCCCCTTCAGCTCGTTTAGGATTGATAGAAGATTCTACCGACCAATTTCCTAAAATAGCCGCAATGGCTTGGGGACTTGCCCCTTGAGATTTCAAAAACTCATAAATATGTTTTGCTCGTTCAAACTCATCCCCACCAAACTGACCAATGGCAGGTAAGATAGTTGTCTGAAGTTGAATGACTTTTGGAAAATAAAATTGCGGATTGACATACACCAATTTTTCTTTCTTGTTCTTATACTTTTGATAGGAAACTTTCAAACCTGTATCGTCTGGTGTCTCACCAATAACATCACCAGTTAAGACCCTTGTTCCCTCAATCGCACGGCCATTATGAATAGAATACAAGGTCAATCGACTCTCATTCTCTCCTTTTCCGTTAGTAAGGATAACATCATCTCCGTCTAGAGATACAACTCCATCCATTGGTGCGACAATTGTTTGGTGAGCCTTCGCTTCTAGTAGAATGTACTCCTGAAGGGTAGGTTTTCCATCTAAATCATAGTATCCATAACGATAAGTCATGGTTAGACTATCTTCGTTGCTTTTCCCCTCAAATGGATTGTCCAATTCCTGCATGGAAGCATAGACACCCTCTTCTTTTAGTTCCTTTATTTCCTCTTGATCGTCTTTCGATAGTTTATACTTAGGAGTTTCATAGAGGTCTTGCATGGATTTCAAATCATCCCCATCGTTTAAATCATGCCACAAAGTAGACAGATAATCCTTGTAAGTTTCGGAACTAAATAAGTGAACTGGTTTGTGTAACTCATAGTCATGGAATTTAAAGTTCATATACCCCATCACATCATCAACTTTTGTGTAATAAGTAATTCCTTTGTCATTTTTGCGAGTATGTTCTGCGTCTTCCCAGGTTAGGTGGGTATAAGCTTTTGTTAATTCAAATTCATCTTGTTGAATCAAACTAGCAGATGAAAATCCTAAAAAGAAGCTCATCATAAGTAAAAGAAGAAAGACTATTCCTCCAACTATCCAGGTTGCAGGATTTCCGGCCGCAAATGTAAAGAAGGAAAAGGCTGCTTTTAGTTTTTGATAGATATTTCGGACACTAGTAAGACCTTGTTTCTTTAATTTTCGAAACTGATTTTTAAAGGAACTTGGATTCTCTTTCCCTAGTTTCCATCCTTTTCCAGCCTTAAAATGATGGTATCGCTCTTTTGTGTTGGTCAGTCTTTTCTTGGTAAAACGACCTGTTGCTTGTCCTGTTTTGACACTAGCTTTCCCAAGATTATAAGAAAGCCTACTGTAGCGTTTCCCTTTTCTAATGGTCTCTTGAAGTGTGCGATAGCCTTCTAAATCTTCATTTTCTGAAGCTAACTCTCCACCTTCACGTCCAAGGACATAAAGAAAAGTTTTGGCTTTCCTACTTACTTTTTTGGACTTATAGGCTTGTTTAGTAGATTTTAGATTCTCTTTTGCAGCCTTGACTTCTTTCTTAGCTTTTAATTCTTCTAAACTCTTCCCTTGAAAGAAAAAATTAGATTTTGCTTTCGATTCCTGACCATAAAGAAATTTTTGATTGGTTTTTCTTTCTTTACGACTCTCTTTTCTTTCTTCTTTTGCTTCTACCTTTGCATCCTTAAATTGCTTCTTGGCTATTTTCAATCGTTTCCTAGCATGAGGCAACCGTCTGTCTCTTAATTCTTTTCGATTCAAAAGAGATGGAGGACTATTTTGAAGAATATGATTGTAGTCTTCATTTGCTTGTTTTACTCTCTCCTTTGAAGCTTCTCTCATCTCCTCTAGCTTTTCTTTTATCTCTTTTTTCCATGCTTTTTCATCCAGTACAGCGGAATCTTTTTTCTGTTTCTTCACCTCCTTCTTTCCTTGTTTCAAGAATTTCTTCTCATCTTTTAGACTTCTTCTAAATGCCTTTCGGGCACGTATGATTTTTCTTTTATCCTTCATTCTACTTCCCCTTAGTTAGAAGCCATTTTATCAGGATCCGTACTCATGATATCAAACAATTGAGTACCTTGAGGAATCTTATTTTTAAAGGGTACGACAACTGAACCAGCTTTTATCAGTCCTGCCCCTTTTTCTGGATTGACAAGGTATTTTTCGAGTTCTTTTGACAAGCCTAAGAGTTGAACTAGTTCTTCTCGGTCATTTTTTGCTTGCTTGAGGAGAATCATAAATTCACTATTTGCAATAATCCGTCTACCATTTGGATCTAACAATAAGGTTTCGACGTTTTGAGTTATTCCAGTCGGACTGGCTCCATATTTTCTGACACGACTCCACAATTTAAAGAAGAAATCACTGGCATATTTATCTAATAAGAGAAGCTGCATCTCATCAAAATAAATCCAGGTCTTCTTCCCTAATTTTTGGTTCCGAACAACACGATTCCATATCTGATCAAACACTACCATAAGAGCGATTTGTTTCAGCTCATCTCCTAACTTTTTAACATTATAGATTAAGAAGTTAGATCCTGTCTGAATATTGGTCTTATGAGAAAAAATATCAAGAGAACCTTCGACATACAGTTCCATATCAAGTGCCAAGTTCTGCGCTTCTTCTTCTGGTTGTTGGCTCAAGACAAAGACCCATTCTTCCAAAGAAGGCTCTTTAAATGACTGATAGGTGAGTCTGGTAACTCGGTCGATAATCGATTTTTCTCTTCCATCCATTTTTCTATCCAATAACTTGCCGATAAAGGATAAAAGAAATTCTGATTTTACCTTTACAGGATCTTCATCCATATTTTCTTCAGACAAGTCAAGGACATTGAGATAAGTTTGGGAATCGGGCGCAATATCAATCATTTCTCCCCCAAAAGCTCGTCCAATGACACTGTATTCTGCTTCTGGATCCACAATGATAATTTCAGTATTTTCACCAGATTCCTTGATTTTGGTCGTGATAATTTCATGCTTGGTTGCCATCCCTTTCCCAGCTCCAGATGTTCCTAAAATCAGACCTGACGGTGTATTTAATAGGCTGCGATCAATGGTAATAATATTACTTGAGATTTGATTGATACCGTAATATTTCCCACTGCGGTCTTGTAAATCTACTGAAGTCCATGGAGAGTTCACTGCTATATTGGACGTTAATAAACTCCGTGATACTCCCTCTAAAAAATCACAACCAAATGGCAGCAAACTATTAAAGGCTGCTTCTTGCATATATGGAAGTTTATCAATCATTAGGTCATTTGAGCCGGCCACTTGTTGAATCGTATCTAGAGCTTGTTTGAGTTCTTCTTCATCCTGACCAAAAACACCAATCAAAAAGACTGTTTGAAATAGTTTATCTCCTGTCTCGGTCATGGTTTTTAAGAGTTCTTCAGCTTCATCGATATTGCTTTCTAAAACATGGCCTACTTTTTCCAAATAGATACCTGTACGAGCTAGTTTTTGTTGTTCCCCAATCTTTTGGGATTCCATCAAGGTCTTCTTTGTTCGTAGTTTCTTCATGGCATCTGCCTTAGTCGAACTTTGAGCATGAAGGCTTACAATCAATTCCAAATCTCCTTGCATGAGGTCTCGGATAAACTGATCCCCTAATTCCATGCCGTAGTCTCTCACATAGACAATCTGTAATAAGCGGTCATTGATTTGTAGGTAATTCTTGTTTTTAAAATCCAAGAGATTAGGGGCTATGAAGTGACGAGTTGTCTGACCAGATCTCGTTAAATCACGGTAAGAAAAAGGAAGATGGTGTTCTCCTCTAAGCATATCCGCCAACAAGTTCACACGGTTTTCTCCAGCCAAGGATTCAAATCGAGCATCAATTTCTGAGAAACCACTCTTGAAATATTCTCCAATTTGAGACAAGGAGCGATAAGCTTGTTTGGGATTAGAATCCTTTCTACCAAAGCTAATCAGTTTCACAGCTGAAAAATTATTTTCACCACTGTCTAAATTCTGATTCATCATCCGATTCAATTCTTTACGATAGGTATCATATCCATCTTCTTTTTCCTCATACAAAACACTTTGTCTGAATTTTTCTAAATTCAATCTTTTATTAAAGATAGTCAATTGGAAGTTGGTTTGGTCATCTAAAGAGTTAATCAAATCAGAATACTTCTCAATGATTGCGCCCTTATCTTCTAAACCAACGGTCTGGTAATTGACATCACCAAGTAAATAGCTTTGTGAGAAATAATCTTCTTTTACCTGCATCAGACCATTTTGATATAGGGCTTGATAGGAAAGAGTATTAGCCGTAGAGGGTAACACTTCCTCTTTTTTCCCTTTAACTACTTCCTTTTTATTAGTCATTGAAGTTTTTTGCTTCTTTAATGTATTTGATTTTCTTTTCATGTTCAGGTCCTTTCTTTCCTGTAATTGTGCGTAGGGGAACCGTTAATTCAAAATGAAGACGGTATTTCAAATAATGTTCAAAATATAAATCATTGGGTTTATAGACTCCAAAAAGCATGAGGGGGATGGTAAAAGCAAACACAAAACCGTAAACAAACCAATCTCCAAATTGCCAGAAAAAGAGATTCAAGCCCAAAACAATAATTGTGACAATAAAGGCTGGTAAAACAAAGATGATTTGTCTTGTGGTGAAACCTAACCAAGCCCTGTGTTGGTATTTTGAAATGTCTTTAAAGACACGTGTATTCATGACTTTCCTTTCTAAAAAGGCTAAGAAGCATTCACTTCCTAGCCTTTATCTAATTACATACCTAAGATTGAGCGAGCCGTACGTTGAGAACCAACGAGGGCAATAATCAGTAAGATAGCTTGTACCAAACTACCAAACATAATCGCAAGTGATTGCAGGACTCCTGCACCATTTGAAACAGCTATTTTCCCAGCAGATTCAAACAAAGGAACAAGAGAAACAATCAGAAAAATGAGAACCCCTTGTACCGCATAGACCATAATATTTTTTAAATAGCCAATACCAATAGACTTCCACTCATCACTTAAAAATGTTGGAATCGTAAGAGGGGCAAATGGAATCATAAGATAGAGTTGAATAAATCGAATAGATACCAAAAGATTGACCATGGCTGCACTTACTATCCGAACAAGCCAAATGAGGAGGGCGAAAAAGCCCACAATCATCCGGCCAATAAATCCTGACCCTTTTAATCCAGAGATGGTATCATACTTTGCCCCACCGTGTGCCACAATCGAGGCCACTTGTTCAATGGCATGACTCGCAATCCCGATGATGGCTTCTACAATGACGGTCGTGTTGGTAATTACAACTGCGACCATGATATAACTAATCAACATCGGGGCTAATGCTTCAAAGGTCATCGCTCCACCTGAGTTAGCAATCTTCTTTGCCATCTTTGAAAATTCTAAGATGAGAACAACTGATAAAATCGCAACTCCAAGAGGCTGCATGACACTTTTAGTAATACTAGACATATAATTCCAAACGGTTGGATTATAGCTAGATAGAGATTTAATCAAATCTACCGTAGATTGTAAATCTACATTAAATCCTTCAAATAAATTTTCAGCTGATATTTTTTCAGATGCAAGGTAAACAAAGGGTGAGACTAAACTAAGATTCATGTCATTGTTTATCCTCCTAAATTGAAATCTGGGTTACAAAGGCTCCAGCAGCCCCGACCATAACACCACCGACAATTTCAAGAATGGCATTCCGAACACCTGGTCCACCATCTTTAATGTTGGTTGCAAGGTTAACAATCCCCACAACAACGAGAAAGGCACCAACCGCAATCAATCCCTTCTGTAACAAAGACATAGCTTGTGCAAACATAGCACTTGCGTCTACTCCATAAACAAAACCTTTAAAATGCGTAATCATCTATTTCCTCTTTTCTATTTTTATTTTAAACTAGATTCAAAAGTTAAATCACGAATTCTAAGACCTTCAAGATGGTTTTCTTGTCTTTGATTCAAAGGATTGATCTGATAGTTCCACCACCGTTCATCGGTTTCTTGATTGGCTAGGTACTTCCAGTTTGGATGCTTGATGGAATTGTATTTTTTGCTTTTAAAGACAGGCATATTGGCAATTCGAACCAGGCATTCATGCCGTTTCATATTTCCGACTTCATCAGGTGTCATTAAATCACGGGCAATCTTTTGATGAGAAAGGGATCCTGAACCTGTCTGGCCAAATGAACGACTGGTATTTCGAACATCAATGGTTTGTTTACCGAGTAATCCACTCATAAATTTAAAGGTATCTTCATCATTCCCACCTAAGTAGACTAAGCTATCACAGTTCCCCAAAATGGTTTTCCAAGCTTCTTTTTCTTTATAGAGCCCTTGAAGTTGGGCAATATTTTGTAGAATAGGAACGAGACTCATATTACGAGAGCGAACTGTTGAGGTTTGTTCAGCAAAATCTGGAATTTCTCCGATATTTGCGAACTCATCTAAGTAAACTCTCACATGAAGAGGCAATTGACCCTTAAAATCAATATCTGCTTGTCTTGTTAGGGTTTGAAATACGGTTGAAAAAAAGAGGGCTGAAAGAAAGCGAAAGGTACTATCGTTATCAGGGATAACTAAGTAGACCATTGATTTTTCCTTGCCCCATGTCTTCATTTCAAGGGTATCTCTTTTGGTCAAATCCATGATACTTTGAATATTGAAGAGGGCAAATTTAGCAGTGGTTACAGCTATAACAGAATCCAGAGTCTTATCCTTATAATTTTGAAAATCTGCCCAATTTCGCATGGTAAAATTTTCAGTCCCATACTTTTTAGCATAATTTTCAAATAGAATTTCTAAGACACTTTTTTCTTGATTTTCACCCTTGGATAAGTGTTTAATGAGTTTTGAGATTTCAGCAAAACTTGGATAACGCCCTCGTTTTTTTCGCTCTTCCACTTCTTTTTTTTGACGTTTCAACAAGTTTTGGTATTCCTTTTGACTTAAACGACTTTCTTCTATGAGTTGTTCTCTTGTTTTGGGTGGATTATAGAAATCGACCAAGTAGGAGGCTAAAGCTCGGACCAAAGTCATAGAAGCTTCATCCCAAAATGGATCACTACGGGATCCAGAGCCTTTGGTATTATTAAAATAAACCGTCAGCATGCGATTCAAATCGTTTTCTGTCTCTATATAGCGAAAAGGATTAAAGCCATCTGAGTTCTTCATATTGACTAAATCTAACACCTTTACTTGGTAGCCATGTTCTAAAAAGAGTTTGCCTGTTTTCTCGGCCAAGTGATCTTTAGGATCCACTACAATATTAGAACTATTCATCTGAATCAGATTGGGTTTCACAAAGCGAAAGGTCTTCCCACTTCCTGAACCTCCGATCACCGCAATATTCTTATTTCTATCATATTGGGGTGGTTTTTTATCTAATAATGTCAAACGAACATCTTGTGCTAAGATCGTATCATGAGAAAATTCCTTACCGTAAAAGAGCTTCTTTTCTTTTAGAGTTCCAAAACGGGCGCTCCCGTATTCTACCCCTTCTCGGTATTGTTTTTTACCAGTCTCTAGATAGAGATAAACCAGTAACATCATCACAAAACCTAGAAGAAAAAAAGCACTTGATTTTCCAGTAAAAGAAACATTCCATGGCGACTGAAGAACTTCATCTTGACCTTCAATTAGAAGATGAGTCCATTTATCTAAGGTATTTCCAGTATAGGAATCATACAAAAGCGTCAAACGATGAAAAAGATAGCCTAGTAAGATACCTAACAGTGAGAATAGTAGGAATTTCTTTCCACTGTACATCATCTCACCATCTCTTTCTGTTTGACGGCTCCTTCTTGTCTAAAGGTAATTTGGGATTTCGCCTCATCAATTGCATCATCTAATGACTTATCCATGGTAAAATCAGCTAATTTCTCCGGATCATTAACCATTTTTTCTAAAAGATGGTCTAAATGATTGTCCAGAATCGAACGGTCTTTCGTGTAGAAATGCAGAGAATCCCCTTGCCAAGCGATGGCTAAAGGAATCTCTTCTTTTTCTAAAAAAGCTTTAAATTTCTCTATATCAATTGGTTTGTCTAAAAAATCTTTTTTCAGATTAATCGTATCAATCGAATAAGGAGATTGTAGCAATTCTTCTAATTTCTGTACCCCTATCTTATAGGCGGAATCCTGTGCTAAAGCCTGACGTCTAGACCATTCTAGAATCTTTAAAAGACTTTTGACAGTAAACAAAAGACTACGCTCTGCATATTGAACTGCCATTCGTTCCTGTTGTTCAGAGGACATCTGAGGCCTCCTTCTTAACAAATAGCAACTTTCCTTCTTTATAACGATAAGCTATCAATTTCTGACGTTGCTTAATCGACTTAACTACCTGCAGTAGATCTCTCGAATAAGGTTCTCGAAGAGTAACTTCTACTGCTTTCCCATCAACGATACCAACACGTTTAAATTCAATGTAGTCTTTTTTGAGATGTCCTAAGCCCATACCAAAAGGAAAGTGATGAATCAATTGGATGGTACAACCACCTTTATTTCCCATTTGTTTCAAATCATACAAGTTTACTACCTTCATGATTAACTCCTTTATCTAGTTTGTCGCATCGTTTAAGTCTGGTAACGATAAACTCCGTGTCTGTTAGAAAATTCTCACACACGTCTTGTGCCAGTTGCCCTTCACAGGGAAATACTCTCAGTCCCTACTTACACAGGCACGCTAATCAAGACGGAGTGGATTCAATTTTCAAAGAACAGGTAGCTTTATTATAGACAAGAGTAGTTGAAATTTTTATCACATTTCTTATTTTTCTGTCGAGCTAAATTCATATTAATCAAAGAGTTTGAAATAAAAGACTAACATTGTTACATAACGTTAGCATTTCATTTCCCTAAAACAAGCTAATTTACTCTAAAAAAGCAGCAAACTATAAACTAGTAGGTTCCACACCAAATGTAGCCCCATACTGCCCCATAAGTCCGATTTATAGCGTACCATCCCTAAAAACATTCCCAATGAAACATACAAACAACAAGCTAGAATGGTTCCTGGATGATGAGCTAAAGCGAACAAAACACTTGTCAACGCAATTCTGATATCTAATTTTTTGACCAAGTTCCATAAAATTTCTCGATACAAAAATTCTTCAATCATACTCGCATTGATTAAGAACAATAAAAATGAAAACCAAGGAACTTGATGTTGAAGGCCAATTAAGTTTGCTTGATTCGTGCTTCCTTGAGCATGAATCAGACTAAAACATAGACTTATAATCAGTAGGCTGACAAATCCAATACCAAGCCATTTTATCCTAGTTTTCATATTAACTTTGATCACTTGTTTTCGTTGACCATACATCCATAAAAAAGAAATAAGCGACGCTCCATAGAGAATCTGTAGTATAGTTAACTCACCGATACAAAGAAATTTCAGTAAGTATAGGGATACCAATAGGACATTTACTTGTTGGAATATATAAACTGGAATTATTCTTTTCATAGTTACCTCCGAAATAAATCTTCATAATCTAAATCTAATACCTGCACAATCCTTTCTACCCATGGACTTTGAGGCATTCGTTGTTCCATCTTATAGTGGCGAATCTTTTGATACAAACGATTCAATTCACTTGGATAGTGAAACTCTCCCGCAAACATTTTTCTGGTTAACTCAATCCAGCTAATATTTCTTTCAGCCAAAATAATGGACAAGTTCTCCCAAAATCGTTCAGCCATATTGCTTCTCCTTTAGTTAGATAAATAATGTGTTTGTGCCATGTAAATCAATTGTTTTGTATCTCTTGGCAATAAAGCTCTAGCCTCCTCCAGATTCAGATTTGGATAAACCCTCTTATTTGAAACCGCAAGAGGAAGTCTAATAGTTAGTTCAGGATTTTTTAATATCATTTCAATGAAATCTGTTAATTTTAGATTGTCACGGTTCTTAAATCGTAATAAATTAGGAGATAAAAACTCAAAACAATCTGAAGAATAGCTCATCATCTCAATTAATTTATCCTTTGTCATTTCAGAAACTGAATGACAAGATACCTCGATGCCATAGTTTTGGAAGAAGTCTAAAAGAAGTTGATTTCTATGGCTATTTTTACTTAGATAGAGATCAATCATGGGAGACCTCCCAAAGATTCGGTTCCATTTGATATTCTGAGACTATTAAGGAATCTAATAAATTTGCGAAGTTAATCGGTTTCTTGTCTTCATCATAAGCTTTTACAGTTACTTGGGTTGTAAGTATTCCCTCTTTTCCCTCGGCTCGATAGCCTTGTCCATATAAAACAAAAACAAGATTCTGATGATCATCTACAAAGGCATCAGCTCCGTTCTTTATATCCTGACTTTCAAGGAATTCCATAATGTTTTGAAGATAGGATTCGTAAAATAGGGGGTAGTTGTGTTTTTTATGGTAATCATCTAAAAATGTCACCTCAAACTCACATGGATAATTGGGCATCAAAAATATTTGTTCATCCAGCTGTTTGATTTCTGCGTCATGTAATTCTGTTTCTAATTCATCACAATCTAGTATTGATTCTTTATTTAATGCTTTCATCTTTTTCCTCTATTTCTTTTAATTTTTTTGCGATTGCGGCAATCACAGGAACGGTTACACTATTACCAGCTTGTTTATAGAGCTGACTATTACTAGAGACTTTTCTAGCAGCTTCAAAAGCCCAATCAGGAAATCCCTGCAAGCGAAAACACTCTTTAGGAGTGATTCGTCTTATCCTTAGACGGTAAAATTGTCCATCTATCAAGACACCGGTTACATGATAAACTTGTTTATCTTCTCCTTCATAGCTAGCCACTACTACTCCCATTTGACCACTAGTTGTTAACGTATTCGCTATACCTTTGCCAACTCTACCACGACGATACTGAGAACTTGGTCTTTCCAAATTGATTGAATCTCCTATTTCTGCTTGAGCATATCCTTTTTTCGTTGCCTCTCGGACTTTTAGAAATTGGATTGGTTCTGGAATTAGTATTTTAGGAATTTTATCTCCACCTTGCATTGTAGTCAGTGTTGGAGATAAGCCCTCACTTCCATAGACACGACCTGTCTCCTTAAAGCTAGTCGGTAAATCTCCAACAACGACAATGCCATGACGATCCTGAGTATTTAAAGTAAACATTGGCTCTTGATTATCCTTGAAACGTCTACCATTTTGTCTTTTGTCTAATCTATCTGGTGTCATACAAGGAATCGCAACCTTAAATCCTTCTCCTTTTCCACGAACTAAAGTTGGCGCAAGACCTTCTGAATAATAGACTTTACCACTCATTCCACTTCTTGATGGATTTAAATTCCCTAGTTCTTTCAAAGTCTCAGAGTTAGTTGCTTGACCTTCTCGTCTGAAAGGAAATAGGAGTCTGGTACCTTTCTTTCTAGAATGTCCGATAATAAACACCCTCTCTCTGTTTTGGGGAACGCCAAAATCCTTACTGTTAAGCACCTGCCACTCAACATCAAACCCCAATTCATCAAGCGTGGTAAGGATTGTGGTGAACGTCCGTCCCTTATCGTGATTGAGTAGGCCTTTAACATTTTCAAGAAAAAGAAAACGTGGTTGGATTTGTTTGGCCGCCCGAGCAATTTCAAAGAACAGAGTGCCTCTAGTATCTTCAAATCCCAATCGTCTTCCTGCGATTGAAAATGCTTGACAAGGGAATCCCCCACAGATGATATCGACTTTCCCTCTAAGTTTTTTAAATTCGTCATCTGAAACATCTCGTATGTCATGAAATTCTATTTCTCCTTCTGTTTGAAAAATGGACTTATAAGATTCTCTAGCAAATTTATCAATCTCACAAAATCCAATACACTCGTGTCCGACACTTTCCATTCCTAGTCGAAAGCCACCGATACCTGAAAATAAATCAATAAATTTCATTTCTTTATCACCCCTTTCTGATCGACTATCAATGTCCAAAGTGTCACACCACTTGAAATGACAATGAGCAAAACTAATATCCACTCGATTGGCGACATTTAACCACCTCCTTTTCTAACACGGTTATTCCAAACAGAATACAAGCCGTTAAACACAAATTCAGCCAAAACTTCCGCTCGTCTAACAAAGCGAACATTGTCAAGAGCATACTGATAGATTCTCTCAAAATCAGTCATAGCAATTTCGCTGGCTGTTTCAGAAAACCCCTCTCGTCTAAATTGATCTTGTACCAATCCCCAAATATAATCTCGATCATATTTTGTGACCTTTTCTACTTTTCTTTTCAAGATAGGTTGAGTATTCCTCTCCTCCTCATCCTCAATAAATAAAGAATCAGTCTCACTATATTTAGTCTCACTAACTTCAGTCTCACTAGGGGCTGAATAAGAGACAGGGGTCGTTTCATTTTCAACCTGCCCTAGTCTTTTTTTAACACTAGGCATGTTTGAATTACCTACTGGGGTAGAAGACAATTCCCCTAAATAAATCTTATTAGCAAGTCTCCCTTTCTCACTTGAAGACTGTTGAACTTCATCAATTAAGTCATATTCTTTAAGAGTTTTTTTGATTGATAGTAGTTTTGACTTCGAACAACCTAACAGCCTCATCAGTTTAGAATTAGAAAATACTAAATAGACCGCGCCTTCTTCATCTATCCAACCACGACTGAGAGATAATTCTAAACGATCTTTTAAAATAGAATAAGCCACCTTTACTTCTAGTTTCATATCCATATATTTCTCATCCTCAAAAAGAATTTTAGGTAATTTGTAATACCGTTCTGAAGTTTGGTATTGATTTGCGGTAATTCGATTCATAGCGCTCCTCCAAGTTCTTTGAGTATTAAATCTCCACTTGATTCCAAGCGAACCAAGCCACTTTTTTCTAATTCAGCCATAAGAGATATGGCCTCAACAATATCTATTCCCATTTCACGTACTAAAAATGAAATGACAATATAGCGTGATGATTGTAATTCTTTTGTCATTTTCCCTCCTGAAAATAAAAAAAGGAGAACAATAAACAATTGTTCTCTCTTTAGATAAATATTTATTGTTGTATTCATTTTTCCGATGCGCAAACGACATCTACAAATACATATACATCTATGTGCCTTTTTAGGACTTTTTTGACGTCAAAATTGCCTTTATCTACAAAGACAAAATGCTTGTAAAATAGCTTAAAATCAAGGATTTTCACCCTTTTTTTCGTTGTAGCAACACTACACACTCCACGTGGTGCGTTTGAGGAAACAAATCTACAGGCTGGACTTTCTTCAACTCATATCCTAATTCTTGATAGAGTTTGATATCACGCGCCATAGTAGCGACATTGCAGGAGATATAAGTGATTTTCTTGGGTTCCATGCTGACGCTGGCTTTGATGAAGCTCTCGGTCAGTCCTTTTCGTGGTGGATCGACTAGGATGACATCCGCTTGGATACCCTCTTTAAGCCAGTTTTGGATGGCTTCCTCAGCAGGAGCGCAGACATAGCTGGCGTTGGTAATGCCGTTGATTGCCGCATTCTTTTGGCTATTTTCGACAGCTTCTGGGATCACTTCGACACCATAGACCTGCTTGACCTGCTTGGCAACTGATAGACCGATAGTCCCGATGCCAGAGTAGGCGTCAAGCACCACATCATCTGCAGTCAGTTCGGAAAAGTCAATGGCTGTCTGATAGAGCTTTTCTGCCATTTCGGTATTAACTTGGTAAAAGGCAGGCGCAGCAATCTGGAAGTCATTTCCCAGCATCTGGTCGGTAATGTAGTTTTGGCCATAAAGCGTTCGCCAGTCTTTTCCAAAAATCGCGTTGCCGGGCTGGTCGTTGATATTCTGCATGATGGATTTGATAGCTGGGAATGCTTCTGTCAAGCGCTCCATCAACTGCTCCACTCGAAAAATTTTAGGTCGGGTTGTGACCAGAATTACCATGATTTCCCCTGAATAATGGCCACGGCGAACAACTAGATTGCGAATGAGTCCTGTCTTTTCTTGCTCATCGTAAGGTTTGAGGTCAAAACGACGCAGCAAGTCACGTGTAAATAGGATAACTTGGTCAATGACTGGATCCTGAATATAGAAATCTTCAATCGGCAGGAGGTCATGGGAATTTTTCCGGAAAAATCCTGTTTCCAGCTGACCATTGACACGACGAACAGGCACTTGAGCCTTATTACGGTAGCCCAACGGCTGCTCCATACCAAGTGTCGGCGGCACTTCAACATCGGACAAACCAGCAATCTTATAAAGACTGTCCTTGACCTGTTTGCGTTTGAAGTCCAGCTGGGCTGGATAGTTCAAATGCCCCAAGTCGGCAATCCCCGTACGCAGATAGGCCATATCAAGATTTTCATTGCGCTGGTCTGAAGTACGGAGAAATTCCTCCACCTTGCCAAAGCCGATTTTTTTGTTGACCTTGAGCACACGCATACGGATGAGCTCACCCGGCAGGGCATTTTCCACAAAGAAAACCAGGCCTTCTGCCTTGGCCACCCCTGCTCCCTCATGGCTTAGATCCACGATTTCAACTTCAATCACATCATTCTTTTTTAACATATTTTTCTCTTTCTGCTTTATCGCTCTGCCATTTTCCAAAAGAAAAGGCAGGACATCGTCCCACCTTTCATTATATCATATATCTTATCTGAGACCCATTTGCTGCAGTCTTTCTTTATAGGCTTCAAAGTCAATCAAGAGCCCTTGACCACCGTCATGTCATAGGTATCCACCCAGTCGCCATTTTCCGGAATCGTCAGGCGCTCAACTCCATTGCGGGAATCTCCAGCCATAGAGAGACCATTGGTCAAAAGGAAGCTGTAAGGCACATTGGTCGAAGTCAAGGCAAAGACCTTACCAAGAGCCTCTGATCCAGTAAAAAGCTTAGTCGGATCCTTGACCTGTTGGAAGACAGCCGTCAAAACTTCCTGCTGGCGGCGGGTCCGGCCAAAGTCGCCCTCATCATCCTTACGGAAGCGAGCGTAGTTGAGCAAGGTCCGACCGTCCATCTGCTGCTGACCGACCTTGATTGTTTGGTTGGGTACCACACCGTCTTTCATATTCAGGTCATCTGGCACTTCAACTTCTGTCACTTTCTCCCCATCAATCGTTGAGAACTGGGCATTCATGCTGACGCCATTTGGGAAAAGGGTGTCAATAGCTGTCGCAAAGGTCTGGAAATCCACCAGTGCATAATATTTGATGTCCAGATCAAAATTATCTTTGAGCATCTGGCGGACATAGTCTGCACCACGGTTGTGGTTTTGCTCCCCAATCGTATAGGCAGAATTGAGCTTTTGGTCATAGTAATCTGCCTGCGACGGATCGGTGTACTCATTGCTGACGCCATCGATGTGAATGAGGGTATCACGCATAAAGCTGACCAATTTCACCTTGTGGTCCTTATTGCCAACATTCAAGACCATAATGGAGTCAGTCCTCGTCTCAGTCGAGTCGTCACCAACCCGGCCATCTGTTCCGAGAATGAGGATATTCACTCCGTCCTTAGTATCCTTACCGTCAAAAAATTCTGTTTCTGCTGGCTTAGAATTGCCAGTGTGAGCTGTCGTCAAGCCTTTTATAAACATGAAAATCATGCCCCCCAAGACCATAA
Source organism: Streptococcus sanguinis SK49 (assembly GCF_000212815.1). Classification (GTDB taxonomy): domain Bacteria; phylum Bacillota; class Bacilli; order Lactobacillales; family Streptococcaceae; genus Streptococcus; species Streptococcus sanguinis_C. The sequence continues at coordinate 994,953 of NZ_GL890985.1, read as the reverse complement.
GCAGGAAAATCCCTGCCCAGAGCAGAATTCGTTTCAAGCGAATTTTTTTGCGAGGTTTCTTAGGCTTGTTTTGTCCCAGACCAGCTCCTGCCAGAGCTTCCGGCGCCTTCTTTTGACTTCTGCTGCGAGAAGAACGCTCAGGGTACTTGGGCAAGAGGCCAGAAGAATCCATTTCCACAGGCTCTTGTTCGTAGGCGTCACCAACTGTATGCGGCTGCTCTTCATGGTTCGGCGCACTGGCTGAACTGCCAATCCCCTTGGACTTCTGACGCAGATAGTCAAATTCTTTCTTTTCTTTATCGTTTAGATAATAATAATTTTTATAGAGATAATCTAAGCGGAGTTGCTCATGATGGCTAAGATTTTCTGGTTTCTTCATCTCTTCTCCAATCTTCTGCTACTTGTCCTGAATCAGAAACACACTGTAGCTACCAAAAATTTTATAAGTAATTCCAAGACTTGTCAACTCTTGATAGGCAAAATCCGACAATTTTTTCTGCTCGTTGTCAATGTCAATAATGAAAAAATACTCTCCCAAAGCTGTTTTTAGAGGCCGGCTCTCAATCTTGGTCAGGTCAATCCCACGCCAAGCAAAGGTCGACAAAGCCTTATAGAGGGCACCAGGCAGATTATCCGGCAGGGTCAAAGCCAGTGTCTGCTTGTCTCCTGTCTTAGCCAGTTCAAGCTTAGGCACCTCATGACCCAGAATCCAGAAGCGGGTATAATTTTCTTCCATTTCCTGAATGTCGCTGGCCGCTACTTTGAGCCCGTATTCTGCTGCAGCCGTGCGCGGGGCAATAGCCGCAAAATTCTTTTCAGGATGCTCTGCCACAAAACGAGCTGCATAGGCCGTACTAGCCGTCACCTCAATGGCAGCCTGCGGATAATGCTGGCGGATATATTTCTTTCCTTGAGCAATAGCCTGCGGGTGAGAAAATATCTTCTCAATTGGCTTCTCCAAATCCGTCACCAAGAGCTGCTGCTTGATGGGCTGGACGATTTCAGCCATCGCCTGAATATCTGCTTGATGAAAGAGATAGTCCAAGGTCTCGTGGACACTGCCCTCAATGGAATTTTCCACCGGAACGACCGAGTAATCCACTTCCCTAGCCTCATAAGCCTTCATGACCTCAGTGATATTCTGATAAGGCACCAAGTCCTCGCTCGGAAAGGCAGCTTGGGCTACATGGTGAGAAAAGGAGCCTCTAGGGCCTAGAAATGCTATTTTCATTGAATTTCCTCAATAATTTCCTGCGGGCTTTTGAGCCTCGTATCGACAATCTGGGTCGCTACTTCCTCATACCAGGCCTGACGCTGCTCAAAAATCTGCTGCAAGTCTGACTTGCTCTGGTTTAAGAACAAAGGTCGCTCCTGCTTAGCATCCTGCTGAATTCGCTGATAGAGCGTTTCAAAATCTGCTTTCAGATAGATATTGTCAGCGTTCTGAGCAAGTAATCTGCGGTTTTCCGAGCTGACGACTACACCGCCGCCAGTTGAAATGACCAAGTCCGTATCGATCAACTCAGCCAAGAGCTGGGCTTCAGCAGCCCGGAAGGCCGCTTCACCATGCTGATCAAAATAGTCCTTAATAGACATGCCCAGCCGCTGGCAGAGCAGTTCATCCATATCGACAAAGTCTTGGGCTAAGCCTCTAGCCACTGTGGATTTTCCGGCTCCCATAAAGCCCAGCAATATCTTAGCCATGCATCAAACCCTCCAAGTCGCTGAAGAAGCTTGGATAGCTGGTCTTAATGGCTTCAGATCGCTCAAGTTCTACCTGACCGCTTTGAGCCAATAAAGCAGCAATTGCCGTCATCATCCCAATACGATGGTCACCAAAGGTATTGACTTGGGCACCATGAAGAGGTGTTTTCCCTTCGATAATCATGCCGTCTTCCGTCGGGGTAATAGCTGCGCCCATGCTATTAAGAGCGTCTGCCACCACCTGGATCCGATCGGTTTCCTTGACCTTGAGCTCCTCTGCATCACGAATGACAGTCCGTCCCTGAGCCTGCGTCGCAAGAAGTGCAATAATCGGCAACTCATCAATCAAGCGCGGGATAATCTCGCCGCCAATCTCCGTTCCCTTAAGCTCAGACGTTTCAACGGTGATGGTTGCAGACTTGGCTACTGAATCGACATCTGACAGCGTCATCCGTCCGCCCATAGCCTCTATCACTTCTAGAATACCTGTACGAGTTTCATTGATGCCGACATTCTCTAAGACAATCTTAGAGTCCGGCACAATCAATCCAGCCACCAGCCAGAAGGCCGCACTGGAAATGTCTCCTGGAACCGTCACTTCTTGGGCAGTGAATTCCTGACCGCCCTGAATGCGAATTTCCTTGCCTTTGACCTTAATCTGCCCACCAAACTGGGCAATCATATCTTCTGTATGATTGCGGGTGATTTCCTTTTCTATAATAACTGACTCTCCCTGAGCCTGCAGGGCAGCAAAAATCAAGGCCGACTTAACCTGAGCAGAAGCCACTGGCAGCTGATAGTGAATAGGCTGCAGTTCCCTGCTCCCCTTCATCTTGAGCGGTGGTAAATCACGCTCAGTCCGACCAGCAATCTCGACTCCCATCTGCCGAAGAGGAATGGTCACCCGATCCATAGGCCGCTTGGATAGACTATCGTCACCAAACATCTCCGCTTCGAAATCCTGGCCAGCCAAAACACCAGAAATCAAACGGATAGACGTTCCAGAATTGCCCATATCCAGCTTATTTTTCGGTGCTTGCAGACCTTCAAATCCTACGCCATGAATATTGACTAAATTTCCATCGTCCTCAATCTGCACGCCTAAGTCGCGAAAAACCTGCATGGTAGACAGCACATCTTCCCCTCTCAAAATGTCACGAACGATAGTAACTCCCTTAGCCAAACTACCAAAAATAATGGAACGGTGACTGATAGACTTATCTCCAGGTACGCGGATACGGCCCTTCAGGCCTTTTACATCGGTTGATAATTTCATAGGTGACCTCGTACTTTCCTTTGTTGCTTCTTATTTTATCATAAAAAGACCAGAAATTCTTAAAATTTCTGGAATCCTAGCCGAAGCAAAAAGAATCCGGGTATTCAGTCCAGATTCTTCTTTTTTTATTAGCTTACTTAAGCAAATCCTGCACCGGATCAAAGATGATACGCTCAATGTCCGCCAGATAGATGGACAGTTGCTGCTGCTTATTGAAGAATTCAGAAAGAACAGCATTGCCCTGAATCTTCTCACCAAAGGAAGTCATCTTGTCCTGTACCTCCTGAGTCGGTACCTGACCAGTCTGAGCCAGCTGTTGCAACTCCTGCTGGAAAGCCAGATAATCTGCAAAAATAGCCTTCGCTTCGCTATCAGCATCCACTGCTTTCTTACTTTCTGCAACTGCCTTGTACTCAGGCAAATCACGCAGATTTCTGCTCAGTTCATTGGCTAAATCATAAATATTTGACATAGAGTTCTCCAATCTATATTAGTCTTCGGACACTAGGTAATCCGTATTTTCTCTTACTATTTTAGCAGATTTTTCCAAATCATGGTGATTTTTAAAGGTGATTTGCAGAATACCGTTGATATCTTCTCGGTTTTCCTCGTTGATACGAATATTGACAACAGAAATTCCTCGCAGGAGCTCCAAAATACCTAAAATCGCATCTTCTTCATCAGGCACTTCAATAAAGAGGTCATAAAAGCTATCCACACCAGCTCGTTTATGAATTTCCATCTGCTTACGGCTCTGCCGTCCTCGATCGAAAAATTCCCAGATAGCTCTCTCGTCCTTGGCCTCAATCGCTGCGGCCACCTTGTCTAACTGATCTTTAAAATCTTCCAGCCGCTCCAAAATGGCTTCGGGATTTGTCAAGAGGATAGAGGTCCACATACCTGGCTCGCTCTCCGCAATCCGCGTCATATCTCGAAAACCACCGGCTGCAAAAGACTGGGTCAGTTCATGCTCTTGGCTATAAGCTGCTGCTTGTTCCATAAGGCTAGAGGCAAGGATATGCGGAAAATGACTGATTTGACTGGTGACTCGGTCGTGCTCGGTTGCATCTACTTGAATAAAGCGGGCATGAAGACCACTTAGCAAGTCTTTCATTTCCTCAAGCGTACCAGGCTTGGTCAGGCTAGAGGGCGTGAAGATATAATAGGCATTTTCAAAGAGAGTGACAAGGGCTGCCTTGGCTCCGGTCTTGTGACTTCCAGCCATAGGATGAGCTCCGACGAAACGGACGGGCTTATTCTGAAGATATTTTTCTGCAGATGCCACAATCTCTGCCTTGGTCGATCCAGCATCAGAGATGATAACATTTTCCTTCAGATCCAGCTCCGCTAGTTCCTTGATAAATGCTATGATCTGCTTGATGGGCACAGCCAGAATAATCACATCAGCCAGTGGAGCAAAGGCGGCAAAATCATCCGTTACCCGGTCTACCATTCCACGTTCCAAGGCAACTCTGCGGGATTCCTCACTTCGATTATAACCAAGAATCTCTATCTCAGGATGAGCTCTCCTGATACCCAGAGCTAAGGAAGCTCCAATCAGTCCCAGACCTACGATATAGACCGTTTTTCTCTCCATGCCCTTCTCCTTACTTCTAAAAGTTCTTGACAAATTCCCGATGGCGAGCTACCGCATCCTTTAGTTCTTCTAAATTGTCCGAAGAGAACTTCTCCAGAACTTCAGTGGCTAAAACTGTCGCCACCACGCTTTCCATAACTACACCCGCTGCTGGCAGAGCCGTTGGATCGCTCCGCTCGACTGTCGCCTTATAAGGCTCGTGGGTCTCAATATCCACGCTCATCAGTGGCTTGTAAAGGGTTGGAATGGGCTTCATAACACCTCGCACCACGATTGGCTGACCATTGGTCATACCGCCCTCAAAGCCGCCTAGATTATTGGTTCTGCGAGTGAAGCCATCTTCCTCAGACCAGAGGATTTCATCCATGACTTGACTGCCCTTGAGACGGCCTGCTTCAAAGCCTACGCCAAACTCAACTCCCTTGAAAGCGTTGATGGACACGACTCCCTGAGCAATCTTGGCATCCAGCTTCTTATCCCATTGAACATAGGAGCCCAGACCGACCGGCACACCGCCAACAACCGTCTCAATGACACCACCGATGGTATCCCCGTCTTTCTTAATCTGATCAATATAGGCCTTGATCTCTTCTTCGCGATTGGGATTGACAATGGAAACCTCTGACTGGGCAGCTCTTTCCTTGATTTCTCCTACAGTCAGATTGTTCGGCACATCAATATCAATGCCACCAAAGGTTACGATATGGCTGGCTACCTCCATACCGATTTCTTCAAGCAAACGCTTGGCTACTGCTCCGACTGCTACACGCATGGTCGTTTCGCGGGCAGAAGAACGCTCAAGTGAATTTCGCAAATCGTCAAAGCGGTATTTCATACCACCAACCAAGTCCGCATGGCCAGGGCGTGGTTTGGTAATCTTGCGCAGCCCTTTTTTCTTTTCATCCACATCTGCCGCGCTCATAATCTCCAGCCACTTCTGATGATCCAGATTTGTAACATTGAGGGTAATCGGGCCGCCCATGGTCAAGCCATGACGAACCCCAGACGTAATCTCGACTTGGTCGCTTTCAATCTTCATACGGGCACCACGACCGTACCCACCCTGACGGCGCTTGAGCTCAGCATTGATATAGTCAGCGGTCAGAGGAAGACCAGCCGGCACTCCCTCAATAATAGCTGTCAGACGTGGTCCGTGCGATTCACCTGCTGTTAAATATCTCATACATTTTCTCCTATTCTGAGATGGAAAAAACTGGACATTCTGTCTATTTTTTCATCCAAACTGTCCAATCGTCTTAAACTCCATCTGGCACTTATTTCTTCAGAAATTCTTTCATCTCTTCCAGCGGAATCTGGTGAATACTAGCCGAACCCAGCTCAGGCACCAGTACTAGCTTGATAGAGTTGCCTCTAGCCTTCTTATCATGAGTCAAGGCCTGATAGAGAGCAACTTCATTCCAAGGCTGATAATCCACCGGCAAGCCAAACTTCTGACACATACGGACGATGTCTTCTGTAATTCCGGCTGGCATGAGGCCTTTCTTTTCAGCGACGCGGGAAACCTGTACCATGCCAATCGCCACTGCTTCACCGTGCATGACTTTTCCATAGCCTGCTGTCGCTTCGATAGCGTGCCCAATAGTATGACCGAAATTCAGATAGAGGCGGACGCCATTATCCAGCTCGTCCTCGACCACAATCTTACGCTTAACATCGCAGGAATGGTAGATGATGCTTTCAGCATGCTCCAAAATCGACTCAGGACTGCCATCCATTTCTGACAGCTCATTCCAGAGTTCCTTGTCCTCAATCAAGCCGTACTTGACCACCTCGCCCATGCCTTCAATCAGTTCACGCTGGCCTAAAGTCTGCAAGACTTGAGGGTCAATCAGAACTCCGTCAGGCTGGGTAAAAGTCCCGACCATATTCTTTGCCCAAGGCGTATTGACACCTGTCTTACCGCCAATAGAGGAGTCCACTTGAGCTGTCAGACTGGTAGGAATCTGCACGAAATGAACGCCCCGCATGTAGGTCGAAGCAACAAATCCTGCCAAATCACCAACAACACCGCCACCCAAGGCCACGATACCATCACTGCGAGTCAGACCAACCTTGACCAAAAACTCATAGACTTTGTTGACCGTTTTTAAGTTCTTGCTGGCTTCACCCTCCAAAAAGTCAAAGACAAAAGTCTCAAACCCAGCCGCTTCCAAGCTCAGCTTGACCTTTTCCGCATAGAATCTAGCCACTCGATTGTCCGTGACGATAACCACCTTCTGAGGCTGCCAAAGCTGACTCAGCCAACTTCCAGCCTGAGATAAAGACCCCTTTTCGATGAGAATATCATAGGGATGATGCGGGAGATTCACATTCAGTTTCATAAGCGCCTCCTTATTTATACAATTCTTGTAAACACTGCCAAATTTCCTGACTGGGCATGGTCTTGCCGGTCCAAAGCTCAAAGGCTTCTGCTCCCTGATATAGCAGCATACCGAGTCCATTGACCGCTGTGACATTTTGATTTCTGGCCCATTTGAGAAAGGGTGTTTCAAAAGGTTGGTAGATAACATCTGCAACTAAAATCTGGCTAGGCAGCTCAATCTGTTCAGGCAGGGGCATGCTAATGCCATCCATACCTAGACTAGTCCCATTGACCAGAAGGTCTGATTGGTTGATTTTACCCTGCAAGCTATCCGCATCTTCCAAGGTTAGTACTTGGATACAACTCTTGGTTTGGTGGCTGATAGCTGCCATTCTGCTAACAATCTTCTCATAGGAAGCCTGCCGAGTGAAAACAAAAATTTCCTCTGCCTTATCCAAAGCTGCTTGAGCAATAATGGCTGTCGCTGCTCCACCTGCTCCCAAAATCGTCATTTTTTTGCCCCGAATAGCAAAAGAAGGCAAGCTCTTAAAAAATCCCTTGCCATCTGTGTTATAACCAACTAAAATTCCATTTTTATTCACAACCGTATTGACTGCTCCGATAAAGCGGGCGCTGACATCAAGCTCGTCCAGATAAGGTATCACTTCCTGCTTGTAGGGCATGGAAAGATTGACACCAAACATATCGAATCTGCGGATATTTTCTATACTGGCCTGCAGATCCTTCGCTTCTACTTCCCAAGCTAAATAGACACCATTGACACCAGTCTTTTCAAAAGCCATATTGTGAATAAGAGGAGAAATACTGTGCTTAATTGGCTTGGCAACCACAGCAGCCATGCGGGTGTGGCCATTAATTCTCATTCAAAATCTCCCGGATTTTCTTCATATTGCTCAGAGAAATCTGACCGGGTGCTGACGCCATATCCTGACTGGCAAAAGACCAGCTGGAACCTGTCAAATCAGCCGCAATGCGTGAAATCTTGCCAACTTTTCCCATGGAAATGGTGACAAAATCTTGCTCAGGATTCAAAGTCTTGAAACCGCGAGTATAGTTCATCAAGTCCAGCACATCCTGCTCATTATGAGCCATGACAGAAACCTTGACAACCTTAGGGGTCAGAGAAGTCAGCTCAGAGAGGATTTCCATCATATTTTCAGGCGTTTCCTCAAAGTTATGGTAGCTCAGCACCAGATTAGGAAACTCTAGCATTTCTTCAAATTTCCCCTTGTGAGAGAAATATTCAAAGTCGATATAATCCGGCTGGTAAAAACCTGCTACTTCCTTGATGAGAGCTACGTATTCATCATCGGATAGTTCGATTTCTCCGCCTTCCTGACGGGTCCGCAAGGTGAAAATCAATTCACGTCCGGCAAATTTTTCAAAAATAGCTGGCGCAACATTTAAAATGTCATCCTTGGCCAGAAAATCTGCCCGCCATTCAATAATATCCGCATCTTCATAGCGTGACACATCAATTTCTTGAGCTTCTTCTAAACTCTTGGGCATTACAGAAACGACTAATTTCATTGGTCCACCTTTATTGTAAATACCTTGAGGTAATTACTGCTCCCGTCTTTTTTATTATAGACAAAGTCTGCTGGCAGGCCATACTCCGCAAGATAGCGGTGCTTTCTGCCGGCAAGGCCTTTTTCAATTTCTTGTTTAAACTTACTTTTGGAAAGATTGGCTGCATTGGTACTTAAAATCATGATTCCCTGAGGATTCAAGATTTCCAAAGCTTGTGCAACCAAACGATGATAATCTTTAGCAACTGAAAATGTTCGCTTTTTATTTCTAGCAAAGCTAGGCGGATCTATCACAATGACATCAAAGCTTAGATCGTGACGCTTAGCGTATTTAAAATAATCAAAGACATCCATCACCTGAAAGCGATGCTGATCCAGTGTCAGACCATTGGCCATAAAATGAGCTTCAGACAGCTCACGGCTTCGCTTGGCCAAATCAACTGATACTGTCTGACTGGCACCGCCCATGGCTGCTGCTACTGAAAAAGCAGCTGTATAGGAAAACATATTGAGTAAACTTTTACCAGCAGCCAGACCATCTACCAGACTGGCACGCACATCGTGCTGATCCAGAAAGATACCGGTCATGAGACCATCATTCAGAAAAACCTGATAGCGAACACCGTTCTCCAAGACTGTGAAGGTTTCTGGAGCTTCCGCTCCGTAGAGACGAGCTGATTCATAGTTCAAACCCTTGAAACGAATCTTTTCATAAGCTCCCTGAATCTCTGGGAAAACCTTAGCGAAGGCTGTCAGAATCTGCTCCTTGATAGCAAAGACAAAGTCATTGTACCAAGAAAAAAGCGCAAAGTCATTGTAGAAATCCACCGTGAAGCCACCGAAGCCATCCCCCTCTTGATTAAAGAGTCGAAAGGCCGTCGTGTCAGACGAATGGAAATAAGTAGAACGTCTGCTCTTAGCCTGCTCAAAGAGAGTTTGAAAAAAATCCGAGTTCAGCTCTACCTTCTTCTGGGAAATCAGCCAGCCAACTCCCTTATTTTGTGGAGAGAGATAAGCTGTGCCTAAAAACTTGCCCTGACGGTTTTGGAGCTGCACACATTGATTCTGAAGCGAAAGAGCACCAAAATCCTTTTTATCTAATAAAAGAATGCCCTTTCTCAGTTTTTCTTCTGCCTGTTGAGTAACAGTAAGTTTATTCATAAATTATATTATACCAAAGATTGTGAAAATTCTCAAAGCATATTTTACATTTGAGTTAACAAAAGATTTCACAAACAAGTGCAAAACGACTATAAACCTCTCCATAGAGAGGATAAGGCTTTTATAGAAATATTACAATTTCGCCGATTTAAAATATCTCAAATGCGGCTCAAATTTTCCTTAACTGGAGAAATTATGTTATACTTAGAGGAGAAAATTTTTAGGAAATAAGACAAGGAAGTAACTTTTTGTGAAAAAAATAACCAAGAATTTACTCAATTTCATGAGTACGAGACTAGGTTTTGTCTTGATTTTACTGGTCCTCTATTGGATAAAAACCATGTGGGCCTATACGATTGATTTTAACCTTGATATTCAAGGTGCCTATCAAGTATTTTTAGCTATTATCAACCCTTTTCCTATCAGCCTTTTGCTACTGGGACTAGCACTTTACGTAAAACGAACCAAATTATTCTACAGCCTAGCCTTCGGAATCTATCTGCTCCTCTTTGCTTGGCTGGTATCTAACTCCATTTACTACCGCGAGTTCAGTGACTTTGTTACAGTCAATACTATGCTGGCTTCTAGCAGCGTTTCAGCTGGACTTGGGGAAGCAGCACTGGAGCTCTTCCGCCCTTGGGATATTCTTTATCTGATTGATTTCCCGATTTTGGCCTTCTTATTCTTTAAGAAATACATCCGAATGGATGACCGGCCTTTCAATAAACGCGCCAGCTTTGCTGTGACCTCCCTGTCTGCCATGTTGTTCTCTGCCAACCTTTTCTTGGCTGAAATTGACCGGCCTGAGCTCTTGTCACGTGGATTTTCCAACTATTATGTAGTTCGGGCTCTGGGCTTACCAGCCTTTCTAGGATACAGTGCTAACCAGACATATACCGCCAATCGTGAGCGTTCCAAAGCTTCTGAAAAAGACTTGGAACCAGTAACAGAATATATCCAATCCCACTATGCGGAACCAAATCCAGAATATTACGGGTTTGCCAAGGGTCGCAATGTCATCTATGTCCATCTGGAAAGCTTCCAGCAGTTCCTGATTGACTATAAGCTGCAGGCAGATGGGAAAGAGTACGAGGTGACACCTTTCCTCAACTCCCTCTACCACTCCAACTCGACTTTAGCTTTCTCTAATGTCTTCAATCAGGTCAAGGCTGGAAAGACTTCTGACGCAGAAACCATGATTGAAACTGGACTCTTCGGTCTCAACCAAGGCTCCTTCATGGTTAACTACGGCGGTACCAATACCCAGCAAGCTGCACCTTTTATTCTTTCTAAAAATGGCGGCTATACTTCTGCTGTTTTCCACGGAAATACAGGAAGCTTCTGGAACCGCAATACAGCTTACAAGCAATGGGGTTATAACTATTTCTTCGACGCGTCATACTTTACCAAGCAGGACGACACCAACTCCTTCCAGTATGGTTTGAACGATAAGATTATGCTGAAAGATTCCATCAAATATCTGGAACACCTGCAGCAGCCTTTCTATGCTAAGTATATCACGGTTTCCAATCACTATCCTTACACGACTAGCTTGATTGGTGACGAAATTGGCTTCCCGCTGGCTAAGACCAAGGATGAAACCATCAACGGCTACTTTGCCACTGCCAACTATCTAGATTCTTCTGTTAAGGCCTTGTTTGATTATCTCAAAGAATCTGGCCTCTATGACAACTCTATTATCGTTCTCTATGGAGACCATTTTGGAATTTCCCAAACCCGTAATCCTAACTTGGCCCCTCTTGTAGGCAAAACCTCTGAGACTTGGTCCAATTATGACAATGCCATGATGCAGCGCGTGCCTTACATGGTAGTGGTGCCTGGCATGGACAAAGGAAAGATAATTGATACATACGGTGGTCAAGTAGATATGCTGCCAACATTGGAGCATTTACTGGGCATTGACTCTAAAAACTACCTTCAGGTCGGCCAAGATATGCTATCAACTCAGCATCAGCAAATCACAGCATTCCGATCCAGCAATAACTTTGTCACTCCAAAATACACTAGCTTCAACGGACGGACCTACTACACCCAAACCGGTGAGGAAATTACCAATCCTGACGAAACCATCAAGAAGGAGCTGGATGAGATTCGCAATGCTGCCAATACTCAGCTGAAGATGAGTGACGCTATTCAGACCGGCGACTTGATTCGTTTCTACAAGGGGAATGACTTAGGCAAGGTCAACCCTAAAGATTACTCTTATCTTAATTCAATGAAAGCCTTGTTGGCTATTGAAAAGGAAAAAGGCGACCAATCAACCAGTCTTTACTCTAAGCGAGGCAATGTCTCCACTGTGGACCTCTTTAATTCGCCAAGCTATCGTGCACTGCATCCAGAGCAGTTCCAAACCAGCAGCAGCGACGAAGACAGCAGTCAGGAAGACTCGAGCTCTTCCAGCTCTAGCTCCACAGCCAATCCATAGATAGCAAAAGCCTTAAGTCCAATGGACTTAAGGCTTTTCAGGCTCTATAATTTCTGTAGTGGGTAAAACCACTGTAGGAATGATGGAGCCTATTTGTTGTAGAAAAAAAGTCCCATAAGACTTATAATGAAAAGCGATGAAACTATCATTAGAAAGACTCTTATGGAACAGTTAAATTTTATCACAAACTTACTGGGAATAAAAGACCAGAATATCACTATCTTGGATGTTCTAGATGCTGGTACACATAAAGAAATCATCGCTAAGCTAGATTATCCTGCCCCTAAATGCTCCCACTGTCAAGGACAAATGGCTAAATATGACTTCCAGAAAGAATCAAAAATTCCCTATCTAGAGTGTGTGGGATATAAAATGCTGATTCGCTTAAAGAAACGACGTTTCCGCTGTAAAATCTGTAGGAAAATGGCGGTCGCAGAGACTTCCTTAGTCAAGAAGAATCACCAAATTGCAACCATCGTCAAGCAGAAAATCGCTCAAAAACTAATCGAGAAAGTCCCTATGACGGCCATCGCTGAAAGCTTAGCTGTCTCTACTTCCACCGTCATTCGTAAATTGAAAGAATTCAAGTTCAAGGCAAACCTCAACTACCTTCCAGAACACATGAGCTGGGATGTGGAAACAGTCAGGGAAGTGACTGTTTCAATCGGCAGATAGAGATGAGCTTCATTGCACAGGATTTCGATTCCAGAAAGATTATAGCTATCTTAAGATGGGTGGACTCAAGCAACGATTCGCAATCACTTTCTGCGCTATTCCAGACAGGTCCGAAACCAAGTCAAAATCATTACCATGGACATGTTTAGTCCCTACTACGATATTGCCAGAAAACTATTCCCAAACGCTAAAACCGTCCTTGATCGCTTTCACATTATGCAACATCTCAGCCGTGCTATGAGTCGTGTTCGTGTTCAAATCATGAATCAATTTGATCGAAAATCACACGAATATAAGGCACTGAAACGCTACTGAAAACTGCTCCAACAAGATAGTCGAAAACTAAGTCATAAACGCTTTTATCGTCCAACTTTTCGGTTGCATTTGACCAACAAAGAGATTCTGGAAAAGCTTCTCTCTTACTCTCAAGCACTCCGAGAACACTATGAACTCTACCAACTCTTACTGTTTCATTTTCAAGAGCAACAGGCTGACCATTTCTTTGGACTCATTGAAGATACCATTTCTTATGTAAATCCTATTTTTCAAACTGTTTTTAAGACCTTCTTGAAAAACAAGGATAATATCCTGAACGCACTGGAATTGCCCTACTCAAACGCAAAACTAGAAGCTACTAACAACCTCATCGAAGTCATCAAGCGAAACGCTTTCGGCTTTCGGAACTTTGACAATTTTAAAACTAGAATCCTCATCGCTTTGAACATCAAAAAGGAGAGGACTGATTTAGTCCTCTCCAGATTATAACTTTTCATCAACCCACTACAGTTGACAAAGAGCCCGAAAAAGAGGGATAAGTTGCAGATAAGTGAAAACCTCTAAAGTTGGAAAACTTTAGAGGTTCATGCTAAGGTTGAAAATGCTGGTGCAAGATAGCAAAGTAGTCTTCTGGATTGTGGAGAAATGGGAAGTGGCCGCTGTTTTTAATGGTGAACACCTGAGCGCTGGGATAGCGGCTGATGACAAAGTGCATGCTAGCACCAAAAATATCATTGTCACCGAAAGTCACGGTAATAGGAAAAGCAGGATCTTCTAGTCGGGGCAAGAGAGGATAGGCCATAATTTCCTTTCTTGTCTGATTGCCTGCTTGGACTGAAACATTGCTCATGTCTAGTTTCACATCATGAAAGGCTGGATAGTCGGCATTGTAATTACGGACAACTTGGCGAAAGAGAGCTTGCGAAGCCTTGGAACTACCAAGATTGCCGAGCAGAGAATAGATTCCCATTTTTAGCCATTCGATAGTCGTGCAGTGATTTTTATTGTAATTCATCATCTCTTTTTCCATTTGCTGCCACTGCTTGCTCGTGCCTGTTCCCGGAGAGGAAAGAAAGAGACTAAGAACCCGCTCAGGGATTTTGCTGGCGTAGATTTGCGCGTACAATCCGCCCCAGGAATGTCCCAAAAGGTGAAATTTATCTACATTGAAGTGGTCGGCAATCGTGTTGATGTCCGCAATGTAGGCTTCCATGCTGTAGTCGCCACTCAGGCAGGGCGATTTTCTCGTTCCCCGCTGGTAAAAGACAATCAGTTGATAATCTTTTTCGAGCTTAGGGATAAAGAGCTTGAAGTCATCAGGCGTTCCCGGTCCACCGTGCAGCAGGATAATCGTTTCCTTGTCAGGATTGGGATAGCAAACGGTGTAGAGTTGGTCGGATCCGTTTTGAATCATTGTTTCGATTTTTTGAGAATGGGTCATAGCTTTCCTTTCTATTAAAGTGCCCACCATTGGTAGAGGCTCCAGTAGAGGATATTGAGAACGACGATAAGTGAAGCGCTGCTGGTCAAGTAGGTCAAGATTTTTCGACCCTTGCTCACTTGGAAGGTTGAGCGCAGAAAGATTGGCAACCCAGCATTGACTAAGAAAATCAGTGCAAGCAGGGCAAAGAGAATGGCTTGCCAGCGATAATCGGGCATGTACTTCCCCGAAACGGCAACTATGACGAGACCTGCTAGATTGACTAGGCTAACCAAAATCAGTCCGCAAGTGCCATAATGCCAAATTTTCCAACTTCTTGGAGTCGGTCTTTTGCTTTCTTTTCCAAAAAGTGAGCGATATATCTTGCTCAAAGCAGCTAACAGAAGAACAAGTACGGCATAAACCGATGCCAGTCCCAGCAGAGCGACAGAGCCATAATCCTTTATCACCTCCCAAAGCGAGAGCTTTTCTAAATTATTATAGGTTGTTTCAACTTCTGTTCGGCCTTGGCGCTGTTGCAAAAGCCAATAGTTGCTGACTAATAAATGACCGTCTTTTATCACATCTTTCACATAAAAAGTATAAACAGGAGTAAGGCGCGAAATAGAGGTCGGGCCTTGCTGAATGGAGCGGGAAGTCCGATACATGCCCTCCTGAAAGTCTTTTTGAGACTGGTTAGGGGCTTGCTTTTTCTTGCCAAAGACTAAATCGGGCAGACCGAAAGAAAAGGTGGCTTCTTCTCTCTGATTTACCATGGTAACCATGCCGATACCCGACTTGAAATCCAGCGAAATCATGGTTGAAAAACCGGCAAAAGAATGACCGCCGTGCCCTAAAATAGAGCCTATCTCATACTCTGTCACCCAAAAGCCGTGGGCATTCTTAGCGACTGCTTTATCTGAGAATGTAGAAGTTGTCTGATACAGTTCATTCCAGGTTTCTGGGCGCTTAAAGAGCTTTTCCTTTCTCAAAAGAGCTTGCGCGAACCGCTTGAAATCGGCAAAAGTCCCTGTCGCCTGCCCCGCTGGATAAATATCCGCGGGAAGCAATTTATCTAGATATAAACTTCCGTTTGTATCATAGGTTTTCTCACCCTGCCGCTTGTCTCGGACATAGGTATTGTCCGACAAATCAGGTAAGAGAGCGGTATGGTTCATGCCCAAAGGCTGGAAAATATGCTCGTGGACATAATCCGCAAAGTCCTGTCCGCTGATGCGCTCCACGATATAGCCTGCTAGAGCTGTACTGTAATTGGAATAGGATGTCACCGTCCCTGGCTCATAAGTTTGAGCGGGCTGGCTTTTTAGTAATTCTTCCAAGCTCTTGCCTGTTCCTGTGTTCAGCGGCGTTTCATCAAAACCCGCTTGGTGGTTCATCAGACCCAGCATGGTAATGGGCTTGTCGTATTTGAGGTGTTTCAGGAAATCCTTGGGCAAATACTCTTTTATATCTGTTTTTAGGTCAATTTTTCCTTCTTCCCAGAGCTGCATGACGCTGAGCCAGACGGTCAATTTGGTGGCAGAGCCCCACTCAAAAACCGATTTGTCGTCCACAGCCAGCTTCTTTTCCTTGTCCATATAGCCAAAGTTCTTTTGGTAAATGGTTTGGCCGTCCTTATCAAAGACTGCTGCCGCCAGTCCCGCGCTGGTTTTTTCGTGTTCCTTGTGGAAATTTTCAATTTTCTGACCGATTTGGTCATAAGGCGTGCCCGACGGCAATTTTTGCTGGTCAGCTCGAACTTGCGCTGCTCCAAAAGCCACCAAGCCACATGTTACCAACGCCACAGCGCTTTTCAAAAATGATGTTTTCATGATTGCCTCCTTAGAATTTAAACTGCCTTCCCCTTTGCACCCTTATCCTAACAAATGGACGATAGCAAATCTACCCCTTTTCGGTAAGTGGTAAGATTTCCTAAGTAAGTGGTAGAAAAAGTAGCTCTATAATTTCTGTAGTGGGTAAAACCACTGTAGGAATGAGCGAAATGCTTTCGGCTTTCGGAACTTTGACAATTTTAAAACTAGAATCCTCATCGCTTTGAATATCAAAAAGGAGAGGACTGATTTAGTCCTCTCCAGAATATGACTTTTCACAACCCACTACAGTTGACAAAGAGCCACTTTTCATGTAGCTAATATTTCATTAAATAACTTCAAAAACAGAAACCGTCAGATTTTCAACATAGAAAGGCTTCTTATGACGGCTATTGCCAACTACAAGGCGCAGCTTATCTGCATTAGGCAGATAGTAAGGCAGGCCGCTAGCGTTAAAAATGACTTGATAGTGCTTGTCATCCTTGATTTCAAAGATAATCAAGCCACTGCCCTGTTCTGCTGATTGGACAAAGACATGCTTATAAATATCTTCATAGGTCTGATAAGAAAAGGCTTTGCAGCTTGTCTTGAGACGAATAATGTCCTTGATAAAATCAATACTCTCTTGATGGTGCTGCAAAATATCCCAATTCACCTGATTGACTGCATCTGGCGCATTGTAGCTGTTCATAGCCCTTTCGCGATCGCTATGCAGGACTTGGTCGTCTTCCCCCGTAGCTACGAGCTTGGTACGAGAAAATTCCTGTCCAACCTCCATGAAAGCCATACCCTGCATGAGCAGGTTCATGGCAGTTGCCAGCTCAATCCGCTTGGTGCGAGTCAGAATATCATCATCAGGATGCAGCTCCGCAAGCAAATCATGCAAGTTGAAATTGTCGTGAGCCTCCACGTAGTTAAGGACTTGATCAGGACTGCGATAGCTGCCTAGCTCACTGCTGCCGAGGATAGACTTAGCGACGATATCTTCCGTCGCCTGACCACTGACAAAACCAGCCTTGATGCCACCGTATACCTCGGCTCCTTTGACCGCATCCCGCTCTGTATCATTGAAAAATCCAATCCGCGGCAACTGATAGGCATTGTCCTTCTTAGCCTTGTCTTCTGGTCTCAGGCCTGTTCCCATATCCCAGCCTTCTCCATAGAGCAGGATTCTCGGATCTACCTCATCCATAGCATGACGAATGGCATTCATCGTTTCCACGTCATGAATTCCCATCAGGTCGAAGCGGAAGCCATCTACATTGTACTCCTCTACCCAGTAGAGCAGAGAGTCAATCATAAACTTGCGGAACATCTCATGTTCGCTGGCTGTCTCACTCCCCACTCCAGTTCCGTTTTGGAAAGAGCCGTTAGGATTCATCCGATAGTAATAATCCGGTACCGTAGCCTGAAAAGCAGAATCATAGGTCGAGTAGATGTGATTGTAGACAACATCCATTGTCACAGAAATCCCCGCATCATGGTAGGCCTGAATCATCGTTTTCAAATCACGGATGGCCTGCGCTGGGTCAGCAGGATTGCTGGAAAAGCTAGTCTCTGGAGCATGATAGTTCTGCGGGTCATAGCCCCAGTTGTAGATTAGCTCTCCATTTTCATCATAGTCCTTGTGACGGTCAGAGACAGGCTGAAGCTGGACGACATTAACGCCTAAATCACTGATATAGTCAAAGCCTGTCTTTTGCCCTTGATGATTGGTAGTGCCTTTTTGACAGGCTCCCAAGAAGGTCCCGCGCAGCTGACTATCCACGCCTGAAGTCTCCGACTTGGTCAAATCCCGAATGTGCATCTCATAAATCACTGCTTGATTTGGATTATCCAAGCGCCAGAAAGCTTCTTTGCCCTGTCGAACCTCAAAGCCCGCTACTTCTGTCTCATCCGCTCCAAGAATCGCTGATCGCTTGCCATCTGGACTGGTCGCAATGGTATAGGGATCGCGAGTATAAAAATTACGGTATTCAAAGCTAACATGGTAATGATAAGTTTTGCCGGTCAAGTCTTCTGCTATTTCAGTTGACCAGACACCGATGGTGTTTTCCTTATGGTCGTGAGAATATCGGTCTCCTTTTTTCATTGGGAAGATTCTATAAACAGGAGCTTGATTGTCAGCCGATTCATAGACTACCAACTCTACCTTCCTAGCTGTCGGTGCCCAAACTTTGAAAGTATGTTCGCCGTCCGTCTGACGGTGTCCCAACCAGCCTTGATAGCCCCAGCATTCATCAAAATAGTCTGTTCTCAAGGCCATATCAAAGTTATGCGGACGCCGGCGTGAATACTGGTGACTTGTCGTTGCAGCCTGCAGGGAATAATACACCTGAGCATCTCCCTCAATCAGCCAAATTTCCGTCACCAGATGAGGAGGCAACAGATCAATATGATAGTCACAGGACTGGCTAGACCAGTCTGAGCGTTTGATAATCACATGAGCATGATCTAAGGGCTCCCAGGTTTGAAATGATAATTCCCCCTGAATACCAAAATAATCAAGTTTGGAAAAGGCTACTTCCTGTCCCCATTGGTTTATTTGCCACTGCCACATATCATAGGAGAAATAATCTCCAGTAGGATTGTGATAATGGACTAAGACTTTATAGTCTAGCATGTTCTTTCATCTCTTTATCTAAAATTATTCTATTGAAAGGGCTGTCTGACTGATTTCATCAATATTGGCAAAAAATTCCAAATGGCCGTGCAGCACTTCCAGTTCAACAGGCGTATCACCGCCATATTCTCCATCCAAATTCAGCATAAATGGACCTTTTTTATCTAAAACTTCCAGCTGCAGCTTGCTTGTTTTGAGGTATTCTACATTGATATCGCCAACGTGCTGACCGCCATTGATAGCCTGCATCATCAGACTCAGCATGTCAAAGAGATTAGCTGTCTTGACCAAAATCAAGGTAAAATTCCCGTCGTCTAATTTAGTATCTGGCGCTAGCTTTTCAAAACCACCGATAGAATTGGTCAGAGCCGCAAACATGAGCGAAATCTTCCCTTCAAAGACACCGTGGTCATGCTTGATACGGACCTTGCGGAACTTAGAGCGAGGGAGTTTTTTTGCTCCTTCTGCGACATAAGCAAAGTAGCCTAGGCGAGATTTGACCTCGCTAGGTACGCTATAAGTCAGCTCTGTCAAGGTTCCAGCCGCTGCAATATTGATAAAATACTTGTTACCATAGGCCCGGCCAATATCCATCTTAATGGTCTGGTTCTTTTCAATAATGCGGGCCGCCGCTACTGGGTCTCCCATGGGAATCTTGAGAGCACGCGCATAATCGTTAGTTGTGCCAGTTGGAATAAAGGCCAATTTAGGCCGTTCGTCCAGATTCGCTACGCCATTGACTACCTCATTGATGGTACCGTCGCCGCCTGCCGCAATAATCAAATCAAATCCTGCTTTTGCTGCTCTTTCAGCTTCTTTTTGAGCAGAAAGAGGCGCTGGAGTGGTTTGGTAGGCGCTGGTTTCATAGCCCACATCCTCCAAAACATCCAGAACTTCCGCTATATTTTTCTTAATAATTTCCTGTCCCGAAGTCGGGTTATAAATCAATCGTGCTCGTTTAATCTTATCCTTCATACTTCAGCCTCATAAGCTATCAAGCCAATCTTCATCCCGAATTTCAATTCCTAACTCCTGAGCCTTGGCCAGCTTGCTGCCGGCATCTGCGCCAGCTACTACCAGATCCGTTTTTTTAGAAACAGATCCAGAAACATTAGCACCTAGACTCTGCAATTTTTCTTTGGCTTGATTGCGTGTCAATTTTTGTAATTTACCAGTCAAAACAACCGTCATACCTGATAGGGCTGCATCAGCCGCTGCCTTTTGTCCCAGATAGTCCAGATTCACACCTGCTTCCTGCAGTTCCGCCAAAAGAATCTGAGAGCCTTCCTGCTCAAAATAGGTATGCAGGCTTTGGGCAATCACCGTCCCAAGACTGTCGATAGCCGCAATCTCTTCTTGGCTGGCCTGAGACAACCTAAGAATATCATGGAATTTCTCCAGCAAAATCCGACTGGCCTTGCTTCCCACATGGCGAATCCCCAAGCCAAACAAGAGGCGTTCAGCTGAGTTTTTCTTGGAAGCTTGAATAGCAGTATACAACTTATTTGCTGATTTTTCCTTAAAGTTCTCTAGTTCTAGTAAATTTTCTATCGTTAGCCGATAGATTCCAGCCACATCCTTGACTAGATTTTGAGCAAAGAGCTTCTCTACCACTGCTGGACCAAGGCCGGTAATGTTCATGGCATCCCGGCTAGCAAAGTGAATCAAGCCCTCCTTGATCTGGGCTGGACAGAGCGGGTTAATGCAGCGCAGAGCCACTTCGTCTTCAAAGTGCACTAGCTCACTCTCGCAGCTTGGACAATGGCTTGGCACTTCCAAAGCCTCTTCTGACACCCGCTTGGACTCGACCACTCGCAAGACAGCTGGAATAATATCTCCTGCTTTATAGACGATAACGGTGTCTTTCTGACGAATATCCTTCTCGGCAATGTAGTCCACATTGTGCAAGGTCGCTCGGCTAACTGTCGTTCCCGCTAGCTGGACAGGCGTCAGATTAGCTGTCGGAGTCACAACTCCCGTCCGACCCACTGTCCAGTCAACAGATAGAAGCTGGGCTTCCTTTTCCTCAGCCGGAAACTTATAGGCGATAGCCCACTTAGGTGCCTTGACAGTAAATCCAAGCTCCTCTTGCACCGCCAAGTCATTAACCTTGATGACAATACCGTCAATTTCATAAGGCAGGCTATCCCGCTCCTCAGCGATCTTTTCGATAAACTCCCAAACTGATTCAATAGAGTCCGCCAGAATATGAGTAGGATTGACTGAGAAGTCCAAATCTGCCAGCTTGTTTAAGACCTCTTCTTGGCTGCCAACCTGAGTAGGACTGGCTTCTTGGTATAGGAAAGTCGCTAGATTGCGCTTAGCCACAACTGCTGTGTCCAGCTGGCGCAAGGTTCCCGCTGCTGCATTACGTGGATTGGCAAACTCAGGCTCACCATTTTCCTGTCGCAGCTGATTGACCGCATCAAAGGAAGCCTTGGGCATGTAGCACTCTCCGCGAACCGTAATGTCTAGCGGTTCTTTCAAGGTCAGAGGAATATCCTTGACCCGCTTGAGATTTTCAGTGATATTTTCACCAACAGAGCCGTCCCCCCGAGTCGCTCCTGCTACCAAGATTCCCTTTTCATAGGTCAGGGAAATAGAGAGCCCATCAATCTTGAGCTCACAAAGATAAGAGACTTGTGGAAATTCCTTGCGAACCCGCTGGTCAAAGGCTAGTAATTCTTCACGTGAAAAAGCATCCTGCAAACTAAAGAGAGGATACTGGTGTGGATATTTTTCAAATCCTTCTAAAATCTTCCCGCCCACCCGATGCGTCGGACTGTCAGGCAGGATATCGGTTGGGTACTTTTCTTCTAACTCCGCTAACTCACGATAGAGTCTGTCATACTCGCTGTCCGATACGCTTGGCCTATCTGCCGTATAATATTCATGGGCGTATCGATTGAGCAATTCTACTAATTCTGACATTCTTTCTTTCATACTTCTATTTTATCACAAATACACAAAATCTTCCTCTATTTGTTCCCAATTTTTCCTAAAAAACAAAAGGACATCATAACCACCCGTCTAACGGGTGGTTTGTCCCAGGGCTATAAGCCCACATCACCAGCCAGCGCCTAAAGACGCTGGCTTTCACTTTGTTCAAGCCTCATTGCTCTTGACTCGTCACAAATCTCTCAAAGAGGTGTTTGCATTACTTGCCACTATCCCTAAAGGGATCCTCATATTCTTTTTCACTCAATTCATCCAACGCTATATCATGCTTTTCCTTCTCTTGGATATATTTCTTAATTGTGGCTTCATTAAGTCCTACTGTACTCACCTAATAGCCTTCCGCCCAAAAATGTTGGTTCCCAAACTTATATTTTAGATTGGCGTGCTTATCAAACATCATGAGAGCACTTTTACCTTTTAAATACCCCATAAAACTAGAAACACTTATCCTCGGTAGAATACTTACCAACATATGTACATGATCTGGCATTAAGTGACCCTCAATAATTTCAACACCTTTATAACTACATAATCGGTGGAATATTTCACCCAAACTGTTTCGATATTGATTATAGATGACTTTTCGTCTATACTTAGGTGTAAATACACTGTGATATTTACACATCCACTTTGGGTAGTGTAAAATAAGTTGTGTAAACACAAAAAGGAATAAATCCGTTATAGTAGAGTTGCGAAACATTACTAGAAAGAGATTTATTCCTATGCCACAGTTTACTACAGAATTGCTTAACTTCCTAGCCCAAAAGCAAGATATTGATGAATTTTTTCTTTTCTTTCTTCCAAACTATCTGACAAAAGTGCTTCTTTCCAAAAATCTGGAATTGGGGCATTTAGAATATTTGCTTTATCTGTTACAATTTCTACTTCTGAAGAAGTTAAAGTATACTTGTTTAAAAATTCTATTTTATCTGTCATTTACTCTACCCCACTGCAAAAAAGAGGACGTCCGTCCTCTTAAAACCTTACTACAAGTTGTAGCCATAAAAATATTTTGTACTTTTTTTCCACTCTTTTTGAGCCAGAAAGTCTACGAATTCTTGAGCTTTCCGTAAATCTTGCTCGCTAACTTCCTGTCCATATTCAAGTGGAAAATGATAACCAGATAAGACTGAAAGAAGACTTGGCTGGATAAAAAGAGCGAAACGTTCCTTTTGGTTAGCCGCCATATACAAACGCTGGAAGATGATTTTTGTTAAATCACCAAGAAAAATCGGTCCCTTTTCATAGTAATAAAGTCTTTTATCAACTGATTGGACTTTATCCAAATAATACTGTCCCACTTCATCAAGGTCGGCTTCTTCACCAAGAACATCATAGTAATCTAGATAAGAGTCTAAACTATCACGAATAGCAACCGCTACATCTGTATCTTCCCAATCCTCCCATAAAGCTAGCAAATAAGGGATGACTTCATAAGACAGACTGTTAATCGCGCTTGAAGCAAAAGTTAAAGCACCAAGCTCTGACACATTAGCTAAAAAATTCAAATTTTGAGGATTTTCTAAATCTTCGTGAGTACAGACTGAACAAAACAAGCGAATACACAGATTAAGCACGGCATCGTCTTTAGTGGTATTCATCAAGTCAATCAAAAGATTTTTTACAGAAAAATCTCCTTTTTTGAGCAATTCAGCAATTAACAAGATACAATCTTTTTCATCTTGTACTTGCACTAATTTTTCTCTCAATTCTTCTACTGAGAGAGCTTATCTCACCGTACCATGAACCTGTTAGTAATATATTTTTAACCATTAAAAACTTTACCCAAAATCATCGGTTTTCTGTGAATATCTTTTCTAAACCTTCAAAAATGACATCCCGCAAGACTTCGTTATAACTGTCATACTGACGCATGGCTTGAATTTTGTCAAAAGCGATTTTAATCGTGCCGTCCACCAAAATCGTAAGCCCAGCAATTTCCTCATCTGACCCCTCTTTCCCGAAAGTGTCATTTAAAATAATCAATCGTCTATTTTCTTCCATTTCGCAAATATAATACGATATATAGCCTACTTTTATAAAGTTACACGGACATGCTCTCCGTCAACTCCGTCTAGAAATATCGTCGGTAAATCTGGATGTTGTTTTTTCAACTTAAATTTCTGCACTTTACTAAGTTCAGGCAAATAACCAAGCTCTCCGTCAGGAAATTTGTTCTCACATAAATCTTTATATAAAGACGTCACAAAGTCTTGCCAAACTGGCGAGGAATATTCTCCGAACCCCTCGAAAAGGAAACGGTAGCCGTCCGCTCTATCAAATGCCAGTAGCGCTACAGCGTTAGTACAAGCAGGATTGTCAAGTACCGCTTGCGGAAGGTCAAAGCCACTGTCCCAGTTATAATTGTCTAACAAGATGAACAGTTGTTCGGAGCTATTTATACTTTGAACTTGTTCTAGTGCTCTTGTTATGTCTTCAGAGAATAGAATATTTGTTAAAAATTTCATGTTATTAGTCATAAAATCATCCTTCAATAATTAGTCTAAATTTTTCATAAATCTTTCCCAAAGTTCGGCGGTTGCGCCAAATTTAGGATATAAAGGCAGACCCTTATCTTGCAGTATGCCTAATTTTCTTTGTAACTCTTTAACCTCTTTTTGCAACATTGCAGGAGATTGATTTACATCAATATTATCTAACTGTGCACGAACAAATTCATTATACGTGGAGTGATAACCTCTATGTCTTGATAATGGACTAACACTTGTAGTATCTACCGAATCTGGCACAGGCAAAAATTTCCCATTACTTGCATCATCCAAATCCATACCCATTTTTTGTATAACAGGGTGATCAGCCATATCTGCCGGAATGATGTGTTGGGCTTGATAACCAGTCCATTTTTGCCCCCTACTAAGCCCCATATCTTCCATCATATTTTTACCTAGTTTAGTTGAACTACCGCCTGTTACAACTCCATCTTGCCCAGGGATAACTCTAGGTGTCTGTTGTGATATTCCTTTATCGCTATTTGGATTATCCACCTCTTCTGGCTTCTGCACCTTCTTGCCAGCGTCAGGGGTGACTTCGGGTTGTCCGGCTTTGGGTAGGTCGGGCTCTTGCGCCTTGACCTTGGGAACGGCACTGGCACTAGCTGCCGCAGCGTCAATGTCTGGTTTGACCTTGGTTTCCATTTCTGGCTTGACCTTGGTCGGATTGACTTCGGCCGGACGACTGGTTTCGATGTCTGGCTTCTTGCTCACATCCACTTCTTTTGGACGACTGTTTGGTGACGCCACCTCGCTCGGCTTGAGTTGTTAATCTCGGATTGGATTGTCAATGTACTTGTTTAAAATTTCCATTTTGTTCCCCTACACTTTCCAGTATAACAAAAAAGAGGACTAACGTCCTCTTAAATAAAACTATGACTCCCTGATTTCAGCCAATCCACGAACAATAGCATCTTGAATTAAGTCTAAGGTTGAATTATATCCTTTTGTTTCCTTAAGAATATCTGTCACGTCTTTGACAACACCGTCAACAATGAGAGTAATGCCCTCTACTGTTTCTCCGCTATCGCCCTTTTCAAATTGTTCTGTCATCATTGTCATTTTCATTGATTTATCGGACATTCTTTTCCCCTTTCTTTCTATTTCTACTCATAAAAAGATTATTTATCCTCAATAATAGAAATATACTCACTAGGAATTGGCTCAGAAAGCCATATATCTTCATTCCCAATATAAAATTTTACACCATTTTCCCAAGCAGACTGGGCAGCAACTTCTAAAATGATAGCTCTGTCATCTCTTCTCAAAGCTACCTGCTTTGCTGTACTCACATCAGAAGACAAATGAACATACTGCCTTTCTTTTGGAATTAGCCCAGTTTGTAAAATCTGATTTAAAAATCTTTGAACTGTTCCATGGTATAAAACTTTCGGTGGTTTATTGGCTGTTTTAGATAATTTGTCTTTTATTGAATGTCCATAAAAAGCCCTAATCTTTTCACCTTTTATTTCATGACGCTTTTTGTCAGATAGTTCTATCATTGTTTCAAGGTCATCTCTTGTAAGTCCTTTCCATAAAGGAGTTTCTGATAAATTATGTATTAAATCATCAACTGAACACCACCCCTCCGAGTCCAGCTTTATACCATATTTATCTGGATTATGTCTTAATATATAGGATACTTCTCTACTAAGTTTTGTATAATCAAACAAGCCTTTCCACCTCAAAACTATCAGCAATTATTTGAAAGAAACCTGAGCCGTCTAGGTAAAAAGCATAATGATTAGGAGACCAAAACGCATAGTCCCTTTCATTTGCTTCTTTTAACTCCGCTAATCTTTTAGAATTTTCAATTTTAATGACTGTATCATAAGAACCCTCTGTTATTCCAAATTTTGAGGATGTCCGAGTAAATTCCAAGACTGATTGAAATTTTAGTAGAACATCACTAAATTGTTCCTCATCATCATAACCTGAAATCCGAATTGCAACCTCCAAACCTGTTATCTGAATTTCAGGCTCTTTTTCTAAATTTGAAGAAAACATAGGTAAAACATATTCTGTTTTGTATGTCATATTTATTATCCTTTTCTGTTACTTGGTCTAACTTCTTTAATACCATCTGAAGTGAGTTTGTTTCTTTGTAGTTGTCCGTCAAGCAAAGTCTCGTGTAACTTTTCTCCCGTCCTATCAATCGTATGCCAATCACTCCTAGGAATACCTGATTGAGTTAAAGCCTGTGATGTACGAGTATTCAATATCAAAGTATTTCCATCGCGATTGATATATTCAACCGGTAAGTCTTTAATATCTATTTTACCCGATTTTATTGCATCAACTAAATCATCAATTGTTTTTATAGGTTCCCCTGCTAATTCAGAATATATTTTCTGTCCTTCTTGACTGAACGAGTGACCATATGTCTTTTGTGCATAATTTGCATCTTCCGACATTCCTATACCAGCCTTAGTTGCTTCGGTATCCACCTCTTCTGGCTTCTGCACCTTCTTGCCGGCATCAGGAGTGACTTCGGGTTGTCCGGCTTTGGGGAGGTCGGGTTCTTGCGCCTTGACTTTCGGAACGGCGCTGGCACTAGCCGCAGCTGCGTCAATGTCTGGTTTGACCTTGGTTTCCATTTCTGGCTTAACCTTGGTCGGATTGACTTCGGCTGGGCGAGTCACTTCGATATCGGGCTTCTTGGTCACGTCCACTTCTTTCGGACGGCTGTTTGGTGACACCACCTCGCTCGGACGAGCTTGGCTGACCTCCGGCTTCACGGGCTTACCTGTATCCAACTCGCTGTTGGTCTTATCCACCGCTGGACGGCTTGGATTGTCAATCTCGGGTTTCGCCGTTTTAGTGGTATCAATTTCTGGCTTCTTATTTGGACCAGTTATCTCTGGACTGCTTGCACGGTCAATCTCAGGCTTGCTTGTCTTCATCACATCAAGCTCTGGTTTCTTGCTTGGACTTGGTATTTCTTGATGTTGGGGCGTTTGAATCTCTGGTTTTGGCTTCTTGCCTGTACCAAGCGTAGACGGATCCACATCTGTGTCCGCATGGGTCTTCAAGCCTGCATTGCCCGCTGGCAGATCCACACCTTTCCCACTACTTGGCAAGTCCACATCAGCTCCACTGCCACCCTTGCCAAATCTTGCTCGGGCTTTATTTCCAAGAGCAGTAGCTCCATGACCAATCGCACGCCCTATTCCAAACTGGAGTGCTGCGCCCAAGGGGTCATCCTGCATCGCGGTCACCGTATGAGCGATGTCATTGGCATCGTCGGCATAATTGACAGCTTTGCCTACCGTCTGTACCGTCGTAGAGGCGGCTTTCCCTGTCTTGGCAAGCACGCTGGCATAGGTCGCAAAGCCACCGGTCGCTGCCGTCAAGACTGCGTCCACACCTGCCCAGATGCGCTCCCCGTCAGTCAGCCGTTTCCCCGAAATGGTCTCCCCGCTAAACGCCTGATAACCGCTATCTGCCACCAGGTAAGCTGTCCCTGCTCCGATAAGGATAGGAGCTAGGGTACCGCCACTCAGGACGCTCCCTGCGATAATGGCACCCACTGCTATAATTTTACCACCAATTTCAACCCACTGCAACCAGCCTTTGTTGTTTGTAGTAGTCACAATGCGAGCTCTACTGGGCAAAACTGGAACGAGAAGCCAAACGGCGTAAAGAGAAAAATCGCCCCACTTATGAGTAAGTGGAGCGTCTTTTTTATTCTGTTTCCGTTTCTACCTTTTTCGCTTCTTTCTTATCTTTGCCCTTGCGGCGTGCCAAGACATCGGCGTAGTACTTGCGGCTGTTGTTGAGGACAGATAAGGTCTTTTGGTAAATAGCGTCTTCTTTCAACTGAGCTAGAATAGCTACATAGTCGCTTAGTTGTTGGTAAGGAACTGCCAAGTCCTTGCGCAGTTGCTTGGTGTCAAAGCTGACTTTAGCGAGCTTTTCTTGTGAGCGGTCAGAGAAAACTTTTTCAAAAGCAGCTTGGCTTTCGGTCAAGTTATTCATAAAGCGCCCAATTCCTAAAGTCTCAATAGCAGATTGGTATTCTGCTTTTCTGAGTTTTTCTAATAAGCTGTTTAAAAGTGCTGTTTCTTCTTCATAGGAAACCTTGGTCGCTTTCTTGTACTGGTCGAAAAGCAAGTCTAAAGTCTTGTAAGCTGCCTTTTCGTTTTCGCGGCGGCTATTGCGGTAAGGTTTAATCGCTTCGCGCAGTGCTTGAAAATCTTCATCCCGCAACAGATCGGCTTCGGTAATCGTGCTGGATTTTTCACTCGCCCGAACTTGTCCCAGCGACGCTTGATAAGCAGGCAAATTAGTCTTTAGCTGACCCAGCAGGTTAGACAAGATTTCTTCTTTCTTAACATCCAAGTTTTCTTTTTCCACATCATCCAAGAAACGCGCGATAAACTGAGAAAACTCGGCATAGCGTAAACTGCTCGTTTTCAGATTTAATAATGTTTGTTTTGCTGGCATATATCCACCTTTTCTTTTTCATTTTTATCCGATCCCCCTCGGATATGGTCATTACTTTTGAAAAGAGCTTGTCCGACCCTCTGACAGAGTAAACTGGAACAGATTTGCCTCATCAGAGCCTCGGATTGTGCTAATGAGAACAAGGGCAAACAATCTGAGCCTCTGATGGAGTCAATCAGAACTCGGGCACTCTTTCCGAGGGTCAGATTGTCTGAATGAGAACAAATCCACACAATCAGAGGATTGGTGTGTGCGAATGAGAACACGGACAAACAATCTGAACCTCTGACGAAGTAAACCAAAATTAGTCGACCCCGTCCGAGGGTCAGACAGAGTGAGCAAGTATGAGATAAAAGCAAATCATGCCTCTCCCAATCTCCCTCAACACTTACTCTTCCCAAAAGTAATAAAATTAGTATAGCATAAGATGAAAAGATGTCAAGGTAAATTGTATTGAATAACAAAAATACCCCAAATGTTATACTTTTCTTGATTAACATTTAGGGTACCAACAAATTATACTCTCTGTTTTAAAAATCTAATCCAATTATAATCCATTCGTCTACCAAAGCCCAAAAGTCAGACTGCCTTTTAGGAAGTTCTCTTGACGACCATAAATAGGTGTTTCCATTTTCGATGTCTAAAACAACGTATTCCCCCATACCGTTACTGAAAAAATTATAAAGTGGGATTAAATCTATGTCTAACTGTTGCAAATATTCCCAGTCATAATCTGCCATAGAGTTCACATTTTTAAGGTTATCAATCCCCATGCTTTTACTTGTATAATCATAAAAACCGTTGTGGATATGAGTATAGAAATCTGCTATTGATTGTTTTATAGTTGGTGCGTTTTCTCCAAACTTTTGTTTCAGCACCTCAACTGTAACGGGTTGCTTCCCTTCATAATAGATTTCTTCTCCTGTTTGGTAAGTCAAAATCGTATACAAAAGCGAATATTCGCCGTCTAAACAAATCAAGTCTATATTTTTTAAATAATCGCCTAAATAAGAAATTGTGTTTCGCAAATCAGAAGAAGAATATTCTTTCCACACTGAAAGAATTTTTTCTTTTCTTTCTTCCAAACTATCTGACAAAAGTGCTTCTTTCCAAAAATTTGGAATTGGAGCCTCTACAATTTGGCTTTCATCCGTCACAATTTCTACACTTGAACTAGATAAACTATATTCGTTTAAAAAATCTATTTTATTAGTCACTTCTGTTATCCTCCATTTCCTTTCACATATGAGTCTATCATATTTTGAATAATTCCTTCAAGTTCTTTTTCCCTAGCAATCATTTTTTCTCTAAATTCTGGATTGATTGGAATACCTTCTTTGACATACATTGTCCATTCCTCATAAGTTTTTGAGCCTTTAGAGGCATTTGCTGATTTGCTCAACCCAACGAAATTATCCTCATAATTTAATATTTCTAATTGTTGTTCTCTAGTTAGCTTATCAAAACCTTCCATTTTTGCAATTCTATCCATTGATACTATATGGTCAGCTTCTAATGTTTCTCCCTTTTCTATTGTATGTCCTGGAATAGCAGGGTCATCCATAGGCAAAACTACATCTTTATTGACTTTTCTCCTCATTTCTGGAGACGGCGTTTTCCTTCTCAGGCTTGCATATTCTGTGTCTGATATTCTTCTTTCACCATATCGAGGCTCAGTTGTTCCAACTTCGGTATCCACTTCTTCTGGCTTCTGCACTTTCTTGCCAGCGTCAGGGGTGACTTCGGGTTGTCCTGCTTTGGGTAGGTCGGGTTCTTGTGCCTTGACCTTCGGAACGGCACTGGCACTAGCCGCAGCTGCGTCAATGTCTGGTTTGACCTTGGTTTCCATTTCTGGCTTAACCTTGGTCGGATTGACTTCGGCTGGGCGACTGGCTTCAATGTCTGGCTTCTTGGTCACATCCACTTCTTTTGGACGACTGTTTGGTGACGCCACCTCGCTCGGACGAGCTTGGCTGACCTCCGGTTTAACCGTCTTGCCTGTATCAATCTCGCTCGGCTTGCTGTTGGTCTTATCCACCGCTGGACGGCTTGGATTGTCAATCTCGGGTTTCGCCGTCTTAGAAGTATCAATTTCTGGCTTCTTACTTGGGCCAGTTATCTCTGGACTGCTTGCACGGTCAATCTCAGGCTTGCTTGTCTTCGTCACATCAAGCTCTGGCTTCTTGCTTGGGCTTGGTATTTCTTGATGTTGAGGCGTCTGAATCTCTGGTTTTGGCTTCTTGCCTGTACCAAGCGTAGACGGATCCACATCTGTGTCCGCATGGGTCTTCAAGCCTGCATTGCCTGCTGGCAGATCCACACCTTTCCCACTACTTGGCAAGTCTACATCAGCTCCACTGCCACCCCTGCCAAATCTTGCTCGGGCTTTATTTCCAAGAGCAGTAGCTCCATGACCAATCGCACGCCCTATTCCAAACTGGAGTGCTGCGCCCAAGGGGTCATCCTGCATCGCGGTCACCGTATGAGCGATGTCATTGGCATCGTCGGCATAATTGACAGCTTTGCCTACCGTCTGTACCGTCGTAGAGGCGGCTTTCCCTGTCTTGGCAAGCACGCTGGCATAGGTCGCAAAGCCACCGGTCGCTGCCGTCAAGACTGCGTCCACACCTGCCCAGATACGCTCCCCGTCAGTCAACCGTTTCCCCGAAATGGTCTCCCCGCTAATCGCCTGATAACCGCTATCTGCCACCAGATAAGCAGTCCCTGCTCCGATAAGGATAGGAGCTAGGGTACCGCCACTCAGGACGCTCCCTGCGATAATGGCACCCACTGCTATAATTTTACCACCAATTTCAACCCACTGCAACCAGCCTTTGTTGTTCTCCTTCCAAGTCGAGCGCGCCCGCTCGTACTCGCCGACTTGCGTCGGAAACATAGCTTCCATGAGCTGTTGGTCGCTCAAGCCCTTGAGCTTTTCGTAATTCTCATGATCTTCTTTCTCAATTTTCGCCAAGCCTTCTTTTGCCAGCTTGAGCTTAACATCGTAGAGTTCCTTGGCAGCGGGTATCGGTGTTTTGTCGCTATTGACAATATCCGAAATACTGTAGTGCTCTGTGGTGGTGTACTCTATCGCAGTCCCGTACTCATCGTAAGCCGTGTTGGTTTTCGTATAAGTCAAATACTTACTCTTATACTGGTTTTTCCCTTCGTTGACCTTATTGAGACTCTCCAAAGCATTATCCAAACCCTCAAAGAATTTCCCGTCAATATTTTGGACGATTTCCTTGTGGACTTTCTTAGAGGCATCCAAGCGATGAAGAGCATGGTGCTCCGCATCTTCAAAAGGACCGACGGGCATGTCACGCCCCAAAGTCGCTTCTCCCGTTGCCACATAGAGATGAGCTAAGCCCTCAGAATTGACCTTATTTGACACTTCATCAATATCGCGTAGCAAGTCCTTTACGCAGTTGATGTTGCTGTGAAACCAACCCGTCTTAGAGCCTTCTTTAAAGTCAGGTTCATTCGTATAATATTTAGCCATTGTAACTCCTATCTATCAGGCTCCGCCAGTACCGATGATAATATCAGAAGACTTGGTCCCCTTCATATTCTTGTGAATTTCACCATTCTCGTCTTGAATAGATTTTTTCAGCTTGTCAACAGAGCCCTTAGGATCGTCTTTTATCCCCTGCTTGTCCTCAGCAGAAGTCTCGGAGCTATATAAAATACTGTTGGCGATGTCCATAGCCAGTATCTTATCAGTATCAATAAATTCGCTATAGGTGGTCTGTGTGTGCTTAAATATGACCTCGGTCAAAGTCTGAAAAGTCTGCGCTTTCGTGACAAATCGAATCAGCTGATTCTCATTTCCAACCATACGATTATGCACTTCTCCCTTTGAAGTGAGCGCAGGCAAGCCGTCAACTCCTTCTTTTAATTTCGTACTCAGCTG
Source organism: Streptococcus sanguinis SK49 (assembly GCF_000212815.1). GTDB lineage: Bacteria > Bacillota > Bacilli > Lactobacillales > Streptococcaceae > Streptococcus > Streptococcus sanguinis_C. The sequence goes on along the minus strand of NZ_GL890985.1, from coordinate 962,243 downwards.
GGTTGCTGAAGTGACCATAGTTCGGATATGGAGCAAAAGCTGTTCCTGCTGCGTTAGGTCAATACTAATTTTGTCTGCCATATTACACCCTCACTTTCAAATCGTGGATAATCTCATCTCGTAATTCCTCACCGTCCACCGAGCGAATGCGTTCATGCGCCACATCAAACTCATACAAGCCCGATGGCGCCTCCAAAAAGAGACTGTCTTTCAGCAGCTCCTTGCGCCGAAATGTCTGCAAACGAATGGCTTCATTGTCGGCATAGTAAGCCTGTAAGCGAAAAGCCGAAAAAGGTTCCCAGCTGTAGTAAGCGTAGTTCTTGCGCTTCTCTTCCAAGTCCTTCAAAATCGGATGAATGTCTTTCAAATGCGCCAGAAAAACCAGGCTATGCAAAGTTTCAATCACATATTGATTATCGCCAATCTGCTTGATGACCGTCGTCGTCCACTTGTTGCTGTCGGTTTCCTGCGCGCAGAAATAATTGCTGTCCACCTGACAATGGTAAATCGCCTTGTGATAACGCTCCAGAAAAGCGCCGTAATAAGCGCACTCTTCCGTCGGCTCGTTATCAATCACCAAGCCCATTTTCCCCAAGTCCTCGTAGCCTTTTTCTAAAACCTGGCGCAGATTTTCCAAGCGAGTTTTTCCCTCTTCGCTAGGCAGGGGCAGAAAGAAGAGGTCATCCGAATAATCGTTAAACATGTGTAAGGCGTAAATCGCCTCCAAAGTAAAAGTCTTCATCCGTTGTCAATCTCCTTTTTTACATTGGCTTGGGAAGTTGAATTGAGCAGGGTTTCCAGCCCCTCAACAGCCGTTTTCAGCTCCTTCACGCTAGAAGAAAAATCACCTTGGTACTGTTTGAGAAAATCCTTCAGCCCCAGATATTGCTCCTTAGCCTTTCCGCTCCAGAGGCTCTCACTGCTTTCCATAGCGGAGATATTAGAAGGAATGGTTGTCTCTATCAAAGTCACGGCTGCTTTTAGATTTTCCAACACCGCAGCAATATTGCTACTTTCGTATTGTACCGTCTCAGCCGTATAACGGTCTTGAATATCATTGATATTTGTATTCATTTATACACACTCCTCCTTAATTACCACATTCTTTCGAAAGGATTCCATTTTCCTTCATTGTATTCAGATTTAGCACTATCAATCTGACTGTCAAGGCTACTGATTTTCGATTCTAAAAGATTGTGCAGATTGACGAATGACTGATTGGCGTCACGAACATAGTCGCGGTATTTTTTCATCGTTTTGACATCTTCTTTGAGATGTTCAGAAAGATTGCTGATGTAATGATAGCCCTCTTCACCGTCTACAATGCCGATGATTTTTTCACAATAATCGATAAAATTGTTCATATCATCCAGACTACGCATATGACTCAAACTATGCGACCGAATACTATTTCGCACCCGCTCATATTTTCTCTTTTCACCGCTCAGGTTTTCTACCCTGCTTTTCAATTCTTCATCACTTGCCATACTCTTCTCCTTCCTTAATTACGATACTGTTGGATAATCTCGTAGATTTCCTTTTTTCTTTCTCTGCCATGCCCGACTGATAGCTTTGCACAAAGACAAAAGCCACAACTACGAGCGCTGGAAGAAGCATCAGATATCGCTTTTTCCGCATAGACATAGGCACCACGACCTCTTTGGTCTTAACAGCTTTAAATTCTGGGTGCTCTTTTTCTATTTGATTTTTTGCCATAAATAGAGGAAAAGCCCCGACAAACCAAATAGGGAGCATAATAATCGTGAGAATAGAAAAATACCTATTGTAGGACGGTAAATCATTATATAGTAATATAATGACACCCGCCACTCCAATAAGGTATGCAAGTCCCCACCAAAGAAGCCAATGATAGGCCTCTTTTTTGATTATCAAATACTCCCTAAGCTGCTCATTTTGTTCCATACAGAACCTCCTTGCGTTGTTTTTTGGTCTCCCCTACCAAGAAGTTTAATGAGACTAATCTTAGTCTAAATGTACACTTCTAGCATACCATGAAGTAAAAAAATATGCAAATGTTTCCAATCTGTCTATTTACACACATCAGAGCCACAAAAAGCCTATTTTGTTAAATCAATTCGTCGGGCAATCAGGTTAATGACGATGGCTCCAGCAATCAAGGAAGCAAATTCTCCAATGGCCGTTGTAAACCAAGTCAGGAAGAATGGCAGGCCTTGCAAGAAGTGTAATTCTGCAGCAATAGTCACCATCGAAATAGAAAAGAATACTGCAAAATAGAAATGATCCAAACGAATCAAGCCTTTAATCAGATATTGATTCTTATAGCGACTGAAAAGATAGACACCTAGTGACAGGAAGACCAAGGTGGATCCGCCGCCAACAAAGACATCAATGATTCCAAAACTATATAGATTGGCAATCATACAGCCAATAGTCACACCCATGATATATTTCCGATTATAAAAGGCCATAAAGTTCATCATTTCAGAAATTCTGAACTGGTAAGCACCAAAGCTAATCGCATTTAAAGGGGGCGTAATCGTAAGGGCAACATAAATGGCAGCAACAATGGCAATCTGAGCCAAATCACGAACTCTCAGTTTTTCTTGTTTCATGTTTTCTCCTTTAGCGGCTTTACCGCGTGTAATATGCTTGGCGAAAGAAGCTAAGCGCCAAGGGTTGCATCACATGAGAGGAGCATCATTAGTTGATTCCCCCACAGATTTGGCAACCCAACTAGTATAGCATAAATCCTAGAAATATGATAGACTATCTTTATGAAAACTTTAATCAAAAAATTCTTTGACAATGAGGTTCTGTCCTATCTTTTCTTTGGTGTGGCAACAACTGTCGTATCCGTTGTCAGTCGGATGCTCTGCTATGAATTGACGGGAAACGAACTACTGGCTACAATAATAGGTGATATTCTTGGTATTCTCTTTGCCTTTGTAACCAACGATACTATCGTTTTCAAGCAAGCAAGGAGTGGCTGGCCTTCTAGACTTATCAAATTTTTCACTGCACGTTTGGCTACTATGGGCTTAAATTTACTATTGACTTTTATCTTTGTCACTAGTTTCCCACAGATTATAGGCCAGTTTGTCAATAACAATATTAAAATGGTCAATACCATCGAAACCTTCATTGCCCAAGTACTTATTATCGTCCTCAACTATATCTTTAGTAAGATTTTTGTCTTTAAAAACAAGAAAAAATAACAACAAATCAGTCTATTTCACCCTATAAAAGCAAATCTGGACCAGATAATTCTGATCCAGATTTTTTTATTCTCAGATTTCCAAGCTTGGATTATCAAGCGTCAGGTGGGTGATTTCACCTTTGACACCAAAATAGTCCTCAATCAGAGTCTGAAGCTCTATCATAGCTGCTTGGGCACGCACTGCCTGCTCTTCGTTGATGGACTCGATAACCAAGATGGCATTCTTGGTCTCCTCGGTCAGCATAGTTCGCTGGGCCTCTCGCCAGTTAAGGCAACGGCAGACAGCTCCCTCTTCATCATAGTAGATGATTTCTTCTGGCAGTGCCGGTGCGTCACTCTCAGCACCCAATGGGAAAAAGGCTTCCCCACCCTTGGCTTTTCCTAGATGAAGACCTCCGACAATCTTATCCAAATCCTCACCGCCACAAGGAACTGCATAAGACAGCGAGACACTGTTATAGATATCAACCAAAGGATTGATTGGATGAAATTCCCTCCCCTGACTAACCCGTTTGAGCAGGGCTTCGATAGAGGATCGTGCTCCTTTCTTGGTCTTGAATTGGCTGAAAGCCTGCCGCCACTCCTGAATGACTTCATTTTGAGTGAAGTTCTCATCTGGAATAAAGTCCTCAGCTCGTTTTGCTCCCTTATCCAGGAGGGATTTGAAATATGAGTCCTTACTCTCATCCACACTATTATCAATCCCCTTGACCACTAAAACACTAATCTGAGCTTCCGGAAATACTTGCCAAAATTCATGTTCAACTGTAACTTTCATGATGCACCTCTTCAATCTTAATAGTTTCTTTTTTGTCCTTTTTTGACGGCTTCCCAGTCACCTGTGATGTTTTCACGCACTCGGACCAGCATTTTTTCCAAGGCTTGCACTTCCGCCTGAGAAAAGCCCTGCAGGGATGTCTCTTCAGAATAGTCATTCTCCGCTAGGATAAAAGGATAAAGTGTTTCCCCTTTTTCCGTCACAAACCATTCCTTGTTCTTCTTGTTGTCTTTGGCTGCCTTCTGCTGGACCAAGCCCTTGGCCTCTAGCTTCTTGACAGAGCGGGCAACCGTTGAGCGATCCACCTTGAGCAGCTCCGACAGCTCCTCTTGGATAATTCCCGGATTCTCCGCGATTCGCACCAGATAAAGATATTGCCCCCGTGCCAGCTCTATGTCACGGAACTCAATATTAGCAATGGAATCCAAAGCCCGGGCGATAATCCCAATTTCCCGCAATACTGACATATCCCCTCCTTTGATTTTTATTTGAAACTATTATAACACATTTTGTTGCAAATGCAATAAAATTGCTGAAAAATAAAAAGAGGAAAATCCTCTTTAAGAAATCTATACCAAAATCCTTACAAGTAAGGATTTTTCTTATTCTTATTAAGATTAGTATTGATACTAGAGAAAAATGCAGAATTCAATTCTTGACAGTAGCTAATCAGTTCTTGTCGATCCTTGTCCTCAAACAGGTAAGCCATTGATACTAGGACCTGAATTGGAGAAATGACCTGCCTGAAGTTCTCTAAGTAAACTTCACGTTTAGCCGCTCTATAGAAGTCCTGGATTTCCTCATGACTGAGTACAACTTCTCTTTGATTCAAGCCTAGCAAAGCACCAGCAAATAAGTTCTGGTTGCCACTATCTAAGCTAGAGTATACATAGCTCAATTCTTTCTTGTCTTTATTTTGTAAATATACGATAGCTAAAGCCAAGCTTCGATAGAGAACAGTCGCTGAGTAATTTTCTTGAACTAATTCCTCCAAATAAGGCAGTAGGCTAGTACATTCCGTAGCCGCAATTGCTAAAATCAACTCATTCTGAGCTTCCCAAGACCTTGGTTTAGTCATAACAAAGTCCAGAGCTTCAGCTAATGCTTGATCCAGGCCTTCTATACGTTGGTGTCTCATTTGCTTGGCTGCTCTCTTAAGTAGAGGTAGTTTTTGAGATAGGAGCATAGAAACAAGTTCTTTATTTGAAGATACTGCTAATTGTTTTGCAGTTTTTAAAGTAGGCATAGTTTTCTTCTCCTTTCATTTTTTAAGACATAGTGACTAGAAAATTGAGTTTTTTTATGTATCTATCCTACTGTTTTTCTTTCACCAGCTGATTCTTAAAAGAAAATTTACCCGTGCTTTCAACTTGGAACCCTGACTCACAATAGCTCTGGATACTGGCATTGAGCACTGCGCCAACAATCAAAATTTTAGCAATCATGATAAACCAAAACATCATCACAACCATAATGATGGAGCTAAAAAAGCGAACATCAACCAGGTGATTTAAATAATTATCCATGTAAACTGAAAAGATATTCATCAAAGCTAGAATGGTCAAGATCACAAAGACGCTGCCCGGCAGAACATAGCGTTTTTTGTTGATTTTCACATTAGGCAGGAAATAATAGAACATAACCAAAACCGCAAAGAGTAAGGCGTAAATCAGAGGCTCGGTAAAATTCTGCAAGTGTTGATAAAGCTGGTTATCTAGCTTCCAGTAAGTACGGAGGAAATCCAGCGACATATGACCAAACATGGTCAGAAAGAGGGTAAAGGCAAAGAGAATCTGCAGACCAATACTGACAACCAAACTCATGACGCGATGAGAAATCAGCCCTCGGCTCTTGGCTACCCCATAGGCTTTATTAAAGGCAAACTGAAGGAAATTCATGGACTTGGAAAAAGTCCAAAGAGCTGACAAGACTGAGAAGCTCAACAGGCCAGTCGAAGGCTGGGTCAGCACTTCACGCATAACTTTTGCTACAACATCATATAAAGTCTCTGGCAGCATGTCCTTGATAGCTGTCAGAAAATCCGCAATTGGAATATTGAAATAAGGCAGAATATTGACAACAATCAAGAGCAAGGGAAAAACGGAAATCAGCCAATAATAAGCAACTGCAACGCTGGTCAGCTCACTATCTGCTGCCCGATAAAAGCGGAAAAATGCTCTTAAAAACTGATTTCTGCGAATCTTGGCAAATAATTTCTTCACTCTCTTCTCCTTCAAAAAAAGCTGAGACAAGTGCCCAGCCTTTGATTTCTAATAAGTCCCTTCTTCTCCCTGGCTGGTCAGAATGACAGGACCATCTTTTGTAATGACAAACTGATGCTCATACTGGCAAGACAAGCCGCCATCCAGCGTTTTATGTGCCCAGCCGGTCTCAAAGTCCGTATCAATTTCCCAGGTACCTGTATTGATCATGGGCTCGATAGTCAGAACCATTCCCTCACGCAAGCGCAAGCCGCGTCCTGCTCGACCGTAATGCGGCACCATAGGCTCCTCATGCATGGTTGGGCCAACACCATGCCCCACTAAATCCCGCACAACGCCATAGCCATGACTTTCAGCATATTCCTGAATGGCTGCTCCAATGTCACCGATACGATTGCCAACCTTGGCAGCCGCAATTCCACGGTAGAGACATTCCTTGGTCACATCCATCAGCTGCTGAGCCTCTGGGCTAATCTTCCCTACTGCATAGGTCCAGCAAGAATCTGCCACACCGCCCCGGAAGCTCTCTGTGTGCTGCTTCATCTGTGCTACATTGTCAAAATCTAGCTTGGACACATCCAGCTCTGCCTTATCGACCAAGCCAACCACCATATCAACGCTGATGACATCACCTTCTACCAGCTTCTGATGACGGGGAAAGGCATGGGCTACCTCGTCATTAAGAGAGCAGCAAGTCGCATAAGGATAGTCCATAACAGAGCCTTCCACACCAATTTGCAGAGGCAGCGCATTGTCTTCTTTACAACGCTTGCGAACATACTCTTCAATGTCCCACATGTCAATTCCTGGCTTAATCAAATCTCTCAAACCAATGTGGACCGAAGCCAGAAAATCTCCACTCTTGTCCATCAAGTCAATTTCACGCTGTGATTTTAAAGTAATCATTCTTTCTCTAAATTCCTCTTCTTAATTAATTTTCACTGTAATCGTCGCTTTGGCAACCAGCATCGCTTCCAGATACATCTCAAAGTCAATAATAGCTGTCCGCCTAGTCTGACGTATAATGCGCGGCTGGATATGCAGCAGGTCATCAATCTGGACCGCTTGAAAGAAATAAATCATCAGTTGATCGATAATCAAGCTGCGGCCGCTGTTGACCATGAGCTGCTGGGTAATCCGAGTCAAAATTTCTGTCAGCACACCGTTAGCCAACACACCATTTTGCTCCAGCATAAAAGGCTCAACGGTAAAGGAGAACAAATCATCCTGACGGCTAATCTTCTGTCCTACTTGCTCACTGAAAGTCGGCAGGCTAGAAATATGAGAACGGCTCATTTTTTCCATAATATCCCGGCGCGTGATTACACCCAGCAAGGTCTGGTTGCTGCGAACTACTGGTATCATTTCAAAATCTTCTGCAATCATGCGCTGACTGATATTGGCAATATTAGCCGATAGGCCTGTCATAAAGACGTTTTTCGTCATGACCTTGTCCAAGGTTGTCAGAGGAGACTTATCCCCCGCGTCTCTCATGGTTACTACTCCCACCAGCATCTGCTGCTGGTTGATAACCGGAAACCGGCTGGCACGATTGCGACGAACCAAGTCCAGATAGTCACGAACAGTATCAGTATCATGCAAGAAGCCGTACTCGTGGCTAGAGCGATAGACCTGCTCCACTGTTAAAATATCGGTCTTGATCTGCATATTGGACAGGGCCCGATTAATCATGGTTGCAACAGTGTAGGTATCGTGCTTGGTCCTGAGAACCGGTATATTAAGCAAATTAGCCATCTTCAGAACTTCCGAGCTGACTTCAAAGCCTCCAGTTACCAGCACCGCATTCTCATTTTCCAGAGCCAAGAGCTGAATTTTCGTCCGGTCTCCGACAATCAGGAGCCCCCCCTCTGTCAGATAGCGCAGAATATTCTGCTCCGTCATGGCTCCGATAGAAAATTTATTGAATTCTTTTTCTAGACCATCTTCTCCAGCCAATACTTCTGAGCCAGTAATATCAACGATTTCCTTGTATGTCAGGTGCTCCAAGACCACTTTCTTGGACTTAACCCGAACCGTACCACTCCGAGGCCTAGTCTCAACAATACCGCGGTTCTCCGCTTCCTTGATAGCTCGATAGGCCGTCCCATCACTAACTCCCAGATAGTTTGAAATACTTCGGACACTGACCCTCTTGCCGATTGGAAGATTTTCAAGATAGGTTAAAATTTCCTGATGCTTACTCATTAAAATCTCCTCTCTCATAACGGTACTCCAGATAATCTCTCATCTTCCTCGTGTACCGATCGCTCCCTTTAAACTGCCGGTAGAGGCTGAAGCCAGATTTTTGAGCCACCTTTTGACTAGCTAGGTTCTCTGCATGAGTGATAATACTGAGCCGTTTGAAGCCAAAGCGAGTAAAAGATAGAAAAGCAATCTCTCGAACAATTTCTGTCATCAGTCCTTGTCCCCAGTAGTCTTGCCGCAGAAAATAGCCTAACTCAGCCTCTTTCTTGATCTCGTCCATCTTTTCAAACTTGACAGAGCCAATCATTTCCTGCGTTTCCTTGTGACAAATGGCCCAAATCCCCAGAGGATTTTTCATAAAGAAATTGGCAATGACGTATTCACTTTCCTCTAGGCTTGCTTCTGTCGGAAAGATGAACTGAGTATTTTCCGGATTGGACGCAATCTTATATAGGGCCCTTGCATCTTCAAAGACAATGGGCCGCAAAAATGCATGCTCTGTCTCAATAAATGAGTAGGCTGCCAAATGTGTCCACAAATTCATCTGCTACCTCTACAAAAAATAAGCGAAAAACGCTTATTCTTCTATCAACTGGATATCTGCACCCAGACTTGTTAATTTTTCAATAATATTAGAATAGCCACGCAGGATAAACTCGATATTAGTAATCTCTGTCTTTCCTTGAGCCATCAAACCTGCAATAACCAAGGCAGCTCCTGCTCGTAAATCAGTCGCCTTGACCTGAGCTCCCTGCAGTTGATTTGGTCCCTCATAGACAATCTGGTCGCTGCTGGTCGAAATCTTACCTGCCATCTTAGCCAGCTCCGCCACATGGTTAACCCGCTTCTCATAGATGGTATCCGTAATCTTACCGTGGCCATTAGCCGTCAGTAAGAGCGGGGTAATAGGCTGTTGTAGGTCAGTTGCAAAGCCTGGATAAGGAGAAGTCTTAATGTTGATAGCTCGCAGATTTTGCTGTTCTTCGACGAAAATGCTGTCTTCAGAAACCGTCATCCGAACACCCATTTCCTCAAGCTTGGCAATAAAACTCTCCAAATGCTCATAAAGAACATTATTAATCTGAATTCCCTGACCAATAGCTGCAGCAAGGGCGATATAAGTTCCTGCCTCGATACGGTCAGGAATTACTTGATGGCGCGTTCCATGAAGGTGTGGAACCCCCTCAATCGTGATAATATCAGTACCTGCTCCACGGATGTGCGCTCCCATATTATTCAAGAGAGTTGCCACATCAATGATTTCAGGCTCCCGCGCTGCATTTTCAATAATGGTCCGACCTTTGGCCTTGACAGCAGCTAACATCGTATTGATGGTAGCACCCACGCTGACCGTATCCATATAAATGCTAGCTCCTTTCAGCTGCTGACCTCCTGTGGATAGGTTCATGTAGTTGCCGTCCATGGTCATCTTAGCCCCCATCGCTTCAAAAGCCTTGAGATGCAAGTCAATAGGACGCGGCCCCAAGTCACAACCACCAGGCAGGCCTACCGTTGCTTCACCATAGCGACCAAGCAAGCTGCCATAGAAATAATAGGAGGCTCTTAGACTGTTGATTTTCCCATAAGGCATAGGGACGTTTTGGATACCACGCGGATCAATCGTCAGACTATCCTCAGAGCGAGTAACACTAGCTCCCATGGCAATCATAATATCAATCAGGCTATCCACGTCCGAAATATCTGGAACGCCATCCAACGTTACAATATCATCCGCCAGAATCACAGCCGGAATCAAGGCAACAACACTGTTTTTAGCACCATTAATAGTCACCTCTCCTTTTAAGGGGCGACCACCATGTATTACAATTTTTTTCATGTTTAAAATAAAGCTCTTTCAAGGTATTGCCATTTATTATACCACAGATTCGGGAAATTTCCTATACTTTTAGATAAATAAGACAATTGAAATTAAAATGAAACTGAAAAATTGCTTTTTTAATAGTATTTTCAGAAAAATCCAGTATTGCTAAGAATGAGAGAAGCGCAAGGCTAGACTGCTTGCCTTATAAAAGCCACCTATATAAAAAAGCTCTCAACCATTACGATTGAGAACTGTCATCTTACTGCACTGCTGCTTTCAATGCCTCTACCTTATCCAACTTTTCCCAAGGCAGGTCAATATCTGTCCTACCCATGTGGCCATAAGCTGCTGTCTGACGATAGATTGGACGTTTCAGATCCAGCATTTGAATGATACCGGCCGGACGCAAATCAAAAATCTGACGAACAGCTTCCTGAAGCTTGCTTTCTGCAACAGCACCAGTGCCAAAAGTATCGATCCGTACAGAAACCGGCTGAGCCACACCAATGGCATAGGCTAACTGAACTTCTGCTTTCTTGGCCAGTCCAGCCGCCACGATGTTTTTAGCAATGTAACGAGCTGCGTATGAAGCCGAGCGGTCGACCTTGGTTGCATCCTTACCAGAGAAGGCACCGCCACCATGACGAGCATAACCGCCGTAAGTATCCACAATAATCTTACGTCCAGTCAAGCCAGAGTCTCCTTGAGGCCCCCCAATTACAAAGCGACCAGTCGGATTGATGAAGAATTTCGTCTTATCATCCAAATATTGGGCTGGGATAACTGCTTTAATTACCTTTTCAATCACATCACGATGAATCTCTTCATTGGTCACTTCTGGATCATGCTGAGTCGAAATAACTACCGTATCCACGCGCACTGGCTGGTCATTTTCATCATACTCAACAGTCACCTGAGACTTAGCATCTGGACGCAGATAGGCAATCTCTCCTGATTTGCGCAACTCTGCCAATCGACGGACTAGCTTGTGACTGAGCGAGATAGGAAGCGGCATGAGCTCCGGCGTTTCATCCACTGCAAAGCCAAACATAAGCCCCTGGTCTCCAGCACCAATTAAGTCCAATGGATCTTGATCCACATTCCCACGAACTTCCAGAGCTTCATTGACACCTTGAGCAATATCTGGCGACTGCTCCACCAAAGACGGATGCACACCGACTGTCTCAGCTGAAAATCCATACTCTGTATTGGTGTAGCCAATGTCTGCAATGGTATCTCGAACAACACGGTTAATATCTACATAAGCTGTGGTCGAAATCTCACCAAAAACATGAACCGAGCCCGTATAAACGGCTGTTTCAGCAGCCACATGGGCATTTGGATCCTGACTCAAGACAGCATCCAAAATAGCATCGGAAATTTGGTCTGCAATCTTATCGGGATGTCCCTCCGATACAGATTCAGACGTGAAAAGTTTACGTTCTGACATAGAAATGTCCCCCCTTAAAAAATTGTTATAGAGTTACAAAGTACTGATAGAAGTTTCCTATCATCTTATCGGGACTATATAACTTTCTCATTATACCATAATTTACGATACCACTCCCTTTTTTTAAAAAAAGAACAAGATATAGATTAAAACTATACCTTGTTAAGCTCCATTCATTCTTGGAAGTTAACAAACCTATCCAGACTAAATAACAAAATAAAAACATAAAGAGAAGATATAGTTTAGCACCAAATTTTCTTCTGTTACCTCTCCACTTCTTTAGCCATTAGAGTTCCGAACAAAACAAGAGCTGCTAAAACAAATGGAGCGATTTGAAAAAGAAACCAATCTGGGTCTCCTGCAAAAAAGGCAGAAATCAGGTAAAGTCCTGAACCTGCATACAGTAAACCCTTATTTCCTCTATTCTTTCCAATACCAGTTAAAACGGTCGCAATTAAAATACAAATTAAGCTGGGTGCTAGGAAAATTAACAAGACGATCCCCCATGGACCTGCTAGAGTGAAAAGTAAAACAAACAAGACAAGATAAATTATCGATAGATAAAAAGCAAATGACAGCAGACCTGACCTATACTTGGTTTCTTTTGAATTCTTCATAGTAACGTCAGGAATATTTTGTTCCTCAATAGATTGATTATTATCTTTATTCATCTCATTATTCGTCATTTGATTCATCCTTTCTAATTATTTTTTAGACTGAAGAGGCAAGATATCTATCCCACTATTGTTCCTCAGATAATAGCATTTCGCTTATGTCCAACCTCTATAATACACGCTTGATTCAGAGAATATTTTGCTACATAACATACATATGCGCTTTTCACATAAACTCCTCATTCTATACCAAATCCGTCTGAGCGATAGCCTTCTTGACATCATCCAGCGGCAGATGAACTAATTCCACCTCTTTCTCCTTGTAGAGATACTGAGCATAGTCATCTATCCGATATTGGTTGATGTAGACCACTCGCTTACAGCCGACCTGAAGCAGTTGCTTGGTACAGTTGAGACAGGGAAAATGAGTCACATAAGCCGTAAATCCCTTGGGGACTCCCCGCTCGGCTCCTTGCAAGATGGCATTGACCTCAGCATGCAAGGTCCGCACGCAGTGACCGTCAATAACCAGACACTCATGGTCAATACAGTGCTCAGTCCCTGAAACCGAGCCATTGTAACCAGTTGAAATAACCTTATTATCCTTGACCAATACAGCGCCAACCTTGGCTCGCTTACAGGTTGAACGATTAGCGATTAAGAGAGCCTGAGCCGCAAAATACTGATCCCAAGCTAAACGATTCTCCGACATAATTTCTCCATTCTACTGATTTTTTATTCACATAAGTATCTGTTTTTTCTATTATATCGCAATTCCCTATTTTTAACTAGCTTTACCATGAAAGCTGTCTTATCAGTAACAAGCCTTTATCTATACTATAAGTGGCATGGCGGGCTATTTCTTTCTTTATACTTTTCATTAATAGTTATGGAAAAAGAACCAAGGAAATCCTCAGTTCTTATTTTAATTATTTACCAAGCTTAGCTTTAGCTGCATCTGCAAGAGCTGTGAAAGCTGCTGCATCGTTAACAGCCAAGTCAGCCAACATTTTACGGTTAACTTCAATCTCAGCCAATTTCAAACCATGCATCAATTGTGAGTATGAAAGTCCGTTCAAACGAGCTGCCGCATTGATACGAGTGATCCAAAGTTTGCGGAAATCACGTTTTTTCTGACGACGGTCACGGTATGCATAGTAGTAAGAGTTCATTACTTGCTCTTTTGCAGTACGGAACAAGATATGTTTTGCTCCATAGTAACCTTTAGCTAATTTTAAAATACGTTTACGGCGTTTGCGTGATACAACGCCACCTTTAACACGTGCCATTTATATTTCCTCCAATATTTCCTAGATAATTGTTACAGCAGCTCTTATTTCAGACCTGTAAGCATTGCTTTGATACGCTTGAAGTCTCCTGCATGCACCATTCCTGCTTTGCGAAGATGACGGCGTTGTTTCTTAGTCTTTCCGTGGAAACGGTGAGAAGTGTAAGCACGGAAACGTTTCAAGCCACCAGAACCTGTACGTTTGAAACGTTTAGCTGATGCGCGGTGTGTTTTTTGTTTTGGCATAATGTTTTCTCCTTTTTCTATCTTTCTGACAATCTATTTTTTGTCAGGAATTGGCGCCATCTGCATGAACATCTGACGTCCATCCATCTTAGGCTTTTGCTCAATGATAGCAACATCCTGAGTCGCTTCAGCAAAATCTGCTAAAACTTTAGCCCCGATTTCTTTGTGGGTAATCATCCGGCCTTTGAAGCGGATAGATACCTTTATTTTATTTCCTTTTTCAAGGAACTTGCGTGCGTTGCGAAGTTTAGTGTCAAAGTCTCCCTTGTCAATAGTTGGACTCAGACGAACTTCCTTCACAGTAACAACACTTTGTTTCTTGCGTTGTTCTTTTTGTTTTTTCTGGTACTCAAATTTGAACTTACCGTAGTCCATAATTTTTGCAACAGGTGGTTTAGCTTGTGGCTGAATCAGGACCAAATCGACATTTGCTTCATCCGCAAGAGACTGCGCTTCGCTCAGCGGTTTAATACCTAATTGTTCGCCGTCAAGACCGATCAAGCGAACTTCACGCACACGAATTTCATCATTGATGAATAAGTCTTGTTTTGCTATGGTTTTCACCTCTTTTTTATTTTTAGAGAAAAACAAGTGCGGACCTGCTAACGCAAACCCGCACTACATGATAGTATTTCATTACTGAAACTGAATCCTGTAGAGCCAGACAACGTTAGTCGCAAGGCGAGAAGCTCTCACTTCTGCTTTTCTCAACTCTACTATCATACCAAGTTTCATTTTATTTGTCAATGATTTTTTTCGCTTTTTCTTCGATAAATGCAACAACTTCAGAAATGCCAATACCAGTGGTATCAAAATGTATGGCATCGTCTGCCGGTCTCAATGGCGAAACCTCGCGATGACTGTCCTTATAATCTCGCTCTGCAATTTCTTCTTTCAGTTTCTCCAAATCAGCAGGAATACCTTTTGATAGATTTTCCTTATAACGGCGCTCAGCTCTTTCCTCGACCGAGGCTACCAGATAAATCTTGAGCTCAGCCTGAGGTAAGACAACCGTTCCAATATCACGGCCATCCATGACAATCCCTCCCTGAGCTGCAATTTGCTGCTGCAAGGCCACCAGTTTCTCACGAACTTGAGGAATGGCAGATACCCAGGAAACATTATTGGTGACTTCATTTTCCCGAATCGGGTGAGTCACATCCACGTCGCCAACAAAGACTAGCTGCTCGCCATCTTCCGCTCGACCAAAACTGACCGAATGATTATTGAGCAAGTCTACAATTTCAGTGGCATTTGCTTCTGTCAAATGATGCCGCAGAGCCAGATAGGTTGCAGCCCGGTACATGGCTCCTGTATCTAAATAAGTATAGCCAAAGTCCTTGGCAATAATCTTGGCAACAGTCGATTTTCCACTGGAAGCAGGACCGTCAATCGCAATTTGAATCTGTTTCATAGCTGGCTCCTACTCAATCTTCACAACGTCACCTGGATTGGCATACCAAGAACCAGTGGACATATGAGAAGGGTTAAGCTGTTCCAGCTTGGCAATAGAAATACCTGCACGCGCCGCAATGGCTGCTTCTCCTTCGCCAGGCTGAACAGTCAGAGTTCCCTCAGAGGATTCTGTGGTATTTGCCGCTGGCTGCTCTGCTGTAGAAGACGCTTCACTGCTGGAACTTGCTGCTGAAGTGCCGTAGAAACCTTCCATTTGGGTTTGTCTATTACTCCCTCCAGTAGACAGATAGGTCAGGAAGCACACCACCGCAACTACTAAAATACAGAAAATAATGGTTAATATGGTCAACAAGCGATCTGCATTCAAGGCGCTAAACTTCTTGGTTCGTTTCAACTTATCTTCTCCGTTATCGTATACATCTTCTTCCCATGGTTCTTTTTCCATGACTTCCTCCTTGAGTTTTTCTTAAAATCTTATTACAATATGGGTATGAAAGTAACACTCATTCCCGAACGGTGCATTGCCTGTGGGCTCTGTCAAACCTACTCAGATCTTTTTGACTATCATGACAATGGCATCGTCAAATTTTACCAGGACGACCAGCTCCTAGAAAAGGAAATCGCTGAGGATCCCGATGTCGTGGAAGCCATCAAAAACTGCCCAACCCGAGCTCTTTTGAAAGACTAGGATTTTTTGGACTGACTGCCATAGTAAGCTTCAAAATAGTCAATATGGGTAAAATTATCTACTAATTCTACCTCACCCTTAAAATGCTCATTAAGGGCTAGGGCATTGACAAAATATTTCTTAGGCCACTTGCGCATACAAAAACTCCGGCTGCGGCTCTGCCCTTTAAAATATAAGGTAATTGACGTCTTGGTCACTTCGACTTTTTCAATATCTGAAATCTTGACCTTTATCGGAGTAAAGGGATTGGCTGTGATAATTCGCAAGGTTCCATCATCATAAATGGTAAAATAACGATGAACTCCCATTCCCAACAAAACCATGAACAAGAAGAAAGAAAACAGAACAAGAGTCGGCACTCGTGAGCTTTCATACATCAAAGCTAAGCCAACAAAAATCGGAATGACCGATAAAGACCAATATATTATCAGGATGGCTACATCTGGCTGCCAATGATAGCGAACCTTACCGAAAATCTTTATCATGCTCACACCCCCATACTACTAGTTTAGCATAAATTAAGAAAAAATAGAACAGGTAGACTTGCCTATTCTATTTTTTTATTTATGATTTTGCTGTCTTAAAGAAGCTATCAGACAAGTAGCCCTTGCCTCTGACCATATCATATTCAATCAGTTTCAAATCATCTGCTATTTCTTGAGCTTCTTCGTCCAATTCTTTTTTATCTATACTGGCCTTATGCAATACTTCTGTTAACAAAGCATAGTAAGGTGATACTTTGGAATTTGTCTGCTCCAGTAAGAGAGCGGAGAAATCACTAGAATTGACTCTTGGATAATCGAGTTTAGGAGTTTCATAATTACTCCAAACGAAATAATCTGTCAGATATTGGCTTTCTGGATTTTCTTTAAAGGCTGACTGAGGATAGAGACCAGGCAAATGGTCACCGTAAAAGACGACTGTTACTTTTTTATCTACCTTTGAAAGCTTCTCCAAAAACTCCTTGGTCGCCTGATCTGTATGGTAAAGCATTCTGACATAGCTGGAAAGAGATTCGTTCCCTTCCTTGCTAAAATCAGGATAGCTGGCAGACATATAGACAGGATTGGGCTCACTCCAAGGCATGTGGTTCTGCATGGTCATGACAGAGAAAAACTGTCCCTGCTTGCCATTCAAATGCTCCAAGACTTGATTATAAGTCGTTTTATCGCTGTAATTACCACCTATATTATCCCCCTTCAGGCCTTTGGTACCATAGTGAATAAAGGTATCAAATCCCAAATCCTGGTAAATGACATTTCTGGCATAATTGCTAGGGGAGGCCAGATGGATCACTGTCCGATTCTTAGATGAATAAGCATCACTAATGGAAGGGAATCTATTCATCCTCGGGACAATTTCAGTATAGAGAACCGAAATAGACGGAGACAGATTATAAAAAGGCAAACCTGTCAGAGTCTGAAATTCCATGTTGGCCGTTCCTCCACCATAGCCGTCTGACTTCATCAGTCCACTGGTGGTGCGAGTTTTAACTTCCTGAATATAAGGAATTGGATTCTCAGACATAGTAACGCCGTCAACCCGAGCAGGGTCAGAAAAACTTTCACTCAGGAGATAAATTACCGTTTGATCTTCGATTTTATTCTGGCGTTCTTTGTTAATAGCTTCCGCAACATTCTTATACTTTTTTTCTATCTCTTGAATCTTTTCCTTAGAATAGCCACGTGGCTCAATCATGGTTGTATCCGACATCTGTGAAAACCAGACAAAAGAAAGGGAGCGAAGCTGTGAATTGACAGTATTTCCCATCCAAGTCAGGTCATGGTAATTATTCAAGACCGAAATGACTGGGATATTCTCTACTATTTTGCCATTCTTTTTAGTGGCAAATATATCCATGACTCCCAAGAAAAAGACCAAGGGCAGGACTAGCAAGATAAGCTGGTATTTAAGAACGGTAATGAGCTTGCCTGGCAAGATTTTCTTACGCAAATACCAGTAGAGAGCGCCTAAAGCAACTAGTCCCAAGATAGCATAAAATCCGTAATTGCCTCCGAGAAAGTCAAAGAGGGTCTTGGGATTTCTCAGCCAGACCATATCGCTAGGCAAAATTGGCTCTTGGCGATACTGAAATTTCAGACTGCTGGCTATGGTAGCAACCACTACTAGCGCTGTTATCAGCATGGTTGGCAGGAGAAAATGATTGAAAATCAGGTAAAGAGCCATAAAAATCATGAAAAAGACAATGATTTGAAAGAGACTGGCTCCAGTGAAAAGATGCCTCTCTAAAACAACCACATCTCCACGGATAGTATTTTGAATGGTGTAATTAAAGATAAGAGCAAACACTGCACTCAACACAAAAGCGACAGAAACACTGGCCTTATTCTGAGCAAGATCGCGCAATCCCTTAACAGCTAGAAAGCTAGGGAGAGAAAGCTGGATAAAGATAACTGCGATAAGGCAGAGGAGAGTTAGCATAAAGTTCTGCGTTATATCCAACTTGCCTTCCTTAAGGAAATTCACTAAATAGCTTTGGTGATGCAGCAATTCCGGCATCTTATCATCCATCAAAGTAAGAAATAGGAAGAGTTGGGATAGAAAAAGATTTTCCAGTACCTCTCTATTTTTCTTAGTAACTTGCAAGAACTTACCTGCGAAGCGTTTTTTAAGCTTTGGAGAATGGATAAAAATATAAGCGAATAAGAAAATCAAAAGCAAGCCCGGCAGGGAGTTAAACTGCCAAAAATGATTGCTGAAAACCCGTTCTGCTTTGAACTCAAAATCATTGACATGCTGCGTTACTGTCAGTAAGTAAGAGAATCCCGTATAGAGAGCGTAAATAATGGCTAACCATATAAAGAATCTTTTGCTGAAGAGCTGAGACAAAAGCTTGCCCAAGCCAAACAAAAGAGGGAGCAACATCAGAAAGGCCAGCCACAAGGCTGGATAATTCCGCAAATCTTCGCCTTCCTCCAACAATAAAACCGTCGTAACAGCGACTATATCTAAAAGTAAAAAACTAATTAGCAGGTATGAAAACTGCTTATAGTGATTGAGTAAAAATTTCATTTTCTTTTTGGTAAATAGTTAAATTCTCTAGCGAGATTTTTTGTAAACCAAGAATCTCACTTTTTCTTTAAAAGATTGGACAAACGATTTCGTATCTTTTGAGATAAATTTTTCTGACTTAATTTTTCTTTTTGCTCGGTCAACTCTGCTTTTTTCCTCTGCCAGTCCAGTAAAGAGGGTAGAGAAGATAAGGGCATAATCTTGAAATCATAATGATTGTCCCAAGCTAGATAAACCAATAATTGCTCTAAAACATCAGACAATTCCTGCTCAGAGGATGGCGAATTTTCTAAGCTCTTCATCGGGAACAAACTAGCCAAAGCAGAATATTTGAACCATAAGAAGCCGCCATAGACTCTCGTCAGAGAAGGGGCGGTCATAAAGTCAAAAGACTTATGCAAACCAGCTTCCTGCCAGATAGCAGCCAGCCTTGGACGTGCCGGTTCTGACTCAAACAAGCCATCTCTGACTAGGCGCGGCAAATCTGGAATAACCAGCCCTACAGCAGCCTCCTTCTCTAGCGCTTCTATGCTTGCATCCGCATAATCCACCATAAGATTTATCAAATCAGAGCGCATGGTTTGGTCAAAAGCCGCCTGATTCTCTACCAATCTATGAGTAGATAGATGACCGATATAAGCATAGTTTTGCAGGATTTCCTTCTGCTCCAGCATGGCAATCCAGGCATACGATTTCTGGCTTAGTACAAGCTGAACTTTATTGCCCAGATGACCCAGAGCTGTCTGCAGCTGTTTCAGCATTTCTGGCTGCGCTACAGTCACTAAATACTGATACTGAGATGACAGAGAAAATAGCTTGTCCTGATACTGCTGAAAAATAGGAAGATCCGTTACATGAATATGCAGGAGGACAGGCTGAGCAGATCGATAGTTCGAAGTTGCCTGAGACAAATACTTGTCCTGCAGCAAACAAGGAAGGTCTGGACCAAAATGATAGAAAAGGTGTTCCCTAATCAGGAAAGTCGGATAAGATGAGTTAATTTCAAGTTCTTCCAGCAAATACCTAGCCAAAAAAGGATTGCCCCTGAGAGCCTTCACTTTTAGAAAAGGAACCTTTGCTTCCAGAATCCTAAGAGGCTTATAGTATGAAAAGTCTGGATGAAGCAATTCTCCTGCTTCTTCCTGACGGGTATCAAGGAGAGCTTGATATCTGAATCCTGCCTCTACAAAACGCTTGGTAAACTGGGTCTCGTAATGGTCTATCACATCTTGAACGTCAGTAAAATCTTCTACCTGAGACCAAAATTCACGGAAAGTCTTGTCTTTGAGAACTGACTGCTTAAAGGTTACAAAGTAGCTCTGCAAGTGTTCTTCAAAGTACCTGGTCTTGCGAAAATTAGTCATTCCCCAAAAATCAACTTGAGAATCCTCTTCAAAGCGCTGATAAATGGGCGCTAAATCCCATAGCGGACCAAAGCAAGTGTCGTTCATGAGAGTCAGAGAGTCTGAGTTCTGTAAAGTGTCAAAACCCAGCCGGTTCATACCGTCACGCCAGGCTGCAAAATCAAAGCCTCGGTTATCCCGCTCAAGCAAGTCAGAAATTCCCAAGTCTTCTCTCAGCCGACATTTGTCCTCATTGCTCAAAGGACTATTTGAAATAAAAAGAATCTTAGAAAAAAGCGGCTTTAGCTGCTCCAATTGATAGAAGACATGACCGCTTATATGATTGCATTTATTGAAATGAACATAGAGTAATATTCGTTCCATGAAAATACCTTATTCTTTATGATTGAGAAATCTTCCAACTGCCATTACGCTGGATTAAGCCAGTGGCAGAATCCTTAGCAGAGACATCGTCATCCTTAATATCCTGACGATTGATTAAGATAACTGGGTTGTTCTGAGAGTCTGCAAAGGCTAGAATTTGTTCTTCCTTATCCCGCACCGAAACCTGCAGTTTTAACTTAGCGTTATTTATCTGTGATACATGGCATTTGTAAGTCAAGCGCTTCTGTCCAGGTCCTTCTGTCGGCTGATCCATGGAATTATCATTGTAAAGCCAGATGGTTCGATCGATATCTGTCAAAGAAAAGGAAACATAGGTCGGTAGGTCTTGATTAACCTGATAAGAAATTTCAAATTCAATCTCTTGTTCAGGTGAAATCTGAGGCGAATGCAAGAGCTTAACCTTCAAATCAGAAACCGCTGCATTCTCAACCTGGAATCCTTCGTTCATGGCTTTTGTTTCAGTCGCGTTGTCCAGACTATACTGGTTGGCCACATCATCTGGATTGCCGATAGCCTTGACCAAGCCATTTTCAATCAAGACTGCCTTATTACAATATTTTTTAACAGCTCCCATGTCATGGGTCACCAGAATGGTCGTCTTACCTGACTCCTTGCGATCTTTGAAATAGTCATTACACTTACGCTGAAAGGCTTCGTCCCCAACAGCCAAGACCTCGTCCAAAATCAGAATATCACCCTGAGCCTTGATGGCCACAGAAAAAGCCAAACGCACCTGCATACCGCTGGAATAGTTCTTGAGTTTTTGATTCATAAACTCGCCCAGCTCAGCAAACTCCACGATATCATCGTACATGTCGTCTACTTCTTCTGTTGAGAATCCCAGCATGGCACCATTCATATAGACATTTTCGCGGCCAGTTAGTTCTGGATTGAAACCGACACCCAGCTCAATAAAGGAAACCAACTTACCATCAATAGTTACCTTGCCCTTCTCCGGAATATAAATCTCAGAGATAATTTTCAGGAGGGTGGACTTACCAGATCCATTGCGGCCAACAATCCCGTAGAAGTCACCTTTTTCGACCTCAAAGGAAATATCTTTCAAAACATGCTGTTCTTTGTAGCCTTTGATCCCCTTAAAGCGATTGACCAGACTGGTTCTCAAACTCTGAGTAGCCTCAGTAGGCAATCGAAAGAATTTACTTACATGGTCGACTTTTACTGCAATATTATTTGACATTATAAAATCTCCGCAAATCTCTTAGCATTTTTATTAAAGAAGAACAAACCTAGAGCCAATACCACAAAAGGAATTAAGTAAGGAATGAGGGCGATTAGTTTGTTATTCACGATATCCCAGCCTCTGACATTAACAGGAGCAACAATGAAATGGCGCATGTCCTGCAGTATCTGAGCAATCGGATTGAGCATCATAATTTTAGCGACGAAGAGTTGCTTCCGCTGCAAAAGAAAGGTCAGAGAGTAAATAATAGGACTAGCATACATTCCTGCTTGAAGAGCCACTTCCCAAATCGGTCCAATATCCCGATACTTCACAAACAAGGAAGACAGCATGAGGGCGCAGCCCATTGCCAAGACCAATACCTCCAGAAAAAGAGGAATAATCACCAGCGTATGCAAGCCGAATTCCACCTGATTAATCAAGGCGAAGAGAAAAACAACGACCAGATTAATCAGAAAATTGATAGCTGCTCCAAGAACCGATGAAATGACGATGGTATGTTTTGGAAAGTTCAATTTACGAAGCAAATCTCCCCGAGAGACGATGGAAAGCATGCCCATATTGGTAGCTTCGGTAAAGAAAGACCAGAAAACCATCCCCAGCAAAAGCCCTACTGTATAGTGGGGTGTCCCATCATCAAATCGCAAAAAGCGGACAAAGACCAGATACATGATGGTAAACATCATCAATGGCTTCAAAATCGACCAGAGATAGCCGACTAAGGACCCTTGATAACGTAATTTAAAATCCGTCTTGATTAATTCTTTCAAAAGAATACGATTTTTTTTACTAAAAAAATCCATGAATATTACTCCTTATAAGCAAACTTTGTGAGAATGAGGCTCGTAAAAACAAGGGTATGGAAAGTGCGGTTTTTACGATAGCCATACTGGCGAATCCTGCGCCAGCGCTCCTTAAAAGGCACCTCCATAATGGTCACAAAGTTCTCAATTAACTCTCTATTTTCAGCAGTCAGCGGCAGGACCAGCAAATTTCTAGCCTGAGTCTGACTGTCTTTTATCAATTTCCAATATTTGGCAAAAAGAACATGGGGACGAACCCAGTTTTTTACGCGTTTTCTGAGCGTTCGAGCTCCCAACACATTATTCGAATGCTGCCGATAGAGCTCACCCGGCTTGTCAATATAGACCAACGTTCCAAAAGCCGCAGCCAGCAAGCCCAGATACCAGTCGTGCATGAGCAGTTCATGCTCTTCCTTCCCAGTCCAAAGTTGGGCCAAGGCGCGATTTATCATAGAAACACCACCCGTCACTGTATTCTCCGTCAACTCTTGGACTAGTTCTGTATTAGCGTGATCTGACTGAGTGCGAATCATACTTTCATGAACAACCTGTAGCTCTTGATCCACGACCTTCAAGTCAGTATAAACCAGTAAGGGCTGACTGCTATCATATTTGTCTGCCTCAGCCAATTGCATGGCAATCTTGTCTGGCAGCCAAACGTCATCTTGGTCGCTAAAGAGATAGAAATCCGAATCTTGGTATTGAAGCAGGCTATGAAAACTCTGAATGACACCCAGATTTTGTGGATTTCCCCGATTGATAAAGGCAATGCGGTCATCCTTGCGGCAAAAGTCCTCAATGACAGCCCGCGTCCCATCTGTAGAGCCATCATCACGAATCAGCAGTTGCCAGCCCTTATATGTCTGCTCTTGAATACTCTTAATCTGCTCGGCCAGAAACTGCTCCCCATTATAGGTGGACAGAAGAATGGTCACTTTCATGATAAAAATAAATCCTCGTATTCACCCACAATTTTTTCCCAGGTGTAGTTTTCTTTCATATTTTCTTTGGCGGCTTGACCTAGCTCCGTAAACTCTGTTTGCGCATCTACTCGGTCAATCAGCTGGGCTAGCTGGCCAGGTTCTTTTTGCCAGTAGAGAGCCGTTTCTTTTGCTACCTTACGGTTAAAGTCCACATCCAGCACCAGATTGGCATCTGTCTGAGCCAGTGCTTCCAAGAGTCCCGGATTAGTCCCGCCAACCTCATGACCATGTATGTATGCAAAAGCATGATTACGGATATATTTGAGCAGATTCTGATCATAGACCGTACCGACAAACTTAATGCGAGAATCACGGTCAAAGCCTGTTTTCTGCTTGAGCTCTTCAAAATAGGGATTGCCCTCATGATTGCAGATGATCAGCAAGTCACGTCTGGTTTTGGATTTCATGAATTCTTGAATGATGGTTTCATAGTTGTTTTCCGGAACGAAGCGTCCGACAATGAGGTAATAGTCTTTTTCCTTACTGGCCCACTTTTCAAAGAAGACCCTGACCTTGCCTTCGTTTTCTGTCAAATTGGACAGATAAAGGTCGGTTCCATAAGCGATACAGGTCGTTTTAGACCAAGGATAAGCTTTTTGAATATAGCTTTCGATACCTTGATTGTCCGCAATAACCAAGTCTGCATGCTTGGTCATGACCTTTTCAGAATACTTGAGATAGGCTTGGACTGGCTTAGACCATTTGGCCCGCTTCCACTCCAACCCGTCAGGATTGATAAAGAATTGACCGCCTGCCTGATGGATACGACGAGCAAAAGGAAAGATAAAAGCACCAATCGTATTTCCAAGAATGTAAAAAATAGGCTGCTCAATCTGCTCTTTCTTAGCAAACTTGAGGGCGTAGGAGACAGCCATCATATCATAGGCAATTACGCGGGCTGGGCCAAGCTTAGGTGGCTTGACTGTAAAGCAGTCGACTCCCTTGTAGTCAAAATGATGAAAAGCTTCATCATCTGATAAGCAAGCCACATGATATTGGATGTGAGAAGAGATTTGATGCTCTGTCAATTTTTCGACAAAGGTTTCAAATCCTCCATATTTGGCAGGAAGTCCCCGACTCCCGATGATGAAGACATGTTTCATGATTTC
This sequence comes from Streptococcus sanguinis SK49, assembly GCF_000212815.1. Lineage (GTDB taxonomy): Bacteria > Bacillota > Bacilli > Lactobacillales > Streptococcaceae > Streptococcus > Streptococcus sanguinis_C. The sequence continues at coordinate 937,435 of NZ_GL890985.1, read as the reverse complement.
CCTCAATTCAAGATTTTACAGTCCATTCTATTATACCACTTTCTAGTGTGTTTGTATAATACAAAAAGGACAGGTAGAGCCACGGCTGCACTTGTCCTTTTCTTTCTTTAACCTCTTCTACCAGAAAATAGCTTATTTTTCACTTTGCGTAAGAAAGAGCTGGCTTGTTGAGAAGGTAAATTTGTATCCAATAAGCATTTGACATGACGCAAGGAGTTAACCTGGTACATTTCAGTGTTTTCAATCTTATCCAATAAGTTTTGGTAAACACTCTGAACTGTGTAGTGCTCTTGGATTTTGCCAAGATTGGCCACCGACTGGTCTTTTAATCCCTCAAAATTTGCCAAGGCAATGTTTATCTTATCAGCCAACTCCTCAATATTGCCAGATGAATACAGCTGACCTTCTTCAAAGATTTCATAGGCGGATAGATGACCAGGATTGTCCGACAAAATGGTCGGAAAACCATTCATAATCGCTTCAATATAGACTAAACCAAAGGTTTCCATAGCAGAAGGAAATACCGCTAGGTCTGCTGCCGTCACCTCTGCCCAAGGATTGTCCTTGTGTCCCAAGAAACTAATATTTTTGACCTGATGTTCAGAGATATAAGTATCGCATCTTTTTTTGTACTCCTCATCCCAGGCTCCGATCAGAACTAAGGGCGGTTTTGGCTGAGATAACTGGTTATAGGCTTTTATCAATTCTAATTGATTTTTCCGCTCTGTCAAACGTCCGACTGACACAATACGCCTTTCGGCTCTATCCTTTTCTCCTGTATTAGTAGGATGAATTTTCGTAAAAGGGGCAAAAGACAAGACTTTTCTGTTTGGCAGCAGCTCCTGTAACTGTCTCTGCAATGCACCTCTAACTGCAAATATTTCCTGCGAATAATCACTGATAAAATCTAGCTTTTCCTTATAGTAGCCAAACTCTCCGTCAGGAAATTCATGAACCAGCCAGAAATGCGGAACATTCTCGCAGGCCGCTGCCACTGCTCCTTGAAACATATTGACCGTATTGGTAATAACCAAATCAATCTTTCGCTCCGTTAGTATCTTTCTGAGCGCTGAGGTATTATCCTGATAAGACCGAGCTCTAGACTCAGGACTACCTGGCAGGCCACCAGGCGCGTCCCCCCACCACCATTTAACTGCCGGCAAGGCTATAGTCTCAATACCCAAGGCTGCCAAGCTGGATATATAGTCCTGCTGAACGGCTACATGATAATCCGGAATCGCATTGATAACCTGATGGCCCGTCTGGACCAAGTATTCCATCAAATTGACAATAGAGATTTCAGCTCCATTATCTAGCGTTCCAGTCGGCGAAATGAATAATATCTTTTTTTTCATAGCTTATCCTAATACATTCCAATAAAAGGGCACCATCAAGTAGAGGGAAACCAAGAAGTTAGCTACCAGAGTCCCAACCATCATTCGATTCACCACCCTGTCTTTAATGTCCAAGGTTCCTAGATTAGCAACAGTTGGTAGCAGTAAGATCAAGAAAGGTGTAAAATAACGTCCCTGAGCACCAACCGATATCATGGCACCTTTACCGAGGACAATAGGCGTCCACTGCAGATACATAATCGACACAACAGCAATCACTTGAACCAGAAACAGATACCGCGACATGACTGCGTAGCCCTTGGTCATAAAATCTTTCTGCGATTGCAAGAAGATAAGCGCCAAGACTGCCACATCGATAAAAATCAACCAAAGCGGCAGCTGGATAGTAAAATTCCCCAAAAAGCCAAACATACCGATTGTCAAAATTGTATTCAAGTCGCCATTAACACTTTGCTTAAAGAGCGTATTCAGCAAGACTTGGCCATAGTGCAAGAGCCCTCCCTGATTGCGAAATGCCAGATGCAAGGCAAGAAAGAAAGCTGAAAAGCCAAGTACATAGAAGATAGGACGATAACGAGCTACAAAAGCTTTGGTTGCAACAAAAGGCTTGTTCAGAACCGCAAGGAATCCTTCAAACTCAAAATCAACAAAAGGCAGCAATCCTAATAAAAGAACATTATTCGGTTTGGTTACAAAGAGGCCTATAGAAATTACCAAAAGCTCTAGTAGATTTCTATTGGTAAATTTCTTATGGTAGGCAATATTGGTCAAAAAGCCAATCGCCAACATAATTTCCAGGTAGTTCATCACATCGTAAGAGAGAGAAGCAGCCTGCTGGACCATAATAGGCAAAAGAGAAAGGAAAAGTAGAGCTTTTTTGCCATATTTGAAGTATTTAATTAGCAGATAAACCCCGAAGATATATGCCAAAGCATTAAAGAGCCGCCCCAGCATCATGATGAAGCCTACTGACGGATAAAGCAAGCTTCCCAAGGTCATACCTAGCAGCTGAGGCAGGAAAGAGATAGCCTTGAGATTAAAGCCAAAGGTAAACTCTTCTTGCGCCAGATCTATCTTCTCTGAGAACAGCTGCTTGTACTCTGCCGGCGAAACATTCGGTGTGGAGGGGATTTTGTCCATCCATTTATATGTTCGACTGGTCGGTTTATGGAAGATTTCCCATGTCATACGAGCGTGATTGGTCTCATCAGGCACCCGATTAATCGGCTGTGCAATCATAAAAGTCAAGACAAAGATACTTGCCAATAATAAGAAAATATTCTCGACTTTTACTTCTTTATTTCTTTTCAAAATAAGTCACCATTTCATCTTTTTTATCTAAACTGCAATTTTCTAATACAAAAGCGTAGGCGTTCTCTGCCAGTTCTCTACGTAAATCTGCAGAAAGAATCAGACTTTCCAGCTTTTCTTTCCATTCACTATCTTTAGCCAAAAGTCCAGTCTGACCGTCAATCATCATATCAGAAAAAGCACCGATATGACTGGCAATCGTTGGCACCTTGACTAGAGCTGCTTCTATCCACTTGATTTCTGACTTGGCCCGATTAAAGACTGAGTCAACCAGTGGAGCCAGATTAATATCAACCTGACCAATCAACTGAGGTAAGGTCTTCCAGTCCACATACTCATGGACGACAATACGCTGCGTATATTGTTTCATATCATGCGGGATATCTAAGTGCCCTACAATATGAAGCTCGACGGATGAGTAGTGGTCCAGCACTTCTTTGATAGCCGGCTTGATGAGCTCAAAATTTTCATTGTGGCTGATGGAGCCAGAGAAATAACCGATTTTGATTCTGTCGTCTGCACCAAAGTCTTCCTTCAAGAACTGCGAGCTAACCGCAATCAATTCGCTGGACGCCAGATTACGATTCAGCAGGACGGAGTCCTTGTATTTGAGCAATTCCTCTTTTAACTGATTAGTGGAGGTAATCGCTCCATCACAAGCCGCCAGCATTTTTCCGTAATTCTTCACCCCAGCATCATAATTGCCCTTTTCCTTCTCAGATAAGCCTTGTGTATAGCTTAGCTGGTCGGTATAAAGGGTATCAAAGACCAAATCATCAATATCAAAATAAACTGGCTTATGCTCCTCCCGAGCCAAATCACATAAAAGCTGGAGTTGAGCGGACCAAGGAGCGCGGTAGATAATGATATGGCTGGCATACTGGGCCTGAGACAGAATAAACTTAGACGCATTGACCACTTTCACTGCAAAACCATTCTTTCTAAGCTGCTCTGCCTTATTTAGTACACGGTAGCGCGTACACTGCGGAATGATATTCTCTACACCGTCAATGATGAGAATATATTGATTACGAGGCACATCTTTGAATTTTTGAACGATGTTCTCAAGAATCTCCACTGGGTAGTCTGTCTTCTCCCGAACATAGTCCAATACATCAGGAACCTCTGACTCTCTTTCCAGACCTTGCCATAAAAACTGCTGATCATCATAATTCCTCAAAGAAGTATACTTAATCAGAGGACTGCCAGCCTTTAACATCCTTAATGGGTGAATATACATAGCCGAATCCTGATTTTCGTGAACCAAGGCATCGTAGCGATAGCCCAAGTCAGCAAAGTACTTGGTAAAAGTCGTTTCATGCTTTCCGATAGCTTCTTCCCGTGAATCCGTGTCAGTCAGCACTTGCCAATAGTCGTAGAATTCTTCGGACTGAAGCAGCAAAGGCTCAATCACCAAAAAATAAGACTGTAGGTGGTTGGGAATGTAACCATAGCGGTTAAAACCAGTGATATCTTCCTGGGTCTCACCATAGGAAATCCCCCAAAAGTCAAGATTTCTGCCAGCCATAGTTTGAAAGACAGCCGCCAAATCACTCATAGGGCCGATATTGGTGTCATTGACGAGCATCAGCTGAGAACAATGCTGTAGCTTTTCCTTTCCCAAGGAAAGAATACCTTCACGAAAAGCTGCTGTATCATAGCCGGTATTATCCCGCACCAAGACTTGACCATACTGTCCTAAAGTTTCTAAATCTTCTGCAACCAGTCCGCCGTTAACGACGATGAGAGTCTTATCAGCCAAAGCTGCTAACTTTTCTAAAAAGATAAGTTTGTACTGCTGCAAGCGTGGCTCGGATTCAAAAATGACATAGACTAAGACTTTTTCGCCGCTTGAAACTGAAGCAAGAGCTTTTTCCCTTTGAGAGTTCCGCAGCCATTGATAATAATAAACCTTAGGAGACTTAACTTGGCGTTTCAAACGAACCAGCTGTTGCTTAATCCGACTTAAAACAGCTTTGATACTGCGAGGATTTCTGACTAATCGAGCCAGACGTTTCAATGGCGTAATCACGCCATTCCCCAGCCGATAGGAAATAGATCGGCGAATACGAAACTGCTCCTGAATAGCCTCATCTCGCTGTTCCTTTATCGTTCTCAGTCTGGATTTCAGGGAATCTAGATTTTTATGTAACTGTCGCTGATCCTCCTGCAGTTCAAGAACATAGTCGTTCACTTTATCCATATGCTGAATCAGTTCATCCAAACGACCTTCCAGTGTAAATATGTTCTGGCCCAGAGCTTGGTAAATATCATCTGGTATCTGTCTCACATACTTACGCAGAATTTTCAGATACATTTCGTAATGATATCTCGTAGAATTCCGTTTAGAGATTGATTCCTTATCAAAGACCCGATAATTCAGCTTTGTTTTTGCATCATAAACAGGTTTCGCTCCTTGATTGATAATTAAGTTCAAAAGGAAATCATAGTCTTCCAGTTTTTCACGATTCAGAGCTTCATCATAATAAATACCATCAGCAACCGAACGACGAATGAGAGAACAGTTGGAAATAAAATTTTCCGTTAAGAAAGCTAGCTTGTCAAATGGCCGTGATTTAAGGTAAACTTCCTTTTTATCAGGATCATACAAATCACCATAGACAATATCTGCCTCCTCTTGCACCATGCTTGTATAGAAGCTCTCAATATAGTCTGAATCCAGAAAATCGTCACTATCCACAAAAATAAAATAAGTGCCTTGAATTTGCTGTAAAGCCTTGTTTCTTGTCTTGACGACCCCCATATTTTCATGGCTTTCAAACCGCGTCGGAAAAGGGGAATCCGCTAAGACAGCCTCTATGATTTCAGCAGAATGGTCAGAGGAGCCATCATCCAATACCAGTAACTCAATATTTCGATAGGTCTGAGCAAAAATACTGCGCAAACACTGCTCAATGTAATCTTGATGGTTGTAACAAGTTACAACAACAGATATTAAATCTTTCATATACTTTCCTTGTAAATAACTCTATTAGTTTGAGTTAGCATCTTGACTCTTCATGTATGCTTTATTTATCAGATTAGCCACCCACTTTGGCCAGAAAAGCTGATACATAAACAAGTCCTCTTTGGTTCGAGTATTATCTGAAATAGTCTTGGTTGTTTCAGATTCTCCATGAATCCGGTGGCACATAAGCTTCTCAGAAATATAAGCAAAGCGACCCTTATAGGCGCTAATCTTGTACCAAGCATACCAATCCAGACTCACGCGCATTTCCTCATCAAATCGAAAATCTCTTAATGCCTCTAAGTTATAAGTCACCGCCGGACAGGAAATGGGATTGCCAAAAGCCAGAACCCGATTTCTCCAAAAACGACTGGATGGCATCAGATTCAAGGTTTTAAGCATGAGAGTCTTGATTTTCAGATTGGTATTAGCCGGAATTTTAACTCCATTTTTCTCTTCAAAATAGTCTGTATAGGCAATGAGAATGTCCTTAGACTGCTCTATCTTCTGCATCACTGCTTCTAGATAAGTTGGCTCATAGTAGTCATCCTGGTGGGCAATGGTAGCATAAGAAGTCTCAACAAAGGAAAGGGCATTATTCCAGTCCTTACCGATACCACCGCCTTCTTTCGTGTAAAAAGGAATACCGTACTTCTGGCACAGCTGCTTAATTGAATCCAACGGTGTTGAGCTATAGCAGATAATCTTTGATGGCAAGGTTTGAGCTTGCAAAGACAGGATACAAGCTTCTAAAAATTCACTTTCGCCATAGGCGCAAATCACCCAGGTATGGTTATTTTTCATCTTTTTCACTCTCTAACTTGGACATCCTTTGCTTCATGATGGACAGTTCTTGCACCAACTGCTTGATTTGCTCCTTTTGCTTGGAAATGGAAATAGTATGTAAAAAAACAATAACCAGCAAGAAAAAGATGGCCAAGGACATGACAAAGTTTGAGGTCAGTTCAAAGCCTAACAATTTGGCAATCGAAACGGGAATCCAATCAAAAATAGAAATAACAATCAGCACAAGGCCAATAATAATCCACATAAAGGCTTGCTCAAATAAAATATTGTTTTGATTGATATTCCGAAAGACAAAATACAGGAATAGGACTGAAGCCACCAGCATAACAATAGACAAAATGGACATTATTCACTCTCTTTCATAAAAGCAGCAATCAAGATCGAAGAGCAAACTTCAATCATATAGCGAATGGACTTAATCGGAGTAATCGAAGAGACTCCTCCTGCACGTTCAAACATATTGGCTGGTGCTTCCACCACTTTATATTTCCGCTTCAAGATATGGACGATTGATTCTGGCTCAGGATATTTTATAGGATAGCGCTCAGCGAATTGTCTAATAATGTCTCGATTGGCCAAACGATAGCCTGATGTGGTATCCAGAATCCTTTTGCCTGTTGTTAATTTAATAAAAGCTGAAATAATGGTAATGCCAAATCGCCGCATGAAAGTCGTCTGAAATTCTGAAGACTTGTCACCGATAAAACGAGAACCAACAACCAAATCAGCCTGCTGACGACGAATAGGCTCCAGCAAAGCATCCAGCGACTCAATATCATGCTGGCCGTCTCCATCAAACTGTACGGCCACATCATAATTCTTCTCAAGAGCATACTTATAGCCCGTCTGAACAGCTCCGCCAATCCCTAAATTCATAACCAAATGAATAGCATTCAGATGATGGCTGTCCAAAATCTCCTTAGTTCTGTCAACTGACCCATCATTGATAACTATGTAGTCTAAGTCAAAATCAACTTTCTTCCGATATTCTACAATGCTCATAACTGTATTTAAAATACTTTCTTCCTCATTATAAGCAGGTATTATCATTAAAACTTTCATTAATTTAATCTATTCTTTCTATAACATGTCATCACATTATTTTTTGTTTTTCTGTAACTGTTTTTTTCTATATTTCATAAAGCTCGGGATTAGGGAATTGATAATCTTATATCTTAGCATTGGAAAAGGCTTCATAACAATATTAAAGATTCTAAAACAAACAAAATACAGCTGCCAACCTTCTTCCATTGGTGTACCCTTCCATGGAGTTTTGTGTAGATAATATAGGTACTCCTTTTTAAACCTATGTCTATTCCCCTTCCGCCAAGGTCTCTCTTCACCAAGATAGTGAATAATTGTAGGTGCTTTCCGAAAATGATTAAAATCTTCCTGTGACATAAACTTAGTTGGCTTACTTAATTCACTCAACGTTTTATAAGGATAGACATCATAAATATTAAAATAATTAAAGGAAATTGGCAAGGTAAAAATTTGCTCTTTCAAGGCTCCATTTAAGGCATCTTGGTCTGGTGCGAATAGCTTTCCTTCATGAAATTGATAAAATTCTATGACCTGTTTACCAATCTCTTCCCTACGCCATTTTTTTAGATCGATCAATAGGACACCCGAATTATGATAGGGATGCTCTTTCAAAGCTAGAAATTCCTTTCTTGACTTATCCACAGTTGGTTCAGGACACATACCTATTACCTTATCTCCTAAATCGCGATAATAAAATGAACCTAAATCTTCTAGAACTAGTGTATCTCCATCGAGATATAAGATCCTATCAACTTCTTGTGGAAGAAGTTTATCTAAAAAAAGACGTGCCAAAATAATTGAAGACCAACCGTTTGTATCAAAATCAAAGTCAATATAGTCTGCGATATTATTTATAGAAATAATACAAACTTTTCTATCGTAACTTTTAGCGAATCCTTTTAATTTATTTTGATTCTCTTGGCTTATCCTCTCGCCAATTAAATATACTGTAATATTCTCAGCAAATTTATTATTCTCAAATATAGAACACATACAGGTTGCAACTTGAGGTACGAACGCATCATTTAGTGTAAATAAGATATTCATCAAATCTTACATCTTTCTTTTTTCCTGATTTTTAGCAACGACATAAATAATTAGACTTGTTGCAAAAAAAACAAACATAGAAAGCAAAAAAGAATTTGCTGCTCCCATTAATTTTTGGGAGCGAATAAATGGTAAAGTAATAAATTTTGAAACAGCAAATGTCAGTAAATATGCAACCATAAGGTAAAGCTGTTTCCCGAAAATAGTCATGATAATATCAATTATCAAAACTAATACATTTAAAATACCTGCTATTAATAAGATAGAAAAAGGAACTTTATAGATTTGCAAATTAACACCATAAACCACACCTAAAATCTCAGTTCCTATGGAATATCCTACACCAACAATCAATATTCCTAAAATTATCATACATAGAAAAAGTTGATTGGTCTGTTTAAAAAATTTTTCATATTTATACTCATTCCAATAAATAGAAAGCTGAGTAGTTAGAGGTCTCAATACAAGAAACAAAAGAGACAATACAAAGACTGGCATAAATAAAATATTGAAATCTCTTTGCATCCCCGCAGGAAGACGACCTACAGATAGTAGTAAGTCAATGCTAATTTTAGGCTCATTATAAATATAAGCTAATAAGAATCCGTTAAAAAATAATGGAAAACTACTTTTCAAAATAGCAGATACATTTCTTCTATCTTTCAATAACCTTGGAGATAAACTTTCATGACAAAAATAGTTTCTATAATATCTAATATCTAAAGGGATTGTTAACATTAGGTTGACTATTCCAATAACGAAACTTGCTAACAATAAAGACTTAGTAACAAATATAGTCCCTCCAAAAAGTAGCATACAAAAACAACTTCTATAAAATTGAATTTTACCAGCTAAGTCAGAACGGTTTCTCTGCTGAAACAAACCTTGAAACACATCAGAATATGCATCAATAGCTCTGTAAAAAACTAATAGAAAAATTATACTTGCTTTGTAAAAGTCGTATCCTTGCCAAATAATATAAGCAACTGCAGTCGCTAACATCAAAAAAACAGTAAAAAGTCTAGTATTGTGATATGATGCGAAACTATATCTGTCTTTTACATCTGTTGACTGAAGATTTCGAATTTGAAAATATCCCAACACATAGAACTGTTGTCCTAAAGCAAAGGCAATACTAAACATATCAGAAGCATCTGATGTCAGTAGTCTTGATGCTAAGAGCAACAAGACTACTGAAACAAATGATGCTGAAAAGCTTCCAATCATATTCCATATATAGTTGTTTTTTATAGCTTTATTTGATAAGAGTCTTTTATTATTACTGTATTCTTCTCTTTCTATTAAAGGTTTTGGTATATCAGATGTTGAGGACATTATTATTCTCCAAATATATTCTATCCCTCATTATACTATATTTTTAGTGAAAAGTGAAAATAGGGCATTAATCAGCCAATAAAAAAAGGACAACTATGTCCTTCTTTATATAGCCAATTACTGCTTCTTTTCCTGCTTGTAAAATTCTTTTAAGGCATCCTGCCAAGTCGGAATGACAAAGCCTGTAGCCTTGGCCTTGGTCAGGCTCATAGTTGAGTTGAAAGGTCGCTTAGCCTTGGCCGGGAATTTGCTGGAATCAACCGGCTGGACTTCCACATCTGTATCTTTGAGAATTTCCACTGCAAAGTCATACCATGTCGTGTCCTCAGCCGCATCATTAGACAGATGGTAATAACCAAATTCCTTTTGATTCTCAGCCAGATGAGTCATAAATTCAGCCAGCGTACGAGTCCAAGTCGGACGGCCATGCTGGTCATTGACTACAGTCAGAGTTTTGTGCGTCTTAGAAAGATTTTGCATGGTAAAGACAAAGTTTTTACCGTAGTTACCAAAGACCCAGGCAGTACGGATAATATAGAAACGGCTGGAATATTTCTCAACCAGCTCCTCACCCATGCGCTTGGTACGGCCATACTCTGTCTGTGGATCCGGCCGGTCATCTACTTCCCATTCCTCTCCGACAGGCTTTTGTCCGTCAAAGACATAGTCTGTTGAGATGTAGACCAAGGTCGCTCCGTGTGCTTCTGCTGCTTTTGCAACATTTTCGGTCCCGGTCACATTGATGGCATAGTCCAGCTCTTTTCCTTCGTCCTCAGCCGCATCAACTGCAGTATAAGCTGCGCAGTGATAAACCAAGCTTGGCTTGACTTCCGCAAAGACCTTGTCCACCATTTGCGCATTGGTAATATCCATTTCCGCCACATCAACAGCCACATACTCCTCATTGCGCTCATCCAAAAGATAGCGAAGCTCTGTACCCAGCTGTCCATTCGCACCTGTAATTAAAATCATTTGTCTTTCCTTTCACATCATAAACATTCAATGAGTTTATTATAACAAAAAAAGCAGAAAAAATCTGCTTGGTCGAATCCCTATCGGAAAATATACTTAATAGTATAATCTAGAGAACATCCTCTTGCCGCTTTTGATATTCTGTATATAAGTGATACAACAATCTGCAAGTAATAATGAATAGACTTATCATCAGAGGCAAAAAAGTTCGAGTGCTTGATGCATAGAGAGTCGGAGATAATGAAATGACCATGCGGCCAATAAAGCCAATTACAAACAAATAGGTCAACCATATCTTTTCTTTACAGTCAGAAACTACAAGCCATAAAGCGTAAAGAATCATTAATAGCAGCAAGCCATAAAAAGCTACCGCGCTCATATACGTGATATTAAAAGAAAATGTCCCTGATTCTCTGGCTACTTTACTGATACCTGTTAAGGTACCAAAAATAGTATTCCAGCCCATTTTTTGTGAAAAAATATTGAGTATGACAAAGCCGCTCAGTGCTATGGCCGTTACATTTTTCTTATGAAGAGCATAGACAAAGAGCACAAGCAAGAAGACCATCACAAAGGCAAAGGACGTGGAAAGCATATTATCCCCTGTCTCCAGAAAGCCCAGCCCAAGCTTTTGAAAGATATTCAAGTTAGGAAAGTTTGGGAACCAACTGACAATGTTCTTCTCCAAACGCAGAGCATTCCCCGGAGACAGCTTGGCTGATATGATTCCTAAAGCGCTTAGTGCCAAATAGCATAAATTACCCAGTAAAGGTTTTTTATCTTTTTTCGCAAGAACAGTTTCAAACAGAAGCCACAAAAAAGCGTAGACAGCTAATTGTTCTTGCATGATAGCAACTAAAAAGCACAAAAGGCTAGCCATATTAATCCAAATATTTTTAGATTCTCTGAAAAAAAGTGCGAAAAGCAACAAAGAAGCAGGGAAAATGTAATTGACATAGGTTGGAATAGAACCCGCGCTTAAAAATTCAGTTGCTGGAAGGAATATAAAAATTAGTAAAGCTGGCAGCCAAGGCAAGGAAGGAGTCAGCTTCCTTAAAGCATAAACCAAAAGTAAAGTTGCCAGAAAGGCTGCTGCTATAAACAGCTTTTCGTGAACAGAAAATAACAAGGTGGCTGACTCAATGAGTAGTCTACTACTCCAAGTAAAATAACGATCAATCCCAAAGAATAAATAATTGTAATGAAATTCCTTAGCATATTCTAAAAATGCTGTTTGGTCTCCTACTGGGGTGATTTTATTATTGATGTAAAACTGTATCGTATAAATAAACGAAGATAAGCATAAGACAATATTAATTTTTTTATTTTTCACAATCTCTCCTCAGCTAAATAAGAATAACTTAAGCTCAAAAACTCACTTACTCTTCTCTTTAATCACATAGATTGGGCGATGCTTGGTTTCCATAAAGATTTTGCCAATGTATTTACCCAGTATGCCGATGGTCAGCAGCTGGAAGCCGCCGATAAGGAGAATGACAGTCATAAGAGACGGCCAACCCGATGTCGGGTCACCAAAAACCAAGGTGCGAATAATAATCACTGCCATCAGGATGAAGGCTAAAATCCAAGACAGGATACCTCCTAAAAAGGCGATGTTGAGCGGAGCATCAGAGAAATTGACGATGCCTTCCAAAGAATAGTTGAATAGTGACCAGAAATTCCAAGAGGTCTTACCAGCTACTCGTTCGACATTTTTGTATTCCAAGTACTCGGTATTGAAGCCAACCCAGGCAAAAATTCCCTTGGAGAAGCGATTGTACTCTGAAACTTCCAGAATAGCTTCTACCATCTGGCTGCGCATCAGTCGAAAGTCACGCGCACCATCTACCATCTCTACCTGACTAATCTTGTTAATCAGCTTATAGAACAAATTGGCAAAAAAGCTTCGGATAGGCGGCTCTCCCTCGCGAGTAGTGCGACGGGTACCCACACAGTCCAGCTCAGGATTCGAGTCCAGCATGGCCTTCATCTCAATCAGGAGCTCTGGCGGATCCTGCAAGTCCACATCCATGACCGTCACAAATTCCCCGCTCGCCTCTTGCAAACCAGCATAGAGGGCTGCTTCTTTTCCGAAATTACGAGAAAAGGACAGATAGTGCACATCAGGACAGCGACTGCTGAGCTCTCGCAAAACAGCCAAGGTCCGGTCCGTCGATCCGTCATTGACAAAAATATATTCAAACTGGTCACGGATTTGATATTTGACCGCTTCCATAGCTTCATGAAACAGAGGAATAGACTCTTCTTCATTGAAACACGGAACAATCACCGAAATTGTCATTTTAATCTCCTACTATTTTTATATATTTCATACTATTATAACAAAAAACTAGGCGAAATGCACTGCACCCTAAAAGTTAGACACAAAAAATCTAGCTTTTGGGGTGCAGCTTATTTCCAACCTAGTTTTATTCTTATTTGCTCAGTCTAGAGGCCTTGAAAATTAGATAGATTCCAAGGCTAGTTTGAGATCCTCTATCAAGTCATCCACATTTTCTAAGCCGATAGAGAGACGGATTTGATTTGGTGTGATGCCTGCTGCCAGCTGAGCCTCTGGCGACATCTGTCCGTGAGTCGTTGTAGCTGGATGGACAACCAGAGACTTGGCGTCTGCTACATTGGCCAAGTCAGAGAAAATCTCTAAGCTGTCAATAACCTTACGAGCTTCTTTCTCCCCACCTTTGACATTAAAGGTAAAGATGGAGCCCACACCTTTATGGAAATATTTTTTAGCCAAAGCATGATAAGGACTGTCAGCAAGCTTTGGATAATTGACCTGCTCGACCTTAGGATGCCCAGCTAGGAAATCTACAATCTTCTCGGCATTGGACACATGACGCTCTACACGCAAAGAGAGAGTTTCCAACCCCTGCAAAAAGAGAAAGGCATTGAAGGGAGACATGGCTGCGCCCGTATCGCGCAAGAGCTGAGTCCGGACTGCAGTGACAAAGGCTGCTGCTCCGACATCGCGCGTATAACTGATATCATGATAGCTCGGGTCCGGATCAACAAACTGCGGAAACTTGCCAGAAGCTTCCCAGTTAAAACGACCGCTGTCCACAATCACACCGCCGATGCTGGTTCCATGACCGCCGATAAACTTGGTCGCAGAATGTACCGCAATGTCCACTCCGTGAGAAAAGACATTGATCAGATAAGGCGTGGCAAAGGTATTGTCGGAAATCAGCGGAATTTTATGAGCATGAACCAGCTCTGCCAAAGCATCAAAGTCAGGAATATTTATCAAAGGATTGCCCAAACTTTCAATCAGAACCAACTTTGTATTGTCCTGAATGGCTGCTTCTACTTCAGCCAGATTTTCAATATCCACAAAAGTCGTGGTAATGCCATAGCGAGGCAGGGTTTCTTTGAGCAGATTAAAGGTACCACCGTAGATAGTGGAAGCTGCCACTACATGGTCGCTAGCATGCGCCAAAGCTAGAATGGTGTAGGTAACAGCTGCCATACCAGAAGCTGTTGCTAGAGCTCCGACTCCACCTTCCAAAGCCGCAATGCGCTCCTCAAAAGCAGACAGGGTCGGATTGGTAATCCGAGTGTAAATATTGCCCGGTTTGCGCAGGGCAAAGAGATCTTCTCCCTCCTGAGTATCATCAAACACATAGGAAGTTGTCTGGTAAATAGGCAGAGCCCGCGACTTAGTAGTCGGGTCAACTGTCTGTCCAGCATGAAGCTGCAGAGTTTCAAATTTAAATTCACGTGTCATAAGGTCACCTCACTATAGTTATGTGATAAGTCTACCACTAAACGTCTCGCTTGACTAATAGAATTTCCTTATCAAAAGAAATAAAGAGAAGCTATATCTTATAGCTTCTCAGATATAATCTCAAAAGTCGCCTGATTGCTAGGCCAGTACAACTGCGACGAAACTTTGTCTAAAGCTATCCACTGAGCTCCCACATGCTCATCAGAAATCTGGATTGCCTTCTGTTCAGTCAGAACTAGAAAGAGATCTTTGTGGATGGACAGATTTTCATCAATCTTTACTGTGAAATCTCCAAGAGCCGTCAGATTTGAACAAGCTAAGAGCAAACCGGTCTCTTCTTTTATTTCACGAAGGCAGGCTTCTTCTGGACTCTCGCCGCTCTCAATCCCACCAGTAATGGGCTGCCAAAAGGAAACTGTCTCAGCTTCCACTTTCAAGAGCAAGATTTCTCGTTCCTCTGGATGATAGATCCAGGCTTCAATCGACTGCCTCATCATGATTTTTTCTCAATCGGTGCTATGCTGGCCAGCACTTTCTTCAGACCGACTTCTGGGAAATTAATCTTGAGCTCTTGGCTGTTGCCGCTGCCAGAGACTGCCAGAACTGTCCCATCGCCCCATTTCTTATGGTGGGCAATATCTCCGATAGCCCAAGCAACTTCCGGCTTAGAAGGCTGGCTCTGACTGCTCTTTCCAAAAGGCAGACTGCCTGTAGAAATGGAACTAGGAGCCGCCTGACGTTTCCGCTCTTGTAGGGCTTGAGCCAGACTCATGCCCTGGCCGAATTTGCTGGTGTCGCTATTGGTATAACTGACCTTAAAGGAGCTATTTGCCGGTCGAGCCAGGCCTTGATAGTCTAGCAAGTCTGAGCTGATTTCTCTCAAGAAACGAGTAGGGTGATTATAGTTGGTTTTACCATAAAGCATACGGGAATTGGCGTTGGTCAGATAGAGAATCTTCTCTGCTCGGGTGATGCCGACGTAGGCCAGGCGCCGCTCCTCTTCCAATTCATCCTCATCTTCAGACGCCCGACTTAGAGGGAAGACATTTTCCTCCATTCCAACCAGAAAGACGACCGGAAATTCCAATCCCTTGGCCGCGTGGAGGGTCATCAGAGTCACTTCGGAACTCTCCGTATCTCCGTCATCTGTGTCTGCAATCAAGGCTAAGTCATTGAGAAAACGGCTGAGCTTATCAAGACCAGATTCATCAGCAGGATTATCTGGACTTTCATCAAAGTTCTTAGTTACAGACAGGAATTCTTCGATATTTTCAATCCGTGCTTGGCTTTCCAAGGTTGCTTGGGCAGCCAAGGCTGCAGCATAACCTGTCTTTTCCAATACGGCTTCTACCAGCTCCGTTACTGTAAAGTCGTCCAAGCGCTCCCGCAAATCCAGAAGCATATTGGCAAAATCATAGACCGCCTGAGCCGCTTTTCCCTTGACCGGAGACAGCAAGATATTGGCCGACGCATCTAGCAAGGAGATTTCCTGACTGGACGCAAAATCCCGAATTTTCTCCACCGTTCCTGGTCCGACACCACGCTTAGGCTCATTGACCACGCGTTCATAGCTGATATTGTCGCTAGGGTTGGCGATGAGATTGAGATAAGAAATAACATCTCGGATTTCCTTGCGGCTGTAGAACTTGGTTCCACCGACCATGGTATAGGGAATATTGGACTTTAGCAGGGCTTCCTCCACTGTCCGTGACTGGGCATTGGTCCGGTAAAGAACTGCAAAATCCTTATGACTATATCCTTCTCGGCTCAGCTGATCAATAGTTCGGGCGACAAAAAGAGCCTCATCCTGCTCGTCATTAGCCCGATAGTAGACAATTTCCTCACCGTCTTCGTTTTGAGTCCAGAGATTTTTAGGACGGCGGTTGCGGTTGTTTCGGATGACTTCATTAGCTGCCTGAAGAATGGTCTTGGTGGAACGATAGTTTTCCTCTAGCAGAACTACCTTAGCTTCTGGATAATCCTTTTCAAAGTCCAGGATATTCTGCATATCGGCTCCCCGCCAGCCATAGATAGACTGGTCAGCATCTCCGACTACGCAAATATTCTTAAAGCGGGAAGCCAAGAGCTTGACCAGCTGATACTGAGCATGATTGGTATCCTGATACTCGTCCACATGGATGTACTGGTAGCGTTGCTGGTAGTAGGTCAAAACGTCAGGATTTTGATCAAAGAGTCGCAGGGTCAGCATGATTAAGTCGTCAAAGTCCATAGCCTCAGACTGGCGCAATTCCTTTTGATAGGCCGTGTAGCACTTAGCTACAATCTCTGTATACATATCACCAGCTAGATTTGCATAGGCTACCTCATCAATCAGGTCGTTCTTAGCATTGGAAATAGTTCCCAGAATGGCACGCTCATTCCACTTTTTAGGGTCCAGATTGAGATTTTTGAGAATTCGCTTCATCAGAGTCCGCTGTTCGCCAGGATCAACGATCGTAAAGTTGCGGTTGTAGCCAATATGATCTGCTTCTCGTCTCAGAATACGCACACACATGGAGTGGAAGGTAGCGATTAAGCAATCTTGGGCCTCCGTTTTAAGTTTTTCAGCCCTTTCTCTCATCTCCCGCGCCGCCTTATTGGTAAAGGTAATGGCTAAGATATTCCATGGATTGACCATTTTTTCATCAATCAAATAGGCAATGCGGTGGATCAGGACACGGGTCTTACCCGATCCAGCTCCCGCCATAATCAGCAAAGGCCCTTCTGTTGTTTGAACCGCCTCAGCCTGACGGTCATTCATACCGTTTAATAAAGGATGCATTTTTCTTCCTCTTTCAAAGTCAATGCTACTATTATAACAAAAATCCTGATGAAGCTAAACCAGAAAGAAGAGGAATTTCTGATTTTAGATTAGATTTTCGGCAAAGTCATTTAAGGCACCCTAAGCCCGATTCAAATTGAAAATCAGGCCTATTTTTGCTATAATATGCCCATATGAGACTTAGAGTACCTGTCCAGAGATGACATTTTTTCGCAAGTCTCTTTTCCATTCTGCTGCCCCACTAGAAAGAAAGGCTGTCATGAAAAATCCTAGTAACAATCTGAAGCTAGCGGAGAGAGGAGCCATCCTGTCCATCGCTACCTATCTGATTCTCTCAGCGGTCAAGATTATCGCAGGCTCGACCCTCCAGTCCTCCAGTCTGACGGCCGATGGCTTCAACAACGTCTCTGATATCGTGGCTAATATCGCCGTTTTAATTGGCCTGCGTATGGCTAGAAAACCAGCCGACCGTGACCATCGCTTTGGCCACTGGAAGATAGAAGATCTGGCCAGTCTCATCACATCTTTCATCATGTTTTTCGTTGGATTTGATGTCTTGATAGAGACCATTCAGAAAATTATTTCCAATCAAGAGACCAAGCTTGACCCAGTTGGTGCCGTGGTCGGAATCATCTCGGCAATCATTATGTTAGGTGTTTATTTTTACAATAAAACACTGGCTAAAAAAGCTCACTCCAAGGCTCTGGATGCCGCAGCCAAGGATAACCTATCAGACGCTGTCACTTCTATCGGCACTTCAGTTGCTATCATTGCCAGCGCCTTTAACTTTCCAATCGTTGATAAGCTAGCAGCCATTATCATTACCTTCTTCATTCTCAAGACGGCCTACGATATCTTTATGGAATCTTCCTTCAGCCTGTCCGACGGATTTGATGAAAGCCTGCTGCAGGACTATAAGCAAGCTATCTTGGAAATTCCTAAAATCACTCAAGTCAAGTCACAGCGCGGCCGGACCTATGGCAGTAATATATATCTGGATATTATCTTGGAAATGAATCCGGATTTGTCTGTTTTTGAAAGCCATGAGATTGCGGACCAAGTTGAGGATATGCTTATGGAGCGCTTCGGAGTCTTTGATATTGACATTCATATTGAGCCTGCTCCCATTCCCGAGGATGAGACGCTGGACAATCTTTACCCAAACCTGCTCATGCGTGAACAGCTCGTGGAGCAAGGCAACCAACTGGATACACTTCTGTCCGCCGAATTTCTCTACATTTCCCAAGATGGCCGACAGCTAAACAAGGCTGAATTTCAGGCAGAAAGAGCCTCAAAAACTCCTCTCAAAAACGTTGAACTGCTTTCTGTCAGCCAGAAAACCAAACTCATCCGCTATGAAATGGACGGTGTTATCCATACCAGCCTCTGGCGCCGCCACGAAGTATGGCAAAACATCTTTCACCAAGAGACACGAAAAAACCAGTCTGATGATTAAGTCAGTCTGGCTTTTTCATTGCAACACATCCTTCATTTCCCTGTATAATAAATAACAGTAATATTATCTAGACTTTGCAAATTTGTTGGTTTCTCTTTAGCTTTCAGGCCGTCTTTTTCAGGATTGTCAGACAAATAATAGTTGTCATAGCTATCATCTAGGTCGGTATAAATCTTTATCTTATCATTAACAAGTAAAGCAGCATATCTTGCCTGTCCAAAAGGCTTTCTTGAAATCTTTGTAAATTCAATTTTTTGAACATCTTCATAATGATTAATGATATAAAGTGCAAGCTTTTGCTCTTTCTTATGAAGCTCCGACATTTCAGTTTCTGACATCCATATTTTTTCACCATCTCTATTTACTATGCTGCTACATGCAGTCAGAAAAATCAGTGCAAGTATAGCCAAAAATAATAATTTTTTCTTTCTTGACTTCAAGAGCAGTCTCCTTTAACAGTCTTTTGATATTAGTATACCACATCAGGACAAGTATCTTTATGTTTACTTGTAACTTTAAAGTTGATTTTCAAAGAAAAAACCAAGGCTTGCCCTGCCTTGGTTTAAAATAGACTTTAATTTACTTATTCTTAATAAAACCAAATTCATTAAGCGGTGAGAGTCGGAACTCCACCACTCCCTTGATTTGACTGGCTTTGATGAGCCCAAATTCTCGGCTGTCCTTCGTATTTTCCCGTCGATCATTAAGAATCAAATAAGAATCTTTAGTAATTTTATCAGACTTTGAGCCCTTCAAATCCATAACAGAGAAATCATGAGTATAGTAACCCGAACTTCCTGCTGAAGCTAGATATTTCTCGCGCATTTTCTCAATGTATTCTTCCGACATGACCTGACCGTTCAGGTAAAGAAGATCATCCATATAGGTTACTTGATCCTTTTCCAGGGCAATGACCCGGCCGACATAGTCTTTGCCGTCCACTTCATAGAGAACAAAGTCTCCACGCTTGATGTCTTGCTTTCTCGTCGCCAAGACCAAGTCATTCTTTGCCAAGTAAGCATTGCTGTCTTGCTCAGTCACCCGATAAGGCGTATAAATAAAAACTCTCAGCCCTATAATGATAGCTGCCAGTACTGAAAAAATAATAATATTTCTTAATAAATCTCTCTTTAACATTAGTCTCTCCCATCTCTTTTATACCATTATATCATTTTTAGATAAAATAGACAAAGGGACAATCTTATTTCAAAAATCAAAACGCTGATGTGTCCTTCTTCCCACACAAGATAATGGTCGTCACTTCGACAAGAGAAAAAACCGATGATTTTTCAATCAACGGTTCTTCTTATTATCTTAGATTAACGTACTGTACGGATACGCATTGTGTTGGTACGAACTGCTTCACCAAGCGGCACACCAGCAACGATAACGATATCATCACCAGATTCAACCAAGCCTTGCTCAACTGCAATCTTTTCAGCGATTTCAAACATATCGTCTGTATTAGATGGAGTTTCAGTAGTCACTGGAATAACACCCCAGTTCAGCATAAGACCGCGTTGAGTCAATTCGTCAAAAGTGATAGCCAAGATATCAGCGTTTGGACGGTATTTAGAAATCAAGCGAGCTGTGTGTCCAGTCTTAGTAAGAGTAACTACCAACTTGATATCCATTGAGTTTGTAGCATCTTTAACTGCTGAAGCCATAACTTCAGTCTTAGAGTTACGCTCAAAGTTGTCAGTTGTCAAACGGCCATATTCGTTAAGAAGGGTTTGAGCGTTCTTATCGATAGTCGCCATTGTTGTTACTGACTCAAGTGGGTATTTACCGTTTGCAGACTCACCTGAAAGCATAGTTGCGTCAGTTCCATCGATAACAGCGTTAAATACGTCTGATACTTCTGAACGAGTTGCACGTGGTTTTTCTGTCATGGTTTCAAGCATGTTAGTTGCTGTGATAACCACTTTACCAGCTGCATTTACCTTAGTGATGATCATTTTTTGGTAAACTGGAACCATTTCGAATGGTACTTCGATACCCATGTCACCACGGGCAATCATGATACCGTCAGCAGCTTCAATGATTTCGTCCAAGTTATCGATACCTTGTTGGTTTTCGATTTTCGCGAACAATTGAACGTGTCCATTACCAGTTTCTTCACAGATTGCACGAACTTCGTCGACGTCTTTTGCAGTACGTACGAATGAAATCGCAATGAAGTTGATACCTTGTTCCAAACCGAAACGGATATCATCATTATCGCGCTCAGCAAGTGCTGGGAAAGGAATCTTAGTGTTAGGGATGTTCACACCTTTCTGCTTAGCAATGATACCGTCATTTTCAACGACTACTTCAAATTCACGAGTTGCATCGTCTTTTGAGAAAACACGAAGACCAAGTTTACCATCGTCAACCAAAACTTGGTGACCAACTTCAACATCGTCGTAGATGTCAAGGGCACCGGCAACGTTCAAAGCAATCACATCACGAGTTGATTTGATACCTTGCTTAGTAGCAACACGGATTTTTTCACCAGTTTTGTAAGAGTACTCTTTTGCATCGCCTTCAAACAATTCTGTACGAATTTCTGGTCCTTTTGTATCAAGTAGGAAACCAACTTTTTGGCCGGCAATTTCTTCTGCACGCTTAACAGTTGCCATGCGCTCTCCTTGCTCAGCATGGTCACCGTGTGAGAAGTTAAAACGGAATGTATTTGCGCCAGCTTCAATCAGCTTAGCTATGTTTTGAGCTGATGCTTCAACATCCAGCTTTTCTCCCCAATATCCGTCATCACCGAATTTTTTACCACCGCGGATTTCTACCGCAGGACCTAATGTTGCAACGATTTTTACACGTTTATTCATGATTGTATGAAACTCCTTCTTCTATTTGGCCTCTTGGCCTGAATAACAAATAATAATTAAATATTGATGCTGCGGTTCAAATCAGCCAAGTCCAGATCAGCCTTGTGCGGATTATTGACAACAATCTTGCCTTCAGCAGTCAAGCTAAAGAGTGCTCCTTCTTCAGCAGTTCCCAGAATTGGGCTTTCAACCATCTGCTCATTGCGGATTCCAACAGCAACTCCGCCGATACCTTCTTTAAGCAGTTTAACAGCATGTGCTCCCATACGAGATGCAAGGACACGATCACGCGCAGTCGGTGAGCCTCCACGCTGGATATGTCCGAGCTCTGTGACACGCAAGTCACTCATATCACCAGCTTCTTTCAGCTTCTCAGCAAATTCATCCGCTGACATGACACCCTCAGCCAAGACGATGATGTTGTGTTTCTTACCCTTGGCATAGCCATTCTTAATGCTTTCAACAACTTCTTCGATTTTGAAACCTTCTTCTGGAACGATGATTTCATCCGCACCAGATGCAATACCTGCCCAAAGAGCAATATCACCAGCATTACGACCCATTACTTCGATAACGAAAGTACGACGGTGACTGGATGAGGTATCCCGAATCTTGTCAATCGCATCCATAGCTGTAGTAACAGCAGTATCAAAACCGATAGTGAAGTCTGTTCCGACGATATCATTGTCAATGGTTCCTGGAACACCAACAGCGGGGAAGCCGTGCTCTGTCAGACGCATCGCACCGTGGTAAGATCCATCACCACCGATAACAACGACACCTTCGATTCCATGTTTTTTAAGCTGCTCAATTCCTTTCAGCTGCCCTTCAACTTGGGCAAACTCAGGGTAACGAGCAGAGTGAAGGAAAGTTCCACCGCGAGAAATAATGTCACCAACTGATGTTGCATCAAGTGGGTAAATCTCGCCAGCTACCATTCCAGCGTAACCATCATAAATACCGTAAACTTCCATTCCTTCGGAAATTGCTTTACGAACAACCGCACGGATGGCAGCATTCATACCAGGGGCATCACCACCACTAGTCAAAACAGCAATACGTTTCATTTCGCTTTTTGCTCCTTTTTCTTTTTAACATTCTTATAGATTATACCACAATCATCATGAAAATTCTCTTATTTTCCATATTTTTTAACGAAAAATCGTTTTCATAGTATAATTCTTCAATTCCTCTTGCAGCTGCTCCGATTTCTCCACTCGAAAATGCGGTGCAGACATGGTGTGCTTCTCATCTTCATAGCGCAGGACAACCGGAATATTACCGGGGTATTTCTGCAAAATCTGAGATATTTCCCGATCATATTCATGTCCAGCAAGTTTTATCCAGAAGCGTTCTGTAGTGGCTTCTTCTATATCTGACAAGACCAGCTGTAAGCGTCCATCCCGCTCCTGCATCTTGCCAGTCAAGTAGTAAATGCCCTTCTCCTTAATACGTTCACCCAGCTGTCTATAAGTATCAGGAAAGAGGGTAACATCCAGTTTTTTCTTCGTATCTGAAACCTGCAAGAAGGCCATGTTCTCGCCCTTTTTAGTCCGAATAGTCTTGACAGTCTGGACTTGAGCTAAAATCCTAGCTCTGCTATTTTCCGTCAAATCACTAATCCAGCTAAAGGGCTGGTCCGCTTCTTTGGCCAGTTTAACCAAGGGGTGATCGCTAAGCCCCACACCGATAATGCTCTGTTCCAGCTCAAACTTTTCAGCATCGCTGAAATCCTGAGCCTCTGTCCAAGAATAAGTCGTATCGGCAAAGAGGCTGCCCAGCTCATCCGCAAATACAAATAAATTAGGCAGATTGGCTAGAATTTTTTGGCGATTTTTCTCAAAACTGTCAAAGAGCCCCAGCTGAATCAGAGGAGTCAGCAGCGGAATCTTATGGTAATTCTGAGGCAGGCGCAGAATAAAGTCTTCCACCCCAGTAAAGGCAGCATTTTGTCGCTCTTCGATAATCCAGTAAGCCAAATCCCTAGGCAGGCCTTTGATATTTTTCATGCCTAAAAATATCTTCTTATCCTGAAACTTATCATGGTAGGGAATATTATTGATACTGAGGGGCGCTGTTTCAAAGTCAAAACTCAGGGCATCAGTGATATAGTCACTGCTAGAGTAATTGAGCATGACATCAAAGAAAACATCTGGATAGTGAGCCTTGAAATAAGCCAGCTGAAAGGCCAGAGCTGAGTAGGCATAGGCGTGGCTGCGGTTAAAGCCATAACCAGCAAACTTCTCCATAATAGCAAAGACTTCCTTGGCTTTGGATTCCGAGTGACCAAGTTTGAGAGCACCTGCGACAAAGTCCTCCTGCATGCGGTGCATTTCAGCAGCACTTTTCTTGCCCATGGCCCTTCGTAAAATATCGGCTTTCCCCAGACTAAAGCCACCAAAGCGCTGGGCAACCTGCATGACTTGCTCTTGGTAGAGCATGATACCGTAAGTCGGAGCTAGAATATCAGCCAAACTATCATCAATCAGCGCCACCTGCTCCAGTCCATGCTTTCTCTTGACAAAATTGTCAATATAATCGCTGGCTCCAGGACGGTTGAGAGAGGTTGTGGCCACTACTTCCTCAAAGCAAACCGGCTGAATCCGCTTGAGCAGGCTGATAGCCCCCGGCTGCTCAAACTGGAAAATCCCCTTGGTCTGACCAGCCGCAAAGAGTTTCAGAGTGTCTGCATCCGCCAAGTCAATCTCTGCAATCTTAATATCTACCTCATATTTTTTCAGGGTTGCTTCTTTCATCCGCTGGACAAAGGTCAGATTGCGCAAGCCCAGAAAGTCCATCTTGAGCAGACCGTTGCTCTCCACACCGTGGGCATCATATTGGGTGATATACATGTCCTCGCCGTATTTGAGCGGTATCTGGTCAGTCAGGTCATTATCGCTCATCACAACTCCAGCTGCATGGATAGAAGTCTGACGGGGATGACCTTCAATTTTTTTAGCAATATCAAAGGCCTTTTGATATTCTAGCTTGCTGTTGATAATCTGACGAAAGGCCATATTTTTCTCATAAGCAGAGGTCAGACTATCGCCAAAGCGGATTTTCTTAGTGATATTGGTTAGCTCATACTCTGGCAGACCGAAGCGCTTGAAGACATCGCGAATGGCCTGCTTGGCTCCGAAGGTTGAGTAGGTCACAATCTGAGCCGCATGCATACTGCCATAGCGGTCCCGAACATAGCGGATAAACTCCGGCCGGTAAACATCAGGAATATCGATATCAATATCGGGCATGGTATAGCGCTCTAGATTTAGAAAGCGCTCAAAAAGCAGGTTATTCTTGACTGGGTCAATCCCAGTAATCTCCAAAGCATAGGCCACCAGACTGCCAACAGCAGAGCCTCGACCCATGCCCATATAGTAGCCCTGACTGCGACCAAAGCGCAGCAAATCCCAGACAATGAGAAAATAATCATCAAAGCCCATCTGATGAATGACAGCCAGCTCCTGATCCAGCCGTTCCTGATAAAGTTTGCGTGTTAAACCGCGTTTTTTTAAGCCAGCTTCAGACCGCTCCCTTAGTTCTTCCACAGCTGGCCGCTCCCGATTAAAGCGGGGCAGTTTCAGCTCCCTATTGATATCATAGTGAACATGACGGACTAGCTTCTCAAGATTAGCCAGACTCTCTGGGAAAGTTTCCTTAAAAGCTCCTGCCAGAGCATCTGGTGCCAGCAAAAACTCATGATTGGGAAGGCTGCCAATCTCCCGCAGGCTGGCATTTTCTCGAATAGCCCGGAGCATCTGCAAGGTTTCCAAATCCCCCGTGTCAAAATATCGGACAGTATGCAGGGGCAGGGTTGGCCGACCGAACTCCTGCTTGGGCGTTGCTGGAAAGACACCAACATAAAAATCCAACCCCAAATCTAAATCTGCTACTCCGTCAAAAGCAGGAACAATCAAAGCTAATCCCTTAAATAGATGCTGAACATCCTCCCAGTTCTTTTGTCCCATCATCTTGAGAGTTGAGACTTTCATCAGATTGCGATAGCCTTGACTGTCTAAGGCCAACAGACGGAGATGAAGCTCCTGCTCATCCTTGATCAGACTCAGATCCAAGCCTAAAAGCGGCTGCAGTCCCGCAGATTCGGCTTCCTCTAAGAAATGATAGGCACCATAGAGATTGTCCACATCCATCATGCCTAGATGACTGTATCCTAAGTCCTTGGCTTTTTGCACATATTTCTTTATCGGGACCAAGCTATCCATAAAACTGTAAACAGTCTTGGTATCAAGTTGTATTACCACATTATTCTCCTTGAACACGCTTTGCTTCTTCTTATAACTATTATACCGCAATTCACTGAATGAGGGAAATAGGAGTTTGACTGAACATAAAGATTCCATTCACCCCTTCCGGCTTTCTTTGCCATTTTCCTAAGGAAAAGGTATAATAATTGTAAATTGAAGAAAATAAAGGAGACATGTATGAATCAGTATCCTCTGGTCTATCTTGACCATGTCCATAAAAATTATGGCGACGCACCCGCCCTGTATGATGTGAGCTTAAACATCCAACCTGGCAGAATTATCGGACTTCTAGGTCCTAATGGCAGCGGCAAGACAACTATTATCAAGCTTATCAATGGTCTCTTGCAGCCCACCTCTGGTCATATTTATCTCAAAGGCGTCAAACCTTCTCCTGATACCAAAAGAATCGTTTCCTATCTGCCAGATACGACTTATCTGAGCGACAGCTCCAAAGTAATCGAAGCTGTAAAATATTTCCAAGATTTTTATGATAATTTTGACATCGCGAAAGCCATGCAGCTTCTAAAGGATCTTCATATCGATCCTCAAGCGCGCATCGGAAGCCTTTCAAAAGGAAACAAGGAAAAAATGCAGCTCATTCTGGTCATGAGCCGCC
The DNA here is from genome assembly GCF_000212815.1 of Streptococcus sanguinis SK49. Taxonomy (GTDB): domain Bacteria; phylum Bacillota; class Bacilli; order Lactobacillales; family Streptococcaceae; genus Streptococcus; species Streptococcus sanguinis_C. The sequence continues at coordinate 910,907 of NZ_GL890985.1, read as the reverse complement.
ATGCGGAACTGTATATCCTAGACGAGCCTATCGGTGGTGTTGATCCGGCTGCTCGCGACTATATCCTGCAGACCATCATTCAAAACCGCACACCTCAGTCTTCTGTCATCATTTCCACCCACTTGATTGCAGATATCGAGCCAATCTTGGATGAAGTAATCCTGATTAACCAAGGTCAGATTCTTCTGCATGAAAATACTAATCAGCTTCGTCAACAGTATAATCAATCCATTGATAATCTCTTCCGCAGCCAGTTTCGCTTTTATTAGGAGGACTTCACTATATGTTTGGAAAATTATTTAAATACGATTTTAAGTCTAATTACAAATGGTACTGTATCACTTTTGCAATCTTCTTAAGTCTCTCGATTGTCATGGGGATATTTGCCGGCAGTGTTCTGAAACCTGAACAGCTGAATTTTCTGAGTGATTATCCATCGTCTACTTTAGGATTTCTAGTTTTTTTCTACTTGCTCTTCTTACTGATATTTTCAGCAGCCTGCGCTGTCTTTCTGTCTAATACTATCATTATTATCCGGCGTTTTTATAAAAATGTATTTGGACGTGAAGGCTATCTGACTTGGACTCTTCCGGTCACACCACATCAGATTCTCCTATCCAAGCTCCTCTCAGCAATTTTATGGAGTCTCTTGTGTACACTAACCATGTTTGTTGGCAGTCTCCTAATTTTTGGAATCGCCCTACCTATCGCGGGTCATTCCTTAGGAGAACTGTTTAGTTACCTTAGTTACATACCAGATATCTGGATCTGGCTTATCAAATATGGATTCCTTAATCTTTTACAAATTATCTCTGGCATTCTCTTCTTTTATTTGGTCATATCTATTGGGCAGCTCTTTAAGAAAAATCGGATTATGATGGCTGTACTCTTTGGATTTTTGATTTGGACTGTTTTGACGGTCTTATCCATATTCCTGCCTACTCCATATTCCGCAACAAACTTCCTAAATCTGTATGATTATAGTTATGATAACTTCTATACAAATCTTAGCCAGGTACTGGATTTTTCACTGGTTATCCGAATCGTCTTTGAACTGGTCAAAATTTTCGATTTCTATTTTACAATCTATGCCATCATAAAAAACAAACTAAATCTGCAATAGTCAAAACAAGGTTGAAACGTTTTGTTTCAACCTTGTTTATTTTTACTTCAGAATAATCGCTGCCACGATAGGACTGACCAGAACGTACATGAGGCCGGTCACGCCAATCGCAAGTCCTGCCATAGCTCCTGCGACCTGGCCGTATTTAAAGGCGGTTCCCGTTCCTACCGCATGGCCGGTTCCCCCTAAAGCTAGACCGATAGCTACCGGGTCTGTGATTTTTAAAAGCTTAAGAAGCGTTGGTCCTAAGACACTGGTCAGAATGCCCGTCGCAACCACCACCACTAATGTCACTGTAGCAAGACCTTGCAGCTTGTCTGTGATACCGACAGCCATGGCCGTTGTGACTGATTTCGGAAAAAGAGAAACAGCCAGAAAGAAGTCCATTCCGAAAAACTTAGCCAGCAGAGCAGTGAAGCTGGTATTGACTACAACCGCCGCAAAGGTCCCAATCAAAATACTGCGTGCATGGTGCTTCATCAAATGAAAAGTCTTGTAAAGCGGAATCCCCAAAGCAACCGTAGATGGCACAATCAGGTTGTTTAAATAGGAGCCACCGACATAGTAATCCTTGTAGGAAATACCGGTTAATTTTAAAAAAGCAATGACCAAAACTGCTGCAATCAGCAAAGGAGTTGTCAAGGGATGAGGAAATCTTCGAAAAATCAATAGGCCACAAAGATAGGCCAAGATAGATAAGGCAAGGCCAAAGAGAGGGTTGCTCCATAAATCAGACATTGCTGGCGTCTCCTTCCTCATAATCTCCTTCAAAACGAGTCTTAATCAGCTGCACCACAACTGCAATCACGCAGACATTAAGCACAATCGCTCCTAAAACAATCAAAATAATCGGCAGCAGATAAGGCGCGATGACCTGAAATTTATCCATGATACCAACTGCTGGAGGCAGAAAAAGGATGGTCATATTTGCTAAAAGAAAATTGCCAACCATACTGATATGACGTAGGCGCAGGAGCTTAAACTGCAGAGCCAAAAACAGCAAGACTAAACCTATGATACTGCCCGGAACTGGCAGATGGAAAACACTTGAAATCCCTTCTCCAACGAGGGAAATCATAAAAATAATCATCAACTGAACGTATAATTTCATACCAAACCTCCATCACTTGTATATCCAGTTTACTCCTTTTCAGAAAAATATCAAGGTGATTTCAGAAATTAAAACCTTTACATACAAAATTTGCTTATAAAAATTCCCTCTATTGTCTGCAATAGAGGGTCTTTCTTATTTAGCAGTCGTCTGAGTAACTTCCTAAACAGATGCTAGAGGGATTGAATCATAAAGAAAATCATGAGAATAATCAAGGCAAGGCTTGCCAAAAGAACTAGGATTTTCTTTGCGAGATGGGTTTCCCAGTAGCCTGACTTGCCGATTGATATATTGGTGTCTCTGTAAAATTGCTGGTTTTCTCTGGGAAGAAGACTAACCAGCAAAATCAAGACAAGAGCTGCTACAATGGTAAGTGTAATCAATATTGTTTGCATTTTATTTCCTCAAGGCTCCAATCAATGTAAAAATCAAGCCAATCAAGATCATCAAGCCCAAAGCGATGACAAAAATCTTGTTAAGATTTTCTCCCAGACTGGCCTTTTCTTTCTTGGGTCTACCATGCTTGATCTCATCTAACCGCCCCTCAATATCCTTATGAAATAAATCTTTTTTAGCCATGCTGACCTCCTAATAAGCTTTGGAGAGTCTCCTGATAAAGACTGACGGGTACATCGTTGGCATGCTGGCCTTGAGCTTGCAAGGCTGACCGCATCTGCTCAACACCAGATAAGGCTTCTTCCAAAGTTGATGCCAGTTGAGCTGGCTGGCTGCTGTCGAAAATATGCTGTTGAGCAATGTAGTGCCTGTCATGCAGGGTCTGCTCAAAGCCTAGAATCAAGAGATTGTTCTCAAAAGCCTTGCGAACTGCCTGCAGGACCTGACCTCCGTGATTGATGTCCAGATAAATGTCCGATTCCAAGTAGAGCTGCTCGATCTGCTTGAGACTGGCATTTTGATAAAGGACGACATTTTTATAGGACAGCATAGACAAGAGTTTAGGTGACATTTCCGTAAGTGCTGCAATGCGAAAGACTAGCTGTGGCAGGGACTGAACCAAGGTCTCTAAGCCTTCAATCTGATCCGAATGGGTAAGAATTAAAGCATCTTTTCGTAGGTAGTTATCCCGCTTGAAATCATAATGATAGCCCAGATGCAGAAACTTCTGCTGCTGGTCAGCTGTAGCCAGACTCTTGGCCTTTTCATAAGTCGCCAGATCTGGAATGACAATGGTCTGCGCCCGCAGCTGGCTATTTTCCAGAATCAGCTGCATATTGCCCGGAAGCTCATCATACAGAGGTTCCTGCCAAAAGAGAATATCCTGCCCAGCACGCCCTGTCAAGCTGTGGGAAACTAGGAAAGAATAAGCCAGCGAATTAAAGAGAATGTGATCCAAGTCCAAGTCTAGCCGCTCTAAAAAGAAACAGATAAAATCCACTCGGCTTTTAAAAATCCGCAAGGGCTCTTGGTCTAGAGTCAGGATGATGTCACCGGTGGCGTGATTTTCCACGATACGCTCCTGACCATCAGTGCTGTAATAGGTTGTGTTGAAAGCCTCCTGGCCTGATTTATAGGCTGTTTTCGCAAAGCAGCGGCCTTGCTTATTATAGCGTTCACTCAGTCGCAGCTGGCCTTTTTTATCCAGCCAATCCACCTGTTTGACCAGCCGGCCCTTGGCCTGACTTGCATAGTGAATCCGTGCCCTTTCTTCCCCCATGTCACTGACACGCGCTGACTGGTGGTCGCCTGTGATTTCCCAGAAAGGTGGCACCGGCACTTGATTGAAAAAGAGCGGGTGGTCTGCTCCCTCTTCATCCCCCAGAAAGTAAGTATAGGGGGAGATCATGTCGTCCGGCAGAAAGCCATTGGCCTCAATGACAATGGTCGGACAGTCATAGCCAGCTGCAAGGAGGGAATCATGCAGATCCTGGGTTTCCTGATTGTAATAATCAAAGAGCTGAATCATCTCTGACCTCCTTTAAAAGCTGGGACCAAGCCGCTTCAACTCGGCTGGTCAAATAATTCTCGGCCACTTGATAAGAGTGTTGGCTCATCTCCTGCTGGCGTCCTTGGCTAAAGAGAGCTATTATTTTCTCCACAAAAGCAGCAATAATCTGATCCTCGACCTGATTGGAACTGACCGGTATCAGATAACCATTTTTGCTATCATCGATAAAAGTCTGATTGCCATAGCGGACATCAAAGCCAATGAGGGGCAGACCTGATCCGACCGCTTCCATAAGAGTCAAACCAAAGCCTTCGCTGGTTGAAGCCGTCAGATAAAGCTCATAGCCTGCATAAATCTGACTCAAATCTGCATGCCCTTTAAGCCGAATGTAGTCCTGAGCTCCTGCTTCCTCAATCCTGCGGCGCAGCTTCTCCTCTTCGCCCCCCTTACCGTAAATATCCAGAGTCAGCTCAGGCAGCTGGGCTTGTGCTTGGACAGTCGCTGCCACTAGCCAATCAATATGCTTTTCTGTAGCAAGTCGCGAAGCCGTAATCATGGAGAAAGGCTTGCGAGGCTCTTTGGGATAAGTTAGCTGGTCTAGACTCCCAACCGGTATGGTGACAATTTTGGGCTGCTTATCCAAGTAATGCTGGAACTGCTGCTCTAGAATCGTTTTCTGAGCCTCTGTTGCCACGATGAAAAAGTCCACCTTGTCTGCATTAGTAAACTGGTAGTCATAGAAATTGTTCCAGAGAATGTAGTCGTCACTGCTGGCATTTTCACTAAAATGCTCTGCATGGACCACTACTCCCAGCTTAGCCTTCTGACTCTCCTCAAAGACAACCTGACCAATCCCAGTCTCCCTATCCAAGATAACCACATCATCAGATTTTAACTCCAAGCTCTGAAGAAAATAACGAACTAGCTCAGCCTTGGAATAGAAAATCCGATCTGGAAAGCAATAGAGCTCTTCCTGACCATCCTCTATCAGCATGTCATAGGCCACACTGCCGTCTTCATGGTAGAAACGGCGCTGGTAGAGGGTTGCAGCATCATTGTGGGGTGCGAAGTATTCACTGGCATAGCGGACATAGGAGAAATAATCCTTGCGAATCAATCTCCCCCGCGAGACATACTCCACATGCTCCACAAAGTCTTGGTCTTCCTGCCGCAGATAGCAAGTGATAAACTGATCATCCTGCGGATAGAAATAACGGACAATCTTGCCCTCTCTCTCCGAGCGTTCCGGCTGACCTGCGACTTGAGCCAACACCTGATCCAGCGTCACCGTCGTCGGTGCAATCTTGATATCAGTAAAATAGTTATAAAGCCAGATAACTTCCTCATCCAGAAAACCAATATTTTCCGTCAGATGCTGGATATTATCCGCTAAAATCATATCCATAAAGATAAACTTAGCCGGCTGCTGGATTCTGCGCAGAAGCTGGGCCCGATAAGCTTGGGCGTATTCCACACCGCTGCTGGCCCAGCCGATGCCTAAGTTGATGTTATATACTGTCATATTCTCCTCGTCTTACGGGAAGTACATAATGACTTCTCCTTTGGGATTGAGTGCCAATTCACTCATCAAAAGATTCTTGACAATCTGCTGCTTCATGCGCTCCTTCATATATTCAAAGCCATCGTAAGCCTCTTGATAATATTCTACCAGAGGATTTTTCATAGAGAAATGCTGACCGCTTAAGGCCGTCTTGAGTTGCTGCAGATAGTCCACCTGCTCGACCCAGTTCTCATCAATAGCCTTGAGAACGGACACCCGCTGAAAATGGGTAAAGAGCTTGTCAGACTTGAGATAGGCTTTCTTTGCCTGCAATTCCTGCTCGGCAATATCCTGCAAGAGCTCTGCAATTTTCTCCGGCGAATAAATATCGAAATCATAAGGAATACGCTCAGCATGATAGCTGAAATGGTCTAAGATAAAGCGATAGAGGTCAGCCCGTGACTCATAGGACTGCTCATAGGCTGCCTGATGAATGACCTGACTGAGGACACGGCTGATTTCTTCATCGATCCGCTCCTCAGCTTGAATCAAGCGATTGCGCTCAGCATAGGTAATCTCCCGCTGAATCTTCATACACTGGGCATATTCCAGCGTCATCCGACGGGACATCTTGGCGCTGCTTTCGCTAGCTCTCTGAGCCTTAGCCACTAAGCGTCTAAAGCGGCGCTGTCCCAGCTGGACTGGATGCTGCTGAACTTCTTCGGTTGAGTAGTCCTTGTAGAACTTCTTGAGCCAGTCTGGTCCCCACTTCCTGAGCAGATCATCCTCTAGCGAGATGAAAAACTTACTAATTCCCGGATCACCTTGGCGGCCTGAACGGCCACGAATCTGTAGGTCAATCCGCTGGTTCTCCATCCGCTCAGTGCCAATCACCACGAGACCACCCAAATCAGCGACACCCGGTCCCAACTTTATATCCGTACCGCGGCCGGCCATGGATGTAGCCACCGTCACCGCACCTTTCTGTCCAGACTCAGCGATGATCTGCGCCTCACGCGCCGCATTGTTGGCATTGAGCAGATTGTGGGCGATGCCTTCTCTCAGCAGTAGAGAAGAGTAAATCTCTGACATCTCTACTGAACCGGTGAAAATCAAGAGCGGATTGCCTTGGGCATGGTAGTGCTTGACCTCGTCCAATGAAGCAAAGACTTTTTCTGGCAGGGTCTGGTAAAGCTGGTCTGGTAAATCCCGCCGAATAACTGGCTGGTTGGTCGGGATCTTGATGACAGACATGGAGTAAGTCTCCATAAACTCGCTCTCCACCACCTTGCCGGTCCCGGTCATACCAGAGATTTTCCGAAAGAGCCGGAAAAGATTCTGATAGGTGATGGAAGCCATGGCCCGCGTTTCCTCCGTCAGCTTGACATGCTCCTTGGCCTCAATAGCCTGGTGCTGGCCTCCCTGAAGCCGAGTCATTTCCAGCAGACGGCCCGTTGAGCGGTCCAAAAGTACGACTTCTGCCTCTTTGTCACCCTGGCGGACAACATAATCCTTGTCCTTCTTGTAGAGCTTGTGGGCCCGCAAGGCTAGATTGAGATGGCGGACCAACTCTTGATTTTCCTTAGAAAAAAGATGCTCCAAGTCAAGAAAAGACTCTGCTGCCAGAATACCTTTGGATGTCAGCCAGACTTCATTTTTCTCGTCATCGTAGTGATAATCCTCTTCTTCTTTCAAAGTCGTAATGAAGGTATCCATGATACCATAGAAGTTTGACTGAACCCGAGGAGCACCAGAGATAACCAAAGGTACCTGAGCGCTGTCTAAGAGGATGGAGTCAATCTCGTCTATGATGACATAGTTGAAAGGACTAAGATATTGGCTATCCTTATTCTCTGCTAGATTTTCAATCAGATAGTCAAAGCCCAAGGCACTATTGGTCGTATAGACAATATCCGCTTGGTAAATCAGCCGCTTCTGCTTGGGCGTCAAATTTCCAGACCCATCAGCTACCACTGCAGCCTCAATAGTCAGCCCCAGAAAACGATAGACCTGCCCCATTTCCTGAGCGTCCCGCAGAGCCAGATAGGTATTGGTGGTCACCAGCATAGCTCCTTGACCAGATAAGGCATTAAGATAGAGCGGCATGGTAGCCGTCAGAGTCTTGCCCTCCCCTGTAGCCATCTCAGCGACATTGCCCTCATGGAGAACAATCGCCCCCATGACCTGCACATCGTAGGGAAACATGCCCAGCACCCGCTTGTCCGCTTCCCGCACCACAGCATAAGCCTCCGGCAGTAAGTCGTCTAAAGTCTCACCTGCGGTCAGTCTCTCCTTAAATTCCTGAGTTTTCTTCCGCAGCTCAGCATCTGACAAGCCTGCCATTTCTGACTCAAAGCTCTTGACTTTGGCTAAGATTTTCTTCAAGCGCTGAATTTGAAAATGATTTTTAATCATCAGACTCCTCTATGATTTGGTCAATGTTTAGGCAATGAAACTCTAAGGACTCAACTCCTGCACTCAGCAGCTGAACCTTATAGCTATAGGCTTCGTTTGGGTAGGTAAAAATCATACTCTCCGAGCGCTCCACTTGATTGCTGATTTCTTTCTCATAGCGGTCAAAGAAGATGATTTTCAGAAAGACGCTGGATTCAGGATAGGTGGTCATATCTCTAGACAGGCAATAGCGAGCCCCCTTTTTGAGCAAGGGGAGAGCAGGCACCTGCCGGTCTCGCTGATAATTCCATTTGGAAGACCATTCATGGATGGTCTGGCCGGAGGCCATCAGTTTATTTTCAAAAAATACATGTGAAGGGGAATGAATAATAAGGGTAGTGCCATAGAGATAGGTAAAGTCAGTCATTTTACCAGCTGCCGAAACCCCTCTCAGCTCTTCCCAGTATATGCCCTTTCTTTTTTGAAGCTTCATTTCTTTCTCCCAAATTCCTTTTCCAATATCATTCGATAGTAATTCATAAACCAAGACACAGACACAGCTAAGTCGTCATTATGGCGTCCAGGGACACCTCTGCTAATCAGCTTAGCCTCAGTCAGATGAAGAGCTGCTACCAGGTCCTCATAGGCCGTCGGATCATAGTCCTCTTCTTTCATATAGGCGATACCAAAGGTCGTCCGACTGAAATCAGCCTTCTCAAACTTACGCCAGTAGCGTTGATTCAACTCCTCTACATGTTCCTGATCTTTGCCACCCGTGTGACGGTGAAGGACATCTAGAGCTGTCGGAAAGACCTCAGGCAGGCGTAAACGACCACGTTGGGCAATAGTGCCTAGATTTCCCAAGGGCTTGGACAAAACAATAGCTCGCGGACGAAACTCCGAACCGTAATAAACCGCACCATAGGTCCCCATCGACATGCCCGATAGAATCAGATCCCGCTCGGTAAAGCCCAGAAAGTCCAAATGCTCTTGGATAATCTTATGAATACTGCTCTCCAGCTCTTGGCTGCCCAGATAAAACATACCGCCATCCACGCGCGGATCTGAAAACAAGAGAAAAGGACAGCCCAAACTCCGCATCATTCCGAAGCCCTCAAAGCCTTCCGCCCGACGGTAACCAGAGAAATAAACAGCCAAAGGCGGCTTCAAATCTCCTGGATAAAAGAAGTAATTAATCTCCTGACGGTGACTATCACGAAAAATCTTTCCACCCAGAACATACTTACCAAACTCAAAGCGGGTCAGACGCTGGTGCAGAGCGCCAACCTGAATCCGTCCCTCGCCTCTAGCCTCCAGACTGACTCCCAGATAGGAAGTAAAGTCATTGTCCAGAACCATGGATTCGCGCATGTCCTCTTCTGCGAAAACAGTCTCGCGAGCGATGTCTGCAGTCGAACCTTCTTGGATATTATAGAGGCGCAGCCGCAGCTCACAGCTGCCTGACTTTTCATATTCAAGCCAGAGTTCAACTGGATTGAACTTGTTGGCTATAATATTGTATTTCCAAGACAGGATTGACTGAAAGTCCTGACCAAAGTCACCTTCCAGCTCTAGATTTTCATAGCCATTGTAGCAAATCTTGCCCCGAAATCCGGGGCTAACCACCATATCAAGCGGGGTCATCTTATCTCCATACTGGCCGGAAAAGAGAGCCTTAGACAGCTTGCGGAGCAGGTCAGCTCGATCGCTCATATCCGTTGGCTGAGCACAGTGACGCTTAAGGAAGTACTCAATATCCGCTTCCTGGGTTTTCTGTTCCTGATCATAGAAAACTGTATAAGGGATAATCTTGGACTCAATCATAAACAAATCTGGAATCCGACGCAAATCGTCTACCAGAATCGCATCAAACTTGCCAATCTTATCCATCTCCATGACCTTTTTGATAGCTAGATTGGAGTTGGGAAAGAAATAATACCAGGCCATATTGTCCGGAATAGCAAGCTCCTTGCTCCAATCGCTTGAGCCAATCTGTAAGATTTTCAGCTTATTTTGCATTCTCAGCCTCCTTGAGCCACTGCTCCCACCGGCCAATCAGCTCCAGACCAGTATTATGATGGATTTTTTCAATGGAATAAATCAGGGCCTGGTTCCAATTTTTCAAACCTTCCAAGTAATAGTCTGCAGCAGTCGGCAGATCAGAGATAGAGTCCAAGATATAGCCATTTTGCAGATGGGTCACATAGTCCGAGCCCACCAGATTGATCTGCGGAATCCCGGCAGAAATCCCAGCAATCTGCGTATAGAGATTGGGCTGCTCACTCAGGTCGATGATTAACCGCGTATCATCCAGCTCCTGAATCAAGCTGAGCTCGTCTGTGATATTTTTAATGGTGAAACGGAGGTCCTGCTCCTGATTTTCCAGCAGGGCATTCTCAGCCTGCTCACTGCGCCGGTAGTTCTTGACAAATTCATAGCGATTCAGAAATTCATCAATAACCTCCTGCACCTTGGTCTCCACCTTTTGGATTCCTTCCTGCCAAGCATTGTAAACACCGATAGTCAGCTCCGTATCCGGATGCTTGGCCACATAGTGGAGAACCTTGAAGATGGCATAGTCATTAAGCCCTTCTTCCAGATTAATCTGATAAAAAATCTTGGATTCACGGCGGCGCTGACTCTTGCCCAACTGCAGACGGGTATCAAAAGGCGATAGGTAATGCACCTTCTGAGCCTGCCTAGGCAGGTAGCGCTGGATAGCCTTCTTGAAATCCATACGATCAGTCAAGACTAAATCTGCCTGCTGCAAATCTGCTTCTAGAGCTGACCAATCCACTGTATGATTGCGCTCGTAGAAAAAGCTGAGAATGATTTGAACATTCTTGGGCAATAAGCGCAAAATGGCTTGAGTGTATAAGGGATGCGTTGCTAGGACAAACCGGCTGTCCTCTCCTGCATTGCGCTCGATATAGTGACCTAATTTCTCCAAGATTAAGTCCGGCATCCGCTCATACTCCAGCTTATCAAAGTCCAGTAAGTAAGCAGGGTTGACCTCTATCCGACTGTCGTCAGGCTTGAGATGCTCACGAATCCGCCAGTCACCATCCGGCTGCAGGTAGTCCTGATAAAGGGGCTGACCATCTTCATAATAGGTGATACTGGAGACAAAGCCCCGGTCATCAAAGATATAAAACTTCTCCAGCTGGTCATCCTTGAAAAACTTGATGAAGCTGATAAAGCCTTCTACTCCAAACTCGACATGGGCATAGAGCTGTCCCTGCCTGCGGACCATGATTAGAAAGGGCGTATAGACAAACTCACAGTCTGGTTCCCAGTCCAGATCCTTGATTTGCAGGACCTGCATTTCTTTAGACTGAATCCCCTGAATCTCATCAAAGACCGAGTAATAGTCCGTCTCAAAAATATCCTGCCGATGCAAGAGATAGCGGGCATGCGGCATATAGGCTGGCAAAAGCAGCTGGACTGGCAGATTTTCACTTTGAAAAATCCGAATCTGATGAATCGAGTCATCAAACTCCAGTCGTTGCATGGAGCGGTACCAAGGGACAATATCCCGGTGCCAAACCCGATCCCCACTGCCACTCCATGAAGGAATAAAGTAATACATAGTTTCTCCTACAACAATGAACGATAACGGTCATTAAGCGTCAAGGCATCCACCTCGTCCTTAATAGAAAAGACCATCCCGATAAAAATCATAAAAATCCCCGGAATCATGCTGAGCCGCAGATAGCGAATGTCCAGAAGTACCACTATCATAGGCAGACCAGAAATCAGGATAAGATAGAAAGCCCCCACTAGTGCAAAATAAGTCACCAAACCATTGATATACCGGCGGGTTGCTCCTCCCGGATAAACATTTTCAATATACTCTCCACTCTTCTGCATCCGCTCAGCAATCTGGTCGCCACTGATATTGATAAAGGCGAAGGCCAGCGCCAGGATGAAAATGGTCAGCAGATAGAGGATAAACCAAGCTGGACTTCCCATAGACAGCGCTTCTATCCACTGCTCAATCAACTGGTTTTCCGGCTGGAGAAAGTGGATAATCAAAAGGAAATACTGTGGAATGCTGACCAAGGTCATAGCGTACATAATCGGCATCCCACCAGCAGGATTCAGACGAATATCCAGATAAGAGTATTTCTTGAAACGGTTATGGATATTGATCTTATTGACTGGAATTCGGTACTTGGACCGTTCAACTGTAACAGCCAGATAGAGAAAGACTAGACTGAAAACCAGCATCAAGGCCAGCCAAAGTGAAGAAATCTTCAGCTCCTGAATGGAATTCCAAATATCCTGCGGAATGTAGGCAATCATGCTGGCCATGACAATCATGATGGAGCCTCCAAGTCCCATGGCAGCATTCAAATCCGTCAGCCAAATGAGAAAGTAGGTTCCAGCCATCAAGACCAAGGTATCTAAGACCATAATCGTAGTCATATCCACCCCGCCTGCTTCTTGCAGTGGCAAGTTTAGGACCAGGGCCACGGACTGAATCAAGGCGATGACCAAAGTCAGCAGCATCCGCCGTCTTTCCTGCACTTCCAGAGGGAGCTTACTCAAGCCTAGGCGCTTGGACACAGCAAACATCTGCCAGATCAGCATAGAGGACATCCAAGGAGACAGGCCGACAGAAAAGAGCGACATACTGCGTAGATTTCCCCCCATCAGGGCTGTCGCATAGTTCAAGATCGTAGAGGTTCCGTCCATGGCAGCTGCCTTACTCATATCGATGAAAGGCAGGGTCAGCTTGGTTCCCAAGACATAGATAAATAAGAAAAATAAGGTCCACAGAAACTTTTTGATAATGACCGGTTTAAAAAATGACTTCACACTGACTCCTCATGACGATGGCTGGAAAAGCTCTAAGATAAGACTTCCATCACCGCATCTACTAAGACTTTCTTGCTAAAATAACCTTCCTTGAGCAAGAAAGAGAACTTTCTAACCCGCTCGACCATAGCCTGATATTCCTCTGCAGTCAGGCTTTCTACGATCCGACTGGCCTCTTCCAGACTGTCTACGACAAGGCCCAGACCGCGCTCGCGAATCAGCTCTGCATTGGACAGGTAAGAAGGGACGATAACCGGAATCCCAGCTGCCAGATAGGTGGCAGACTTATGAGAGATATTGAGACCGTAGTATTCCGGCTCGTCTGCTGGATTTTCCTCAACACCCCAGACCAGGCCTAGACCGCCCTTGGACAGCTCCAAGAGCAACTCTGGCCGGCTGACCCAGCCACGATAGCTGACATTGGCCTCTGGGTTTGACTCTTCCTCAGGCGAAAAAATCTCCAGCGGCGTAGCATAAGACCAATTGATCAGATGTGGAAAACGCTCTACACTTCCTGCAAAATACAGCTTAGGCGCAAACTGAGGCTGGTGCAGGAGCAGATCATAGGGATGATCCCACATGCGCTGAACTAAAATCTTGTCCACCGTCATTCCCTCTGACAGAAGCTTGTCCCGCATCTGCTCAGAAGGCACGATGACCACATCGGACTGATTATACATGTCGATATACTCCGGCATCAGATAGTAGTTTGACGGGAACATCAGCGGCGGCACATCATGGATAAAGGTAATCAGCTTAGCCTGCAAAATCTTCAGCTTGCTGATAAAGGCCTGGTCAAACTCCCGGCCATTCCAAGTCGGCGACTGATAGATAACCACATCGCCATAGCCCACACTAGCCATGATACCGTCCAGACGGGTACTTAGCTCCGACTGGCTGTCGCTGTAAATATCGTAAAAGTAAAAACTCAATTCATTGAAGCCCAGCTGCTTGGCTAGCTTGGTCACATCATTCTGGGCAATCAAGGCCGTACTCTGGCCAGACATACCGTATAGATTGGTAATATTAACTTTCATATTCTTTTTCTAATCTTCATTCCTGAGCCAGATTGGCAACAATCTGACTGTCATAAGCTTGGTCGTCTCTAAACTCAATATCCTGATCAAAGTTGTGCTCAGCCGTATGCTTGTGCGACAGCTTGACCTTGTGGCTAGCCCCCATCTGGAACCACTCATACTCTGAGTCAATATGCCCAATATCCAGCGCCCGATAACCTTCCTGAACCAGATCATAGACCAAGACCTTGGCCGTCGGACCCAGCATAGTCAAAATCAGACGATTGTCCGCATATTCTCGAACAGCCTGCTTGATGGCATCCAGCTTGCTGTAGGCATTGCGAGAAGGACAGATAATCCGCTTGATGGATTTAGCCCCGTCAAAGAGGTCATTGCCCACACCAGAGCGAGAAGTCAAGCCCTCTACGATCAAGAGGTCCTTGTCCTTCCATAGCTGCTTGAGCTTTGCAAAATAGCCCGCAGACGGTGTCTTATCTTCCAAGTCAATATAAGGACGGGAAATAAAGGTCGATCCATACCAAGGTGCTCGGCAAATATTTTTATATTTCTCAAGAAAATGTGGCAAATGATTTAGACTCCAGAAATTCTGGGCATCGATGGAATAGCGCTCTAGCCCTGTAAAGACATCGGGCAGACAAATCATCAAACGCTCATTGCTTTCCATAGACATAATCTCTCTCAAGCGTGCTGACAGCTCTGGATCAAAGTCTTGATAGACGATACTACGGCCCGCAACCAAATCCATCTCCCCATCTCCAAAGCGAACTACTGAAGCACCTTTCTCCAAGAGATAATCCAGCGACTGGTCGATAGAGAGTACAGAAATCTGCCGCTCCTCAGGCTCGGCTAAGCCCAGCTTCTCAATAGCCTGCACCATGACTTCAGGGTTATCAGCTGGAAAGACTTCCTGCCCCTGCTGGCCATGGACTGTACTATCAAAGGCAAAGACTGGCTTACCAGCAGACTTAAAGCGAGCAATAATGTTCCCTACCTCATCACCGGCATTGATATCCAGCAGCAGCTGAGACTTGGCTTCCAGCGACTCCAAGAGAGCCGGAATGCCCGCTATATCTGAACTGACGCTGACATTAGGATACTGGAGCAAACGCGTGATTGGCTCTGCTACCACTACTGGTGCAGCGATGTAGAAATGACAGGCAGGCAGGGCTTGAATCAGATAGTTGATATGCATCAGGTCACAAGAGTAGGTGTAGACTAGGCAGGACAGACTTGATCCATCTTCCCCTTCCACCATCTTTTGAGTCAGGGCTCCGACTGGCTCCTGCATATCCGACCAATCCAGTCCCTGATAGAACCACCAGACCTCACGATAGATGGACTGGGTATACTCTTTCCAAGGCTTTCGCTCAGTCAGATAGTGAATCACAGGCGGATAGAGACCTTTTTCTGGCTCATAGTCCGAAAAGGTCGTGTGCAGCGTAATGCAGTTATAAGCAAAAGGCAGCTCCATCCAGCGGTTTTCAAAAAGCATATTGAGAATGCTTTGGTCACCAGAAGGTACCTTGTCATGCCATTCATTGGTCAGTTCAATCAAACGTTGGCGAATATTTTCTCGCTTCCAAAGGGCATTATTGATTAATAAGAACCCAGCATTAAAGATATGCTGATGAAAATACACTTGCCCACCCAGATCCTTGACCGCAGCAAGTGGTGCATCTCCAAGTTCTGTTTCAAATAAGGAGCTTAAATCCCGCGTGACAACGATATCGCAATCCAAATACAAAGCCTTGTCTTCCTCGACAAAATCCGCTACAAAATAGCGCAGGAAAACAGTATAACTAATATCCGTTTTAAAATTTGACACTAGCGAAGCAGACACTCGAGCATTGACGATTTGGCAGTCTAGCTTGGCCATCTTTTTCTGCATGCTGACAAACCACTCTGTTGGAAAGTCACTGTTGATGACATAAAACTTGATAAAGCGATTGTGGCAGACGATGGACTTAATGGTGGTTAAGACCTGCTCACTGTAAGCAGCATTAGCTGCCAGCACCACAGCACGAAAGGCTTGCGGCTTCTCTTTTTTCATCAGACTGCGCAGTTTTTCCACTATCTCCTGTGGATTTTCATGCGGATAGATCAGGTCTTCGTTTTCATTTTTCTTAGTATTGTCAAAAGCCAGAACTGGCTTTCCAAGTGCCTTGAAACGACTGCTCAGCTGATAGTGCTCGCTTCCATGGTGAATATCCAAATAGACCTGGCACTTATCAATGAGCTCATCCAGAACTGCATGAATAACCTGCGGATAAAGATGGATGTTCTCATACTGACTCAAAGATTGCAGATAAGCTCCCATATCTGTGTAACAGGCTATATAAAAATGAACGCTATGCAGGGACTGGGCTAAAAACTCTATCTGCTCTAACTCCTGTACATCAGTCAGGAGCATGCAATTCAGAGCCGCCTTCTCCCATCGGTCTTGCAGCTCAAACTCTCCCCGATGATGGGCTGAAATCTCCGCCAAGCTCAAGGCCTGAAAGTCCCACCAAAGCTGACGGTAGCGATAGCTAACTTCCGAGTTCCAAGGCTTGCGAAAGGTGGTATAGTGGATAATCAGAGGTTCCTGATCCAGCTCAAAATGGCCATTCCAGCCGCTGTAAAAGGCCTCCAAGTCATGACCTACCTGCAGATTGTAAATCTTATCCAAGGGCAGCCAGTCCTGAGCCAGCACATGATTTAAAACCGTCTGATCACCGTTAAAAGCCTCCATATGGCCAGACTGGACCAAGCCCATGATGCGGTCCGTTTCCTTGATAAAGGTTTCCTGCAGCTGCCTTTCTTTCCAAGCTCGATTATCAATTAGCAGAACGCCAGCATTAAAGCCATAATCTCCGGCATCTCCAACCGCAGCCACAAGCTTGCCTTCTAGAGAAATATCAAATAAAGGCTGCAAATCTCTATTGACCACCAGATCGCTATCCAGATAAAGGACTCGCCCCTCAGCAACAAACTGTGGAATAAAATAGCGAGCATAGGTAGCTGAGCTGATATGGTCCTGAGTCAGCCAATCTGGACTGATCGTCACTTGGTCCAAGCTGATATTGACCAATTCACTGTCCAGCTGCTCGGCCAGCTCATTAAAATCACGAAACCATTCGTCACTCAATCCCTGATTGAAAACATAGATTTTTACATTTTTATTGTAATACAAAATCGACTTAATTGTAGTCGAAACTTGCTCCTGATAGGCCTGATCACCAACCAAAACAATCGTTTTCATTTCTTCCCTTACTCTTTCATTTCATAAACTCTAAAACATCATTTCTATACTTGATATTATATAAAATATTACCTTAAAAATCTAGATTAGCTAGTCTTCTCTTATTCAATAAAAAATATTTTTTCTCACAAAATTGTCAAAAAACAGGAAGTTGTCAAAACTTCCTGTTTCAATTTTTTCTCAGTTTATTTTTACTAGTACGGTGTCTAGAATTTTAACAAACACTAGAGAAAATCAAGTTATTTCCTCATATCTTGCTCCATTCAGTACTTCTACAGCTTACCAACTAAGCGAACTTTTAACAGCCTAAATATAAACTAATTAGTTCTACTTGACACTACTTCTCAGAGTTACTTTTCTTTTTACGTTTCTTGAAGCTCAAGCTCAATGCTCCTAAGCCTAAAGCTAGGATGGAAGCTTTGCTCTCCGTTTCCCCTGTCTGAGGTAAAAGACCTCTGGAAATCAGATCCAGCTCAGACTGTCTTTCAGAAGCGGACTGACTTTCTGATGTGCTCTGACTAGCCAACAGACTCGTAGAAAGACTTGCTGATACAGACTGACTATGAAAGACTGAGACACTAGCGCTTAATGATGTCGATTGAGAGTCTCTTATAGACGCACTCGCTGAGGCGGACTCGCTAGCACTTACTGACGCGCTAGTAGACGCAGACATGCTAGCGCTGACTAATGCACTTGTCGAGGCAGATTCACTGGCGCTTACAGATGCGCTCGTTGAAGCTGACGTGCTGGCACTCACTGAGGCACTTGTCAAAGCAGATTCACTCGCAGATACAGACGCACTCGTTGAGGCTGATGTGCTGGCTGATACCGATGCACTCGTCGAAGCGGACTCTCTCGCAGAAACTGACGCACTTGTCGAGGCAGATTCACTCGCAGATACAGACGCGCTCATGGACGCGGATTCGCTCGCTGATACAGACGCACTCGTCAAAGCTGACGTGCTGGCAGAAACTGACGCACTCGTGGATCTAGATTCACTCGTTGAGGCAGATGTACTTGCACTTACTGATGCACTTGTTGAAGCGGATTCGCTTGCACTCACTGACGAACTTGTTGAGGCAGATGTGCTAGCACTCACTGATGCACTTGTCGAGGCGGATTCGCTCGCTGATACCGACGCACTTGTCGAGGCAGATTCACTAGCGCTTACAGATGCGCTCATGGACGCGGATTCGCTCTCTGATACAGACGCACTCGCTGAGGCGGACTCGCTAGCACTTACTGATGCACTCGTCGAAGCGGACTCTCTCGCAGAAACTGACGCACTTGTCGAGGCAGATTCACTGGCGCTTACTGATGCACTCGTTGAGGCAGATGTGCTGGCTGATACCGACGAACTTGTTGAGGCAGATGTACTTGCACTTACTGATGCACTTGTTGAGGCAGATTCACTGGCGCTTACTGATGCACTTGTTGAGGCGGATGTGCTGGCTGATACCGACGAACTTGTTGAGGCAGATGTACTTGCACTTACTGATGCACTTGTTGAGGCAGATTCACTGGCGCTTACCGACGAACTTGTTGAGGCGGATGTGCTGGCTGATACCGACGCACTTGTTGAAGCGGATTCGCTTGCACTCACTGACGAACTTGTTGAGGCCGATGTGCTAGCACTCACTGATGCACTTGTCGAGGCGGATTCGCTCGCAGATACCGACGCACTTGTCGAGGCAGATTCACTAGCGCTTACAGATGCACCCGTCGAAGCGGACTCGCTCGCAGATACAGACGCACTCGCTGAGGCAGATGTGCTAGCTGATACCGATGCACTCGCTGATACAGACGCACTCGCTGAGGCGGACTCGCTGGCACTTAGGGACGAACTTGTTGAGGCAGATTCACTGGCGCTTACAGATGCACTCGCTGAGGCGGACTCGCTAGCACTTACTGATGCACTCGTCGAAGCGGACTCTCTCGCAGAAACTGACGCACTGGTCGAGGCAGATTCACTGGCGCTTACGGATGCACTCGTTGAGGCAGATGTGCTGGCTGATACCGACGCACTTGTTAAGGCCGATGTGCTGGCACTCACTGACGCACTTGTTGAGGCTGATTCACTGGCGCTTACGGACGCACTGGTCGAGGCTGATTCGCTCGCTGATACAGACGCACTTGTTGAGGCTGAAGTACTTGCACTCACTGACGCACTTGTTGAGGCTGATTCACTGGCGCTTATGGACGCACTGGTCGAGGCAGATTCACTGGCGCTTACAGATGCACTTGTTGAGGCCGATTCACTAGCGCTTACAGATGCACTCGTGGAGGCCGATTCACTAGCGCTTACAGATGCACTCGTGGAGGCCGATGTGCTAGCTGATACTGAGGCACTCGTAGACGCGGATTCGCTGGCACTCACTGACGCACTTGTTGAGGCTGATTCACTGGCGCTTATGGACGCACTGGTCGAGGCAGATTCACTAGCGCTTACAGATGCACTCGTGGAGGCCGATGTGCTAGCTGATACTGAGGCACTCGTTGACGCGGATTCGCTGGCACTTACAGACGCACTGGTCGAAGATGACTCGCTTGCTGATACGGACTCACTCGTCGATGCA
>NZ_GL890985.1:792797-889462 GCF_000212815.1 Streptococcus sanguinis SK49 | reverse complement strand
TGGACGCGGACGTACTTGCAGATACCGACGCACTCGTCGATGCGGACGTACTTGCGCTCACGGATGCGCTAGTAGACGCGGACATGCTTGCAGACACAGACGCGCTCGTTGAAGCAGACGTACTTGCAGACATAGACGCGCTAGTAGACGCTGAGGTGCTTGCACTCACAGATGCACTCGTCGAGGCTGAGGTACTTGCGGATACCGACGCACTCGTCGAGGCTGAGGTACTTGCGCTTACGGACGCACTTGTCGATGCGGACGTGCTTGCACTCACTGAGGCGCTAGTGGACGCGGACGTACTTGCGCTTACGGACGCACTCGTCGACGCTGAAGTACTTGCAGATACAGATGCACTTGTCGACGCTGAGGTGCTTGCACTCACTGACGCACTTGTTGAGGCTGAGGTACTTGCACTTACCGACGCGCTCGTGGACGCTGAGGTGCTTGTACTTACAGACGCACTCGTTGATGCGGAGGTGCTTGCGCTTACGGACGCGCTAGTCGACGCAGACGTACTTGCGCTTGTAGACGCACTCGTGGAAGCCGAAGTACTAGCACTTACCGATGCGCTAGTGGACGCAGAGGTCTTAATTGACACAGAAGCACTCGTAGACGCCGAACTGCTTGCTGAAGTTGAGGCACTAGCAGAGGCTGACTTACTTTCCGCAATAGATTCGATTGTTGAGGTAGAGGCACTGACGGATGCGGAGGTGCTTGCAGATTTGGAAGTACTTCCATCTCTTGTATCAATAAATTTACTTCCGTCAATAATGTCTTTTCTACCATCTCTATATGTGATAGTCGTTGTACCATTGTTTGAGACAGTAATACCAGTGACGTAATTGGAATTTAAAACATCTTGAGCTCTTAAATCGGGATTGCTCTTCTTGACAGCTTCACGAACTAAATTTTTTTCTACTTCTGTTAATTGATTTGGATTATTGACAAATACGGTATTTTCGGGTGTCTTAATTCTAAATCGAATAATCAGTTTAAACTGACCATTGACTTCAGCTACCTTCGCAGCATCATCCATTTCTTTCCGAGTTACATTTACATTTCCCGCGGCATCCGTAGCTACAACATAACGAGTGTAATCACCAATTGTTGTGTCTATTGGAACATTACCAAAAATTCTAACTTTTAACTGATTCCCTACTTGAGTCACAGAATACTGCAACCATTCAGTGCCTCTACCAGGTTGGTTATTATATAACCAGCGAACAACCGTTTTAGCCAAATCAAAAGCATTTGAATTATCTGTTACTGTCGCAAAATATTCAAATGACTCACCACGATAAACAGTAATTTCACTTGGAACATCAACAACTGGTCTTTCTGTGTCCTTTTCAACAACCGTTGTGTTATATCCTGCTTTATCCCAACTTCCATTTGTCGTAGCAGCAACTTGTTCAAACTCAAGCGGTAGGTTTGTATTGGTAATTTTTTTATCACTTGTTACTAAGCGGAGTCCAAGTTTGACTTCCCCACCGGTATCGTTTACTTGAGTAGTAATTCTGAGAACATTATTGTTAACAGATTCACCAGTATACAGATTCCAAGCGCCGCCTGAATTGTAGACTCCACCATTTGCAGCATTTTTACCGTTTATCGTTACTGTACGAGTTTCCTGATTACCACTTATAGATACTAGTGCACCAAGATTAGACTTCACTTGTCTTGGTGTTAGGTTAATCGTCCAAGTCAAAAGTCGAGTAGTATCATCAAAACTTGTTGTGACACTTTGAATCATGTCCCCTTTTACATCATGATATTCAACATTAGGACCAGCTTCAATTACTGCCCGACGCGTTCTTCTCCGACCTGTCTGGCTAGAAGCTTCTGATGCTTGTTTCTGGCTCCTTGTAGAAGCCCCGCTCTCCGATGTAGAAGAGATAGGTGACTGACTGGCAGAGACTGACTCTGATGCACTAGCGCTTGCACTCACTGAATCAGATGTACTTGAAGATACTGAAAGAGACTCAGATACACTTAAGGAATCTGAGACTGACTGAGATGCGCTGGCACTGATAGAGGCAGAGTTAGACTGTGACATTGACTCTGAAGCTGAGATGCTGGCAGAGATAGACACACTGACAGAAGCACTAGCACTGGCTGAGGATGTATCAGATAGAGACTCTGACTCAGTATGTGAGCTTGCCGTTGCGGTTGCTGCTTCAGCAGCACTGCTTTCTTCTCCTAAAACTGTTTCACCACGTGTCGCTAAAACGTCTGTCGTGTCAATGACCTTTTCCAGAGCCTGACCTTCTTCTGCATGGACAGTTGTGCTTGTCACAACAGCTCCGCCCAGCACGGCTCCCGTGGCGACAATGCCCCTCAAAAAGTCTATGCCGCTCTTCTTATCGGTAACTTGTTCTTCCGTTACCTTGAGCTCGATCGATGAAAGGCCTCCCCCCCTTCATTGATCTAAAAAGGCCGAACTGTGATGTCGCAGCACGCAGCCAATGCTTACCCGATTTAATCAGCTTAAAACGAGTCACACGCTCTACTTCATGATACTTACCTTTTTGGCGTTTAAAAAACATGTATTCCCCTCATAATAATCTTATCACTATTAAAAATATTATACTGTTCTATTTTATCACAAGCTAATAAAAAAGGGCAGAATCCTTTATTACAATTATGTGAAAATTATAAAAAAGTCTAGAATAGCAAAAAAACGCCGAAGCGTTTCTGAATTGAACGGAAGACATGGGATTCGAACCCACGCACGCTTTTACACGCCTACTGCGTTTCCAACACAGCCTCTTAAGCCTCTTGAGTAATCTTCCACAAAAGAGAAAGCCCAGCTTTCTCAAAACTTTAACCATTATACCACATTGCAGCCCCAACCGCCATAGTTTCCGTTAAATTTTTTCACAAATTCAACCAAAGTCCAAACATTTTGGTTCAAATCAAAGATTTCTGTCGTATCCATACGAATCACGTGCAGCTGATATGGTTTGTCCGCATCTTCTATCTTTTCAGCAGATACGAGGCTATAGCCCAGCTCTTCGACATCCTTTAGGAAACCATCTCGATCTTCCTCCGAAGCAAAATAGGCCCAATGGTCAATCTCGCGCTCCTGACTATGATCATCGCCATCCTGCTCTAGCTGGTACCAGACCCGCTGGTTAAGAATTGTCTGATACTCGTATTCATTAGGATAGAGAAAGTCAAAGTACTGATTCCATTCCTCGTCTTCTAGGGTTGCCGAGTCATAGCGGCGATCTGGAAAGTCGCGCATCACGTTCGAAATTGGCTCCAGATGGCTTTTCTTGTCTTGCAGATAGTAGTAAAACTCAATATTTCCATCTGTCGTAATCACACCAACATGAATGCCACCGACTTGCCCTAAAGCCTCAGAAAGCCGATCCTCAATCACATTCAGCTCTTTAAACTCATCACTAGATGGAAAACCTGTCTCCCCATCGTACTGGAGGAGCGTTACCTTGAGCCTCATAGCATAAGCATAGAGAGGATAGGGTGCCTCATCAGCCAAAGCTAGATTCAGACGGATACTAGCCAACTTGTCATCTATATAGGTTGAGAAAGAGCCCCACTCACTCGGAAAAGTATCTTCAGAAGGCACATCAAGCACTGCTTCTTCAACCTTTTCTACTTTCTCTTCCTCTTGCTTCTTACCAAACAGATTCTTAAAAAAACTCATATCAAACTTCCCTTAATACTTATGAAATCAACCCAATAGAAATACAAATATTTCCTTTGTCGTCACTAACATCATTGTATTACTTTTTCAGATAGAAATCAAGATTTCCTGAAGATCGTAAAAGCAAAAAACGCTGATTTCTCAACGTTTTAGAAGGATTTTAAAATAATGGAGCCGGTGGGAGTCGAACCCACGTCCAAACATCTGCTAACACATTTGTCTACAACCATAGGCTATGTATTGGTTTAACTTCACTTTGACACATAGCTCAAGCCCAAGTCAAGCGAGTCTATCAATCTCTTGCAAAATCCCTAGACTAGACCTTGCCGTAGCTTGCTCATAATAAGACCTGTCATCAGACACAAGCAATCCGAATCGGGTCACGCTGGCTGGTTTTTAGGCAGCTAAAGCGTAAGAATTGTTATTTTTTGCAGTTATATTTAACTGGCGTTTTACATCCGCTAGATGGGTTGCAAAATGTGCCGCATAATGCCTGTCGAATCCGTAACGACCCCAAGACAATAGGAACATTATAACAGAATCTACTAAAAAAAGCAAAAGCCTGCATACAGCAGGCCAGCACTCACTATCAGTTCTTAGCGAATCCCCAAAGCAATCCGAGCATAGCGGCTCATCTTTTCCACCGTCCAAGCAGGGTACCAAACCAACTTAACATCCGTCTTGGTAACCTCTGGAACATCTGACATGGCATCATAGATCTGGTCCGTCAGAAGATCCGCCAGAGGGCACCCCATGGTTGTCAGGGTCATATCGATTTCCGTTTCCCCATTGGTCTCATCAAAACGGATTTCATAGATTAGACCTAGATTGACAATATCAATCCCCAACTCTGGGTCGATGACCTGCTCCAAGCTCTCTAAAATACGCGTTTTAATCTTTTCAACTTCTTCAGGGGTGTATTTTTTTTCTGACATACAATATCCTCCTTATAGATATAGCAGAAATTTCAAGTTAGCTTGAGGAGGCTTTTCTTTGCAGCTAGGATTGCCGACTTGACGCTTTCCTGCTCTGCCCCTCCTTGCTCTTAACTTTTTAATCTTCAATAAAGTCTCTGAGTGGTTTACTGCGGCTTGGATGGCGAAGTTTACGCAGGGCCTTGGCTTCAATCTGGCGGATCCGCTCGCGGGTTACATTGAAGACCTTGCCGACATCTTCTAGTGTCCGCATTTTTCCATCGTCCAGACCAAAGCGCAGACGCAAGACGTTTTCCTCGCGGTCTGTCAGCGTATCCAAGACCTCATCCAGCTGTTCACGAAGGACGACACGAGTAGTATAGTCGACTGGATTTTCAATCACTTCATCTTCGATAAAGTCTCCCAGATGACTGTCATCTTCCTCACCGATAGGCGTCTCCAGAGAAACAGGCTCTTGAGCAATCTTGAGAATCTCACGAACCTTGTCTGGGGTCATATCCATACGCTCAGCGATTTGCTCTGGCGTCGGGTCTTGACCCAATTCCTGCAAGAGATTGCGTTGCTCGCGGACCAGCTTGTTAATGGTTTCCACCATATGGACCGGAATCCGAATGGTCCGAGCTTGGTCAGCAATCGCACGGGTAATGGCTTGACGGATCCACCAAGTCGCATAAGTTGAAAACTTAAATCCTTTGGTGTAGTCAAACTTATCAACGGCTTTCATCAGCCCCATGTTTCCTTCTTGAATCAAATCAAGGAACTGCATACCACGGCCGACATAACGCTTAGCAATGGAAACAACCAGACGAAGATTGGCCTCAGCCAGACGCTGCTTGGCTTCCAAGTCTCCCTGTTCTACCAAGATAGCCAGTTCCTGCTCTTCTTCATTGCTGAGAAGGGGCACAACCCCGATTTCTTTCAGATACATGCGGACTGGATCATTGACCTTAGCTGAATTGCTACCTAGGAGTTCTTCATCCGTCAACTCCGCTTCTTCCTCTTCGTTATTTAAGACGCGCGCGCTGGGATTTCCTTCCTTATCTGTAATTGAGATGCCAGCATCCTGAATGCGCTGCAGCAAATCCTCAATTCCATCAGCGTCCAAAGTGAAAGGGATGACCAGCTGGTCATTGATTTCATCATCTGTCGCAACCCCTGTCTGCTTGTGGTTGCGGATAAATTCTGCAATTTGAACGTCAAATGTTGTTACTTCTTTTTGTTTTGTAGCCATTCCTACTCCATTCTTCTTTTTTGCTCAATCAAGCGCTCTAGCTCGGACAGGGCTGTATCCGTATCTCCGCTGTGAGAGGCTTCTCGAATCTTTTTACTAATAAACTGATTATGCTTGCGCAATATCTCCCGCTCTCTGGTTTCTTCCACTTCTTTCAATTCATCTTCCAAAACCTCATCCGGCAAGTCTTCTTCCAAGACTCGGTACCAAGCCTGCTGGACATGATCCGGCAGCTGGGACAAATCCTGCGGTGTCACCTCACCATTTGCCAGCAAAATCTCATACAAGGTCTGCAATTCTTCCGAGTCAAAGACAAAGTCTTCTCTCAGCCGATATTGGTTCAAAATCAAAGGATGATGCAGCATGCGGTGGAAGATATGATTTTCCGCCCTCATGAGACGAGTCAGCCGGTTCGACGGCGAAAACTGCATGACGACTGCCTGAGACTGCTGAATCGGCGCCTCCTGACTGCGACTAGAGCGCTCAGCCAGACGACTGTTATTCACCGTCTGCTCCACCTGCTGATAGTCAAAGTCCGGCAGCAACTCAGCCAGCATGTAAATATAGGAGTTCTGAGCTGTGATGGACTTGGTCTTCGCAATAATCGGCGCCATCTTCTCTACAAACTCAATCTGAGCCTGTAGATTTTCAATATTATCTGGTTTCAGATGATGCAGCAGAAACTCCACATTACTTATTCGCGTTTTGCTCAGCAAATGCTGCAAGTCTTCCTCAGAATTTTTAGCAAGAAACTCATCCGGATCCAAATTATCAGGAATCCGAACAATTTCCACCGTCATATCTCTCAGCTCATCCAAGGCCTTAGCAGTCGCTGCTTGCCCAGCCCTATCTCCATCGTAAGACAGGATAATCTTCTTGCAATACTTGCTCAGGTGCTGGACATGCTCAGGCGTCAGAGCAGTTCCCATAGAAGCCACTGCATTTTCAATCCCGGCCCGATAAGCCGCAATCACATCCATAAAGCCTTCCATCAGATAAACCTCATGGCTCTTCTTGATAACCGGCTTGGCCTTATCTAGGTGATAGAGCTCGTAGCTTTTATTGAAAATAGCGGTGCTGCGGCTGTTTTTATACTTGGCCTGATGACCATCTGAAGCCGCCTCTTGCCAAATCCGTCCGGAAAAGGCTACAACCTGTCCACTGTCATTGGTTAGGGGAAACATAATTCGGTTCTGAAAGGCATCATAGACCAGATTATTCTCCGCCAGATTGAAGAGGCCCGAGTTCATGATGGTATTCTCATCAAACTTACCAGCCATACTCTTATGAAGATAATTGCCCTCATTAGGAGCCAGCCCGATTTGAAAATGCTTAAGAACATCATCTGTCAGCCCGCGCTGGTAGAGATAAGCCCGCGCTTCCTCTCCCATCTTGGTCGTCATCAGGACCGCATGGTAAAATTTCGCTGCCTCGGTATGGATATCGTAGAGAGCCTGGTGCGGATGGCTTTGTCTCGGTCGGTCATTGCCCGCTGTCTCTACAGCCAAGGGAATCCCTGCCCGCTCTGCTACAATCTGAACAGCTTCCATAAAGGAAACGCCTCGATAATCCTCAATGAATTTGAAGACATCGCCCGACTTGCCGCAGCCAAAACAGTGATAAAACTGCTTGTCCTCTACAACGTTAAAAGAGGGCGTCTTTTCGCCATGAAAGGGACAGAGTCCCAGAAAATTCCGTCCAGCCTTAGTCAAGGCCACCGTTTCTCCTATGACATCGACGATATTGACGCTGTTTTTAATTTCAGAAATGATTTCTTTATCAATCAAGAGACAATACCTCCAATTTATCATAGAATATCATTCTATATTTTATACTAAAATGATGCAAATGTAAAATATTTGACAAGCAAATATCTTGAGGATGTCATATAAATAAGCTATAATATAATCTCATTAATAAATTCTTGAAAGGAAAGAAAGAATGTTAAAGGATCTTAAAGAATTCTTGCTGCGCGGGAACGTGATTGATTTGGCAGTCGGTGTGATCATCGCCAACGCCTTTGGAGCAATCGTCACTTCATTGATTACTGACGTAATCACTCCTCTCTTCCTCAACCCAATTTTGAAAGCTGCAAAATTGGAGCAAATTTCTCAATTGAAATGGAATGGGATCGCTTATGGTAACTTCTTGAGCGCCGTGATTAACTTCTTGGTAATCGGTACTGTTCTTTTCTTCATCGTCAAGTCTGCTGAAAAAGCACAAAGCCTTGCTAAGAAGAAGGAAGAAGTTGAAGAAGCGCCAGCTGGACCAACTGAATTGGAAGTCCTGCAAGAAATCAAAGCTTTGTTGGCTGAGAAAAAATAAAGAGAATTCACTGATGAAAATCAGTGTTTTTTTCTTGCCTGTTGCTCATGATCATCCTCTTCTCTCCAAAGAGCGAAAACAAAAAACAGACCGGAGTCTGCTTTTTTGTTCAATTAGAATTTTTTACGTTTACGAGCTGCTTCTGATTTGCGTTTGCGTTTTACAGAAGGCTTTTCATAGAATTCACGTTTGCGTGTTTCTTGAAGAGTACCAGCTTTAGTAACCGCACGTTTGAAACGACGAAGTGCATCATCAAGTGATTCATTCTTGCGTACTACTGTTTTTGACATTTTTTTCACTCCCTTCAAGTCCAAAATCTATATAATCATACCACATATAGAAAAGAGTGTCAAGTATTTTCTGTAAGTATGATGTAGCTCCTTTTTATGATACAAACAAGAAGACCAACTGCTCTGCTGCAGCTGGTCTTCTTTTGCTTAGAGGGTTTTACGCTTCTTAGCAGCTTTGGAAAGGGAAATGTCCTGCACCTTATCATAGAACAGGAACTGCTGAATGAGCTCCCTGTCAGTCATGTCAGGATTCAAGTCAACAACATAGTCTAGCTTAATAGACTTCTTTTCAACCGACTTGAGAGAGGTCAGTTCAGCTGATTTACAAATCGTTTCAAAGATAGCATCAAAGAGTACTTCGTAGTCAAAGTCAGTTGGAACCTGAACCTGGACATAACGTCTGGTCGGACTGACTGAAGTAAAGCTCATCTTTTCAAAGAGCATCCAGATGCCTGAAATAGCTAGAGTAAAGACAATTCCCAGTGCTACAAAGCCCATCCCTGTTGTAATCCCGATAGCCGTCGCCATAAAGATAGCTAAGAGCTCCTTGGAGCCACCTGCAGCCGACCGGAAGCGAATCAAGCTAAAAGTCCCTGCTACGGCGACACTGGTACCCAGATTTCCATTAACCAAGAAGATGATAATGGAAATAATGGCTGGCAAAAGGGAGAGGGTGACGACAAATTCCTTGGTATAAATGGTTTGGCGCTTATAGACCTTGGCCAAGATAATTCCTAAAACCACACTAGTTGCTAGTGAAAAAATCAATGCTAAAGGATTTATCTTGACTTCCGTAGAGGAGTAGATACTGTTAAATAACTGATTAAGCATAAACTACCTCCTTAGGCCTTGACTGTTTGAGTCAGCCTTTCTTTAGTTTTCAGGTAGGCATTGCCGTATTTTGAAAAGGACTGGTCTTCAAGACCGTATTTATTCAGAATATCAGCCAACCACTGAGGATATTGACCAGGAACCTTGATTTCCATAATCACCTTGTCGTCATCCAGCAAGGGCAGTCCATAGCGGCCTAAAGCCAAGTCTACATCATAATCTCGGTAGCGGATGTTGGAATCAACTGTCACACGTACCTTTTTATCTTCCAATCCTCTCATAGAGTAGCGGTCATAGCTAATCACCATTTTTGGCTTCAAGTCTATATAGCGCTCCTGTAACTGCTCCACTTCTGCCTTGACCCGGTCATCAGAAATAGTATGGTCTGCCACACCATTCACAATATAGTTGGTCACGGAGAGAGGATTAGAAACCAAACGATATTTGAAGCCTACTTCATCACGTTTCTTCTTGATTTCTAAGAAAACTTGACTATCATCATTTGGCTGCTCAGCATAAGTCCGCATCCGCATTTTTTCGCGACCGCCTTTTCTGGCAATGGAATCCTGAATCATCTGGAACTCATCATTATCAAAATACACATTGGAAATGGTTGATGTCGCATAATCATCTGCGGTGAGGTAAGGTCTCATGTCAGCTTCAAGACGAGCTAGCATTGCTCGGTCAAGAATATACTTCGTTTCGATTCGTTGGAAATTTGTTTGGATTTGCTTTTGTTTCATTTGAATTCTCCTTTGATTCTACAAATGTAGTTTGTTCTTTTAAAAGAAATAGAGCTTCCGCTCTGCATCCTACAAGCGTCTGGATAGGCTTTGCTTTCTTCTCCTTTCCAAGCAGTATTTTTCAAAAACATTCTACAAATGTAGTTTATAAGTATATTCTACAATTGTCGTTTATGAATGTCAAGAAAAAAGATAAATAATCTTTCAGTTTTTTTAGCATTAGGAAACGAAGTACAAACTGTAAGCAAAATCGACCTAAAATAAAGATAAACTGATGACAAACTGCTCTTGGAGGATTGTCAAATCCCCCTTTGAGAAGATAATAAAATTCTACCAGTCTAAGCTTTTAAGAAACTTAAACTGGCAGAATCCTTTATTTAATCGTCATCATGGTCATCATCATCGTCCGGATCATCGGTGTCTGTCGTATGAGAGGAACTGTGCTGAGACGGAGTTTGAACAGTCGCTGTACTGGCTCCAGTAGAGCCCGCTGCTCCCGTATTTCCTGCACCTGCAGTAGAGCTGTTATCAGCTGGAGTTGATGCAGCAGACGAGGATGGACTGACTTCTTTTTCAACTGTTACTGTCTTTTCGACAATGGTATGCTGTTTGGATTGGATTAGTTTTCCATCCTTAGCATTGACAATGGTTTCATGAGCTGTTTGCCCGTGAGAGAAGCGGATTTTATAGGTGTCTTTCTCACGCGAAATTTGTAAATCTTTAATATCTGTTTCAGAAAGAGACAGCTCTTTTAAGACGGATGCTAGTGCCTGACGCTGACTGAGCCCTTGAGACTGTTTTTGTCCTGCAACAGGTCTGCTTTGTTGAGCAGCTGGACTTTCTAGAGCAAAGACCGAGCTAGTCAAGAGCAAAAGGAGAGGAACGGCCACTACAAAAGCAGCAGACAGAAACCTCTTAGGCAGGCGGTTATCCATGATACCGACAATCCGCCGCTTGAGATTAAACTTGTCAGAGTAAAAGCAGGTTGTCAGAGCAATTGGAGTCTTCTTACTGCGGTCTATCATGGTCAGAATCGTTTCGCCGTAGAAAGTCCGATACTCTGTATCTCTACTGCTCAGAACATCATAGTCACAGTACATTTCTCCTGCTTCCTGAGTTTCACGGCAGGCAAAGCGGACAACCGGGTTAAACCAGTGCAGACTCTTGGCAAAAATTCCCAAAAGATTAACTAAAACATCGCGGTGCTTATAGTGGGTCAGCTCATGCTTGAAAATCAGCTGCAGCTCTTCCTCCGTGTAGTCCAACTCTGGCAGCACGATTAAAATATCTCTGAAACCTAGCAGCATAGGACTTTGGGACATAGGATAGTGGAGCAGATGAATCCGGCCCTTAACTCGCATCTCCTGTTGAACAGCCTGTAGCTGAGCCATCGCTTCTTCGTCCTGAAACTCCGTGCCCCAGCGCTTCAGCATCTTTCTGAAGCGAATATAAGAATAAGCATATCTTCCAATACTAAAGACAAAGCCAATCAGCCAGATGGCAAAGAGAATTTCAAACCAAGGTAAGCCCAGAAAAGCCTCCCATAGATTTGGCTGGGCAACTTTTTCAACTGCTGGAGAAGCGCCCTGAGCACCACCTGTCTGGGTGGCAGTCACTGCTGTCTGAACTACCGATCCTGTATTCAGCCGAATCAGGCCTGAGCCAAATTGGGGACGGAACGGAAACAGAAAACTCAGCAATATCAAAAACCAAATAAAATACTTCACTCTGACCGAAATCTTAGTCTTAAAGGCCGTAAAAAGCAGACTAAGCAAAAGCACCAAAATGGATGTCGACAAACTGGTCAGCAGAAAAGAAAGAAGGAACTGTTTCATGCTTATCCCTCCATCCTACTTTCCTTGGTTGAGCAAACTGCGCAGCTCATCCAATTCATTTTCCGAAAAGGAGTTAGAAGAAAAAAGTGTTTTGACAAACCCGCCCATAGAACGGCCGCTGTGACGTTTCAAGAAATCCGAAGCCTCAACTTCCAGATACTCATCTTCTGAGATCAAGGCTGTATACTGCCTTTCACGCCCCTTGCGGACACTTTCTAAAAAGCCCTTTTCAGTCAAGCGAGCCAAGACTGTCAGCAAAGTCTGAGGCTTCCAGTGATTGTCTGGTCCCAGCTTTTCCATGATACGGGCAGAGGTCGTTGGGGCAGGCAGCTGCCAAATTACTTTTAAAATAGTAAATTCCCCGTCCGGCAAACGTTTAATAGATCTTTTCATCGTTCCCACGCACTTTCTAAATTAATGCTATTTCTAATTTTATTCTACACTTGTCTAATAAAAAAGTCAATCATTATATAAAAAAAGAGTGGGAAATCAATTTTCCTCACTCTATTAGAAAAATAAACTAAGCAGGGTCAGCATAGCCAGCCCTCCTTGCTTAAGCAGGATTTTGGGGTCACTGGTCACTGCACCGTAAGCTGCCACCAAGATGATATAAACCATAAAAATTCCCAGCCAAAACGAACTAGGCTGTACAAAGGCCGCAATCAAGACCAAAACAGCTATCAATCCGTTATAAACTCCTTGGTTTTTGAAAAGTGTATTGACCGACTGCTGCTCCAACTCCTCTTGCGACATACCGAAAACCCGAGCTGTCGCTGCAGAAGTCGTCGCGATGGTCTCCAAGTACAGGATGTAGAAAAATTCTAAGGCAACCAAGCTTGCCAAAATCAGTGTAATAATAGACATTTTGCCCTCCTAAAATAAATAATGAAACTTAGTATAACACAGACTGACTGGAACTGCGAAAACATTGCTCAAAAATGGACATTCTGTATAAAAATAAACACTAAAAATACTGAAGAAAAAAAGCGTAGCAGAAATCAGCAATTTCTGACTAGATGTGATACAATCTTTTTTGAAAAATGGAGGTAAATTATGTTAACCTATGATTTAATTGTCATCGGCTTTGGGAAAGCCGGTAAAACATTGGCAGCCAAAATGGCGGCTCAAGGAAAAAAAGTTGCTTTGATTGAGCGAAGCAAGGCTATGTACGGGGGAACCTGTATCAATATCGCCTGCATCCCAACCAAGACCCTGCTTGTCGCAGCTGAAAAAGGCCTGGCTTTCGACCAAGTCATGGCTGAAAAGAATGCTGTAACCAGCCGTCTCAACGGGAAGAACTACGCAGCAATCGGTGGTGCTGGTGTTGACATCATTGATGCGGAAGCTCATTTCCTTTCCAATAAAGTCATTGAAATCACAGCTGGCGATGAGAAAGAGGAACTGACTGCTGAAACTATTGTCATCAATACCGGTGCTGTTTCCAATGTCCTGCCAATTCCAGGACTGACTGATACTAAAAATGTTTACGATTCAACTGGCATCCAAAATCTGAAGGAACTTCCTAAACGTTTAGGAGTTCTGGGCGGCGGTAACATCGGCCTAGAATTTGCTGGACTCTACAATAAATTGGGCAGTCAAGTAACTGTACTGGATGCTGCTCCTGTCTTTCTCCCTCGAGTAGAGCCTTCTATCGCTGCTCTAGCTAAGCAGTACATGGAAGAAGACGGAATCCAACTCTTACAAAATGTACGTACCACACAGGTCAAAAATGATGGTGACGAAGTTGTAGTTGTGACAGAATCTGGAGAATTCCGCTTCGATGCCCTTCTCTATGCTACCGGCCGTAAGCCCAATATTGAACCACTACAGCTGGAAAATACAGATATCGAGCTGACAGAGCGCGGAGCGATTAAGGTCGATAAGCACTTGGAAACATCTGTACCTGGTGTATTTGCAGCGGGCGATGTCAATGGCGGTCTGCAGTTCACTTATATCTCACTGGATGACTTCCGCATCCTTTATAGCTATCTGGCTGGCGATGGCAGCTACACACTGGAAGACCGTAAGAACGTCCCTACCAGCATGTTCATCACACCGCCTTTGGCTCAAATCGGATTGACTGAAAAGGAAGCCCAAGAGCAAGGATTGCCGATTGCAGTGAAGGAGATTCCTGTCGCAGCAATGCCTCGTGGACATGTCAATGCTGACTTACGCGGTGCCTTCAAGGCTGTTGTCAACACTGAAACCAAGGAAATCGTCGGAGCAACTATCTTCTCAGCTGGAGCTCAGGAAATTATCAATATCCTGACTGTAGCCATGGATAATAAGATTCCTTACACCTACTTGAGCAAACAAATCTTCACTCATCCAACTCTGGCTGAAAACCTCAATGATTTATTTGCTATCTAATTTTAAGCCCCTAATGGGGCTTTTAAGATGCCTTTAAAACATTTACTTACATTTCAATCCCTTTTTGTGGTACAATAATGCTAGTTTATTTTAAAAAGATTGAGGAAGATTATGTCTGAACTGTATGATATTACGATTGTCGGTGGCGGTCCAGTTGGCCTATTCGCAGCTTTTTACGCTCATCTGCGCCAAGCCAAGGTTAAAATCATTGATTCCCTGCCTCAGCTGGGCGGTCAGCCGGCTATTCTTTATCCAGAGAAGAAGATTCTGGATGTCCCTGGCTTTACCAATCTAAGTGGCGAAGAGTTGACACAGCGTCTGATTGAGCAGCTGGAAACTTTCCAGACTGAGATTTGCCTCAATGAAACAGTGCTGGATATCGTCAAAGCGGATGATGGCTTTACCATCACGACTTCTCAAGCTCAGCATCAGACCAAAACCATCATCATCGCCATGGGAGGCGGCGCCTTCAAACCGAGAGCTTTAGAGCTAGATGATGCTGAAAGCTACAGCAACCTTCACTATCACGTTTCAAACATCAGCCAGTACGCAGGCAAAAAGGTTGTTGTTCTGGGCGGCGGCGACTCGGCTGTTGACTGGGCACTAGCTTTTGAAAAAATCGCAGAAACTAGCCTGGTTCATCGTCGGGACAACTTCCGGGCTTTAGAGCATAGTGTGGAAGAACTCAAGGCTTCTAGCGTTGAGATTAAGACACCATTTGTACCGAGTCGATTGGTTGGTGAAAATGGCAAGATAACCCACTTGGAAATCAGCCAAGTTAAAGGAGAGGAAAGTCAGCTTCTGCCTCTGGATCACCTCTTTGTCAACTACGGTTTTAAATCCTCTGTCGGCAATCTCAAAGATTGGGGCTTGGAGCTCAACCGTCACAAAATTTTGGTCAATAGCAAGCAAGAAACTTCCGTGCCAGGTATCTATGCAGCTGGTGACTGCTGCAGCTACGAGGGAAAGATTGACTTGATTGCGACTGGGTTAGGTGAGGCACCTACTGCTGTCAACAATGCCATTAACCATATCTATCCTGAGCAAAAAGTCCAACCCAAACATTCTACAAGCCTATAAAAAAACAGCTGCCGAGCTCAAGCTCAGCAGCTTTTATAATTCATCTGCGATTTTATTGATTTTTCTCAAGCGATGATTGACGCCGCTCTTAGTCAGTGGCCGGCTCAGACTATCAGCTAGCTGCTGGATGGAGTAGTCTGGATGTTGGATACGAAGCTGGGCTACCTCCTGCAGGTCTACAGGTAAACTCTCGATACCAATATTGTCGCTGATTTTGGCAATATTGTTGATGGTTTTCATACTGGCTGTAACCGTGCGAGCGATGTTCGCTGTCTCCGCATTATTAGCACGGTTGAGGTCATTGCGCGCTTCCCGCATGAGCTTAAGAGACTCAAACTCAGCCATGGCTTCCATAGCACCGATGACAATGAGAAAATCCATGATGTCCTCAGCCCGCTGCAGATAAGTGACAGCCCCCTTCTTACGCTCAATGGTCTTGGCATCCAGCAGAAAACGCCGCATCAAGGCAGCCAAATCTTCAGCATGATCCAGATAAACGGACAAGATTTCCAGCTGGTACTTGCCTGAGTCTGGCTCTCGCATGCTGCCATTTGAGAGAAAGGCTCCCCGGAGGTAGGCTCGGCTAGCTTCGTCATCTGACAAAATGGTCTGATCAATCCCGGCCTCGATACCAAAAAAGGAGTCAGCCAAGTGCAGGTCAGATAGGATTTCTTCCACTTTCTGATCCAGAAATACTGTGTATACACGGTTCTTGCGCAGATTAGTCTTCTGATGGTGGCGGATTTCTGACTTGACCTGATAAAGGTCAGATAGCAACTCATAGAGATGGCGGGCAATTTTGGCATTTTCTGTTGTGACAGACAGGGTCAAACCACTGCTGGCCAAGCCCAAACTGCCAGACATCTTAATCATGGCTGACAGCTCATTTTTATCTCTGCTTGCCAGACTCAGCAGTTCTTCTTTTACTTTTACTGTAAAGCTCATTTGCGTACCTGTATAATCTGCATCAATTCGTCAACAACCAACTCACCATCATGGAAAGCTCCGCCATTTTCCAAACGCAGAAAATTCGAAGAAATAACGCGCGGAACCTGCTCTTGTAAGCCTTGAAAATCATGCTCCACCTGTACCAGATATTCGTCAAACTGGTTGCTGTCCATGTACTCATGAGGGACAGGTTCGATATTAACCAAGACTGTATCTACAAACTTCCTGCCTAAATGACGGTGCAGGACTTGGACGTGATCGCTGTCTGAAAAATGCTCTGTTTCGCCTCGCTGGGTCATAATATTGCAGACATAGGCCACTTCTGCCTTGGTGTCTAGAAGAGCTTGGCCAATTTCCTCAATAACGAGATTAGGCAAGATAGAGGTAAATAGTGAACCTGGTCCCAGAACCACCATATCGCTTTCTAAGATGCTCTCGACTACCTTTTTACTGGCAGCAGGCTTCTTGTCATCATAGGTATTGGTAACATAGACCCGCTCAATCATCCCGCTCTTGCTGGTCAGATTGCTTTCACCGACAACTTCCGTCCCATCTGCAAACACAGCATGCAGAGTTAGGGGGGTGTCGCTAGAAGGATAGATTTTGCCTGTCGTGTGGAAGAACTTGGTCAGAAGCTGCATGGCATTATAGGTTGAGCCCTGCATTTCGGAAATGCCGGCAATAATCAGATTGCCCAAGGGATGCCCCGCTAGAACGCCATCTCCTTCCGCAAAGCGATACTGGAAGACCTTCTCATAGAATTTTGGCATGTCAGACATGGCTACCAGAACATTTCGAAGGTCACCTGGCGGAGTCAGCTGCTGGATGTTTTTCCGCAGCTCACCAGAACTGCCTCCATCATCTGCTACTGTGACAATGGCTGTAATTTCTACGTCCTTTTTACGTAGGCTGTCTAAAATAACTGAAATTCCTGTTCCACCGCCAATGACTGTAATTCTTGGCTTTCTCATGAGCGGTTCACCGTTTCTTTCCGACGGTTTTTGTCGCGGTGACTGGCATTGACCGGCCAATTTTTAGCCAAATCATCTGCTAAGCGCTGAGCAAAGGCTACACTGCGGTGCTGACCACCCGTACAGCCCACAGCAATAGTCAGGATAGACTTACCTTCCTTCTGATAGCCTGGCAAGATCGGCTCTATCAAGCCCAGCAGATGCTGATAAAATTCTTCTGACTCGGCATGGTTCATGACATAGTCAAAGACATCCTTGTCCAAGCCTGTCTGATTGCGCAGCTCAGTCATATAGTAGGGATTGGGCAGAAAGCGCACATCAAAGACCAAGTCTGCATCCAAAGGCAGACCGTATTTGAAACCAAAACTCATGACTTCAATACGGAAACTGTGCATCTCGTCCTGATTTGAGAATTGCTCAGAGATGGTCTTTCTGAGCTCCCGTGGTGTCAAATCTGTTGTGTCCACAACATTTTGGCTAAGATTCTTCAGAGGGGCTAAAAGTTCGCGCTCCAGTTTAATCCCATCTAAAATCCTTCCATCAGCTGCCAACGGATGGCTGCGACGCGTTTCCTTGTAACGAGCCACTAACTCCTTATCCGCCGCATCTAGGAAAAGAATCTTAAAATCAATATTCTCATTCTGCTCTAATTCATCCAAAACGTTCTGGATTTGCAAAAAGAAGGAACGGCTGCGCATATCGACAACCAGAGCCAATTTATCATTGTCAGTGGTCCCTTCGACTAGCTTCAAGAACTTCGGCACCAGAGTTGGCGGCATATTATCAATGGTAAAATAACCTAAGTCTTCAAAAGACTGAATGGCTACGGTTTTCCCCGCCCCGCTCATTCCAGTCACAATGATAAGCTGAATTTTCTTCTCAGACATAATAATCCTTTCATCAGATAGAATCTGTCAAAGAGTGGTTTTCCCCCGCTCTTTTTTAGAGAATCTCGGCAATAACCTCGATCTCAATCTTCACATCCTTAGGCAGACGAGCAACTTCGACTGCTGAACGAGCTGGAAATGCTTCTGTAAAGGCTGTTTTGTAAACTTCATTAAAGGCCACAAAATCATTGATATCACTCAAGAAGCAAGTAGCCTTGACCACATGATCAAAATCTGTTCCAGCGGCTTCCAAAATGGCTGAAACATTTTTCAGTACCTGCTGGGTCTGCTCTTCAATAGTTGCCCCAATGATTTCTCCAGTCTCAGGAGACAGGGGAATCTGCCCACTCGCAAACAAAAGATTGCCGACAATTTTTCCTTGAACATAAGGTCCAATCGCTGCTGGTGCTTTATCTGTATGAATCGTTTTTGCCATAATTATCACTTCTCCTACTTATTTTTTTCATTATACCATAAAAAGATGGGGGTGGCCATGTTAGGCTTACTCCCATTGACTTTTTCCTTATTTTTATTTATGATAGAAAAACAGAGAAATCAAAACCTCGGTTTTGGACTGGTTCGAAAACTTCCCAGAATAAAAAACTAAGTGCCTTTATATTGTATATAAAATGTCTTGCGCATAGTTTTTTTGCTGTCTCCTCGATTAGTCAGACAGTTAAGAGGTTGGGACCGATTGTCTCAACCTCATTTTTATATAGGCAAAGGAGAACTCATGAAAAGAAAAGTCATTATCGACTGCGACCCTGGTATAGATGATAGTCTAGCTCTAATCTATGCCATTCAGCATCCCGATCTAGAAGTTGTAGCACTGACCATCGTTGCTGGAAATGTCCCAGTAGACCTTGGTGTTGAAAATGCCTTTAAAATATTAGAAAAACTGAACCGGCTAGATATACCAGTCTATGCAGGGGCAGACAAGCCTCTAGTCCGCGATTTCGTTTCAGCCCAGGATACCCACGGTATGGATGGTTTAGGCGAGAGCGGAATCAATCGAACAA
Source organism: Streptococcus sanguinis SK49 (assembly GCF_000212815.1). Lineage (GTDB taxonomy): Bacteria > Bacillota > Bacilli > Lactobacillales > Streptococcaceae > Streptococcus > Streptococcus sanguinis_C. The sequence continues at coordinate 870,324 of NZ_GL890985.1, read as the reverse complement.
GCAATTGTCAGCCCCAGCCTCAGAAAGCCTCTGAATTTCTGGCTACCTATTTCCAAAAGGCTCAGGACACTTCCCTTATCACCTTAGGACCATTGACTAATCTAGCAATGGCAATAAAGCAAAATCCCCAAATTGGAAAACATATCAAACGCTTTGTCAGTATGGGCGGCAGCTACAAATCTCATGGCAACTGCTCACCTGTAGCCGAGTATAACTACTGGTGTGACCCACACGCCGCTCAATTTGTCTATCAAAAGTTAGGCCGAAAAATCGAGATGGTTGGACTAGATGTCACACGCGCCATCGTCCTCACCCCCAATCTATTAGAGTACATGCGTTTCCTGCAGCCAGAAGTAGCTGAGTTTGTCGGCCGTATCACGCGTTTCTACTGGGACTTTCACTGGGAATACGAGCACATCATCGGCTGTGTCATCAACGATCCGCTGGCTATTGCTCATTTTCTGTATGAGGACCTTTGTGCGGGCTTCGACTCCTATGTTGAAGTCGTAACCGAAGGCATTGCTCTTGGACAGACTGTGGTTGATGCTTATGACTTCTATCATAAACCAGCCAATGCCTATATTGCAACTCAAGTCAGTCCCTCACTCTTCTTCCAAAACTTCTTAGCCATTCTCCTGAATCAGCCTAAGGAAACGATTGCTCAAGACCTATCATCATTTTTATGAGGAAAACTTTATCATGAAAAAATCAACACCCCTTATCCTAAGCTTCTTATCTATCTGTATCGCTCTTAACTACGTGGGAGCTAATATTGCACTATTTCTGAAATTACCTGTCTATCTAGATACCTTTGGAACGATTCTGGCTAGCTTGACTTTAGGGCCTCTTGCTGGGGCTGGCGTTGCCTTTCTCAGCGCCCTCATTGGCTGGATGACAACCGATATCTTTTCTCTCTACTACTCGCCAGTCGCTATCATCATCGCTCTTTCAGCAGCTTGGTTTTTTAAAGAAAAAGGAAGCTTAAAGCTCAGTCTTCTCTGGAAAACCCTATTGGTAGCCCTTCCGGGTACCCTAGTAGCCTCTGCAATCACTGTCCTGCTCTTCGGAGGCATAACATCCAGCGGATCCAGTCTCATCGTCCAAGCCCTGCGGGGAATGGGAGTCAACCCCGTCCTTAGTATCGTCCTCGTCCAAATACTAACTGACTATGCAGACAAGCTTATCGTTCTAGGTGTCTGCCTAGCTGCTCTCCCTCGAATAAAAGCAGTTAGTCCTAAAATCTTTGCTTAAAACAAAGGTTAATTACCTTAACGAATACATCTTTAGCGCTAAAAAGCAGCTGACTAGGATTATTTCCTGCTTAGCTGCTTTTTATCTTATTCCTCTTCTGCTTTCGCTAATGCTTCTCTTTCCAGACGCAGCTTGCGCTTAGGGTTGAGTTTATTAAAGAGCTCTTCTAGCTTTTCTGCATTCCAGACGTCGGCTGCAGAGACAAAGTTTCCATTTTCATCGCGAAAGGATATTGGTTTATCACCCATTGCAAGCCTCCTTAGTCAACGAATTCAAACTCAAACTTGCCGATGCGAACCAAATCCCCATCCTTGGCTCCGTGATCACGAAGGGCTTCATCAACGCCCATACCACGCAGCTGACGGGCAAATTTCATGACTGCCTCATCGCGGTCAAAGTTAGTCATATTAAAAAGTTTCTCAAGTTTATCACCAGACAGCACCCAAGTCGCATCATCATCACGAGAAATTTCAAAGGCTGGTGCTTCTTCGTCAAAGCCATAGTAAGCTTCTTCTTCCATTTCAGACTCATCATAAAGCAAGAACTCTGGTGTCTTATCCAGTAACTCTGCAGTCGCATCCAAGAGAGTCGCAAGTCCTTGCTTAGTCAGACTGGAAATTGGGAAGATTTGTGGCAGCTCCGCAAACTCATCATAATTAGCCGCTAATTTCTCTTTGAATACCTTGAGATTTTCAGCACTATCTGGCATATCCATCTTGTTAGCAACAATAATCTGCGGGCGCTCCATAAGACGAAGATTATAGGATTCCAACTCTTTATTGATAGCTAGATAGTCCTCATAAGGATCACGCCCCTCACTAGCTGACATATCGATGACATGCAGGATGACCCGTGTCCGCTCAATATGACGGAGAAACTGAGTTCCCAGTCCGACCCCTTGGCTGGCTCCCTCAATCAAACCTGGTAGATCTGCTACTGCAAAGGACTCTCCAGAGTGAGTACGAACCATTCCTAGATTGGGAACGATTGTCGTAAAATGATAGGCACCAATCTTAGGCTTAGCTGCTGTGATAACACTAAGCAGAGTTGATTTTCCGACAGATGGGAAGCCAACCAGACCAACATCTGCTAGGACCTTAAGCTCAAGCAGAAGCTCCCGTTCTTGACCTGGTTCTCCGTTCTCAGAAATCTCTGGAGCAGGATTTTTAGGCGTTGCAAAGCGGATATTTCCACGACCACCTCGGCCACCACGCGCTACGATAAATTCTTGGCCATTTTCTACCAAGTCCGTCAGCACCTTGCCCGTCTCAGCATCACGAACCGTCGTCCCCTGCGGTACACGAACAATCAAGTCCTCAGCTCCACGGCCATGCATACCCTTGGTCATACCCTTTTCACCAGACTGAGCCTTGAAGTGGCGATTGTAGCGAAAATCCATCAGGGTGCGCAGGCCCTCGTCTACAACAAAAACAACATTGCCGCCACGACCGCCATCACCGCCCCAAGGACCGCCATTAGGAACATATTTTTCACGGCGAAAGGCCACCATGCCATCGCCACCATTGCCAGCCTTAACTTGAATCTTGGCCGTATCTAAAAACATACTCATTTTTTCTATTCTCTTTTTCTAGTCTAAAAAAACGCCCTGAAGCGTTTGGATTAAAAGATTGCGCTGAGAGCGGAAGCAAAGATAGCTCCAACTGTCACGATGAGCATGATAATCACGACCAGCATCGTCAATTTTTCAAATCCTGTTTTTTTACGTTGTCCGTTATCTCCAAAAGCCACGATAACACCTCTATCCTTTAAAAATTACTAGGTCTATTCTAACATGATTACTCCGTTTTTTCAAATGGAAAAGTATGTAAAAAGGCTTTAAGAGAAAACTCTTAAAACCTTTGAATTTTATCTAGTCTTTTTTTGAAGAAAGACATAGCTTCCAAAGCCAACTAAGATTGCCAAACCTGCAACTGACAGCCAAAGTGTCGTTTCTTGACCAGTTTTTGGTAAAACTTTCTTAGTAGCTGGTTTTCCTGTTTCTTGACTACTTGGATCTTCCCCTTTTGGATCTTTCTCTTTAGATTGTCCAGGATCGTGAGCTCGATAAGTATTAGTGAATGTAGGCTCTGCATCATAAGTAACAGCACCTAAGAATTCACCTTTCACATTTGTTACTTTAACAGTTAATTTAGCTTCCTTATCATCATAGATATAATCTGGACTGTCCCCAGGAATCTCTTTGATGGTATAGCTATAAGTACCCTCAGCATTATAGTTTAAAGCGTTAAAGTTAATCGAACCATCAGCTTCGTTAGTTGCAGTCTGTACCAAATTACCATCCGCATCATAGAGTCCGAAAGTAAACTGACCTTTTTCTAATTTCTTCTCGCCTACTAATATTTTCTTAGCGTGAATTAGGACATCCTTTTGAATTTCTGCACTACCATTACCAGAACCTTCTTCCAAACGAACTGATTTAGTAATCGTTCTAGCTGTTGGAAAATTACTTGCAGTCCAAGAAAGCTGGTTATTAACCACACTTCCTACTTTTGTGCCTTCAGGCACACGAGTAGAATACTCAATGTACATTGGCCAATTGTAGTTATCACCAAAATTAATGGTAAAACCATTAGCTTCGCCTTTGTCATTTTTTGAGAGAACTGCTTTTTTAGTGAAATTATCCAAAACAGGCAAGCTCAGCAAGTGTGCTTCATTACGAATCCCACCATCTACAGGAGCATAACGAACTGCACGCAGTGTTCCTGGAACTAATGTCAGGCCATCACCAAAGTTATCAGAAATTACCATATCACGAAGCATATCTTGTCTTGCATTCAAGATAATACGCCATTTAACAATGTTCGGATCGGATTTATCCTGATAGCCGTATTTCATCTCATACTCACCAGCAGAACCATCGTCTTTTTTATATTGGAAAGAAAACTCTGTTTGACCAAATCTGAACTGAAGTGCTGTAGAATTTGGTACAGTCTCATTATTAACTTTTACGTTGAATCTCAACGACATTTTCTTATTCTCAGGCAATCGAGTAAAGTAGTCTGAGAAAGTGACCGTAACTGCCTGAGTTGTTGGATCTGCTTTAGCTGAACCAACGACTTCTCCTTTATCATTTACCACATCAAAGACCTGAAAATTCAATGGTGTGATTAAAGTTAACTCTTTTGGCAAAGCAAATGTCAAAGTATCTCCAGAACTAATTACTTGAGAATCAGGAAAAGCAAAGTTACTTGTAACTTCCAAAGCTTCATTACTAATAACGGTAGTATCTTTAGTTATTTGTGCCCCGTTCTTAGTCATAATTACTTCATTAGTATACTCAGTAATTTCTGATGCATTAACATTCGCAGCAAAACGACCACCTACAATAATAGCGGCTAATAAAATTAAAATTTTAAGAAAAATATTATTTTTATCTTTCATTTTATGCTCCTTTCAATGCTTATTATACCAATTACATGTCTTTTTTGCAACATTTTGCCTTAAAGTGTTTAATTATGCAACTAAGACCCAAAAAACCAAGACATTATGTCTCAGTTTCTTTACGTTTATTACTCAATCCCAATTTCATCTCGAACAACATTAGCAATGGTATCTACATAATAATTTACTTCTTCGTCAGTTGGTGCTTCAGCCATGACCCTCAGCAGAGGCTCTGTTCCGCTCGGACGAACCAAAATTCGACCATTGCCAGCCATTTCGGCTTCCATTCTCTCAATCACCGTCTTGATAGCTGGAACTTCCATCGCCTTATCTTTCATGCTGTTTTCCACACGGATATTGACTAGTTTCTGCGGATAGATGGTTACTTCAGAAGCTAATTCAGATAGTTTTTTACCTGTTTCCTGCATGACCTTGGTCAATTGCACAGCTGAAAGCTGACCGTCACCTGTCGTATTGTAGTCCATGATGATAACATGCCCAGACTGCTCGCCACCTAGATTGTAGCCATTCTTGCGCATTTCCTCTACTACATAGCGGTCGCCAACTGCTGTCACAGCCTTTTGAATACCTTCACGATCCAAAGCCTTATGAAAGCCTAAGTTAGACATGACAGTCGTAACAATGGTATTCTGCGCCAGCTCGCCTTTCTCAGACAGGTACTTACCGATGATGTACATAATCTTGTCACCATCTACCAGCTCACCATTTTCATCTACTGCAATCAAGCGGTCGCTATCTCCATCAAAGGCCAGACCAATCGCTGCACCAGACTCACGAACTACTTCCTGCAAAGCTTCTGGATGCGTAGAGCCAACATTCAGATTGATATTGAGGCCATCTGGATTTTCTCCGATAATCGTCAACTGTGCGCCTAGATCCGCAAAAATCTGACGGGCACTGGTTGAAGCCGCACCGTTGGCCGTATCTAAGGCCACATGCATTCCTTCTAGTTCTAAGCCAGTTGAAACCAAATATTGTTGGTATTTGCGCAGTCCTTCTGGATAATCCACCAAGTCACCTAAACCTTCGGCGCTCGGACGTGGCAAGGTATCTTCTGCTGCGTCCAACAAAGCTTCGATTTCCAACTCACGCTCATCATCCAGCTTATAGCCGTCACCACCAAAGAATTTGATACCATTATCCAAAGCTGGATTGTGGCTGGCAGAAATCATGACTCCGGCGCTGGCTTTCTCTGACTTGACCAAATAAGCTACACCAGGCGTTGCAATGACACCCAATTTATAGACATGAATCCCAACGGACAAAAGTCCTGCAACCAAGGCGCTTTCCAACATTTCTCCTGAAATTCGAGTATCCCGGCCAACAAAGACCCGAGGCACTTCACTTTCGTGCTGGCTCAGAACATAACCACCAAAGCGGCCAAGTTTAAAGGCCAATTCCGGCGTTAATTCTACATTTGCTTCTCCGCGAACACCATCGGTTCCAAAGTATTTACCCATTATAAATAGTTTCCTTTCATAAGACCTGGATGTAAGGATATAGGCTGCAAGCAAGGCAGGCCAACTTCATCCAAGTTTATTTTCAAAATTTTATTTAGTTTTTATTTGATGAGCTCGTATTTGAGCTACTGTTAGAGGAAGACGAGCCTGAGCTGTCTGCTGTTTTAGTGTTGACACGCATAGTCGTTTCAAATGGTGTCACCACGCTTGGCATGACATTTCCCTGACCATCAACAGCCTGCAGCGGTGCTGTTCCGCTGTAGTTGCCGGTGATAATGACATTGGTCGGAAGAATAGCTACGACAGACTCAATCTTAGATAGGGTCTCCTCGTCACTTGTTACAGTAGCTTCCTTATTTTCCAAGGTCACACCACTGATAGACACATTTTCAGCCACTTGGCTGTCTGTGATGAGGTAGCGGACCTCAACCTTCTTGCTGGCTTTTTTACCAATCTTAACCGAAATCTTCTGCGGGGTGACTGTAGCAGTCAGACCGCTCGGTAGGTTTTCCACTTTCAGAGGGATTTCGACTGTGCCTTCTGTAGCCTTGGAAAGATCAGCTACAACTCGAAATTTCCGAGTACTTTCCTGCATTTCACTGGCTAGATTGACACGGTTGGAGCCTGTCAGGGCGACGGAAACTTCAGAAGTAAAGCCGCTGATAAAGTAATTCTCGCTGTCATATTTGATGTCAATTGGCACATTGGAAACCGTATTGGTATAAGTTTCAGATGTGACCTGTCGAACTCCAGTATTGTTTTGATAACTGCTAGAGGTTGCATAGACAAACAGCACTAGGGCAAAGAAAAACGAAGAGATGATATAAAGAATTTTTTTACGTTTTTTCATTTCTTCCATCCTCCCATGAAGCGTTTTTTCAAACCTGCTGGCTTGTCCTGCTCTGATAAGAAGACCTTTCTCAGCTCTATCTCAAACTCATCCAAAGTCAGATCATGCTTGAAAATTCCATTGTGCGTAGTGGAAATCCCACCTGTTTCTTCTGAAACAACAAAAGTAAACGCATCGGATACTTCAGACAGGCCAATAGCTGCGCGGTGCCGGGTTCCAAACTCCTTAGAGATGCCGCTGCTTTCTGTCAGAGGCAGGTAGGCACAGGAAGCCGCAATCTTATTGTTTTTTATGATGACAGCTCCATCATGCAATGGCGTATTGGGGATGAAAATATTGATTAGTAGCTCTCCGGATACATCTGCATCCAAGGGAATCCCTGTCGCAATATATTCCTGCAAGGTACGGGTTCCCTGAATGGCCACCAAAGCCCCGATTTTCCGCGGACTCATATAGGCAACAGACTTGACAAAGGCCTGAATCATTTTTTCTTCGTTACTGATGGGCGTCGCAGAAAAAATATCTGTTGCTCGACCCAGCTTTTCTAATCCTGCCCGAATCTCAGGCGAGAAAATCACCACGGCCGCAATGACCCCGTAAGTGATGACCTGATTGATCAACCAAGAAATGGTGGTCAAGCCGATGATATTGGCAAAAAACTGTGCCAAGATAAAGAAGAGCACCCCGCGGACCAGAATCATAATCTTGGTACCAGCAATGGCCTTGATTAGATAATATAGAATCCATGCGACGATAGCGACGTCAATAATATTAATTACAATCCTCCAAGGGTCCGAAAACAAACTGGCCCAATATTGGAGATTGGTTAGTTGTTGAAAATTCATACTTAGACTTCCTACTCCTCTACAAGCAAAGTCAAACAGCTGTAGCAACAAATCGAACTTATTAAATCTAGTCACAGCCTGATTTTATCTTGTAATTAGAGTTCACTCAATTAACTTCTCTCTTTTTATTTTACAGTGGGTCTTAATGCTTAAAGACTTACCAACCCATTATATCACGTTTGTCAATATTTTTCTGTAACCTTCTTTACTTTTTTATGATAAAATATTTCTTATGAAGATAAATACAGCCTTGGGCCTCTTGGCAGGCAAGTCCTCCCACTTTGTTCTCAGCAAAATGGGGCGTGGATCGACTCTGCCGGGGAAAGTTGCCCTGACATTTGATAAAAATATTTTGCAAAACCTAGCAAAGAACTATGAGGTCGTGGTTATTACCGGAACCAATGGTAAAACTTTAACTACAGCTCTGACAGTGGGTATTCTCAAGGAAGCCTTCGGAGAAGTGGTGACTAATCCCAGCGGTGCCAATATGATTACTGGGATTACGACAACATTCCTGACAGCTAAGAAAGGCAAATCTGGCAAGAATATCGCTGTGCTGGAGATAGACGAAGCCAGCCTATCTCGGATTTGTGATTATATCAAGCCTAGCCTCTTCGTCTTTACCAATATTTTCCGAGACCAGATGGACCGCTATGGCGAGATCTATACGACCTACCAAATGATTCTGGATGCTGCAGCTAAAGTGCCTCAAGCGACTGTACTGATGAATGGTGACAGCCCCCTCTTTAACTCAGTCAGCCTAAAGAATCCTGTCCGCTACTATGGATTTGATACCGAGAAAGATCAGGCTCAGCTAGCTCACTACAATACAGAGGGCATCCTCTGTCCCAAGTGCGAGCATATCCTCAAGTACGAGCTCAACACCTATGCTAATCTGGGGGCTTATATCTGTGAGGACTGCGGCTTCAAGCGTCCTAAGCTTGACTACAGCCTGACCGCTCTCAAAACACTTGAGCATAACCGCTCGGCCTTTACCATTGATGGTCAAGACTATCAAATAAATATCGGCGGTCTCTACAATATCTATAACGCTCTAGCAGCGGTATCAGTAGCTCAGTTCTTTGGTGTCGAGCCAGCTACTATCAAGACTGGCTTTGACAAGAGCCGGGCTGTCTTTGGCCGTCAGGAAACTTTTAAAATCGGCGACAAGGAATGTACCTTAGTCTTGATTAAAAATCCGGTCGGGGCGACCCAAGCACTGGATATGATTGGGCTTGCGCCTTTTGACTTTAGCCTATCCGTTCTGCTCAATGCCAACTATGCAGACGGCATTGATACCAGCTGGATCTGGGATGCTGACTTTGAGAAGATTTTAGAGATGGAGATTCCTCATGTCATTGCAGGTGGTGTTCGCCACTCTGAGATAGCGCGTCGACTACGGGTAACGGGCTATCCAGCAGATCAGATTACCGAAGTCAAAGATTTGGAAGCAGTATTTAAGGCCATTGAGCAGCAAGAAACTAAGCATGCCTATATCTTAGCTACTTATACTGCCATGCTGGAATTCCGCGAGTTGCTGGCAGAACGACAAGTGGTCAGAAAGGAGATGAACTAATGGTATACAGATCCCTCACTTCTCCCGAAAACCAGGACTATTGCTATGATATAAAGGTTGCTCATCTCTATGGCAATCTCATGAATACCTACGGCGACAACGGCAATGTCCTCATGCTCAAGTATGTGGCTGAAAAGCTAGGCGCTAGGGTTGAAGTCGATATCGTCTCTCTAGAAGATGACTTTGACAAGGATAGCTACGACATCGTCTTCTTTGGCGGAGGTCAAGACTATGAGCAAACGATCGTGGCTCGTGACTTGCCAGCTAAAAAAGAAGCTTTGGAAAGCTTTATTAATGAAAACGGCGTAGTGCTAGCCATCTGCGGTGGCTTCCAACTTTTAGGCCAATACTATATCGAGGCTTCTGGCCGTCGAATTGAAGGTCTGGGCATCATGGGTCACTATACCCTCAACCAGACCAAAAACCGCTATATCGGTGACATCAAGATTCATAACGAAGAATTCGATGAAACCTACTACGGCTTTGAAAATCACCAAGGACGGACTTTCCTCTCGGACGATGAAAAACCTCTGGGCAAAGTTGTCTATGGAAATGGCAACAACCAAGAGGATGGTTGCGAGGGTGTTCATTATAAAAATGTCTTTGGCTCCTACTTCCATGGCCCTATCTTGTCTCGCAATGCGAACTTGGCCTACCGTCTGGTGACCACCGCTCTGAAAAATAAGTATGGATCAGATATTAAACTAGCAGCTTATGAAGATATCCTAGCCCAAGAAATCCCAGAAGAATATGGAGATATCAAGAGCAAGGCCGAGTTTGAATAGATAAACAGGAGAATCACCATGAAAGAAAAATTGCATTATATTCTGCTTTTAATTACCATTCTATTGGTTGCTGGTATTTCCTTAGCCAATATGCAGAGCGTCAATGTTAGCTTTATCTTGTTCAGCTTCAAACTTCCCTTAATCATATTGATTTTGGTCTCAGTGCTCCTAGGCTCTGTCACGACCTTTCTCATCAGCATGTTAAAAAATTTCTCGCTGAAAAAAGAACTTAAAAAAACCAAAGAAGCACTTAAAAATTCCCATACAGAAAACTAGGTTGGAAATTATTCCAGCCTAGTCTTTTTGTATTCTCTTTTGATAAAGGTAGGAAATCAAAGCCAATCCCATCACTCCGAAACCAATCAGAAGAAAGGAAACGGTGTGGACACTCGGCAGAAGAGTCATCAGAAAAGTCGCAGGAGGCATGAAAAGAATTGCCAGCGTGTAGATCGTTGAGAAAACGCGGCCTAGATACTGCTTGTCCACCTTGGTCTGAACCTGGCTGAAGAAATGAATGTTGAAAACAGTCATAAAGAGCTCGCAGATCAGATTACCAGAATAAGAAAAATAGGGATGAACTGGTAGCAAGGTAGAGATGCCCATGACTGCGACTCCGATACCTGTCAATAGCAGAGCTAGGAGTAGATTTCCCATACTGGCCTTAACCTTGCTGGCTAGAATGGCTCCGATGATTGAGCCTAAAGCACCCAAACTCAGAATAGTTGCATAAGAGCCTGTCTTTTCATAGAGCTGATCGGTAAAAGGCAATAGATAATTAAAGGCCGCAAAGAAAAAATTGACTGCAGAAGCTACCAAGAGCAGAAAGAAGATTTCTTTTTGCTGACGGATATAGACTAGCCCTTCCTTGATATCTCTCAGGATATTGCCAAGATTGATGGGAGACTTCTGCTTGCTTGGCTCATAATTAGGCAGAAAGTAAACCAAGGCAAAAGCCAGAAAGAAGCTAAGAGCATCCAGCTGAAGGGTCACGCGCAAATTTGCATACTGCATCACGATAAAAGATAAAACTGGAGCTGAGACACTGATAACCTGCAAGGCCAATTCCAGATGAGAATTGTAGGCCACGATGTCTTCCTTGTCCACAATTTCGGTAATATAAGACTTATTAGCTGGCCTAGAAAAAGCAAAGGCTATAGCCTGAACCACATTAGCAAAAATCAGCGCTCCAATCATGAGCTGGTCATTTGAAATAAAAGAAATCAGCAGACAAAGAGCGGCACAAATCAAATCTGTTACCATCAGCACCTTACGTCTGGAAAAGCGGTCCGTAATAGCTCCCCCCAAAGGATTGAATAAGATGGAAGTAACTAGCTCTGATATCTGGTAAATGCCCAAGACCGTCTGTCCCAGAGCTCCCAAAGAAGCAAGCCAGATGCTATTCCCATAATCATAAAGCATATTCCCAATTTTATTAATAGCAGCCCGTGTAATCAGCTGTGCTGCCTGTCGATTCATAAAAATACCTCCTTCCATTTCTGAAACTATTGTATCAGGAATGGAGGGAGGTTCTATATTTTTCCCATATTTGGGAAATTATACTTTTACAAACTTATCGAAGTGCTCTTGATAATAGGCGACCTGCTCAGGTAAATCCAGCACTTTAAAGATATGCATGGCTTCCTGCATTTGCTTGATGCCCTGCTTCTTCTGCTCCTTCTGATAAGCCGCAAAACCCTTGAGATAGAGGAACACATTGCGTTCATAGAGTTTGATGCCTTTGCCAATGATTTTCTCTACGTAATCCTCAAAATAACTAGCCTTATCAAAAGAACGACTTTCCAAACAGTGCTGGTAACAATTGAGCGCTAAAATCAAGACTAGTCTCTTATGGCGACCGATTTCTTTGTAGTAGTCCTCTCGCTCCATGACTTCCTTGCCCAGACGGTAGACATAGTCCACATCATAAAAACTATAGAGATTGCCAAAGAGAATCAGCTCATACATAGTCCAGTCTTCCACTTGGAAAAGATAATCAGCCACCTTATCTAAATCTTCTTGCCTCATGTGAAACTGACTGTCTCGCTGACAAATCAAGCCCTGAAGCAAAATCCAATTCAGCTCATAGTAAAGAGGCGCACTGCTGGCCTTGGCCTTTTCCAACTGCTCTGCTTGCAAGTCTTGAAATCCCTTGATGTCATTTGAGTAGTAAAGAGGGATAATCTTACCCATCATGGCCACGTGTTCATGTTGCTGGAAATTCCGTGCCTTGTCCATAAAATTTTCAAGAGTCACATGAATATTATCCAAGAGATCTAAAAATTTCGAGAGGGTCATGTCCGACTCACCCAGCTCAAAACGAGACAGCTGAGAAGTCGAGCAAACCTGACCCGCCGCTTCCTTCAAAGAATAATGCCCATTTAAACGAAAATCACGAAAAACTTTGCCTAAATCTTCCATTTGTTTACCACTTAAATTCCTTCAGTTGCTTTTCCAAATCCTGTAAATAGGCTTCATCCAAGCCATTCCGGTCTTTTGCTGGGGCTTCCAGACTGGCCAGATAAAGCAAGAACTGGTCCGCCAGTATCTCATATTGATGGAAAGGCAGGCGCTTCATCTGGGCCTGAACGAAATCAGCAGCCTCTGCAAAATGCTCGCTTTCCAGCAGCTCTTGCAAATAATCAGCTCCATCAAGCTGCCGGCCTTGCTCATCTTCAAACTGCCCCAGATCTAAATGCTGGATTGTTAGGCGCAGAGCTGAACCAAGCATATTGGCCGCTCCCTTGATCTGCCGCATAATCCAATCGTTTTCTGTCGTCATCAGTAGCTCCTTTCAAAGCGGGCGGACTGACTGCCCCTAAAAATACTACACCTTCTCTGCCAGTTCTTCCCATTCGAGCAGGGCTTCTTCTTGGGCGGCAGTCAGCTGGTCGATTTGCTGCTGGCTCTCCATGAGTTCGGCAGCATTATTAGTGGCCTGCATGGCTTCCTGTAGCTGACTGATCTGACTGTCCAAGTCCTCGATTTGCGCTTCCAGCTGCTCTAGGCGGCGAGCCAGCCGGCGCTGTTCTTTCTGGTTTTCCTTTTGAAGCTGATAGTCATTGGCTGGGGCAGGCTTGTCAGGACTGGCCTGCTCCGTCTCCTCACGCAAGGCTTCCTGCTCTGCCTTTTTCTCCAGATAATAGTCATAATCACCCAGATAAAGGGTAGAGCCTGTCTCAGAGATCTCGATAATCTGAGTGGCCACGCGATTGATAAAGTAACGGTCATGGCTGACAAAGAGCAGGGTGCCGTCAAAGTCAATTAGGGCATTTTCCAGCACTTCCTTGCTGTCAATGTCCAGGTGGTTGGTCGGCTCGTCTAGGATGAGAAAGTTGTTGTTTTCCATAGACAGCTTGGCTAGGAGCAAACGCGCCCGCTCTCCACCCGATAGCATGCCGACAGACTTCTTGACATCGTCTCCCGAGAAGAGGAAAGCGCCTAAGCGATTGCGAATCTCGACCTCTGGCGTCAGCTTGAAGTCATTCCATAGCTCATCAAGTACCGTATTGCTGGCAGTCAGTTTACTCTGGGTCTGGTCATAGTAGCCCACTTCCACATTAGCCCCCAGCTGTTCCTTGCCTCTGATGAAGGGTACTTGCCCGATTAGTGATTTAATCAAGGTCGTCTTTCCAATCCCATTTGGTCCGACAATAGCGACCGCATTGAACTTGCGAATGTCAAGGTTAATTGGCTCCGATAGAACTTCCTCGCCATAGCCAATAGCTGCGTCTTCCAAAGTTAGAACAACATTTCCCGAAACCTTATCGGATTTGAAGGTCATATTAGCCGATCGACTGCCGGTCTCCGGCCTGTCCAAACGCTCCATCTTTTCCAGCTGCTTGCGGCGGGACTGAGCCCGCTTGGTAGTAGAGGCCCGGACCAGATTGCGATTGACAAAGTCCTCCAGCGCAGCGATTTCTTTCTGTTGCTTTTCGTAGTTCTTGGCTTCAGTGGCCAGCTTCTGCTCCTTTTGGACCACAAAGCTAGAGTAATTGCCCACATAGCGATCCAAGGAATGCTTGGTCAAGTCCAGCGTGATGGTCGCAACCTTGTCTAGGAAATAGCGGTCGTGGCTGACGATGATCAGGGCACCGCTGTAGTTGACTAAGTAAGTCTCCAGCCAAGCAATGGTCTCGATATCCAAGTGGTTGGTCGGCTCGTCCAGTACCAGCAACTCTGGCTTTTCCAAAAGCATCTTAGCCAGAGCCAGACGGGTATTCTGCCCGCCTGAAAGCTCAGAAATCTTCATCTGCCACATAGACTGGTCAAACTTGAAGCCATTTAAAATCGCTCGAATATCAGCCTCGTAGGTAAAACCACCTTTCTGGCGAAAGTCCTCTGACCGCTCATCGTACTGGGTCATTAGAGCAGTCAATTCTTCTCCTGACAATTCTCCCATTTGCAGTTCCATCTGCCGCAAGCGCTTCTCTTGCTGACGCAGACTATCAAAGACCAGCAGCATCTCGTCGTAGATGGTATTCTCCGACTCAAAGCGGCTGTCCTGAGCCAGATAGGACAGAGACAGGTCTCGTTTTTTATTGATCTGACCAGAAGTAGGCTCTTCCTCACCCACCAAAATCTTGAGCAGGGTTGACTTCCCAGCTCCATTTTTACCGACGAGGGCAATCCGGTCACCCTCATCCACCTGCAGGTTAATATTGTCAAAAAGAAGCTCCCCTGCAAAAGAGCGCTCAATCTTGCTTGCTTGTAAAATAATCATAAGACCATTATAGCAGATTTCCAGAAGCACAGCTATCAGAATTCAAGAGAAAGCGAACTCAGCTCCCCAAAAGAAAAAAGACAGTCATAGCTGACTGCCTTACATAAAACTATTGAGAATAGATTGATTCTGCAAAATCAGATAAATTCCCAGCAGAATCAGAACCGCAAAGACAACAAATTTAATCATTCCCTTGATTATACGAATAGCCAGAAGGATAATCATGGATCCGACTAGCCACATAAAGGCGGAATTGTGAAAAAAGCCCTGAACCGCCTCAATATTCTGGCCGAAGAAGAGCTGAATGGGCGCCGGAATATGATTTTCCCAAGCCGCTGTCACACCTAGCTGGTTAGCAATCTCATTACCGCTTTTCCATAGCCAGACAAAGATTCCTGAGTTAAAAACAAAGAGAAAAACTTGCTCTGGAAAATGTCGAATCAAATAAAAAATAGATTTTAACATAGGCTTACGATTGATACAAGTCTTTTACAGCCTGGATATCTGTCGGCTGGATACTGTAAAATGAGCCTGCTGACTGCATCACTGACTCCTCCTCATTATGGTCTAATCCAATAGCATGGCCCAATTCGTGCGCTGCTGTATTGACAATCCGCTCATGAGAATAAGCATAGCGACTGTCCAGCAGGTAGTAACTATTAAGGCGAACCGTGACATGGGTAAACCGCTTGGTTAGGAGATTGGTCTGCGACTCAGCTTCACCAGCTGCACTGACATTGCCATCGTTCATCTCCGTCGCAACAATGTCCGCCTTGTCTTTGTCATTGATGATTTGAAAGGTGAAGGCACCTGTTTGATTCCAAGAATCAATGGCCTCCTTATAGGCTGAACGGAAGGTTTCATTATTTGTATCGATGTAAATTGTGGCGCTTGGCTGATCCCAACGAGCCCCTGTTGTTGCATGCTCATCTGTCAGCTGATCCGTCTGCGTCTCCTCACTGCTGTGAAGCCCCGTGGAAATGCCTTGGTGATTTAAAAATTGATCCACTCTGCCAACAGCTGTCTGAACAGCCTGCGTCAGTCCCTCTGTACCCGGTTTTGTCGAAGTGGTAAAATAGAAAATTCCGACAATAACCATAAAGCTCAGGACAAAGGACCAAGCAAGTCCCCAAACCACGCGCCCAATCAGACGCATGAGGAACCGGATGCTTTTAAAAATAAGTCTCATCGCAACCTCCTTTACTAGATTGTAAGAGAACGTTGATTTTACCACCGCTTTCTTAAAGAAGACTGAAAAATTCGCCTTCTTTCATCTATTAGTATAAAAGAAAATGACTACAAATCTGCAACCATTTCTTTTCATACTATTGAATACTCTTTGCAAATCCATTTTTGAGTATAAAATTAAGAACCCGTCTCCTGACTTACCCTGCCACTATTATAGTCCAAACGAATCCCTTTTTGCACATTCGGGATAAAGACATTGAATTCCAGACTGCCATCGCTGGACTTGGCCTCTAGATGAGAACCAACTGGCACTAAATCAGTCTCCGTGGCATAAATCAAGGTTACCCGGTAGCGCACTCGCTTGTTCTTATCCAAAGCCTTCCGGATCTTTGTCTCATAGTAATTCTGCCCTGTCGAGTCCCCTTCATTGGCTTGGTTGGACCAGGCCGTCTGCACAGCGATATTGGCAGGATTGCTAGTGGAGGCATCAAAGCCCTTCAAACCACCGATCAGCGAATAGGCCAAGAGATGTCCTCGGTCCACAGCATGATTGTACTCACCAGGGAGGTTCTTGAGTTGATGCCAGCCTGCCGGTACCCATGAAGTGTTGGCATTTCCAGTTTCTTCCCGTTTTTTGTACTGGCGGGTAGACTTGGATAAAAAGGCATTCGCCACCGTCGGAAGGGTTTTCCCTTGAACAAACTTGGTCTTATTGTCAGCGTAGGGCTTACTAGAAATCCCCGCATCCAAGTCTGTTTTATTACCATTAACGATAAAGGCGCCAGCTCCATTCCATTCAATGCTGCCTTTGAGCTGAGCTCGGACAGCATCCGTCAGAACGCTCTCAGCCAGTTCCTGACTTGGAGTGCCCTGATCTTGGACTTGCCCAACCCTGATTTCTGAATTTGGACTCTGAAGTGGCTGCTGACCTTCCTGTCCCCAGAAATAGCCAGCCAGAGCTAAAATCAAAGCCAGAGTCAGCCCAGCCCAGCCTTGCAGGCTCTTAGAATTCCTTTTCTGACTAGTCTTTCTTTTCATCTTTTTTCTTTCAACTTAGCAAACTGGATTCATTTCAGCCAGTCTTTTCGACTAGGATCTAGTTTCCAGTAAACTTCCCGATTAATTCTTGCCAGGTTTCTGGTGAAAAAACTGAGCCCTTACCGTTTCCGATAATGTTATAGCCAATCATCAGAGACACGAAAAAGAGAATCACGGCTACCAAGAGAACCAACAGAACAAGGCCAATCTGCCGGCCTAAATATTTAAGATTTTCACTCATCGTCTTCTTCCTTTACACGCTTCACTTTGGCTCCCAAGGCTGCCAATTTCTCATGGAATTTATAGTAGCCTCGGTCTAAGTGTACGAGCTTGCTGACCTTAGTCTCGCCTTCAGCAATCAAGCCCATCAGAATCAAAGTCGCACTGGCCCGAAGGTCAGTTGACATGACTTCAGCTCCCTGAAGACTGCCACCGCCCCAGATACGAGCTGTATCACGCATGATATCAGAGTGCAGCCCCATCCGACGCATTTCCTCCAGATGCTGGAAGCGGTTCTCAAAGACAGTCTCAATCATCGTAGACTCGCCCTTGGCCATAGCCATGAGCGCCGTAAACTGAGCCTGCATGTCCGTTGGGAAGCCTGGATAAGGAAGGGTCTTGACCGAAACCGGTCTCAGCTTCGAAACATCGGAACGAATCCGAATCCCTTCATCTTCCTCTGTCACTTCCACTCCCATTTCCTGCATTTTGGAAAGCAAGGGACGATTGTGCTCCCAAATGGCATCCTCAATCAGCAGGTCACCGCTGGTCATAGCTGCAGCAACCATAAAAGTTCCTGCTTCAATACGGTCTTGAACCACATTATGCTTGGCCCCTCGCAGCTGATCCACTCCGACAATAGTCAGAGTCTCAGTACCTGCTCCTCTGACCTTGGCTCCCATTTCATTTAAAAAGAGGGCTAGGTCAACGATTTCAGGCTCCCGAGCAGCATTTTCAATCACTGTCGTGCCTTGAGCCAGCGTTGCAGCCATCATGATGTTTTGCGTTGCTCCCACACTAGGAAAGTCCATGTAAATGTGGGCACCCTTGAGTCGCTCTGCCTTCGCTTCGATATAACCCGCTGTCTGGGTAATCTGAGCTCCCATGGCTTCTAAGCCCTTCAGGTGCAAGTCAATAGGCCGGCTGCCAATCGTACAGCCGCCTGGCATGGAAACCTTAGCATGACCATTACGAGCCAGAACTGGCCCCAAAACAACGATAGACGCCCGCATTTTGCTGACGTATTTGTAAGGCGCCTCCTCAGACAAGGGCTGGGTGGCATCCACAACAACTGTATTTTCTTCCTGATTAAAATCCACCTGAGTGTTTAAACCGCGGACCACATTGTTCATGGTAAAGACATCAGACAAGACCGGAACATTTTTCAAAACAGACTGACCTTCGCTAGCCAAGACTGTCGCTGCTAAGAGAGGCAGGACCGCATTTTTTGCTCCTTCAATCTTGACCTTTCCGACCAAGCGATTATCTCCACCTTGAATAATAATTTTTTCCATACCGATTCCTTACTCTAAATTTTTAAAATCATCCATACTATCATACCATAAAATCAAAAATATGACCTTATAAAGTACCGTTAAAAATCGCCCGGCTCATATCGTAAATACCAATGAAAAAAAGGCTGACTAAATAGCCCAAGGCAATACTGAACAAGAGAATCAAAAAGCGAATCTTCATCGCATTATCGGCATTAACCTTGAAAAATCTCTCCCACTCAACAACAGTTGACAGCAGATGAAAGGCAAAGAAAATAAAGAGCAAATGACTGCATAATTTAAAAACAACTTCTACCATAACTTTTATTATACCACAAGACCCGAATAAGAGACGAACTAAACAGTCCTGCCCTTTTTCTTTGGAAAAGAAAACTGAGACAGACCTGCCTCAGTTTTGCGTATTCAGTTTGTATTCAAGAAACCAAATCTCGTCAGATGAAAGATGACTTCCATCAATCTAGACAAAATAGCTTCTTATAATCTTGTTCCGACATTGATCCGGTTGATTGCCCGCTGCAGGGCGATCTTAGCCCGGCGTTCTTGATCAATCAAATGCTTATCATGTGCTTCTTCGATTTCTTGCTCAGCTCGGAGCTTAGCTCGCTCAGCCCGACTAATGTCGATATCTCGCTCACGCTCAGCTGAGTCTGCCACAATGGTAATGACATTATCTGCAATTTCAATGATTCCGCCGTTGACCGCAATCCAGTCGATATGCTTGTCATCATCAACCCGGCGCACCTTAACCTGATCCACTTCTAAAACAGCGATGGTATTGATGTGGCGGGGCAAAATCCCCAGCTCGCCATCAATGGTCTTTACGGAAACAAATGCAGCATGGTGATCATAAATAAGACCATCCGGTGTCACGATTTGTACTGTCATTTGAGCCATCATTCACCTCTTAGAATCCCATTTTCTCAGCCTTGGCCAATACATCCTCGATGGAGCCCACACCACGGAAGGCGTCTTCTGGCAGCTTATCGTGCTTACCTTCAAGGATTTCTTTGAAACCACGAACCGTTTCAGCTACTGGTACATAAGAGCCTGGCTGGCCGGTAAATTGCTCCGCCACATTGAAGTTCTGTGACAGGAAGAACTGGATCCGGCGCGCACGTGCAACCAGCGTCTTCTCATCATCTGACAACTCGTCCATACCAAGGATAGCAATGATATCCTGCAATTCATGATAACGTTGCAAGACCCGCTTAACCTCTGCTGCCACTGCATAGTGCTCTTCTCCGACAATCTCTGGTGAAAGGGCACGAGAGCTGGAAGCGAGTGGATCCACAGCTGGATAAATCCCCAGCTGAACCAATTTCCGTTCTAGGTTGGTCGTAGAGTCCAAGTGAGCAAAAGCTGTCGCTGGCGCAGGGTCAGTATAGTCATCGGCTGGCACATAAATAGCCTGGATGGAAGTAACGGAACCTTTCTTGGTCGATGTGATCCTTTCTTGTAACTGTCCCATTTCTGTTGCAAGTGTTGGTTGGTAACCAACGGCTGACGGCATGCGGCCCAAAAGGGCAGACACTTCCGAACCAGCCTGCGTAAAGCGGAAGATGTTGTCAATAAAGAGCAGCACGTCCTG
Organism: Streptococcus sanguinis SK49; assembly: GCF_000212815.1. Taxonomy (GTDB): domain Bacteria; phylum Bacillota; class Bacilli; order Lactobacillales; family Streptococcaceae; genus Streptococcus; species Streptococcus sanguinis_C. The sequence goes on along the minus strand of NZ_GL890985.1, from coordinate 850,086 downwards.
ACCTTCCACATCGCGGAAATATTCGGCGATAGTCAGTCCGGTAAGAGCAACCCGCATCCGAGCTCCTGGCGGTTCATTCATCTGACCAAAGACCATAGCGGTCTTTTCGATAACGCCAGATTCTTTCATTTCCCAGTAGAGGTCATTCCCTTCACGCGTCCGTTCACCAACACCCGTAAAGACAGAAATCCCTCCATGTTCTTGGGCAATGTTGTGAATCAATTCCTGAATCAGGACAGTCTTACCTACTCCGGCACCACCAAAGAGACCAACCTTCCCACCTTTCAGATAAGGAGCTAGGAGGTCGATAACCTTGATCCCTGTTTCCAGGATTTCTGATGAAGTTGATAGTTCATCAAAGGTCGGTGCCTTTTTATGAATCGGCTGGCGCTCTGCATCTTCTGCAAAAGGCGCATCCAAGTCAATAGTATCCCCAAGGACATTGAACACCCGCCCCAGAGTTTCCTTGCCAACTGGCACAGAAATCGGACGACCAGTATCCAAGACCTCCAAACCACGCGTCAAACCATCGGTCGACTCCATGGCAATGGTCCGCACCACACCGTCACCAAGCTCAAGAGCTACTTCAAGGACGATTTTTGATTTTTTCTCATCATTTTTATAGACTACAAGTGCATTATTTATCTCAGGTAGCTTGTCTCCAGCAGCAAACGCAACGTCTACGACCGGCCCGATAACCTGAGCAATTTTGCCTGAGCTCATGTTTTTTCCCTCGTTTAATTTCTAATTCATTTGTGGCCTTATTCCAGGGCACTTGCACCCGCCACGATTTCAGTAATTTCCTGCGTAATGGCAGCCTGCCGAGCGCGGTTGTACTGAATAGTCAAATCGCTGATAACCTTTTTAGCATTGTCTGTCGCTGTCTGCATAGCAGTCATACCGGCAGCATTCTCAGCCGTCTTGGCATCAATAATGGCACCGTAAATCATGCTCTCTGCAAACTGGGGTAGCAGTTGGTCCAAGATAGAATCCCGACTGGACTCCAGTTCCAGATTCAGCGTATAATCTGCATCAGCTTCATTAGGATCCAAGTCAATGATTGGCAGCATCTGCTCCACCCGCATCTGACTGGTCAGACTGTTGACATGGTGGTTATAGCAGACATAGAGCTCATCAAAGAGCTCATTCTGATACATCTCAATGGTCTTGCTAATAATTTTACGGACCTCATCAAAGCTAGGCTGGTCGGCTAGACCACGCAGCTCATAAACCGGCTGAATGCCCCTAGCTCGGAAGAAATCAGCACCAACACTTCCGATACAGATGACTTCAAAGTCCTCTCCTGTCGGATGGTACTCAGCTTTCAGCTCCATCAAAGCCTTAAGGATAGTCGCATTGTAGCCACCTACCAGCCCGCGGTCAGAAGTAATGACGATATAGGCTGATTTCTTAACTGGCCGACTGATTAACATCGAGTGATGACGGGCATTTTCTGCCTCGTGGCCATGCAGCATATCCGTAACTAACTTACGCACTTTCTGGGCATAGACCTGAAAATTCTTAGCTGCTTCCTCAGATTTTCCCAGCTTAGCAGCAGAAACCATCTGCATGGCATTGGTGATTTGACTGGTGTTTTTCGTGGATGCAATTTTATTTTTAATATCATTTAATGAAACTGCCATCTGACACCTCTATTCTTATTTGAAGCTAGACTGGTCAATAAACTCAGTAATGGCAGCATCCAAGACTTCTTCACTTGGAAGGTCTTTCGTTGTCCGAATGGTTTCATAAATGCTTTCTTGATGTGCATCAAAGTAGGCAAATAGTTCTGACTCAAAGCGCAGAATATCGTCTACTGGCACACTGTCTAAGAAACCATGGGTCAAAGCATAGAGAATCACGACCTGCTTTTCAACCGGCAGCGGCTCATGAATCGGCTGTTTCAAGACTTCTACAGTCCTGCGGCCACGATTGAGTTTGGCCTGCGTTGCTGCATCCAAATCACTACCAAACTTAGTAAAGGCCTCCAGCTCCCGATAAGAAGCCAGGTCGATACGCAGGGTTCCAGCTACTTTCTTCATAGCTTTGATTTGGGCAGAACCCCCAACCCGTGATACAGAAGAACCTGCGTCAATGGCCGGACGTACCCCAGCATTGAACAGGCTGTCGCTGAGGAAAATTTGTCCGTCAGTGATTGAAATCACGTTGGTCGCGATATAGGCCGAAATATCTCCTGCCTGCGTTTCAATAAATGGCAGAGCTGTAATTGAACCACCGCCCAGCTCATCAGAAACCTTGGCTGAACGTTCCAAGAGACGGCTATGTAGATAGAAAACATCTCCTGGAAAGGCCTCACGGCCTGGCGGACGACGGAGCAAGAGGGACAGTTCACGATAGGCCACCGCCTGCTTAGACAAGTCATCATAGACAATCAAAACATGCTTGCCATTATACATGAACTCTTCTGCCATCGCTACACCAGCATAAGGCGCTAGGAAAAGCAAGGGCGACGGCTGTGAAGCAGAGGCTGTCACGACAATCGTATAGTCCAAAGCACCATACTGACGCAGCGTTTCTACCTGCGTACGAACTGTAGATTCTTTCTGACCAATCGCCACATAGATACAAATCATATCCTGACCTTTCTGGTTCAGGATAGCATCAATAGCAATGGTCGTCTTCCCAGTCTGACGGTCCCCGATAATCAGCTCCCGCTGGCCACGGCCAATCGGAACCAAGGCATCAATAGCCTTGAGACCTGTCTGCAAAGGCTCAGATACTGACTTACGCTGCATGACACCCGGAGCCGGTGTTTCAACCGGACGTGTCTTGTCCGTGACAATATCACCAAGTCCATCAACAGGACGCCCCAGCGGATCAACAACCCGTCCAATCAAGGCCTCGCCCACAGGAACTTCCATGATTTTACCAGTCCGGCGAATGGTATCTCCCTCACGAATGTCTGTAAAGTCTCCCAAGATGATAATCCCAACATCGGTCGACTCTAGATTTTGCGCCATACCATAAGAGCCATTTTCAAAGATTAAGAGCTCTCCGCTCATAGCCTTATCCAGACCATGAGCACGCGCGATTCCATCACCAATATAAGTGACGACCCCTGTTTCTGTGACGTCAAAATTTGGCTGGAAATTTTCAATTTGTTGCTTAATTAAAGCGCTGATTTCTTGTGCGTTAATCGCCAAAATTCACACCACTTTCTATTTCAATTTTTCTTTTACGACTTGCAATTGACGTTTTATGCTTGCATCAATTGTTTTGTTATTGGCAGAGATGGCAAAGCCGCCAATCAAGCTGCTGTCCAATTCTTCCTTGAGCGAGCGGACTTTTAGGCCCATTTTCTGCTCAATAATCGGTCGAATCTTTTCCTTCTGACCGGCTGTCAAAGGCTGAACAGAGCGCAGCGTCACCTCAAACTCATTGCTGATCTTTTCAAGCTGGTGCTGACTCTCCAGCACAATCTCATAAAAGAGGTCCTCACGATGATTGAGAATGACGATTTCAATCAGATTATCAAGCAGCTGGGAGCCTGAGTTTTGAAAGAGCCGCAGACTCTTTTCTTTCTCGTGGTCACTGATGCCGATATGTGACAAAAAGTCAGCAAGGCCGGTCTCCGCGAAAACAGCCTTAATCTGACTCAGTTTTTCAAAAACATCTTCTTGCTGACCTTTTTCAAAGACCGTCTGAACAAAAGGCAAAGCATATTTCTCAATGATTGCATATTGCTTCTTATCCATCAGGCATCTCCTAACTGTTTGATATAGCGGTCAATGAGCTCGCTCTGAGCTTCCTTATCCAGTTCCTGGCTCAAAATCTTACTAGCCAGAGCCACTGTCAAGTCAGCCACTTCTCCTTTGATGCTGCTCATAGCCTCTGCCTTATTTTGGGCAATTTCCTGATTGGCTTTAGCCTTCAAGCGCCCTGCTTCTTCTGCTGCATTAGCTAGGATTCCAGCCTTGTTCTTCTCAGCTGTTTCTTTAGCTGTTTCAACAATAGTAGCAGCTTCTTCACGGCTTCCTGCCAAGGATTCTTCACGCTTTTGCGCCAAGTCTTCAGCTTTCTGACGGGCAGCTTCTGCACCATCAATATCGTCTGAAATCTTTTGAGCACGCTGATCTAAAATCCCGATAATATTGCCCCAAGCAAACTTCTTAATGAGAAATACTAAAAGAAGAAAGGAGCCGGCAATCAGGATAAAGTTGCCAATAATTTCACCTACGGTTATATTCATTTTATCTATCCTTTCTTTTTATTCTACCTCACCATTAATCTTTTTACCAAGATACATAGATGTTAGCATGGTAAAAACATAGGCTTGGATACAGGAAATAAAGATGGAAAAACCAGTCCAAACCATGTTCATAATAAAGGCAATCGGATACCAATACGCTGCTTGATGTGCCCAAGTCAAGAGCAAACCAGCCAATACTTCACCTGCAAAAATATTCCCATAAATCCGCAAGGCTAGCGAAGCAAAATTGGTAAATTCTTCCAATATATTCATGGGTGTCATGATACCTGGAGTCACAAAACCTTTTAGATATCCTTTTATACCTTGACGACGGATTCCTTCTACATGACAGAATACCGTCACTAAAAGAGAGAAGCCCAAGTCAAAGGCGAGATTGGCTGTCGGCGATGTCCAGAGATTGAAACCATTGGTTGTCTGAACCTTAGCCATTAATCCCAAGTTATTCGCCACAGCTACGAAAAGAAAGAGGGAGAATAGAAAAAGCGAGTAATTCTTCATATAATGCTCGCCAACGTTTCCCTTGGTAAAATCAATGACAAAGTCATAGATATATTCCAAAGCATTCTGCTTTCTTGACGGCTTAATCGTCATCTTTCGACTTGCCCAATAAACAAGTCCAAAAGTTACAAACACCGTCAGCAGAGTCATGGCCAGCAGGGTCAAATCAAAGGTCACAGGACCTATATTGATAGTTGGATTGATACTTTCTTCCAACAGATGACACCCCCTTTTCTAAAGAGAATCCTTTCTTATTTGATAACAAAGGACATAGCCAGCGTTACAAAGAAAGTACCTTCAACAAAGGCTACTCCCAAGATTAGGAGGCTTCGTAATTGACCGATAATTTCTGGCTGACGAGCTGCTGCCTTAAATAGATTGCTCATAATCATACCTTCAGCAATTGATACGCCCAAGCAGGCCAAACAAAGTCCTAAATATGTTAAATTCATGATGACTTCTCCTTTATATTTTAAAATTTACTTCCTTAGTTTACTCCTAAAATATCGAATAGTCAATCTTTTGCCACCATTGTAAGCGTTTTTTGTTTCATTCTTTTGATTTATAAATTTTCCTGTCAAAACAATTGAATTATTGTTGATATACAAACTATTCTGCTATATAAATAAGAAGAAAGTGATTAAAATTTCACTTATTTCATATGTTTTTTAAAGAAAAAAGAGCAAAGTGATTATTTGCTCTTGATTTTTCTATGATTATGGATGGCTGACAATCAGCTGCAAATCCCCAGACAAGGTCCATTCTTTGACATCGCTAGGCAGGATGAAATGCTCCCCTTTTTCAAGAGGATAAACTGCACCACCAACTTCTAGCTCACCGACACCTTCCAAGACACTGACCAAGCTATAGTCTGCTGTCTTTTTAAAATTAACCGAACCAGCGATATCCCACTTATAAACAGCAAAGAAGTCATTGGCCACCAAAAGAGTAGAAGTCAAACTATCTGCCTGAATGGTAACAGGACGGCTATTGGCTGGCTCACCGATAGTTAAAACATCAATCGACTGCTCCAAATGCAGTTCACGAAGATTGCCAGCATCATCCTTACGATCAAAGTCATAGACACGGTAGGTTGTATCACTGGACTGCTGAGTCTCTAAAATCAAAATCCCCGAACCAATGGCATGCATGGTGCCACTTGGTACATAGAAGAAGTCACCAGCCTTGACTGGGATTTTGGTCAGAAGATGGTCCCAATCCTTGCTCTCAATCTGCTGGCGCAGCTCTTCCTTGCTCTTGGCATTGTGACCATAAATAATCTCTGCTCCTTCGTCTGCAGCAATGACATACCAGCATTCAGTCTTACCAAGCTCCCCTTCGTGCTCTAGTCCATAGGCATCATCAGGATGGACCTGAACACTGAGCCAGTCATTAGCATCTAAAATCTTCGTCAAAAGTGGAAAGACAGGCTCTGGGCGATTGCCAAAAAGCTCACGGTGCTTGGCATAGAGAACATCTAACTTCTGGCCTGCAAAGCGTCCGTTCTTGACGGTTGATACACCATTAGGATGAGCCGAGATAGCCCAGTACTCCCCTACATGGTCGCTGGGAATCTCATATCCAAAGACATCGCGCAGCTTGGTACCGCCCCAAATCTTCTCCTGCATCACAGACTGTAGAAATAATGGTTCTGACATAGTAGACTCCTTAAATATTTTTAACATCCAGCAAGGAATAGCCCTTGGTGTCGAAACGGTTGTTACTGCTTACATTATAATATAGCATGGGCACTTTGTCTACTCACTGCTGAAAACAGGTCCTTTATAATAAAAAAAGTAAAGCTCCCCAGCAAATGCCGCAAAGATAACCGACCAGCACATCCTTTGGATAGTGCACGCCGCCAATCACGCGCACTGCGGCCAGTCCTGCTGAAAGCAAGAGGCAGATAAGCCCCGGAAGCCAGAAAAAGTAGAGCAAGCACATGGAAATCAATGTCGCCGAAAAGACATGGCGGCTGGGCATGGATTTACCTGATGTATCCTTGGCCAACAAGGGTTGAATAGCCCATTTTTCGTAAGGTCGTGGCTGATTCAGCCATTTACGAATAGCTGACAACAGACCAAATCCGATAGCTGGTAAGACGAAAAAAGTAAGCAGCCCTTTCCAGTCTTCCGTCAGAAAGGCACTGATTAGAACGAGACCATAAACAATAGGTATGAAGAGGGTCATTCCCCTATTGAAGTAAACCAGCCCTTTCAGCCACTGAGGGCGACTGCGAAAAGGAGCCGTTAATTGTTGATAAAAAATCGTGTAGTCTTTCATGCTTTCTTACCCTGCTTTTCTAAAAGTTGGATTCTCATACTTTCTCTACTATAGCATATTTCTAGACAAGATGGTAGATGGGTAGCAAAAGAGACTGAGGCCCAGACCCCAATCTCTTATTGTTCATGTTTTCTCAGGAGTATTATTTCTCTAAGTTCCAGATTTCCTTGGCATATTGCTCAATGGTATCATCTGAGGTAAACTTATCAGATGTAGCGATATTAATCAAGCTCATGCGGGCCCATTTTTCTTTGTCACGATAGAGGGCATCAATCTTCTCTTGAGCTTCTACATAGGCATGAAAGTCTTCCAAGAGGAAGTATTCGTCATTGTGGGTAATGAGGGCTTCGTAGATTTCAGATCCTTCTTCACGGACGTTTGGAATGGTGCCGTTGACAAAGGTATCGACCACTCGGCGAATATCTGGATTGCTTTCATAGACACCGCGTGAGTAGTAATCGTGGCGGGCATAGTGCTCGTAAACTTGGTCCTTGTCCATCCCAAAGATGACAATATTGTCGTCACCGACCTCGTCCTTGATTTCGATATTGGCTCCGTCCAGTGTAGCCAGGGTAATGGCACCTGTCATCATAAACTTCATATTGGAAGTACCAGAAGCTTCCTTGGAAGCCAGAGAAATCTGCTCTGATACATCTGCCGCAGGAATGATGAGCTCAGCTAGGCTGACACGGTAGTTTTCTAGGAAGACAACCTTGAGTTTGCCTTGCAGGCTTTCATCCTTGTTGACCAGATTGGCTACTTCATTGATCAGCTTAATGACCGACTTGGCAAAGTGGTAGCCTGGAGCAGCCTTGGCACCGAAGATAAAGACGCGTGGCACCATATCCTTGTCAGGATTGTCCTTGAGGTCCCAGTAGAGCTTGATGATATGAAGCAGGTTGAGTAGCTGACGCTTGTAGGCGTGGAGGCGTTTCACCTGGACATCAAAGATGGCTTCTGTAGAAACTTCTACTCCTGTTGATTCCTTGATGAAGTCAGCCAGACGAGCCTTGGCTTCTTGCTTCACTCGATAAAAATCGCCCAGCACTTGCTGATCATCCTTGAATTCCAAAAGCTTACGCAGCTCATGGATATCACTTCTCCAGCCCTTACCAATCAGCTTATCAATCTCAGCTGACAGAGGCTGGTCAGCAATTTGCAGCCAGCGGCGCTGGATAATCCCGTTGGTCTTGTTATTAAACTTCTCTGGATAAATGCTGTAGAAATCACGCAAAGTATCTTCTTTGAGCAATTCGGTGTGGAGTTTAGCAACACCATTGATTGAATGACCACCGATGATAGCCAAGTGAGCCATGTGGATTTGATTATCTTTGACAATCCGAGTGTTTTCGATGACTTGCGGATCAAGGCCACGCCCAGCCATTTCAGCTACATAGCGGTTGTCGATTTCAAGGATAATCTGATAAACCCGCGGCAGGACATTCTTAAAAAGCTCTGCATCCCATTTTTCCAAGGCCTCAGACAGAATGGTATGGTTGGTGTAGCTCATGGTTTTAACCGTAGCATTCCAAGCATCTGCCCATTCCAGGTCGTACTCATCCACCAAGAGACGCATAAACTCAGCCGGTGCAACAGCTGGGTGAGTATCGTTAATATGGACAGAGACCTTCTCATGAATATCTTTGAGCGGACGACCTTGCTTGAGGTAGGATTTGATAATGGTCTGCAGACCTGCACTGGTCATGAAGTATTCCTGGATCAGGCGCAGCTCTTTTCCTTCGTAGCTAGAGTCGTCTGGATAGAGAATGGCAGTGATGTCTTGCACCCGACGACGAGCCTCAATGGTCGGATAGTCCAGTTCATGCTCCTCTGGAATTTCAACATCCCAAAGCCGGAGATTATTGACATTATCATTGCCAAAGCCAATCTGCGGCACATCGTAAGGAACGGCCCGCAAGGTTTTGGAATTCTCATAAAGTGGCACAATCCGGCCCTTTTCATTAGCATGGAGGGAAACATTTCCAAAGATTTTAACATCGACAATATCATGGTCCTTACGGGTCTCCCAGACATTGCCCAGACTGCCAAACCAAGCATCAGGAATTTCTACCTGATAGCCATCTACGATGCGTTGCTTAAAGAGGCCATAGCGATAGCGAATCCCATTTCCAAATCCTGGATAGCCAGTGGTTGCCAGCGAGTCCATGAAGGCAGCCGCCAAGCGACCCAGACCGCCATTGCCCAAGGCCATGTCATACTCAGCATTCTTGACATCTTCAAAGTCAACGCCCAAATCGGCAAAGCCTTCCTTAACCGTATCAAGGATACCTAAGTTGAGCAGATTTGTTTCCAGCATGCGTCCTGGAAGAAACTCGATAGAAAAGTAATAAGCTGTCTTTTGCTGCTGCTCAATCAACTGATTGCGGCGCTCTAGCCACAGGGGCGTGATATACTTGCGGACAGTGCTGGCTAAAGCCTGAAAAAGCTCCACTGAAGTCGCATCGGCAACCTTAATCAGCTGTCTTTCATGTAGAATATCCTTAAAATCTCGAATAAAACGTTCTTTTGTTAGTTCCATAGTGGATGGTTATCTCCCTTTCTTAATAGCGGGAAGCAGATTTAAACGTAGAAATACTTTTTTCAATCAAGATGGGAATCGCTCACTTCAGCCACAAGCTAAAAACAGTGCTCCAACACAGTATGATAATATATAAAAATGTAATTCTCACGGAAATCCTCCCTTGTCCCATGGACAAGAGAGGATTTTTTATACTGATTCCAAAGTAAATGTTATAGAAGTGATTGATATAAATCACTGTATGCCTTGCTGGCTGTATCCCAAGAGAAGTCTCTCTCCATCGCCTGCTCTTGCAGAGATTTCCAAGCTTCCTTGTCATCGGCATAGAGCTTGAGTGCCTCCTTGAAGGTCCAAGTCAGCCAGTAGCCAGAAAAGTTATTGAAGCTAAAGCCAGTTCCCTGTCCTGTATAGACATTGTAAGGCTCTACGGTATCACGCAGACCACCCACTTCATGCACCAAAGGCAGGGTTCCATAGCGCATAGCCATCATTTGTGACAGGCCACAAGGCTCGAAGCGGCTTGGCATGAGGAAAATATCGCTGGCAGCGTAAATCTCCTGAGCCAAGGTCACATCAAAGAGGATGTTGGCTGAAAGCTTATCAGGATAGGCATGACCAAACCAAGCGAAAGCCTGCTCAAAAGCTGGATCGCCTGTTCCCAAGAGGATAATCTGCACATCTTCTTGGAGGAGATTGTGCAGCTCTTCCACTACCATGTCAAAGCCTTTCTGACGGGTCAGACGGGAAACAATCCCAACCACTGGCACATCATCACGCACAGGCAGACCAACCCGTTCTTGCAAAGCCCGCTTGTTTTCTAGTTTACCAGATAAGTCAGATTTGTCAAAGTGATGGGCTAATAGCGGATCCGTTTCTGGATTATAGATATCTGTATCTATACCGTTGACAATTCCGACCAGCTTACCGGACTCCATCCGCAGAATTTGATCCAAATTACAGCCAAATTCTGGTGTACGGATTTCACCTGCATAGCTTGGCGATACAGTTGTCACTCGGTCCGCATAGAGAATGCCCGCCTTCATCCAGTTGAGACAGTCATTCCAACGCAGAGTTCCGTCTGCATAGCGCTCATAGCCTACTCCAAACAGTTCCCAAAGCATGCTGTCAGGGAATTGACCTTGGAATTCCAAATTATGAATGGTCAAGACGGTTTTGATATTCTGATATGCTTGAATCCAATGGTATTTTTCCTTAACCAAGAAAGGAATCATAGCTGTATGATAATCGTGAACATGCAGAACATCTGGAATGAAATCAATCCGCTCCATCAGCTCTACTGCTGCTAACTGGAAGTATGCAAAGCGCTCACCGTCATCAAAGTCCCCGTAAACATGGCCGCGGAAGAAATAATGCTGGTTGTCAATAAAATAGAAGGACACACCGTTCAAGACCAGGCGCTTGACCCCAACATACTGGCGGCGCCAGCCAACGCTGACTTCAAAATAGAAAAGGTCTTCCACCTGGTCGCCAAATTTGGCATCAGTCATGTCATAGTATGGCAGAATGACACCAACTTCATGGCCAGCCTTGACCAGTGATTTGGGGAGAGCGCCGATAACGTCTCCCAAACCACCTGTCTTAGAAAATGGGGCTCCTTCTGCTGCTGCAAATAAAATCTTCATCGAATTATGTCCTCTGTAACTTTTTGGCCCTTCTTGACTACGATTGGGTCTTCTGCAGTTCCGCGAATCACCACTCCTTCGCCAATTTCAACACCCTTGTCCACAATCGCGTACTCGACAGTTGCATTTTCTCCAACTTTCACTCGAGGGAAGAGAACACTGTGTTTGACACTGCTTCCAGTCTTAATCTTGGTATTCCGTGAAATCACAGAATTGATGACTTCACCTTCCACAATGCTTCCTGACGCAAACTGGGAGCGAGATACTTTTGAAGACTCAGCATAGTAAGTTGGCTCTTCATTCTTAACCTTGGTGTAAATCTTTTGGTTCGGACTGAAGAGAGAGTAGAATTTCTTACTTTCCAGCATATCGATATTGGATCTGTAGTAGGTCTCTACAGAATATATATTCGCCAGATAGCCTGTATATTCGTAAGCAAATGCCCCTTCCTGAGTCGCTAAATCACGCAGGACATAACGCAGTTTTTGGGGATGCTCTTTCTTAGTTTCTTCTTCTAGCTTTTCAATCAGCCAAGGAGTATCTACCACAAAGATGTCTGTAGACATATTGAAGAGCTCAGCATCTTCTCGACCATCAAAGAGTTTATGCCCTCTGACATGGTCTGTTTCGTCAATATCTAGGACAGCATTCACATCCGAGATATTTTCCTTATGCAATTTCTTGTAGACAACTGTAATCGGCTGCTCTGTTGTATTGTGCAAGTGGAAAACTTGATTGAGGTCAATATTAACCAAGACATCGCAGTTAAGAGCGACCGTTTGGTTGGAACCAGAACGTTTGAGGTAGGTCAAAAGCTGCTTATAGTATTCCTCACCGACTGTAGAGCTTTCTACACGGGTATTGTAGATTCCTAGGTAATAGTGGCTAAGCAAGGTAGACAGACCCCACTCACGACCCGAACGAATATGGTCAAAGACAGAGCTGATATTGTCCTGCTGGAAGATACCAAAGACACTGCGGATACCAGCATTGGCAAGACTTGAAAGCGGGAAGTCAATCAAGCGGTATTTCCCACCGAATGGCAAGCTGGCTACTGGACGATGATTTGTCAGAGTTGACATATCATGGAAGCCGACTGTATTTCCTAAAATTGCTGAGTATTTATCAATCTTCATCTTTTGGTACCCCCACTTTCTCGTTGTATCCGACAACATATACTTCCTCTGTACCATCAATCTCTACACCATCAGAGATGATAGCACCTTCGCCGATAATGGCCCGCTTGATCTTAGCGTCTTTGCCAATAACAGCTCCACTCATGATGACAGAGTCTTCAATGACTGCGCCCTTTTTGACTTGAGCACCAGTAGAAAGGATAGAGTGTTTTACTGTACCGTCAACGAAACAGCCATCAACGACCAGCGAATCTTCCACATGGGAATTTTCACTGATGAAGTTTGGCGGAGAAATCAAGTTGCGAGAATAAATCTTCCAGCGACGATTGCGGCTGTCCAGAGCATTTTCTGGGCTGATGTATTCCATGTTGGCTTCCCAGAGAGACTCTACTGTACCAACATCTTTCCAATAGCCTGCAAAGTCATAAGCATAAACGCTTTCGCCAGATTCTAGGTAGTTAGGGATAACATTCTTACCAAAGTCAGACATATCCACATTGCTCTTTTCAGCAGCTACCAGCATATTGCGCAGACGCTGCCAGTCAAAGATATAAATCCCCATAGAAGCCTTGGTTGACTTAGGATGTTCTGGTTTTTCTTCAAATTCAACAATCCGATTATTAGCATCTGTATTCATAATACCAAAACGGCTGGCTTCTTTGAGAGGCACATCCAGAACGGCTACTGTCAAGCTGGCATTGTTGTCCTTGTGAGATTGAAGCATGTCATCATAGTCCATCTTGTAGATATGGTCCCCAGACAAAATCAGGACATATTCAGGATTGATGCTGTCAATATAGTCGATATTTTGATAAATCGCATGGCTGGTACCTTCAAACCAACGATTTCCTTCGCTCGCAGAATAAGGCTGAAGAATGGACACGCCCGAGTTAATACCATCGAGCCCCCAGCTAGAACCATTTCCGATATGACTGTTCAGAGCTAGTGGTTGGTATTGAGTAATGACACCGACATTATGAATACCGGAGTTGGCACAGTTAGACAAGGCGAAGTCAATAATACGATAGCGACCGCCAAACTGTACCGCAGGTTTTGCGATACTCTGTGTGAGCTTTCCAAGACGAGTTCCTTGCCCGCCGGCAAGAATCAAAGCTAGCATTTCATTCTTCATAGACTATTACTCCTTTGTGGAATCTTTTTTAACATTTTTTCGAGCAATCCGACGCTTGATCTTCCAGATGCTGGCTCCAAGAGCTGGCAACGTAAAGGTCAAGGTCTGTGGATAATCTTTCCAAAGTCCTTCTTGAGACTGAACTGTTTCATTATGTTCCTTCCAAACACCTCCCCATTCTTCTAATTCAGTGTTCCATACTTCTTCATAAATGGCTTCCACTGGAACACCGATGGTAAAGTTCTTCCGCTCTACCGGTGCCATATTGAATACACAAACTAACATGTCTCCTTTTTCTGTCTTACGGATGAAGGAGAGGACACTTTGATCGGTATTATCCGCATCAATGATTTCGATGCCATCGTAGCTCAGATCAATCTCCCAAAGCGGACGATTGTCTTTATAGAAGGCATTGAGTGCAGCAGTGAAGCCCTGCATCTTCTTGTTCATCTGATCATCCAGATTAGACCATTCTAGTTGCTCTTCCGACTTCCATTCTAGGAACTGACCGAATTCTGATCCCATAAAGAGCAATTTCTTGCCCGGATGACAGATCTGATAGGTCAGCAAGTTGCGGAGCCCTGCAAATTGATTGTAACGGTCACCCCACATCTTGTGCATGAGACTCTTCTTGCCATGAACCACTTCATCATGCGAGAATGGCAGGAGGAAGTTTTCAGAGAAAGCGTACATAAAGCTGAAGGTCACTAGATTAAAATCGTACTTACGATAAATCGGATCTTCTTCGTAGAAACGAAGGATATCATTCATCCAGCCCATATTCCACTTGTAGTCAAATCCAAGACCACCCAGCTCTCTCATGCCAGTAATCTTGGTCTCTGAGGAGCTTTCCTCTGCAATCATCATGACATCAGGATGGGCTAATTTGATAACCGTATTGAGGCGTTGCAGGAAGTAATAGCCTTCATAATTGCGATTACCGCCATCTTTATTTGGCTGCCAAGGACCGCTGTCATAGTCCAGATAGAGCATATTGCTGACAGCATCAACCCGAATTCCGTCCAGATGATAAAAATCAATCCAGAATTTAATACTGGAAATCAAGAAAGACTGAACTTGATTCTTGCCCAAATCAAAGTTGAGAGCTCCCCATCCATAGTTATGAGCCCGGTCGTGATCCTGATACTCGAAAGTCGGTGTCCCATCATAGTAGGCCAAAGCATCATCATTAATAGTGAAATGACCTGGTACCCAGTCCACAATGACACCGATATTGTTCAAGTGGCATTCTTCGACGAAGTCTTGAAATTCCTCAGGTGTGCCATAGGTATGCTCAAAGGCGAAGTAGCCCATAAGCTGATAGCCCCAGCTAAGTCCCAGCGGGTGAGCCATAAGCGGCATGAATTCCACATGCGTGTAGTTCATCTCCACCAGATACGGAATCAAGTCTTCTTTTAACTGGGCAAAGCTATAAGGACTGCCGTCTTCATTGCGTTTCCACGAACCAGCATGCACTTCATAGATATTGACCGGCCGAGAGAAGAAGCCCCAGCGCTTCCGGCGTGCCAGCCAAAGACCGTCTTTCCACTTCTTCTCAGGAATAGTGCGAATGACTGCTCCCGTGCCCGGACGCTCTTCCAGATAAATAGCTAGCGGATCAATTTTCAAAATTTCCTGACCACTGCTACGCTTGATATTGTACTTGTATATATCACCTTCCTTAGGCAGCTCCGTGAAGACTTCCCAAACGCCCGCTTCATTTCGGACCATAGGAATCTGCTCTTCATACCAATTGGTGAAATCTCCAATCAAATGGACACTCTGAGCATTAGGCGCCCAAACGCGGAATGAGTAGCCAGACTTGCCGTCCACTTCTTCCTGATGCGCCCCTAGATAATGCTGCAAATGAAAGTTTTCACCTGTTGTAAAGGTTCTTAATGCTTCGTTCTTATCCATGCAATCACCTTTCTATTTGTAAGCGTTTTCTATAATACTATTCTACATTATTTTTATCTCTTTTTCAAGTAAATTTCAAATATCCTTACGGAAAATCACTAAAACCGAACATTAGCTGAAATTAGTAATAAATAAGAGAGAAAACACTGCATTTTGTGCCTCTCAGTATATTTTAATTCCTTTTTCGCTAAATATAGGAGCTATCCAAAACAAGAAAAAGATGAAAATTTTCATAAAGATATAGACCAATATGTAAATTTACATTTTAAAATAATAAGCAATTAAACATATAAATGATTAATTCTTTTCAAATGGTTCGATAATCTTGTTAAATTTACAAGTTCATCAAGGTAAGAAAAAAGGCCGCACAAAGCCGCCTTTCTCATTATTTCACATCAAACACAATGGATTTCACTTGTGTCATCGCTTCGATACTGTAACGAATCCCTTGCACTCCTGCTCCAGATCCCTTAACTCCAAGGAATGGGAAGTTATCTGGACCACGTTGGGTCTTATTATTGATATGTACAGTACCCACTTCCAGTTTTTCAGCAATTTCAAATGCTTTAGGGAAATCATTTGTAAAGACTGAAGATTGAAGACCAAACTCTGACTGGTTACAGATCTGAATAGCCTCTTCAACGGAAGTCACACGAATAATCGGAAGAACAGGACCAAATGGCTCTTCCCAAGCTAATTTCATATCCAGTGTCACATGGTCAAACAAGGCAGGCCAGATGAGATTTGCTTCACGTTTGATTTCTGTCAAGGCTGACGCTCCCTTTTCTTGAGCATCTTCAATCAAGCCCCAGATGAAATCTGCTGATGCGTTATCAATGACTGGTGTGATATCCGCATTATCAAAGGGATCACCAACCGTCAGTTTCTCTACCTCTGCCTTAATCAGCGCCGCTAATTTATCTGCTACGCTCTCCATGACAATGACACGTTTAATAGCCGTACAGCGCTGACCGGAATAACTGTATGCCCCGCCAACAATCTGCTTAGCTGCATGCTCCAAGTCAGCATCTTCTAGCACGACTGCAGCATCCTTACCACCCAATTCTAACATAATTGGACGCATACCAGCCAACTTACCGATGCGCTCACCGATTGGAGTGGAGCCAGTAAAGTTAATGTAGTTTACTTCCTTATGCTCAATGATGTAATCCCCGATTTCTGAACCACGTCCTGTGATGGTATTGAAAACACCAGCAGGCAGACCAGCCTCAGCAAAAGCCTGAGCCAAGAGCAGACCAGAGATTGAACCTTGAGTAGGTGGCTTAAACATCACGACATTTCCGCCGATAAGGGCAGGAGCAATTTTGGAACCAGACAGGTTGACTGGGTAGTTAAATGGCGCAATGGCCAGTACAACTCCTACAGGCTCACGACGAACCACAGCCAATTTTTTCTTGCTGGCAGCTTCAAAGCCGCCACCTTCCATAACCTGACCATGAATACGAATGCCTTCTTCAGCCGCATAGCGAATCAAGTCTGCTGTCCGGACTACCTCTCCGACTGCCGCTTTGATACCCTTGGCAACTTCTTTTGCAAGAATTTCGCCAATCTTCTCCTGATCGCGCTCCAAAATATCCGCAACCTTATGCAAATAAGCTGCACGCTCAACTGCTGAAAGAGCTCGCCAAGCTGGCAAAGCCGCACGAGCGCTCGCCATCGCATAGTCAACCTCTGTCTGAGTCATGGCAGGCACAGTTCCTAAAATCTCATTGTTGATAGGAGATGAGATGGTAATTTCATTTTCAGAAACTTTCCACTCTCCATTTATATAGTTTTTATATTGTGTCACTTGTCCCCTCCAAAATGTTATTAAATATTATTTTACCAAATTTTCTGAAAATTTCAACCAAAAGTTATAAATTTAAAGAATTTTTTCACAATTAAGATAGATTATCTAAGTTTGTTCATATTTAGATCTGCTTATTTTCTGTTTTCTTTGATTTCAACTTTCTGCACAAACTTCACTATGCCCTGAAGAAAACTAAAAAAGACCAGGAAAATCTCCCTGATCTTAATTTTCAGATTAATCGAAGTCCAGATATTCTTTTTCAAGCTCAAGAACTTCTTCCATCGTTGCACATTCAGTCAGTGCACGCTGAGCCAGTTCTTCCATCTTCTTCGTATCCAGCTTCTTCATGAGGCTACGAGTCCGAAGAACAGAAGTCGCACTCATAGAGAATTCATCCAAGCCCATACCTACGAGCAATGGCACCGCAGTTTGATCCCCGGCCATTTCTCCACACATACCTGCCCACTTGCCTTCAGCATGAGCTGCCTTGATAACATTGTTAATCAAGCGAAGGATAGATGGGTTGTAAGGTTGATAGAGGTAAGAGACTTGCTCATTCATCCGGTCAGCTGCCATAGTGTACTGGATCAAGTCATTAGTACCGATAGAGAAGAAGTCTACTTCCTTGGCAAATTGATCCGCCAACATAGCTGCTGCTGGGATTTCAATCATAATCCCCACTTGGATATTGTCTGCTACTGCAACGCCTTCAGCTTGCAGCTTAGCTTTCTCTTCGTCATAAACCGCTTTAGCTTTGCGGAATTCTGTTAGAAGGGCTACCATTGGGAACATGATGCGCAATTGTCCATGTACAGAAGCACGCAAGAGAGCGCGGATTTGTGTACGGAACATAGCATCGCCAGTTTCAGAGATAGAGATACGCAAAGCACGGAAACCAAGGAATGGGTTCATTTCATGCGGCATATCGAAGTAAGGAAGCTCCTTATCTCCACCAATATCCATCGTACGAACAACAACTGGTTTTCCATTCATGCCTTCAAGCACAGCCTTGTATGCTTCATACTGCTCATCTTCTGTCGGGAAGTCTTGAGAATCCATATAAAGGAACTCAGTCCGGTAAAGACCAACTGCTTCTGCACCGTTAGCATTGACACCTTCAACGTCTTTTGGCGTACCGATATTGGCTGCCAATTCGAAGTGCTTGCCATCTGCAGTCACAGTCTGAGCATCCTTAAGCAATTCCCATTCAGCTTTTTGCTTAGCATAAGCCTCACCAGCTGCTTTAAATGCTGCGATTTGCTCTTCAGTTGGGTTGATAATCACTTCACCAGTGATACCGTTAGCTGCAATCACATCGCCATCTTTTACAAGCTCAGTAATGTTATTAGTTCCCAATACTGCCGCGATTTCAAGCGTACGAGCCATGATAGCAGAGTGGCTTGTCCGGCCGCCGATATTGGTTACAAAAGCTTTAACAAATTTTTTATCCAGCTGTGCTGTATCAGAAGGAGTCAAGTCATGAGCAATCACAACTGATTCTTCATTGATAGACGCTGGGTTTGGCAATTTCTTGCCCAAAAGGTTAGCAAGAACACGCTTCGTCACGTCGCGGATATCTGCCGCACGTTCCTGCATATATGGATTGTCGTCCATGTTTTCAAAGAGAGTGATAAACATGTCCGTTACTTCTTTCAGACCAGCTTCTGCATTGGTCTTTTTCGCACGGATTGTTTCTTTGATTTGCCCAACCATTTCAGGGTCAGCAAGTACCATTAAGTGAGCATCAAATACCTGAGCGGCTTCCTCACCAAGGCTATCTACTGCTTTCTCACGGATAACAGAAAGCTCGTTCTGTGAAGCTTCAAGAGCTGCATCCAAACGAGCCTCTTCTGCATTCGTATCTTCGACTGAAACAGTCTCAAATGATAAATCCGGTTGAACTAATAGATATGCCTTAGCAACGGCAACACCGTCAGATGCTGCAATTCCTTTAAGCATTTCTGTCATATTAAGCCAATCCTTCTTTTTCCATTGTTTCAGAGATTGCAGCGATGGCATCGTCTGCATCTGCACCTTCAGCTGAGATCTTAACATCAGCTCCTTGGCCAACACCGAGACTCATAACACCCATGATAGATTTCAAGTTTACTGATTTACCTTTGTATTCAAGCGTGATGTCTGAAGCGAATTTGCTAGCAGTTTGAACCAACAAAGTTGCTGGACGTGCGTGAATACCTGTTTCTGCTACAATGTGGAAATCTTTAGAAGCCATAGTTAGACTCTCCTTTTAAATAATTCTTTTTGAGTTATTGTGATAACCCTTACAAGTTGATATTATATCACCTTTTGAAATCTTTTTCAAGAATTTTATAGCCCGCTTACAAAATATTTCTTGGGAAATGAAAACTCTTCTTATTATATTGAAGAGAGAATTTTCGAGCTAAATCCCACATTCCCCAAGCTTTATTCAAAAATGGCTTCCACCAAGTTTTTAATCATAAATTTCTTATTTTATAGAAACTAATTGTTATAAAATAAGAATATAAACTCCCCCTCCACTCCTCCTAGTGATTCCCTAAATTCTGTAACACAAGATATTGGATTTTTGTTTTTGGCGGAAAAGCTACTAGTCATTTTTCTAACATTTTAAGACTTGTTTAAGCATTGCCGCATCAGCATTTTGCTCCTTTTCTGCAATTTTTCACTTCTTTTCACCGCTTATACAATCACTATATATTGTATTGTAATCTATCCTATAACAAAATATCACACAATATTTAGTTCAAAACTATTGACATTCTATTTTCTTTTAGATATACTAGTTTCGTATTATTTAAAAGAAAAAACGAAAGTTTAGAGGAATTTTTAATGGTAACTATTTACTCAAAAAACAACTGCGTTCAGTGCAAAATGACCAAGCGCTTCTTAGATACTAATCATGTAGAATACCGCGAAATCAACTTGGATGAACAGCCAGAATTCATTGACCATGTCAAAGATCTTGGTTTCAACGCTGCTCCTGTGATTCAGACAGCAACTGAGGCATTTTCTGGTTTCCAACCTGGTAAATTGAAAAAACTGTCTTAATGTAGTTTATTTTGAGGGCGGCGCGCCTTGATTGGGAGATAAACTAAAAGACAGATTATCAGGGCAAACTGCAGCTCCTATGCTCATAGGGGCCGTTTCTTTTGTAAGGCGGATATTTTTCCGCTAGCTAATTATCTTATTTATATAGAAAAGGAAAAACATGGGACTCAAACATTTAGAGGATGTAACATACTTCCGACTCAACAACGAAATCAACCGTCCAGTTAATGGTCAGATTATGCTTCATAAAGATCAAGAAGCCTTAAAAGCTTTTTTTAAAGAAAACGTTGAGCCAAACACCAAGCAATTTTCTTCTATCACAGAAAAGATTAAATATTTAATAGAAGAAAACTATTTGGAAAAGGAATTTATCCAGCTCTATTCTCCGGAATACATCGAGGAGCTGACTACTTTTATCCATGCTCAAGATTTCAAGTTTAAATCTTTCATGGCTGCTTATAAGTTCTACAACCAGTATGCACTGAAGACAAATGATGGTGAATACTATCTAGAAAGCATGGAAGATCGGGTACTCTTCAACGCCCTCTACTTTGCCAACGGAGATGAAGCCATTGCCAAGGATATTGCAAATGAGATTATCCACCAGCGCTACCAACCAGCTACACCAAGCTTCCTCAACGCTGGTCGGGCCCGTCGTGGTGAATTGGTTTCTTGCTTCCTCATCCAAGTAACAGATGATATGAACTCAATCGGTCGCTCCATCAACTCTGCCCTGCAATTGTCTCGTATCGGAGGCGGGGTCGGTATTTCCCTCAGCAATCTGCGGGAAGCCGGAGCACCTATCAAGGGCTATGAGGGAGCTGCATCTGGGGTTGTTCCTGTTATGAAACTCTTCGAGGACAGCTTCTCTTACTCTAACCAGTTGGGCCAACGTCAGGGAGCTGGGGTTGTTTACCTCAATGTCTTCCACCCAGATATCATCGCCTTCCTTTCTACCAAGAAAGAAAATGCCGACGAAAAAGTTCGGGTTAAAACCCTCTCACTCGGCGTTGTCATTCCGGATAAGTTCTACGAATTAGCACGCAAAAATGAAGAAATGTACCTCTTCAGCCCATATTCTGTTGAACGCGAGTACGGAGTGCCATTTGCCTACCTTGACATCACTGAAAAATATGATGAGTTGGTCGCTAATCCAAATATCACTAAAACCAAGATCAAGGCTCGTGATTTGGAAACAGAAATTTCTAAACTCCAACAAGAATCTGGCTATCCTTATGTCGTAAACATCGATACTGCTAATCGTTCAAATCCAATTGACGGTAAAATCATCATGAGTAACCTTTGCTCTGAAATCCTGCAAGTGCAAGAACCTAGTCTTTTGAATGATGCACAAGAGTATCTCCACTTGGGAACAGATGTATCATGTAACTTAGGTTCTACCAACGTTGTCAACATGATGACTTCGCCTGACTTTGGAAAATCCATCCGAACTATGACTCGCGCTCTTACTTTCGTTACTGATAGTTCACACATTACAGCTGTGCCTTCTATCGATCACGGAAATAGCCTAGCTCATACTTTTGGTTTAGGTGCTATGGGGCTACACAGTTATTTGGCTCAGCAGTTGATCGATTACGGATCAGCGGAAGCTGTAGAGTTCACCAGCATCTACTTCATGCTCATGAACTACTGGACTTTGGTTGAGTCTAACAATATCGCTCGCGAGCGTGGCGTGACCTTCGATAACTTTGAAAAATCTGACTATGCTAACGGAACTTACTTTGACAAATACCTGACGGATGAATTTGTTCCTAAGTCTGACCGTGTCAAAGAACTCTTCGCTGGCATCTTTATCCCATCTGCAGAAGATTGGGCTGAGTTGCGCGACAAGGTCAAGGCTGATGGTCTCTACCATCAAAACCGCCTAGCTGTTGCACCAAATGGCTCTATCAGCTATATCAATGACGTTTCTGCTTCAATCCATCCAATTACTCAGCGGATCGAAGAACGTCAAGAAAAGAAAATCGGTAAGATCTACTATCCTGCTGCTGGTCTGTCAACTGAGACTATTCCTTACTATACCAGCGCCTATGACATGGATATGCGCAAGGTTATCGATGTCTACGCAGCCGCAACTGAGCATGTGGACCAAGGTCTTTCCCTGACTCTCTTTATGCGCAGCGATATCCCTAAAGGCCTCTACGAATGGAAAAAAGAAAGCAAGCAGACGACCCGCGACCTTTCTATCCTGCGTAACTATGCCTTCAATAAGGGTATCAAGTCCATCTACTATGTCCGCACCTTCACTGATGATGGCGGCGAAGTAGGTGCCAACCAATGTGAAAGCTGTGTCATCTAACAAGAGATTTTAGAAAAAGAAAAGGAAATTCGACCATGTCACATTTTACTTTCCTCATCATTGTCAGAAAGGTAAAATCGTGAAGCATTAGGACAGTATCCAAGAAGGGATAGCTGATGCCACATCAGGTCGTACCATCTACTAAAGGAGAAAGAATGCAAACTTACTACAAAGCCATTAACTGGAACGCTATCGAAGATGTGATCGATAAGTCCACCTGGGAAAAACTGACTGAGCAATTCTGGCTGGATACGCGGATTCCCCTATCCAATGACCTGGATGACTGGAGAAAGCTGTCTCACAAGGAAAAAGACCTGGTTGGCAAGGTCTTCGGTGGCCTGACCCTGCTGGATACCCTCCAGTCTGAGTCTGGTGTGGATGCTCTGCGCAAGGATGTACGCACTGCTCACGAAGAAGCTGTCTTCAACAACATCCAATTTATGGAGTCCGTTCACGCCAAGTCTTACTCTTCTATCTTTTCTACGCTCAATACCAAGTCAGAAATCGATGAAATCTTTGCTTGGACCAACACCAATCCATACTTGCAAAAGAAAGCTGAGATTATCAACGAAATTTACCTGAATGGTACAGCTCTGGAAAAGAAAATAGCCAGCGTTTTCTTGGAAACCTTCCTCTTCTATTCTGGTTTCTTCACTCCGCTCTACTATCTGGGTAATAACAAGCTGGCTAACGTTGCTGAGATTATCAAGCTGATCATCCGTGACGAGTCTGTCCACGGAACCTATATCGGCTACAAGTTCCAGCTAGGTTTTAATGAACTACCAGAAGACGAGCAAGAAAAACTCAAAGAATGGATGTATGACCTGCTCTACACCCTCTATGAAAATGAAGAAGGCTATACTGAAAGCCTGTATGACACAGTCGGCTGGACCGAAGAGGTCAAGACCTTCCTGCGCTACAATGCCAACAAGGCTCTGATGAATCTGGGACAGGATCCCCTCTTCCCAGACTCAGCGGACGATGTCAATCCTATCGTCATGAACGGTATCTCAACCGGTACTTCCAACCATGACTTCTTCTCCCAAGTGGGTAACGGCTACCTGCTGGGCGAAGTTGAAGCCATGCAGGATGACGACTATAATTACGGATTATAAGACAAAGACCCCCTCTTTCCAAAATACGGAAAGAGGGGGTTTGTAATCTAAACTAGCAAGGAGAACAGATAAAGCAAACATCATCTAGCTTTTCTGATCTTCCCAAAATAATTAGTAATACACATTCAAATGAGATGGCAAGACACGAATCGTCACTGGCAGTTGGTCGCCCTCATCTCCGTCAACGTTAACGCTGAGCTCTGCGTTATTGTCAGCCAACTCAACTGTGATTTCCTTGAAGGTCAGATACTCGATATTGTCACTTTCTTCACCATTGCCCAAAATCAAATCTGGAACAGAAACCAAAGTGTCCAAGAGATTTTTATCCTTAAGGTACAAGAGATGGAGCAAGCCGTCATTGACAGTGGCTTCAGGGAGAATGCTCTCGAAACCTCCGATTGAGTTGGTAGAGCCAATCAAGAGTGTACTGCTCTTTATCGTACGCTCTTCTCCATCAATCTTCAAGTGAAATTCGTAAAAACTAGTATCCATCAACTGCTTGAAGCCAGAGATAAAGTAGGCAAACTTGCCCCACTTAGTCTTGTCTTCAGAATCCACATTGTTAATCGACTCAGGAATAGTTCCAATGGCAACCACATTCATAAAGTACTGGTCATTAATCTTGCCGATATCAAGTGGCTTGACTTTATTGATATCCAGATTTTGGATAGCTTCTTCAGCGTCTAGGGGAATGCCGAGAGCACGCGCCAAGTCATTGACCGTACCTAGTGGAAAGAAGCCAAAAGTCGGACGATAGTCTAGTTCAGCCAGGCCGCTGATTCCTTCATTGACAGTTCCATCGCCACCCATGACAAAGACGCTATCATAATGGTCTTCTGCGGCTTGCTTAGCAAAAGCTGCTGCGTCTCCGCCTTTTTCAGTATGCTTAACCACTACCTCATCAAAACATTCTGCCAGCTTTTCTCTTGCCAAGTCTTCATAGGACTTGGCTTTTTCGCCTCCCGAGCTAGGGTTGACAATTAATAGGACTTTAGACATAAGGAAACCTCTTTTCATTTGATAGCTCATTATACCATCTGGAAAACACTTTCACAAGAATTTGAAACTGCTGGCTTTCGAGAGACCAGAAAAGCAGTTTGGTATTTAAACTCCATTCCACAGAAAAACACTTCTGCCGTTAGATTTTTCTGCCTAACTTTGGAAGTACTGTCTTATATTTCGTTTTTCTATTAAAAGAAGACAATGAGAACAAGGGCAATAAGGTTATTGGCGAGATGTAGTCCCATTGAGTAGCGTAGGTCCTTCTTAGCTAGATAGCCTAGGCCAAAGATTGCCCCCAAGATGAAGTAAACCAGAAACTGGACTAGACTGCCCGGCATGTGCAGAAGAGAGAAAAAGCTGGCAGATACAGTTAAATAAAGCAGGATTATCGCTAAGCTATTTTGGTCGGGAAAGAGAAACTTAGCCAAAAATCCTCGTGTCAGCAACTCTTCGAGAATAGGAGCAAAGATTACCATGTATAGGAAAGCAAAGGCTGGCTGCTGCTGAATCAACTGTACAGCAGTGTTCTGATTGGCAGAAGATTCAATAGGAACGAGCTGCTGGAAGATGATAAAAGCAAGCAAGAGGATAATGGGAAGCCAGATAGAACTGGTTAGCTTGGTATTTTTGATTTCCAGTTTCAAATCTTTCTGGTACCATTTCCACATGGCAAAAGAATAGAGACTTGCAAGTATGACAAAAATCGGCAAAATCAATAGTTGAGAAGTTCCTCCTGTCAGAGAACCTATAGTGAAGAGAACTATATCCGAAAATATATAGAAATAGGCCAAGAGGACAAGAATATAAAGGCCAAAATTAGTAAAGAAAGTTTTTAATTTCATAGTGATTCCTTATAGATTGATTTACTTAAACATAGCTAGCAGCAGTATTATAGCCATGGGGAGATTGTTCAGGATATGAACCAACATGGAATCTTTTATATTCCCCCGACGAGCATAGGATAAATAAAGAACCAGTCCAAGTGCAAAATAAATTGGGAACTCTGTCAATTGAGTGATATGAGGCAAAGTGAAGACTACAGAAGTCACAATGGCAGCCAAAACTTTTTGATTATTCTTGAAAAAGAAGGCAGTCCCAAAACCGCGGAAAATTAATTCTTCCATGATAGGAGCAATAAAAGCAATCGTCGCAACAAAGAGCAAGGCAAAGAAGATATGCTGCGAAGACATCATTCCCCCCAGCCCTTGTATGGCGCTGTCATTACTGGTCTGGGAATTGCCGCTCAGGATGAGATTGAGATAAACACCGATAATAGCAGCCACTCTGGCAAGGAAAAAGAATAGAAAAGCAAAACCGATATCCTTGCCAGACAGTTTAAATTTCTTCTTTTCTTCAGGCACATGCTTCTGATATCGCCGCCATAAGACACGAAAAATCAGGAAAACTAAAATCAAATACAAGGCTACCAATAAGATTTCTGCATAAATAGGTAAATTCTTCCCGAGCCTTAAGAATAGCATTGGAGCAACATTTATAAGGAGGCTAAGAGCAATTAAGCCTATCCATTTTCCAAGTCCTAAAGCAATTGATTTGAAGTTGTTCATTTTGTATTCTCCTTTTGATAAATATTGATACCGACTTCCGTATCCTCAACAGCAATATCTCCCTTCTGCTGGAGAATAGTGGCAGCGAGGAAAAAATCTCCTGCACAGCCAGCTGCATGGAAGCTAGCAAGAACGATATAAGAGGTCGCAGTCAGAATATGCAAGGCATAGATCAAGGTCAGGGCTAGGCTAATCAGAAAGAAAGGTGCCAGGATGATGACAAGCATCCTTTTCCGACTGTAACGACTCCCTGGGCTGGTCGCATAGGCCATGCCGCTCTTAAAACCAAACTTGACCTTGGTATTTTCATCTCCCAAGACCTTGAAGAAAAAGCCGTGGATCAGCTCATGGATGACCATTAGAACAAGGAGGTAGAGTAAGTCAAAGAAATGAAAAACTTCGCTGCCCTTGCCATACATCAGAATGGCAATCCAGGTAAAGAGGGCTAGAAAAGGGAAGATTAGCAGCACAGCCGTTATATTCAGAGCCAGATTGACCTTTTTATTATGGATAAAATCAAGTTCTTTCAGTAGTTTCATAATTTCCGCCTTTCATCGAGAAATAAGCTTATTTGAAATATTTTCTTACCATTGGATAATACATAAGATTGATATAGATATGGATTACCACGATGACGACAAAGCCAGAAACAACATTGAGAGGTGTGAAGGCTCCCAGTATCCCTAAAATAACATAGAGGGCTGGCAGAAGTCTCTGATTTACATTGAAGAGAATGAGATAGCACTGTTCATAATTGGCTTGCAGCTCTGACTCATCATAAGAGAGGGCAAATTCTTTTATTTCCTCAGTAGTCGGAAAGGCTGATAGCTTATAGTGCCGCACCTTCTGAACTGTCTTTAAAAAGACAACTTGCAAAATAATATAAAGAAAGGCAATCGCATAATCTATAAAACTCCACTGAAGAGGGCTCTTATGATTAGTAATATTTCCAATAAAAACAACTCCAACTAAAATCGTAAAAAGAACGATAGCACTGCTGATATTAAAGACAATAGTCGCATATTCCAGATTTTTAAAGGTTAGCCGGTACCATTCATAATTCTTATCCTCATCTGCTTCTTTTTCATAGGCTTCATTGTATTTACGAGTCCGATAAATCAAGAAAAAGACCAAGGGATAGAGGATGATAAGGCTGGCCCTACCTAGCTGGCGCAGCAGTTGAACAGAAAAAATAGTCGACCAACTGATGTTTTTTAGCAGACCAGTTTCAGAAAACAAAATAGACAGACCACCTATTAAAGCTCCAGCTAGAAATATAAGGACATTATATAAAACTCTTTTCTGTGTAGATATACGTTTTTGCTCTTTCACGACTTCTTCTCCTTTATTTTTTTACAATAGATGATACAAGAATGCTGAGGCTGAAGGACTGTTTTAGCTCCTGTTGAAATGAATCTTAATTGGTTCTTCATTCTGCTTCCTCCACCAGCCGAAAGACATTCTCAACGTTTTCATTGAAAATATGGGCAATCTTAAGGGCAATCACAATCGACGGGGTATATTCGCCTCTCTCTATAAGGCTGATTGTCTGCCTGGAAACACCGGCCAGCTTAGCCAGTTCTGTCTGGTTGAGACCGTCACGCGCCCTCAACTCCTTGAGTCGATTTCTTAATTTCATTAAAATCCCCCACTTCTCCTAAAGCTCGATAGACCGAATGTCTTCAATACGAATCAGCTTGGTCTTGGTCTGACCTTTTTTATCTGTCATGCTCAGCTTGACCCATTCTTCATCCACATCCACTACCAGCCAGTTTACCAGCCAGTTATTGGTTCCAATTGACTCGCTCATAATTGTCGGCTTCTTTCCAATCATTTCTTTTAAAAATTGTGACATTGTTTTGT
Source organism: Streptococcus sanguinis SK49 (assembly GCF_000212815.1). Lineage (GTDB taxonomy): Bacteria > Bacillota > Bacilli > Lactobacillales > Streptococcaceae > Streptococcus > Streptococcus sanguinis_C. Next base: position 821,984 of record NZ_GL890985.1, on the reverse strand, counting down.
TCCCCTTTCTTTTTCTTTCTAAAGACTTTATCCGTCCCTGCATCCGTTTTAGCTTATTGGAAGAATCAATCCCAAAGATAAAAACCATAAAAGTCATCGGAAGCAAGAACCATAAGAATGCATTCATAAGCGTCCCTCCATTTCCTGTTCAAAATTATTGTAACAGATTCTTTTCTTTTTGACAAGTATATTTGTCAAAAAAATAATAATCATTGTCAAGAACACCATTATCATAGACAAAAAAGGAATCCAGCTCACACTGAATCCTTTTCCTTTATTCATCTAATTCGGAAAATACTTCTTTCAAAATAGCAATCCCCTGCTGGATTTCCTCCCTGCTGATAGTCAAAGGCGGCAGGAGACGGATAACATTTTCTCCGGCTGTCAGGATAATCAAGCCTTTCTGACGAGCGGCTTCAACAATCCTTGACAGACTGGCACTTGTTTCAATCCCAATCATCATGCCCAAACCGCGAACAGCAAAAATCTTTGGATGGTCCTGAAAAGCAAGCTGGAGCTTCTCCAATAAGATATCACTCTTAGATCTGACTTCTTCTAGAAAACCCGCTTCTTTCATGATATGCAAGGTCTCCAAGGCAGCTGCCATAGCTAATTTATTGCCACCAAAGGTAGAACCATGACTGCCAGGTCCAAAAGCGGGAGCCAAGCTGGATTTTCCCAATAGGGCGCCAGCAGGCAGGCCATTGGCCAGACCCTTAGCCAGCGTCACAATATCCGGTACAATCCCATAATGCTCAAAGGAATAAAGCTGGCCAGTACGCCCCATGCCTGTCTGGACCTCATCAACAATCAGCAAAAGCCCCTCTCGTTGGCAAAAATCAGCCAAGTCTTTGACAAAAGCTACTTCTGCTGGATGAACGCCTGATTCTCCTTGGACCAATTCCAGCATGACAGCTGCCGTATCCTGATTGACCAAGTCTTCTACGCTGGCCAGATCATTGTAAACCGCATAGCTGAAATGAGGCACCCCATCACCAAATCCTTCCTTAATCTTATCCTGTCCTGTTGCGGCCATAGCGCCAAAGGTCCGACCGTGAAAGGATTGCTGAAAAGTTATAATGCCTTGCTTGCCAGTAGCTTTGCGGGCTAGCTTAATAGCTGCTTCATTGGCTTCTGCTCCGCTATTACAGAAAAAAGCCAAATAATCATAAGAACCTGCCAGTTCCTGAGCCACCTGCTCTTGCGGAGAGCTAAGATAGAGATTGGGACTGTGCCAGATGCGCCCTGCTTGCTGGATCAAAGTCTGCTGGACCTGCGGGTGAAAGCCAAGATTGGTTACGCCAATCCCCGATGAAAAGTCCAAATAAGCCTTTCCCTCACTGTCAATCAGATAGGACCCCTCTGCTTTAACAAACTCAATAGGTGCCCTCTTGTAGTTTTCAAATAAATAAGTCATCGTTATCCCTCTGCTATCAAGGTGCCCGTCAAAAGATTGTCACCAATCAGAACCTGCCCGACACCGGAAAGCACAGTCTGAACAGCACTCTCAATCTTAGGAATCATGCCGCCCTTGATGACACCTGTCTGAATCTTCTTGGAAACCTGACTGGTCAGAAGCTGAGGCAGAACTTTTTTATCCTCTAAAACTCCTTCTATATCTGTCATCAGGATTAGCTTCTCTGCCTGCAAGCTGCTGGCAACTGCCGCTGCTATATAGTCTGCATTGATATTTAAGAGCTCGCCAGCCGCATTTTCTCCTAGCGAAGCCAGCACTGGGACTATGTCCTCAGCTAGCAGCTGCTCTAGATAGGCAGTTTTAATGGCCGTCACATCACCGACATAGCCATAGAGGTCTTTGTCGATAAAGTCCGCCGAAACTGTCTTTCCCAAATGTGAAACCAGCTGAAGGCTTTCAATATCTGAGTCGTTCAGTTCTTGTGTCAGCGTCCGGCCGACTTGACCTAGCAAGGCCTGCTCAATAATGGGTAAGTCAGACTTAGCTGTTACCCGCAACCCCTTAACCTTGCGAGTAGCCAGCTGGCGCTCTTTCATGAGTTGATTTATGACCAGACCGCCCCCGTGAACGACAACGATTTTCTTACCAGCTGCTATCCATGCTTGCATTTGCTTGATAAACTTATCAGACAGCTTTTGCGCAGCAACACCACCAATTTTTATAACAATCACATCTTTCATTGCATTTCTCCTTAGGTTCTATAGAGGGCATTGATTTTCACATAATCATAGGATAGATCGCAGCCCCAGGCCTGAGCTTCAGCGTCACCATCGTGTAGGTCAATGGTCAAGGTCAGCAGCTCTCCAGCCATGGCATCACTAGTCTCCTCGGGGTCAAAAGCCACAGGGCTAGAAGCCTGCATAACTGGAATCCCTTCAATCCAAATATCAATATAATCCACCGAGACATCTGCTCCCGCATAGCCGATAGCTGCTAAGATTCGGCCCCAATTGGGATCTTGACCAAAAATAGCCGTTTTGACCAGGCTAGATCCAACGACACTCTTAGCAATCATACGGCCACTCTGTTCATCCTTGGCATGCCGAACATTGACTTCAATCAACTTGGTCGCTCCCTCGCCATCCTTGGCAATTTTCTTAGCCAAGTCAGCCATAAGATAGCGGAGCATCTTGGAAAACTTTTCAAATTCTTCCGTATCTGGTTGAATTTCTTCATTTTGCCGGCAGCCGTTCGCCATGACTAATACCATGTCATTGGTCGATGTATCTCCATCCACGGTGATTTGGTTGAAAGTCGTCTCCACATGCTGACTGAGAGCCTTTTGCAAGGTAGCACTGGAAATATTAGCATCACAGGTGATAAAGGCCAGCATAGTCGCCATATTCGGATGAATCATGCCCGAGCCCTTGGCCACCCCCGCCATAGTCACCAGGTCTGAGCCAAACTCTTCTGTGACTACACAGGTCTTAGTGCAAGTATCCGTCGTCAAGATAGCCTCAGCAAAATCATCTGCCTTACCACTCACCATAATCTGAGAAAGACCATTTTTCAGAGCATCCATTGGAAGCTGCTCGCCGATGACTCCTGTAGAAGCCAGACCTACCAAGTCGGGCTCAATCTTCAGCTTTTTGGCAGTCAATCGCTGCATTTTATAGGCGACGTCCAGACCCTGCTGGCCTGTACAGGAATTGGCAACACCAGAATTAACCACTATTGCCTGCAATTTCTGGCTCTTTTGAATTGAGGCTTTGGTCACTAGAAGCGGAGCAGCAATGACCTTATTAGTCGTATAAACTCCTGCCACACTGGCTGGTACTTCTGACACAATCCAACCAAAATCCAACTTCTTTTTCTTAAAGCCAGCGTGTAAACCGTCAGCCGAAAAGCCTAGCGGACTGGCAATCGTTCCATCAATAATCTTCATATCTAACCCTTTCTCATCTAGACATAGGACGGTTGACTGAGCAGGCCATCTGTTTCAGGGAAACCCAGCATCAGATTCATATTTTGAACTGCCTGACCAGCAGCCCCCTTGATCAGATTATCCAGCACAGCCACGACAGTTAAAATATTTGTCACAGGATTATAGTCAAAACCAATATCTGTATAATTAGTACCGACAACCTGATGCAAATTCGGCAAAGCAGCTTGAATACGGACAAAAGGCTTATCCTGATAGCATTCCTGGTAAATAGCAGCCAGCTCTTCTCGAGTCAAAGGTTCTTTCAATTTGCTGTAAACCGTCGCTAGGATGCCACGATTGACAGGAATGAGGGAAGTTGAAAACTGAATCTGCTGCAATCCCTTATCAAAACGCTGCAACTGTTGCACAATCTCAGGAATATGCTGATGCTGATTCAGTTTGTAAGTCACATAATTGTCGTGCACATGAACAAAATGGCTGGATGCAGCTGGATTTTTCCCCGCCCCAGTCAAGCCACTCTTGGCGTCAACAATAATGGAGTCCAGCTCAATAGCCTGAGCCTGCAGCAAGGGAATCAAGGCCAACTCTGTAGCCGTCGCATAGCAGCCGGGATTAGCAATAAATCGCTTCCCTCTGATATCTGTAAATTCAGACAGCCCATAAATAAACGCTTTTTGAACATAGTCTTCAGCCGGCTCTTTCTGATACCATTTTTTATAAATATTCTCTGGCAAACGATGATCACCAGATAGGTCAATGACTGGAAATCCTGCTTCTACAAAGTCTTTTGACAAATCTTTAGCCACTCCGCTTGACGTTGCAAAGAAAACAAGATCTGCTCGTCGCATTATTTCCTGACTGTCAAAAGCTTCTATTTTCAAGTCGCAAATCCCCTTCAAATGAGGATAAAGCTCTGACACAAGAGCCTCCATATCTTGACTGGCATGAAGGGCAACGACTTCTGCCTGCGGATGTTGCAGTAAAATACGGAGGAGTTCCATTCCTGAGTAACCAGTAATTCCTACAATCGAAATACGCATATTTTTAAAACACCTCCGTATAAATATGCGTTTTATTTTACTCGTATATTTTCCCTTTGTCAAGTATTTTCTGTATTTTTATGCAATATTTTTGAAAATATCATTATTTATTCTAAAACAATTCATACTTTCTTGCCGAAAAGCGGCCTATTTGCTTTTCATACAGAGAAGTAAGGGAGCCGAGAGCACAGAAAAAAGTCTGCCCAAAGAGCAGACCTTTTCATCTATCTGTTATCTCATATTACAACTTCTCAGCAACTGCTGCTAGCAGGTCTGGAATAGCTGATTGCTTGCTGCCACCAGCCATAGCCATATCTGGCTTACCGCCGCCTCGACCATCTACAATCGGTGCCAATTCCTTAATCAGATTACCAGCATGTACGTCCTTAGTCTTGCTGGCTGCAAGAACATTGACCTTGTCTCCAATTGCTGCGACCAGTACGAGAACATCTGAATAGTCCTTCTGCTTCCAAGTGTCCGCAAAGGTACGCAGGGCACCTGCATCAGACACAGAGACCTGACTAGCGATAAAGCTATGTCCATTTGCCTCTTGAACATTCTTGAAGACTTCACCAGAGGCCGCTGCTGCTGCCTTTTCCTTGAGCTCTGCATTCTCTTTTTGGAGTTGACGCAGCTGCTCTTGCAGCGCTTCTACCTTGTGAGGTACTTCCTTGATTTGCGGTGCCTTGAGAGTCGCAGCGATATCCTTGAGCGCCTCTTCTTCCTCACGGTAGGCTTCAAAAGCTTCCTTGCTGGTGACTGCCAAGATACGGCGAGTTCCAGATCCGATCCCCTCTTCTTTGACAATCTTGAAAATACCGATTTCAGAAGTATTGCCTACGTGGGTTCCTCCGCAAAGCTCGACAGAGTAGTCTCCGATGGTTACGACACGAACTTCTTTACCATATTTTTCGCCAAAGAGCGCCATGGCACCCATTTCCTTAGCTTTGTCAATATCTGTCTCTACTGTCTCTATAGCAAGGGCTTCCCAGATTTTCTCATTGACTTCTTGCTCGATAGCACGCAGCTCTTCTGCTGTCACTGCTTGGAAATGCGTAAAGTCAAAGCGCAGGAATTCTACTTCGTTCAGAGAGCCTGCTTGGGTTGCATGGTTACCAAGAACATTATGCAGGGCTGCATGTAAAAGGTGAGTTGCCGTATGATTTTTCATCACACGATGGCGACGGCTGTGGTCAATTTCCAGTTTATAGCTTTGACCCAGAGCCAGAGGATCCAAAACTTCTACAGTATGCAACGGCTGACCATTTGGTGCCTTTTGTACATCCGTAACTTGCGCTACCAGATTGCCTGCTCCATCAAAGATTTGACCGTGGTCGGCCACCTGACCACCCATTTCTGCGTAGAATGGCGTTTCTGCAAAGATGAGGGCAGCTGTGCCTGTCTCAACAGACTCCACTGCTGCATCATCCGCTACAATAGCAAGGAGTTCAGCTGTCAGCTCTTCTTTTTCGTAGTTAAAGGCACTCTCTACGGTGATGGCCTGCAGGGTTTCATTTTGCATGCCCATTGAGCCACCCTTGACGACAGAAGCACGCGCACGATCCTGCTGCTCTTTCATAGCCGCTTCAAAGCCAGCACGGTCCACAGTCATGCCTGCTTCTTCAGCAATTTCTTCAGTCAACTCCAGCGGAAAACCGTAAGTATCGTAGAGTTTAAAGGCATCTTGACCAGCAATAACAGTTTGTCCCTTAGCTTTCAAATCTGCCACAATTGTTTCTGCAAAGTGTTGACCAGAGTGCAGAGTACGAGCAAAAGATTCTTCCTCACTCTTGATAATCTTTTCGATAAAGTCTTTCTTCTCAAGAACTTCTGGGTAGTAGCTTTCCATAATCTTGCCCACAGTTGGTACAAGTTTGTAAAGGAATGGCTCATTGATACCCAATTTTTGACCATGCATTGAAGCACGGCGGAGCAGACGACGAAGGACATAGCCACGGCCTTCATTTCCAGGGAGTGCGCCATCACCAATGGCAAAGGAAAGCGAACGAATATGGTCTGCGATAACCTTGAAACTCATATTGTCGCCATCTTGGTCATAGACCTTGCCAGACAGTTTTTCTACTTCACGAATGATTGGCATAAAGAGGTCGGTCTCGAAGTTGGTCTTAGCCCCTTGGATAACAGCGACCAAACGCTCCAAACCTGCGCCCGTATCAATGTTCTTATGTGGCAATTCCTTGTACTCACTACGAGGCACAGCAGGGTCAGCATTGAATTGTGACAAGACGATATTCCAGATTTCGATATAACGGTCGTTCTCAATATCTTCTTCTAAGAGACGGACCCCAATATTTTCTGGATCAAAAGCCTCACCCCGATCAAAGAAAATCTCTGTATCCGGCCCAGAAGGTCCAGCACCGATTTCCCAGAAGTTGTCCTCAATCGGAATCAAATGACTAGGCTCAACGCCCATAGCAATCCAGCGGTTGTAAGAGTCCTTATCGTCTGGGTAGTAGGTCATGTAGAGCTTGTCTTTGGGAAAATCAAACCACTCAGGGCTAGTCAAAAGCTCGTAAGCCCACTCAATCGCTTCATCACGGAAATAATCGCCGATAGAGAAATTGCCCAGCATTTCAAACATAGTATGGTGGCGGGCAGTTTTTCCGACATTTTCAATATCATTGGTTCGAATGGCCTTTTGAGCATTGGTAATCCGAGGATTCTCTGGAATAATGGTTCCGTCAAAGTATTTCTTAAGGGTTGCTACACCAGAGTTAATCCAGAGCAAGGTTGGATCGTTGACCGGCACCAAGCTGACAGATGGTTCTACTGCATGACCTTTAGTTGCCCAAAAATCCAGCCACATTTGACGAACCTGAGCACTTGACATTTGTTTCATTTATTTTTCTCCTTAATTTTTTTCTAAAAATAATTGCATTACGAGGACGAACTTTCCAGCATTTCGACATAATCAATAGCGACACAGAGGGAAATGACCAAATCTGAATAAGCCTCATCATAGACATTCACCTGATAAGTAGAGGTTAGATGGAAGAGCTCCTTGGTAATCTCTGCAACGACTTGATTGCTGTCATCCAGCAGACAAAAGTTTAAATCCCAGATATTCCCTTCAACTCGAAGACCCAAATTATCAAATTTATATTTATCACGCAAAAAAGAGAATTTCTTACGGATATAAAAGCTATGCCCACTGCTGAGTTTGATCTCAAACTGGGGCAGGAGGGTTAAAAGGGTCTTGGTAATCTGACTGACGATTTGACCCTGACTATCATAGATAGTAAAGGTCTTAGGAATCTGGAAGAAAGAGCCTTCCACTTGATAATCCACATTTCCTCGATCGTCCTTGATATCAAAGCGTTCGCCGCCTAAGCGAAATTTCTGTTTGACAAGATAGGTTTTCATTATGCTACCTCCATAGTCAACATAAAAGACAAGTTCCTTGTCCGAAGGGCGAAAAACCGCGGTACCACCTTCATTCAATGAACTTGTCATTCTCATTTCGTATTCTATTTTTCAAGATGAGTAGCATGATTCCCCGTCTCAGATGGCTCGCAGCACCGCCAATTCTCTGAACTAAGAACTTGAAAAATCAATTCTCACCAGTCTTATTATACTTGCTTATTCTCTTTTCGTCAACCTTATTCTGCGGCTGAGGATGAAGCTTCTGTTGAACTACTTTCAGCTGCTGAGCTAGACTCAGCAGAGTCTGAACTACTGGTAGCATTTGATGAAGCTTCCGATGAAGAAGCTGAGGATGAAGAACCAGTTGTTTCAATATACTGTGCAAAGAGGCTTTGGAAAGCATCATCTTTAACTTTGATATTAGCTTCTTTAAGTTCCTGAGCTACGACAGACTGAATAAAGCTAGTATCATTTTCTTTTTGAGCTACAATAATCTTTTTTAAATTATCTTTGTAATCTTTCCAGTTAGAAGATTTTTCTGACTTCTTAACCAACTTAACAATGTAATAACTTGCTGAATATTGAGAATTCTGGACAGTTACAAGATCTGAAACGCTGTTTTCTTCCAAAGCAAAGGCAGCTTTTTTAACTGCATCAGGAACATCAGTTGAACTAGAATCAAACTTGATTTCTCCGCCTTTATCCTTAGTGGCAGTATCGGTAGAGTTCTCTTTAGCAATTTGACTAAAATCTGCACCCTCCGCCTTGGTCTTTTCTAAGACTTCTTTTGCCTTGTCTTCGCTATCAATCTTAATGATTTGAGCTGTTACCTCCGGAGTGTAGTTTTCAAAGGCAGCCTTGTAATTTTCATCAGTCAGCTCTTTTTCAGCAGCTTTTTTAACAGCGTACTCAACAAGTTTATTTGTTCGAATTTGGTCTTTATATGTTTCTTCGGTTAGTCCACTTTGAGCAAGTACTTGCGCAAAAGATGTACCGTAAGCAGTTTTCATCTTATCAAATGCTTCGTTAACCTCTTTATCTGTAACATTCTTTCCGTATTTTTCACCAAAAACTTCCTTGATAGTCATTTGCAGCAAGACCTGCTGAGCCGCACCATTGTTTTTCACTTGATCGTAGAATTCATTGACAGTAATCGTATTTCCTTTCATGGTCACGATGTCCTTGCCTTCTGAGTTGGAACATGCTGCTAATACAGCGACTGACAAGAGTGTTACAGCTCCTGCAAAAATTTTTTTCTTCATTATAGATTTTTACTCCTTTATTCTTAAATAATTTAACGTTCTCTATTGTACCATATTTTTAATTTGATATCTAAAATTTTGCAAAAAACTTTTAAATATTAGTTAAAAAATAGAGATCTCATTTTTTTCTAATCATAAGCAACCCATCTCCCAAGGGAAGTAGGCTCGCAATCAAATCTGGACTGTCCAGAGTTGCGTCAAAAAGACTATGCAGACCTCGGTAAATTGCCCGTTGGCCACGCTTAATGTCCTCAAAAGACTTGGCAACATCTCCGCCTTGAAAGACATCATCAATGAGGATCAGGCCACCAGGATTAAGGCGTTTGAGGATTTGGGGCAGAAAGACCACATACTTGGACTTGGCAGAGTCCATAAAGACAAGGTCGTAAGAATCATCCAGTGTCTCAAGCAAATCCATTGCATCACCTTCCAGCAGAGTGATCTGCTGACGGCTGTCATACTTAGCAAAATTAACCTTAGCCAGCTCAATCATCTCTGGATTTCGATCAATAGTCGTAATCTGAGCCTGAGGAGCATGCTCGGCCATCAAAAGGGCCGAAAAACCAATAGCCGTACCGATTTCTAAAATCTTCTCTGGCTGGAGACTTTCGAGTAGCAGGCGGAAGTAAGCCACTGTCTCATGAGGAATCACGGGCACATTTTCAACTCTAGCAAAATCCTCCAACTCTTTGAGGCCACCAGTGACTGGCTGGAGACGCTGTCTCATAAAGTCTACGACTTCTTCTTTGACCACCGGCCGACGCATATTGGGATTGGAGTTTTGATTATAAGTCTCGACCATCTTATGCCAGTCCCAACTTCTCGACCAAGGCTTCGAATTCGTCCAAGCGACGCTCAAAGACAGCAAAAGCAGCATTTAGGTAGTCTTCTTTTTCCATATCCACACCTGCTTTTTTGATTACATTAAGTGGGTAGTCAGAGTTCCCAGCTTTGAGATAGTCCAGATACTTATCCTTGTCTTCCTGACTGCCATGGACAATCTTTTCAGCCAAGGCAGAAGCCGCTGAAAATCCTGTCGAATATTGGAAAACATAATAATCATAGTAGAAATGCGGAATCCGTGCCCACTCATACTGAATCTGTGGATTATCTTCTTTTTTCAATCCATAGTATTTCTCGTTCAATTCAGCGTAGACTTCATTGAGAAACTCGCTGGTCAAAACTTGACCTTCTTGATCAGCCTTGTGGATCGCATGCTCAAACTCAGCAAACTGGGTTTGACGGAAGACCGTTCCTCGGAAGCCATCTAAGAAGTGATTGAGGATAGCAAAGCGGGTAGCATCGTCTTCTACTTCTTCCAAGAGCTTCTCTGTCAGGATGTTTTCATTAGTCGTCGAAGCAATCTCAGCTAGGAAGATAGAGTAATCACCGTAAACATAAGGTTGGGTCTCACGGGTATAACTTGAGTGCATACTATGGCCTGTCTCGTGCACCAAGGTAAATAGATTATCCAGCGTGTCCTGCCAGTTGAGCAACATAAAGGCATTGGTATCATAAGAACCGCCTGAGTATGCTCCTGAGCGCTTGCCTTGATTTTCATGAACATCAATCCAGCGCTCTGAAAAAGCTGTCCTCACTCGGCTCAAATAATCCTCACCCAGAATTGCCAGGACTTCCTCAGACTTAGCCAAGGCTTCCTCATAAGTGAACTTGTAGTCTGTCTCTGACAAAGGTGTGTGCATATCATACATCTTCAAGTCAGAAATGCCTAAAATCTTTGCTCGTAAAGCGATATAACGCTGCAAAAGAGGCAAATGCTTATTGACAGCTGAAACTAAGCTATCGTATACACTTTCTGGAATAAAATCAGCTGATAAGGCTGCTTCACGGGCAGATGAGAACTTGCGGACTTTCGCATTGTAATTGTGAACCTTGACATTGGTCTGCAAAGTCTTAGCATAGGTATGCTGATACTGCTCGTAGACGCTGTAGAGAGCCTCGTAAGCTTCCTTGCGGACCTCTCGGTTCTTAGACTCGACCAGAGTGATATAGTTACCGTGGCTGAGCTGAACTTCATTTCCATCTTCATCATGCACCATCGGAAAGACGATATCTGCATTATCCAAGATAGCAAAGGTTTCGCCCGCTGCACCAAAAATTTCACCAGCACCAGCCAATAGCTCCTCTTCACGCTGTGTTAGGATGTGGGCTTTCTTTTTCAAAAGCTTGTCAAAATAATGCTGATACTGCTGCAAGGCTGGCTGCTCAGCCAAGAAAGCTTGGTACTGCTCTTCTGTAATCGCCATAAATTCTGGCTCATAGAAAGCAAAGCTTTGACCAAAGTCGCTGTAAAGAGTCATGCCTTTAGCCTGATACTCTTGGTACTTAGCCACACGTGTATCCTGGTCATTCTTCATGTGAGCATAAGAATAAAGCTTTTCAATACGACGCATCAAGTCCAACTGGATTTCAGTCGTTGTTAAGAGACTATCCGCTGAATCCAGCAAATGCCCAGCCAGACCAGCTGCTTTCTTCACTTCTTCTGAAACCTGCGCCAACTCCGCTTCAAAGGCTTCATCTGTTGGGAAAATGGTACTCAAATCCCAAGTATATTTTTCTTCAATTTTATTTCTTTGTTTTGCCATAAAAAAATCCTCCGACTCCCCTATTCTATCACAAAATTCCACTTTTTATAAAACTCAAGTACCAAAATCACATAGTAGCTAGGCAGACAGACTTAATTAATAAAAAAACTCTTTGAACCTAATTCCTGACCAAAGAAAAATTAGATTCCAAAGAGTTCATTGCTAAATTTCTTCAAATTTCGTACCGCTGTTGTCTATAACGCTTACAACTTTTTTAGAAAATTGCCCTTTCATCGAGCTATCTATCTGATCTGCAGCTACTTTCACACTCTCCTGAACAGTCTTTGCGACATCGGTAAAAAGAGTATCATAATTGCTTTGAAGGCTGCTTTTTTGAGCTAACAAAAGAGGAGCTAAAACATTCGTTATAATTTGCTTTTCTATTGCTTTCCTAATTTCTGTCAAATCGGCTGTTTTAGATGGTGAAAAGTAACTTTTTACTGGTGCTGAAGCTATTTCTGATATAAACATAGACTTTTTCCTTTCCTCTACTCTAAACAGCAAATTTATTTAGAATCACGAAGGCGACAATAGCTATCTTCAATTTCCCATTCTGAACGGCGTCTCTGCTTAGAGAATGTTTCCAAAACTTTCTCATCTTTTAAATCAAGATTTTTCAATTCCTCGCTGCTAGCCTCTTCTGCCAACACATCATAGGATTCTATATACTGATTTAAAGCTTGCCATTCGATACTAGTGTCCCTTTCTTGTTTCCGTAAAATAGCAGTCGCCATTTCATACTCTTCTTGTAGCATGTCGGAAAAAGCTTTTTTCTTAGATAGTATGATATCTCGTTCTTTATCAATCTTCAAACGTTCACGCTGAAGTTCTGAGTAAAGCTCCTCCAACTCTTTTTCTTTTTTAGCTATATCCTGCTTCATTGATTGATTTGGTTCCATTGCTCAAAATCTCCTGCTAATGTCTGATCTTTAGCCAGCAGCTGCTCAATTCCAGCTTCAATCTGACCTTGCAAAACTTCAAAGATAGTTAGAAGCATCTGAAATTTAGACAATCGACTTTCAAAGTGCTCTTGTAAAGATCCGACCAATGATTGATAATCTGCACCTCCAGCCTGATAGGCTGCAGTCACCTCGTCTGGACTAAGACTGAAGCCCTGAGGAACCTTTCCCAACTGCTCTGCTAGCTTTTCCGCTTCGCTAACAACCTGATCTCTAGCCTGCTGCAACGTGTCATAGCCTAGTTTGGTCACATTTACTAAATTTTGAACAGTTGCCTGGGCTTGAACACTGTCCAGATAAATCTTTTCATTACTGCTAAATCCCCCCTTAGACAGATACTTCTTCATATTCTGGTAAGGAATCATATTTGCTTTGATGGTATCCTTGATAGTCGTCTTACCCGTCCCATCCATAAGCACAAAATTTTTATTTTTATCGTAGATATAGCCCTCCATCATATGCTGATCGCCGATTTCTTTTTCGACAGTCGCAATATGGCGTACAATGCCAGCAGCATTTTCACTGCCAGATAAGCTGTAGCCTAAGCTGACGATATCCTTATGGTCGATATGATTAAAGATCTTATACTTAGCACTATCCAGTCTTTCCTGCTGTTCCTTGGTTAAGAGAGGATAGATATTGGGGCCATTGTAGATATGGACAGTGCCAATATGGCGCATCTCCTCCTCTGTCAGAGTGGATAGAGCATACTGGATATCCATAGAACCCAAAGAGTGTCAGTAAAGATCAATCTTGGCATTCGGATACTTACGAATGGTTTCCTTAAGATGCTTAGCCGCATCCTTAAACTGAGCAGGAGGAAACTCTTGTGTCTGTTTGAGATAACTAGCAGCTACCATAATATTTGGTGCAGCAATTCCTGTCGTGAAAGTTCCGCCAGAAACACCTGCAAGATTTGATATAACATTCTTCCTCAGCTCATTAAAGGGATTTTTATTGAAAGAATTAAGGCTCTGCTTCACTGCTTGACCAGCATCTTTATTAAAGATTCCGACTACATTTCCTATCTTATTACTTACGTCTCGATCTGCCTTATCTAGTTCTTCTCGGCTTTTTTGAGTAATAATATTTTTTGAATGACGATAAACGAAAGGGGTAGCATATTCTACTGCACCTACAGGTCCCAGACGGTGAGACGCCGTCACAAAGTCTGTAGGCAGCCAATCCGTAACAGTATCGTGGATCAACTTAGGAGTGTGAGTCTTGGTCTGAGAGCCCTGCATCATGACTGTCACATCCTGCACCTGAGCACGCTCAGCATCCGAAGCTGAGTAGGGAACAGCACCACGCAAACTCCCATTAGAGTCTTGGATTTCAGCTTCTGTTAAGCCACTTTCTTTATTAGTTAGCACATAGACCTGCTCTTCATGGCCATTTACATTGTCGTAAATTTGAGAGACGGTGCCTATGTAGCCAACATCACCAACTTTAGCTTTTTTTCCAACAGTTATATCTTTGGCATATTCAAACATAGCAATATCTACATTTTGTCTATCAGTATATCCTGTGCCATCAATAGGATTTAAGTAGCCATCCATTTATATACCTCCAACAAGTTTGTCAAGTTCATCAGATGCAAAATAACTCGCTATTCTATACTCACCCGTCTTTTCTTCTAATACCGTCATACTCATATTTAACTCATGATCATTATTGAGAACCACATAAACCAACATTCCTCCCATAGGATTGTACTCCAACTTATCCTTTTGAATTTCATAAGATTTAATTTTCCCTTCTGCTGTCAGAGCTTTAGGATCTAGTGCTCTCAACTCATTCTCAATCGCCTCCTTCATCTTTTTACTCTCTGCAATCTGAATCATTTCTTCTTTTTCTGAATGACTGTTTACCATACTACAACCTCCTAAAATCATGCCAGAACTGAGCGTTAGAATACTCAGAAATATTACATAAATTTTCTTCATGACAGCTCCTTTCGTTTCTCATCCTTGCTAAAGCTGGATCCTTAGCAAAAATGGGAAACTAGATTTAGATTAATGTTTTATATTGATTATTATACTATTTTTATCGAGAATATGAAAACGGAATCATCGGAGATTCATAAATATAAAATTCTTTATCATATGTCATGTCATTCTCCCCTCAACTTCTTTGCAAGCTCACCAGAGATTACATATCCTGTATGTTCTAGCTTCCCATCAGACTCTTCCATCAATGTTGTTTTAATAGTTAATTCTGGGTCATCATTGATTATAAGTTCAATGATTAATCCCCCCATTGGATTATAGTCTAATTCATTTTTGTTAATTGAATATTCTTTTATAATCCCCTCCTCTGTCAATGCTTTAGGATCTTCCTGTCTTAGTAATTCTTCTATTGCTCTCTGCGCTTTCTTCCCCTCCGCAATCTGAAGCATTTCTTCTTGTTCTGAACGACTATTTAGCATACTGCAGCCTCCTAAAAACATAGCTGAACTGAGCATAATGATACTCAGAAAGATTACAAAAATTTTCTTCATGACAGCTCCTTTCGCTTCTCATCTTTGGTAAAGCTAATGTCTTAACGAAAATGACAAGCCACATTTAGATTAACGACTTATATTAATTGTTATACTATTTTTCCAAAGAATATGAAGGCGGAATTATTTTTAAAGATTCATAAAGATAAAAATTTGTTCTTCATGGCGATTTACATTGTCGTATACCTGAGAAAGATTACCAATGTATCCATTCTTACCTGCTATTGAATAATTTCTCCCAAATTCTAATTCACGATACTCTACCAAAGCTGCTGCAACATTCTGCTTATCATTGTACTCTGCATTATTAGCCATGTTAATCCTCTTCTAATAACTCACTCAATTCTTGTGGAATACCATATGATACAACTTCATATTCTCCAGTATCTTCTTCCTGAACAGTCATATCAATATTCAAAACTTCATTCCCATTAATAATTATGTAAACATTTAGTCCACCCATGGGATTATAATCTAACTTATCCTTTTGAATTTCATAGGATTTAATCTTTCCTTCTGGTGTCAAAGCTTTAGAATCTAAACCTTTGAGAAAATTTTCCAAGGCTTTCTTCATCTTTTTACTCTCCGCAATCTGAATCATTTCTTCTTTTTCTGACCGACTGTTTAGCATACTGCACCCTCCTAAAAACATAGCTGAACTGAGTGTGATGATAGTCAGAAAAATGACAAAAATTTTCTTCATGATAGCACCTTTCACTTCTCATATTTTCTAAAGCCTACTGGATTAGCACGATTTAGAATTTTTAACTATCTAACTTATTACTTTATTATATTATACAGGATTCTTAAATATTATAAAACTGAAAGGATAGCTAAAAGTTGATGGCTTCATCAATGAGAAACTAACGATACTTAGCAATTTTCTTTTATCATCTCATAAAAGGCCGGTGAATAAACAATTTGCAGATTTTTTTGCTGGAGATTGGCATAATAGTTCTCAAACTGCTGGTAATAGTCAGTCAGGTCAGTAGTTATCTGACAGAAGGAGGCAGCCTGTATCGGCCGAACCTGTGGATAAAAATCCTCTGCAGTCTTAGTCAAGAGATTATCTCCAGCCTGATAGAGCTGAGCCTGCAGCCGCATCCATCTAGGCTGTTGGTAATAAAGCTGATGGCGGATATAATTGCAGATCTGCGGATCTTGCTGAGCTAGAAAGCTATTCATCTCCTGCTTTTGAAAGGGCAAACGCAAAATATCCAAAAGCCGGCCGTGACCAAAAGGAAAGTTCTTGGTCTTGTGCTGGACTTTTCCATGCAGATCTTCGTGAATCAGGTATTTGAGACGCAGAACTTGCTTTTCTTGATCCAGCTCCCAGATATGAAAGCCCATATTTTTACTAAAATAGAGAAAATCCTTCTGCAGGCGGGTTAGGGAATCCTTGAGCCAAAGTTTTCGCCCCAAGAGCCAGAGGACCTGATAGCCATGCTGGCGGTAAGAAAGCGTCCGTTCCTGCAGTCGTTCTATTCTTAGAGAACTGCACTGGACTTCAAGAGCCAGTTTTTTATCAACCAGCAAATCAGCAATCTGCTGCAGAGCAGGTAAAAAAGCCTCCACCTCAACTTCTTCTGTCTGGACAGCCCAGCGAAAAAGCTCCGCCTTAAGGTTGAGGTGCTCAGCACTCTCATTTTCCCTATAAAAACTACACTCTTCTAGCGAAACATGCGCAAAATGCGGCTTCATAACCTTCCCTTTTTTAAAACGGACTGCCCCTGAACAAGCCGGGCAGACGAAATCAGCCCCCTTCTCAATCTTCTCCTCCAGAGCATTACACAAAAGCCCCTTATGATTTCTCGCCACAAACATATCCTAGCCCCCTCTAAAATTTCTCTCATTTACTAAAATATTCGCAAAAAGACAGAGAAACTATCTAGACAAAAAAACGAGTCAAGAGAACATCTCTCCGACTCGTTTTTCATTATCCAAATAATTGGTTTCCTTTTCGTTCTGGCAATTTTAGAAAGAGGGCCAGGAGACAGACTAAGCAGATAATAGCTGCTAGAAAGAGGTTCATTCCTTCGTAGCCCCAACTGTCCAGAAAGTGGCCGGCCAGATTTTGAATGAGAATGGTTCCTAGACTGCGGGCTGTCTGGACCAAAGCAATGGCTGTAACTAGGTATTTTTCATCGACCAAGCTGGCTACGATTTTTAGGGTCACCATAATCAAAACCATGCCCGTCACGTGCTTGGAAAAAAGAGTCATCCCGATTTTCGAAATCAAACCTAGCTCCAAGGCATAAACGCTGTACTGGAGAAAGATGATTCCCAAACAGATATAAAGAAGCTTCTTCATCGAAATCTTGTCCATAAAGAGATAGGAATAAAAGATAAAAGGCGCTTCAACCAGAACTGATAGGGCAACAACAGTCGAAGCCATATCCACCTCTAAGCCACTATGCTGTAGCATGGCAGGGATATAGGTATGACCAGTATTCCCCACTCCAGAGTAAAGGGCGACCAAAAGCAGGTAAAAGAGATAGGTTTTGTTGGTCAAGAGCTTCCCCAGACCTGTCTGCTTGCGGGTATTCCTGCTTTCTAGGGCTGCTCGGTCGTGCTTGGGCTGGATTCCCAAAAGTCCTATGCTGCTGATAAGCATCATGCCAATAAAGACTGGGAAAATAGCCTGCGGTGCGACTCTTTGATAGATCAATCCTGCCAGCTGAGAGCCTAAAGCATAGCCAATGGTCCCCCAAATCCGAATCTTACCATAAGTATAAGGACTTTGAGCTGCCAGAACATCCATGACTGGATTGACCCCGTTAACCAGCATGAGGACCAGACTATACCAGACCAGTAACTGCCAAAGCTGAGTCGCTTTCATGAAAAATACAGCCCCAACCATCATAACTAGAAAGCTAAAAAGGAAGATCTTTTTAATCCCCAAAGCATCGCTGAGAATCCCAAACAGCGGCTGAGCCAACATGGAAGCAAAGAAGGAAGCTGACACTACCATAGATACTTGGGCATTAGAATAGCCTAAGTCCTGCATATAGACTGATATCAGAGTCGAAAAAAGAGAATAGGCTAGAAAGAAAAAATTAAAGAGTAAAAAATGAGCTAGATAGCTGTTGTGAAACTTTTTTAGCATGAAAATCTCCTTAAAACAGAAAGAAAACTCAGCAAAAGAACTGAGTTTTAGCTTGAAAAGTCATTCCGTTCGTATGTGACAGAGGACATTCCCTTTATTCAACATCTGTATTTCTACGGCGTTCCTGCTTTGCAGCCTTGCGTTTTTGGCGACTGCGGTATTCAAAGTACAGAATGATCAACAGAATGCCAACAGGCAACAGAATTAACATCTTATCGCTGAAGAACACACCATACCAAGGCTTGCTTTCCGACTTGCTGCCAGTCACATTCTCAATAGCCTGAGCAACTGGATTCTCAACTTTCTCGACTTTCATTTCATCAGAGATCTTGCTAGACAAGGTCTTCAAGCCATTCTCAGCCTTGAGAACATTATTTTCAACCTTGACTTTAGGCTCGGTTCCCTTTTTAACAGTAGCGTAGAAATCCTCAGGCAGCTTATATTTCTGTCCATCAATCTCCTGCTCACCCTTGGATAAGAGTTTTTTGTACTCGTAGTCCGCATAAGCCTTCTCAATCAAAGCATTACCAAAAGGATGGCGGTAATACTCACCGTCTTGGTCAGACCAGTCACCGACTCCCATAATCACAGCAATCATGCGCTGATCTCCACGCTTAATGGTCGCGATATAGTTGAAAGCACCGTTAGGACTAGAGCCCGTCTTCATACCATCTACGCCCTTGAGTGCGTATTTAGCACCCGGCAGGGAGTAATTATAGGTTTCAAAGGTCTCCTCGTAAGGAGTTCCAGCTTTAACCGTAACCTTGGCTTTATTAGTGTAGTTTAGAATCTCAGGATGGTGATTGACAAAATTGTAAGCCAGAATCGCCAAATCACGGGCTGTTGTCTGATTGCTGGCATAATTATCGTAGTTTTGGGGGTTATAATAGCCCTTAAAAGAAACCGCTGCTGCACCGCTGGCATTGAACCACTTGGTATTCGTCATGCCCAGCTCTTGAGCTTTGGCATTCATCCGATCCAAGAAAGCATCTGGATCATTGTCCGATAAATAATTGGCCAGCATAACGGTTGTCGCATTGGATGAAGGCACGATTGTCATGGTAATCAGCTCAGATACGGTATAATCCACACCAGCGACAATTTTATTATTAGAAATTTCATAAATATTAGCGGTAGCCTGATCCTGAGGTGTAGCTGTAATGACCGTCTTTTCGCTGATTTTTCCTTCCTTAATCGCTTCAAAGACCAAGTAAAGCGTCATGAGCTTACTCATACTAGCGGGATCACGCACCTCATCGACATTATCCTCCCAGACAACATCACCTGTACTGCCGTCAATAACGAGAGAAGACTTGGGACGATTAATCGCCTGAACATTATCATGCGGATACATCTTTTTAGCCATATCCACCAATTCATCAGCCCTAGCAGCTAGTGGCGCTAAAGAGGTCAGGAACGCAATTCCCAATAACAAAAGCTTTTTCTTCACAGGATCCTCCAAAGAACAATTATACCTATCTAGTATATCATATTTTACGCAAAGTTAACCATAAATCTAAAAATCCTACCTAAAAAATAGATAGGAAATTAAGAGACTTTTATCTGGCAAAACCAGTTTTATAGCAATAGCATTAAAATCTTAGTGATTTAACAAGCTAAGCGCTTCCTTATCAGCGATAATCACAACATCTGGATGCTTCTGGAGAGCACTGCCAGGCAGCTCCTCCGTCACCTCACCCTCAACAGTCCCTGCTATAGCCTTGGCCTTAGCTGAACCGTAAGCAAAGAGAATGATGGACTTAGCATTGAGAATGTTGCCAATCCCCATGGAAATGGCCTGAGTCGGAACATCTTCCATCTTGTCGAAGAATCGAGCATTGGACTGAATGGTGGACGGTGTCAGATCCACTAAGTGAGTCTGACTGTCAAAACTAGTTCCCGGCTCATTAAAGCCGATATGGCCATTCGTACCAATTCCCAAAATCTGCAAATCAGCAGGATGCTCTGCGAGAAGCTGATTGTACCGCGCCACTTCTGCTTCTAAATCTTTCGCTGCGCCATTAGGCAGGAAGCTTTCTTTAAAAGGCTTTTGGTTAAAGAGGTGCTGATTCATGAAATAGCGATAAGACTGAGGATCGTCCTCCTGCAAACCAACATATTCATCCAGATTGACACTGAATATCTCTGAAAAATCAAGGTCACTCTCAACGATCTGCTTGTAAAATCCTTCTGGGCTGCTACCTGTAGCTAATCCCAACGTTTTTGCTCCCTGAGCTAGTTTTTCCTTGAGCAGTTCGAGAGCCACTTTTCCACCTTCTACTTGGTTTTCCACTTGAATAATTTTCATTTTCTACCTCCACTTCTTTTCTTAATTTTATTATATGGTATAGACCAATTTTTGTCAAGAAAAAGTCTGCAAAATAGACATACTTTTTAGTCATGCTCGCTTCCTTTTGCAGCAAATCGTGTTATAATAGAGACATGTTTTTACTGATTGTTTTATTGATTTTATTTTTAGTCGGAGTCTTACTCTGCAGCCTGAGTTTCCTCATGAAAAAACAACCAGGCTGGCAGATTGTAAGTTTGATTTTGGGCGGCTTGCTTACAGCTAGTCCCTTTCTACTCGCTGCCTATCTACTCTGGCTGATGAAAACAATATAAGGAGATACAATGAATACCGCTGATTTTGATTTTGACTTGCCCGAAGAGCTGATTGCTCAAACGCCTTTAGAAAAAAGGGATGCTTCCCGCTTACTTGTGGTCGATAAAGAAACGGGAGCCTTCTCCGACCAGCACTTTGACCAGATTATTGATCAGCTCCAGCCCGGCGATGCCCTAGTTATGAATAATACACGTGTCCTGCCTGCCCGCCTTTATGGTATCAAGCCTGAGACAGGGGGCCATGTCGAGCTGCTGCTACTCAAAAATACCCAGGGCGATGATTGGGAAGTGCTAGCCAAGCCAGCCAAGCGCCTCAGAGTAGGTTCTCACATTTCCTTTGGCGATGGCCGCTTAACTGCTACTGTGGTAGAGGAGCTTGACCATGGCGGTCGAATCGTACGCTTTGGCTATGAAGGGATTTTCCTAGAAGTCTTGGAAAGTTTGGGAGAAATGCCGCTGCCGCCTTATATCCACGAAAAACTGGCAGACCGCGAACGCTACCAGACTGTCTATGCCAAAGAAAACGGCTCTGCTGCTGCGCCAACTGCTGGACTTCATTTCACAGAGGAGCTATTGGAGCAGATTGCAGCCAAGGGAGTCAAGTTGGTCTATCTAACCCTTCATGTCGGACTAGGAACTTTCCGACCGGTTTCTGTAAACAGCTTAGATGATCACGAGATGCACTCCGAATTTTACAGTCTGTCCGAGGAAGCTGCCCAGACACTGCGTCAGGTCAAGGCAAATGGCGGACGTGTCATTGCAGTCGGCACGACATCTATCCGCACCTTGGAGACGATTGGCAGTAAATTCCAGGGTCAGATTCAGGCTGACTCTGGCTGGACTAATATTTTTATCAAGCCGGGATACGATTGGAAGGTCGTTGATGCTTTTTCAACCAACTTCCACCTGCCCAAGTCAACTCTGGTCATGTTAGTCTCTGCCTTTGCCGGACGTTCCTTAACACTTGAAGCTTATGAACACGCTATTGCTGAGCGCTATCGCTTCTTCAGCTTTGGTGATGCTATGTTTATCAAATAACTATAGGTGAAAATTTATGAATAAAATTGAAAGCAGACACCGTCTTATCCGCTCCTTAATCATGGAGAAAAAAATCCATACCCAGCAAGAACTTCAGGAGCATTTGGAAGCAAACGGCGTCATTGTAACCCAGTCCACTCTTTCACGAGATATGAAAGCACTCAATCTGGTCAAGGTCAGTGAGAACGATACTTCCTACTATATCATCAATAGCATCGCACCATCCCGTTGGGAAAAACGCCTTCGTTTCTATATGGAGGATGCTTTGGTCATGCTGCGGCCAGTTCAAAATCAAGTCGTCATGAAAACCCTGCCTGGGTTGGCTCAATCTTTCGGTGCAATCTTAGACGCTCTAGAGCTGCCACAGATTGTTGCTACTGTCTGCGGTGATGACGTCTGTCTGATTATCTGCGAAGATGATCAAGGGGCTCTTGACTGCTTTGAGAAGCTCAAGGAATTCACCCCACCATTCTTCTTTAGTAAATAAAAGCTGAGACAACATTACCTCAGCTTTTTCTATTTACGATTTTTGTCTCAATGAAACCCATTAGCAAATCAGCAAGCCATACTTGACCAGAGCAAGGCAGTATAAATAAGATTTGAAGAGGGTTTTAAAAAGTCAGCATTTAAGGTGTTGTAGCCAAACGATAAATGGCTTCCGCGTAAATATCCATGGCCCGATATAGATCATCTAAGCGCAATCGTTCATTGACCTGATGCTCTGTCTGGTCGGCTCCTGGAAAGAGAGCGCCGAAGGCAACACAGTTAGGCATCGTACGAGCAAAGGTCGCTCCGCCAGAAGACATAGCTGGACTGTTGTCTCCTGTTTTCTCCTGATAAATTGCCATCAGGGTGCTGACCAACTCACTGTCCAATGGTACATAGAGCGGAGCCAAGTAATCAAACTCCTGATAGGTCAGCTCGTATTGACTGGCTATTTCTGCCAGCTTTTCAACCAACTTGTCCTTGTCTGCCAAGACCGGAACCCGCATGTCAATCCGAATCTCAGAGCGGTCAGAGGTTAAAGTAAGACCGGCAACATTAAAGGAAAGAAAGCCCGACTGTTCGTCAGACACAGCCCCAAAGAGATGGCTGCCTGTCGCATCTTCACCAACCGCCTGAGCCAGAAAGACAAGAGCCGGATGCGAATCCAAGGGCTGCAAGACCTTAGCTAGGCGAATAATGGCGTTAATTCCTCGGGCAGCATCCTTGGCGTGCTTAGGCAAGCCGATAACCGTTACTTCTTCTGCCGTTCGCTTATATTCATAGCCTAAATCTTCCAGCCCTGTGACGACTGACTCTAGTAGGCTGCCTGAATAGGAAGCCTTGGCAGGAACGACATTAAAAGCTTGACCAGCTTCGAGCTCTAAAGTATCAGAGCCAGGTCCTTCTAGCTTAAGCTGCAGAAGCCCCTTCTCAGCATAGGTCAAAGGGAAGGAAGAGTCTGGTGCAAAGCCAAGTGTAGCCTGCTCTTCTAGCTGGTTGTATCTACCCATACAACGCCAAAGTGTCTCCTCATCTGTACCAAAGATAAAGCGAACCCGCTTTTTAAATTCCACTCCACTGTCCAGCAATGCTTTTACAGCATAAAGAGCGGCCATGGAAGGTCCCTTGTCGTCCTGCACCCCACGACCAAAAATCCAGCCATCTTTGACAGTGGCTTCAAAAGGCGGCGTCTGCCAGTCCGACTCATCACCTGATGGAACAACATCCAAATGACAGAGAACGGCCAGGAGCTGAGCTCCATGACCGATTTCTGCATATCCGTAATAACCTTTAGGGTCGAGGTAGGTTGTAAAACCTAGCCCCCGACAGATTTCTAAAGTTTTTTCTAGGACATCTTGGATAGCTTGTCCAAAAGGTGTTCCATTTTGACCTTCATTCAGTACTGAAGGATAAGAAACGATTGTTTTCAAAGATTCAAGAAAATCTTCTTTAACTTCTTCCGTTATAAAATTTTTCATGGAATCACCTCAGCTTCTAGCTTATAGGAACGGTAAGAAAGTTCCTAGGAGTAAGAGACCAATACTGATAGCAATGATAGCTACAATCAGCTTGCCGATAAATTTCCACCAAGTGCCGATATTGATACGTCCGAGTGCCAAAGCTCCCATAACGATACCAGAAGTTGGAGCAACTAGGTTCAGCACACCTGAAGCAGACTGGTAAGCTGTGATGATCAAGCTTGCCTTGACATTGACAAATTCTCCCAACGGAGCCATGATTCCCATAGTTGCACTGGCCAGACCAGATGATGATGGGATAAGGAAGGACATTGGCAGGTAGAAAATGTAGGTCAAGACGATGAATACTTGTGATGACAGACCGCTGAGTCCTTGTTTGCCCCAGTTGAGAATTGTGTCTGTAATCATACCGTCATTCATGATAACTTGAATACCACGAGCGATTGCTACGATCAGGGCTACGCTAAGCAGGTCAGCTGCACCGTTCATAAAAGCTGAGATAATCTTGTCTTCCTTGAGACCGTAAACAGCACCAATCAAGATTCCCATGAAGGCAAAGAGCATAGCTCCTTCTGGGAAGTACCAAGTTCCCAGTGCGGAAGTAGATGAACCAACAATCTTACCGAGTACTGGAAGACCTGTCAGCCAGGTATTGATGTCCTTAAAGATAGTAATACCGAGATCTGTCCAAGGAATGAAACTCAATACCATAAGGACAAATGTCAAAATGAACAATACTAAGACAAGTCTTTGCTTTTTGCTCAGTGTTGACTCAACAGATGAAGAAGTTTCAACGTTGAAGTGTTTCAAATCTTCTTCGCGAGTACTGTAAACCAGTGACTTGGTCGGATCCTTTTGAATTTTATCCGCATAGCGATAAACAAACCAAGTACTGAGAGCTGTCATGACAAACAAGAAGATAAGACGGAGAGCAATCCCTTCACCGGTACCAACACCAGCAGTCGCTGAAGCGATACCCGTTGCAAATGGATTTAGCGTAGAAGCCAAACATCCGATTTGCGAACCAAGCAGGATAATAGCCACCCCAGTCAGACTGTCAAAACCAACCGCCATCATCACCGGTACCAAAAGCGGATAGAAGGCCATGGTTTCCTCACCCATACCGTAGGTAGTACCACCAAGAGCAAAGAGAGGCATCAAGACAACAATCAGCATCTTTTCGCGACCCTTGTACTTCTTAACGATAGAGGCAATTCCCACATCCAAAGCGCCAGTTTCATTGACAACACCAAGGAAACCACCGACCATGAGGATGAAGAAGGCAACATCTATCGCTGCAGTAGTTTCCTTGATCAAGGATCCTTCCTCTGGATGCGTACCCAGCATTGCACGAATCGGTGCCATCAGGACATCCCAAATCCCTTGTGGATTTTGTGGCTGAGGCTGATAAACACCTTTTACAAAAGCCCCTGCTGGGATAATCCAAGTCAGAACTGCCATAATGGCAATGATTATCAACAATACGGTGTAAGATGAAGGCATCTTAAACCCTTTTTTTGTTTTTTCACTCATTTGTATTCCCTCCTAAAAATTTTTTAACGAGGTTACGAACCTGCATTCCCCTGTATGAGCAAACAAGAAAACGCTTACTTTGTTTTTATTTTACCATATTAACATTGAAAAAGCCAGTGTTTTTGAAAATAATCAAAGATTTTCAGGAAAAGACTTGCAGCAGCGACAGATTTCAGCTGCTATCGACTTTCAATCAGTTCTATGCCTAGCCTTTTTCAATAATCGTGCCGCTCTCAGACTCAATCAGAGCACCAAGATTTTCCAGAGATGTGATAACTGCTTTACCTTCTGGACGGCCATTGACAAAGGCGATAGCTGCTTCTACTTTTGGAAGCATGCTGCCTGGAGCAAATTGTTCTTGCTTGATGTATTCTTCCAACTGAGCAACATTCACATGCTCCAGCTTTGCTTGATCTGGTTTGTTGTAGTTAACAAAGACATAGTCCACACCCGTCAAGACGATAAAGAGGTCAGCATCAACCAACTCTGCCAAGCGTTGAGAAGCAAAATCTTTGTCAATAACGGCTTCAACACCAGTAAGATGGCCATTTTCTTCTTTGACGACAGGAATTCCGCCGCCACCCGCAGCTACTACTACTTGACCTTGATTCAAAAGCGTACGGATCGTTTCAATTTCCTTGATATCGACTGGTTTTGGTGAAGCAACGACCTTTCGCCAACCACGGCCAGCATCCTCTTTGAAAGTCGCTCCGCTCTTTTCAGCTTCCGCTTTTGCTTCTTCCTCTGAGTAGAAAGGACCGATTGGCTTGCTGAGATTGACAAAAGCTGGATCGTTCTTATCAACTACTACTTGCGTCACAACAGAAGCAACATTCTTTTCGATACCTTCATCCAAGAGAGCATTTTGCAAAGCATTCTGCAGCCAGAAGCCTATGCTGCCTTCTGTCATAGCCACAAGAGAGTCTAGTGGGAAGGCAGGATTCTTTTCAGAGTCTGCTGCCAACTGTTGCAGCAGCAAGTTCCCTACCTGTGGACCATTTCCATGGGTAATGATAAGGTCATCCCCGTTTTTAATCAATTTCACCAAGTGTTTAGCAGTTTCCACCAAGGCTTCCTGCTGTGCTTTCGCTGATGGGTCAGATGAAAGGATGGCATTTCCTCCCAAGGCTACAACGATTTTACGATTTGCCATTAAATTCTCCTTAAATGCGCTTCAATGAATGCGCTTCCAATTTATTTTAGTAGATTATTTAATTTTCAATAAGAAAATGATCATTTCTTATCATATAAAAGAGGACCGGACTAAAGCTATTAGTCGCAGCCCTCATAGCTGTTGGTAGACGGTTTCTTATATAAGATTATACTTTTGGAATGTAGAGGTTTCCAAGAGTTGCAGCCATAACCGCTTTGATTGTGTGCATACGGTTTTCTGCTTGGTCAAAATGACGAGCATATTTGCTACGGAAGACTTCGTCTGTTACTTCCATTTCCTCTACACCGAATTTTTCAGCGACATCTTTACCGTAAACAGTATTTGTATCGTGGAATGCTGGTAAGCAGTGCAAGAAAATCAAGTTTTCATTATCAGCCTTCTTCACCAAATCCATGTTTACTTGGTAAGGTTTGAGGAGGGCAACGCGTTCTGCAAACTTATCTTCTTCACCCATAGATACCCAAACGTCTGTGTAAAGTACGTCTGCACCTTTAACTGCTTCGTCAGCATCTTCAGTGATGAGGATACGTGCGCCGCTTTCTTTCGCAAAGCCTTCTGCCAATTCAACGATTTCTTTTTCTGGGAAGAGTTCTTTTGGTGAGAAGATGTGAACGTTGACGCCAAGTATAGCTCCTGTTACCAGCAAGCTGTTGGCAACATTGTTACGTCCATCACCACAGTATACCAATGTCAAGCCTTCCAGACGGCCAAAGTTTTCTTGAACAGTCAAGTAGTCAGCCAACATTTGAGTTGGGTGCCATTCGTCAGTCAAACCATTCCAGACTGGAACACCTGAAAATTCTGCCAATTCTTCTACCATGCGTTGGCTAAAGCCGCGGAATTCAATCCCGTCAAACATACGGCCCAATACTTTAGCAGTATCTTCTGTAGATTCTTTCTTGCCAAGCTGGATATCGTTAGCACCAAGGTATTCTGGATGTGCTCCCAGGTCAATAGCCGCTGTTGTAAAAGCTGCGCGAGTACGAGTAGATGTTTTTTCAAACAAGAGAGCGATATTCTTGCCAGCAAGATAGTGGTGTTGAATATTGCGTTTTTTCAAATCTTTCAAGTGAGCTGAAAGACCGATAAGGTATTCTAACTCAGCACGGCTAAAGTCTTTTTCTGCTAAGAAGCTACGTCCTTGGAATACTGAATGTGTCATTCTATTATTTCCTCTTTCTATTCTTTGAGTATCAGTAAAATACTGGATTTCTAAATTTCTTCACGTTCAAACGGCATAGACATACAGCGTGGTCCACCACGACCGCGAACCAATTCACTTCCGCGGATCTTGATCAAACGCAAGCCGTATTCTTCCAAAATCTTGTTAGTAACTGTATTACGATCATACACTACTACTACACCAGGTGCGATGGTCAAGGTGTTAGAACCGTCGTTCCACTGCTCACGCGCAGCAGCTACGATATTGCCACCGCCACAGCGAATCAGGTGAACTTTTTCTACACCAAGGTTTTCTGCCAAGATTTCTGCCAAATCACCTTTTTCTTCAACAATCTTAAGTTTATCATCAACATAAGTCACAGAGTAAACGCGAAGATCGCCTTCGATTTCTGGGTGAATCGTGAACTTGTCATAGTCAACCATAGTGAAGACAGTATCCAAGTGCATGAACTTACGGTTGTTGGCAAATTCAAAAGCCAAAACTTTCTTGAAGCCAACATTTTTCTTGAAGATATTGACCAAGAGTTTTTCGATAGAAGCTGCGTCTGTACGTTGTGAAATACCAACCGCCAGCACATCTTTTGAAAGAACCAGTTCATCCCCACCTTCGATACGTGTATCTTCTTCACGGTTATATACAAGTTCAACATTTCCACCGTATACTGGGTGATATTTGAAGATGTATTTACCGTAGAGAGTTTCACGATTACGAGTATCTGCATACATGTGGTTGAGCGATACAGCATTACCAATCGTAGCAAATGGGTCACGTGTGAAGTAAAGGTTTGGCATTGGATCAATAGCGAATGGATAATCAGATTCCACCAAGTCCGTCAAGCCTTTTGCTTCTTCAGGAATTTCTGGCAATTCAACTTTTTGAACTCCTGCCATCGTTTTTTCAACCAACTCTCGGTTATCTTTGATACCACGGAGCAGTTCGCGAATAGCCTTCTTGGTTTCACGGCCACGAATATTGGCTTCTTCCAGATATTCTTCGATGAATTGCTCGCGGATTTCTGAAGAAGTCAGTGACTCAGCAGCCAGCTGCTCAAGATAGAGCACCTCAACTCCTTCATTACGAAGCGCTTGAGCAAAGTTATCATGTTCTTTTTGTGCATCCTCCAAAAAAGGAATATCGTCAAAAAGAAGACGTTCTAAGTAGTCCGGCTGCAAGTTTTCTAACTCCTTGCCAGGACGGTGCAACATAACTTTTTTCAGTTTTCCAATTTCTGAGAAAACACGAATTGGATGTGTAGACATCTACTATCCTCCTTTTTCTTTGCGGTTTAGGTTTTTCTAAGCCCGTTTACATGTACTATTCTAGCATTTAATGCTACCGCTTTCAAGAAAAAGTCTACATTGCAAATGCCAAATCCTTTGCTTTTTTCTATTTTTATTTTTATAATATTCTTCTTTAAAGCGTTTTCTTGAATATTTATGCATTATATATTTTTG
>NZ_GL890985.1:738533-792747 GCF_000212815.1 Streptococcus sanguinis SK49 | reverse complement strand
AAATAAAATTAGTACACGGTTAATATTAGAATATTTTGAATTCATAAGCAAAAAAGAAGCCAATCAGAACCGATTAGCTTCCAGCAAGGTATTTCATGAAATACTCTTTCTCTTTAAAAGTTAATTTTTTATGTTGGTATTCAATCCGACCTTCATCCAAGAGCTTTTTCAGAACTTGATTGACCGTTTCCCGAGTCGTGGCTCCTAGTTTTGCCAACTCTTTCATACTGATAGGAAAGGGCAGGCTATCTTCCACTTTGCACAAATCCATGCAGAGTAGAGACAAGGACTGAACCACACGCTCGCTGGCACTGGCTGCTACAACATTACGCAGACGAAGTTCCTGAAATTCCAAGATTTGCGACAACCGCTTGGTAATAAACAAAAGCTGATCCACACTCTTCTTAGAATATTCTTCAAATAAATCAATAGGAATGGAGAAATATTCGACATTGGTGACAGCGCTGGCTGTATAATGGTAGCACTCATCAAAAAACATACCTCCATAGGGGAAAACACTGTTTTTCTTGACATAATCCATATAAGAAAATGTGTCCGTCGAATCATATTGCTCAATCCGCACATAACCTTGAGATAAGAGAAAAAGTCGCTCACGTCGGTCTCCTGCAAAAAAGATAATTTGCCCTTTTGGAATCTTGCGATACTGAATCTCCACTGCTAATTTATCGAAAAGCTCCACTGGCAGATTGACAAAGGCAGGGTGCTGCCGGATAAATTGATAATGCTCCTTGGTAATCATGATAACCCTTTTATTTGATACTTGATACCATTATAGCATAAATCCGCTTACAAATAGAAAATGCTGACTATAAAAGTAAGAAATCCTAACAAAACAAAGAGGTGTGCCCATTTTCTATTCATGGAATTTCTGTCAGCTTGTACTTTTTTGGGCAAGTAATTGCCTACAATTATGAAAACCAAAGCAACTAGCATAGTTGCTATTTTACGCACATCAAAACTCTCATTTAAACCCCGATAAATGGTAGCTAGATACAGCGAAACAAAGGTAAAAGGAAATATCCAGCGAATAAGGTGCTTAAAGGTTCTATTTAAGATATCTTTGGCAATGGTTGTCCAATAGATCATAACTTCTAGCAGCATCATGACAATTGGAAAAGCCGAAACTACTAAAAACTTAGGTAAAAAAGCATTTCCTTTTCCAGATAAGTCAAAGTGAATAGCCAAGTTTTCTGGTAATGTTTGATAGACCCAGATGGCATATAAAACTGGCAAGAGCATGACGCCAAGCGCCCAACCTAATTCTTGTAAACTATTTTTTTTCATTTTCGTTTCCTCCTCCAAGAGATTGAAACCAGACAAGAATTTCTTCAAAAACAGTGACATCTAAGCTGTAATAAATAAAGTTCTTCTGCTTTTCTTCTATGAGCAGACCGGCTTTCTTTAGCTGAGAGAGGTGGTAGGATACCGTCGCAGGAGTCAGCTCAAAAGCTTGAGCAATCTCCCCAGCAGACTTCGGACCATGCTTGAGCATTTCCAGAATCCCCCTTCGAACTGGGTCAGCTAGGGCTTTAAGCGTTTGACTGATGCCCATGATTGAACCTTTCCTTCAGGTAAACTTTCAAAATTTTCTTGGTCAGAAAGACTAGTGCCACTACTTCTACTAAGAGCAGAGCCTCAACAGCCAGTGGCGGAAGAAAGCCTACCTGAGCCAGAGCAGGCGCTAAGTCAATCAGGGCGTGAAGTCCCAGAGCGGCTAAAAAATACACTGGAGCCTTCTCCTTGACTGCCTTCCAAACCCAGAAGGTCAGCAAAATTTGGATGAGAATAGCCAAGATCCGCTCAAGAGCCAAAAGATAGATGCTGCCAGCACTCATGGAACGGACATTGTCAATAACTGCTTGAGGAATTTGAGCCAGCGTCTGGGCATTCCCCTGAGTCACTACCTGAGCTATAACCCAAAAGTTTAAGAGACTGACAATGCCAACAAACAAAGCCTCAATACCACCATGCCCCAAGCCATAGGCCACACCATCCCTAAAGGTCAGTGGACGCTTCTTTTGCAGCCAGTAAAAGATGACCCAGCGGGCTGTTTCTTCAAAAATAGCTGCCGCAGCAACAGCATAAAGAACGTATAGCCAAGGATTTTCCGTCTGCAAAGCGATAGTTCCATCAGCCTGAGGCTGTAAAACGATACGATGCAAAATATTTTCCAGAACTTGACTCGATAAATAAAAACCGACTCCCCCTAAAAGAAAGACTAATAGAGAAATGTGCTTGGTCTTTTTAAAATAAACTAAAGGAACAAGGACTGTCCCTAAAATCAGCAGCATAGCAATCAAGATATGAATGGAAATCATCGTTTTTTCTCCTAAACTGTTTTGGTTTTTTTCTAAATAGATTATACATCTTTCCTTTCTTTCTGTCAAATCTATTTTGAATTTTTTCTAAATAACTTCAATCTAAAAATCATCAAGCTCTACTGCAATAAAAAACGGCTCTATAATTTCTGTAGTGGGTAAAACCACTGTAGGAATGATGGAGCCTATTTGTTGTAGAAAAAAAGTCCCATAAGACCTATAATGAAAAGCGACAAAACCATCATTAGAAAGACTCTTATGGAACAGTTCAATTTTATCACAAACTTACTGGGAATAAAAGACCCTAACATCATAATCTTGGATGTTCTAGATGCTGGAACTCATAAAGAAATCATCGCTTTGAACATCAAAAAGGAGAGGACTGATTTAGTCCTCTCCAGATTATAACTTCTCATCAACCCACTACAGTTGACAAAGAGTCCTTTGTTTTCACTTGATTTACAAAAGAAAGAGT
This sequence comes from Streptococcus sanguinis SK49, assembly GCF_000212815.1. Lineage (GTDB taxonomy): Bacteria > Bacillota > Bacilli > Lactobacillales > Streptococcaceae > Streptococcus > Streptococcus sanguinis_C. The sequence goes on along the minus strand of NZ_GL890985.1, from coordinate 789,933 downwards.
CCCACTAGTACGGCTGTCAATCCGACTAGGATAAAGAGGTAGGCTAGCCAACGCGGCGCTGGTTTTTCTTCCACCACCACTTTCTTAGGCATATAATTCCCAGAAATTAGAAACATCACCCCAAAAATAATCGCTGCAATTTTATTAATGTTGAAGTGGGAATCAAGAGCATAAAATAGAATGGAAAGATAGACAGCAATATGGTTCAAAGGAACAATCCAAAGGACGAAGCGGGCAAAAGCGGGCTTGGTGATTTCTCGGTAAGCCGTTGCCCCATAAACAATCAGCTGTATCAAAGTCATAAAGATTGGCAGACCCCAGATAAAGAGAAATTTGGGTGCATACTCAAATGTCGGGCTAATCAGCGACACGAAATTGATCCTAATATTCTCTGGCAAACTAGGATAAATCCATAAGGCATAAGCAAGTGGCAGCCAAATAACCAAGAAAGTCAGCAGCAATTCCCTAAGGTTATTTCTCAGTTTCGTTTTCATTATTTTTCCCTCCTAGCGCGGCAATCCAGACCAAAATTTCCTCAAAAACCGTGGCATCTAAATGGTAGTAAATGTAATTTTTCTGCCGTTCTTCATAGATGAGCCCCGCTTTTTTCAACTGGGACAAATGGTAGGATACCGTCGCTCCCGTCAAATCGAAGACTTGAGCGATTTCACCAGCCGACTTAGGACCTTTTTTTAATATTTCTAATATTTCCCGCCGAACTGGATCAGCTAGGGCTTTCATGGTTTCACTAATTCCCAATTTTGATACCTCTTAAAATTGATTTCTAGCTAAGGACAAATAAAGCAACTAGCTCTAGATAAGTCATGGCTCCTACAAATGTAAGCAAGGCGCTACTCAAACGGACAAGATTTTCTGCCAGCAATCCTCCTAAAACTATTTAGAGAACTTTCAAATTCTTTTCTCCATTATACTGTTTTTGAGGATAAAAGACAAGGAGGGCTTAGCTAAACACTTGCTTTTTCTTGGCTAGATAGGCGGTGAGAAGAGCAGCCAGCGCCATAACGATGACTGCTATCAGCCCGCCTGATAGAGGTTCGCTTGGCGTTCCTGCTAAGAAACTGTTGGCTTGACTGGTCAAAGTCGTCTGTAAGAAACTACCGTGCTGGAGATTGTTGCCCGTCCCAATCACTCCAAAGACACCTAGATAAATCATGTTATTAGCCGCATGCAGCGCTATGACCAGCCAGAGATTGTCCGTCAGTGCAAAAAGGAGGGAAAGGAAAATCCCGGTCAGAAAGACATTGAGGATATAAAGGACGGGCGTTCCACCTTTAAAAATGTGGATAACTGCAAAGAGCAGGGAGTTGAGCAGGACAGCCGGTAGCAAGTCCAGCTTGGTGCGGAGTTTGTTCATGACAAAGCCGCGGTAAATCATCTCTTCAGCCAGCGCCTGAAAGAAGAAATTGACCAGGAAAAAGAGCCAAATTCCTAGATTGAACTGCTTTTCGACTTGAATGTGGAGCTGTCCGCCGAGCAGATTGAAGCCCACAGCCAGAAGGACTAAGAAGAAACCCAGTGCTGTACCAAGCAGCAGATTGAACCCTAATTTTTCCTTCCAAAGTCCAAAACTGGCAAGGCTGCGCCGCTCCCAAAATTTAGCGACGAAGAGAATGATGAGTAAACTGCTACCTAAAAAGACGGATAAAGAAACGATGCCTATCAGTAAGCGATTGGCGTCCGTCATGCTCGGCAGCAAGAGCCATTGGGACAAAGCTCTGCTGATGAGGCTTCCCGCAGCAATCGCAAGAAAAGCCAGCGGCAGGCTCAGCCACCAATTTTTTGCCCCTGCTTCTTCTTGCAAGATTTCCAGACTAGAGCGATGGGCTGTCTTTTGATAAGTATGTGTCATGTGTGACCTCCTTAAGGTGTATTTTCCCCTACACCCTTATCCTAATAAAAGAAGTACACCAAATCAAGCTCTTTTTGGTAAGTGGTTAGATTGCGCTAGTAAGTGGTAGAAAAATCACCTAAAAAAGATTAAGAAATCCCCTGCTGACTTTCTCTCTCTTCGCGCTTGGTCAGCCAAACGGCAATGACAAGAGCAATGAGAGCGCTAAAAAGTCCAGTTGGACCAGGACCAAGGAATTTAAACGTTTCTACCCCACTAACAGTGAAAACGGTAGTTATCATGGCAACGGCATCAATGACCCCATGTCCAAAGGCTGGCAGCCAAATGGTTTTGCTACGTACATAGTAAATATCAAGGATAATCCCAAAAGAAATAGCCATGATATAATAGGGAATTAAATTTAAGAAACGCTCACCCAGCGTCCCTGCTCCAATCATATTGACAGGAAAATGCCAAATAGCCCAGATGAGACCACCAATGATGCGTCCCTTAGTCCGTCCGTAGCGCCCTTTCAAATAAGGATAGAGAATACCCCGCCAGCCAACTTCCTCGCCCAAGCCAGAAAGACTGATGGCTAGAGTTAAGACCGTAAGAATCATTAAAATTTGAAGGGCGACTTGTGGGTTCAGGGCAAAAGCCAAATGCTGCGGAAAGACAGCAAAATAGACAAGTGCGCCGCCAAGTTCAATGCTACAAATGGCTAACCAGCAGGCTAAGTAATCGCGCCATTTACTGGCGAGCTTCAATTTCCAGCCGATAGACTTTACAGGAGCTTTAGCCAAAAAAGCAGCCACCATAGGGGCGAACATTACCACACTTGCGGATAAAATGTTACCGACAAGTTTCTGATTGATCGCATAAAAGTAAGCTATGACTAGCATACCTGGCCAAGCGAGCCCAAACGCCCATGCTAGAAACCTTTTAATGGTTGAAGTTGAAATTGTGTTTTGCATATAAAATGCTCCTTTCTGTCATTTGTAAAATTATAAAGTCCACCATTGGTATAGCGACCAATAGAAAATATTAAAAGCGATGATAAAAGCGACGGAGCTAGTTGCTAGCGTGAGGTACTTATTCCCTTGCTTCAACCTCGCTTTGAAGAAGGGCAGATAGGGAAGAAAAGCACTAATCAGCAAGACCACAGCAAGCAAGGCAAACAGTTGGAAATGCCCCGTCAAACCAGCGAGATCGAAAGAATTTTTCGCGAGAATAATTGAGAAAAATGAGAACAAATTACGAAAAGCCCAAAGAATAAGGAAGCCAGTCAGATAATGCCAACTAGACCAGAAAACCGAACCTGTTCCCTTGTTTTTCCTAGTGAGCAAACGATACAATTTTGCCAAAATACCGCTGAGATAGCAAAGGGCGACATACAGTGCGGCAAGCCCAGCGAGTAATAAACTACCATAATCTTTGATAACATCCAACAAGGGCAGCTTTGTCCTATCTGAAATAGGCAGGTTCAGAATATAGTGCCCTCCTCTTTCTCCTGCCGTCCAAAAACCAAAATAGTCTTTGATAGCCGCATTTTCAGAAGGGTTAGTTAGATAGCTAGTCGACTTGAAAACCCTAAATATAGATAGGGGACCTCCACTATAAATACGCGCTTCGCGGTAAAAACCAGCTTGAAAGTCCTTTTGAGCTGCCTTTGAGGCTTCTTTTTTCTTACCGTAAATGAGGTCAGGCATGCTAAGAGCGAAATGAAACTCATTTCTTTGATTGACTGTAACGACTGAGCCAATCCCTGACTTCAAATCAAGCAAGAGGCTGGTCGTAAAGCCTGGTGAGTTTCCCCCGTGCCCAAAAGTTCTGGTGTTTTCAAACTCCGTCACCCAAAGTCCGTGAGCATTGACGGGAATATCTGTACCCGGATAAGTATGGCTAGCGCTGTAAAAATTCTCCCAAGTCTCTGCCCTTTTAAAGAGCTTCTCCTTTTGCAGGAGGGCTTGGGCAAATTTCTTGATGTCGGCAAATGTTCCTGTTGCCCGCCCCGCTGGATATTCTCCAAGAACAAAGGGTTGGTCGCCTTTTAGTAAGTCTCCATTTGTATCATAAGTTTTCTCCTTCTCCCGCTGTTTTTGTACAAATACATTATCTGATAAATCAGGTTTGAGTGCGGTGTGTTTCATACCCAAGGGCTGGAAAATATGCTCGTGGACATAGTCGGCAAAGGATTGCCCGCTAATGCGCTCCACGATATAGCCCGCCAGCGCTGTTCCATAGTTTGAATAGGATGTCACCGTCCCCGGCTCATAAATCTGAGACGGAGTTTTTTTCATCAATGCTCCTAAATCCTTGTCGGAGCCTATATACAAAGGGTAATCTTCAAAGCCCGCTTGGTGGTTCATGAGATCCAGCATGGTAATGGGCTTGTCGTATTTGAGATTTTTTAGGAGATTTTGGGGCAGATACTCCCTGATGTCCGTTTTCAGGTCAATCTTGCCCTCCTCCCAAAGCTGCATGACGCTGACCCAGACGGTGATTTTGGTGGTTGAACCCCACTCGAAGACCGACTTGTCATCCACCGCTAGCTTCTTTTCCTTGTCCGTATAGCCGAAGTTCTTTTGATAGAGAGTATTGCCGTCTTTGTCAAAGACCGTTGTTGCCAGTCCTGCGCTGGTTTTTTCGTGTTCTTGGTAGTAATTTTCAATCTTCTGACCGATTTGGTCGTAAGACGTGCCTGACGGCAATTTTTGCTGGTCGGCGTAAGCGTGGGCTGCTCCAAAAGCTAGCAAGCCACACGTTACCAGCGCCACAGTGCTTTTCAAAAATGATGATTTCATGATGATCTCCAATCATTATTTTCTATATTTCCTTCACTTAAAAAGGAAAAAGAAAGAGCAAACTGAGTAGACCGAGAAGGAGCCAGATCCAGCCAAAGATAAAGAATAAAAGCATTTTAACAAAAGTAAAAATATGAAACATGATTTTCTCCTTTCCTATCAGATTGCTATTTTAAAAGAGGAAGAAGCTGACCAGAAACAGGATTGAGCCAACTCCTCCGAAGATATAAGCTAAAACGCGTGGAGCCGGCTCTTGGTCTGCCACTATTTTTCTCGTGAGGAAGTAGCTGACAGCATTAAGGATGATTGCAGACATAATCCCATTGACCTTAAATACCGGAAAAGCCGGATTGAGCCCATAAAGAAGAACGCTGATATAAACTACGGCATTGATAAAGGGAACCAGCCAGTAAAGGAAATGGACAAATTGCTTGTCGATAATCTCTTTAATAGTCGTCGTGTAGCAAACAATCAGTTGAATTACACTCAAGAGAACTGGCAGAAACCAGATAAAGACTTGCTTGGGCATGCCTAGACCGCTATAGGGCAAATGCCCTCTGATTAGCTGAGATAGGTCTGCATAGATTGACAAAGCGTAGATAAGCGGTAGCCAAATAACGATTAGGCTTGCCACTAATTCTTTCCATTTTAATTTCATTTTCTTTCCTCCTTTTATAATTCCAGACAGTCATCAAAGCGGTCTAAGAGTGCCCTGCCTTGATTATGAGTAATAACGATAACAATGCGGTCCTTGATGGACAAGATATAGTCCATGACTTCCGCCGCCAAGCTCGGGTCAAGATTACTGGTCGGCTCATCAAAAATCAGCACATCATAATCCTTAACCAAGAAACGCGCCAAATCAATCCGCTGCTTTTCACCATAGGAAACTTCCTGCCGCTCCAAATCCAGCTTCTTGCTCAAGAAAGCCTCATTAAAATGCAGACTTTGGTACAAGAAAGTTTGGTCAGGTGCATTTATATCTCTGTATAGCGCGATATTGTCCGCCACACTTCCCTCGATAAAAAAGTCATTCTTTTGGATAAAGGCGATTTTCTGATAGAGACTGTCGCTTGCTAGCTGGCTGACCGCTTGACCATTGACCATGATTTGACCAGCGTAGTCCTTGCTATCAAAATAATTGAGCAAGAGCTTCATCAAGGTCGACTTGCCCCGACCAGACTCGCCGATAATAGCATAGTGCTTGTCCTTGGCAAACTGATAAGAAAAATCCTGAAAGAGAGCCTTGTCGCCCAACTCCAGACCGAGATGTTCAAAATCAATCCTATCAATCGTTTCGGTCAGATTTTGAGCGGGCTCCACTTCTTTCTTAGCCAACTTAGCATCAAAATCATTCTCAATATCCTTGACCGTGCTCATGAGATTTTTGTTATTGATAAAAAGCTGCAAAGGAGTGAAGACAAAGTTCAAAAGCTGAACACTGGCAATCAAAGCCCCAATGGTCAGAGACCCTTGGCTGACAAACCAAATCCCCAGAGACATACAAAATATCTGAGACAGAAAGCTAAAGAACATCATCAGAGTCACAGCACCCTCCTTAGCCGCATTATAGCTTTTTCTGGCTTGCTCAAAGTCGCTGTTGCTGCTAGACAGGTGCTCAACCACCCTTTTTTGGATTTGCAAAAGTTTGATTTGCTCAAAGCCTTCCAAAAAATTGGTGACTTGCTTCAAAAAGTAATTGCTTTTCTGAGTGAAATTCGCTGTCGCCTTGCGCATCAATATCCCTGGAATTTGTGACGCAGCCATGGTCAAAAAAGAAATGAGAATAAAGCCCAGAGCCATGCGCCATTCAATCCAAAAAATAGCCAGTGTACTGATAAAAACTGAAGAAAAGGCAGCCACAATATCACAGCGCGGGGTCAAGTAATTCTCTTGGTAAATATCCATATTCTTGGTCGTTGTGTTGAGATAGCTATTTTCCTGCTCGGAAGCCTTGTCATGCAAATTCTTGTCATAAAAAGAATGGAAAAGCCTCGTTTTGACTTCTTCCAAGACTTGCTTATTATGATTGTTCTTGAACCAAATAGCCAGCAAGCTGCAAAGAGACCAAGCACAAGTGCAAAAAAGGCAGATAAAGAATTGTCCAAGCAAGTTAGAATGAGCCTTCTGCGCACTGTCCACAACAACTCCCAGCTGCAAAGAAAACAAAGTGATAAAAATCGTTGCTCCAATGCTAAAGATAGTCGCACCCAGATAAGAAGCGCGGTATTTCCGTAAAATTTCTTTCAACATTTAATTTTTCCTTCCAATTTTCGTCTATTTTTGAAAACGATCCAAGACGGAATTGCCCAGCAGACGGATAAAACCGTGAGCAAGCCTATAAGCAATAAAAGTAATCCTCTTTTCATCTTTTCTCCTTTATCTATCTATTTAGAAAATTTTCTAAATAAAGAGTACGAAACGAAGCAATCTAATCCTTCTTAGGTATTTCGATTTGTTTCTAAATACTCTGGATTAAAAAATCTAGTCTAGAAAAACTAGATTGCCTATTTTGTATTTAAAAATGTTTTTGATTGGATATTTTTTGCAGGTCGTCCTTATTTTTATAGAGCACCCAGGAAAAAACAGCCAGCCAAATGGATAGACCCGTCACTAGACCTACTACGGTTAGTAGGATTGAGTTTCTTGCTTTCTTCATTTTTCCTCCTTTTTGAGTAGAGAAATTTAGAATTTTTTCTAAATAGCTTTTATAAAAAATTGCTCAGTGACTAATTAAACAGAGCAGAATGAAGTAATTAGAACATCTTCTAAATAGATTGTAACACTTCTCTTTCAAAAAAGCAAGAGGTATTTTGGTTTTTTTCTAAATAGCTATCAAAAAATCTAGCCTGTCTAGACTAGATTGCTCTTAGTTCATATTAACCCGATGCCATTCATTAATGACGTAGGCTAACTGACCAACTTGCTCAATTCCGACACCACTGATCTCATCACTGGCCTCGGTGCTACCACCTAAATAAGCCGTATAGAGAGCTATAATATAGGGCTTCTCTTCCATAACTAATGCATCCACATTGAGCGCCTCACGAACATATCCAGGCTTTTGATAGATGGTAATGTCACGCAGATAGCGCTTATAGTATTCACCTGGGAAGGATTCGCCTATATAATAAAGGATATCCTTGTACTTTTCCTGATTTTTAGACAAATACTCAAGGACCTGAATATAGTAGTCCGTCGTGGTCTTATTATTCTCACGGCTGATCGTCTTAATATCAGCCTTGGACTGACCGTAGCGACTAAACATATCATAGGCCTTTTCCATGCCGCCTAGACGCTCTGCTAAAGCGTAGGCTGGAGTATTTTCAGAATAAACCAAGGAATATTCCTGCATGTCTGATATTCTCATAGCACCGTTGAAAGCACCAACATAGTTATCATGCTCGCCCCTATATTCATAGTTTGTATTGGTAATATCAAACCGCTCGTCCATAGAAAGTTTGCCGGCAGCAACCTCATCTACTACCAGCATATTGAGAGGGAGCTTATAGGTTGATCCCGCAGTCATAGGCTGGGTATCATTCATTGCAAAGGTCTTGCCAGTCGTCAAATCCTTATATGAAAATGCAACCTGGGAGGGTTCAATTCCCATTTCAGTCATATAAGCCTGAATGACCTGAGTCAAATCCAAATTTGCATAGTCAAATCGCAGCCCCAAAGCATCCATAGTCGGGCCGTCCGCCTCCATGACCTTCTGCTTCTCTTCTGAATTTTTCTCAACAGGCTTCGGCTTTTCTTCAACTAGTTTGGAATCAGACTTGACTTTCTCTTCTTCCTGTTCTTGCTCGCCATAGTTTACAAGTTTGGCGGCTTCTTGCGATTTCTTTTCGATAGCCTTATTCCGTTCTGTCACAAAAAGAAAGATGAAGCCCAACAGACAAAGACAAGAAAGGACAGCTACGATAATCGTTACAATTTTTTTACTCAAAATATTTCTCCTAGCATTTGTATTATAAAAGAATATAGGACAAATAACAAGACAAATCTTAAAAAAGTCCTTTTAAACATCAAAAAAGACAAATCTCTAATCGATTCGCCTTTTTATCTATTGAAACTGCCTGTTTATTTAGCAGCAGCGTAAAGTTCGTCAACCTTTTTCCAGTTAATAACTGAGAAGAAAGCTTGGATGTAGTTCGGACGAAGATTGCGGTATTTCACATAGTAAGCATGTTCCCAAACATCCAGTCCCAAGATTGGAGTTTTACCTTCTGAAATAGGAGTATCCTGATTTGCTGTTGAAGTTACTTCCAACTTGCCTTCTTTATTGACAACCAACCAAGCCCAGCCAGAACCAAAACGAGTTGTAGCTGCTGCAGTGAAAGCTGCTTTGAAGTCTTCAAATGATCCAAAAGTAGCTTCGATATCCGCTGCCAACTCTGCAGATGGTGATGTTTCTGCTGGTGTCATCAATTCCCAGAAAAGAGCGTGGTTAAGATGACCACCACCGTTGTTGATGACTGCTTGACGGATATCAGCTGGGATAGACTCCACATCAGCCAATAATTTTTCCAAGTCTTCACCAATTTCAGGATGTTTTTCAAGCGCAGCATTAACATTCGTTACATAGGTATTGTGGTGCTTGTCATGATGCAAGTGCATTGTTTCTTCATCAATGTAAGGCTCCAAAGCATCGTAAGCGTAAGGAAGATCAGGTAAGATAATTGCCATTTGATAGACCTCTTTTTCTATATGATTATAAAAATGATAACGCAATCATTAGAATTTTTCAACTATTTTGCTTGTAACTCACCCGTCGCAATCTTGAGCAGAGCCAAATCAAACAGGTAATCTTTATCATACAGCCCCGATTTAATTTGGTAATCTGTTTCAATCAGACAGGCCATGGTCTTTTTAAGAAAGGCTAAACTCAGCGAGTGAGCATCCTTTAAAGCAAACTTGACTTGATAAGGATTGACCTTGCGGCCTAGATAGTCGGACAAATCAGACACAATCTGACTCTCAGCTCTGCCATTTTCCGCTAAAACCTTAACCTGCGTAAAGATACGAAACTGCCCCAGCATAATAGCAATAAGCTTGATCTCATCCTCACCTTGAAGAGTCAAATCTCGTACCAAACTTCTTGCTTCATCAATCTTCTGCTGCAAAATCAGCTGGGTCAGGTCAAAAATATTGTCCTGAAGAGTCTTGGGAATGGCCTCGGCAATGTCTTCTAAACCAATCTGACCAGACTCTTTATAACCTTTCAAAAAAGCTAAGTTTTTACTGACTTCACTGAACTGAAAACCTGATTTCAGCAGCAACTGATCGAAAGCTGTCGGAGCAAATTGTAATCCTTCTGCCTGCGCTTCCTTGCTGAAATAAGCCCGTAAATCTGCTTCCTTGAGTTCTGCAGCCTCAAAAATTTTCCCGTCCCGTTTCAGTAGTTTAACCAGACGGCGCTTGCTATCCAACTTACCTTCTGCGAAGATAACCAGACGAGTTGTATCCGCTGGATTTTCCAGATAATTTTCAAAAGATTTGAGTTCTTCATCAGTCAGATAGCGCTTCTTAGCTGTTGTCAAATCAGCAAAATGGTCCAAAATCACGATTTTTTCATCCGCAAAAAAAGGCAGACTGACCAAGTCCAACTCCACATCCTGATAGTTTGCTTCTTTCATATCGAAAATAGCAGTGTTCAAATCACTCGGTTGAAACTGAATCTGGCGGAGAAACTGCTCTTTCAACAACTCAAACTGCCCCAAATCATCCCCAGCCAAAATGGTCAAAGCAGGAAGATTGCTTGGCGTGATTTTTTTAATTTCCTCAATAGCTAACACCGAAAGTCTCCCCTGCTTTATATTTCTTGTCAATTTTATTCATGTATTGATTGTAACAAAAAAGAGTCGGAAAGTCTGTTATTTTCTTTGCAAACAAAATCTAATTTTTGAATAGATCTGCTATATAAATAGAAACTGTTATTTGCTTCATTTTTCTTTGTTCTAAAAAACTATCAATGTCCAGTTCTGTTCAAGATTTTCTGCGAGCGACAGAACAAAAAGAGCTGGAAAAATTCCAACTCTTCTTTGTTTATTCTTGGTTTTCAGTTGTATCCTCTACACTGTTTTCAGCTGGTGTAGAAGCTTGCTCCTCTTGAACTGATGAAACAAAAGGATTATCCTGAACAGGTGCTTGAGTTCCAAAATCCTGAGGTGTTGACTGCTCAGGTGTTTCAGCAGTAAATGGATTTTGAACTGGTTCTGCTTGCTCCACTGCCTGACTTTGATCAGAAACAGGTTGTTGTGGCTGTTGACCAAATTGCTGATCTTGGAAACCACCTTGCTGTGGTTGTTGGCCAAATGGTTGGTTTTGGACAGGTTGCTGTGGTTGTTGACCAAACTGTTGTCCTTGGAAACCACCTTGTTGTGGTTGTTGGCCAAATGGTTGATTTTGAACTGGTTGTTGTGGTTGTTGACCAAATGATTGGTTTTGGACTGGTTGCTGTGGTTGTTGACCAAATTGTTGTCCTTGGAAACCACCTTGCTGTGACTGTTGGCCAAACTGTTGATTTTGAACTGGTTGTTGTGACTGACCAAACTGTTGTCCTTGGAAACCGCCTTGTTGTGATTGCTGACCAAACTGTTGTCCTTGGAAACCACCTTGTTGTGGTTGTTTTTCATAGTTTAAACCTTGATTGTATGACTGTTGGCCAAACTGTTGTCCTTGGAAGTTTTGCTGGCCATATTGCTGACCATATGAATTTCCAACCATTTCAGGCTTAGATCCTTGACAAAGTAAAACAATCAAAGCAATACTACATGGAAGAGATACTATTCCTGCAATAATATTTAGAACTGGAATAAATGATAGCAAAAAAGGACCAACATACAAGAAAAGGAAAGCCCAATGATAACCAGCATCACGTAAACGACGGACAATGATAGCCAAATTAGGTACAAAAGTTGCCAGAGCATATAGAATTAAGATGAAAATAAAGATTACAGCGAATCCTGCTCCAGCCAAGATTGCTGATGGATCTGATTCATATCCATAAGTTGAGTCTTGAACTGCGGCTGAAAGAATACTTCCAAAAGCAGATGCCCAAAAAATGATAAACAATGGTACGATGATAATCATGTGACACAAAAACGCCCACCAATAGTCTGACCGACTTGAACGGCCCGAAAAATCAGCATAGTGTGTCCAAAATTTTTTATATGCAGCAAACATAAAATTCTCCTCTATAATTTTTTATACCCATTATCTTATCACAAATGCATAAATAAATCAATATGACTTCCTAACTGAAGCTAAGCAGTCTACAAAGTATGAGTTGGCATCTTTAGCGCGGCTATCAGCGAACCGTTTCAATCCTCCAGGAATTCCAACCAGTCAACCGAATGGCCCCCTGCTGGTCAGTTCGATAGATGGCTGTATTAAACTTCTCAAATCTTTGCAAAGTTTCCTGATGCGGATGTTGATAACGATTATTCTGGCCAGCTGATATCAAGGCTAGTTTCGGCTGAATTTGCTCTAAAAACTCTGGACTGGAAGAGCCTTTGGAGCCATGGTGTCCTGCTTTTAAGACATCTGCTTTCAGCTGAGGGAAGCGCTGCAGCAGTTCAATTTCTCCCTGCCTTTCCAAATCACCTGTAAACAAAAATTTTGTCCGAAAGAACTCCCCGTAGAGTACAATCGAATCATCATTTCCACCGTCGCCTACCCCGCTAGGATAGAGAACCTGCAAAGCTGAGTCAAATACCGGAATCTCATCTCCTACTTCTACGACATGGACAGAAGTTTCTATCTGCTCCAGCTTTTGAACAAAATCAGGCTGAGTGAGGCTTCCTTTGGAAACGTAGATTTCCTTGATAGAAAAATGCTTGGCCACCTCCAGCATATCGCCCATGTGGTCGGCATCGGTATGAGTCAAGACCAATACATTCAGATTATCAACACCGCGACTTTTGAGATAGGGAATTAAGGTCTTTTCTGCATTGGATGAAGCCTGTCGCTCCTGCCAAGCCTCTTTCTTTCCTATCTCGACTCGTCCTCCTACGTCAATCAAAACTGTCCTACCCTGCCAGTCACGGAGAAAAATGCTATCTCCTTGACCAATATCCACCACTGTAATCTCATTTTGCAGCGGATGCTTTGTTAGGAAAAATAAGAGAAGAGCAAGCAAACTAAAAGACAGAAGCCAGCTTTTCTTTCTCCGAAAGTCATAGATTAAAGCCAAAACCAAAAGCAGAGCGACCAGTAACCAGAGGTTGGGCTTCCCAAAAATCAAAGGACGCGGAGCAAAATCAGCTACCCAACGAATCACATCTTCAAGTATCTCAAAGAAAAAATTGACCTGAGAGATTTTTATCAGTGGTGACAAAATAAAAATGAGGGTTAAGCCTGGCAGCATCAGCAGGTCAAAGAGTAGTGAAAATAGAAAAGTTAAAATCACGGACCAGGGCTGAAATTCAGAAAAATAGTAGATTAGTATAGGCAAAATCCCCAATGAAATAGTCAGACTTTCCGCTAAAAGCTTCCGAATCGGCGGCAACTTTTCAAAATCCATCATAGAAATCAAAAAGGCATAGGCGCAGGACAAGACACCGCCTGCTGTCAGAAGAAAATTGGGCATGATGATAAAGAGAATCATCAGTGTCAGAGCAAAATTATCTAATCTGGTCAATCCTTGCTGGGCCAACAATTTCTGAACTAAGCTTCTGACGACAGAAACAGAAAAGCCCGTCAGTCCAGCATAGATAAATGAAAGAGGCAGCTGCAAAGCATTTACTATCTCCCTCTTCATCCCCAAACGTAGAAGAATTCTGCGAAAACCATCCAAAAAGAAACCTACCTGCATACCAGACAAGGCAAACAAATGGATGATACCCAAGCTAGAATACAGGTCACTCATTTCCGCAAACTCCGTATCTAAGTCACCAAACAAGAGTCCTGTCATGTAATGGCTCATTGGACTAGGAAAATTACTTCGAATATAGACCAGCGCTTTTCTGCGCCAGACAGACAGCCAATCCAGTGGATTCAGGCTGGAAATTGGTCTTAGTGACTGAATTTTATTGATTTTTAAGGTACGGTAAATCCCCTGACTCTTTAAATAAGCCTGATAGTCAAAGCCCGAAAAATTTCGTTGCTGCTGGGCCTGTTCAAACTCTCCTTCAATATCAAGGATGACCAAATCTGTCAGTTGCTGAAAATCCTCCTTTTCACTGGCTGATTTGATCTTGTAGAAGACCTGATAAAGTCGACCATCCGTTCGCCCTCGAAAGGATAGGGAATCTCCATTGACTTTGATCGTATCTGGCAAAACTTGAACCGAGCTAGCTGAAGGAGGTTCCTGCCTAAAGACCTGCTCTGCCATTTCCCGACGAAGCAAGAAAAAGAGAACAAAAAGGGACAGGAATGCCAAGGCAGCTAGACTTTTTTTGAGAGGATAGCTGAAAAAGAGACGAAGCAGAAGGACACCCAGCCCAAAATAAGCCAAGGAACTGCCAGAATAGACTGCAAAATAGGCCCATACAAGGATGAAAGCTAGATAGATAGGGGTGAGGGGTAACTTTTTAATCCACTGTGACATATTCTTTCAGCTTTTCTAAGGTCTTATCTCCAATACCTGACACCTTTTTCAGATCATCTACTGACTTAAAGCGGCCATTGCTTTCGCGGTAGGCGATGATGTCAGAAGCCCGCTTCTGTCCGATGCCTGAAATAGTCTGCAGTTCAGCCTCTGTCGCCGTATTTAGATTGACCTTGTCCGACTTTCCACCACCGGCACCAGCAGAATCAGAAGATCCTGCTTGATGCTGGCCAGTCTGTGTGACATCAGCTCCTTCTTCACCAATCTTTGCCACATAGATTACTGCTTCATCCGTTAATTTTTGTGCCTGATTAATGGACTTAGCCTCGGCGTCTGCTGTCAATCCGCCAGCTTTTTGGATGGCTTCATGGACTCTCGCTCCTGCTCTCAGCTCATAGACACCAGGATTCTTAACTGCGCCTTTAATATCCACAGTAACTTGCTCGCTCTCCTCTTCGTCCGACTTAGCCTTAGAAACAATCCTTTCGCTTTCTTCATCAGCTGAGCTGGATGAGGAAGTTAGCTCTTGGCTCAAGGCGGTTACTTGATTTTGCGGTTGATGATTTCCTTTGATAAGGAAAAAACTACCTAGCACAGCGCCAACTACTGCCAGACCGACAAAGAGCTTGTATTCTTTAAGCTTTTCAATGATTTTTTCAAGCATATTTTTCTCCTTTGTCTTTTTATTCGTAAAAGATTGCAAAAAAATAAAACAAGCCGAGAATATTTTCAGCTTGTCATATTTTAAAATCTTTATTTTGCAAGAAGTCGTATAGATAGAAAGGCCATTGACAAAAATAGAAGCTGCAATATCAGTCTGCTTTGCTTATCCTGTATATCCAAGCTTCTATCTTTTGAGCTCTGCTATGTAAAAAAGCCAGATTTGCCAAAAGAAAAGCCATCACTAACACGCTTAGAATCAGAAGCAGCGACCAAGAAACTGACTGCTGACATAGATAAAGGATGAAGACTAAGATGAGTATAGGAAAAGTCGTCAAAGCTGTGAAGCCGCCCGGTACCCAGCGACGAAAGCGAAACACTTGCATGATATGGCCCAGCAGATGAAGAGTATGACAGAAGCCAATAGCCAAAGCTAGCTCGGGAATGCGAAATAGAATGGCAAGCAACAAAAGGATAAAGGCCAGCAGAAATTCCTCCGCAATCATCAGAGCTATACTTTCAGCAGAAAGATAACTTCCTCTTCTGGCAATAAACATCTCCTTTTGATAGTCTTGATGTTCTTGATTCTGAGAAATCCAAGGCCGAACCAGGATAATCTCATCAAACTCGTGCAGCATGAAAAGCGATAAGGTTACAAAAGATAAAAAAGCAAGAGACATAGTATCCTCCTTATAAAACATACCTACATTATAACTCACTCACATACAAAAATCAGCTCCCAAGCAAGATTGCTCAGCAAGCTGATTAGTATCTTATTTTCTGTGCTTATCCGGATCCCAGACAAAGCTAGCAAAAAAGCTGAAAATGATGGTCAAAATTCCAATCAAAATAGCAGGAATAAAGACAAAGGCACGTAGAATCCGTAAGAAGATATTGCCTTTCTTTTGTGTCTGGTAAGGGGCCACTTCAGCATCCAAACGGTCAAACTCCGCATGAATACGGCGAGCTACTTCCTCAACTCCCTCATCATTCATCTTCTTAATGTCTGAAATGTCAATTGGATTACCAAAATTCATATCCACACGCTCTCCAGCTGCCAAGCCTTTGAGGCTCATGGGACCAGCATAGACTACTGGCATGATACGGACCTTAGCCATCTTAGCAATCACTGCCACTCCTCCCTTGACATCCGTAGAATGGCGGCTGCCGCTTGGGAACATAATCAGAGAACGATTGCTCTTTTTCAGCATATTAACAGGGTACTTGATAGCTGACGGACCAGGATTTTCCCGGTCGATAGGAAAAGCACCACACATGCGAATCCACCAGCCGAACACCCGATTTTCAAAGAGCTGTTTCTTGGCCATGAAAATGAACTGCTTGGGCTTGGTCGCAAAAGCCATGTAAACTGGATCCCACCATGTCCGGTGAGGGGCAACCAAGATATAATTTTCATCTTTTGAAGGAATCTTTTCTTTATTGTGGTAATGCGCATTGCCGTTTAAGGTCCACAGGATAAAAATCACTAAACCTCGCAAATAAGTATAAAACATAAACTCTCCTTATTTCAAACTGTGATTGTACTTGAAATTGATTACATCCTTTCCCATTATACCCTATACCCTTATAGTCTGCAATATTTTTCCAAACTTTGGCTGTAACAGCTGATTCTGATAGCCATTTCCATAAAAAAATGGTATCATTAATCTCATGAACAAGAAAGAATTAATCGGTTTAAACCAAACCCAAGTAGATGAAAAGATTTCGCAGGGCTTGACCAACGATTTTACAAGTGACACCAGTACTAGTAACTGGCAAATCGTTAAGCGGAATGTTTTCACCCTTTTTAATGCCCTTAACTTTGTTATTGCTGTTGCTTTGGTCTCTGTCCAAGCCTGGAGCAATCTAGTCTTCTTCGCAGTAATCAGCTTTAACGCCGTCACTGGTATTATTACAGAGCTGCGAGCCAAACACATGATTGATAAGCTCAATCTGGTCAGCCGAGAGCTGGTCACAGTCATCCGCGACGGCCAGGAAGTCAAGATTCAGCCAGAAGAAATTGTACTGGGTGATCTGATCAAGCTGTCAGCCGGCGAGCAAATTCCCAGTGACGCCCGTGTAGTAGAGGGTGTTGCCGAGGCCAATGAAGCCATGCTGACAGGGGAGAGTGACTTGGTTCTCAAGGAAGAAGGCGCTGAGCTGCTGTCTGGTAGCTTTCTGGCCAGTGGGCAGATTTATGCTGAGGTGCACCATGTCGGCGCAGATAACTATGCCAACAAGCTCATGACTGAAGCTAAAACACTCAAGCCTATCAACTCCCGCATTCTATACAATCTTGCGAAAATTTCCCGCTTTACCGGAAAAATTATCATTCCTTTCGGAATGGCTCTCTTCTTTGAAGCCCTGATGATAAAGGGATTGCCTGTCAAAAACTCTGTCATTACCAGCTCAACAGCTCTTTTGGGTATGCTGCCTAAGGGAATCGCCCTGCTGACAGTCACGTCACTTCTGACAGCTGTCATCAAGCTAGGTATGCGCAAGGTTCTTGTTCAGGAAATGTATTCTGTTGAAACTCTGGCTCGGGTGGATACTCTCTGCCTGGACAAGACCGGGACAATTACCCAAGGTAAGATGACTGTTGAAGCCTTGCATAGCCTGTCGGATAAGTTTTCTGATGAGACCGTCGGTCAAATCTTAGCAGCCTACATCCAAACCAGCGAGGATAATAACCCAACTGCTCAGGCTATCCGCAAGGGCTACGGCCATCTGGACCATGCCTATACTAGCGATAATGTCATCCCATTTTCTAGTGACCGAAAATGGGGCGCTATGCATTTATCCAGTGTCGGAACTATCTTTCTGGGAGCGCCCGAAATGCTGCTGGACAGCAATCTTGCAGCGGTTGGAGAGGCTCAAAAACGCGGATCGCGGGTTTTGGTGCTGGCTCACAGCGACCAAGTGCTAAACAAACACAGCATCCAACTGCCTGAAGATATGACTGCTCTGGCTGTTCTGGAAATCACTGACCCTATTCGTGAGGGAGCGGCTGAGACACTGGATTACCTGCGCTCTCAGGATGTTGATTTGAAAATCATCTCTGGTGACAATCCAGTGACTGTTTCCCATATTGCGAGCCAGGCTGGATTTGCCAACTACGACAGCTACATCGACTGCTCTAAAATCAGCGACCAAGAACTGGTTGAGCAAGCTGAAGAAACAGCCATCTTTGGCCGTGTTTCTCCCCATCAGAAGAAGCTGCTCATCCAGACTCTCAAGTCCGCTGGTCGGACAACAGCCATGACGGGAGATGGTGTTAATGATATCTTGGCCTTGCGTGAAGCAGACTGCTCCATCGTCATGGCCGAGGGCGACCCCGCAACTCGGCAAATTGCCAACTTGGTCCTTCTTAACTCCGACTTTAACGATGTCCCTGAGATTCTTTTTGAAGGTCGCCGAGTCGTTAACAATATCGGCCGGATTGCTCCGATTTTCTTCATCAAGACCATCTATTCCTTTATCCTAGCTATCATCTGTATCGCCAGTATCCTGCTCGGAAAACCTGAATACCTCTTGATTTTCCCATTCATCCCAATTCAGATCACCTTGATTGACCAGTTTGTCGAAGGTTTCCCACCCTTTGTCCTCACCTTTGAGCGCAATATTAAGCCGGTTGAAAAGCACTTCCTCAAACGCTCCCTGCAGCTGGCTCTGCCAAGCTCCCTCATGATTGTCTTCAGCGTGCTATTTGTTCGCATCTGGGGCAGCAGCCATGGCTGGAGCGACATAGAAATGTCAACCCTGACCTACTACTTGTTAGGCAGCATCAGCTTCCTGTCCGTCATTAGGGCATGTCTGCCACTCAACCTCTGGCGCAGCTTGCTCATTATCTTTTCTGTCTTTGGCTTCTATCTATCAGCCTTTGTCCTGCAGCACCTTTTGGAAATTGCAACGCTGACAGCCGCAACTTTGCCAGTCTATCTGATTCTCATGGTCATTTTCGGACTTATCTTTGTTGCCTGCACCATCAAGCAGAAATACAGATTTGATTAAGGACTGAATTAGCATTTAAGCTCATGTAAACATGCGAGAACCATCGCATGTTTTTTTTGATTGTGCAAAAACTTCCCATATCCCTTTGGAATCCTTGCTAAATCATGCTATAATTGACTTATGAACGAAGCAAAACTAAAAGACGGAGAACGCGTCAACCAGCTCTTTTCGACAGATGTCAAGATTATTCAAAATAGTGAGGTCTTTAGCTATTCGGTAGATAGCGTGCTGCTTTCCCGCTTTCCCAAGCTGCCCCAGCGGGGGTTGATTGTCGATCTCTGTGCTGGAAATGGCGCTGTTGGACTTTTTGCCAGCACTCGCACCAAGGCCAAGATTCTAGCAGTCGAGATCCAAGAACGTCTGGCTGATATGGCCGAGCGCTCCATCGAGCTCAATGATTTAACTCAGCAAATGCAGGTCATTCAGGACGATCTGAAAAACCTAGGACGCTATATCACTGGCAGCAAGGTTGATATGATTCTCTGCAATCCCCCATATTTCAAAGTGGACAAGCAATCCAATCTCAATGAAAGCCAGCACTACCTTTTAGCCCGCCATGAAATCTCAACCAATCTGGAAGAGATTTGCAAGATTGCCCAAAGAGTCCTCAAATCCAATGGTCGGTTGGCTATGGTTCATCGGCCAGAACGCTTTTTAGATATTTTAGATACCATGCAAGCCCACAACCTGGCTCCCAAGCGCATCCAGTTTGTCTATCCAAAGCTGGGTAAAGAGGCCAATATGCTGCTTATCGAAGCTATTAAAGATGGTTCCCGCGACGGTCTAAAAATCCTGCCCCCTCTTTTTATTCACAATCAGGACGGCAGCTACACTTCGGAGATTCACGAGATTTACTATGGAAAATAAAGCCTATATGTACGTGCTTGAATGCGGGGATGGCTCCCTCTACACCGGCTACACAACGGATGTCCAAGCCCGACTCAAAAAACATCAAGCCGGCAAAGGCGCCAAGTACACTCGTGCTCGCCTACCAGTTACCTTACTTTACCAAGAAGAACACCCTAGCAAGCCGTCTGCCATGTCGGCTGAAGCACTTTTTAAAAAGAAAACTAGACAAGCCAAACTGGCTTACATCAAAGAAAGGACTCAAAATGCCTGAAATCCAGTTTAAAGGCGACTTTCATCATATCGAAATTTCCCCAGATGCCCAGCTTGATATTGGTCAAGATGTCATCTTCCAATCCTTTACTAGCCTGAATGTTGCAAGTGGCGCACAACTCAAGCTAAGAACCCGAGTTTTCTTCAATGACCATTGTACTGTCCGCTGTCAGCACTCTATCAAAATCGGGAAAGACACCATGTTTGGAGATGGGGTTCGCATTTTTGACCATAATCATCAGTATTCTAATTACCATATTGAGAAGATTGATTTTACTGTTGCGCCAGTCAAGATTGGAGCTAACTGCTGGATTGGTGCTAATACTGTGATTCTCAAAGGTGTGACCATTGGCGATAATGTCATCATTGGAGCCAACAGCTTGATTTTCCAGGATATTCCCAGCAACTCTATCGCTATGAGCAAGGAAGAGCTTATCATCAAGGAGCGTCCACAAGGCAATTTCCATGCCTTTACGCTGACAGCTTCTGATACTTTGGAACAACTGGCCTATTTAGCAGAAAATCTGCCAGAATTAGAATTTCACATAGCTGCTAAGACCAATATTTCTCCTTACTTAGCCAGCTTTAATGACTATCCCAATATCAACCTCTACACCAATATCCACCAGGATGACTTTATTGAGGACTTGCTCGATAGGGCTGATATATACTTGGATATCAATCACTGGGGAGAGGTAGACCAGATTGTCCAAAGAGCTATCAGCAAGGGGAAGCCAGTTTTGGCTTTCAGCCAAACTGCCCACCAGCCTGAAGAAAATACTTTACTTTTCGAATCGGACCAACCCCAGCAAATGGCTGATGAAATACGAAAATTATTGAAAGAAAAGTCTAGGACATAAAGATCCTAGACTTTTCTTTTGCAGTCGATATGTATTTTATTAACTTTATTCACCAGCAATTCCATTTGGAATGATAACTTCCTTGAGTAACTGCTCTTCTTCTTTGATACGGACATAGAGGGTGATACAGTAGAGCGGAAAGAGGATGAAAAGAGCAAAGTAAGCATGACTGAGCAGGGCCAAGCCCACCAATTCTGGTACAACATTCAGGAAATAATTAGGATGTTTGACATTGCGAAAGAGCCAGTGGTCGACAAACTTATGATCCTTAACCAGCATAAGCTTGATGGTCCAAACTGGTCCCAAGAGCTTGGCAACAAGGTAGAGCATAAACATAGAAAAGAGCAACAAGACAGCGCCCAGTAGGCTCACCAAGTCAAAAGCTGGCTTTTTCAGCAGCAATTCCAAAAAGCAGACCGCATAAAAAAGCATGTGCAGGTACTTCATAATATTTGAGTTTTTCACCCCGTACTCCATGCCACCCTTGGCCAGAATATCCTGCTCATTTTGAGAGGATTTCCTCAAAAACACCAAACGAAAAAGCGACACAGCCACAAAAATCACTATATTGATTGTCATAAGACCTCCTAAAATTTAATAATACATTTTATTATATAAGGAATTCCGCGACTAAGTCAAGACTGTTGTTTACAAAATCGACCAAGATATAAAAAAGCTGCGACTAGAATTTCTAAACAAGATCCCAGTCACAACCTCTATAAAATATTTATTTGAAGCAAGTTTCTCTCATCGGTCAGAAATCACAAAATTTCAACATAAGTGCTGTATTTTTCCTTAACTTTCGGAGCGATATTGTCGTCTGTCACAACAGCACTAAGGTTGTCCAGCCGGTAAAAAGAATAGAAAGAATAGCTATCAAACTTGCTGTTATCGGCTACAATGTATTTGCTGATGGCATTGTTAAGGATAATCGCGTCGCCGTTGCCTTCCTCTTCATTACTGGTGGTAACATTATGACCGTCAATGCCATTCGCCCCGATAAAGGCCTTAGAAACCTTGATTTCTTTCAAAAGATTATTGGCAAATTGACCGACAAAGGTTTGAGTCTTAGCCCGATAGCGTCCGCCAATCAGAATTAAATCTAAGTTGCCTCTTTCTTTTAACTTTTCAAAAATTGGTAGCGAATTGGTAACGATGCTGATATTTTTGCCATCCAAATAGTCTCCTATAAAATCCGTTGTGGTGCCTGACCCAATAAAGACCGTATCCCCGTCAGCAATCAAATCCGCACATTTACGGGCAATCTGCTTCTTCTCCTCAACATTCAGCATTTGCTTTTCTGAGTGGGAAATCTCGTTGAGAGCATTTTTGACCTTCTTATGGGCTCCGCCATGAACACGGGTCAGCATGCCCTGCTTCTCCAAATCAATCAAATCCCGACGGATGGTCATATCCGTGACACCCAGCATTTCCTTGAGGTTTTTAACAGCAACTACACCTGTTTGATCCAGTTCTTGCAGAATGATTCTATGTCTACTTTCTTTCATTTTACATTCTCCTTTTGCTCCTGAATTTCTTACAGACTCACCTTCACCTTATTATACAACAGTTCCAGCATATAAACAAAGATTTGTGAATTTTTTTATTTTAATTTACTGATATGTTGAATTTTAACGTAAAAATTAGTTGAAATAGTTCAAATCCTGTTCTATAGCAAAAACACCAGAAACAGTTCACAGCAGAAATAAGACGACTATTATTTACTTTGAAAAACAGGACTGCTTCAATCAGCATGATTAAGGAAACTACATTGGCTCAGACTTATATTTCTATAGGACTGTCGATAAGCGGACTCATCGAACAAATAAAAAGAGAGAACTTGCATTCTCTCTCGACGCTAAAATTGCCGCCAACTCTAATTAACAATCTGCCTTATTTATCACCCTTGTTGCGGATAACAAAGCCGGTTTTCTTCTCGCTAGAAGTATTGCGTGGCTTCTTGTGATCCTTGCGGTAGCGATTTTCTTTGTCAAAACGCTCGTCTTTGCGACCTTTCTTAAATTGATCGCGACGGCCACCTCGGTCACGGCGATTGTCATTACTGCGACGGTTGCTATTTCCGCCCCGACTGCCCTTGCCTTTTCCACCAAAGCCTCCGCCAGACGGTTTAAATGGCAATGGTTTTTCACGGGCAATTTCTACTTCAGGAAGGGCATCTGGATCCTGCACCGTCAAGCTGAGGATATACATAGCCAGCTCTTCTGGGCTGAATTCTGCTGCCAGCTTGCGGGCATCCTTGCCAAATTTCTCAAAGTTAGAACGGATGCTTTCATCAGCAAAATCGCGTTCAATCTTCTTAAGAGCAACTTTTTTCTTAGCTTGGAAAGCTTCTTCTGCAGTGGCAGGCTTGAGGCCTTTCATACGCTTCTTGGTCAGATTTTCGATAATCTGCAAATAACCCATTTCATTTGGCGCTACGAAAGTAATAGACTGACCTGACTTACCAGCGCGACCAGTACGACCAATCCGGTGAACATAGCTTTCTGGATCCTGCGGAATGTCGTAGTTGTAGACATGGGTCACACCAGAAATGTCCAATCCACGCGCTGCCACATCTGTCGCCACCAAGACATCCAGATTGCCGTTTTTAAAGTCGCGTAGAACGCGGAGTCGCTTGCCTTGGTCCAAATCACCATGGATACCCTCTGCTCGGAAACCGCGGATTTTCAGACCACGAGTCAGCTCATCCACCCGGCGCTTGGTCCGGCCAAAGACGATAGACAGCTCTGGCTGCTCCACGTCCATCAGGCGAGTCATGGTATCAAATTTTTCATTTTCTTTGACACGGATATAATACTGGTCTACAAGCTCCGTCGTCAACTCTTTAGCAGCAATCTTGACATGCTCAGGCTCCTTCATAAACTTGACACCGATGCGCTTGATAGCATCCGGCATGGTCGCTGAAAAGAGCAAGGTTTGACGCTCTTCTGGCACACGTGAAATGATAGACTCAATATCTTCCAAAAAGCCCATGTTAAGCATTTCATCCGCTTCGTCCAAGATTAAGGTTTCAATCTGATTCAGCTTAAGCGCCTTGCGTTTGATCAAATCCAAGAGACGGCCAGGTGTTCCTACGACGATATGAGCACCAGACTTGAGGGCCTTGATTTGCTTTTCGATGCTGGAGCCACCGTAGACAGAACGCACCTTGACCCCCTTGCTGCGGCCAAAACGGAAAAGCTCTTCCTGACTCTGCACAGCCAATTCACGGGTTGGAGCGATAATCAAAGCCTGCACAGCAGGATTATCTGTATCAATCTTCTCCAAAGTTGGGAAGCCAAAGGCTGCTGTCTTTCCTGTCCCAGTCTGGGCCTGACCAATGACATCCTTACCTGCCATAGCAAGTGGAATTGTCTGCTCTTGAATAGGGCTTGCTTCTACAAAGCCAGCTTTTTCAATTTCTGCTAGTAATTCAGCAGATAAATGTAATTCATTAAATTTCAATGTTCTTCTTCTTTCTAAAGGCGGTGCGAAGCCACCTTATAAGGCTTTTGATACTCAACTATCGAAACATACCAAGTGCTTTTCTCTTGCTAAATCTCGATTTTCTGAGAGTATTCGCTCTTCTCTTCATAAATATGGTCTCTCAAGTCTAGGCACTAAAAAAGCGCCGACTCGGTCGCTAGTTCCCACTGAATAGAAAAACTGTATTTCTGCAACTAATCTAGTATACCACAAAAGCACCTAAAAAGATAGGACTTACCTGTAAAATATTTTATTAGAGATTCTTTTGTAAAAAATGAAAACTTGAAAATCATTTTCAAAAACATTATAATCTACAAATGAGAAAGGAGACAGGTATGAATAAATTTTTACGAGTGACTTTCATTTTACTTATCTTAGCTATGCTGGGCGCGGCTATGATCCAAATTTTTCATCCCCAGCTCTTGGGTAATAAATCCATCTACGGCCTAGCTCCCTACTGGCAGCGGGAAATTGGTTTCTGGAATCTGGCTATCCTGCCTTTAGTCATTGCTGCAAACATGAAGTATGATTGGTTCTATCTGCGTATGACCCTACTAGCACTGATTCTGGGCGGTCTGGGCTTTGGTACCAACCATCTGCTACGCTATCTGGAAAAGGCTAATCAAGCGAATCTACTGGGCTGGATTGAAAATTATCTGCTAGTCTTCTGCTGGATCATCGGCTGGGGACTGGAATATCGAAAAAGACAAAAAAGTGATGAAGAGACTGTCTAGATAGGCAGATTCTTCATCATTTTTTTCATTATGGACACTTTTCTATATTAGCTACCAGCTCCTCAGCAAATTGACTAGTGGTCAGAGCTGCTACTCCTTCCAGCTGACTGGCAAAATCCCCTGTCACTTTTTGCTCAAAGAGAGCCTTCTCAATAGCCTTAGTCAGGAGCTGAGAGACCTCTGACCAACCAATGTAATCAAAGAGCATGGCCCCCGATAAAAGAAGAGAACACGGATTAGCCTTATTCTGACCCGCTATATCTGGCGCCGTCCCATGAGTAGCTTCAAAAATAGCATGACCAGTCTCGTAATTGATATTGGCTCCTGGCGCAATACCAATCCCGCCCACCTGAGCAGCCAAGGCATCGCTGGCATAGTCACCATTTAAATTGGTCAAAGCGACAACATCAAATTTCTCTGGATAGAGCAAAATCTGTTGCAGAAAATTATCCGCAATGACATCCTGGATGATTAGTTTTCCAGAAGCCAGCTCGTCCGCATACTCTCTTTGAGCTAGTTCATAGCCCCATTTCCGAAAGCCGCCCTCTGTAAATTTCTGGATATTGCCCTTGTGAACCAGAGTGACACGCCTCAGTCCTTTGGCTAGAGCATGGTCAATAGCCGCCCGTATCAGCCGCTCACTTCCCTGCTTAGAGATAGGCTTGATTCCAATAGCAGAGCTTTCTGGGAAGCGAATCTTGTCAACCTGCATATCCTTCTGCAGGAAATCAATAACTTTTTGGACTTCAGCCGTTCCACTCTCCCACTCGATCCCTGCATAGATGTCTTCTGTATTTTCCCGAAAAATTGTGATGTCAGTCTTCTCTGGGTGCTTGAGCGGACTAGGAACTCCCTTGAAATAACGAACTGGCCGCAGGCAGGCATAGAGATCCAATTCTTGTCTCAGCGCGACATTCAGCGAACGAATCCCTTCTCCGACTGGGGTTTCTAGCGGGCCCTTAATTGCCACCAGATGACTCTTAATCGTTGCCAATGTTTCATCCGGTAGCCAGTCATCCATCAGGTCCGCTGCTTTTTTCCCAGCCAGAACTTCCTTCCAAACAACCTTTCTCTGCCCGCCATAAGCTTTTTCCACTGCCTTATCAAAGACCAGCTGGGCATTTTCCCAGATATCCACTCCAATCCCGTCACCTTGGATGTAAGGAATAATAAGACCATCCGGTACCTGCAACCGCCCTTTCTCAAACAAAATCTTATCTGCCATTTTATCTCCTTCCAATGGGAAGATACTCCAAACCTTGAGCACCAATATAGTTAGAACGTGGCCGAATCAGCTTATTGTTCTTGCGCTGTTCCTGAATATGGGCAATCCAGCCAGCCACCCGACTCATAGCAAAAATCAGGGTGTAGATACTGCTGTCAATGCCCAGTACATGGTAAACCGTAGCCGAATAAAAATCGACATTCGGTATCAGATGCTTGGTATGCTTCATATAGGCTTCAATTTCCTCTGAAAGCTGATACCAGACCTCATCCTTAGTCCCCTGCGTCAAGTCCTTGGCCATTTGACGCAGGTATTTTTCACGCGGATCTTGGGTCTTGTAAACTCGATGACCAAAGCCCATAATCTTCTCGTGAGAGGCTAGCTTGAGGTCTAGATAGGCCTGACAATCCCCTTCCTCTCTGATCTCTTTCAGCATATCAAAGACACATTCATTAGCACCGCCATGAAGGGAACCCTTGAGCGCTCCAACAGCTGCGGTCACGCAGGAATAAATATCGGTCAAGGTTGAGGCGCAGACTCGAGCCGCAAAAGTTGAAGCGTTGAGTTCATGGTCGGCATGGAGCACCAAGGCACAGTTAAAGGCTTTGACTTCAAGCTCACTAGCTTCTTCTCCTTTGAGCATATAGAGGAAATTAGCCGCAAAGCCTAAATCCTCACGTTGCTCTATCGGAGTCTGACCCGACCTCAGTCTGGCAAAAGCCGCAATAATGGTCGGCATCTTTGCCATAAGCTGGATGCTCTGCTCGTAGGTTGCTTCTAGAGATGCTTCCTCAGCATGGACATTATAAACGCCCAAAAGACTGACCGTTGAGCGCAAGACACTCATGGGATGAAGGTGCTTGCGGGACTGGATAAGGATGCACTGCTCCACCGCATCGCTAATGGCATAATTAGCTCGCAGGTCCTCCTCAAAATGCTTGAGCTCAATTTGAGTCGGCAAATGCAAATGCCAGAGCAGATAAATCACCTCTTCAAAACTCGCGTGGTGCTCTACCAATTCAGAAATATTGTAGCCTGCATAAGACAAAGAATCATCCACAATCTGGCTAATCCGAGTATCACAGGCAATGGTATCTTTCAAACCGTCCGTCTGACTCATGCTCACACCTCCTCTAATTTCTTTCTAACGACCATGGGCAAAATTCCTCCGTTTTCATAGTAACGGATATCCGCCTCTGCATCAAAACGCAGTCGAGCTTGAAAAGCTATTTTTTCAGCACCTTTCCGCGCTACCACGTCAACTAACTGCCCAACTCGCGGGTTCTGTGGCAGATTGATGTCGAAAGTCTCCTTGCCTGTTAAGCCCAGACTATCCGCATTTTCTCCCTCTAGATACTGCAAAGGAAGAATCCCCATCATGACCAGATTGGACCGGTGGATACGCTCAAAACTCTCTGCCAACACCACCTTGACACCCAAAAGATTAGCCCCCTTGGCTGCCCAATCACGGCTGGACCCCATACCGTAGTCTTTGCCAGCTAGGACAATGGTGTCAATTTGCTCTTCTTTGTAACGCATGGCCGCTTCATAAATGGATAGCAACTCTCCTTTATAATCTGTGTAACCACCAATTTTCCCATCCGCCAATTCATTTTTAATCCGAATATTGGCAAAAGTCCCCCGCATCATGACCTCGTGATTACCCCGACGGCTGCCATAGGAATTAAACTCTTGGTAATCCACTCCATGCTCCAGCAAATAGGAAGCTGCTGGGCTGTTTCTGGCAATATTTCCTGCTGGGGAGATATGGTCTGTCGTCACCGTATCCCCAAATTTTGCCAGCACTGCAAGATTTTTCAGTGGCTGAATGACTAAATTATCAGCTAAGCCATCAAAGTAAGGTGGATTTTGAATATAGGTCGAAGCCTGATTCCACTGATAATTTTGAGAAGAGGCTGTCGGAATCTGATTCCATTTTTCATTGTCATCAAAAACATGAGCATATTCTTTTTCAAAAAGCTGCCGTGTCACATATCTTTGAACATAGTCAGCAACCAAGTCATGCTCCGGCATCAAATCCATCAAATAGACTGGCTGCCCCTTTTGATCATAACCCAACGGCTCACTAGTCAGATCGATATTGGTATTTCCAGCCAAAGCATAGGCAACCACCAAGGGCGGACTAGCTAGGAAATTGGCCTTGACCAATGGATTGATTCGTCCTTCGAAATTTCTATTTCCTGAAAGAATAGCACTAGCCAGCAAGTCAGTATCCGTAATCGCCTGAGCCACTTCCGGTCGGAGATTTCCTGAATTTCCAATACAAGTAGTGCAGCCATAGCCGACAAGATTGAAACCAAGCTGATCCAGATAAGACTGCAGGCCACTCTTCTTGAGATAGCCTGTGACCACCTTGCTGCCGGGAGCCAAAGAAGTCTTGACAGTCTTTGAAACCCGTAAGCCTTTTTCTACTGCGTTCTTGGCTAAAAGCCCTGCCGCTATCAAGACATAGGGATTAGATGTATTGGTACAGCTAGTAATGGCAGCGATAGCCACATGGCCTGTCTTAATCGTCTCCTCATGATCAGAAAATTGAACCACTGCTGACTTTTCCAGCTCGCTCTCATCTAGACCAAAGCCTCGGACCCCCACTTCTCTCACTAGACTAGCTTGAAACTCCTCTTTAGCAGCTGTTAATTCAATCAAATCTTGGGGCCGCTTGGGGCCTGAAATACTCGGAACAATGCTGGACAAATCAATTTCGACTACCTTGGTATAGTTCGGCTCAACCTTTTCATCATAGAAGAGGTGATTTTTTTGAGCATAGAGACGGGTCAGCTCGATATGATCTTCTGACCGATTGGTCAGACGCATGTAATTGAGCGTTTCCTCATCTATCGGAAAATACCCACAGGTAGCTCCGTATTCCGGCGCCATATTAGCCACTGTTGCCCGGTCAGCCAGACTTAGATTAGACAAACCAGGCCCAAAGAACTCGACAAATTTACCAACAACATTTTCCTGCCGCAAGATTTGCGTGACCTTTAAAGCCAAATCTGTCGCAGTCGCAATTTTAGGCAGCTTGCCCAAGAGACGAACACCAATCACCTCAG
The DNA here is from genome assembly GCF_000212815.1 of Streptococcus sanguinis SK49. Taxonomy (GTDB): domain Bacteria; phylum Bacillota; class Bacilli; order Lactobacillales; family Streptococcaceae; genus Streptococcus; species Streptococcus sanguinis_C. Next base: position 760,558 of record NZ_GL890985.1, on the reverse strand, counting down.
GAACTGGGAAATATGAAGCCTCACCTAGCATGGCAGCTTCAGCCTCAATCCCACCGACTCCCCAGCCCAGAACCCCGATACCATTAATCATAGTCGTATGACTGTCCGTCCCAAACATGCTGTCCGGATAGAGTTGCCCATCCTTCTCAATGATGACATCACTGAGAAATTCGATATTGACCTGATGGATAATCCCAGTAGCAGGGGGAACCGCACGATAATTATCAAATGATTTTTCTGCCCACTTGAGAAATTCGTAGCGCTCATTATTGCGGACAAATTCTTGGTTCATATTGGCCTCTAAAGCTGTATCACAGCCATAAAAGTCCACCTGAACACTGTGATCAATAACTAAATCAACAGGAATCTCTGGATTAATCTGATCGGCTTGACCTCCCTGCCCGACAATAGCATCGCGCATACTAGCCAAATCCACTACGACAGGAACACCTGTAAAATCCTGGAGAATGACTCGACTAGGCTTAAAAGGAACTTCTCCGCTTGGTGATTTAGCTTGATAATACATTAAAGAGCTAATGTTATCTTTTGTTACATCAACACCATCTTCCTTACGAAGAACACTTTCTAATAATATTCGTATAGAATAAGGAAGTTTTTCTATATCCCCTCCTAGTAGAGCCGAGGCTTTCCCAAGGTCTATGTATTGGTATATTTTACCTTTGTAATTTAAATCGTTTAGGTATTCTGCCATATTTCTACCCCTCACTTATTTTAAATTGTTTTATATTATACTTTATTATGAAATTTTATGCAATAATAATTATAATTTTTATGTTATATTTTATTACATAAAGCGACAGTTTTTTAAATGCAGGCAAACTGTACTAATCATTTTCTTTCCAAAGCAAGAAAAAACAAGCACTATTCTCGGTGCTTGTTTTAGGAAAAATAATTTCAAATGTTTACTTCTTATTGGCTAACCATTTAAGAAGCTTGGTCAGAAGTCCCCAGATAATCAGACTAATGACAACAATATAAATCCAGGCATTTTTATCATTAGACAAAGGCAGAGGAACATTCATACCAAAGAAACCAGTGATAACTGCAAGCACTGCCAGAAGGACCGAAATAATGGTCAGGACCGTCAGATTGTCATTCAGATTGTTGTTCAGGATATTATTGTAGGAGCCAGAAAGCTGGCTGAGAACTTGAGCAATCAGATCGGTCATGGAGACGAGCTGACGAGCCTCAATCATAGCATCCTCAAACTGCTCGGTTTCTAATTCATCAAAACGTCGGTAAATGCCATGACTTTTGATATGCTCTAGGAGCATGCGATTCTGCTTAGCTGCAGCAACTAGATAGACCATAGAAGTTTCCAAGTCAGACAGGGCAAAAAGATGCTTTTTGGTAGTTGTCTGACGCAGGAGAGCATTAATCTCATCCTTGCGCTTGTCCATTCGCTCAACAACCGGATAGTAAGAATTGGAGATCAACTCTAGACTAGCAAAGAGAAACTTATAGACCGATACTGGCTCATGGTGCTCAGTATAAGCCTTCATCATATTGACAACATAGGCATTATCCTGGTTGCTGATCGTAATGAGCCGTCTCTGTTGCACCACAAAGGTCATAGGAATCGTCTCATAATGTTTCTTATCTGTCGCTAGATCAAGGACATTGTAGATAAAGACAACAGTTCCATTCTCACGATTGTAGTCCATGTGAGCCCGCTCGTTCTTATCCAGCGCATACTCGATGGTCTCCTGATCAATTTCATAATCCTGATAAATCCGGGCGTTCTTTTTGAAACTATCTGAGTCAATGTTGATCCAGACAGACTGATCTTTTAGTTTTCTTTCCAGAAACATGGAGCTCCTTTCTACAATGTAGAATAATTCTCTAATAAACTAGCACCCAACTTCCTAAACTCTTCCTGCAAGTAAATATGCAATGTCGGAGCACAAAACCAATCAAATCAACTGTCTCGCCTGACGAGATTAGTCAAGTGGCTAGCAAGGGGCCAACTGAACTCGGCCTTAGTAACTTTAGTTTGTTATACAATCATAACAATCCCATTCACTTCGACACGGAGTTTGGCAAATCGATTTTATTTGCCAAACGCAGTTAGTAAGGTACTTAGCCATAGTCCCATAGGACATGGCGTAGATTGCTTAGACTACTATGTAGCCAAGCAATCTTAGGACGTTACATCTTCTCTTCCAGTTTAACATCTGGATACTTGTCCGCGAACCAGCGCAAGGCAAAGTCGTTTTCAAAGAGGAAGACTGGCTGGTCAAAGCGGTCTTTGGCCAGGATGTTACGGCTAGAAGACATACGCTCGTCCAGGTCATCTGGTGAAATCCAGCGGACAGTCTTTTTGCCCATAGGATTCATGACCACTTCAGCATTGTATTCATTTTCCATGCGGTGCTTGAAGACCTCAAACTGGAGCTGACCGACAGCGCCCAGCATGTACTCGCCTGTCTGATAGTTGGTATAAAGCTGGATGGCTCCCTCTTGTACTAGCTGCTCAATCCCCTTATGGAAGGATTTTTGCTTCATGACATTTTTAGCTGAAACCTTCATAAAGATTTCTGGAGTAAAGGTTGGCAGAGGCTCAAATTCAAACTTATTCTTGCCTACAGTCAAGGTATCACCGACTTGATAAGTTCCTGTATCATAAACCCCGATAATATCACCGGCCACAGCATTGGTCACATTTTCCCGACTCTCGGCCATAAACTGGGTAACATTGGACAACTTGGCGGACTTGCCAGTGCGAGGCAGATTGACACTCATACCGCGCTCAAACTCGCCAGAAACAATACGAACAAAGGCGATACGGTCGCGGTGGCGCGGGTCCATATTGGCCTGAATTTTAAAGACAAAGCCTGAGAAGTCTGGGCTGAGTGGCTCGACTACCTCGCCATCTGTCTTCTTGTGGCCATGCGGTTCCGGAGCAAACTTGAGGAAGGTTTCCAGGAAAGTCTGGACGCCAAAGTTGGTCAGTGCTGATCCAAAGAAAACAGGTGTCAGCTTACCAGACAAAATCGCTTCTTCTGAAAATTCATTCCCAGCTTCGCTCAAGAGCTCAATATCTTCCTTAACTTGCTCATAAAAAGGATTGGAAGCAAACAGTTGGTCACCTTCTGCCAGAGTCGCAAAGCGCTCCTCGCCCTTATAAAGCTCCAGCCGCTCATTGTAGAGGTCATAAAGACCTTCAAAGCTCTTCCCCATGCCAATCGGCCAATTCATCGGATAGCTGGCAATGCCCAAAATATCTTCCAGTTCTTCCAACAAGTCCAAGGGCTCGCGACCGTCACGATCCAGCTTGTTCATAAAAGTGAAGACTGGAATGCCACGGTGTTTCACAACCTCAAACAATTTCTTAGTTTGGGCCTCAATACCCTTGGCCGAATCAATAACCATGACCGCAGCATCCACCGCCATCAAAGTCCGATAAGTATCTTCTGAGAAGTCCTCATGTCCTGGCGTATCTAGGATATTGACCCGCTTGCCATCGTAGTCAAACTGCATGACAGAGGAAGTCACTGAAATCCCCCGCTGCTTCTCAATATCCATCCAGTCAGACTTGGCAAAATTACCCGTCTTTTTCCCCTTGACTGTCCCAGCCTCACGAATCTCGCCTCCGAAGTAGAGCAACTGCTCCGTAATGGTCGTCTTCCCCGCGTCCGGGTGGGAGATAATGGCAAAGGTCCGTCGTTTCTTAATTTCTTCTTGTAAAGTCATTTTCTTCTCTTTCTTTCATTTAGGATAATGGTGAATCCTAGTATTTGTTTTTTTATTTTACATCGGAGTATTCCAATCCTTTCAACCTACCTATTATAGCGGATTTAGCGCTTTTTTTCAATTATCTAAAGAAGATAAAAATCGCCCTTTCGAGCGATTCTATTCTCCTAAGTCAATGAAATTTCCTTTAAAATCTGACAATGACACTGTTAAAGAGGAAAACTGCAAAGATGAAGATTAAAACCAGTAAATAGAGTAGGCGTTTTTTTCTGGTTTCCAGTTCTTCTTTCTCTTCAGCTGTCATGGAAAAAATGACCTTATTCCGTTTTAAGAGATAGAGGATCAAGCCATCCGCCAGTTGTTAAGAAAGCCCAAAATTTGGGATGTTTCATTCTGCTAATAGAAGCGTCTAGCTCGACCAGCTTAAAGAGTTGAGTTGATAGACAAATAGTCCATTTGTTACTAGAAGCAAGTCATGATAAAACTATCTAATTAAGAAAACTCCTGCCACATTAACTTGACAGGAGCTATAAATTTAAAGTGAATTAACTGCGGACCAGACTTAACTGCTTTTTCCACCGTTTCTTAAACAATATATCAAAGAGAACCAGGGCCAGAGAAAGGATGACCGACACAAGAAGGTACTTTATCCATAGGGGTGCGTTAGGGATAAAAGGCGGACTTTTTAACAGACCGTAATTTCCTCCGGTCACTTGATTAACGCCGACTAGGAAAAGATTGAGCCCAAAGGTGTAAGCTACAATCATATATTTCTTGAGCAAGCTCTTGTCGTAGTGATTCATCAGATAAATCAAGGAATTAACCAAGAGGGCATAGTGGCCAATCAGGAAAGAAAAGCTGGTAATATGCGGGAAATCATAGGGGTCAAAAACTGGATAGCCCAAGGCAAAGATCGCTCCGCTGGCTCCTAATAGAGCAAAATATTGCTTACTGCGCCATTTGTCTGGCAAAAAGACCACCGCAAACATAGCCAGGCGGCAATGATAAAAAGGTAGACTATTGGAAAAGGGAATCCTAAAACCAAAATACCAGCTATAAAGCATCAGCAGTTGAGCAATCTGAATCCACTTAAAAGCCTTGACAAAACGCGGATTATCATGGTATTTGAGCGAACTCCAAATAGACAGCAAGACCAGAGCAATCATCACAGCATACCATAAAATCGAGATGGGCGGTGCCACCGTTCTTGTCGTAGTTAAAAAATCTTTCATAAATCCTCCATGAGATGATTAGGTTAGAGTGACTGTCTTGGTCTGCTCCACGCGCTTAAAAATGTCAGAAACCAAACAGATTGCTGCACTTAAGACGATTGAGACAAGCAGATAATTGAGCAGGAGTCCGTGATTGCCAACAAGCGGCGGATCTGTGAGAAATCCATAAGAACCCTTTGTCAACATATTGATAACAAGCAAAAAAGCATTCATCAGAAAGGTCGTCCACACCACTCGCTGCCAGTTCATAGAGAAAGTATGATAATATCTGAAAAGATAAATCAAACAATTTCCCAAGAGCGCTAGATGACCGATGATAAAGGACAAAATAGTGATATGGGGAAAAGGATAAGGATCAAAAATCGGATAAATAAAGGCTACAATCGAGCCAAAAGTCCCCAAAAGAGCAAAATAGAATTTATACACTGAGCGATTAGGCAGAAACATCAAGGCAAACATAGCCATTCTGCAATGATAAAAAGGCAGACTCTCAGACAAAGGGGCAGCAGTCAGCATATACCAAGAGTAGAGGCCTATCAGCTGACAAGCTTGCATCCCGACAAATAGCTGCTGGTAAGGCTTCCGATTGTAGTAGCGATAGGAAAGCCAGATAATCGCAAAGACCAGCCCCAAAAGAACAAAATACCAAAGCCCCAGTTGAGGCGGTTCGGTTTTATAGGTTGTAAACATATCTCTTATTCCCATCTCCTAGGCTCCCATTCTAATATAAGATTTGAACAAGGCTGAGTTTGCCTGTTGTTGCAATAATTTCAAGCTTTTTCAGACAAAAAGTATCCCCCAGAAACTTACTTCACTAATCCAAATACTGTTCTCTATCTCCTTGATAAATCTCCCAAAGGATTTTCAACTGTTCTTTTGTCGTCCGCTTAGAAGATAATTCTGGTAAAGATTGGATATCAAAGAAAGCTAACTCTTCTATTTCTGTATTAGGCTGAAAATCTCCATCCTCTATCTGACACTCGAAGACCAGTTTAGCATATTGCTTACTCTGAAATTGAAATTTATTAGTATCAAAAATTGCAAGCAGACGAGAAACTGAAACATTAAATCCCGTTTCTTCTTGGACTTCCTTGATGATATTTTCCTTAGGAGATAGTCCGACTTCACAAAAGCCGCCAGGTAAAGCCCAAGTTTTCTCATTTTTACCCTTGACTAAACAGACTTTTCCGTCTCGAACCAGTACAGCTCGGACATCAATCAAGGGAGTGGCATAAAAATCCGTTGGGCGCAACAACTCTGCCAATTCTTTCCCATCCAAATCTGACCAATCAGCCAGGAGGTGTCCCAAAAGCTGACGGAGTTCTAAGTAACGTTCTCGATCAAATTCATCACGACTAAATGCTAGACCTGTCTCTGTAATAGAAAGGAGACGTTGAATGGTTTTTGCAATTTCTTTAGTTTCCATCTTCCAAGTCCTCTACCAGCTTAGCCAGATTCATAGAATTGCTGCCTTTGAGAAGAATTTGGTCGGCAGGAGTCAGCTTCTCTCTGACAGCTTGTTTCAGCTGTTCAAACTGGTCTTTCTCGTCATTTTTGACAAAGTATTGCACCTTGCCTGGTGGGTAAATCTCCTTGGCATAGTCATAGAGGGCTTCCATATCCTGTCCATAGAGGAAAAGGTCGGTCACAATTTCTGGATTGAGGCTAGTAATCATAGAGCCATGCATGGACTTAGAGTCCGCTCCCAGCTCTTTCATATCCGCCAGCACTACTAATTTTCGTCCGCCTGGATTGGCCGGAATGGTCGAGAAGGTCTCCAGAATCAAGCGCATAGCTGTTGGATTGGCATTGTAGACATCCGATAGGATATCCGCGCCATTGCCAGCTTTCTTCCACTCCGTTCGATTGCGGGTCAGCTCCAGCTCAGAAAAGGCTTGAGCAATAGCCGCCTCAGATACACCCTCCTGCAGAGCCGCATAGGCTGCAATCATGGCATTGGTCGCATTGTACTTACCGGTCACAGGCAGGTCAATGCTTTGCTCTAAAAAGTTGCAGTCAAAGCTCAAACTATCCTTGCGCTCTTCCAGACGCGTCAGGAAGATATCCGCATCAGGACCAAAGCGAACTAGTTTGCAGTCTGCTGGCAAAAATTCATTGACAATCTTATCCGCCGGAACGATCAAGAGACCATCTTTTCTCAAGCCGTCCGCAATCTGCATCTTACCTTGGGCAATCTCAGCTCGGCTGCCGAAAAATTCCAGATGGGCTTCTCCGACCAGAGTTACAATGCCTGTCTTAGGTTTGGCAAGTTCAGACAGGAGATGGATATCGCCCAAGTGGTCCTGCCCCATTTCTAAGACGAGTTTCTCTGTATCCTCAGGCATGTGAAGAACCGTATAGGGCAGGCCGATTTCGTTATTGTAATTGCCCTGGGTCTTATAGGTCTTGTAAGTGGTTGCTAGTAGCTGAGCCAGCATATCCTTGGTTGTCGTTTTGCCGTTGGAACCTGTCACTGCCAGCACATCCACCTGCATCTTTTTCAGATAGTACTGGGCCAAGCGCTGAAAGGCCGTCAGAACATCATCGACCAAGATATAAGCTCCCTCTACCACTGGACGCTCAGATAGGGTGGCAGCAGCTCCCTGAGCAAAGGCTGTTGGGATAAAGTCATGGCCATCACGCGCCCCCTTGAGTGGCACAAAAAGGTCACCCGACTCAATCAAGCGGCTGTCAAACTCAGCATTTCTAAGCGCAATATTTTCAAACTGAGTCACATCATTTTTCGCAGACAAGACTTCTGCGATTTCATATAAATCTAATTTCATACTTCTTCCTCGTTTTTCGGTTTGCTCGCAAAAAGAAAGGACCGAAAATTTTCAGCCCCTCTATTATATCATATTTTAGAGAAGATGCGCCTCTCTCTTAGCAAATGCATGTTCAGCTAGGCCAACTAACTTCTCAATCAAATCAGGATAGGATAGTCCCATGTTTTCCCAGAGTAGTGGATACATGGACCACTGGGTAAAACCTGGCATGGTATTGAGTTCATTAAGGAAGACCTGACCATCTTCTGCATAGAAGAAATCACAGCGGGACAGTCCCAGACCACCCAAAGCTCGGAAAGCTGCCTCTGCATTTTGACGCATCAGACTCACCACTTTTTCTGGAATCTTAGCCGGAATATCCATGGTAATCTTATTATCAATGTATTTGGCTTCGTAGTCATAAAAAGCTACGTCCTTGACCACTTCTCCAGGCAGTGTACTCTTGACATCAACATTGCCCAAAAGCCCAACCTCAATCTCACGAGCTGTCACTCCCTGCTCAACCAGTACCCGGCTGTCGTATTTGAAAGCCAGGTCCAGAGAAGCACGCAGTTCTGCTTGGTTTTCCGATTTAGAAATGCCGACACTGGAGCCCATATTGGAAGGCTTGGTAAAGACTGGATAGGTTAATTGCTCTTCGATTTCTTGGATTTTTTGCTCTAGATCCTCGCCATCAACCAGCGCCACATAAGGCACTTGGGCGATGCCTGCTGATTCCAGCACTCGCTTGGTCGTGATTTTATCCATAGCTAGGCTAGAAGATAAAATATTACAGCCGACATAAGGCATTTTGAGCACTTCTAGGAAGCCTTGGATAGAGCCATCTTCGCCCATAGGACCATGCAAGACTGGAAAGACCACTGCTCCATCTTCGTAAATATCGCTAGGCTTAATCTTCCGAGACATGTCCACTGTGGCATTAGTCATCAGCTTATCATCAGCCGCCGGATTTGCTTCAAATTCCTGAGTTTGGATAAAATCTCCATCCTTGGTGATGAAGTAAGTCTTCACCGAGAATCTATCATAATTGACAGCCCGCATGACGCTCTCAGCTGATAAAACCGAAACTTCCCGCTCTGCACTGCGTCCGCCATACAATAAAATCAATCTTTGTTTTGCCATGATTTTTCCTATCATTTTCTAAAAATAGTACGATTTACAAAAACTGCCAGCTCGAAATAAAACAACATAAAAAGCTTGGTTTTGCATCTACCTAGCTAGTCGATTCTTCTAAGCAGGAACTTCTGTATCAGTCCGTTTTAGTATATCACAATTCCCAGCATTTTTGAACAGAAAAAAGGACTCTTCCAGCCAGCTAGAGCCAGAAAAATCCTTTATGTTTATAATTCCGTCCGATTTTCGATAGCGCGAATCAGCGTAACCTCATCCGCATACTCAATGTCGGAGCCAACAGCTAAGCCACGCGCTAGGCGAGTCACCTTAATCCCAGCGGGCTTCAGAACCCGTGAGATGTACATGGAAGTCGCTTCGCCATCCGCAGTCGCATTGGTCGCGACGATCACCTCCGTCACCTCACTATCCATCAGACGAGTAATCAGACTCTTGAGATTGATATCATCCGGTCCAACGCCGTTCATAGGCGAAATCAAGCCATGCAAGACATGATAAAGTCCGTGGTATTCCTGGATATTTTCCATGGCTGACACATCCTGGCTGTCCTCAACAATCAGAATAGTCGATTGATCGCGCGACTGGTCTTGGCAGATTGCACAAGGGTCTTCGTCCGTCAGGTTGCCGCAGACAGAACAGTAGCTCAGCTCACGCTTAGCTGCCAGCAGATTCTTGGCAAATTCATTGACATCGTCATCACTCATGCCAATAGTGTAAAAAGCCAGTCGAGTGGCTGTTTTGATGCCAATGCCGGGCAGCTTTGAAAAACTGTCAATCAGCTTGGCGATAGGGGTTGGGTAAAGCATAAAATCCTTTCTCTATTCTCAAAAAATCTCCTCAAACCAGATTGCTGCACTTGAGCACTGACAACTTAAGCTTTCTCCGTTTGCCGATGATTTTCATTGAGCACTAATTCATAGGGTGTTGTTGGTTGTAAAGATTGATAATATCGCGAGTGATACTGTGGCTGACAGTAGAAGATAGGTTCGTATTGTGAGGGAACACCACCGCCACCGCAATCTGCGGCTTCTCACTCGGTGCATAGGACACGACATTGGTATTGATGGCTTCTTTCTTGCCCTTGTCCACAAAGGTCTCAGCCGTACCAGTCTTGGCACTGATTGGCACACTCTCTCCCTGAGAAATAGTCCGGCCAGTCGTAAAGCCACTGCTGCCATGAACCACTTGATAGAAGCCTTGCTTGATAATGCTCATATCCTCGTCAGAGATATTGACCTGGTTCAGCTCCTTGGTATCAATTTTCTGCACCAAATCACCGAGTCCTCCTTGGTCACTGTTACCGTAAATGCCTTCAACGATATGCGGAGCCACACGCTTGCCATTATTAGCTACTGTTGAGGCATACTGGGCCAGCTGAAGCGTTGTATAGTTGTCAAACTGGCCGAAAGAATTGGTCAGATAGTTGGCAAAGGTAAACTTATCTGGAAGATAACCTGTGGACTCATTTGGCAAATCAATCCCTGTCGAAGTGCCCAGACCATACTCCGCAAAAGTCGACCGCAGCTTTTTCATGGACGGATCCAGCTCATCAAAATCCAGCTTCATATCCGCTGAGTAAGGCGTCCCCATCATCTTCAGCGCTACCTGCACCATATAGGTATTGGAAGAGTATTCCAAGGCTTCTTGGGCTGTGATGGCACGTGAACCATACTGGGTGAACCAAGAAGTGATACTGTCCGTACCGCCAAAGCTAATCGGCTGGTCTGTCAGGACTTGGTTTCCGCTAATGGCATTATTTTCCCAGCCCGAGGTCAATGTTGCAGCCTTGACCACAGATCCCGGAACAAAGACATTGGTCATGGTCCCCAGAGCATCGACCGAGCTTTCTCCTGTTTCCAGATCATGCCGGATGCCTGCCATAGCCAAAACGGCGCCGGTATTGGGATCCATAGCTACGGCATAGACGCCCTCAGAGTAAGTCGCATTGCCACTAGCCAACTCTGCATTAAAGGCATTTTTGAGAATGTCCTCTACTCCCTGCTGGAAGTTCAAGTCCACCGTCAGCTTGAGATTGTCGCCCTTGCTGCCGTCAGAGATATTTTCCACACTCTCCATATTACCATTTTTGTCCAGATGAATCTCCTTCTCAGCTCGCTTGCCTTGAAGGACCGACTCATACTGCTTTTCCAGATAGGAGGTCCCCACCCGGTCATTGAGGGAGTAGCCTTTTTTCAGGTAATCATCCACTTCCTCAGCCGGAAGTCCAGTCTTTTCTGTCGAGATATTACCCACGATAGAAGCCAGTGAGGTATCCAAGACCTTGCGATCCCAGCCCGTTGAGACACTGATACCTGGCAGCTCCTTGCTGCTGGAAGCCAATACAGCCACCTGCTCTGTTGTCAGCGCATCTGTCTGGATGGTCCCCGTCGCAAAGTTGGAAATTGCATTCATCTGACTAAAGAGAACAATGGCCTTCTTTTCCTCATCCGTATAGCCCAGCTGCTTAGGGTCAATGCTCTCAGCTGCCGCCTTATAGATTTTGGACTCAGGCAGGCGGTTGCCGTCTGTATCAAACTTCTTGTCCTTGGGCAGCTTTTCCACCACTTCCTGATAGACTGCGCTGTCCGCCAAATAATAATCCACTTCTTGGCGGTCTGTCACCTCTGTATCGCTGACACTGACATAGGTCAGGAGCTTTTGAGCTGTCGCTCGAATCTCCCCAGCCGTCAGACGATTATCCCGTGTATAGGTCACCACCTGCTTGGTCGTATTTTCCACCAAGGGCTTGCCAGTAGCATCATAAATCTGCCCACGCACTGAGCTAGTGGTAATCTTGGTCTTGCTGGCCTTGGCCAACTTATCCGTATAAAAGTCCTGATTGACCACCTGCATATAGCCCAGACGGGCAATCAAGGCTAAAAACAAAAGCATCACGATTCCAAACAGCAGATAAAGCCTTCTGGTGATGGAATGACTGTCAAATTTTCTCTTCTTCCTTGCCATCTTCTCTCTCATTCTAGTAAAAGTTCTGACCTTTATTTTACCATAAATCCAGCTCGATGAATGTTTCAAAACTGATAGAAAATCTGAAAATGTGGACGAGTTAAGAGGAAGTCCGTCAAACCACTGAACAGACAAGACTTGCTAGCTAGGCTTCTAACAATCCTTGTTCTTCCTCTCTGGAAAAGCAAAGAACCTGAGAATAATCTCAGATTCCTTTAAGCTTATTTTCCAAGGTAGTATTCTTTTACTACGTTCAATTTTTCGTCAAATTCGAATACCAATGGTGGGAAGTTTGGAATTTCCACGTCCATGATTTCATCGTCAGACAATTGTTTGATGTGCTTCACAAGAGCACGGATAGAGTTACCGTGTGCACCTACAAAGACATTTTTGCCATCTTTCAAAGCTGGAGCAATCTTGTCTTCCCAGAATGGAAGAGCACGTTCCAAAGTCACTTTCAAGTTCTCAGCATCTGGAATAACTGAGTCGTCAAGTGAAGCGTAACGACGGTCAGTGTGTGCTGAGTGCTCATCATCGCGATCCATGTTTGGAGGCAATACATCGTATGAACGACGCCAGATGTGAACTTGCTCATCACCAAATTCTTCAGCTGCTTCTGCCTTATTTTTACCAGTCAGACCGCCATAATGACGCTCGTTCAAACGCCATGATTTTTCAACTGGTACCCAAAGCTGATCAGCTGCTTCCAAAGCAAGGTTAGTTGTCTTAATCGCACGCTTCAATACTGAAGTGTAAGCTTGGTCAAACTCGATACCAGCTTCCTTAATCAGTTTACCAGCGTCGATTGCTTGCTGTGTACCTTTTTCAGACAAGTCAACATCAGCCCAACCAGTGAAAAGGTTCGCTTTGTTCCATTCAGACTCACCGTGGCGAGCAAAAACTAATTTTACCATTAGATGGATTCTCCTTTTATTTTCCGAGGAAACCCCCGTTTATCTATTCTATTTTACAAAATTTTCGCCTAAAAAGCTAGCCTATTTCGTCAAATCAGACCTTTTTCAACAAGAAAGCTTGTAAAGATTTATCAATTTCAATGACTCCTCATTCAAAATCCATAAAATCATCATGCTCATAATAGTAAAGCAGAGCCTGTAAACACTCTTCGTCAGTCGCTTCTGCTTTCTGCTCCATGACTGATAAGAGAACATCTACAAAATCTTCACCATAATAAACCAGCTCCAGCTCTCTTACTTGATCTGGATAAACATCCCTATTATCCACCACTTGAGGATAATCAGCAAGCAAGTAGCTGTCCTGAAAATTCAGTTCTGCATTTTCCTTAGCATATAAACAGAAATCATCATCTAGCTCTTCTGATTTTACAGCCTCCATGATATCTTTTAAGTCATAGGTTTGGTTTTTCTTCATTACTTTCATGTTCTGACTGGCTACTTCAAACTCCAGCCGCCGTCTATTTTGATAATCTCACCCTGCATAGCAACTGCCTTACCACTAGCTAGAAAGAGACTAACGTCAGCCACTTCTTGGGGGTCCAGCCAGCGCTTGATCGGCGTTTCCTCAGCAACCCAGTCAGCTAGTCCGCCTGGTTCAAAATCTGCGGCAGTCATGGCTGTCTTAACAGCGCCTGGTGCCAAGCCAAAGACTTGGATATTTTTATCCGCATAGTCTAAGGCTATCTGCTTAGTCAGGCCAGCCAGAGCATGCTTAGAGGCCGTATAGGCAGCACCGCCTCCGCCAGCCAAAAAGCTAGCAATCGAACACATATTAATGATGATACCAGACTTTTTCTCCAGCATTTTCTGCAGGTAAAATCGGGTGATTTTCATGGTAGCGGTCAGATTAAGCGCAAAAATCTGATCCCAGTCCTCATCACTGGTCTCGTGCAGAGGACGATAATCGTCCAAGATTCCTGCCGTATTGCAGAGAATGTCTACCTCGGGCAAGCTGGTGAAGAGTGGCGTCAAATCACCCGTCAAATCCAGCTTGACAAAACGAAGCTCATTTAGAAAGCCAGGATTTTCATCCTTATCCACCCCGTAAACCCGGTAGCCATTTTCCAAAAAGCTCTGGGCTTGAGCTCTACCAATACCAGAGCTAACCCCCGTCACTAGTACTGTCTTAGTCATCTACTTCCACCCAATCTGTCGCAAGAACATCACAAGGAGTCGGACTCCACATAGAGAAGCCCTCCCCCTCACCTGAAACATTGATGAGAAAATATGGTGTCACTTCAAGAGCCACCCCATTTTGCTCAATCGTGTCAAAGAGCTGGACGTAGTTTTCTGCTCCGCCCCAGCCTGTACGCACATATTTTTTCTTGGCCTTAAGGCCTGGTAAAATTTCTTCAAATGTCATGGTTTTCTCCTTTTGTTTATTGGTAATCTTTAACAAATTCCCTACTAGCCGCCAGTAGTCATAAGTATGTTGAACAACTTTTTCTTGACTGTCAACAAGTTTTTCTGTTGCTTTGCAACAAAGTCTAAAATTAGGTGTTTTTCTCCATCTCCACAAAGAGATGAATATCACCATTGCTTTCCTGCGGGATGCGCCTCACCACTTCAAAGCCCATGTTGAGATAAAGCTGCTGGGCTCGGTGATTGAAGTCTGCCACGGATAGCCTTAGGACTTGGGGCGCAAATTTTTTCTTGATAAAGTCCAGAATTTCCTGCAAAAATGCCGCGCCTTGACCTTTTCCGCAGTGCTCCGGCTTCATCCCCAAACCAAGTTCCAAAATGCGCTCTCCTTTCTGCTCCAAGCAGAAAAATCCATAGAGTTCCCCTTCACTCAGTACTTGATAATAACGGTCTCCGCGCGCTTCAGGAGAAACCATTTCTTCATAATCTTCCAGGTCATTTTTCATATCATAAAAGTCATAAGGCGCCTCATAATGCCAGTCCTTAGCAATTTCCAAAGCATGCTGCTGGGTTAGCGGTTCAATCATCATCTACTCCTCCTTTCTCTAAAATCCCCAATAAAATCGTTTCTGGTCTGCTTTTTCACTGCAACCAAGGCTGTGGTAAAATTCATGGGCTGATGAGCGGGAAATGCCTGAATTAATCCGAATTCCTGTGTAGCCAGCCTCTTTCCCCTTTTCACGCAAAGCTTGCATCAGCGCTCTGCCATGTCCCTGCCCTTGAAAATCCGGAGCGACGGCCAAAGCCAAGAGATTGAGCAAGGATGGGAAATAGAGACAGTCGTAGCTAACCGCATGAGCGTAACCTATGACCTGTCCGCCTTCTTCAGCTACCAAAATCAAATGCTGGTCACTCTCTAGTAACCTCTTTAGTTGAGCCTCCGTCGCTTCCCTATCGAAGTCATAACCCAAGCACTCTGCATTAAGCCGCTGAATGGCTACGGCATCTCTTAGTTTTACTTTACGAATCATTTGTCACCTCGTTCTTCTCTTTATTATAGCAGAAAAGCAGTCTCTTTGACTGCTTTCAATGAACTATTCTCCTATCTGTCCCTTCAACCAAGACTCCGCCTCTTCTAAAGGCTGGTCTGTTAGGACATCGGGCTGAATTGCCTCATTCTCATAAAGCTTGCCTGTGCGATCTAAGATACTCGAGGTAGTCAAGAGCAAAACCGCTCCATCATACAGTTGATAATAATTATTTCCCGTAGTATAGCTTGCCGTTGGCTGACCAAATATTCTAACGTTTTCCAATCCCTTAAAAGCTAAAACAGTCATCTCTCCTGAGCTACCTGTCTTCCCATTGATAAGGACGGCTATTTGCACTTTCTTTGCTTTCTCATCAGTCTGATCCAGACCAAGCTGATTAAGAATATCTGATCGAGAAACCGCGCTCTTGCTTCCGTTTTTATAAACGAATTGGAAGAGGTCTTCATCAGGCAAAAGAGAGGACAGCCCAGCAATCATCGGATACATATTCCCACCGGTATTGTCTCTCAAATCCACAAGAACCGCTTGATAGTCATCCTTTTTAAGAGCTGCTGATAGTTTGTTGGCATAAGTCTTCGCTGCCTGTGCGCCACCAGTGAAAGCAGGAACTTTTACATAGAGAATACTCTCCCGATTCTGCACTTCAGGCTGATTTTTGCTTTCTGGACTATTTTCGGGATTATCCTGTGGGCTTAAAAAATAAGAATGCTTCCCGCCAGCCTCTTTGGTTAATTTTTCCAAGACAGGATAGGTGTCTTGATAAGCCTTGGCTGATTCAAGCTTCTCTAAAGCTTTCTTTTTCTCATTTTCCCAGTCTTTGCCCGTATAAAGACCGAAATCAAGCTTTTTTACAACCGAGCGAGCGTAGTCCTGCGGACTAGGTGGGAAAAGAAAAATGCCATAGTCTGGACCAAAGTAGGCTAGAAAACCTATTAAAAGAGCAAGCAAAACCAGCACTGTTCCTGAGCAACCTAAAAGGACTTTTTTCATAATCTCGCAACCTTTCTTGTGAGGATTTCTGAGCTGATTATAGCAAAATAGAGACATATTTTCCATGTCTCTACCTTACATTTATCATAGCTAATCTTACATTTTTGTAAGATTATTTTAATCTACAAAAGCTTATTTCCATCTCTCACTCTTGGAACATGCAATCATCAAACCAGACCCAGCCAGAACTGCCAGAATAACAAGACAGATATTTTTCAATGGATAGAGCCAGTCTTTATTTTCCTCATGCCAAGTTGTCTTCCAAAGCCGAACATAATCAGCATGCATATCTTCAGGCTGGTTCAGTTGGATATTGATCACAATCGCTAATAAGATCAGGGCAAGCAAAGCAAGGGCAAAGAGCCAGATTTTTTTCTTTTGGCTTAGGTTAAGTTTTTTCATTCTTTTCTATTTCTTCTTTCTCTTTAATATCAATACTTTATCCCTACTTCTCTTTTACAGCGATTTCAGAGTTTCGATAACCATAAAATCCATAGATAAGACTTCCCAGCGCTAGGGCAATTCCAAAGGCCTGCCAGGTTTCCTTAGTATACTGGGTCATAAAGGACAGGCAGATGATAATGGACAAAATCGGTGTCAGAGGTACCAGAGGTGTTTTAAATTCCCCAGCTTTGGGCATTCCTTGATCTTTCCGCAATTTTAAGACAGCTAGTGCCAATAAAATCAGATAGGCCAAGGTACAGATGTTCAGGAAAGAAGCGATGCTAGCCAAAGGGAACATGCCCGCACAGACAGCCGAGGCAATCCCTACTAAAATCGTTGCATTCTTTGGCACCCGACTGGTCTCTGTCAATTTTTTGAAAGAGCGAGGCAAGAGACCATCACGCGCAATACTGTAAATCATCCGCGACAGGGCGTAGGTCATGGAAATGCAGACAGTAATCAGAGTCAAAATAGCGACGACAGAGATATAGTTAGCCGCCCAGCCAAGTCCGACACTGCGCAAGGCAAAGGCCACCGCATCTGAGACATCCAGCTTGCTATAGTGGACAATCCCAGTCAAGACCAAGGTCACCAAAATATAGAGAATGGTCACAATGCTCAAGGATAAGACAATTCCGCGCGGAACATTCTTTTGAGGTTCTTTGATTTCATCGACCGCCATGGAAATGGACTCAAAGCCAAGAAAGGCAAAGAACATGAGTGAAGCCCCGGCCATGATGCCGACCTTACCGCCATAAATTTCTCCGAAGCCAAAAGGTGAAAAGTTAGACCAATTTTCTGGTTTGATGAAGAAAAATCCTGCAATGATAAAGATTGCCAAGGCTGAGAATTTCAAGACCACCAAGGCTGAGTTGAAGCGCAGGGCTGCCTTTGAGTTCAAAAGGACAACACCTGTAACGAAGACCAAGACCAGAATAGGCAGCAAGTCCACATAAGTACCTGCTTTTGGATTGAAGGTGCCATTCAGAGCTGCCGGCAGTTGGATGCCAAAGCCGCTCAGCAAGCCCTTCAGATAAGAACCCCAGCCAGAGGCAACACCTGAAATAGCGGTCATGAACTCCATGATGGTCAGCCAGCCAGCCAGCCAAGCAGGAAATTCTCCCAGAACCGCATAAATATAACTGTAGGCTCCGCCATTGGCCGGAATCCGTGAGGCAAACTCAGCGTAAAAAAGAGCCGAAATACTCACACAAAGAGCTGAAATGACAATCGAAACGGTCAGAGCAGGCCCAGCATATTTGGCCGCCCCGGTCCCTGTAATTGTGAAAATCCCAGTTCCTACCATGGCACCAATACCAAGCAAAATCAGATCAGGAATTTTCAAGTGACGTCGCATGCCCGTTCTATCCTTACTGGCATCTTTTTTCTAAATATATTCATCTATTTTTATTCTCCTAATTGCATTAACGTCCTATTTTATCATATTTCCACGCTTTTAGGAATCTTTCTCAGAAATTTACCGAAAAGAAAGGCTGAGAGAAATCTCAGCCTAAGTCTTTAAAATAGATGAAAGCTATATGAAGCCTGTCTCTACTATCACATAGCCACAATTTTACGATAGCTGCGAGAAGTAATGAGAAAGACACCAACATATACTGCAATAAACAGAGCGCAAACACCCAGAGTCACCACTAACATGAGTGTGGCATTCAGCACCCCTAAAGCAGATAAAATCAAGCTCAACATGTGATAGGCAAATGCCAAATGAAGAAAAGCAAAGATTAGTGGTAGGAAAAAGACTATCAGAATTTGCCTACGAATCGTTTTCTTAATTTGTTTTTCGTCCAATCCAACCTTTTGTAAAATAACAAAGCCTTCTCGATCTTCATAGCCTTCAGAAATCTGCTTGTAGTAGATGATAAGAACAGTTCCAAGCATAAAAACGATTGATAAGAAAATTCCAATAAAGAACATACCACCTAGCATTCCTTTTATTTCTTGTTTATCAAAGGCTGTCACCGAACCATAAATACCTTGATTTTCAGGTAAGGTGGTATTAAAACTGCTTAGCTTTTCTTGGTATGCTTCTTTGAGTTTTCTCTGTTCTTCTTTTGGAAGCTTGAGATTTAATCCTCCATAATAGTTAACATTGACAGCGTAATCGTTCATCAATGAAGAAAAGATTTGACTCGGATTTTTAGCTACCATATAGATTTTTTCAGGCACTATCATATTCATCGGATCGGGTATATTACCGAAAACGAAATCTTCTTTTAATTTTTTCTTGATTTTTAAATTTTTATCAGCTAGCTGTAAATCTTTTTTGCTATCTAGTTCCAGTCCTTGCTCAAATATGGCTACTTCATCATCTTTAAGCTGAAGATTTTGACCCGTCATTCCTTGATAATCACTCTCAGAAATGGCCAAAATATAAAGATTTGGAGTGAATGATTTCTGTCCCTTAGAATAAATATCTAGCTGATTACCAGTTCGACCGCTAACTCCTATCGTATAATACTGGTAAATAACTTTTTTACTAATCTGCAGCTGCTGCTCTTGAACAAACTCTGTCAAAGCTTGGTCCAGCACCTCACCTGTTACTTCTTTTCCTTGGATACTGAAATCATGCGGGAACATGGCATTCTGCATATAATCACCACCAGCATAAATGTTGGCTCCACCAGATAAGGTAACCAGAACCATTGTCGACAAAATAGAAATTGTCGCTAAACCGATTGCATTTTTCTTCATTCGAAAAATTAGATTAGATACCGAAATCATGTTATCAGGCTGATAATAAAACGTCTTCTTCTTTTTCAAAAATTGCAAGAAAACAGTTGTTCCTGCATTAAAAAGCAGATAAGTCCCTAGAATAACAAAAAGTACGGCCACGAAGAAAATGATAATGGCTGCCATCGGATTAGATACACCTAAAGCAAGATAATAGCCAAAAGCGAGAGAAGACATACCAATAATAGTTTGCAAGAGTAAAAAGCGACTCTTTTTCTCCCCGCTATTTTTTTCTTTGACTAATTGCAGAGCATCAAACTTTCTTAAGTAAAAGCCATTTTTAATTACCAAACAGAAAAATACAAAAGAATAGAAAATGATAATCAATACCAATACAAAAGGTTGAAATGTCGAAACTAGAACCACCTTGGTACCCATGAGCTTGAGCAAAAAGGCATAAATCAGCTGGTCAAAGAGAACACCAATAGTCAGCCCCAAGCTTACAGCCACTAGCCCGAAGATTAGTAGCTCAATAAAGGTCATAACAAAGAGATGACTCTTATTAAGACCTAGCATACCATAAAGCCCTAGCTCCTTGGAGCGATTCTTCATAACAAATTGATTGGCATAAAAGACAATAATTACAGCTGTGATGTTCACAATAACGACTCCTAGGACCAAAACGAGGATAACAGAGCTGGCCCCTGTCATTTTGGATAGATTGGGATTAAAAGCCAAGGAGTTGAAAATATAAGAAATGGCTACAGCCACACAGGTAGCCAGTGCAAAAGGATAATAGAGACGGCGGTTCTTAATCAGATTGGATACCGCCAATTTTGCTGCTAATCGAAACACTAGTCCTTCACCTCACTTGCCATAACTGTCAGAGTATCGGAAATCTCTTGGAACATCTGCCGCTCGGTCTTGTCGCCGCGGAAGATTTGATTATAAAGAATCCCATCCTTGATAAAGAGCACCCGCTTGGCGCGGCTAGCCGCCGCCGTTGAGTGAGTCACCATGAGAATGGTTTGACCGCGGGCATTAATGTCGTCAAAGACATCCAGCAACGCCGCTGAAGACTTGGAATCCAAGGCTCCCGTCGGCTCGTCCGCCAGCAGAATCTCAGGGTCTGTGATGATGGCCCGAGCCACTGCAACCCGCTGCTTCTGACCACCGGAAATCTCATAAGGAAACTTCTCTTGAAGCTTGTTAATCCCCAGCTCATTGCAGGTCGTAACCAGCTTTTGCATCATCTCGGTAATGGGACGGCGAGAGAGAACCAGAGGCAGGAGAATATTATCCTTGACCGACAGGGTATCCAGCAGGTTGAAATCCTGAAATACAAAGCCTAATTTCTCCCGGCGGAAGCTGGAAGCTTGACTATTTTTGATGGTTGCTGTGTCAGTTTCGTTGAGAAAGACGCGACCCTCAGTCGGCTTGTCCAGCATGGCTAGGATGTTGAGCAGGGTGGATTTCCCAGAGCCTGACTCCCCCATGATGGCGACATATTCGCCTTTTTCTACTGTAAAGTGAATGTCTTTCAGTGCCTCAACCTGGCTGCCCTGAAAGCGAGTTTTATAAATCTTTTTCACGTGCTGTACGTCTAATAATGTCATACTTGAACCTCTTCTTTATTTAAATTGATACTACTATCATACCGGAAAGACAGACAAGTTTCCATAACCTAATCTTTCATTTTGCCTGCCAATCTTACATTTTTGTCATCTTGTGCTCCAAGTCGGATAAAGAGAAAAGTCAACTGACCTTTCTCTTATCCTTGAATAATGGAATCTCTCAGTGACTGTACTGCAGCCAGAAATAATATTGACTGGAAGCACAGCCTAGGCGTGTCTTCTCGATTTCTTCCTTGGAAATCTTTTGAGCTTTAGGTTTACTTTGACGATGGTTAAAAAGATTGATTTTCATAGCAAGCCTCCTTCTTGAAATCTGATTATTAGTTTGGAAGACGTTTATCTTCTTTTTCTTTACACTTATAGGATACCGAATTCCCAGACTAGCTGCCATAAGATAACCTTTCATTTTAGCCTTTAAACTTACATTTTTGTCACTTAGAAAAAATAGTTTTCGATTACCCTTAAACTGCATCAATAGCCCTAAACTCAACGATACTTATTGCCTTCTTTCATCAAGCGCATAAAAAAACAAGCGTCAATGTTCATTGACACTTGTTTTCTGTTTTATTTTTTGAAACGAATCCCAAAATAAACCCCACAACCAACTATGATAATCAAGCCTATAGCAAGTAGCGTAAAGCTGATTTCTGTACCTGTGAAAGGCAGAATTTTCTTCGTATTCGCCTTATCTCCAGGTTTATCTTGATTTGATTTTTTCGGATCTGGATCAGTCGGTTTCGTTTGGTCAGTTATGACTAACTTCCCTCCCTTGTATTCTACTGTATTTCCATTGGCATTTACAACTGTTACTGTGCCATCGAGATTCACTTGGAACACAATGTCGGTAACAGCTAAGTAACCGGTTGGGGCTGCAGCTTCATGGAAGGTATATACTCCAGGAGCTAATTCAAGCTCATGCGATGTATTTGCTTCTGAAGTCCATTTCGCTACAGGATTGCCAGTTGCCTCTTTGCCTTGGAAAATTTGAATATCTGCACCAGCAATTTCAGTACCGCCAAGGTTGACCTTACTGAAGGTCACCTTACGTGGAAGA
>NZ_GL890985.1:661728-738451 GCF_000212815.1 Streptococcus sanguinis SK49 | reverse complement strand
TTGAAAGTAATCTTTCGTGGGAGATCATCGTCCTTGTCAGTTACCGTAACAGTTGAACCATTTGTCGCTACGGTGTTAGCTTGGCTCTTAGCGTCCTTCTCACCAACATTGGTCACTTCCACTGTGCCGTCATGTTTGACTTGGAAGGTGATGTCGGTCACTTTGAGGTAGCCCGTTGGAGCTGCTTCCTCATGGAAGGTATGAGTACCAGGTGCTAAGTTGATGTCTTTAGACTTACCAGCTTCGGATGTCCAGCTTTCAACTGCATCGCCTTCAGCTTTCTCGCCCTTGTAAATCTTGATCTCAGCACCGGCAATTTCAGTACCGCCAAGGTTGACCTTACTGAAAGTAATCTTACGTGGGAGATCATCGTCCTTGTCAGTCACCGTAACAGTTGAACCATTTGTCGCTACGGTGTTAGCTTGGCCCTTAGCGTCTTTCTCACCAACATTGGTCACTTCTACTGTGCCGTCATGCTTGACTTGGAAGGTGATGTCGGTCACTTTAAGGTAGCCCGTTGGAGCTGCTTCCTCATGGAAGGTATAAGTACCAGGTGCTAAGTTGATGTCTTTAGACTTACCAGCTTCGGATGTCCAGTTTTCTACTGCATCTCCTTCAGCTTTCTCGCCCTTGTAGATCTTAATTTGAGCACCTGCGATTTCTTCTCCACCAAGGCTGACCTTACTGAAGGTAATCTTACGTGGAAGATCATCGTCTTTGTCTGTTACTGTAACAGTTGAACCATTTGTAACGACCTTGTTGTCTTCACCCTTAGAGTCTTTTTCTCCAACATTGGTCACTTCCACTGTGCCGTCATGTTTGACTTGGAAAGTGATATCGGTCACTTTGAGGTAACCTGTTGGAGCTGCTTCCTCATGGAAGGTATAAGTACCTGGTGCCAAGTTGAGATCTTTAGACTTACCAGCTTCGGATGTCCAGCTTTCTACAGCTTGACCTTCTGCCTTGTCGCCTTTGAAGATCTTGATCTCAGCACCGGCAATTTCAGTACCGCCAAGGTTGACCTTACTGAAGGTCACCTTACGTGGAAGATCATCGTCTTTGTCTGTTACTGTAACAGTTGAACCATCGGTTACGACTGTATTGTCCTCGCCTTTAGCATCCTTAGTACCAACATTGGTCACTTCCACTGTGCCGTCATGCTTGACTTGGAAAGTGATGTCGGTCACTTTGAGGTAACCAGTTGGAGCTGCTTCCTCATGGAAGGTGTATGTACCTAGTGCCAAGTTCAATTCTTTAGACTTACCAGCTTCGGATGTCCAGCTTTCTACAGCTTGACCTTCTGCCTTGTCGCCTTTGAAGATCTTGATCTGCGCTCCTGCGATTTCTTCTCCACCAAGGTTAACTTTACTGAAAGTAATCGCTTTTTCAGTTGGTGTCTTCTTGTTGACAATATCACGAGATACCGATTTATCAGTTCCGAAATCTTGTGAACCAATCTTGATTTCCTCAGTTGATTTGTCATATCCTTCTGGCGCTTTTACTTCCCGAATAGTATAGTTGTCTCTCAACAACTCTCCTACGCTCGCATTACCATCAGCATCCGTTGTCAACTTTCCAACTACTGCCCCAGTACTGTCACGAACCACTTCAAATTCAGCACCTTGAAGATTTTCACCCGCCTCATTTACCTTATGGATCTTAATAGAGAATACATATCCTTCGGCTACACCACCAGCAATCTGATAGGTACGAGTGCTAGTTGATTGTTCAGTAAGACCACCATTATAATTCATCTTGGCTACGTTCGTAATTTTTTCACCATCAACTAAATCATAATTTGCTTTAGCTCTATATTCTATCATATAACCAAAGCCATTAGTGTCTCCTAGAGGAAGGGTGAATCCATCTCCGCCAGGATTTACAGTCATTTGTTTCTTAAATGTTTCTGTCATATCCTGAGCATTAGACCATTTCCAATCTCCGTTATTCCAACGCCAATCTACTTTATAAATACGAAAAGTATCTGGTAAGAAGGTGAAATTTGGAGATGAGAACGCATCCTTGATGGTTACATCACTATAGCTGGCCATATTACGGTTTACAGTAATATTGTAACGAATAACATTTTTCTCGTCATCCTTATACTGGAAGGAACTCTTTTCAATCTTAGAGTCATACTGTTTAGGAGGTCCATTATAATGAACAGTTCCTGGAACTAAGGTCCGTGTTCCTATTGTAAATCCAGCATTCAAGTCACCTTCTTGACTCACTACATCATGGTCAACTCGAGCATAGAAGAAAAATTCTCCACGAACACGAGATTTTTGCTCAACATAATTTGTATATGTTAAGGTAATCGTTTTGTTTGCAGAATCCAAAAATCCATTTGCAACAAGATTACCTGACTCGTCCTTAAGCTCAATGGCTGAAGAGTTCGCAAAAGCATACTCTGGCGGCAAGGTGATCGTCGTCGTATCTCCTTGATGTACTTGGTTATCAGGCAATACAAACTTTGCGTAAACGCGGAAATCTTGCCAAATATCAATCCCTTGTGTTAAGTCTCCTCCAGAAGAATTTTTGAGACTCATCTCAGTAATGACATCATTAAATTCGGCCGCTTGCACTTCAGCAAGAGGGGCTAATGATGGCAAAATCACTCCCAAACAAAGAATGATAACATGAAGCCAAGTTCTAATTCTTTTGTTCATTTAATCTTCCTTTCTCACAATATTCAGTTTTAAATGTACAATGTAATTGTATACTAACTGAGCGTCCCCATCTTGTCAGTGCCCACTTTCTAAAAAGCAAACATTTATAGATACATTACATCTACATTTTATCATACTATAAGAAAAATGGCTATATACAAAAGGAGATTTTTTTAACATTTGTTTATCCTTTTGTCATTTAGAAAAGGTGGACGATTTGCATGGTTCATTCGCAAATCAGACCAATATGCTAAGGTCAATCGTGTCTGATAAGCAATGTACCCAATAACGCAGAAAAACCGGAAACAAAGTCCGGTTCTTATAATTTATTTCCTAAACGTCAGGACATAAAATTTCTCATCCCAGAGGAGTTTCAACTCCTTCTCCTTGACCCCTGCCGGTATAGCGGCCTCAATTTCTCCCAAATCAACCGTAGCGTCCTTAAAATAGTCCTTGCTGAAGTGGTTCTTCTTATATTGCTGGTCCACATAGTCTGCTGTCTCGTCTGAAATCATAATCTTAGTCCCTGGCTTAGCAACCCGCAGCATTTCCTGCATAGCCTTGGCCTTATCGCTAAAGAAATTAATCCCGCCGATATGGTAGACGATGTCAAAGCTATTATCCGCAAAGGGAAGGTCCTCCGCACAAGCATGAAAGAGCCGCAGATTGGTCTTCTTGGCGCAGGATTTCTGGCATTTTTTCAGCATGCCTATGGAAATATCCGCCCCGACAAAGTCTAGGCTTTTCAGGTCAATATTCTCAGGAATGTAGCGCAGGTCGTGGCCAGTCCCGATAGAGACATAAAGAACTGACAAATGATCCTTCCATTCTATTTCTGCCATCAGATCCCTTCTCAACTTGTCGACTGTCTTGCCATAGAGAAGGCCCCCCAGCCATTTCTCACTCATATCATACCAGCGAGCAAAACGATTGTACATGGTCATGTATTTGGCATTGTCCCCTGAGACATAGTCCTGATTCAGCGCCAGATAGATGTCTCCATCTTTTTGAAAATCCGCTAACTTCAAACCTGGCTTCAACTTCTCTTGTATTTTTGTATCTGTCATATCTTCTGTCTCCTTTTTCTATTTGCCATTTATTATAGAGGATTCTGAGACAAAAACAAGAGTTTTTCCGTAAGTGGTATAAATCACCAGACAAGTGGTTCTTATACCAAAGCAACTTTCAAAAAGAGACAAATATATAATCTTTCTTTCGATAAAAAAAGATTAAAATTACTAATTTCAATCCTTTTTGCTATTTCTTAAATTATCAAACTTTGACACTTGGGACAAATACCATAAACAGTTGTCTGACTCTGAGTAATGTGATAACCAGTCTGGGCTTCTGCCTCATGCTTCACATCTGGAAGCTCCAATTCCAAATCAGCAATAAGACCACATTTTTCACAAATAACATTAAGATGCTGATGTCCCATAAAGTCAAAATATGTCGTCGTATCATTTCGAACCTTAATCTCTGTTACAAATCCTTCATCAATCAACACTTTAAGATTATTATAGACGGTTGCCAGACTCATATTTGGAAAATTTGGCAGCAAATCATGATAAATCATTTCAGCACTTGGATGATCATGACTTTCTATAATATAAGTAACGATTGCCTTTCTAGTTTCGGTAATTCTCACTCCTTTAGAGCGAAGATGACCTATGACTTGTTCAAAATCATGCTGATGCTCTTGACTCATTTTGTACTCCATTATTATCTTCTTATCTAAATCATTACCATTATACCATGACTCAGCCTACTTGGCTATTAAGAATAATTGTAAATAAAAAAGTTCGTACTTTTATACTTTAAATGATTTCTCATCTTATGATTAATAGTTTAGAGAATTGAATACACTGGATTTTTCTAATTGAATTTATCTAACTAGTTCACAACAATTATTCCACCCTAAACACTATTACATCAGTTCCCATTCTGCTTTCTTACAACTATCTTTTTTAAATATATATACACTTGTAATTAATCATATATTCTCAGTATATTTCTCAAAAAATTTACCCATTTATGTTTATTACAAATAAAAAATAGCCTATCATACAAGCTAAATAGCAGTATGACAGGCTTTATTAACCAAAATTATTTTACAGCGTCTTTAAGAGCTTTACCTGCTTTGAAAGCTGGTACTTTAGAAGCTGCGATTTTGATTTCTTTACCAGTTTGAGGGTTGCGACCTTTACGTGCTGCACGCTCACGAACTTCAAAGTTACCAAAACCGATAAGTTGAACTTTTTCACCTTTTGAAAGGTACTCAGTTACAGCTGCGAATACAGCATCAACTGCTGCTGCTGAATCTTTTTTAGTCAATTCTGTAGCTTCTGCTACTTTTGCGATCAAATCTTGTTTGTTAGCCATTTAACAAATCCTCCAAATTTTTTCTGGGTTGATAACCCTAACAAATATTATCATATCTAAAAAAAGCATTCAGGTCAAGTACTAAGCCGCTATTTTCTAAATTATTATGGTTTTATTCGTAACGAATCAGCACAGCCCAAGCATTTTCCCCAGTATGCGTCTGAATAATAGATCCCGTTTCCAGCACTGAAATAGGTTTCTTGACATACGGCTGTAAACTTTCCTTCATTTCTAGCGCCAATTCTGGACTGCCTGCATAGGAAACTCCAATCTCAGCCACTTGCTTATTTTGCAGACTTGCTGTCAAATCATCCAACCATTTTTTAAAGGTCTTAGCACCCCTCCCCTTGACAATGGGCTCCAGCTGATGATCTTTCATTTGCATGATGACACGGATATTGAGCAGGGAGCTAATCAGACCGGAAACTCGGCCAATACGGCCTCCTTTAACCAGATTTTCTAAGGTAGAGAGACCGATATAGAGCTCTGTCTTTTCCTTCACTTCCTCGATTTTGGCTAGAATCTCCTCTAGGCTAGCTCCTTCTTTGGCCAGTTTAGCTGCTTCGGTGACCTGGAACTTCATAGCCTGATCAGTGAAAGAGCTGTCAACAACCGTCACATCAGCATTAGCCAGAGTCGCTCCCTGACGGGCTGCTTCGACAGTCCCTGACAAGGCGTGAGACATGTGAATGGAGATAATCTGTGCTCCATCCTCTGCCAAGCGCTCAAAAACATCAGCAAAGACTCCGACAGGCGGCTGACTGGTTTTAGGAAGATTGCGACTAGACTGCATAAGACGAAGGAACTCACCTTCCTCTAGGTCTGCATCCGAATAGACCACCCCGTCCACCATAACAGAGAGAGGCACAATAGTAATGTCTAATTCCTTAGCAACCTCCGGTTCAATGGTTACGGATGAGTCTGTTACGATTTTTATTTTTGTCATAGATTTCCTACTCTGTATCTAAATTTTAACTTGTTATTACACTACATTATACCAAATTTTTATGGTTTTGTGGGGGAATATTCGCTAAAATCACAGCTCAGGCCAAGCGTTTCCTAAATTTAATCTGCTTGTTTTAGTTTTTTAATCTTTTTGCGCTTCTTTAAAATTAGATGAAAAAGTGTTTACATGCCGCTTTTTTTAGCTTTATTGGGGAAAATTTTGGAAAAAAGCTGATTTTCAGAGAGAAACTCAGCAAAAAAAGATTGGATTTTCCCAATCTTTTTCAGTCTTCGGCTACCAAACCATCATTTTTTATGGCATACCGCTCTATGATGCCATTATGACCAAAGACAACTCCGTGGAGTACTCCTCCATAGACAGCTCCGCCATCCATTCCAATCTTGCCATCCTCAGTCATCCATAGCTGATCAGTTCCCGGTGCCTTATGCAAGAGGTAAAATGTCGGTGTATGGCCAAAGACAATCGTTTTGCCAGTCTGATTACTGCCTTCGTGAAAAGGAGCGCGAATCCAAACTTTTTGATAATCACTGGTTTCTCGCCAGTCTTTCAGCTCCAAATCTAGGCCGGCATGGACAAAAATGTACTGCTCTGTCTCCAACAGGAAAGGCATCTGGCGAATAAAATCTACTAAATCGGCCACCTCCGTCTTGACACGTTCCGCGTCTGCTACTCCATCTACAGGAGCATTGAGAGGTCGATCTAAAAGCGAATTAATCGTCGTATCTCCGCCATTGCGTCGGTAGTGGTCATAAGACTTTTCAGGATTGTCCAGCCAGGTCAGAAACATATACTCATGATTGCCAGAAAGACAAACAGCTCCTTTCTGATCTACTAAATTCTTGACCCGCTCCAAAACTGCTCGGCTGTCCTCGCCTCGATCGATCAAGTCGCCTAGAAAGACTAGTTGGCTGCGACCGTCCCAGTGCTGGAGCAGCTCATCTAGCATACTAGCCTTACCATGGACATCACCGATTGTAAAATATTCTGTCATATGCGCCACCTCCTAAAGGAGACCGAAACACTAGTGTCTCAGCCTCGCTTGTTTATTTTTTTAATAATTCTCTGGCTTGAGTCAAAGCAGCCTCTGTCACATCTTCGCCAGCCAGCATCTTAGCGACTTCCTGAACACGCTCGTCAGCCGTCAGCAGTCGAACCGTTGAGACGGTCGAATTCTCATCCGAAATCTTCTCAATAAAGAACTGATAATCGGCAATCGCAATGACCTGCGGCAGATGGGAAATAGCCAAGACTTGGCCGTTGGAGCCAATCTTGTGAATCTTCTGAGCAATAGCTTGGGCCACTCGGCCAGAAACTCCCGTATCCACTTCGTCAAAGACAATGCTGGTCTTACCTTCCTTACGAGAAAAAGCAGACTTGATAGCCAACATAAGACGGGAGAGCTCACCTCCAGAGGCAACCTTCACCAAAGGTTTAAAATCCTCGCCTGGATTGGTTGAGATGTAAAACTCTACTTGTTCATTGCCTTCACGGTTGAACTTGCCCTTACTGAACTGCACTTTAAAGCGCGCCTTTTCCATGTAGAGATCCTGTAACTCTTGCTTGATTTCTGCTTCCAGCTGGGCTGCTAGGCCATGACGAGCCTGACTCAGCTCCTGGGCCAGCTCTACCAGCTCTCTCTCCAAGGCCTTCAGCTCTCGGTCCATATCCTCTGAGGACAAGTTACTTCCAGTTAAAAGGCTGTATTCTTTGGAAATCTGAGCAAAGTAATCCAGCACATCATCTACCTGGCCGCCGTATTTACGCGTGATGCTGTTAATCAAGTCTAAGCGACTCTCCACCTGCAGCAGCCGATCTCCGTCAAAGTCCAGTCCATCTAAAATGTCCTCTAAGCGCTTGCTGACATCTTCCAAGACATAATAAGTCTCTGACAAGTTGCCTGAAAGCTCCTTGTAGGCTGGATCGTAATCCTCGATAGACTCAAGGTCATTCATAGCTGAGCGGACATTGGTCAGACTGGAAAAATCTTCATTATCCAGCATAGTATAGGCGTTCGTCAGCGTATCGGCAATGAGCTTGTGGTTGAGCAAGCGATCCCGCTCCTGATGCAGGGCGGTATCTTCACCGCTTTTGAGGGCCGCGCTTTCAATCTCCGCCATCTGAAACTCCAGCATCTCAATCCTGGCCTTATGCTCCTGCTGATTTTTCTGCAAAGTCAGGACTTGCTTGCGCAGGCTTCGATAGCGGTCAAAGGTTTCCTGATAGCGGCCTTTGAGATACAAAAAGTCTGCTGAGCCAAACTCATCTAACATAGCAATATGAAGCTGAGGTCTCATCAGCTCTTCCTGATCATGCTGACCATGGATATCCACCAAGTGCTGGCCGACAGCCTTTAGAACAGACAGATTAACCATCTGGCCATTGATACGGCTGACACTGCGGCCATTTTGCAGAATTTCCCGACGGATAATCAGCTCATCGGTCAGCTCCCAACCTTGCTCCTCAAAAATCTCTCGCAAAGCTCTGCTATTTTCCAGCGAAAAAAGTCCCTCTATCTCAGCTTTTGGGGCACCATGACGAATAACATCCGTCGTAGCACGGCTGCCCAGCATCATGTTCATCGCGTCAATAATAATAGACTTGCCAGCTCCGGTTTCCCCGGTCAAAACCGTCATACCTTGCTCAAAATTAAGGGAAATCTCCTCAATAATGGCAAAATTTTTAATCGAAATTTCTAATAACATAGGCTTTCCTACCAATGGTGAATGATGGTTGCAACCCTTGCAGCTGCTTCCTCTGTCATCATAACCATCAAAATACTGTCGTTGTCTGCCAAGATACTGAAAATATCTTCAGCAAATTCATTCCTAAGATGGCGCTTGACCAGCGCTGTGCTCCCCGGTACCAGACTGAGATTGATCATATTTCCCAAAACCTGACAGGACAGGATGTTATTTTCGGCCAAGCCCAGACTGCTAGTCATGGTCTTAGGCAGCTCGTAGATATAGGTGTTGTCCTTGAGCGGTATCTTGACAATGCCCAGCTCTTTGATATCCCTAGAGACCGTAGCCTGGGTCGCTGTAATCCCAGACTCCCTGAGATGTTCTACGATTTCCTCCTGGGTGCCAATGTCATAGTCACTGACAAACCGTCTAATCTTTTCTAATCTATCCTTCTTATTCATCCTTAAATTCCTTGTGTGCCGCCTCTACAACAGCTGTCATCATAGCTGAATAAAGAGGCTGCGGCTCTATGCTCTTTTCTA
Organism: Streptococcus sanguinis SK49; assembly: GCF_000212815.1. Classification (GTDB taxonomy): domain Bacteria; phylum Bacillota; class Bacilli; order Lactobacillales; family Streptococcaceae; genus Streptococcus; species Streptococcus sanguinis_C. The sequence goes on along the minus strand of NZ_GL890985.1, from coordinate 729,210 downwards.
AATAGGCCAGAAATTCCACATTGCCCTGACCGCCCTGAATAGGCGAAAAATCTAGTCCCCTAACAGAAAAGCCAGCCTCCATCATAAATGCTGTGACCTTTTCCAGAACTGCCAGATGGACCTTTTTATCCTTGACAATCCCTTTTTTCCCAATCTGCTCGCGTCCTGCTTCAAACTGAGGCTTGATTAAGGCGACCACTTGGCCATCCCGAGCCAAAATCTCATGCAGAGCTGGCAAAATCAAGCTCAGCGATATAAAGCTAACATCAATACTAGCAAAGCTCGGCTCCTGCTCAAAGTCAGTCCTTTGGGCATAGCGAAAATTAAACTGCTCCATGCTGACAACCCGCTCATCTTGTCTGAGCTTCCAAGCCAGCTGATTGGTGCCGACATCTACTGCATAGACCAGCTTAGCTCCGTGCTGTAGCATGACATCTGTAAAACCGCCGGTCGAAGCTCCGATATCTAAGGTCACTCGGTCAGTGATCGAAATGTCAAATACTTGCAAAGCCTTTTCTAGCTTGAGGCCGCCGCGACTGACATATCTGATTTTCTCGCCTTTTAAGCGCAGCTCTGTGGCTGCGTCAATCTTTTCACCTGGCTTGTCAAAGCGCTGGCCATTGGCCGCAGCAATAACCAGCCCAGCCATTACGCCTCGCTTAGCCTGCTCTCTGGTCTCAAAGAGCCCTTGCCTGTAAGCCAGCACATCTACTCTTTCCTTAGCCATTCAATCTCAAACTTTCTATTATCTTTTGAATTTTTCCGCCTGAAAACTCTGTCTTTTCTTCCAAGTCTGTCAGAATGTTCACAGCTTCATCAAGAGTCTGATTGAAAAAGTTCTTAGCTCCATCCAGTCCTAGAAAGGCTGGATAAGTCGACTTGGCCGCAGCTAAATCTTTCTGCGGGGTTTTACCCAGCTCTTCAAAGCTGGCTGTCACATCCAAAATATCATCCCGCACTTGAAAGGCCAAGCCCAAGAGCTCTCCAATCCTACGAAGCTTGTCCTGAACAGACTGCTGAGCCTCAGCAATCAAACCAGCTGCGACAAAAGGATAGGTCAGTAGCTTACCAGTCTTATTGGCATGGATGGTTTTTAAATCTTCTAAACTAATTGCTTGGCCTTCGCCTTGCATGTCCAGAACTTGACCTGCGACCATGCCAAAGCTCCCTGCTGCCAGGGACAACTCAGAAATCAAGTCCACCTTAATCTGACTAGGCAGCTCGGCCCTTGCCAATAGTCCATAGGGGTCCAAAAAGAGAGAATCACCCGCCAAAATAGCCATATCCTCTCCAAACTTCTTATGGCTAGTCAGGCGGCCGCGACGATAGTCGTCATCATCCATAGCTGGCAAATCATCATGGATAAGGCTGCCAGTATGAATCATCTCAAGAGCCGCCGCGACCTGATAGTGGGCCTCAGCCAGCTCTAGGCCAAAAGCTTGAATCAACTCCAATAGCAATAAGGGACGAATCCGCTTGCCGCCTGCCTGCACCGAATACAAAATAACTTCCGTCAAATCCGACGACACTTGCTGAGACCTATAAAAATCTTCAATCGTCAGACCAATTTTTTCCAGTTTCTCGTTTCTTGTCATTCCATTTCCGTTTCTGTACCGTCTGCCTGCATGACCTTAACTAAGGTCTTTTCTGCCTTGTCCAGACTAGCCTGAAGTTCCTTTGAAAGCTTCATTCCCTTTTGAAATTCCGCAATCGCCTCTTCCAGCGCTACATCACCATTTTCCAGCTTTTGGACAATGACTTCCAAGTCTGCTAAGTTTTCTTCAAATTTCTTTTCTTTGGACATGTTTTACCTCTACTTCCAGCTGTCCATCCCGCATAAGCAGGGTCAGCTCATCTTTTTCTTCAATGCCTGCACTTGACTCGACAACCTTTTGATTCTTTTGGACAATAGCATAGCCACGCGCCACGATTCGACTGGTATCCAGCATAAGTAAGGCCTCGGACAATCTCCTGACTTGAGCCACCTTGTTATCATAAATAACTGCCATATTACTGCGCAGTAAGCGCTCCAACTGGGCAGTCTGCTCCTGAAGACGCTGAACGCGACTGAGCGGATTCAATGCCTCCAAACGATGCTGCAAGATTTTGACCCGCTGTTGCTCTTCACTATAATATTCGCGAATTTTTTGCTTCAGTCGCAGGTTGAGTTGGTCTAACTTCTGCAGATGACCATCGTAAAGACGCTCTGGCTGTCGGAAGATAACCGACTGGGTTAGCTTATTCAATCTCTCTCGATAATAGCTCAGGCGATTGGACATCGCTCGTGACATGCGATTTTCCTGCTGCTGCAAATGTCCCAGCAGGTCTAGCTTGGTGACCGATGTTGCTAGCTCAGCCGCAGCCGTCGGAGTCGCAGCCCTGCGATCTGCTACAAAGTCCGCCAAAGTCGTATCTGTCTCATGGCCGACACTAGAGATAACAGGAATCCGAGACTCAAAAATGGCCCGAACTGTTTCCTCTTCGTTGAAAGCCCAGAGATCTTCGATAGAACCACCACCTCGACCAATAATCAGCACATCCAAATCCGACCTCTCATTGGCCAGTCTGATGTGGTCAGCAACCTGAGCTGCAGCACCATCTCCCTGCACTTTTGTCGGATAAAGGACAATCTCCACTCCCGGAAAGCGACGGCTGACCGTCGTGATAATGTCTCGGATGACCGCTCCGCTGGGACTGGTTACAACACCGATTTTCTTAGGAAATTGGGGCAAGGCTTGCTTGAATTTATCTTGAAAAAGCCCTTCTTCTCCCAGTTTTTTCCTAAGCTGTTCAAACTGGATAGCCAAAGCTCCGATACCATCCGGCTCTGCTTTTTCAATGATGATGGAATAGGAACCGCTCGGCTCATAGAGCTGTACCCGGCCAATGACATTGATTTTCATGCCTTCTTCCAGCTCAAAGCCCAACTTCTGGTAAACACCAGACCAAATCGTAACCTGAATGACTGTCTTTTCATCTTTCAATGAGAAATACTGATGATTGGGGCGCCGGCGGAAATTGGACACCTGACCAGTCAGATAGACCCGCTCCAAATAAGGATCCCTCTCAAACTTCATCTTCAGATACTTGGTCAAGGTCGAAACCGACAAATACTCTGGCATGTCCTTTTCCTTTCTTTTCTAGTTTTTCCGTAACTTTTATTATAACAAAAAACTGCATAAAAAACCGATTACAAAGTCTAAAAATCCCCTGAAAAGCAAGAAAAAACTGGGCACCTAAAAATGAAACCCAGCATACTTAAAAACTAAGAAAAAGTCTACTGACTCATCTTCTTCATCCACCTTGGAATGGCTCTGCTGATTGACGTTGGTAGGACGACATAAGCATCCTGACTCAATTCATCCGCGATAAAGGAATGAAGAAGAGTTGCAGCCGCCACTCGCTCAAAGAGACTGCTTGACTTAAACTGACCTGCAAATGCGGCAATCATACCAGCCAGCGTATCCCCCATGCCGCCAGTTGCCTGATAAGGTCCTCCTACTGTCAGCTCAAAGACCTGCTCTTGCCCACTTTGATAGATGGTCGTCCCATGCTTTTTCTGCACAACAATACTGCCCAAAGGTAGCTGATTGACCGCCGCCTGATTGGCTGCCGCTGTCTGATCTGACAAGCTCAAACCCGATAAGCCTTCCCACTCCTTCTGGTGAGGGGTAAAAACTGTTTGAGCTTTTGGAAATGGCAAAGCTCCTTTGCTAAAGAGTGAAATGGCTCCGCCATCCATAATGAGAATCTGCTGCTCTGCCACAGTCTGGACAACCTTTTGTAGGATATCTAGACCTAGTTGATTCTCTGCTAGGCCTGGACCAATCAAAACTACATCTGATTTAGCCAGCTGCTCTGTCAATCGGTCTTGCTCCTCTAGGTCAAAGGCCATAGCCTCCGTTAGATGACTATGCAGAGGGGCGATATTTTCTCTATCTGTAGCAACAGTCACCAGACCTGCTCCGCTATTGACCACCGCTAAAGCTGCCATGATAATGGCGCCCCCATAAGGATAGGTCCCCCCAATCAATAAGAGACGGCCGTAGTCACCTTTGTGACTATCCAAGGGACGTACCCTAATAACTCTTTTTAAAATATTTTCAGCATTTTTTGACATGATATTCTCCTAGACCAACTTCATCCTGCACTGGTCTCAAGATGACCAAACCTATCTTCATTATACACCAAAAGGCACCTAAACAGGTGCCTCGTATCGCAAGAAAGTTATTTTCTTCGGAAATCTGCAAATTTTTGTAAGATTCTTGCTGCGACTGCCTTGGGTAAATTTTCCTGAAAGGCGACCTGCTCATCCGCATAATCGCTCAAGCCTGGGAAATCACCAACCTGCACAGCATAGAGAGAATTCTTAAAGAGCTGGATATCATTTTGATCATTACCAAAAGCCACATAATCCGAACCGCATAATTCCTTTACAGTTGAAGCTTTATTGGTTTCAGCCGGGTTGACATAAAAACATTTCTCATGTTCATGATAGTCTAGACTCAGGTTAGGCAAGTTTGCAAAACGAGCCTGTATATCATCTAAGAGCTGCTCATGATTCCCCATGTAAATAACAAGCTTAATAGGATGCTGGAGTTCAGTCAGTTCCAGTCGTCTTGCCCGCTTGAGAGGATCTACACTGGCAATAAAAGGGATTTTTTCTAAAATCTGGCCGCTGTAGTCAAAAGTATTATCAACGAAAAAAGGCAAATTATAGGTCAAACAAGTATCTAGAATGGCTTGATAACTTGACTGATGCAGCTGACGCTCAAAAATCAGCTGTTCATCTTGATAAGCCACTCCGCCGTTCAGACCAATCACTATCTGCTGGCTCAATTCCGGACCTAATAGTCCCAGACAATCTCGATAGGAGCGCGCCGAAGCAAACAGAACTTCATGCCCAAACTGAGGAGCCGTCATCAGAACCTGCTTAATCTCCTCATCAATCGTCATATAATCAAAGGACAAGGTCCCATCCAAATCAAAAACAAATTTCATGATTCAAGACTCCGTTTAAAGGCCTGGTAGGTCTGCTCCATCAGCATGGTAATGGTCATAGGCCCAACACCTCCAGGTACAGGGGTAATCAGACTGGCGAGTTCAGACACTTCATCAAACTTAACATCGCCAATCAGCTTGCCATTTTCATCTCGGTTCATCCCGACGTCAATGACAACAGCCCCTTCCTTGACAAAGTCCTTGGTCACAAAATGTCCACGTCCGATAGCCACCACCAAAATATCTGCCCGCTTAGCAGTCTTGGCTAGATTGTGGGTCCGCGAATGTGTTAGAGTAACCGTCGCATTCTTAGCCAAAAGCAGCTGAGCCATGGGCTTACCAACAATATTACTCCGCCCGATGACGACCGCTCGCTTGCCTTCCAGTTCAACGCCATATTCATGGAACATTGCCATAATGCCCGCAGGAGTAGCCGGAATCATAACCGGATGGCCGCTCCATAGCTTGCCCATATTAAGCGGATGAAAGCCATCAACATCCTTGTCTGGATCAATGGCCAGCAGCACAGCTTCATCATCGATATGCTCAGGCAAGGGCAGCTGGACCAAAATCCCATGCCAGTCAGGATTTTGATTATAAGTTTCAATCAAGCCCAAGAGTTCTTCCTGGCTGGTCTCTTCTGGCAGACGTTCTACCTTACTCCGAAATCCTGCCGCCAAGGCTGAGCGCTCTTTATTACGCACGTAGATTTGACTGGCTGGATTATTTCCCACTACAATCACTACCAAGCCCGGTACCTGACCTGTCTTTTCTTTGAGGCGAGCCGTTTTTTCGGCTAATTTTTTCTGAAGCTTCTCTGCCAAACCTCTACCATCAATAATCTGGGCCATGTCATTCTCATTTCTTTTTCATTATCTTTTTCATTATACCAAAAAAAACTGTGCCCAGCCTATAACTTTTTCTTATACAAGGTTATAAGACGAGGATTCATTGGCAGCTAGTGGTAAAATTTTCAGACCTACTAAATCTTTTTCAAAACAAGATAAAAAGTGCAAAAATAAAAAGCAGCTAAGTGCTTTTTAGTAGAGTAATTCATAAATTTCCATTGCAATCAAATCGATGCTGTCGAAAGTATAGGTCTCACGCGCTGCAACATCACGCAAGGTGAAGACAGAGCCGTTTTCTTCGTCATAACTGTAAGCTACTTCTGCTACAACCACTCCTTCACGCTCAAAATTACGTTTCAAATTTCCGCCATCCTTAGCCATAGCTTCTAAGCGGTTAATAATTCTAACTAAATGTGATTCCATTTTGTTTCTCCTATTTACTTAGTTCCCTCTTATTTTACCATAAATAGCGACTGAAATACCACTAAAAGCCAATTTTTTGTAATTTTTCAAGAATTTGTTTTCATTCTGCTCGGTCTAAGGGAGGATTTTGTAGTAAATTCTTGCAAAGTTCGAGAATACTGATATAATGAAACTATAAAACTTTGACTATTTTTGACCTTTAATCATTCCTATAAATAGCTTGCACACTAAAAGAAAAGAGGTATCTGCATGCTTTGCCAAAATTGTAAAATCAATGAATCTACGATTCACCTTTATACCAACGTAAATGGCCATAAACAACAGGTGGATTTGTGTCAAAACTGCTACCAAATCATGAAAACAGACCCCGAACATTCCTTGTTCGGTGGGATTGCTAATGTCAACAATCACGGAACAGATCCTATCGATGACTTCTTCAACAGCCTCAGCAATTTTCAACAGCCTCAGGAACCAACTACTCCTCCTACCCAATCTGGCGGAGCCTATGGGGGCGGTGGAGTCTACGGCTCCAATCCTAGCAAGGGTGGTCAGCCTCAGCCAAGTCCGCAAAAGCCAAAAGGCCTGCTGGAAGAGTTTGGTATCAACGTGACTGAGTTGGCTCGCCGAGGCGAGATTGATCCTGTTATTGGCCGTGATGAAGAAATCGTCCGTGTCATTGAAATCCTCAACCGCCGCACCAAAAACAACCCTGTTCTCATAGGAGAGCCAGGAGTCGGAAAAACAGCCGTAGTGGAAGGATTAGCCCAAAAAATTGTTGATGGTGATGTGCCTCATAAACTCCAAGGCAAAGAAGTTATCCGCCTAGACGTTGTCAGTTTAGTACAGGGAACTGGTATCCGTGGCCAATTTGAGGAGAGAATGCAGAAGCTCATTGATGAGATTCGTTCTCGTCAGGATGTCATTCTCTTTATTGATGAAATCCATGAAATTGTCGGAGCAGGCTCTGCTGGCGATGGCAATATGGACGCTGGGAACATCCTCAAACCAGCTCTGGCTCGCGGAGAACTCCAGATGGTCGGAGCAACCACCCTCAACGAATACCGTATCATCGAGAAGGATGCTGCACTGGAGCGCCGTATGCAGCCAGTTAAGGTAGATGAGCCGACTGTTGAAGAAACCATTACCATCCTCAAAGGGATTCAGAAAAAATACGAAGACTATCATCACGTCAAGTACACAGATGCGGCTATTGAAGCTGCTGCGCTTCTCTCCAACCGCTACATCCAAGATCGCTTCCTGCCAGACAAGGCTATTGACCTCTTGGATGAGGCTGGGTCCAAGATGAATCTGACCCTCAACTTCGTTGATCCCAAGGTCATTGACCAACGTCTGATTGAGGCCGAAAATCTCAAGGCTCAGGCAACTCGTGACGAAGATTTCGAAAAGGCGGCTTACTTCCGCGACCAGATTGCCAAGTACAAGGAACTCCAGCAGACAAGTGTGCTAGACAAGGATACTCCGATTATCAGTGAGAAAACGATTGAGCACATCGTAGAGCAAAAGACCAATATCCCAGTTGGCGATCTCAAAGAAAAGGAACAGTCTCAACTAGTCAATCTCGCTAGCGACTTAAAGGCTCATGTCATCGGCCAAGATGATGCCGTAGATAAGATTGCCAAGGCTATCCGACGCAACCGGGTCGGACTAGGAAGTCCTAATCGCCCAATCGGCAGCTTCCTCTTTGTCGGACCTACTGGTGTCGGTAAGACTGAGCTGTCTAAGCAACTAGCCATTGAGCTCTTTGGCTCGGCTGACAGCATGATTCGCTTTGATATGAGTGAATATATGGAAAAACACAGCGTGGCTAAGCTGGTCGGTGCTCCTCCGGGCTATGTCGGCTATGATGAAGCTGGTCAATTGACTGAGCGCGTCCGTCGTAATCCCTACTCGCTCATTCTGCTGGATGAGGTGGAAAAGGCCCATCCTGATGTTATGCACATGTTCCTACAGGTTCTAGATGATGGCCGCCTGACTGATGGCCAAGGCCGAACTGTCAGCTTCAAGGACACCATTATCATCATGACATCCAATGCTGGAACTGGCAAAGCTGAAGCCAGCGTTGGCTTTGGAGCCGCGCGTGAAGGCCGCACCAATTCCGTCTTGGGTGAATTGGGCAACTTCTTCAGTCCTGAGTTTATGAACCGCTTTGACGGGATTATCGAATTCCAGGCTCTCAGCAAGGACAATCTGCTGCAAATCGTCAACCTTATGCTGGACGATGTCAATCAACGTTTGGCAACCAATGACATCCATCTGGATGTTACGGAGAAGGTCAAGGAAAAATTGGTTGACCTGGGCTACGATCCAAAAATGGGCGCTCGCCCACTGCGCCGTACCATTCAGGACCATATCGAAGATGCTATTACTGACTTCTATCTAGAAAATCCAAGCGAAAAAGAGCTCAAAGCTATCATGACCAGCAATGGCAAGATTCTCATCAAGTCAGCAAAGAAAACTGAAAGCACAGAGTCCGTTAATTCATCTCAAGAAGAAAAATAAATGTCGACAAAATGGAGCAGAAAACACTTAGTTTTCTGCTCTATTTCTTTATTGATCCTTCTGAACCTTGTAGCGCAGAATTGTTTTCAGCTTGCTAGGGTCTGTCCGATTCAGATTATTGAGATAGATTTCTCTATGAGTGTTTGAAATCCGTGTCAGCTGGTGATTCTGGCAAAAGGTATCCATTTTAGCGAAGGAGTGAGGTTCTTCGTCAAAAGGTCCTAGGTGCAGCATGGCGACACACGCTCCTTCCGTCATTTCTTCAAAGCGAATCTCGTCATAGAGAGGATTAGGCTTTTTGACACGGACTTGTTCCAGAGCCTTTTTCACCATCTCTTCAGTGATAAAGTCCGGCTGCCCAATCATAATGGTATAAATCAATTCTTCTTTAATGAGTTCTCCTGTTTGCTCTTGCTGCCAAAGTCCTTCCAAGGGATAAACTATAAAATCAGTAAATTCTTGCTCGGCCGCTGTCTTTTTGTAGTTCATCTTGATAGCATAGGCTAAGCTGTACAGAGCACCAACTCGTTCCGAAAAGTCGGCAGCATTAGGATTGCCCTTGCCATCAATCATGATAAAAGACTGGGCAGGAACATCTATAAGACAGGGTTTAGACTTAATTTGATATAATTCACGATTGGCTTTTCTCCATTCATATTTCATGAGAGAGCCCTCCTTTCTTTATTACAAACAGTATAGCAAAGAAAAGCTGACAACCTCTGTCAGCTTTTATAAATATCGGCAATAGCTTTTAACTTTTCTTTGAATTCTTCCCGTAACCGAGACGGCTCCAAGATTTCAACTCCATCCAAAAAGGATAGCAAGTAGGTATAAAGACTATCGTGACTCGGCAAATGCGTCTCGACATAAATGCTCCCATCAGTCTCCTCTATCTCTGCTTCTGAAAACTCCTCGTACACCCGAAAGGCATGTTTCTTGTCAAATTTCAAGAGGACTTTTACAGTATTTACTAGCCGCTCCTCGGGGCTAAATTTCTCATCCAAGACTCTCTGCTTAAATCGTTCCTCTAACATATGACACCCTCTTATTCTGCTGAGTTTAAAAAAGCGCGGAGCTTGTCTTAAGCGACAAAAGCCAGCAACATACCAGTTTTGGCTTTTAAATACTAACTTCAGCGCCTCTATCTTGCGCTGCTCTCTTTCTCCACACCCATTCAAGTAAGAAAATGACAAGACTCTTCTTTGCAAGATTGCCTGCTTAATCGTATCAAACAGTTCTTTCTGATCTGCTTTCTTGCGCCAATCAGTGAAATCCACCTCCAGCCAGGATGTGGCCTGAACTTGAAACAAGGACTGCAGCTTAGCCAAGGTCTCTACCTGCTCGGCATCAGTTATAACCTGCAAGCCTTGAAGAGCAGCTAATAGCTCATCCCTCTCAGACTCTGAAAACAATGCCTTGTCTAAGACAAAATCCTTCATCAGAAAAATACCCCCACCCTTGCCTGGGCTGCAATAGATAGGGATTCCTGCTAAACTCAGCTTGTCTACATCTCGATAGATGGTCCGAATAGATACTTCAAATAGTGAGGCCAATTCGGGAGCTGTTGTGCGGCCCTGCTCTAAAAGAAGATATAAGATTTTAAAAAGTCTGCTTTCTGTCATAAAACCACCTCGCTCCTATTATAACAATTTCTTCTAAAAATGTTTTACCATTCCTATAAAGAAGAGTTTTCTAAACGGTCGGAGGAAGGAATTTATTATTTGAAGGGGATTTCTTTCAAGGACTATCATTCTTTTTCTGTCCAATAAACCGAGTAAATTCTTGACAGCTGGTCCTTAGTCCATTATGATAGATAGTAAACTGACTAGAGATTGAGGATATTAGAATGACAAATCCAACCTTTGGTGAAAAGGAAGCAAATGTAGAATATGTGACCCGATACGGAGTCTATGCCGTTATCCCAGACGAAAAAAAAGAAAAGATTATTTTGGTCCAGGCGCCTAATGGGGCTTGGTTTCTGCCCGGTGGAGAGATTGAAGAGGGGGAAAACCATCAGACTGCGCTTGAACGCGAGCTGATGGAAGAACTTGGATTCACGGCCCAGCTTGGACGCTATCTTGGACAAGCTGATGAATATTTTTACTCCCGCCATCGCGACACCCATTTCTACAACCCGGCCTACCTGTATGAGGTCACCTCTTTCCAAGAAGTCCAAAAACCGCTGGAAGATTTCAACCAGCTTGCCTGGTTCCCAGTCGAAGAAGCTATTGAAACACTCAAACGCGGCAGCCATAAATGGGGTATCCAAGCCTGGAAAAATACACTTAAAGCTTAAAGAAATCATTCACAATTCATAGCAAACATGTTATAATAATAGCAGGTATAAAGCAGGAGGAAATCGTATGAAGCTTATTAATACAACAAACAGTCATGCTGACCTTGTCAAAAGCCAATTGGAAAGCACCGATGCGATATTAGTCGAAGTTTATTCTGCTGGAAACAGCGATGTTGTTTTTACACAAGCTCCTCTTCACTATGAAATTTTGATTTCAAACATGCACCGTGCTGTACGCGAACAGGAAATCGAAAAAATCAGAGAATTTTTCTTGAAGAGAAAAATTGATGCAAATACTATTGATAGAGCTGCTATCCGCACTATTTACGCTAATAATCTAATCGAAATTTCCATTCCTGTGAAACAGTAAAAACTAAGGCAATCGCCTTAGTTTTTTTATTGTTTATAGATCATGGTAATGTGAGGTGTAGCTTCAAAAATAAAGGGTTGGCCAACTGATTTGAAGCCATACTTTTCATAGAGAGCAGCCACCTGAACCTGAGCCTCTATTTCAATTTCCTTTCCTGGCCATTTTTCAGCACATAATTGCAGGATTTCTCTGATAAGCTGTCCACCTAAGCCCTGTCCTCGTGCAGACTGAGCTGTGACCACTCTACCAAAGACCAAATGCTCTCCCTCTTCAAAGACACGGGCATAAGCATCAATTTCCCCTTGTTTATTAGCATGGTAAACATGCACTGCTTCTAGGTCCTTCTCATCCAGCTCATGATAAATGCGCTCCTGCTCCACCACAAAGGTGTCAATGCGCAATTTTAAGATTTGATAAAATTCTATCGGGGTCAACTCTGTTAATTTTTTTCTATACCACATACTTGTTTCCTCTAACTTTTTAATGTATAATAAATGCAAATGCAACTATCAAGGAGTTCCTATGGATTATCGTCAACTTTTCCGACAAATGGGCTTTATTTCTAGACAAGCTATGATGAAAATGAATCAGAAAGCCAGTAACTATAGCCTAGACAATAATTTATTTCTACTGCTCATTCGTATCGTCGAAAATGAAGGCCTCAGCCAATCACAACTGGCAGAACTGGTGCAGATTGACAAGACTACTCTCAGCCGTTCTCTAGGAAAGCTAGAAGATAGAGGCTTGATTATCAAAAAGACAAAAGCTCAAAATAAGAAGTTCAAAGAGCTCTATCCTAGCAGTCAGGCTCTCAAACTCTACGACCAACTGATTGGCTTTGAAAATACCTACGCCAGTCAGGCGCTGCAGCAACTGACTTCCTCTGAGCTCTTTCAGCTCCAAAACATTTTGGCTAAAATATGCACTCCTAAGTTATGACTAGTATAACAGAAAACAGTTGCAAACGCAACTGTTTGTTTTTGCTAATTTGGTTTTAAATTAACAAATTTTCAAATCAATCTATCTAAAAAATGGCTTACCTCTAAAGGGCAAAGCCATTTTTCATTTTGGAAACTTACTTGCTCTCAAAGCCTTCTGCAACTGCTTCCGCAAAGTTTTCTTCTAAAATTTCTGCACAGTGGTCACAGACAAGGGCTTGATAACTGCGCTCTTTAACTGTTGTATCAATGCGACGGCAGCGATCACAGACTTGCCCCTGCGCATGCTCTACAACAAAAGCTACATCTTCAAAGACTAAAGCGCCTTCTGGAGCAGGTCCTTCAGCAATCGTTAATTGTGAAACAATAAGAAGCTGTGCCACATCGCTGTTAACTGCTTCCAGCAAGGTCTTGATGACTTCATTCGGATAGACAGTCAGATGTGCTTCCAACGATTTCCCAATAACCTTCTCATTGCGGGCTTCTTCCAAGGCTTTCTGAGCCTGACTGCGGAAGTCCATAAAGGCAGACCAAGTGTCCAAGATTTCTTCTTGATTTGGGAAAGTCAGAGCTTCTGGCAATTCGGATAGCTGAACAAATTCTTCCTCTTCATGTTCTAGGTAAGACCAAATCTCTTCTGCTGTGTGAGGCAGGATTGGTGTCAACAGCTTGGTAATCTTGACCAAAATATCATAGAAGACAGTCTGCATCTGACGACGTTCCAATGACTTAGCTGCTTCGATATAGACGACATCTTTGGCAAAGTCCAGATAGAAAGCGGACAAGTCAACAGTCACAAAGTTGACAATCGCTTTATAAATAGTCAGAAACTCAAAGTCCGCATAAGCCTTGCGAATAGTCTCTACTAATTGATTGAAGCGGATAGTCATGTACTTATCAACGGAGCGAAGCTCTTCGTAAGCTACAGCATCCTCAACGGGATTAAAGTCAGAGGTATTGGCAATCAAGAAACGCAAGGTATTCCGAATCTTACGGTAGGTTTCAGAAACTTGGCTCAAGATATCCATAGAGATGCGAACGTCGTTGCTAGAATCAACACTGGTTACCCAGAGACGCAAGATTTCCGCACCAAATTGTTTTTCTACATCGCTTGGAGCAATGGTATTTCCAAGTGATTTAGACATCTTTTCACCCTTACCATCTAAGGCAAATCCTTGTGACAAGATTTGTTTGTAAGGAGCTACGCCATGGTTGGCAACTGAAGTGATGAGGGATGAGTTGAACCAACCACGGTATTGGTCTGAACCTTCTAGATAAAGATCAGCTGGGTAAGTCAATTCCGGACGGTTGACCACTACACCATTCCATGATGAGCCTGAGTCAAACCAAACGTCCATGATGTCCGTTTCCTTGGTAAATTCGCCGTTTGGAGAACCTGGATGAGTAAATCCTTCTGGCAAGAGGTCCTTGGCTTCACGCTTCCACCAGACGATAGAGCCATGCTCCTCAAAGAGTTGAGCTACGTGTTCGATGGTTTCGGCCGTCATGATTGGTGTTCCGTCTTCGGCATAGAAGATTGGCAACGGCACACCCCAAGCCCGCTGACGAGAGATAACCCAGTCACCACGGTCACGAATCATGTTATAGAGACGCACTTTACCCCATTCAGAATGGAATTTAACCTTTTCAATTTCGTCCAAGATTTCTTGGCGGAATTTAGAAACAGATGCAAACCACTGTGGAACTGCCCGCCAGATGATTGGCTTCTTAGTCCGCCAGTCAAATGGATAAGAGTGAGAGATTTCTTCCTGAGCCAGGAGCAAGTCACCAAGCTTTTCAATAACCGTTGGCGCAACCTTGTCATAGAACTGGCCTGCAAAGTCAGGACCAGCATTTTCCATCATGATACCACGCTCATTAACAGTGACAAATACTTCCAAGCCATTAGCTACACCAACATTATAGTCGTCCTCACCAAAACCAGGCGCTGTATGGACAATACCAGTACCAGAGTCAGTCGTAACGTGGTCACCAAGAATGACAAGTTCATCTACAGCCGTATCCCATGGGTGAGCCGTCACGATCTGGTTCAATTCTTGACCACGATAGGTAGCCAAAACTTGAACATCAGCCCAGCCAAATTTCTCAGACAGACTATTCAACAATTCTGAAGCAACCACAAACTTACGAGATTCACCAGCTGGTTGAACGACTACGTAATCGATATCTGCTCCAACAGTCAAACCACGAGAAGCTGTAATGGTAAATGGAGTTGTTGTCCATACGACGATGTAAGTATCTGTGTCCAGTACCCCTTTTCCGTCTTTAACTCGGTTAGCATAGTACAGAGAGGTGGAAACCAAGTCATGGTATTCAATTTCAGCTTCAGCCAAAGCTGACTCAGAAGACCAAGACCAGTAAACGGGCTTAGCACCACGGTAAATGTAGCCTTTCTTAGCCATTTCGCCAAAGACACGGATTTGAGCGGCTTCATAGTCTGGAGTCAAAGTCACATAAGGATTATCCCAGTCACCAGAAACACCCAAACGCTTGAAGTCTTCTTTTTGCTTTTCGACTTGGCTAAGCGCGTAGTCCCGACACATGTTGAGGTACTCTACCAAGTCTAGCTCTTTGCGCTTAACGCCTTGCTTTGCCAATACCTGCTCAATCGGAAGACCATGTGTATCCCATCCAGGAATGTAAGGCGCATAGTAACCAGCCATAGACTTTGAGCGAACAATGATATCTTTGGAAATCTTATTCATAGCATGACCGACGTGAATATTGCCATTAGCATAAGGAGGGCCATCATGCAGGATAAATTGCGGCTTGCCTTCATTCAGTTCCTGACGGCGTTGATACAGCTTAGCTTGATCCCATTCCTTTTGCCAGAGAGGCTCCTTATTTGGAAGACCAGCACGCATAGGAAAAGCAGTTTTTCCAAGATTGAGTGTTTCTTTCAGTTTCATTGTATTCCTCTTTATTTTTAAAATTACAAATTAAAAACCGCAAACTTCTCCAAAAAGGACGAAAATTCGCGGTACCACCTTTGTTTAGGCAAGACAATAGCATGATGCTCCTCTTGCCCCTCTTTGTCCGTAACGTGGACTGCCGTCTCATCCTACTGATTTCAGACGAAAGTTCTGTAAAATGATAGCCCAAGCAAGATGGACTGCAGATCTCTCACCATCATCTGCTCGCTGAAAGTATTTTGCTTAGTCTGTGTTTTTACAATCTTATCTTCTTTAAAAATTATAAAATATTTACTGGAACTTTTTGTTCCCCATTTGTATCATCATCGTGATGGTCAGCTTCTGAGTTTTCCTCAGCTGCGTGAGCTTCAATATCTTCATCGCTGAGCGGAGAAAAAGCTTGGGTCGCAGCCAATTCACGGTTAGCAGCTTCAATGCGATCTTGCAACTCAGCCATTTCCTCTGGAGAAAATTGACGTGTAACATCAACTTCTTCCTCACGTACAATTGCTTCTTCCCCTAGCACTTCTGCTACAACTTCTTTGAAAGCTTCATCACTGGTCTGTAAATAAGTAGCTGTCGGACGTAGAATTTCTTCCCACTCAGATGAATTGACAATACTAAGTTGACTTTCAATAGTTGATTTCAAACGTTGATGGAAGACACGTGTTTTATTTTTCAATTCTTCTGTTTCAATAGCTACTTTCTTAGCATTATCTGCTGCCTGACGCAAAATTTCATCGGCCTTGAACTTAGCTCCATCTAATAAATGCTGAGCATCTTGCTCTGCCTGACGGACAATATTCGTAGATCGCTCGTTGGCAGCAACTTTAACGCGCTCAGCCGTATCCTGAGCAATCAAGACAGACTGGCTGAGAGAGTCTTTCATCTCATCAAAATATGTCAGACGTTCTTCCAGATTACGAATTTTTGCTTCTTTTTCGTGATTTTCACGAACCAAGTCCTCATAATCACGGACAACGATGTCCAGGAATTCATCTACCTCTTCAACATCATAGCCTCTAAACTTGGTTCCAAAGGATTTATCTTTAATTTCTAATGCTGTAAGTGTCATAGTTCCTCCTCATTTACTAGCTAATAATTCAACAGTTAACTTATGTTTTCCATTCTTGGAAAGGCCATTTTCTCTTAAAACCTTAAATCTTCCAAATCGTCTAACGCTAATCAAGTCTTCTAGCCCAACCTGCAGGCTGGGATTGTCATTAACAGCATAGTTTACTTTCACATGCTTGCCAGAAATCAGCTGAGCAGCCTGACTCCTTGACAACTTAAAGGTGCTGGCTACCAACTTATCCAAGCGAAGACTAGATGCTAAAATTTCTCTGGTAACAGCCTGCTTCTGCTCTTTCAGCTGCTCTGCAAAGGAAACTTCCTTTAGTCTAACAGGCATCTTTGCAACTTTGGAGACATGATCTATAAAATACTGGGTCAGTCTTTTATCTACAAAGAGCTGCGCGCGGTCTCCAACCACAAGAATATCACCAAAGGTCCGTCTTTCAATCCCTAATTGATTGAGCAAGGTCCCCATAATCTGCGAATGACTGATTTTATAAAATTTGCTTGCATAGGAAATTTCCAGCAAGCTCAATTCAAAATCATCCTTATTCAGTTGGTAATAAGAAGGCGCCACAAGAACTCTTGCCAGTTCACTTGGAAAATAATCCGAACTAGCAAAGACTTGCACATCATATTGCTTGCCAATATTCTTCAAGATTGAGACCTGATGGGGATTCAGAAAAGACGTTGTTTCAAAGGCATAGGTATCTTGGACCCGCTGAAGCAGCTCCAGACTCCTATCAATAAACTCTCGATCCTCATGCGAAAAGTGTTGATATAAATCTTTCATCATAATAACATTAGTAAAACGCTTATTAAATAAAAGACCACACGATTTAAAAGGTTTAAAGCCAGAATTGCAACCCAAACGGTAAAGTCCAGCCCTGCAAACTGCAAGGGAAGACGGCGGAAAAGTTTTAAATACGGTTCTACAATTCGTGTTAGAAACTCTCCGAATTTGGTTTGATAAGCTCCTGGAAACCAAGACAGAAGTGCATAGACAATCAAGGCAATGCTATAAAGATCGAAAAGATTAGAGATGGCACGAATTACAAAATATAACATATCTCTTATCTACTGCGCTTCATATCAAAGTCGAATTCGCTGATTTCAACATCGTTTGGCAGGCGGATATCTTCCACATTTACCACTACATTAATCGGAGTCAGCAAATACATAGTGCTTGCAACTTTTTTCAAATTTCCAGCCAAGACATAACGCGCACCGTCTAGGTAGTCTAAACAACGTCGAGCCTGTACCTCAGTCATATACTGGAAGTCAATCAGGATGCTTTCATTAGCCAAAAGCAGGTCAACAATTTCAGTCGCTTCCTCATATCTCCTCGGATAACGAACATCAATCGTAATCTTCTCATCCGCATTTGCACGGTGCTGAGCCAATTCCTGCTGACGTGCATGAAGTCTGGTAATATTCTCTGTCGAAGATTTCTGTTGTGGCTGTGGTTTAGGCTGTGGCTTGGCCGCAGCAACCGGACGAGGAGCTGGCTTGCTCTCTCTGACTGGCTTAGGCTGAACCAATTCAGGCTTCTGCTTAACAGGCGCTGCAGGTCTGCTGACAGTCTGCTCCTGAACCTCAGTCTCATCTCCATCTTCTGTAAAATAATCTATAAATTTATCAAATCTATCTTTTAATGACATATTTCTTTCCTATTTAAAAAATGCTGTACCAATTCTGACATAGGTCGAGCCATGGGCAATTGCTTCAGGATAATCACGGCTCATTCCCATGCTTAATTCAGAAAAGGGCATATTATTTAACTGTTTCTTTTTTAATTCTTTTTGTAGTTGATGAGCCTTTTCAAAAATTTGATTCAGCTCCTCATGACTAGCTTCAAACGGAGCCATTGTCATCAATCCCACAATTTGAACATTTTCTAATTTTTCAAGTTCAGGCAGGACAACTTCAAGATCTTCAACTAAAAAGCCATGCTTGCTCTCTTCTTTAGAAATATTCACCTGCAGGAAACATTTAATCACATGTTCAGCCCGTTTGTCAATCTCCTTGGCCAATTTTACAGAATCTAAAGCATGAAAGTAATCAACATAGTTAATCACATCCTTGACTTTTCTCCTCTGCAAACTGCCGATCAGGTGCCAGGTCAGATTCTCATCTTTCAGAGCATGGTATTTATCTAGAAATTTATCTACCCGATTTTCTCCGATATGCTGAATACCTGTACGAACAAGCTCCTGAGTTGTTTCGCAGTCAACATATTTGGTAACTGCAATGATATTTACTGAATCTTTCAAACGCTGGGCTTGCTCCGCCGCTTGAGCGACGGATTGAAAGACCAACTCTTTATTATTCTGCAAATTCATGATTTAGATTAACGATTTCTGAAGAATGGAGGTGTTTCCAATTCATCATCATCTTCATTAGTTTCTGCATAGCGTTCCACGCGGGCTGACGAACTTGGTTCAGCCTGACGAACAATCGCTTCGCGGCGAAGATCCCAATCACCAAAGGCTGAACCTTTAGGCGCATCCGTTCTTTGACGGCTTGGAGCAGGAATATCAACCGTTTCGGTCATATCAAAGTTTCGTTCAAACTGTCCTGAGCGAACTTCGCGGTTTGGCTCAACTTGCTGCGGACGGCTTGGACTAGTAGGTTGTGGTGTCTGACGAATACCGCTGACCTTTTCAACCTTGTCCTGACGAACACCAGTAGCTACAACAGTCACGCGGATTTCATCCTTCATAGACTCATCAATAGCAGTACCGAGCCAGATATTCACGCCATGGCCTGCTGCTTGATTGACAATTTCTGAAGCTTCTTCAGCTTCAATCAAAGTCATATCTAAGCCACCAGTAACGTTGACAATTACGTCCTCTGCACCATCAATGGTTGTTTCCAAAAGAGGTGAGTAGATAGCTTTACGAGCAGCTTCGATAACACGTTCTTCACCGCTACCAACACCAATTCCCATCAAAGCATTACCCTTGTCTGCCATAACTGTTTTCACGTCGGCAAAGTCAAGGTTTATCAGTCCTGGGCTGGTAATCAAGTCAGTAATCCCTTGGACACCTTGGCGAAGAACATTATCTGCTTCACTGAGTGCTTCAAGGAGCGGAGTCTTCTTATCTACAATTTCAAGCAAGTTGTTATTTGAGATAATCAAGAGTGTATCTACATGCTCGCGAAGTTCATTGATTCCCTCTACCGCAAAAGTGCCACGCTTGCTTCCTTCGAAACCGAAAGGACGTGTAACTACAGCGACAGTCAGAGCACCAACATTTTTTGCAATACGAGCAATCACTGGAGCAGCTCCTGTCCCAGATCCACCACCCATACCAGCAGTGATGAAGACCATATCTGCTCCTTGAAGAGCTTCTGTCAGGACTTCTTCACTTTCTTCAGCTGCCTTACGGCCTACTTCAGGCTGACCTCCGGCACCGAGTCCGCGAGTCAGCTTAGGACCAAGCTGAATAACTGTTTCAGCTTTGGCACTGCTAAGAGCTTGAACATCTGTATTTGCTGCGATGAACTCAACACCAGCAACACCTTCATCAATCATTCGGTTGATGGCATTACCGCCACCTCCACCGACACCAATAACTTTAATTACTGCGCCTTGTGCAGCAGCAGCGTCAAATGAAAATGTCATATTCTCTGTATTCTCCTTAATCAAACATTTTGCCAATTAGGTTGCGCATCCGATCTGTAATACCGGTTTTTGGTTCTTGGTTTGGCACATCAGCACTAGCAATTGGAACTTCTTGGACCGGCTCCTCAGGAATCTCATCAGCTGGTTGAGGTTCAAAACGTGGTACTGACTGAGCAGGACGCTCAAAGGATACAGGTCGATGGCGTAGTTGCTCATCACCATGAACAGCAACCTGAGCCAGCATGTCCACATCTGTTAAGTTTCCAGCATACTCTGACAGACTGATAACATGTGCGAAAGCAGGATTGCGAATGCCGATTTGATTTGGCACATAAAGCTTGACATTCACGCCAAACACTTCCTGAGCAAGCTCAACCACTCCTGGAAGAATAGCTCCTCCACCAATAATCACAATGCCACCTGGTAAATCTAGAAGGTGTCTTCTATCCAAATCTCGTTTGATTTGCTCAAAAATGTGTTGGATACGAGCAGAAATAATCTCAGCCAAATACTTCTCAGTTACTTCAACCGGCTCAATCTCTCCAATCACTTCTACTTGGAAGGACTCTGTCCCAGCTTCTGGAACATAAGCAGAACCATAGTTAAACTTGAGACTTTCAGCCAACTTTTGCGAAGTCTTCAAAACCTTGGAGATGTCCTTAGTTACGTAGTCACCGCCTTCTTGGTATATATTCGTATATTGAAGTTCTTGACCTCTAACAGAAGCTACTGTAGTTTGGCCGCCGCCCATATCAATGACAGTTGCCCCAAACTCACGTTCCCCTTCGTTCAAGATTGACTTAGTCATAGCCAATGGGGAGATAATAACGTTCTCAAGCTGAACTCCCGCACGCTCCACTGTCTTGCGGAGGTTGTGGAGAATAGTCCGTGGTCCAGTATAAAGAAGACCACGCATTTCTAAGCGAATCCCCATCATGCCGCGTGGGTCACGAATCCCTTGGAAACCATCCACTACAAACTCTTCTGGGATGAAAGTAATCACTTCGCGGTCAGGAGTCATACTTTTAGTCAGAGCAGATCTAACAACATTCTCTACATCTGTATCTGTGATTTCCTTAGAATCACTAGTCACAGGAATCATACCCTGAGTAGGCTCAATCTGTAAGAGATTAGCCGGAAGTCCGACATTAACTAAACCAATTGAAATGCCTGCCTTTTCTTCTGCTTGAGAAATAGCTGTCTTAATGGCAGCAGCAGCAGCCTCAATATCAACAATAATTCCATCTTTAACGCCAGCACTTTTTGCATTGCTGACCCCAATAACATTCATTTCATTGTTGATGTGCTCTGCCACCAACACTTTAATTGAGCTAGTTCCTATATCTAATCCAGTAAAAAAGCCGTCTCTAGCCATTACACCAGTCCTCTCTATCTTCCATGTTTCCGGTCTATACTAATAACGCTAAAAATTAGAGTTACCCAAGCTTTATTATAACATAAAGAAAATGAAAATGTGCAGTTTTTCTACATATAATTTAGCGATTTTCGGTATTTCCCGGGTTTTCTGTCGAATTTTGCGGCTCTGCAGATTCTTGTTCTTGACTTTCTGTCACCTGCTCAGCCGCTTGTTCTGTTGGCTGTCCCGTCGATTCCTCTTCTGCTTTCTGCTTTTCTTCGTCAGAAGAAGACGACTCGTTTTGAGCTCCTTCAACATAACTAAAAATCCCTGCTTCCATATCTACAACACTAGGTACACCCTCTTCCAATTGCGATTGTATTCCCTTGTAATATGGCAGTTTTTTGGCAATATGCGAAATTGGTACCAAGACTTTGTTGCCATCATGCATGGTCAGCGTAACCAAGTCCGGTGTCACCTTGCTTGGAGTCAACTGAACTGTCTTAATATTTTTCTTGACCGAAGCCGGTACCTTTTCAATTTGAAGGGCAAATTCCTTAATCAATTTTTTATCTGAAAACTCTATCGAAATATGGGTTTCCGGCAAAGAATCTGCAGCAGTCGGGTCCGAAATAATCTCCCCATTTGTCAGAATAGGATAATACTGACCACCCTCATGCAGATAGGCCAGAACTCCGTACTCCTTGACCTTTACCTGAAAAGTAATCGGAAACTGATAAGCCATCTCCAGATTGTTAATCCAAGGACTAGAAGCTTTCATATTGCGGATATGATTGCCGCCATTGATAAAGGTTGTTAAAGTATAGTCCTTTTCATCAATCTTACTGCTTTTGAGCAGTTCTTCCTGACTGACCATTTGATTCCCTGAAAATTTGATAGTCTTCATGGTCGCCAGTGGCGTCAAAAAATAGATTGACAAGAGAAAAATCAAACCACTGCCCAGCAAAACCGGCAGCGCTCGATAAATATGAATCCTCGAGATATGCACCTTAGCAGCTTCTTTTTCTGCCTTTTTCTGAAGTTTCTCAAGTTTTTTGCGCTCTTTCTCGCTCAACTCGGTCTCTAGCTCAGATTCGGATGATTCATCTTCCAAATATTCTGTTTCTTCCTCTTCATAAGTTGAGTCGTCTTCTTCCGTCTCTTCAGCTATTTCTCCGCCTTCGATTGAGTCCTCAGCTTCAGCTTCTTTTACTTCCTCTTCTTCCAGCTCCTTCTGCTTACTTGCTTCTTCCTGAGCCTTCTTTTCAAGATATTCTTTGTTTCGTTTCTGCCATTCAGAGAGGTGCTCACTTACCTCTTCCTTTGGCTCATCGTGGTTTTTCTTGCTCATTTCTTTCCCTTGTCAATATCCGCTTTCAATAAAGCATAAAATTCATCTACAGACTTGATTTCCTGAGAATTTTTCATAGCTTGATGATAAGAAGCCTGGTTTGCCAAAAGGTCATCAAGTGCTGCCTGTAAATTGCTCATATCCAGCTGTTCCTCTGCCAATTGCTTGGCATATCCCTTTTTCACAAAATAATCGGCATTTTCAATCTGATCGCCACGACTGGCTTCACGTCCCAGAGGAACGATAATATGAAGCTTAGCCATAGCCAAGAGTTCAAAGATTGTATTGGAACCGCCTCGGGTCACCACCACATCTGCCAAGTCCATCAAAGGCTGGTAGAGGTCAGTCACATAGGCTCTGCGAAAGAGACGTTCAGACAGAGCATCCAAACTTGCATCGCCTGTCAGATTGATGATGTTATAATGCTCGGTCAGTGCAGCTTGATTCTGGCTGACAAAGTCATTAAAGACCTTAGCACCTGCAGAACCACCAACGAAAAGCAGGGTTGGCAGTTCCTTATCAAAATACTGACGAATTTCTTCTAGTTCCTGCGGTGGGACTGACTCTTGACTGCCGACCTTGGTTACAGCTCCGACATGCTCAATCTTGGTCAGACTGGAAGGTTGCTCAAAGGTCGCATACATCTTGGTCGCACACTTATAGGCAATTTTATTGGCCAAGCCAATGGATAGATCCGACTCATGAACATAGACAGGCACTCCGGACAGTCGGGCTGCAATCACGGGCGGAACAGATACAAAGCCTCCCTTAGAAAAGAGAGCCTGCGGCCGTACCTTGAGCATAATACCCAGCGACTGGAAAATCCCCCAGACAACCTTAAAGCCATCCAGCAGATTCTGCCAAGAAAAGTAGCGACGAAGCTTACCCGTAGCTACCGAATGGAAGGTTACGTCCAGTCCAGACTTTTGGATTTCCTGATACTCAATGCCATGCTTATCACCAATATAGTGGACCTGCCAGCCTTCTTTGATAAATTTTGGAATCAGGAGAAGGTTGAGGGTTACATGCCCGACCGTTCCTCCGCCTGTAAATACAATCTTTTTCATCTTAACCTTTTAATTCTTCAAATGCAGCGAGAAATTCATCGCCACGGACTTCAAAATTACTATACATATCCCAGCTGGCATTGGCAGGACTAAGCAAGACAATGTCTCCTGGCTCCGCTTGCGCAAAGGCCTTATGAGCCGCATCCTGGACATCAGTCGCATCCAGATAAGAAACGCCAGCCTGATCAGCCGCTCTCTTTACACGCGGAGCTGATTGTCCTAAGATAACCATTTTCTTGAGCCCTTTGAGGTCAGGCACCAACTCGTCAAATTCATTGCCACGGTCCAAGCCACCTGCAATCAGAATCACCTTGCTATTGTCAAAACCAGACAAGGCTTTCTGGGTTGCCAAGATATTGGTAGACTTACTGTCATTATAAAAAGCAACCTCATTTACACGCCCCACATACTGGAGTCGGTGCTTAACACCCCCAAAAGCTGACAAGACTTCTTTGATCGTCTGATTGTCAATGCCACGAAGTTTGGCTACTGCAATCGTAGCCAGAGCATTTTCGACATTATGACTGCCAGGAACGCCGATTTCAGCCGCCTGCATAATCGCTTCTCCACGGAAAGTCAGGACATCACCCTCTAAATAGGCACCATCCACCTTTTCAGTCGTTGAAAAAGGCATAACAGTAGCCTGAGTCTGGCTAGCCATTTCCTTGGCCCAGTCTTGATTGAAATTCAAAACCAGATAATCATCAGCTGTCATGTTTTTCTGGATATTCCACTTGGCAGCTGCATAGTCCTCAAGAGAGCCGTGATAATCCAAATGAGTCGGCATGAGGTTAGTAATAACAGCGATTTGCGGATGCAAAGCCTCAATCCCCATCAATTGGAAGGAAGACAGTTCCATGACCAACGTATCTTTGCTGCTGGCTGTTTGGGCTACCTGGCTGGCAGGAAAACCGATATTACCAGACAAAAGACCATTTTGACCGCCAGCTGTCAAGACTTGCGCAATCATGGTTGTAGTCGTCGTCTTGCCATTTGAACCCGTAATACCAACAATCGGTGCTTCAGAAATTAGATAAGCCAACTCGACTTCAGTAATGACTGGAATATTCTTCTCAAGAGCCCGAACGACCATGGCATTGTCATAAGGAATACCTGGATTTTTCACCATTAGTTCAAAATCTTCGTCCAGCAACTCCAAGGGATGACCTCCTGTCACCACTTTAATACCTTCTTCTAGCAAAGATTGGGCAGCAGGATTTTCCTCAAAAGGTTTGCCGTCGTTAACTGTCACGATGGCTCCTAATTTATCTAAAAGGCGAGCTGCTGACTCACCCGACTTGGCCAAACCCAGAACCAAGACCTTCTTATTGGCAAAATTTGCTATTTTTTTCATAAGCAACCTCTTCCATTCATACTTCATTCTATTTTACCTTTTTTTGTGAAAATAAAAAAGACATAGGAGTCTTTTATTTTCGACTGTAAGCAAGTTTTGAAAAAAATGATATGTTTTCATCTATTTGAAATATTTTGTAACATAAACCTATTATTTTTGTAAAAATATAGATCAACAAAAAAGCAAGATCTCAAAAAGTCTATCTAGCTTTCTAAGTTCTTGCTCATTTATTATTCTTCATCAAAATTCTTTTTTGATTTCTTAGGCGGCTTGAGGCGATTGATATCCCGCAAAGCCAAGACAGTCACTACGGATAGGCCGAAACCTACAAAATATTCAGCCGGCAACTGGAAAATTTTAAAAATGCCTAAGCCAAATAAGATAATTAAGGCTACAATCAGTAGCACCATGGTCACTGCATTAACAGTCCCTTTAATACTGGATGGAACAGCAAAAATGTAGAAAAAGAGGATTAAAATCCCAATGATAAGATAAACCATTTTGCTGCTCCTTTCCTTTTTGCTTATTCAGCTGCAGCAGATTTTTTCTTTTTATTGGCTTTTTCGCGTTCTTGTTTGTTCAAAATTTGCTTACGCAGACGAATAGATTCTGGCGTTACTTCCATGTACTCATCATCGTTCAAGAACTCCAGCGATTCTTCCAAGGTCAAGATACGTGGTGTCTTGATAACTGCTGTCTGATCCTTGGTTGCAGAACGAACGTTGGTCATCTGCTTGGCTTTAGTGATATTAACAGTTAAGTCATTTTCACGAGAGTTTTCACCGATGATCATTCCTTCATAAACCTCAGTACCTGGGTTGACAAAGATAGTTCCGCGCTCTTCGATAGACATGATTGAGTAAGTCGTTGCCTTACCAGCATCAATAGATACCAGAGCACCGCGGTGACGGCCACCAATTTCCCCTGGAATCAATGGCAAGTATTGGTCAAATGTATGATTCATAATCCCATAACCACGAGTCATAGATAAGAACTCAGTTGAGTAACCAATCAATCCACGCGCTGGAACGAGGAAGACCAAACGAGTTTGACCATTACCAGTTGAAATCATATCCAACATTTCACCCTTACGTTCAGAAAGGCTTTGGATAACAGATCCTTGGTACTCTTCTGGAGTATCGATTTGGACGCGCTCAAATGGCTCACATTTGACACCGTCAATTTCTTTCACGATAACTTCTGGACGAGATACTTGCAGCTCATATCCCTCACGACGCATGGTTTCGATCAGGATTGACAAATGCAACTCACCACGACCTGAAACAGTCCACTTATCTGGTGAATCCGTCGGGTCAACTCGAAGGGATACGTCTGTTTGCAGTTCGGCCTGCAAGCGTTCTTCAACCTTACGAGAAGTTACCCATTTCCCTTCGCGACCAGCAAATGGTGAGTTGTTGACCAAGAAGGTCATTTGAAGCGTTGGCTCATCGATGTGAAGAATTGGAAGAGGTTCAATGGCATCTGTCGGTGTAATCGTCTCACCAACAAAGATATCTTCCATGCCTGATACCGCAATCAGGTCACCCGCTTTTGCTTCATTGATTTCACGACGCTCCAAGCCAAAGAAACCAAAGAGTTTTGTGACACGGAAGTTCTTCGTTGTGCCGTCTAGTTTAGAAAGGGTAACTTGGTCTCCAACCTTAACAGTACCACGGAAGACACGTCCGATACCAATACGACCTACAAAGTCATTGTAGTCCAAGAGTGAGACTTGGAACTGCAAAGGCTCATCTGAGTTGTCCACTGGAGCAGGGATATGGTCGATAATGGTATCAAAAATTGGTGCCATTGTTTTTTCTTGATCAGCTGGATCGTCTGACAATGAAGAAGTTCCGTTGATAGCTGAAGCATAAACAACTGGGAAATCAAGCTGGTCATCGTCTGCACCAAGCTCAATGAAGAGTTCCAATACTTCGTCCACTACTTCTGCTGGACGAGCTGATGGTTTGTCAATTTTGTTAACAACAACAATTGGGACAAGGTCTTGTTCCAAGGCTTTTTTCAATACGAAACGAGTTTGTGGCATGGTTCCTTCGTAAGCATCTACAACCAAAACAACACCGTCAACCATTTTCATGATACGCTCAACTTCTCCACCGAAGTCCGCGTGTCCTGGTGTGTCCATGATATTGATACGAGTTCCATTGTAAGCAACGGCTGTATTTTTAGCAAGGATCGTAATACCGCGCTCTTTTTCGATATCGTTTGAGTCCATAGCACGCTCTGCCAACTCTGTACGAGCATCAAGAGTTTCAGACTGCTTCAATAATTCGTCAACGAGGGTTGTTTTCCCGTGGTCAACGTGGGCGATAATCGCAATGTTACGGATATCTTCTCTTAATTTTGTCATGATTTCCTCTGAATTTTTAAATTTTATTTCTAACTAAACAATTATACCACAGACGCAGGCAAAAAACACGGCTTTGATAAGTGTAAATGTTTTCATTAAAAAATATGGGAGCTGCATGAGTATTTGCATTTCCCATCCTGAAAATTTATGATATGATTTAGAAAAAAACAAGGAAAACAGATGCGCCTCGACCAACTGCTGGCTGCCAATCATATCAGCCGAAAAAAGATGAAACAAAGCCTTTTGCAAAAACAGATTTTAGTGGATGGTAAGCCCGCCTACAAACTCAGCCAAAACGTTGATACCGGCCTGCAGCAGATTACTTTTCAAGGCAAACATGTCAGCGGTCCTGCCCACCGTTACTACATGCTGAATAAACCCGCTGGCGCAGTCACAGCCAATCGTGACGCTGAAAAATTGACTGTCCTGGATTTGCTGGATAAGGAGATAGAGAAAGAAAATCTTTACTCTATCGGACGGCTGGATAGAGATACCGAAGGGCTTCTTCTGATTACCGATAATGGTCCTCTGGGATTTCAGCTGCTGCACCCTCAATACCATGTTGAAAAAACTTACTATGTAGAAGTCAATGGACCTTTGACCCCTCAGGACAAAATTGCCTTTCAAGAAGGCATTCGCTTTTTAGACGGTACTGTCTGTCAGCCCGCCCAGCTCACTATCTTCTCTAGCCGCTCCAGTCTGAGCCGTGCTAGCGTCAGGATTTCTGAGGGGAAATTCCACCAGATCAAAAAGATGTTTCTGGCAGTTGGTGTCAAGGTCACCTATCTCAAGCGAATTCAATTCGGAGATTTTACATTAGACCCAGATCTAGCAAAAGGCGATTACCGTGCTTTGAACCAAGAAGAATTAGGGGTTATTAAAAAATATTTGGAGAAAAGTTGGTAAAAAAAGACCCAGACAATAATGTCTCGATCTTACTTTACATTGTAATATAGATAGCAGTTTTTTAAAAAAGTCAAATTAGCTCAGAGTTAACATAAGCCCTGCAATCATGTTAATTACAGAAATAACAATACCAATGATATTTAGAATCTTTTCTGTTTTATAATCCATTTGGCTCTCTTTTTGATGTGAACTTGCCAAAACCAAACCAACGATTCCTAGAATAAGTCCAATCAAAGCAAACAAAAGACTAAAAATAATGGATAGGATACCTAAAACAAGAGAGGATTTTTTCTTTTCTTGCATGTTCTAAAAACTCCTTAAAATTAATATTAATTTATTATAACATAAGAAACTGGCTTTGTATATATAATGCAACAAATTTTTGATTTATGTCAACTAGCCTTCACCTTGCCGTTCCAAGAATCCAACCCATAAGAAAGAATATAGATTTCTTTAAATCCTTGTTTTTTCAGATACAGAGCCGCATTGGTTACGCGCTGACCACGACTATTTTCATAGAGGAGAACAGCCTTGTCCTTGCGAAGTGCACCGACACTATCCTTGAGCTGCTGAGATGGAATATTGCGAGCACCTAAGATATGCTTCCGGTGAAAATCAGATGGATCCCGCAGATCAACCAACTGACCTTGGCGAATCAAGCCTTCAAATTCTCCGTTATCCACGATTTTTGCTGCCTGACGAAGGCGCAAATAATTAAAGCCCATCCAGCCAATTATTCCTAAAAGTACCGCCCACAAAATCCAAATTGTCATCTCAAGTCTCCTTTTTCTTTTCTAAATATTCTAACTCTAAGCGATGTTCTCGTCGCAAGACTGCCTCCGCCTCAAAATAAGCTAGCTTATCCATTAGACCGGCATCGTAAATCCTCTTCAGCTCAATTTTCATCATCTCAATATCGTAAAGGCGCTTGCCCATATAGATAATGATTCCGAAACTTTTAAGAAATTGCTGAACATCATACAGGGTTTTCATGAGCTATATTTTATCAGATTTTCCAGCGCTTTTCAAGATGAAAAAACAGAAAGGAAAGCCTGTTTCCTTTCTGTTTCGCATGGATCATTTTTTATAAACCTGGTGCTTGACCAATTTCAGCTGTCAGCATCCAGATAGTCTTTTCGAGGTCAGCCTTGGCACCAACAAAGATATCATTGGTTACATCGTCCCCTTCTTGGTCTGTTACATCCAAAGCATCTTGGTAAAGACCTGTCAGATAACGGAAAATCTCAATCACACGCGCCAGACTTTCTTCTACATTCTTGCTGAACTCACCAGCTTTTTCTTCAATCTTGCTGTGTTGGATAAACTCGGTCAACGTAGAATAAGGCTTGCCTCCTAGTGTAATCAAGCGCTCGCTGACTTCATCCAAAGTTGTATCCAAAGTTTCCATGTATTCATCCATTTTTGGATGCCAAACCATGAAGCCTGCGCCACGCATATACCAGTGAACTTGGTGAAGAGCGATATGAGCTGTATAAAGGTCTGCCACTACTTGATTAAGAATAGCCTTAGTCTTTGGCAAAGCCTTTTGATTGCTGAAAGTTGCTACGTCAGTTGCTGCACCATTTTTTACTTGTGTCATTGTTTCTACCTCGTTTTTATTTATAATGATTCTAATCTTTTTAGATTATGGTTTAATTATAATGCTTCTAAATAAGAAAGTCAAGACAAAAGATTCAAAAAAAGACTTTATTAGAAAAGTTGCAAAATTTCAGAATTTTTCTGTTTAAAATTACGAATAAATAAGTATGATTCATCTATACTTTTTTCTTGTTGGTACCGTCTTTGCCTCATTCCTAGGCTTGGTTATCGACCGCTTCCCAGAGCAGTCTATCATCACTCCCGCTAGCCATTGCAATGCCTGCGGGAAAAGATTGGCACCGCGTGATTTGATTCCTATTTTTTCTCAAGTCATGAACCGTCTTCGTTGCCGCTTCTGTGGAGACAAGATTCCCTTACGCTATTTATTTTTTGAATGTCTCTTGGGCGGTCTTTCTCTAGCAACTTCGCTTGGCACGATTTCCATCAGTCAACTCCTACTACTCACCATGGGCTTGACTCTAGCCATCTACGATCAAAGAGAGCAGCAATACCCTTTGATGATCTGGTTGGTTTTTCAGCTTTTGCTGCTGATGACAGCGGGCGTCAATCTTCTCATGCTCTTCTTTTTAGCCTTAGGACTTCTAGCCTTCTTTTATAATCTTCGTATTGGAGCTGGCGACTTTCTCTTTCTGGTGTCTTGCTCAGCCATTTTCAGCCTGACGGAGACTCTCATCCTTATCCAAATCGCTAGCTTCTCTGGTCTTGCCTGTTTCTGCTTTAAAAAGAAAAAAGACAGGCTGGCTTTTGTACCCTGTCTTTTGTTTGGTGTCGTGGTTCTTATTTCTTATAAGCTGCTGCTTCTTTGATAAAGGCTGCTATACTGGTGTCCTTTTCATGAAGAGCTTTGACAATCTTAGATCCGACAATGACTCCATCTGAGACTTGATTGAAACGGTTAACATCTTCTAAAGTCGAAACGCCAAAGCCCGTCAGTACTGGAATCTCTGCAATATCATGAAGCTTACTCAGATGCTGGTCCAAATCATTGCGGTAGCTTCCGCTCTTACCTGTCACACCGTTGATAGCTACAGCGTAGATAAAACCTTCAGCTTCCTTGATCAGCTCCTGCTGACGTTCTAGACCAGTCGTCAGGCTCACTAAAGGAACAAGAGCGATATCTGAATCTTTCAGTAAAGGCAAGATGAAATTTCTGTGCTCGTAGGGCAAATCCGGAATGATCAATCCTTTAACCGGTGTCCTAGCCAAATCCTTGACAAAATCTTTGAGACCGTATTGGAAAATAGGATTAAAGTAGGTCATGATGATAAGAGGCAGCTGAGTGTCCAACTTCTGCAAGCTTGCGATTAAAGACTTGGCGGAAGTATGGTGACCCAGACTTCTCAGACCGGCTTCTTCAATAACCGGCCCATCTGCAACAGGGTCTGAAAATGGCAGGCCGATTTCAATGGCTGACACACCCAAGTTTTCCAAAAATGCGATAGTTTCTGCTAATCCTGCCAAACCTTTCTCGTGATCACCAGCCATGATATAAGGAAGGAAAATTCCCTTGCCTGCTTTTTTGATGGTTTCTAAATGCTGTGTGAGTGTTTTAGTCATGAGCACCTCCTTTTTGAGCCATTTCTCTTTCCAAGTGCTCCTTTACCTGAACGACATCCTTGTCACCACGGCCGGATAGGCAGACGATCATTGATTTATCTGGTCCCAACTCCTTAGCCAGCTTAACTGCATAAGCAATAGCGTGGCTAGACTCTAGAGCAGGGATAATCCCTTCAATACGAGACAGGAGCTGAAAGGCTTCCAAGGCTTCTTCATCCGTTACTGGCACATAAGTGGCGCGCTGGATAGCGTTAAAATGAGAATGTTCAGGTCCGATGCCCGGATAGTCAAGCCCAGCAGAGATAGAGAAGGCTTCCAAAATCTGCCCTTGCTCATCCTGCAAGACATCCATCAAGGCACCGTGTAAAACACCTGGCCGGCCCTTGGTTAAGGTCGCAGCGTGTTCATCTGTATCCACGCCCCGCCCAGCTGCCTCTGTTCCATACATAGCCACTGTACTATCATCTACAAAAGGATAAAAGAGCCCAATAGCATTGGAACCACCGCCAACGCAGGCGACTAAAGCATCTGGCAAGGCACCTGCATTTTGCTCAGCAAACTGGCGCTTGGCCTCACGCCCAATCACACTCTGATAGTCGCGGACAATCTCTGGGAAGGGATGGGGCCCCAAGGCTGAGCCCATAATATAGTGAGTATCATCAACCTGAGCCACCCAAGCTCGCAAGGCGGCATTGACTGCATCCTTGAGGACTCGAGAGCCATCGGTCACAGACTCTACCTTGGCTCCCAGAAGTTCCATCCGAAAGACATTGAGGGCTTGGCGCTTGACATCTTCTTCACCCATGTAGATAGTGCAGTCCATGTTGAAAAGGGCTGCAGCTGTGGCGGTGGCTACTCCGTGCTGGCCCGCACCAGTCTCGGCAATAATTTTCTTCTTGCCCATTCGCTTGGCCAATAGGACCTGGCCTAGAGAGTTATTGATTTTATGGGCCCCGGTATGGTTGAGGTCTTCCCGCTTCAGATAAATCTTAGCACCGCCAGCATAGGCTGTCAGATTTTTAGCAAAATAGAGAGGATTTTCTCGCCCTACATACTGCTTCAGCAACTCATCCAGCTCAGCCTGAAAGGCTGGGTCTTTTTTACTCTCACGGTAGGCTTTATCCAATTCCAAAACTGCTGTCATCAGCGTTTCGGGAACAAAGCGCCCACCAAACTCACCGTAAAATCCTTCTTGATTGGGTTGATTATATGCCATCTTTCACTCTTTCTATAAATTCTTTTATCTTTTCTAAGTCCTTCTGGCCGTCAGTCTCGACCCCGCTTGAGACATCAACTGCGTAAGGGGCAAAGTGCTGAATCGCTTCTCGGACATTCCCTGCATTCAAACCACCGGCGATAAAGAAGGGCTGGTGGATTTGACCTTTATCAAAAGCTTGCCAGTCAAAGGTCTGACCACTACCGGCAAGAGGGGCATCAAAGAGCAGGTAGTCCGCTTGTTGGCTGACTCCTTTTAACGCTCCCTTGACCTGATAAGCTCGAATAACCGACCGGCCGATCTGAGTCAGAAGATCTTCATTAAAATCGCCATGAATCTGCACCAAATCTAGATTTGCCACTGAAATAGCTTCCTGCAACTCTGCCAAGCTCGGAGAGACGAAAACTCCTACCTTTCGGACAGCAGGCGGCACCAAGGCAGCTAGCTTCTGAGCTTGCTCCAAACTGACCCTCCGACGGCTCTCAGCAAAGACAAATCCAATGTAATCTGCACCAGCCTGGCATGCCGTTTCCACAGCGCTGGCCGTTGATAAACCGCAAATCTTAACCTTTGTCAATTTTCAGCTCCTTGATTTTTTCTGCCACATCCTCAGCCTGCATCAGGGCTGTTCCGACTAAAATCGCATGGAAATAAGGAGCTACCAACTCAGCATCTTCCTTGCTGAAAATAGCGGACTCTGATACGTAAACCCTGTCATCTTTGAAATGGGCAGATAGCTGAAGACTTGTATTGATATCTGTCTCAAAAGTAACTAAATTGCGGTTATTAACACCGATAATCCGAGCTCCTATTCTATGGGCAATTTCCAGCTCCACCAGATTATGGGTTTCGACCAGAACTTCCAAGCCTAAACCTGTCGCAAAATCATAGAGTTCTTGCAGCCGCTTTTCAGACAAGGCAGCCACAATCAGAAGAATAACTGTCGCTCCAGCATTGCGGGCGCGAACAATCTGTTTTTCATCAATAATAAAGTCCTTATTGAGGGTTAGAATGGACACTTGACTTGAAATCTCTCTCAGGTAATCCAGATGGCCTTTAAAGAAAATCTCATCTGTCAGGACTGAAATCATAGCTGCACCGCATCGTTCATAGGTGCAAGCCTGCTCCACAATATCCACAGCAAGATTAATATCTCCCAGACTTGGACTGGCTTTTTTGACCTCAGCAATCAGCTGCAGCTCTTGGGACTGGCTTTTGAGATAATCATAGAGGGAATAGGTCGAGCGCAGAGGTTGCAGCTCTTCATAAGACATAGCCGCCACTTCCTGCTCTTTTTGCTTTAGAATGGTCGGGAGAAATTCTTTGCTCATTTTTGATACTCCTGTAGTTGCTTGAGTTTTTCATAGGCTGCGCCGCTGGCAATCACTTGGCGTGCCAAAGCTATTCCTGCTTCTATACTGTCTGATTTCCCATTAGCGTAGAAGCCCAATCCCGCATTCAGCACTGCCGTTTCCAGATAGGGGCTGGCTTGATTTTGCAGGACAGATAGCAGAATTTCTGCATTTTCCTTGGCATTGCCTCCACGAATCGCTTCAAGAGGTATCTCTTTCATGCCAATATCTGACGGCAGAAAGCCGTGCAGGCTGATTTGCCCATTTTCCAGCAGAGCATACTGGGTACGACCATGAAGACCCGCCTCGTCAAGACCATCCGGCCCCGACACGACTACTGCACGCTTACGGCCCATATTTTTCAAGACCTCTGCCGTGCTCTCTAGCATATCTGGTCGGCTAGTCCCCAAAAGCTGAGTTTCTAGACTCATGGGATGGATGAGCGGACCAGTTAGATTCATGATAGTGGGAATGCCAAGGCTAAGACGGGCTGGCATGATGTATTTCATGGCTGGGTGCATATTCTTTGCAAAGAGAAAGACGATACCTGTCTGCTCAAAAACCTTGCCCAAGCTAGCAGCATCCAAGTCTAGATTGATACCCAGAGCTTCTAAGACATCAGCTGAGCCTGACTTAGAAGAAATGGAGCGATTGCCGTGCTTGGCCATCTTAATCCCGCCACCTGCCAGTACAAAAGCTGCCGTAGTCGAAATATTGAAGCTGAAAGACTTGTCTCCACCGGTACCGCAATTGTCCATGGCAGTGCGAATAGTGGTCGGAATCTGCTTAGCATGGCCTCGCATTACCTGAGCCAAAGCAGTTCGTTCCTCAATCGTCTCCCCTTTCATCTTGAGCCCCAGCAAGAAGGCTACAATTTGAGACTCTGTCACCCGTCCAGTGACAATACGCTCAATCACATCTGTCATCTCAGCACTGCTTAAATCCTTAAAATCAGCTAGTTTTGCAATAATCTCTTTCATACATCCTCCTTTACTTTACTAAGTCGATAAAATTCTTGATAGACGACAAGCCGTCCGGCGTGCCGATACTTTCTGGATGATACTGAAAACCATAAATAGGCAGGCTCTTGTGCTGGATAGCCATGATTGAGTTATCATCAGCCGCCCGAGCCGTCACTTCAAAGTCCTCCGGCATCTCTTCAATCAAAATCGAATGATAGCGCATGACCGGCTGTCCATCCTCTATCCCTTGATAGATAGGAGATTTTCCCTCAAAGCGCAGAATACTTTGCTTGCCGTGCATGACTTTGGGAGCCAAACCTAGCTTTCCGCCAAATACTTCTGCAATGGCTTGGTGTCCCAAGCAAATCCCCAATATCGGCTTTTTACCAGTAAAATCACGGATGACCTCCTCCATCCGTCCTGCATCTGCTGGCCAGCCTGGACCCGGAGACAGAACCAAAGCATCTGCTTCTTCTGCCGCTTGATAAAGGCCTGCATCATCATTTCGCAAGACCGTAACTTCTGCGAAATTGCCGATATACTGGGCTAGATTGTAAGTAAAAGAATCATAATTATCAATCAATAAAATCATTGCATCTCTCCTATCTTGGTCATTGATTTGGCCTTGTTGATGGTTTCTTGGTATTCATTGGCAGGGATTGAGTCATAAACAATACCAGCTCCAGCTTGAACGTAAGCTCTGCCATTTTTCAAAATCATGGTCCGGATAGCGATGGCAAAATCCATATCACCTGTCGCAGACAGATAGCCGATAGCCCCCGCATAAACGCCACGTTTTTCCTGCTCTAGCTCATAAATTCGCTTCATGGCTCGAATCTTAGGTGCACCCGAGACGGTGCCGGCCGGCAAGGTTGATTTGAGCGCATCCATAGCCGTCAGTTGGGGCAGAAGCTGACCACGAACCACGCTGGTCAGATGCATGACATAGCGGAAATACTCTACCTCCATGTACTTAGTGACTTCCACGCTATTATTCTGAGCAATTTTACCAATATCATTACGCCCCAAATCAACTAACATGCGGTGTTCCGCCACTTCCTTCTCGTCATCCAGCAACTCCTCTGCCAAGGCTTTATCTTCTCTTTCATCCTTCCCACGCGGTCTGGTTCCAGCAATAGGATTGGTCGTAACCTGACCCTGCTTGACAGAGACTAGACTCTCTGGGCTGGCTCCGATAATCTGATAATCTCCGAAGTCATAAAAGTAGAGATAGTTGGAAGGATTGGTCACACGCAGATTGCGATAGTAATCCAGCGGCCTACCAGAATACTCTGCTGAAAAACGCTGACTGAGCACACATTGGAACATGTCTCCCTGCCGAATCAAGCTCCGCGCTTCTTCCACCATTTTTTCAAAAGCTGCCTGCTCGATGTGACTCTGGAAGTTCAAACTGGACAGTTCCAGCGGTGAAAATTCATCTACCGCAGGCTGCGCCAGCTCAGCCATGATAAGCTCTAGACTAGCAGCCAAATCAGCTTCGCTTCTATCACTGTAGAGGGCCTCCTCAAGGATATAGACCTTGTCTTTTTTATGGTCAAAAACCATGTAACTCTCATAGACGAAAAAGTGCATATCTGGTGTCCCAATCACATCAGCTGGAATCTGGCCAATCTCTTCATAGAGGGAAATCATATCGTAACCGACAAAGCCAATGGCTCCACCACCAAAAGGCAAGTCTGAATGATGATCTTTTTTTACGGCTAACTCATGCAGATAGTCCAATGGATCTGCCTCAATTACTTGCCCATTCTTTGTTAGCTGGCCATTTTCATAGCGAACTTCAAAGACTGGGTTATAAGCTAGGATAGAAAAGCGAGCTGTCTCGCTATCTCTTGGAATACTTTCCAAAATCACCTTGTGGTCGCCCTGAATCCGCATATAAGCCAGAATCGGCGATAAAATATCAGCTGGTAAAATCTTTTGCATAATGTTTCTTTCTATTTAATTGGAAGCGTTTAAGGAGGAGCAATCTGCTAATCATGACCGTATTTTACAAGAACAGATAGCACCTGTCCACTGTCATAACTGGCTCCAGAACTACAGAAAAACGCCCGCACAGTTCATCCTGTGAGGGCGTATCATCGCGGTGCCACCTCAGTTATGGAGTTTTCAGACTCCACATCTCATTTACTTATTTACAGTCATTTAGATCCCTTTTAGTAGAAGGCAGCATACTGGTTTACAGCAAAGCATGCTAACAAAGTAATAAAAGTTCAACTAAAGGACTAAACGTTGACTCCAGTAGCCCATTTCATAACTTCTCCTGCCTGTTTACAGCAACCACAGACTCTCTGAAAGGAGGGATGTTACTACTCTTCTGCTGGGTATTTTATTTTCGTTTTTCTAGATAGTCGGCAATAGCTGCCACATCCTTGTCTCCACGACCGGATACATTGATAATAATGATTTGGTCAGATGACAGTTGCGGAGCCCGCTTGATAGCTTCGGCAATGGCATGAGAGCTTTCAATTGCTGGCAAAATTCCTTCCTTTTGCGTCAAGAGAAGCAAAGCGTCCACAGCTTCATCATCTGTCGCGGCCACGTATTCTACTCGACCGGAATCTTTAAAGAAAGCATGTTCGGGACCAACTCCAGGATAGTCCAAGCCTGCCGAAATGGAGTAAACCGGTGCCACCTGACCATCTTCAGCAAAGACAGCGTAGGTCTTCATGCCGTCCACTACTCCGACACTTCCCTTGGTCATGGTCGCCGCATGCTGGTCTGTATCAAGACCACGTCCAGCCGCTTCAACACCAACCAGCTTGACTTCTTCATCCGCCACATACTGAGAGAAGGCACCGATAGCATTGGAGCCACCGCCTACGCAGGCAATGACATAGTCCGGCAAGCGGCCTTCCTTGTCCAAAATCTGACGGCGAGATTCTTCACTGATTACCTTTTGAAACTCATGGACAATGGTCGGATAAGGGTGAGGACCGACAGCCGAACCCAAAACATAGAAGGCTTCCAAATCATTCATCCAAGCCCCAAAGGCCGCATCCACAGCATCCTTGAGAGTTTTGGTGCCTGTTTCCACTGCGTGAACAGTCGCTCCCATCATTTCCATGCGGAAGACATTGAGGCGCTGACGTTCTACATCTTCTGCTCCCATGTAAACATCGCACTTCATACCAAACTTAGCTGCTGCTGCCGCAGTTGCCACACCATGCTGGCCAGCTCCAGTTTCAGCAATGACCCGGGTCTTGCCCATGCGCTTAGCTAGAAGAATCTGACCTAAAACATTATTGAGCTTGTGTGAGCCCAGATGGTTGAGATCTTCCCGCTTCAAATAAATCTTAGCCCCGCCCAGATGCTGGGTCAGACTTTCTGCAAAGTAAAGCGGAGTTTCCCGGCCTGAATAATCTGCCAAATAATGCCGGTATTCATTTAAAAATTCTGGATCATCCTTATACTTCTCAAAAGTTGCTTCCAATTCATCCAGCAAGGCCTGGATAGGCTCCGGTACAAAGGAGCCGCCGAATTGTCCAAAATATCCTTTAGTTTCTGTCATCTTGATTGCCTCTTTTCTTTATTTTCAAGCAAAACAAAAGCCCACACACAGAAAAAACTCTGTGTGAGGGCGTAAAATCGCGGTGCCACCTCAATTATGGAGCAAAGTATAGACTGCCTCCATATCTCTGTCTTGTCTAACAACAAGCTGCACTGTAAGGTGTGCTCACCGAATTTTTATTGCTTCAAATTCATCTTTTGCATCAGCCCACTTCATAACCCTCCACTACCTGTTTCCACCAACCACAGGCTCCCTGAAAGTAGAAAAAATTATTACTTTTCTGATGATTTATTTTATTATAGGCCTTTCCCTTTTTCTTGTCAAGAAAAAATTTAATTTTTCTCCTAAATCCGAACCTTTTCTTCACTAATCTATCTTGAAAGCGTCGCCTTGGCGATTTTTCCAGATTTTTTGACCAAGCTGAAAAGCCCGCCAAGCCAGATAACCACCCAAAGTATTGGTCCAGAGATCATCAATCTCAAAGACTCGATTGGCATTGATAAGAAGGTCCAGCAGAATCTGAGTCACTTCGATAGACAGACTCATCCCAAAGCTCAGCCATACAATCTTCTTGGTCTTCCGCAATTTCGGAAAGAGGCAAAGCAATTGAAAGATTAAGGGCGACAGCAGAAAGATATTGGCTAGATTTTGGATAAAGACCTTGACCAGCTGGATCCAAGAAGTAATCTCGCCAATATTGACAAAGGAATTAAAAGGGATTAACAAAACCACTATTCGGCCAAAATACTGGACTCCCGGCGTCTCCATTCCCGGCTCCGGAACCTGAGGAATAAAGCACAGAATGCAAAGCATCAAGAAATAGAGCCAGCTTCCTCCTACCAGCAATCTCCGTCCCTTAGCAGTCAGCTCACCGGCTGAAGTCAGATAGTTCTTAAGGCTGAACATTTTCTACCAATGCTTTCTCGCGATCACGCTTCATGGTATTAGAACGCAGCTGACCGCAGGCTGCATCAATATCTGTACCATGTTCCTGACGAACCACGCAGTTGACTCCGTTTTTCTTGAGGGTATCATAGAAAGCCATCACGCGCTCTTTAGGACTGCGGCTGTATTGGTCGTGCTCGCTAACGGGGTTGTAAGGAATGAGATTGACATAAGATAGCTTCTTAATGTTCTTGAGCAGCTCTGCCAATTCCTTGGCCTGCTCTACCCCGTCATTGACTTCATTGAGCATGATGTACTCAAAGGTCACCCGGCGGTTGGTCGTCTCGATATAGTATTCGATAGCTGCAAAAAGCTTTTCGATAGGGAAGGACCGGTTAATCCGCATGATGCTGGTCCGCAGATCATTATTGGGGGCATGGAGGGATACAGCTAGATTGACCTGCACACCTTCGTTGGCAAAGTCACGAATCTTATGAGCCAGCCCTGATGTCGAAACCGTGATATGGCGGGCACCGATAGCCAAACCTTTATCATCATTGACCGTCCGGACAAACTTGAGTACATTGTCATAGTTGTCAAATGGCTCGCCGATTCCCATAACCACGATATGGCTGACCCGCTCATCCTGACCACGCTCGTCAAAATACTTCTGAACCAGCATAATCTGAGCAACAATCTCACCGTTATTGAGGTCGCGTTGCTTTTTTATTAAGCCAGAGGCACAGAAGGTGCAGCCGATATTGCAGCCAACTTGGGTAGTCACACAGACAGAAAGTCCATAGTGCTGGCGCATGAGCACCGTCTCAATCAGCATACCGTCCGGCAGCTCAAAGAGGTACTTGACCGTACCATCAGCCGACTCTTGGACAATGCGCTGTTTAAGCGGATTGACGACAAACTGATCATTTAGCTTGGCAATCAAGTCCTTGGATAGATTGGTCATCTCTTCAAAAGACTGAACCCGTTTACGATAGAGCCACTCCCAAATCTGGGCGGCACGGAATTTCTTTTCTCCCTGAGCTTCCGCCCATTCAATCATTTCCTGACGCGTTAAGCTATAAATAGATGGTTTCATTTTTCTCCTTTATTCTGGCGAATCACAAAATGGCGATTGCTGTCTTTCTGCTTTTTCTGCCTGTCTTGCTGGGAATTGTTGCGGGAGCGCTTATTGTCTCTTTTAGAGCGACTATCTCGGTCTCTCTCGCTTCTGCGATTGCGGTTGCTGCCTGAACGGCTGTTGCGAGAACGTTTTGACCGACCTTCTGTCTCTTTCTTGCCATGCGATTTCTTATCAAAGGAAGCGCGCTGAGGATTTGGATTTTCCAAGACAAAATAAGCACAGCCGTAGCTGCAGTACTCCAGCAAATAGTCTTCTAAGCGGCTAATCTTCTCATCGCTTTCATTAGCCCGCTCATCCTTGTAAAAACCGCGCAGGCGCAGCTGCTCGTTGCCCCAGTCACCGACAATATAGTCAAACTTGGTGAGAATTTCTGAAAAGCGCTGATGAAAGGCAGTCAAGTCAAAGCCTTCCTTATAGTTCTCAATCAATTCAAACTCGAATTTTTCTGCAACAATCTTGCTATCAATCTGTTTAAACTCTGGTCCTGGGAATTTATTATAATTATACAATTCAGGTGAAATATCTTTACGCATACTCTTCCTTTAACAATCTTGGATAGTTTATCTACAACACTTTATTTTATCATAAATCAGCCAGTATTTCGCGGACTTTTCATCAAAAATATCTTTCTGAAAAAAGTCTGACGATTTAAAGTAGAAAAGGCCAGCTGATTTTGTCTGTCTCACAAGAAAAATCTTAGCAAAAGCTAAGATCTTACTTGTTCTTTTTCAGATAGTCAATGGCATCCTGCAGCGTTTTAACTGGAACAATTTTCATATCCGTTTTAATCTTCTTGGCTGTCTCCAGAGCCGTTTGGTAGTTATTCTTCCCATTAGGAGAAAGCTTCTTCTCTTCCTCTGTAAGTTCATTGTTCGGTGCAAAGAAGATATCTGCTCCGCTTTGGGCTGCTGAAACGACTTTCTTATCAATTCCGCCGATTTCGCCAACTTCACCTTCCCGGCTGATGCTGCCGGTCCCTGCAATATCGCGGCCATCACGAAGAGTCGGATCAGCCAACTGGGTATAAATAGCCAGGCTGAACATAAGACCAGCACTAGGACCGCCGATACCCTCAGTTGAAAATGTAATCGGAATATTACTGCTGACTTCCGTCCTGTCTATCAGACTAATCCCAATCCCGTTCTTACCATTCTCCAGCTTGATAATCTTGCCGGTTGCCGATTTCTCCTGACCATCCTCTTGGAAAGTCACCTTGACCTTGTCCCCAAGCTTCTGCGAGTTGACATACTTGACCAGTTCCTCAGAACTTTCAAATGTCTTATCATTGACACCAGTTACCGTATCAGCAATATTAAGAACCCCCTTGAAGGTTGAGTTATCTGCCACCTGCAAGACATAAACCCCCAGATAGTCCATTTTAATCTCTTTACCAGCTGTCGTCAACCCTTGATATTTAGCCATATTTTGTGATGTTTCCATGTAAAATTGGTTGATCCGATTGAACTCCTCATCCGTGGATCCCCCCGTCATATCCTTAGCGGAATAAATATCGGTAAAAGGGGTCAGCCAAGCATAGACCAGATGGGCAAAAGTTGCCTGCTCTACTCCGACTGTCACAAAGTTATAGGAACCCGCTTCCTTGTCAGCCTTTTTATCAACCAGCAAGACCTGCCGAACATCCTCGGCACCACCAGGAACTTCTATATAATAAGGCAGACGAACCCAAAATGCTGCTATAAAAAAGGCAATAGTGACGCCAATGACCGTCGGCCATAGATACTTCTTAATTCTTTTCATCGTTGATTCTTTCTAATTCTTTGATTACACTTTGGGGCACATAGGCCGCGATATCCTGCTGAAAAGCAATCAGCTCACGAATACGTGATGAACTAATATGCTGATAGGCCGGCTTGCTGAGCAAGAAAATCGTTTCCAGCTCTTCTGCCAATTCCTGATTGAAAAAGTTCATATTGGCTTCATAGTCTAGGTCTTGACTGTTACGGAGACCGCGCACAAAGGCCTTGGCTCCCAGCCTTCCGGCCACTGTTACTGCTAGCTCATTCTGCGAAATGATAACCTCGACATTATCTAAATGCTGCAGAGCTTCTTTGACCATACTCTCTCGGGCTTCAATGGTGAAAAAGCCAGACTTTTCTCGATTATAGAAAATCCCTACATAGAGCTTATCAAAGAGCCTGCTGGCCCGCTCAATCAGGTCCACATGGCCCTTGGTCATCGGGTCAAAAGACCCTGTGAATAATCCTATCTTATCTGACATACACCGTCACCTTTGAAATTCCATATATCTTCTGCTTCCAAATGCCCAGCCCTGCAATTTCTTCTGGCAATTCCACTTCCTTGTCTGTCTCACAGACTACCAGAACATCCTGACTCAAGAGCTGACGCTCCTCCAGCTTCTCAAGGTCTGCCACAATCTGCTCCTTGGCATAAGGTGGATCTAAGAGAACCAAGTCAAAAGCTCCCGTCAATATTTCCAAGGATTGGCCAGACTCCATCTTGAGCAAATCAAAACGTTCTGGCTCCTTGGTCATCTGAATATTCTCTGAAATGATAGCCTGAGCTCTGCGATCCTTTTCGACTAAAACAGCTGTCTCCATACCTCGCGAAATAGCTTCAATGGCCAAACTTCCGCTGCCGGCATAGAGATCCAGCACCCGACCGCCGTCAAAATAGGGACCAATCATATTAAAAATCGCCCCCTTAACCTTATCGGTCGTAGGTCTAGTCGTCTTGCCGTCTAAAGTCTTGAGGGGCCTGCCCCCGTATTTACCTGCAACAACTCTCATAAAAAACATTATAACACACATCGCACAAGAGGCAAATTTTTTGAAAACTTGACAGATAAAAAACAGAAGTCCCCCAAATTAGAGACTTCTGTTTTCTTTTAGTTTTAGTAAAAAATCAATTAATTCAGGCTGACAGTCTGCCTTATCCAAGATCAGCCCCATTGACCGGCCAACCATGATATAAAAAGTTTCTGGCTTGTCTATAATCGCCACAATATCTTGATAGTCAAATCTGGCATTGTTATTCCGATTAACGACACGAAAGTCTGTCTCATAGAAGCTAAACTCATGCTCTATATCATGCCAGAGGGGGTTGCCTCTATAAAACTTTTTAATATGTCGATTCATGGACAGATAGTAAAGAAAAGGAAGGACTGCCACAGTAACAAGAAAAGCTACGCCTGGCAAAGGTTCCCCGATGAAAAAACAGATTGCACCGCATATCAGCACCACTATCTCAGGGAGAATCAGTGAGAAGATGCCATTCTTTTTATACCAGAAATTGGTCCAAGCGAAACGGCGGTAGGCTTCTTCTGTCATGATCGTTTTTGCTGTCATAGGAAACATCTCTCTACCTCCAAGTTATATTCCTCCCTACAGTTTACCACACTCTTGCTAAAAATAACAATACTCAATAAAGAACTTGCTTTTCTCGATTTCATTTGTTATACTTATATGTAACTTTTAAAACGTTACATTGGAGGTGTGATATGTTTTCGCATGAAAAATTAAAAAAACGCCGGCTGGAGCTTAATCTGGCACAGGCTTCCATTTACCAAGAACTGGGCATCTCTCGAAAAACTTATTCAGCTTGGGAAAATGGTCTAGCAGAACCCCACGCAAAAAATCTCAGGAGGTTGGCCACCTGTCTCAAGGTCCAAGAGAACTACTTTGTGGATGAGACCAGTACGCTCTACACCTACCCTTTACTAACCCCACCGCATAAAAAGGAAGTTGACCAGCTAGCTAGTCAGCTCCTAGAAAGACAGCGCAAGGTTAGCTCTCTTACAGCCTATAAGGTTCTATCAGTTGAGCTGGCTGCAGGTCTCGGTCACAGCTACTATGACAATGAAACAGACTACGAAACTGTCTACTTTGATCAAGATATCCAGCACGACTTTGCATCTTGGGTCTCTGGGGATTCTATGGAGCCCAAGTATCCAAATGGCTCTGTTGCCCTTATGA
The DNA here is from genome assembly GCF_000212815.1 of Streptococcus sanguinis SK49. Lineage (GTDB taxonomy): Bacteria > Bacillota > Bacilli > Lactobacillales > Streptococcaceae > Streptococcus > Streptococcus sanguinis_C. The sequence goes on along the minus strand of NZ_GL890985.1, from coordinate 684,555 downwards.
AACAGACAGGATTCGACTACGATGGGGCAGTCTATGCTCTCATGTGGAATGGCAAGACCTATATCAAAAAAGTCTATCGTGAAGCTGAAGGTCTACGCTTAGAATCTATCAATCCTGACTACGAGGATCTCTTTGCTCCTTATGAAGACCAACCTAGCATTGTTGGTATCGTAGTCGGACATTTTCTGCCAATTGAGGTATAAGCTATGGTCCTATTTGATTATTCACGCGAGCCTCGTTCAGACATCGCTTTTGTGGATATGAAAAGTTTTTATGCCTCTTGCGAATGCATTTCCCTCGGCCTTGACCCTTTAAAAACCTCGCTCTGTGTCATGAGCCGAATTGAAAATTCTGCTGGACTGATATTAGCTGCCACTCCTCTCTTTAAAAAGAATTTCGGCAGCCAGAATGTCAGCCGAAGCTATAATCTTCCTTTTGATCTCCACACCCGCAAGTTCAACTATGCTGCTGCCCACAAGCAGGGACTGCCTATTACAGCAGATTATGTGCGCTTTATTGAAGATGCTGCTCAAAAGACCTTATTGGTCCCACCTCGGATGAACTACTACATCCAGAAAAACATGGAAATCCAAAAAATTTTCCAGGATTTCGCAGCTCCCGATGACATTTTCCCCTACTCAATCGATGAGGGCTTCCTAGATTTGACAAGCTCTATCAACTACTTCATTCCTGATCAGACGCTGGACCGCAGGACCAAACTGGACCTGCTGGCTGCCCGCATTCAACAGGCTATCTGGAAGAAGACCGGGATTTATGCCTCTATCGGCCTGAGCAACGCCAATCCTCTTCTAGCCAAATTAGCCTTGGACATTGAAGCCAAACATACAAAAAAGATGCGGGTCAACTGGTCCTATGAAGATGTTCCCAGTAAGGTCTGGACTATTCCAAACATGACTGATTTTTGGGGCATTGGCCACCGAACGGCCACTCGTCTTGAGAAACTAGGCATCCACTCCATTTATGATTTAGCTCACTTTAACCCCGATATTCTCAAAAAAGAAATGGGGGTTATGGGTCTGCAGCTTTGGTTTCACGCTCATGGCATTGATGAAAGCAATGTTCACAAGCCTTATCAGGTCAAGTCGCATGGATTAGGGAATTCGCAAATTCTCCCCCGAGACTATAGACAGCAGGCAGAGATTGAGCTTGTTTTCCAAGAAATGGCTGAGCAAGTTGCCATTCGGCTCAGACGGTCTGGTAAGAAGTGCCAGTGTGTATCCATCTATGCCCGCTATTCCAAGCAGGAGCGCCTGCCTTCCATTCATACACAGAGAAAAATTGAGCCTACCAATAACAGCGATCGATTGGCTCAAATCGTCGTTCAGCTTTTTCGTTCTAAATATCAGGGCAGGGCTATCCGACAGATTGGCGTTTTTTACAGTGACTTTGTCGATCAAGGTTATGGTCTGATTTCTCTCTTTGATGATCCTCTGCAAATTCAAAAAGAAGAGGAGCTCCAGCTGACGATTGACCGCATCAGAGATCGCTTCGGCTTTGCCTCTTTGCTTAAGGGATCGGCCTTGCTGGAGTCCTCTCGTGCCATCGCTCGAAGCAAGCTAACAGGTGGCCATTCAGCTGGAGGGCTGGAGGGCTTATCATGACCGACCGCTCTTATCTCCCCTACCAGTCGGCTCGTGACTTTCAGGATCGAGGCATGGCGAAATGGGCTGGCTTTTTTCTCTCTGAACACAGCACTACTCTGGCCCAAAAAGAACTAGATATCAGTCGCCTGACCCAGCTTGACAGACAGGAAAAATTCCACTTGCTCAGTCAAGCCTACAGCCAGCAAGTTCCCATCCGAATCACCTTTCTTAATAAGGAAAGGCTGACCGACATTAATGCTACCGTCTTTCATCTGGACTGCAAGCGAGTCCTCCTGCAGGAAGGTGACCATTACAAAGGCCTTGCTATCCACCAGATTCTTTCGATACAAGCCCTAGGAGGCACAGATGACTACTCAGAATCTACATGAGGAACTTCAATTTGACTATTTTTCCCAGAACTACTATCAATTTCAAGAAGATTTTTATCAATTCTCCAATCTTCCCCAGCCTCTGATGGTCATGGAAGACGATATCCTCCGCCACATGGCCAGCCGCCAGGTCACTTATTTCAAACTCTCTAAGGCCAAAAGTTTAGATCAGAAAGACCATTACTTCCACTTTACCATCAGCCGTCCAGACCAGGCAAAGCGGCTCTGCATTTACCACTATCAAGGCCAAACAGAAGATATAAAACACTAAGCTCCCAAACTAAGTCTGGGAGCTTATTATATGGGGCTAATCAGCATGATATAAATAATCTTGCCTTACTAAAATTAAGTTTTAATCTTCTCCTTTAAAGTTATAGACTTCCGAACGTTTCGCTACATGAATATTCAGTATCACGAAATCTTCATCATCAACCTTAGCAATAATCCGATAAGATCCCACACGAAAGCGCACATAACCCGAAAGGTTGCTTGACAAATATTTCCCTGGCGCCCTAGGAAAGTCGACATTTCATTCAACTTATCCGACAAACGGACTGAAGTTGATAATGAGATGAAATCACTCCTTTTTAAAAATGATTTTCTTCTTTAGTTATATTTTAATACACGACAAAAAAAGATAAATTGAATGAAGATTTCAACTCCTTGATTATGAAATTATTTAATAGCTTAAAACACTAATTATACAATTCTAATATTATCTGTAAGTAAAATTATTTTCTGAGTGATTTAATGACTTCAAGAATTTCAGTATCAAAATCTTCTCTTCTCGAATTTTTAATTATATCATCAATAGAACAAGATGTTTGAAACTCTTTTTGAAACCAATCTCTTATCATTTTTAAAGCCTCTTTACCGCCTATAATTGCTAATTTAGCGTCTAAAGTATTCCAAGATTCATCACGAATCCGTCTAGCTTCGGAATTTAACCGAGAAATATCCCAACTTCTATTTAAGTCTTTTAATTTGCTCGCTAATAAATCAGCCACTTTGTCTTTAAAATATTCATCAATTTTTTTATTCAAACATTCATTAAATTTATTTTCATCTTTCATATTTGAAATAGAGTGCAATACCTTGGGCATTATGAGATAATTTTCAATTTCTTTCTTATTCCAGAATTTTAAATTTAAACCGGCATCTTTTGCTTCAGATAATTTTTTATCAAGCCAAGCTTGTGGAAAATAATCTCTATCTAAAATGCAATTGACTTGTATATTACCTTTAGTCTCACTTGCTAACAATTTCGATAACCCAAATGCTTGTGGAAGATTACTTGCACCCTTTAATTCTACGAACGGGAGAGTCAGTAATGAATCGTTATTTTCAGGATAATATTTTTCATAAATTTTATTTAAGATTTTTAAATCACTTGAATTCTCAACAAAAATGCATTTTTTAGTATTTGCAATCCTTAATAATGTTATGTTTTGTGAACTACCTAAATTCTCCAATGTGTTTTGTACAGAAATGATGTCCGAAGAAAATTTCATTGTTTGTTTAGATTTATCAATCATTAGTACATTTTCAGGATTAACTTCTGATAAAATTTCCACTGAATGTGAAGCAATAATTACCTGCTTAAATCTGTTCTTTACAATTTTTACTAAACTTCTCTGTAAGTCTGGATGCATATAAACATCAGGTTCATCTAGTATCACAGTCTCTGACTTTGCAGATTTGCAAATAAACCAAATAATCTGAAGCCACATTTGAAGACCACTCCCCATATAGCCTATCTCCGAAGTAAATCTATCTGCTTCTATCATTAATTGGATTGGAGGAGTGCTATCTCCTGTAAATCCTCTCGACGGTGCAATCAATTCTTTTACTTTCAAACCTTGCCAAGTTTGCTCTGCTAACTGACAAAATTCTTCGTAAACTGTTATATCCTTTGTTTTCTCATCTAATATCTCATTTCTAAAGTGCCTACTAGACAAATAAGTATCTCGACCATTAACAATTGTACTTCCAGCTAGCTGTCTTTCTTCTTCTTTTATTAATCCAATTTGTGGTAATATCTCAACTCTTGAAAAGCTACTTGCTAGAAATTTATTTGCACTTTTTATATTTTTTCCCGATTTATCATAATAACAAGCATAAGCAACATCATCTGAAATATAAATTTCAATCTTATTTTTATCATTAAAATATCCTATTATTTTTGAAATAATATCTTCTTTGTAAAAATGGGACACTGTACGCAGATCAATCTTTAAAGAATCTAACTTAAGTTTCTTTGATTTCTTGTTTCTCTGCTGAAAAATAGAAGGCAAATCTTTATAACTCTGTTTTGAACCACTTTTTATTGCAAGTGATAGCAATCGCAGCCCCTCAATCATAGTAGACTTCCCAGCATTATTCTTTCCTACGGCAATTGTAATTTCTCTTAACGGGATTGTAGCATTTTCAAAACATTTATAATTTATAAATTGAATTTTTTCTAACATGAAAATTCACTCCTGAAAGAATATTTAATTAATATTTATTTCTGGATTATTAGCCTAATGAAAAACCATTTTGTGTAAACTACAAGTAAAAATTAGTAAAAGATTACACAAAATGGTTACTTTATACCGTCAATACAATATTACAAAAGCTTCTTCATCTCATCAATACGTGCGACGGTCGCGTCGTACTTGGCTTGGTAGTCGGCTTGTTTGTCGCGTTCTTTTTGGACGACTTCTGGTTTGGCGTTGGCTACGAAGCGTTCGTTAGAGAGCTTCTTACCGACCATATCCAGTTCTTTTTGCCATTTAGCCAGTTCCTTGTCGAGACGAGCTAGTTCTTCTTCGACATTGAGGAGGTCTGCGAGTGGCAAGTAGATTTCTGCTCCTGTGATGACGCTTGACATTGCGAGTTCAGGTGCAGGGATGTTTGATGCGATTTCCAAGTGTTCTGGATTTGTGAAGCGTTTGATGTAGTTGACATTGCTGTTAAAGAAGGCTTCCAAGTTGCTATCGCTTGTCTTAACAAGGATTGTAATTGGCTTGCTTAGTGCTACGTTTACTTCCGCACGCGCATTACGAACGGCACGGATCAAGTCTTTAAGACTTTCCACACCTGTATGAGCTGCAAGGTCTTCAAAGGCTGGGTTAACAGTTGGGTATTCCGCTGTGACGATAGAGCCTTCTGAGATTTGTCCAAAGATTTCCTCTGTCACGAATGGCATGATTGGGTGAAGGAGACGAAGGATCTTGTCCAAAGTGTAAAGGAGAACAGAACGTGTGATGACTTTCTCTTCTTCATTATCACTATAAAGGACTTCCTTAGTCAACTCAACGTACCAGTCCGCGAACTCGTCCCAGATGAAGTTGTAGAGGATGTGGCCAGCTACACCAAATTCAAATTTGTCAAAGTTTTCAGTAACTTTGCCGATTGTTTCATTAAGGTTGTGGAGAATCCAGCGGTCAGTGACATTTCCAGCTTCCTTGTTAACAACTTTTTCCACATTGGCTGTTGCTTGGTCAAGGGTTAATCCTTCATTGTTCATGAGGATGTAGCGAGAGATGTTCCAGATCTTGTTAATGAAGTTCCATGAAGCATCCATTTTCTCGTAAGAGAAGCGGACGTCTTGCCCTGGTGCAGAACCGTTTGAAAGGAACCAACGAAGGGCATCGGCACCGTATTTCTCGATAACATCCATTGGGTCAATCCCGTTACCGAGAGATTTCGACATCTTACGTCCTTGCTCATCACGAATGAGACCGTGGATAAGGACGTTTTGGAATGGCTGACGACCGGTGAATTCCAAGGATTGGAAGATCATACGAGACACCCAGAAGAAGATGATGTCGTAACCTGTTACCAAGGTTGAAGTTGGGAAGTAACGCTTGAAGTCTTCTGAGTCGACATCAGGCCAGCCCATGGTTGAGAACGGCCAAAGGGCAGAACTGAACCACGTATCCAAGACGTCTTCGTCCTGAGTCCATCCGTCACCTTCTGGAGCTTCTTCGCCGACATACATTTCACCTTCAGCATTGTACCAAGCAGGGATTTGGTGACCCCACCAGAGCTGACGAGAGATAACCCAGTCGTGAACATTTTCCATCCATTGAAGGAAGGTATCGTTGAAACGAGGTGGGTAGAATTCTACCTTGTCCTCTGTGTCTTGGTTGGCAATAGCATTCTTAGCCAATTGGTCCATCTTTACGAACCATTGCGTAGACAAGCGTGGTTCAACCACAACACCTGTACGTTCTGAGTGACCAACACTGTGGACACGTTTTTCGATTTTAACGAGGGCACCGATTTCTTCCAACTTAGCAACGACTGACTTACGAGCTTCAAAGCGATCCATGCCTGCAAATTCGAAGGCCAAGTCGTTCATAGTTCCGTCATCGTTCATAACGTTAACTTGTGGCAAGTTGTGACGTTGACCAACCAAGAAGTCGTTTGGATCGTGAGCAGGTGTGATTTTCACGACACCAGTACCAAACTCAGGATCTGCATGTTCATCCCCAACGATTGGAATGAGTTTGTTAGCGATTGGAAGGATGACATTTTTACCAATCAAGTCTTTGTAGCGTGGGTCTTCTGGGTTGACCGCAACGGCAACGTCCCCAAACATGGTCTCAGGACGAGTTGTCGCGACTTCAAGGGCGCGTGAACCATCTTCTAGCATGTAGTTCATGTGGTAGAAGGCACCTTCGACGTCCTTATGGATCACCTCAATATCAGAAAGGGCTGTGCGAGCTGCTGGGTCCCAGTTGATGATAAACTCACCACGGTAGATCCACCCTTTCTTGTAAAGCTCCACAAAGACCTTGCGAACAGCTTTTGACAAGCCTTCGTCAAGGGTGAAACGCTCGCGAGAGTAATCTACAGAGAGGCCCATCTTGCCCCATTGTTCCTTGATAGTCGTCGCATACTCGTCTTTCCATTCCCAGACTTTATCTAGGAATTTTTCACGACCAAGGTCATAGCGGGAAATGCCTTCACCACGCAAGCGCTCCTCAACCTTAGCTTGAGTCGCAATCCCCGCGTGGTCCATTCCTGGAAGCCAAAGTGTATCGAAGCCTTGCATGCGTTTTTGACGGATGATGATATCTTGCAAAGTTGTATCCCATGCGTGACCAAGATGAAGTTTCCCTGTAACGTTTGGTGGTGGAATCACGATCGAATAAGGCTTAGCCTTTTGATCGCCTGAAGGCTTGAAAACATCAGCGTCAAGCCATTTTTGGTAACGACCAGCCTCAACCTCGGCTGGATTGTATTTAGGTGAAAGTTCTTTCATTAGTAAAATCTCCTTTTATTTTTTTCAAATTTATAATATCTTTTTGATGGATCTAAATAGAAATATTTTAACAACCAAATCAGGCCTCCTCCAATAATTAATGATAATATGAAACAAAAGAAAATAATTATGGTTGAGGCAAGAAATTCAGACATCCAATCAGATGACGAATTTATAAGTTTGGCCAACTCTACTTTGATCTTCAGTCCCCATATAATTTCAATTAACTTTGGAATAATACTCAACATTAATAAGGTAAGAAAACCATAGATTTGAATTCGATAGAGGTGTCTATCCATTTTATCAGTTCTTATTGGTTTTTTCTTATATTTATTTATATCAAACTGAGAATTTATTTCCCCTATTAGGTTAGGAATTAATATCGGTAAAAACCAGCTTAGAGCATTAATTAATTCATTTTCAACTTGATTGAATACTGCTAACAATAATATACATATTGTTCCAATTAGCCATGAAGCAATCACTTCTTTTACATCTCTTGCACCATATCCAATCATATTATAAATTTGCAACCAAAAGAATGAGTATAGTGCTATAAAAAAGAGCAATACGAACACGTCTGATAATAGATCAAAATGAAATTTAAGAGTTCTAGAAAAAAAGTAATAAAGATAGCTCAGAAGCCAGAAAAAGGAACTAATAATCATCGTAGCATATACATTCCAGAATGTCTTCCCTTTAGAAATATCTACTTTATTCGTTTTTTTAAATATTTTAATTGATACTACAGTTTTTATAACAGATAATATAAGTGGTAGTATTAAAAGTAATAGAATAGCAATCCAATTATTTATTTGTTTTTTGCTTACAGTTGATTCAACTAGATTTGGATTATATAGAAAATAAATCAACGTTCCACAAATGATCCCATCAAACACATTTATGAAAGCCAAGGCTTCCGTACTCTTAGTAAGAAAATCTCTAAATTTATTAAATCGATTTATATATTTAAATGCATATATCAGTATCAACGCAAACTGAAAAATTATAACAAATTTAAAATCGGTTAAAAAGAATAAAATTAAAGTCGAGATAGAAATAAACCAATAAATCGAAAGGCTAATTTTAGAGATACTTCTTTTAGACAATAATTTAAGATAAAAACCTATCAGTAATAAACAAATAATTATCTCTAAAATATAACGTAAAGTAATCTCGCTAAAAAATAAACTTAACAAAAATGCGGGAAGTGCTATACCTAAAACAGATACAAGGGATAGTATTGGAAAATAAGCTAGCGCGTTCAAAAGTATTTTCCAAACTTGAACAAAAATACTCATCAACCTACTACCAGTCTTAAAATAATGCAATAATTTCAATCATTCCCCCCAATCTAACACTAGTTTGGTATATCCCACTCACTCCTAAGCAAGCCATATCTCAAATCATCACAGCGATTATCTTGGGCATCTTTGCGGTCCCTTATGCGAGCTTCTAAGGTAAAGCCAAGCTTCTCTGCGACTCGTTGACTTTGACGATTATAGCCAAAGCAAGACAATTCAATTTTATGTAGCTTCAATTCTTTAAAAGCTAGATCAATCAAGGCACGCGCCGCTTCTGGAACATAGCCTCGTCCCCAATAGTCTGGATGCAAGGTATAGCCAATCTCCAGTACATCGTCTTCGTGGCGATGATTGAAGTCAACAGAGCCAATGACTTTATCCGTCCCTTTGACAACAATCCCATAACCTGCTGGGAGATTCTCCTTTTGATTACGCTCAAGAAGGATATGCTCCAGATAATAAATCTCATCTTCCAAGGTCTTGACGGGCGGAAAACCTGCTGGATAGGAGACTTCTGGCCGACTGGCATAGTCAAAGATATCCTCAGCATCAGCCACGGTGCGGACTCGCAAGATGAGTCGTTCTGTTTCTAAACGTTCTGGTAACTCAGCCCTTGTCATCCTTCTTCCTCGCTTTCTTGATAAAGCTTCCCATGGGGTCGACTCGGTCATCTAGATAACGATAAACGCGCTGGTGACCATCTCCCATAAAGTAGGCCGGAGCAAAACGATCATTTTTAAAATGTCCCTTGTCATCTAGGAAATCAGAATCAGCAAGTCGCTCAAGAATCTTGGCAAAAATATGGCAGATACCATCTTCTTCAATAATCCTATTGACTTGACATTCTAGAACAAGTGGACATGCTTCTAAAATAGGAGCTTGAGTCTGTTCAGAAATCTCGTAGTCTAGCCCCAGGTGTTTCAATTTCTCCCGATGGCTGATAAAGCCGGCCTGTTCCATCGCAAGCATAGAAGTTTCATCAGGGATATTCACAGTGAACTTCCGATAATGCTTGATTTGCTCAGCAGCATTTTCCTCAGCACCAACTCCGATAACTAGCTAATCACCCAGGCTATAAGAGGAGCTACAGGTCGTGATATTGTGCCCAAAGTTCCGGTCCTGATACCCCAAGATAAAGATAGGAAAACCATAGTAGAGTTTACTTGTGTTAAAGGATTGCTTCATGAAAACCTCCTTTGACTAAGATGCAAAAGAAAAACCCTGCCATCTACATGACAGGGACGAATGTGTTTATCCGCGGTACCACCCAATTTCGGGCAGATGCCCGCAACTTTTCTCTTCTTCTTTCTCTTTTATGACGTCGTTAAGTCGCTTTGGCATACGCTAGTATAGCCTGCAGCTCCTTGCCTAGTCCTAAAAGGAAACAAAAAGACACTTTTATTTCAATTTTTCATCTCATCAGCAACCAGCTTTGACGCATTTGTGGACTTCTCAGCACCGCCACTTTCTGTAAAATGCTTGACTCAAAACACCTCTGATGAACCTATTCTATCACCTTTCCAGTGAAAAATCAATAATTTCTCTCTCCAAAAAGTCCGTCTGGCAGGTCGTGAAATCCTTTGCCCGCCTGATAGTTGGCGAATTTTCCTAAAAGGAACTGGTAGGCATCTAGACGACTCTCATAGCGAATGGCCGCTTCCTTGGCCCGCTCGTCTTGGTCTGTCTCGTAGACAGCCTGACTCTCCTTGAGGGCCATCTCGTTGATCATGACCTGAGTCTTGACCCAAGCTTCAAACTCCTGTAAAAATTCCTGTTCGTAACTCATTTTTCTCACTTTCTAACTGCAAATACCTAGTCCAAATCTCGGTAAAAATCGCTGTCTATGTCACGGAAGGGCTGAATGTCCTGTACATATTCCAACACCCCCTGAAATTCACCAGCCTCATCTCGCACCGCCGCATAGGTCACATGAACAAACTTGCCCCGTGATTCCGACTTGAACCACATCTCAAACTTGTCCCGCTCTCCCTCGCGCAGAGCCTTGAAAATCCGCCGCACCTTGTCCAAAAACTTGGGCGGGTGGCAGAGCTCGACATTGCGCCCTATCTGGGACGGCGTCCGCTTGAAAATCATCTCGTCTGCCGGCACGCTGTCATTATAATACTGGAAAATATCGTCCTTATTGACAAAGGTAATCTCCATGGGCAGATGATCCAAAATCAAATTGGCCTCCGCCACCGACAGATAGCCATGGCCAAAAGGCTGCTGGGAGTCCCGATTAAAGGCTTGCTCCTCCTTTTCCTTAGGCTTAAAGGAAATAGTGACCTGACCATCTGGTGTATCAATGACCTGCTGAAACCTGCCATCACTCGTCTGCTCTGTGCTGGCGGGCGCTTCGCTTCCCTCATCAGCAGCATTCTTAGCTTCCTCCTCCGAGAATGAGTGCCGCGCAGGAATCCATTTCTCTGTCGGCTTGATGATGGCATAGCCATAAGCATCGCTCTCCTCAGCAATCTTGAGCCAGTCATCCTGAGTAAAGGATTCGAGGAGAATCATGAGAAGGATGGACTCTTCCTTGAAAATCATAGCTTCAAACTCAGCAGCAAAAGTCTCAAACGTGTCCTTGACTTCTTGAATCGAAGTATCAGGCAACTTCTCTGCAGTAATCTTGGCTTCTTGAAAAAGTTCTCGAATCTGATCATCTACACCCCACATGACCTTGGGTGGCGAATCATGACCATAGCTCTCCATGATAGGAAACATGAGCTCTTCCTTACGCTGATAGTGGATATCAAACTGCCCCACCAAACCCAGCTGACGCTGGAGTCCCTTGCGGATTTCAGGAAGAAGGTCCTCATCTTCTGTGCTTTCATAGGTAGATAGGAGCCTGCGAACCCGCATGAGAGCAGCACGCAAGGCTAGATTTTCCTGCTTAAATACTTGAACCGGATGGCCTGGATGGTCGGTATCAGCCACCTCCACATTCTGAATGGCACCTTTAAAGAGGTTGGCATGGACATTGCAGAGGGACATGACATCTTCAAAGGTCACTCCTGTATCTGAGTTCATCAGCTCATGCTCCATCAGGCTGATCTCTATAGCGGACACACCAGCAAAATGCTCATTGAAGAGCTCCTGAACAGACTCCGCAGAAGCTCCGTTATGTAGGTCCAGCAAGATAGACTTGAGGACTTCAATGCGTTCAGTAGCCATTTCTAAATCCCCACCACTTCATAGCCGTTTAATTCCAGAGTTTGCTTGATTTTATTCAGGTCAATGCCGTTCATACCAGCGCCTTTTTTGATAGAAACCACGCGCCCGACTGTATTACGCATGACAGGATTGGCTAGAGGCGTAAAGCCCAACTCGACTAAAACATCCAAAACTTCGGGCTGCTTTTCAATCACTTCTGCCACTGGGATAGACAAATCAATCACATTATCCATAGCTGCTCCTTCATCCTTATTTTTCTACAATTATACCATAAAAAATCTATCAGACCCAAAGCAAAAAAGCATAAGTATCTGCTCCTCTTATGCTTGTTCAAAAGAAATGGAATAACGAATTAAGATAGACATAATGACAGATTGTTTCAATTTATTATTTCCTTAGACAACGATAATAAAAAATGAAGCACATTGCTTCGTCTTTTTTCCCTTTTGTGATAAGCTAAGATTAGTGAATTGAGAGGGTTTTCGTATGTATCTTGCAGACTTAATGGAAAAGAGTGAAGCGGGGCAGTTTATTGTCCTGTCTTATTTACAGCAGCATTCTACATCCAGTTTGAAAGACGTTATGTCTGAAACAGGCTTCTCGAAAGCAACCTTGACCAAGTACATTAGCCTGATTAACGACAAGGCTATGGACCATCATGCAGCTGTATCCATCCAGCTTCAGGAAGAAACGCTCATTCTGTCCATCGCATCTGATACCAAGGGACGGGATATTCGCAGACTCTTTTTGAGCAATGCCATCAAATACCAGATTTTAACCCACCTGCTCTACCATCAGCAGTTTTTAGCCCATCAGTTAGCTCAGGAGCTCATGATCAGTGAAGCAACACTCGGCCGTCATATATCTGGTTTAAATCAGATTTTATCAGAGTTTGAGCTATCTATCCAAAACGGCCGCTTAAAAGGTCCTGAGCACCAGATCCGCTATTTTTATTTCTGCCTCTTTCGTAAGGTTTGGTCTAGTCAAGATTGGGAAAAAGAACTTCAAAAACCAGAAAGAAGGCAGGAAGTTGCCGTCTTAGAAGAACTCTGTGGAGCCCAACTCTCTCAAGGACAGCGATTGGACTTGGCTCTTTGGGCACATATTACCCAACAGCGCCTAAGAGTCAATGCCTGTCAATTCCAAAACATCGAGCAGAAAATGCAGGGCTATTTTGAAAACATCTTCTATCAACGCTTGCATCGCCGAACAAATGATTTCTTTGCCGGACAGCACATCACTCTGAGTCAGGAAGACGGGGAAATGATGATTTTCTTTTCATTTCTGCTTTCCCATCGGATTCTGCCCTTGCACACCATGGAGTATATTCTGGGCTTTGGCGGTGAAATTGCCAGTCTGATTACGCAACTGATTCAAGAGATGAAGGGTCAGGACTTGCTAGGGGATTATATTGAGGATCAGGTGACCTACGAACTTAGCCAGCTCTGCGCCAGTGTCTTTCTTTTCAAAGGCTATCTCTTGCAAGACAAATACAAGCACAACTTGGAATTGCGCCACCCATACTTGTGGAGCGAATACGATTATCGACAAGTGGCAGACACTATTTTTAGTAAACTCCCTATTTTTCAACAGGGAACATCTCTGGATAAAAAGGTTTTGTGGGAATGGCTCCAGCTGATGGAGTACATTGCTGAAAACGACGGTCAAGTCATCAAGATAGGAATGGACTTGATAGATAGCTTTATCGTTGTTTCCAGGATGACTGCCATTTTAAGACGGTACTTAGAGTACAATCGCTTTATTACGATTGAATCCTACGACCTTACCAGAAATTATGACCTCATCATCACCAACAATCCTATTCATCAGGCCCAGCAGGTTCCTATCTATTATTTAAAAAATGACTTGGATTTGGAAGATTTGGCACAAATCCGTCACATGATATTTCATTAAGAAACTTGGAGAAATCCAGGTTTCTTTGTGATTTTCAAACAATCTCCTCAATTTTTTTAAAAATTTTAAAAAAGTTGATAAAAAAGAAAGCGTTTTATTTTATATACTAGTTACTGTAGAGGAGACATCCTCAAGATTTTTACTAGGAGGACAGTTCATGTCACAAGAAAAATACATCATGGCCATCGACCAAGGAACTACTAGTTCCCGCGCCATCATCTTTAACAAAAAAGGAGAAAAAGTTAGCTCCAGTCAAAAAGAATTTACTCAGATTTTCCCTCAAGCAGGATGGGTTGAGCATAATGCCAATGAAATTTGGAACTCAGTGCAGTCCGTTATCGCCGGTGCCTTCATCGAAAGCGGAGTCAAACCTAACCAAATCGAAGCCATTGGGATCACCAACCAGCGTGAAACAACTGTCGTCTGGGATAAAAATACCGGTCTTCCTATCTACAATGCTATCGTTTGGCAATCTCGCCAGACTGCTCCTCTGGCTGAACAGCTGAAAAGCCAAGGCTATGTGGAAAAATTCCACGAAAAGACTGGTTTGATTATTGACGCTTACTTCTCTGCTACCAAGGTTCGCTGGATTTTAGATCATGTAGAGGGAGCGCAAGAAAGAGCTGAAAAGGGTGAATTGCTCTTTGGTACTATCGATACCTGGCTAGTTTGGAAATTAACTGACGGTGCTTCTCACGTGACTGACTACTCAAATGCAGCCCGTACCATGCTCTATAATATCAAGGAACTCAAATGGGACGATGAGATTTTGGAAATCCTTAACATTCCAAAGGCTATGCTTCCAGAAGTTCGTTCTAACTCAGAAATCTATGGTAAGACTGCTCCATTCCATTTCTACGGTGGAGAAGTTCCAATCTCTGGTATGGCTGGTGACCAGCAGGCAGCTCTCTTTGGACAGTTAGCTTTTGAGCCTGGCATGGTTAAGAATACTTACGGAAATGGTTCTTTCATCATCATGAACACTGGTGAAGAGATGCAACTATCTGAAAACAACCTCTTGACAACCATTGGCTACGGTATCAACGGCAAAGTTTACTATGCTTTAGAAGGTTCTATCTTCATTGCCGGAAGTGCTATTCAATGGCTACGCGATGGCCTTCGAATGGTTGAAAATTCACCAGAATCTGAAAAATATGCCCTCGACTCTCACAACAATGACGAAGTCTATGTCGTACCTGCCTTCACAGGTCTGGGCGCTCCATATTGGGATCAAAATGCACGTGGTTCTGTCTTTGGCTTGACACGCGGAACCAGCAAGGAAGACTTTATCAAGGCTACTCTGCAATCCATCGCTTACCAAGTACGCGACATCATTGACACTATGCAGGTGGATGCCAAGACAGCTATTCAAGTCCTCAAAGTCGACGGCGGTGCTGCTATGAACAACTTCCTCATGCAGTTCCAGGCTGATATTTTGGGAATCGATATTGCACGTGCTAAAAACTTAGAAACAACTGCTCTCGGTGCGGCTTTCTTGGCAGGACTGTCAGTAGGCTACTGGAAAGACTTGGACGAACTCCGCACTCTCAATGAAACTGGAGAACTCTTTGAACCATCTATGAATGAATCCCGCAAGGAACAACTCTACAAAGGATGGAAAAAAGCCGTTAAGGCAACCCAAGTCTTTGCAGAAATTGACGACTGATACTGATTCATATTTTGATAATCAAGTCAGTAGAAGTATGAAACGACTAAGTTAGAAAGTGTGTAATTATGGAATTTTCAAAGAAAACACGTGAATTATCGATAAAAAAAATGCAGGAACGCACCTTGGACCTCCTGATTATTGGCGGCGGGATTACCGGTGCTGGAGTAGCCTTGCAAGCAGCTGCAAGTGGCCTGGAGACTGGTCTGATTGAAATGCAGGACTTTGCAGAAGGGACTTCTAGCCGTTCTACCAAACTGGTCCATGGTGGCCTTCGTTACCTCAAACAATTCGACGTAGAGGTGGTCTCAGATACAGTTTCTGAGCGTGCTGTGGTCCAGCAAATTGCCCCTCATATTCCAAAACCAGATCCTATGTTGCTTCCAGTCTATGAAGAAGATGGCGCAACTTTCAGCCTCTTCCGCCTCAAAGTTGCTATGGACCTCTACGACCTCTTGGCTGGTGTTAACAACACTCCTGCTGCCAACAAGGTCTTGAGCAAGGAAGAAGTCCTAGAACGGGAACCTGAACTTAAGAAGGAAGGCTTAGTCGGCGGTGGTGTCTATCTTGACTTCCGCAACAACGACGCTCGCCTCGTGATTGAAAATATCAAACGCGCCAACCAAGACGGCGCCCTGATTGCCAACCATGTAAAGGCAGAAGGCTTCCTCTTTGATGAAGCTGGAAAGATTACAGGCGTCGTTGCGCGTGACCTCTTGACAGATGAAGTCTTTGAAATCAAGGCTCGCTTGGTCATCAACACAACTGGACCTTGGAGCGATAAGGTGCGCAATCTATCAAATGACGGTGAGCAATACTCACAAATGCGTCCAACCAAGGGAGTTCACTTGGTAGTTGACTCTAGCAAGATCAAGGTTTCTCAGCCAGTTTACTTTGATACAGGCTTGGGAGACGGCCGGATGGTCTTTGTCCTTCCACGTGAAAATAAAACCTACTTTGGTACGACAGACACTGACTACACTGGCGACCTAGAGCATCCAAAAGTGACTCAGGAAGATGTGGATTACCTCTTGGGCATTGTCAATAATCGCTTCCCAGAAGCAAAGATCTCAATTGACGACATCGAAAGTAGCTGGGCAGGTCTGCGCCCTCTGATTGCAGGCAATAGCGCTTCTGACTACAACGGCGGAAACAACGGTACCATTAGCGACGAAAGCTTCAATGCACTGATTGCGACCGTTGAAAGCTATTTGGCTAAAGAAAAATCCCGTGAGGATGTCGAGGCAGCTGTTATACAACTCGAAAGCAGCACATCTGAAAAACACTTGGATCCATCAGCCGTGTCTCGCGGTTCCAGCTTAGAACGTGATAACAATGGCCTCTTGACCCTTGCTGGCGGTAAGATTACGGACTATCGTAAGATGGCGGAAGGCGCTATGGAGCGCGTGGTTGAAATCTTAAAAGCAGAATTCGACCGCAGCTTCAAGCTCATCAACTCTAAGACCTACCCTGTTTCAGGCGGAGAGCTCAATCCAGCAAATGTAGATTCCGAAATCGAAGCTTTTGCTCAACTTGGTGTCTCACGCGGCTTAGACAGCAAAGAAGCCTCCTATCTTGCAAACCTCTACGGATCAAATGCTCCTAAAGTCTTTGCCCTCGCTCACAGCATTGAGCAAGCACCAGGTCTCAGCCTGGCAGATACCTTGTCACTGCACTATGCTATGCGTAATGAATTAGCACTCAGCCCAGTTGACTTCCTGCTTCGCCGGACAAATCACATGCTCTTTATGCGAGATAGTTTAGATGCTATTGTAGAGCCTGTTCTGGATGAAATGGGACGATTCTACGACTGGACAGAAGATGAAAAAGCAGCTTATCGAAATGATGTTCAAGCTGCCCTTGCAAATAACGATTTAGAAGAATTAAAAAAATAGAAAATATGAGAAGAGGCGGTAGACCAAGAACTGTCTGCCACCCCTTCTTTTAAATGGAGTAATATAGATGATGAAAGAAATATTTGGCGAATTTTTAGGAACACTGCTCTTGCTCCTTCTGGGAAATGGCGTCGTTGCAGGTGTGGTTCTTCCCAAAACCAAGAGTCACAATTCAGGCTGGATTGTGATTACCATGGGATGGGGGATTGCTGTTGCCATCGCTGCTTTTGTATCTGGCAACCTTGGCCCAGCCCATCTGAATCCTGCCCTAACTATCGGAGTAGCTCTGAAAGGTGATTTGCCTTGGGCATCTGTTCTTCCTTACGTCCTTGCTCAGTTTGCAGGTGCTATGGTCGGACAGTTCCTCGTCTTCCTACAGTTCAAACCTCACTATCTCGCTGAAGAAAATCCGGCTAACGTCCTGGGGACATTCAGCACAGGCCCAGCTATCAAAGATACCTTCTCTAACCTGATTAGCGAAATCCTTGGAACTTTTGTCCTTGTGCTGACTATCTTCGCTCTTGGACTTTATAAGCTGCAAGCGGGCATTGGCACTTTTGCAGTCGGAACATTGATTGTCGGGATTGGTCTCTCACTTGGTGGAACAACTGGCTATGCCCTCAACCCAGCTCGTGACTTAGGACCTCGTCTCATGCACAGTCTCCTTCCGATTCCAAACAAAGGAAATGGTGATTGGAGCTATGCTTGGATTCCAGTTGTCGGACCAATTATTGGTGCCGTCCTTGCAGTCCTAGTCTTCGGTTTATTCTAATATAACTGATTGCCATTGGAGAACACTTAACGAGTGTTCTCTTTTTTACTAAGTGATTAGACGGAGACTAACCTTCCGAACTTACTCTTCCGATAAAAACCATTGTAATTTTGACAAAAGAAAAGACTTAGCCCTGTATTACAAGAAAACTAAGTCCTTTTTAGAATGATTTATCAACTTTAGCGAGCTGTTTCTAATTAACTCAAACGAGTGCTATTTCTCTTAGACAATTTCACTACTGCCTCGGTCCGAGCAGTATGCGGAAACATATCAACCGACTGGATGTAGTGGACATCGTAGACCTGACAAAGCTTGACCAGATCCCGAGCCAGAGTTGAGACATTGCAGGAAACGTAGACCATCTTTTCAGGTGCATAACGGACAATCGTCTCCAGCAGTTTATCGTCCAGACCAGTTCGCGGTGGGTCAACAATCAAGGCATCCGCCCGATAACCTTCAGTGTACCAACGAGGAATAATCTCCTCTGCCGTTCCAGCTTCGTAGAGTGTATTGTCAAAGCCCATCTTTTTTGCATTGCGCTTGGCGTCTTCAATGGCCTCAGGGATGATGTCCATGCCACGCAGAGACTTAACCCTTTTAGCAAAGGCAAAGCCGATGGTCCCCACTCCGCAATAGGCATCAATCAAATGATCTTCTTTCGTCACATCCAGCGCCTTAACCGCCTCCCCGTAGAGCACCTCTGTCTGCTCAGGATTGAGCTGATAGAAAGCTCGAGGCGATAGGGAGAACTCATAGTCCAGCACTCCTTCTTGGATGGCCTTCTCGCCCCAGATAATCTCTGTCTTATCCCCGTAAATCTCACTGGACTTGCTCGTATGATAATTGACCGCCACTGTCTCCAACTCTGGAAATTCAGCCACTAGGTCTCGAACGACTGGAGAAAAGTCCAGCTTACGCCCCGTCACAAAAATCATCTGCACCTGACCTGTCTTTCTGGCCCTGCGAATCATGACCGTGCGTACTCCAGCTGTCTTTCTCTCATCATAGATAGGCAGCCTGTACTTGCCTAAAAGCCGAGCCACCTTATTGATGATCTGTTGCGTTACCTTGTCCTGAACCAGACAGTTTTTCAGCGAGACCAGATAGTGGGAATTCTGGGCATAGAGCCCAGCCTTGACCTCATCCTTGAACTTCCGAGTCTGAAACTGCAGCTTAGCCCGATAATAGAGCGGCTCCTGCATACCAATGGTCGGACGAATCTCATAGTTTTCGTAACCAGCTGGCGCAAATTTTTTCAAGGCCTGACGCAGCAAATCTTCCTTAAACTCCAACTGCTTGTCATAGTGGAGGTGCATGATTTGACAGCCCCCGCAGCTATCATAAATCTCACAAGGCGCCTCCACCCGAAATTTCGACCGCTTGTTAATGGTCAAGAGCTTGGCCTCGATGAAATTACGCTGAACCTTAGTCACCTGACAGTAGACTTCCTCACCCTTCAAAGCCCCTGGCACAAAGACCAGCGTTTTCTTATAAAATCCAATCCCTTCCCCATTAATCCCCATTTTCTTAATTTTCAAAGGGATTCTTTGTTTCACTTTCACATTCATGCTTCTATTATACCACGCTGCCTCGCATTAGTTGAGAATATGTTACAATAAAAGTATGAAAGCAGAAAAAATATCCCTTCCACTAGCCCAATTCCCTGAGCAAATACGAACTTATCTAGAGAGAGCCAACTTTTACGACAGCTCCTCACATTCCGGAGCCAGCGTTTTCTATGTTGATACGGGCTATTATTTGAAAATCGACCAAAAAGGCCAGTTAGCCCAAGAAGCGACACTTGCCAAATGGTTTGAGAAGCAAGGACTCGGTGTGCCTGTCATTCACTACCTGGCAGCAGATAAGGACTACCTGCTGACTAAAGAAGCCGAGGGCAAGGACGCCCTAGCCTTTCTCCAACAGCCAGAAGAACTTTGCCAAACGATGGCTGCCGCACTCAAAAAACTTCACAGCATCCAACCCCAGCATTTCCCAATCAAGCATCGCCTTCAACACTACAAAGAACAAGTAGAGGAAAATTATCGGAAAGGATGCTTTTATCAAAAAGCCTTGCTGCCTCAATTTCACATCTCAAGTCGTGAGGAAGCCTACCAGCTTATCCAAGAGCAGGGACAGCTACTGACGGCGGACGCCTTGATCCACGGAGATGCCTGCTTGCCTAATTTCATTCTGAAAGACGCAGAAACCTTCTCCTGCTTTATTGACGTTGGCCTCGCTGGCCTCAGTGATCGCCACATTGACCTTTACTGGGCCATCTGGTCTCTTACTTATAATTTATCTGACCGTCAATATGCAGAGCTCTTTCTTGACTACTATGGCAGGAAGGATGTTGATACCGATAAACTACGCTTGATAGCTGCCTTTGAAGCATTTAGCTAGAAGAAAGGAATTTACCAAAATCCCCTATGAAAATCACAAAAATCGAAAAGAAAAAAAGACTCTACCTCTTGGAGTTGGACGACAGTGAAAAGCTCTATATTACAGAAGACACCATCGTTCGCTTCATGCTGTCCAAAGGAATGGAAATCACAGAGCAGGAGCTAAAAGAAATTCAAGACTATGCCCAATTTTCTTACGGAAAAAATCTAGCCCTCTACCATCTCTCCTTCAAGCAAAGAACTGTCAAGGAAGTGAAAGACTACTTAACGCAGCACGACATCCAACCAGAAACCATCAGCCATGTTTTGGACAATCTAAAAAAGGATAATTGGATTAATGATAGAAAATATGCTCATTCTTTTATCCAATCCAACCTTCTCACTGGTGACAAAGGCGCTTTTGTTCTCAAGCAAAAACTCAGTCAAAAAGGGATTTCTAGCACTATTATTGAAGACGAATTGAGCCAGTTTGATTTCACTGAACTAACAGACAAGGTTGCCCAAAAGCTGCTCAGAAAATACCAGGGAAAACTGCCCAGCAAGGCCTTACAAGATAAAATTCTTCAATCCTTGATAAACAAAGGTTTTTCCTATAGTCAAGCCAAAACCGCCTATCAGCATTTGGAAATCGAAGAAGACCAAGAAAACCAGCAAGAACTGCTCTATAAAGAGCTAGAGAAGCAATACCATAAGTACTCAAAAAAATACGACGGCTATGACTTAAAACAGCGTCTGACCCAAGCTCTAGCTCGCAAAGGCTATGATTTCTCCGACATCGCCAGCGCTCTGAGAGAATATCTTTAAGATTTTCTATGAAAACTTATGCATTTCTATGAAAATATGTTACAATAAAGAAGATAAACTTATAAATTGTAGAAAGTTGGTAAGTTATGAAACTTCCAAAAGAAGGCGACTTTATTACAATTCAAAGTTATAAGCATGATGGGAATCTTCACCGCATCTGGCGAGATACCATGGTACTAAAGACAACAGAAAACGCCATTATTGGCGTTAATGACCACACACTGGTAACAGAAAGTGATGGCCGACGTTGGGTAACACGTGAACCAGCCATTGTCTATTTTCATAAAAAATACTGGTTTAATATTATTGCCATGATTCGAGACAATGGAACTTCATACTACTGCAACCTAGCCAGCCCTTACTATCTGGATAATGAAGCTCTAAAATACATCGACTATGATTTAGACGTCAAAGTCTTTGCTGATGGTGAAAAACGCCTGTTGGATGTAGAAGAATATGAACGCCACAAAAAACAGATGCACTATTCTGATGATTTGGATTTCATTCTCAAAGAAAATGTCAAAATCCTAGTTGATTGGATTAACAACGGAAGAGGTCCATTTTCAGATGCTTATGTCAATATTTGGTACAAACGTTATGTTGAACTAAAGAATCGATAAAGTTGTCAAAGAGCGTAAGCTCTTTTTCTTTTGTCTAATTCGATCTCACCAGAGGTCAAATTCTTGCAATCTCAAGCATTTTCGGGTATCATATAAGAAAATCCAGACTGTAAGAAAGGAGTCTCCCATGGCATTTACAAATACTCTCGGCCGATATGCCAGCTTTGGCATCATGACGAGCCTCCCTGAAGAAATTGTCGATTCATTCTGGTACATCATTGATAACAATCTCAAAGGTGTCTTTGAACTTCGCCCAGTCCTCAAGTTCGAAATCATCAACCGACAAGGAAAAGTATCCCTACGATTCTCACAAAAAAATTTCAACACCATTATTTCATTTGACTTAAACTATCAATTTGACCCTTTCTTTCCTAGAAAAGTCTACATCGTTGATAACAAGGGCAAAGAAACCATTATGCTATCTGACGAATACTCTTTGATGTAGTAAATCATACTCAACACATATAAAAAACCTCTGAAGGCAACTATTCACCGCTATCAGAGGTTTTTATCTTTAATATTACTCATCTCAAGTGGAAAGTACATTTGAGCAGCTTGATACAAACTAAACTTCTGGAACACTAGACTTTAAAATCAAACTAAACCTAGTTGAATAATCAAATCCCTTGCTTTCAAATAGGATTATATAAAGAAGACAAGACCAGAAGTTCTAAAAGATTATATCGCTAATTAAATCCTATGTAAGCTAAGTCATAAATACTGTAAATACAGTTTTCTTAAAAACAAAAAGATAGATTAGTACATCTATCTTCTATGTTATCTAGTCGGGAAGACAGGATTCGAACCTGCGACACCTTGGTCCCAAACCAAGTACTCTACCAAGCTGAGCTACTTCCCGGTGCTTAAACAATCTAAAAACGGAGCCCTAAGACTTCGCTTCCAAATGCACCCTAGAGGAGTCGAACCTCTAACCGCCTGATTCGTAGTCAGGTACTCTATCCAGTTGAGCTAAGGGTGCTCACTATTCATATTATATTCATTATAGCAAAACTTAAGAAAAAATCAAACAAT
>NZ_GL890985.1:583161-658103 GCF_000212815.1 Streptococcus sanguinis SK49 | reverse complement strand
AACTTCTAACAGACCAATATCTCCATCCTCGCGACGGTATATAACATTCGTACTGCTGTCCTCAGCATCGGAATAGATAAAGAAATCATGTCCCAATAAATCCATTTGCAGAATCGCTTCTTCCAAGTCCATCGGCTTCAAATCAATATGTTTTGAACGGACAACTTTTGACGGAACTTCTTCTGCTTCTTCAGCAAAGGAATCTGTGAAAAGCTGACTTGTAGCAACTTTATTGCGATTCTTTCTTTCAATCTTGGTCTTATTTTTGCGGATTTGGCGCTCAATCTTATCTGTGACCAAATCAATTGATCCATACATGTCCTGAGAGATATCTTCTGCACGAAGAGTGATGGAGCCTAGCGGAATTGTCACTTCCACTTTCGCAGTCTTTTCACGGTATACCTTGAGATTCACACGCGCATCAAGTTCTTGCTCTGCTTGGAAATACTTCTCAATCTTCTCAAGTTTAGAAACTACGTAGTCACGGAGAGCATCTGTTACTTCTAGGTTTTCACCACGGATACTATATTTAAGCATATAAGTACCTTCTTTCTAAACATAAATGTTTTATTTATAATATCATTATAACGCTTTCATTCATTTTTTGCAAATTTTTTCTTATCTTGCGATTGAAAATGTCAAAATTTCTTTCACTCCTGCTTCCAGCAAGATTTGCTTGGCTAATTGCAAGGTTTTTCCAGTCGTATAGATATCATCAACCAGCAAAATTTTACCTGGCAAATCAACTCCATTCTTAATTTTAAAAGCCTGCTGCGTCTGCAGACGCTCCTCACGAGTTTTACTTGACTGTGCTAGGGTGTCTTTTTTCTCTAAGATATTTCTATATGACAAGTTTGCAGCATCTAAAATAACCTGCACTTGATTAAATCCTCTTTCTTGGAATTTTTCGATGCTGACTGGAATCGGAACAATAGCATGCTCCCTAAACAATTTGACTGCTTTTTTAGTTGCTTTTGCAAATACAAAACGCAGTGCATAGTCTCCCTGAAACTTGTATTGACTGAAATAATTCTTCATTGCTTCATTATAGGTAAATAGTGACTGATGCTGGACTTGATTGCCCTCTTTCTCCCATTTTTGGCAATCTGTACATAAATCTGATTTCCCATTGCGAAAACAGCGTGGGCAATGTTCTTCAGATATGCATTCAAAATTTTGATAACAAATGGAGCAGCAGCTTGGTCCTTCTTTTTTTAATAGAAAAAGCCGTAAAAAACTACCTTTCTCCTTAATTTGCTCCTTACATAAAAGACACTCTGTCATAATCCCGCCTCCTTATTCATATCCCTCATTTCTCGAATTGCCTTTTCCATAGCAAGGGTAGTCCCATCATGAAAAAATAGCAACTGTCCAGTCGGTCTATCCATACTACGGCCAACCCGGCCTGAAATCTGAACCAGAGCACTACGACTGAACAGGCGATGATTGGCTTCCAAGACAAAAACATCTACACCAGGAAAGGTTACCCCACGCTCTAAGATAGTCGTTGTCACCAAAATAGTAATCTCCTTGCGGCGAAACTGTTCGACAATCTCCAGACGATTTTCTGTTGTGGAGGCGACAAAAGCCAGCTTTTCATCAGGCAGAGCTATCTGCAAAGCATGAGCAAAATCCTCTCCTCTTTGAATTTCTGCAACAAATATCAAGAGAGGAAATTGAGTCTCCCTCTGTTTTTGTATATATTTTAAAAGTTTAGGTGCTATTTTCTTCTTCTGAAGATGTTTTTGAAAATCAGATAACCAAATTTTCTGAGGGATGGTCAAGGGATTACCATGAAATCTTCTGGGAAGACTCAGGCGTTTCAACTCACCTTTTTGAACTCTTTTATCCAATTCATCTGTGGAAGTGGCTGTCAGAAAAATGGTTGTAGCATCCTCTTTCACAGAACGCTCTACAGCGTGATACAGCATGGGATTATCCACATAAGGAAAAGCATCTACCTCGTCAACAATCAGCAAATCAAATGCTTGATAAAATTTCAAGAGCTGGTGAGTGGTAGCAATCACCAAGGAGCTGCGAAAATAAGCTTCTGACTCCCCATGCAGAAGGGCTATTTCACAAGAAAAATCTTCTTTAAGGCGCCGATAAAGCTCTAAACAAACATCAATCCGCGGGCTGGCCAAGCAAACAGCTCCTCCTCTATCAATAACCCTTGCAAGCACTTGGTAAATCATTTCTGTTTTTCCAGCGCCAGTAACAGCATGCACTAACGTATTCTGTCTTTTCTCTAGCGCATCAAGTAATCCTTTGGAAACCTTTCCTTGAAACTCTGTCAGTTGCCCCTGCCATTTAAGCACCTGATTCTTAGGAAAATCCTCTTGAGGAAAATAGTAAAGTTTTTGGTCACTCCGTACCCGGCCCAATATTAAGCATTCTCTGCAATAATAAGCTCCAACAGGTAGCTGATTTTCTCGTTCAATCAAGCTGTTGCAGCGTCCACATAGGAGCTTGCCTTTTTCTTCTCGGATACTGGGAATTGCTTTTGCTTGTGCTCGCAAGCTAGGCTCTAACTGACTTTCTGTAAATATCCGTCCTAAACAATCTTGTAACTCTAACATACTTATTTATTCGTAATTTTTTGGCAAAATTCATCTTTTCTTGTAAAATATAGTTATGGAATTTAAGACAATTAAAGAAGATGGCATGGTTCAAGAGGAAATTAAAAAATCCCGCTTTATCTGCCATGTAAAAAGAGTTTACTCTGAGGAAGAGGCTCGCGCTTTTATAGCTGCTATAAAAAAAGAACATTACAAGGCTACTCATAACTGCTCTGCTTTTATCATTGGAGAAAAGAGTGATATAAAGCGAACTAGCGATGATGGTGAGCCCAGCGGAACAGCCGGAGTTCCTATGCTGGGAGTCCTAGAAAAGCACAATTTGACCAATCTTTGCGTTGTGGTTACTCGCTATTTTGGCGGTATTAAACTCGGAGCCGGCGGTCTGATTCGAGCTTATGCCGGCAGTGTTGCTCTGGCTATTAAGGAGATTGGGCTGGTTGAGATAAAAGAACAGGCTGGCCTGCGCTTAAAACTGTCTTACAGCCAATATCAGGATTTTGCGAATTTTTTGAAGGCGGAAAATCTTGCTGAATACGATACTGAATTTACAGATACCGTCTCCACCCTTCTTTTCGTTGACAAAGGTGAAAGAGAACTGCTTAAAGACAAACTGACTGAGTTTTTTAAGGGCAAATTGGAGATGATGGATCAAGGACTGCGCCAAGTAGAAGTCCCCTTGATGTTTTGACATAAAGAAAAGCTATGGCTCTCATAGCTTTTTTATATTTTACAAAGCGCTTGTTTCATTTTATACTAATTCTATTAAATTATATTGAGGTATGTATCCTATGTCACGTATTTATCAAAACATTACAGAACTAATTGGGCAAACTCCCATCGTCAAATTAAACAACTTGGTTCCAGAAGGAGCTGCTGAGGTGTATGTGAAGTTAGAGGCTTTCAATCCTGGCTCTTCTGTTAAAGACCGAATTGCTCTCAGCATGATTGAGGCGGCTGAACGCGATGGCCTTATCCAGCCTGGCGATACTATCGTTGAAGCAACCAGCGGAAATACTGGCATTGGCCTTTCATGGGTTGGAGCAGCTAAAGGTTACAAGGTTGTCATTGTTATGCCAGAGACCATGAGTGTGGAGCGCCGCAAGATTATCCAAGCTTATGGTGCTGAGTTAGTCTTGACTCCAGGTAGCGAAGGAATGAAAGGCGCTATTGCAAAAGCACAAGAAATCGCACAAGAACGAAATGGCTGGCTGCCACTGCAATTTAATAATCCGGCCAATCCAGAGGTTCACGAACGAACTACAGGAGCAGAAATTATCGCTGCTTTCGGTGAAACCGGACTGGATGCCTTTGTAGGCGGTGTCGGAACTGGCGGAACTATTTCCGGTGTATCTCACGCTCTTAAAAAAGTTAATCCGGATATCCAAATCTACGCAGTTGAAGCAGACGAATCTGCTATCCTTTCTGGTGAGAAGCCAGGCCCTCACAAAATCCAAGGACTTTCAGCTGGATTCATTCCAGAGACCTTGGATACAGCAGCCTACAACGGTATTGTTCGTGTAACTTCTGATCAAGCACTGGAATTCGGACGTTATATTGGCGGTCAGGAAGGCTTCTTAGTGGGAATTTCATCTGCTGCTGCCATTTTCGCAGCTATTGAAGTAGCGAAAAAACTAGGAACTGGCAAAAAAGTCCTTGCTCTGGCACCTGATAACGGCGAACGCTACCTATCTACTGCTCTCTATGAATTTGATGCTTAGTTCTTTTGAAAAATATGTCCATTTCAACTTAGCAGTCGGATATGATTTGAATGGCAATTCTATCTAAGCAAAATATCCTGTTCTCTTATTGAACAGGATATTTTTTAAACTTTTTCTTCTTTTAAGAATTTTTTCGCCTCTTTGATCCAGATAGGCAGCTGTCTGCCTAAAGGCTCAAAACCAATTTTACAGCGGTCATTTGAAAAGCGGTGGCGTCTAGGGAGGCGGTGCTTTTCTTCTTCCAGGGTTCGCATGGACAGACTGGACTTCCCAGAAAATTCATCATAGTCCACAACCTGTACCAAGACTTGCTGGCCAATCTTTACACTATCATGGATATTTTCAATATAGCCCGGACGAATTTCTGAAATATGAATCAGGCCAATCGTTCCGTTTTCCAGTTCAACAAAAGCTCCATAAGGCTGAATCCCTGTGATTTTGCCTTTTAATTTATCACCGATTTTCATCAGTCTTCAACCTCAATCGTTTCAATCACAACATCTTCCACCGGCTTATCCATAGCCCCCGTCTCAACAGCTGCAATCTTGTCCAAAACGTGGTAGGACGCTTCATCAGCCAGCTGACCAAAGACAGTGTGGCGCCGATCCAAATGCGGTGTTCCTCCCTGACTGGCATAGACTTCAGCGATAGCTTCAGGCCAGCCGCCGCGGCTCAATTCCTTAGCTGAATAAGGAAGATTTTTATTTTGAACAATGAAAAATTGACTGCCATTAGTATTCGGTCCAGCGTTTGCCATGGAAAGAGCCCCTCGAATATTGTACAATTCTGGTGAAAACTCATCTTCAAATTTCTCACCATAGATAGACTGACCGCCCATACCGGTACCAGTAGGATCACCACCCTGAATCATAAAGTCCTGAATAATGCGGTGGAAAATCACACCGTCATAATATCCATCTTTAGCAAGGGCAATAAAGTTAGCGACTGTTTTTGGTGCCTGTTCTGGAAACAGCTGAACTTTCATGTCACCATGATTAGTCTTGATAGTCGCTTTTGGACCTTCTGCTGCTGCAAGTTCTACTTGTGGAAAATATAATTCTTTTTCTACCATACCTAACTCCTCTAAGGCGGCAAAGATACCGTCTTCTTCTACTGTTTTTGTAATATAATCTGCTCTTTTTCGCAGTTCTTCATGGGAAACGCCCATGGCAATGCCAATTCCTGCATAGTCAAACAATTCCAGATCATTGAGTCCGTCGCCAAAAACCATGACATTTTCAGGTTTCAAGCCCAGATGCTCGACAACCTTGGAAACTCCGGCTGCCTTGGAACCTTCTGTCGGCACGACATCTGACGAATGAGGATGCCAGCGAACCAAACGCAGATGCTCCGCTAACGCCTCTGGCAACTGCAGGCCATCTCCTCTATCCTCAAAAGTCCAAAGCTGATAAATATCCTTGTCTAAATGAAAGTCTGGATTTACAGGCAAATCTGGATAAACCACATCAATGGCCTCTGAAATCAGAGAATTTCGATTGGACAAGGCTGCTCCATGGCTGCCGACCAAACCATATTCAATTCCTTCCTCCCGAGCCCAAGCAATATAGGATGTCACTCTATCAGCAGGGATAACCGTCCGAGAAATCACCTTCCCTTTGCTGCCTTCGACATAGGCTCCGTTCAAGGTAACGAAAAAGTCTGGCTGCAAAGCTCTCAGTTCCGGCACGACACCAAACATTCCTCGTCCAGATGCAATACCCGTCAAAATCCCTTTGTCTTTCAACTGCTTGAAAACTGTCTGAATAGAATCTGGGATAAAGCCCGTATCCTTGACTCGCAGGGTATCATCTATATCGAAAAAGACAATTTTTATCTTTTTGGCCTTATACTTTAATTTTGCGTCCATATCTACCCTTGTCCAATCTTAATCTTTTCTATTATACCATTAAAAGTCTTCTTGTGGGACAAGATGGTGCTGAAAAGCATAAACAACTGCCTGAGTGCGGTCGCTCACCTCCAATTTGGACAGGATATTGGAGACATGAGTCTTGACCGTTTTGAGGGAAATGAAGAGCTCATCCGCAATCCGTTGATTTTCATAACCCTTGGCCAAAAGCCCTAAAATATCACGCTCACGAGCTGTCAAATCCTCGTGGAGCTCGATATGGTTACGATGATACTCCACTTTCTTGCTGACCTCTGTTTCAATGGCAAATTCTCCCTTGGCCACTTTTTTGACGGCACGGAGAATTTCTTCAGCGCTGGAAGTCTTAAGCATATATCCATGAGCGCCTGCATCCAGAACAGGATAAATTTTTTCATTATCCAAATAAGAAGTCAAAATCAGAATCTTTGCTTCCGGCCACTCTTTTAAAATGGCCAGTGTCGCTTCAATCCCATTCATCTCAGGCATGACAATATCCATGATAATCACATCCGGACGACTTGCCAAAGCCTGCTCAACTCCTTCTTTACCATTGACTGCTTCAGATACTTCTGCTATATCATCTTGCAGTTCCAGGTAACTTTTCAATCCCAATCTGACCATCTGGTGGTCATCCACTAACAATATCTTCATGATTTTCTCCTTCTAGTAAAGGTATCGTGATTTCAATAGAAAGACCTTTTCTGGGGGCTGTCAAAAGCTTAAAAGTGCCCGCCATATCCCGCACACGGTCTTCCATATTTTTCAAGCCGTAGCTGAGTTCATCCTGGGCCAGCGGATCAAAACCGACGCCATTATCAGATACCTTAATTTTAAGCTCATTAGGCGCCTGATAGAGATAAATATCCAGCCGACTGGCCTGGGCATGCCGCAGTGTGTTGTTGATAATTTCCTGCATAATCCTGAAGACATGCTCCTCCATCTGTTTGGGTAAATGCCCAACCTGATGATTGAAGTGAACATCAATGTCGCTTTTATCAGTTAGCTCCTTGATAATCACATCCATGCCTTCTACCAGAGTTTTATTTTCCAACTCTGTAGGTCGCAGGTGGAGCAGGAGAATCCGCAAATCCTTCTGGGCTGTGTCCAGAATATCTGCAATCCCCTTGAGCTGCTTTTGCAATTTTTCTCCATCAAGCCGTTCTACATTTCCAGCTACTCCTGAAAGAATCATATTAGCTGCAAATAATTCCTGACTGACAGTATCGTGCAAATCACGCGCAATCCGCCGCCGTTCTTTTTCGATAATTTTTTCTTCTGTCTGCAGGGATTGATTTTCAGACTTCTGGAGGTTCTCTGTCAGACGGTGCAGCCTTCTCTCGAGCTGATGCAGAGAGCTATCCAACTCGGGTTGGTCTGTCGGCTCCAGCCTCCGTCCATCCAGCAAATGCCGAAGATTTTTTTGAACATGAGCTACCGATAGAAATTGGATTAAGAGGGCCGCAATCACAATCAGAATAGTCAGTGATAAACCGATAATTACAACAAAGAAAACAAAAGACTGCAACAACTCCAAATCATCAAAGAGTTCCTGCCAAGTAAAATCAAAAATATTGAAAATATAATGGAAGATGATAAATAAGATAAAGAAAGTATAGAGGAGAATGAGAAAATAATTTGATTTTTTCACTTTCTGACAACCTCCACATTTCCTAAGAAACTAACGAGGACAATCTTCACTGTCTTATTGGCCCGTTTATAGTCTGGTGTTGTCAACGAAATGGTTTCATTGCGTAGCTTGCGGGATGGATGATGCAGAAAGTTCAACTCCCCGTAAAGAGTATTGATTTGCAGCTGAATTTCCACATCCAGCGGCACAATAATCTTGGTATCGCCAAAACCTTTTCGAATGACAATGACGTTATCATGGTTGACCAAAATTACGTCTTCCAAATGAATGGTGTCTTTCCCAACAATGCGCAAGAGATTGATGTCGTGGAATTGGCAGCTGTCCTTAGAAAAATGCTGCAGGTCCCCCAACCAGCGATTCTTTTCACTCTGAATTTCCACATCTTCTTCGTAAACGAGATGGGTTTCTTGATTTTCCTTATAGATATAAGGGTAGGCCACAATCATCCCATAAACCAGCGCGAATAAAAGGGCAGCAATGACGTAGGGATTGAGCATAATAATGAAAAACAGCATAATCATGGAAGCGACTAGCAGAAAATTCCCTTTTTGCTTGCCGAAATAATAATAGAGCAGCAGCAAAAAAAGGACCAATATAATGACAACTCGTGAAAAATCAGCTGCCAACATGGTCACCAATGCCATGGATAATAAGACTGTTTCAACAAAGACAAATAATTGAACCTTCCACATAGCCGTTTCCTTTCTCTACCTTCCTATTTTAACAAAATTAGGCCAAAAATCCTCCGTCCAAGGCATGAAATGGGGAAATTTGTCCAGCAAAAAAGAAAAAACCATCCGTTTTAAGCTAAAAAACTTAAAATGGACGGTTTATTAATCAACTATCAGATGAGCTAGAACTTGTTCCATGTCCACTATCTTCAGACGATGAGCTGCTCTTTGAGCTACTGCTAGACGATGATGATGACGAACTAGATGACGATGGTGTTGTTGCTTCTGTCACGTAAAGAGTGATTTTTTCATTAGACTTGAGATCGATTGTCTGACCTGCTGCTGGTGACTGGGAAGTTACCAAGTCTGCCTGAGTCGAAGTGACCGAACGGTCAACAACTCGTTCAATTCGAGAAGAAGAAATTCCCATTTGGATCAAGTAAGACCGTGCATTAGCGTAGGTGTACTGCATGCTGCCAAAGTCAGGCATGGACACACTAGTTACTTCTTTGGCCACTGTCAGCTTAATCTTATGATTAGAAGTCAAATCATAGGTCGAACCAGCTGCCGGTGACTGGCGAATGACCTGACCTGGCTCGTACTCGTCCGATTCTTCCTCAACAATCTCAATCAATTTTTCAGAAACATTATAGTTTGTTTTCAGATTTTCAACCACGGCTGATTTTGCTTGACCGACATAATCTTCCATCACAAAGGTTTTCGGTCCCTTGGAAATAATCAGGTCAATCTTGCTGCCTTCGCGACGCTGACTATTAGCCTGTGGATCAGTTTTAATGACTTTGCCAGATTCGACATTGTCGCTGTATTCTTCCTTTTCGTCTCCGACAACCAGCTTCTTAGCTTCAATAGCGGAGCGAGCCTCTGCTACAGTCTGACCAGAAACATCTGGCACGCTGGTATTGGATGGACTATTATAAAGGAGGACAACAAAAGCCGCCAAAACCAATAGGACTGCAAAGAAAAGTACTTTGTAACGCGTTCTCAAACGACGTTTCTTTGGAACTTTCTTAACCGCATCAGCTGTCTCTTCCTTAACTTCATCCGCTTCCGTTTTAGCCGGAGTTGGCTTAACAGGTGGAACTGCTGGCTGCGGTACAGGTGAGATTTTTGGCAAGGTCTTGGTGTCTGCTTTCGCAACATCATCAAAGACTAATTTCTTTTCATTGCGGCGCTCGTAGGATAAGCTGCTAGACAAGTCAACATACATCTCTGCAACCGACTGATAGCGATCCGTCAGTTTTTTGGCTGTTGCCTTAATGACAACATTTTCCAATGCCTGAGGCACATTAGGATTTTCAGAAATGATGGATGGCAGCGGCTTTTGGAAATGCTGCAGGGCAATCGTAACGGCACTATCCCCATCATAAG
The DNA here is from genome assembly GCF_000212815.1 of Streptococcus sanguinis SK49. Lineage (GTDB taxonomy): Bacteria > Bacillota > Bacilli > Lactobacillales > Streptococcaceae > Streptococcus > Streptococcus sanguinis_C. Next base: position 648,210 of record NZ_GL890985.1, on the reverse strand, counting down.
GGATATGACCAGTCAGCATTTCATAAAAAATAATCCCCATCGCATAAATATCACTCTGAACAGTTGCTTTAGAGCCACGTGCCTGCTCAGGCGATAGATAATGAACCGAGCCCAGCATAGAGTTAGTCTGAGTCAGACTAGTCTCTGCAAAGGCAACCGCAATGCCAAAGTCTGTTACCTTGGCATTGCCATCTGGGGTTAAGAGGACATTTTGTGGTTTCAGGTCACGATGGACAATGCCGCGTGTATGCGCCAAGCGCATCGCCAGCAAGATTTGTCCCATGATTCTGACTGCTTCTTCATTTGAAATCGGAGAATTCTCTTTGATATAGCGCTTGAGGTCGAGACCTGCCACGTATTCCATAGCCAGATACTGCTGGCCATCTTCTTCCCCAATATCAGTAATCCGAACGATGTGCGGATGGTCCAAGTCAGCCATCGCCTTGGCTTCCCGCTGGAAACGCGCGACAGCGATAGGATCTGTCTGGTAATTGGTCCTAAGAACCTTTACCGCAACTTCCTCACCATCCAAAATCAAGTCCTTGGCCAAATAGACATCTGCCATGCCTCCGCGGCCAATCTGCTTGATGATTTTATATCGCCCGGCAAAGATTTTGCCGATTTGAATCATGCCTTATCCTCCTTGTCAAAGCGAACCAGAGCAACTGTGATGTTATCCAGTCCTCCAGCATTGTTGGCAAAGCGAATTAAAGTTTCTGTTTTTTCAGACAGGCTGATATCGCTGGTGACAATGTCACAAATTTCACTGTCTGAAATCATATTGGTCAGACCGTCACTGTTGAGCAGAAGATAGTCACCATCCTCCAAAGTGATCATGCCATAGTCAGGCTGCACTTCGTCTTTTTGACCAATAGACTGGGTAATGATATTCTTCTGCGGATGACGCTCCGCTTCTTCTGGAGTAATCTGTCCAGCTTTCAACAAAGCATTAACAAGCGAGTGATCATTAGTCAGCTGGCGGTATTCATCACCGCGAATCAAGCCAATGCGAGAATCGCCGATATGTGCATAGATGGCTTGATTATCAATGATAGCCAAGGCTTCCAAAGTCGTTCCCATACCCTTGTATTCTTCATCTTGACCAAATTGATGAATGCGCTGATTTTCCTCTTCCAAGTGCTCCGCAAACCATTCACGTACTTGATTCACCGAATCAATCTGTGTATCAACCCAGGCAGCTCCTAAGTCTGTCACAGCCATTTCGCTGGCAATGTTTCCAGCTCTGTGACCGCCCATACCATCTGCCAAGATGATAAGGGTCTTGCCCGCCCGATTCACAAAAAGATTAGCATAATCTTGGTTATTTGTACGCTTTTGACCAACATCTGTTAATAATGAAATTTCCATACTGTCAGTTTCCTCCTCTTATTCCGATATCTTCCTAAATTGACTGATAAAAAATCCGTCGCTTTCATATAATTCCGGCGTAATTAAAATACAGCCGTCTTTGACGATATCTTTTATTTCATGGTCTAATAAGACTTGCTCAAAGTTCGGATGACTGGCCAGAAATTTCTCGACAACCTCAAAATTCTCTTTGGCCATAATCGTGCAAGTACTATAAGCTATTATACCACCTTTACGTAGACTTTGACAAACGCTGTCTAGTATATCCAGCTGAATTTTTTGTAAATTCTCAAAATCTGCATTTTCTTTATTATATTTTATATCCGGTTTGCGGCGAATTAAGCCAATACCAGAGCAAGGAGCGTCCACCAGGATTTTATCGAAAGTATCTGGGCCAAATGTCTCAAACACCTTGGTCGCGTCCAGCTTTTTAGTGGTGATTTTATCAGCTAGGCCCAGTCTTTCCGCATTTTCTTCTACGAGCTCTAACTTATGATTGTAGAGGTCCAAGGCTGTAATGTGGCCGCTCGTCAGATAGGAAGCCATGTGGACAGTCTTTCCGCCCGGTGCACTGCAGGCATCCAGAATCTGCTCCTCCCCTTCGATGGCCAGAGTCGGAGCCACAAGCTGACTAGACTCATCCTGAATCGTAATCGCTCCGCTTTCAAAGAGCTGATGCCCAGCAAAATGCCCCTGTCTTTTAACCAAGGCTGACGGAGATAAAAGCGAGTTCTCAGCCCCTAAAAGCTGGCGAAGCTCTGCCTTGCGCGACATATCCGTCACGCGAATGCTGGCCTTACTACGAACAAAGAGACTGGCAAAGATAGCTAGAGCTCTTTCTTCGCCAAACTCTTCTATCAGGTCTTTGACCAGCCAGACCGGCAGAGAATACTGGATCGAATAGCGCTTGTTTTTGCGCTTGATTGTTTCAAAATCAGCCACACCCTCACGCTCAATCCTACGTAACAGGGCATTGACAAATTTCTCACTGCCACGTTTACGGATTTTCGCAATCTCAACAGCCTCATGAACAGCTGCATGCTGAGGGATTTTATCTAGAAAGAGCATCTGGTACAGACTAAGCATAAGCAGAATATAGAGCCAGTTATCTAATTTGTTCCTATCCTCAATCAGATGGGATAAATACCACTCCAGAGTGATTTTTCGAGCAACTGTGCCGTAAACCAGCTCTGTTACCAGACCTTTATCTGCTTGACTCAGCGGACTTTGACTCAGTGCTCGGTTTAAAGCGATATTGGAATAGGCTCTTTCTTCAAAAACTTCTTCCAAAATTTCCAAGGCCTGCCAACGGGCCGTTTTTTGCTTACTTTCCAAAAGTATCTCCTATGGACAGGCTGCGGCCCAGTCCATTCAAAAAATCAACGATAGCCATCTTGGGCTTACCAGCAGGCTGAACCGTCTTCAGCGAGAGAGCTCCCTGTCCAGCTGCGACTACTAGCTCTTTTTTACTAATAGACAAGATCTGTCCCGGCTGACCGTCGCCAGCCGCCATATCTGCTTCGTAAATCTTAAAGCGTTGCCCCTGCAGCAAGGTATGAGCTACTGGCCAAGGATACATGCCGCGAATTTGATTGAAAATTTGTCGGTTTGTTTTGCTCCAGTCTATCCGCTCTTCTTCTGGGCTGATATTCGGAGAGAAAGTGACCTGACTAGGATCCTGCGGTTGAGGAATGATCTGCCCTGCCCTGTATGCTGGCAGTACATCCAATAACAGATCTCGACCAATAAGCGCCAATTTTTCAAAGAGAGTTCCAACATTGTCTGTCTCTTCAATCGGCGTCGCCTTGCTGGCTATCATGTCTCCAGCATCCATTTCCTTGACCATTTCCATAATCGTAACACCCGCTTGCTCATCTCCATTGATCAGAGCATAGTGAATGGGCGCACCACCTCGGTATTTAGGCAGCAAAGAGGCATGAACATTCACCGCAAAGTCAACACTGTCCAGCAAGCGGCTAGGCAAAAACTGTCCAAATGCAGCTGTGACAATGCCATCTGCTTCTAAGTTCATCAACTCCTCTAAATCCGAGCTTTGTGCCAGCTTTTCCGGTTGATAAAGTGGTAGCTTGTATTCCAAGGCCAATTCTTTTACTGGAGTCATGCGAATCTCTCTTTTTCGACCGACGGCACGGTCCGGCTGCGTTACCACTGCTAACACTTCATATTGACCGCTGTCCAGCAGCCCTTTTAAGACAGTCGCTGAGAAGTCCGGTGTCCCCATAAATATTATTTTCATCATTTTCAACTATTAATTCCTTTTTTGTTCCTTCCCTTATTATATCAGAAGTCGTCTACAACAACCTTAATCTCGGCTAAAAAGCTTTACATAAAATTTTGTGGTTCATTATCAATTGTCAGTCGTAAATCTTTATTGTCCCGATTTTGTGTCCAGTCCAAGACTTGATTTAGTGTCGTCTGCAGCTTGTCTTCAAAGCGATATTTGAGCAAAATCTGATAATGATAGAGATTATGGGTGCGAGCTATGGGCTTCGGCGTTGGACCCAAGATTTGCACTTTTTCTGACAGACCGCTCCGCAGAATATCCATAACCTCATAAGCTTTTCGCACTGCTGTCTCTTCGTCCTTGTGCGACAGGGTTAGACCGACCGTAAAGTAATAAGGCGGATAACCTAGCTGCCGGCGGATTCCCATTTCATAAGCATAAAAGCCCTCGTAATCCTGCTGCTTGGCAAACTCAATGGCATAATGATGAGGATTATAGGACTGGATAAAGACCTGACCAGCCTTTTCAGCCCGACCAGCACGGCCTGCCACCTGAGTCAGCAGCTGGAAGGTTCGTTCTGAAGAGCGAAAGTCCGGCAGATTAAGAGCTGTGTCTGCATTAAGAACACCAACCAGCGTCACATTTGGAAAATCCAATCCCTTGGCAATCATCTGGGTGCCTAAGAGAATATCTGCCTGACCCTGACCAAAGTTTTCTAAAATGGCTTCATGACTGCCCTTCTTACGGGTCGTATCTACATCCATCCGCAAAATGCGAGCCTGCGGAAAGAGCTGAACCAACTCATCATAAGCTTTCTGTGTCCCAGTCCCATAATAGCGAATGCTGCGGCTGGCACAGTTAGGACAACTCTGAGGAATATTCTTAGTAAAACCACAGTAGTGGCAGTTCATGGTCTTGGTGTCCATATGCAGGGTCAGAGAAATATCACAGTTGGGACAGCTGTCAACGGTCCCACATTCCCGACACATAACAAAGCTGGAATACCCCCGCCTGTTGAGCATGAGAACCGTCTGCTCTCCCTTATCCAGACGATCTTGAATAGCCTCTAGCAGGACTGGGGTGAAATTACTGGCCTCATGCTGCCCGATATAATCCCGAAAATCCACCACTTCCACTTGAGGAATCTGCGCCAGCGGATTTGCACGCTTGCTGAGCAGCTGAAAATCATAGACTCCACGGCTTGCTCGAGCACGGCTCTCCAAGCTCGGAGTTGCCGAACCTAACACTAAGACAGCTTGATTATACTGAGCTCGCAGGAGAGCCACCTCTCTAGCATGATAGCGAGGATTAGAATCCTGCTTGTAGGAGGACTCATGCTCTTCATCAATGATAATGGCTCCAATATTTGTCAAGGGAGCAAAAATAGCTGAACGCGCGCCGACAACGACCTGGGCAGCTCCTCGCTCCACCTTGCGCCACTCATCATATTTCTCACCGTCAGACAGACCTGAATGCAAAATAGCAACTTGATCGCCAAATCTAGAAATAAAGCGATCTGTAACCTGCGGAGTCAGAGAAATCTCTGGAACCAGCATGATAGCGGTCTTGCCCTGGGCCAATGCCTCTGCGATGACCTGCAGGTAAACTTCGGTCTTCCCGCTGCCTGTAACTCCTTCTAAGAGAACTGGCTGAGAATGACTCTGACCAATTTTCTGAGTGATTGCCGCAACCGCTGCGGCTTGTTCATCATTTAAGGTCAGACTTTGTTGCTGCCGCTCCTTTTGGAAATAAGCAGCAGAACGGCTGATTTCTCTATCCTCAATACTAATTAGATTTTCTTTGATAAAGTAATTAATAATATCGCGCGAAAAGTTTTCTCGCAAATTAGCCAAGAGCCGGCTATCCTGCTGTTCTAGCAAGATTTCTTTTAATGCTTGTTTCTTCTTAGCTTGTCGGGGAAGGTCATGATTTTGCAGAGCGGTATGATTGACCTGATACCATTTCTCAGTCTTAATATGCTTCTTGTCCGTCGCCTGATACTCTAGTCGAATGCGGCCAGTCTGTGTCAGTCGCATCAGCTTGGCCTGACTTTTCTTGTCCAAATCAGAAAAGCGAAGACTGTCCTCCTGACCAAAGATAGCTGAACGTTCCTCATCATTCAGCAGCTCTGTCGGATAGAGCAATTTATCATAGCTGGAGTTGAGAAGACTAGGCAGCATGGCCTTTAAAAGGGTAATCTTATAGGAAAAGACTGACTTGCGCAGCTCGTCCGCCAGCCAGAGCTGTTCCTGATTCAGCACGGAACTGAAATCAAGGACTTCTGCAATCTCCTTTAGCTCTTCTTGGTCTCCCGTCTCATCAAAACCGACCACAATCCCCTGAATCAGGCGATTTCCCTGCCCAAAAGGGACATGGACCCGCATGCCAGCTGCCAGCATCCCTGCAAACTCTTCTGGAATAGCATAACTATAGGGCTTGTCCGTCTGCATCAGAGGAACATCCACAGTAATCTTTGCCACCTTCATATTCTCACCCCACTTTCCTAAACATCATTACAGAAAAAATAAGATTGAGCATCCCCAACCTTAAATCTTCTCACCTTCTTCTTTTTCTTTAGCGATTTGCTCTTTAATCTTGCGTTCTTCTTCTTCTTTACGCAGGCGCTCTTCTTCTGCTCGACGACGAACTGCCTCGCGCTTGCCTTCTGGATCTGGATGGATAACAACATTACCGGATTCAATTTCTTCCAAAGCACGAAGAGTGGATTTGACAGACTTGAATTCCTGCGTAGCGGGAGCTCCAGCTTCAAGCTCATGAGCGCGCTTAGCTTCTAAAATAACCAAGGAATATTTTGACGGAACCTTGTCCAGCAAAGTGTCAATAGACGGTTTTAACATCATAATTTTCTACCTAATTTCTAACTTTCTATCGAATAATCGTTTCATTTTTGGGAAGCATGTCTTGATAACGGCCGATAACACGGTCTACTCGGAAATGCTCTGCTTCAATCACGCGCTTGACACGGTCGGCAGCCAGCGGCACCTGATCATTGACAATGGCATAATCATACTCGCGCATGAGGGCAATTTCTTCTTTAGCCTTTTCTATGCGCTGAGCGATAATCTCAGCACTATCTGTCCCACGGCCGACCAAGCGGTCTTTAAGTTCTTCTAAGTCTGGAGGAGTCAAAAAAATAAAGACGGCATCTGGAACTTTTTTCTTGACTTGTAAAGCTCCCTGAACCTCAATCTCTAGGAAGACATCAATTCCTTTATCCAGCGTTTCATTGACATAAGTCAGAGGCGTACCGTAGTAGTTTCCTACATACTCTGCGTACTCCAGCATCTGGCCCTGACGAATCAGCTCTTCAAACTCCTCACGAGTGCGGAAGAAATAGTCAACTCCATCCACTTCGCCTGGACGCTGAGGACGAGTCGTCATGGATACCGAGTACTGGAATTGGTTATCAGTGCTTTCAAAAATTTCTCGTCTAACAGTCCCTTTTCCTACACCAGAGGGACCAGAAAAGACGATTAGTAAGCCTCGTTCCGTCATCATATCTCCTTCACAGTCTTTCTATCTAGTGTAACAAAATTAGACTGATATTTCAAGAGGATAGGAAGAAATGTATGTGTCTAGAATTTTGAGAAAATAGAAAAATAATCAAGCAATCATACGGAAAACAAAATAGACCGGCAGATAATTCAAGAAAAAAGCAATCTGTTAACAGACTGCATTTTTTCTTTATTTTGCGTAGTCAACGGCTCGCATCTCACGGATGACCGTTACCTTGATATTGCCCGGATATTCTAAGTTGTTTTCGATCTTTTCACGAACATCGTGAGCCAAAATCGTAATCTTGTCATCCTTAATCTTGTCCGGCTGAACCATAATCCGGATTTCCCGGCCGGCTTGTAAAGCAAAGCTGTTCTTGACACCCTTGAAGCTATTAGCGATTTCTTCCAAATCTTGGAGACGCTTGATATAGCTTTCCAGAGATTCACTGCGGGCACCTGGACGAGCAGCACTGAGAGCGTCTGCTGCAGCTACGATAACAGCAATGACACTTTCTGCTTCCACATCTCCGTGGTGGCTGGCAATGGTATTAACAACAACTGGATGCTCCTTGTACTTACGAGCCAGTTCTGTTCCGATTTCCACGTGGCTGCCTTCAACCTCACGGTCAATAGACTTACCAATATCATGGAGAAATCCAGCACGGCGGGCTAAATTGGCATTTTCACCCAACTCAGCAGCAATGATGCCGGAAAGCTTGGCAACTTCAATAGAGTGACGTAGGACGTTCTGGCCATAAGAAGTACGGAACTGCAAGCGACCCATAATCTTCATCAAATCAGGATGCAGGTTAGGTGCTCCAATTTCATAAGCTGCGGCTTCTCCGTACTCACGGATGCGATTGTCAATTTCCAGACGATTCTTCTCAACCAACTCCTCGATGCGAGCTGGGTGAATACGGCCATCTTTCAAGAGTGCTTCCATGGTCATACGAGCAATCTCACGTCGAATCGGATCAAAACCTGAGAGAGTAACCACTTCAGGCGTATCATCAATGATGACATCAATACCAGTCAGACTTTCAAAAGTTCGGATATTGCGACCTTCACGGCCAATAATCCGGCCCTTCATACTGTCATCTGGCAGATGCACCGTTGAATTGGTTTGCTCAGCGACATAATCACCGGCAATACGCTGCATGGCTTGGACCAAGATATTCTTCGCAACCTTGTCAGACCGCTCTTTGATATCTTGCTCCGCATCCCGAATCCTAGTCGCAATCTCTTTAGAAAGCTTGTCCTCGGTCTGCGTCAAAATAATATCACGCGCTTCTGTCTGCGATAGCGAAGCAACTCGCTCCAGCTCTGCCGCTTTCTGCTTTTCAAGTTCCGCTACTTGTTCTTCACGCGCATCAATGTGTTTAGATTTATCTGAGAGACTTTGTTCTTTTTGCTCCAAAGCCTTTTCTTTGTTGCTTAAATTATCGTCTTTGCGGTCAAGGGTAGAAGCGCGCTCTGTCAAGCGGCTTTCGATTTGTTTCAACTCTTGACGTTCAGACTTAAATTCTGCATCAACTTGTTCACGATATTTTCTGGCTTCTTCTTTTGCCTCCAAAAGTGCTTCTTTTTTAAGCGAACTTGTTTCCCGCTTGGCTTCTTTGACAATCAAATCAGCTTCGCGTTCAGCTTGTCCGCGTAAATTGGTTGCTTCTTGTTCAGCATTTAAAAGAGTAAGCTCTGCAGCTTCTTTTGATGATTTCATCTTAGCTGAGACACTTACATATCCAATCACTAAACCAATGATGGCAGCAAAAACAGACATAATTATAGGAAATAGGTCCATGTTTTTACTCCAAATCTATTTAATTGTTGAATTCAAAATTCCATACTATTCTATCACAAATCTAAAAAATTCACAAACCTATTTTTTGAAATTCAAGAAAGCTTTTGTCCAATTTTTACCGACTAAATCTTCAAAGTTTGTAGAAGGCTGAGCACCAAAACTTTTTCAAACCATAAACAAGATTATTCAAACTTTTCATTCCCCTAAGACCTAAACTTTATTCCCAAATAAAAAATTTTTATGCTATAATCAGAGAAGAAAAGATGCATATGAGACAGGCTTTTTCTTCGCTAACAAGACAAACCTATGGCTTGATATCACTAGAAAAACCTTCTCGCACTCGCTACATTGTAAAGGAGAAACCATGTCTAAAGAAGTTGTCGTTGAAAGCTTTGAGCTGGATCATACCATTGTCAAAGCGCCTTATGTCCGCCTCATCGGAGAGGAAACTGGTCCCAAAGGAGACATCATTTCCAATTTTGATATCCGTCTGGTTCAGCCTAATGAAGATTCCATTCCGACTGCTGGTCTGCATACCATTGAGCATTTGCTGGCTATGTTGATCCGCAAGCGCATTGATGGTATGATTGACTGCTCGCCTTTTGGCTGCCGTACTGGTTTTCATATGATTATGTGGGGCCAACACAGCTCCAGCCAGATTGCTCAGGTCATCAAATCCTGTCTGGAAGAAATCGCTGAGTCAACTAGCTGGGAAGATGTCCCTGGAACAGCCATTGAATCCTGCGGAAACTACAAGGATCACAGCCTCTTCTCAGCCAAAGAATGGGCTAAACTTATTCTCAGCCAAGGAATCTCAGATGATGCCTTTGAACGCCATGTGATTTAAAACAATAAAAAGTTCTCGAAATCGAGAACTTTTTTTGTGCATATATAATGAAATTCATCAACAAACTAGAAATCAAGTGAGTCAGCATGACCTGGTCCATTTCCGACGAAGTAGCCAGTCTTACAGTTGATACTGAAGAGGTAGGTACCGTCTGGCTTGAAGAGGTTATAGTAGCCGTTTCCTTTAATAATATTGACGCGTTCCAGGATATAGTTATCACCAGAAATATAGCCACGTTCACGGGAAGTTTGCAAAATCTTCTCTAGAACGCCAGGATTGAAAGTCCAAGCTGGATTGTTAACGTCATCAATAGCTGCTTGGTTATAAGGGACACGACTGAGGTCTCTCTGCAGATTTACTCCATTGCTTGGAAGACCATAGCCAGAGTATGAGCTGGAAGCCCCTGAACCAGAAGCAGACGAGCTTGAACCGCCGCTTGTACCCGCACTAGAGCCTCCCTGATCAGTAGCAGGAGCTGGTGTTGGCACCTGTTGGCTACGTCCTTGGGCAATCGCTGCCTTTAGAACTTCATCTAGCTTAGCATTGCCACTTGATACATCTGAGAAAGTCGCATTTGTATTGGCCTTGGCTTCCTTATTCAAGACACCGTCAGTGATCGCTCCACCATCAAACTGTGAATTGACACTTTGGATAGCCGAAATCTGCTTGACCAAGGAATCATACTTACTCTTGGCTGCATCATAGTCTTTGCTGCCTTTTAGCTTTTCAAGTAAGGTTTTTAATTTTTCCAAGTCACCAAATTTACTGTTTTTGACAGCTGTCTGATTGCTATCTGTGAAAAATGCAGCATACTCATCATTAAAGGACTTCAAATCCTTGGCAGTATTATCAGAGCTAGAGGAAGACGAACTCTTTTTGCTGGACTGCGATGTCGAAGAACTAGAGCTTGTAACGGTCTTGTGGCCCCAATTATGCCCCAGAGCAAAGTAAAGCCCTGTGCCCGCTACAGCAATCCCGAAAAGTCCTAAAACTGGATAAAGGAAAGCTTTTTTCTTGTAGAAAGGTGTCTTAGGAACCTGTAATTCCTTCTCATCAAGCGGCTCCGGAATAGGACCGTAAGATGTCTTTTGAACGGGAGTGGCAGGAACTGCATCTTCCTGCTCTGAGCGTTGACTGCGAGAACCTAAGGGATTTGGAGCTGCTTCTGGCTCACTCGCTGTCTCAGTGCTTGTCAACTGAGCTGTTGGAATCTCCTGTTCACTTTCAACCTCTTGCCGTCTTTCTTTGATGAAGTCGGTCAAATCAGAAGAGGCTTGCTCAGCCTGAGCCGCTTCCTGCTCCTGCAGCTTTCTGATTTTCTGGGTTTCAAATTTTCCTGCTTCGATTTCCTGACGGTGCTGCTTGATATACTTATCCAGCACATTGTCACTTTCATTCACACCGGCTTCCAGCTCCTCTTTTTTACGAGTGGCTTGTCCGACTGTCATTTCCTTGGCCTCTTCAAAATCAAGGACCGACTCTTTCTTTTCTTCTTCCGGTGAGTAGTTTTCTTCTTTCGTCACGGCAAATCCTTTCTAATCTAACTGACGTTTGACCCGCTGGCCAAAATACTGATATAAATCAACTTTTAAAGTTCCATTATAAAGTTTGCGTTTTTTATCGGCCTGACTGCCATATTTGCTTTCAAAAGCTTCATCGCTAGTCAGGATAAACTTGCTCCAAGTTTTGAGCGGAGCAAAGGTTTCTCCCATCTCCTGATAAAGACGAGTCACAGCCTCATCATCTAGGAGGCGCTCCCCGTATGGCGGATTAGAGATAATCACACCATTAATCTTATCTGTATGCAAATCCTGCAGACGCATCTGCTTGAAGTGAATCTGCTCTGCAACTCCTGCTTGCTCAGAGTTTTTTCGAGCTAGTTCTACCATACGGCCATCGATATCCGAGCCAGAAATATCCAGCTGAATGGTCTGATCAATCTGACTGAGTGCAGTCGAGCGAGCCTGTGCTACCAAGTCTTTATCTACCCAATTCCAGTCTTCAAAGGCAAAGGAACGATGAAGTCCTGGTGCCATCTTCATCCCTATCATAGCAGCCTCGATACAAAAAGTACCAGAGCCGCAAGTCGGATCAATCAAAGGCTTATCTGGATACCAATTGGACAGGAGTAAAATGGCCGCTGCCATATTTTCCTTAATCGGTGCACCGCCTTTATCGACACGATAGCCACGTTTGAAGAGGCTAGACCCTGTTGTATCAATCATGACCGTCGCTACATCTTTCAGAATAGAAACCTCTATCCTAAACTCAGCTCCATTTTCCTGCAGGGGCACCCCTTCCGGACGTGCATAATGCTTCTGCAGCTTCTTGACAACTGCCTTTTTAGAAATAGCCTGAACACTAGGCTCATTGTGAAGTTTTGACTTGACACATTTGGCCTTGGAAATAGGAAATTTAGCTCCCAGCAGTAGATAATTCTCCCAATCCAGAGCAAAAACTCCCTGAAAGAGCTCTTCAAAAGTCTTGGCTGGAAAACTGCCAACTACAATCTTAATCCGATCGGCCGCGCGCAGCCAGAGATTGGTTTGAATAATCGTACTGACATCACCCTCGAAGCGAACCCGGCCATTTTCGACCTGACAATCAAGTCCTAGCTCTCTGATTTCGCGGCCGACGACAGCTTCTAGCCCTGCCGCTGCGGTCGCAATTAAATTAAATTTTTCTTTCATCTTGGCTTTTTAAATGGATTCCAATCTATACAAACAAAGGGGGTGAGACAAAAATCGTGATTTCGTCACACCGATTTTCCTCACTCTCCCTTTTTAAATTTTGGGCTGAGAAGGTTTCACTGCCATTTATCAGCTAGCTCAGCACTTGAAATATCCATAAGACAAATGAAGCAACAGCTAGTTGAACTTGGCAGAGAATAGAGCGCTCAGCCACTCTCTTGCTATTCTATTATAAAATTTAAAGAGGACAGGACTTGACGTCCCAGCCTCAGCCTATATGCAATTTTCTGTAAGCCATGTTTTGTTCCGGAAATGACTAGGTACCATTTCCTTCGATAATCATCTGTCTACTGTTTCCAGTCAGAGTGCTATGTTCGCTTCCACGCACTCCATGCCCCGACCAAAGTTTGGGTTGCTAGCTTGAGGGGTTTACCGCGTTCCACTTCTTCTGTTTCCAGAAGAACTACGTCACTGTGGCACTTTCAGACCTAATCAGACATATCCAAGGACTTAGCCCTTTCAGTCGCCGTAACGGAAAAATCCGTCCCTAGGCTTATTTCTTCGCCTAGCACAAACACTACCGGCATCACAGCCAGTGCTAGCATGGACTTTCCTCATGAAAATCTAAAATTTCCACGCGATTATCCAAAAATTGCACTGTTCTAAAAGAACCATTATTCACGATCCAGAATTTGTTTCCCGAATACTTCCTTTTCAAGACGGTTCAAGCGCTTCAAGATGTCAAAGTTAGTAGCAGAAGTCATCTGAGGGAAGCTATCGACAGTCGAGTGAGCCATTTGACCCGACTGAACAGGTTGAGCTGATTGAAGCAGGGGTTTTTCAACCGGCTTCGCAGCCAACTCTTCCTTAAGACGACGATTTTCCTCACGCAGTTCCTTTACCAAGGCTGTATAAGTCTCATAATCCTTAATAACATCGTCTAAAAACTCATCTACTTCGGACTTACTATAACCACGTACTTCGCGTTTAAAATCCTGATCAAAAATATCTTTTGCTGTAAAAATAATACTTGCCATTTTCTCACTCCAATCTAGTTCGTCATATTCAATTATAAACAAAATGACCTATAAAAATCAAGATTTATCATCTAATTTCCCGAAAAATTTTCAGCCACTTCATTCAGGTCATCAAATGTTAATTTTTTGATAAAATATTGTTCCTGTTTTTTCATTTCTTGGTAAAGATATTTCAGTTTTGTCTCCTGTTCTTCATCGTAAAAGAGGTAGGCACCATCTGTATTCTGGATGATGAATTGATTGTAATCAAGAAACTGACTAGGATTTTGATAGGTTGGATAAGCATACTTGACGAAATCGGTTTGCTTAAAAGCAGCTAATTTTGCCTGATTGGCTTCGTTCCAATTCTCACCTTGATTCTCAAAGAGAAAGATGGTTGCCGTCTGAAATTCATAGTCTTTTTTCAATTCATTAGCTAGATCCAAAACCCAAGACTCAAAGCCCAGATTGCCCATAAAAACCAGCCAATCTACTCCGTCTTCCAAAAAACGAATTAAATCCCTCTTAGCGGCTTCTTTTATGATTTCTATCCTCATATCTTTTTCCGTCGAAATGCCGATTTCAAAGGCTTTGTAGCCCGTTATTAGTAGACTAGTCATTTATTCTCCCTTTAAATAGCTTTTTGTGGTATAATAGAGTGATGCTATTGTACCAATAAGGAGTTTTATGGTCAACTATCCGCATAAGCTAAAGGCAAAAAGCAGTATCAACAAACCAATTCCCGGCACTGTTAACTTTGCCAATCGTGGGATGTCTTTTGAAAAGATGATCAACGAATCCAACAACTACTATCTAAGCAGAGGACTCGCTGTCATCCATAAAAAGCCCACTCCCATTCAGATTGTCAAGGTTGATTATCCAAACCGTAGCCGGGCCAAGATTGTGGAAGCTTACTTTCGGCAAGCTTCCACAACAGACTATTCTGGCGTCTACAAGGGCCATTATATTGACTTTGAAGCCAAGGAAACCCGGCAGAAAAAATCGATGCCCATGAAAAATTTTCATTCACATCAGATTAAGCATATGGAGGCTGTTCTTGAGCAAAAGGGCATCTGCTTTGTCTTACTGCATTTTTCCAGCTTAAGGGAGACTTACCTGCTTCCTGCTTCTTATTTAATTGAGTTTTACAAGATCGACAAGGGAGGGAAGTCCATGCCCTTAACCTATATTCAAGAGCATGGTTATCCGATTGAAATGCAGCAGCTTCCCAGCATCCCTTATCTTGAAATTATCGAACAAAAACTACTAGGTGGTATTATAAATGAATAAACAAACTCTTATGCAGGCTTTGAAATATCTTGCAAGTGCACTTATAACCCTACTTATGATTGGATTTGTGATTGGCTGTTTGGTATTTACCTACTATGCGGTCAAAGCTCCTAAACTTTCTGAAAAAGACCTTATCGCAACCACATCCAGTAAAATATATGACAGCGATAATAATTTAATTGCGGATCTAGGTGCTGAAAAACGGGTTAATGCTGAGACAGGCGAAATCCCTACAGACTTGGTCAACGCCATTGTCGCCATTGAAGATCACCGCTTCTTCAATCACCGTGGGGTGGATTTTATTCGGATTGCAGGTGCTCTCGTTAGTAACCTTCGAGGCGGAGGCAGACAAGGCGGGTCAACTTTGACTCAGCAGTTGATTAAGCTGTCCTATTTCTCAACTTCTTCTTCGGATGCGACTCTTTCACGTAAAATCCAAGAAGCTTGGCTGGCCGCACAACTTGAGCGTAAAGCGACCAAGCAGCAAATATTGACCTATTATGTCAATAAAGTCTATATGTCTAACAGTAATTACGGTATGCAAACAGCAGCCCGAAGTTACTATGGTAAAGACTTAAAAGATTTGAGCCTACATCAAACAGCTCTGCTGGCAGGAATGCCTCAAGCCCCTAACCAATACGACCCATACACCCATCCAGAAGCTGCAACAAATCGCCGTAATCTGGTACTTAGTGAGATGCACGACCTCAAGTACATCACAGATGAACAGTATGAGCAAGCCAAAAATACACCTGTAACCGATGGACTTCAAAGTCTGAAAGCTTCCACTAGCTATCCTGCTTACATGGACAATTATCTTAAGGAAGTAATTGAACAAGTAGAAGAAGAGACTGGCTACAATGTCCTGACAACTGGTATGGATGTTTATACAAATGTCAATACTGAAGCTCAAAAGAAGCTATGGGACATATACAACACGGAAGACTATGTAGCTTATCCAGATGATGAAATGCAGGTTGCATCCACTGTTATGGATGTACAAACTGGTAAAGTTATTGCTCAACTCGGTTCTCGTCACCAATCAACCAATGTCTCCTTCGGTACCAACCAAGCTGTTGAAACCAATCGTGACTTCGGTTCAACAATGAAGCCAATCACCGATTATGCTCCAGCACTTGAAAATGACGTTTATACATCAACAGCTGCTCCTATCACGGATGCTCCATATAACTTCCCATATTCCAGTACACCAGTCTATAACTGGGATAAGAAATACTATGGACCCATGACAATTCAATATGCTATTCAGGAATCTCGAAATGTGCCCGCAGTTAAAACACTAGAAGCGGTTGGCCTAGATGAATCGCTTAAGTTCTTGAATGGTATTGGGATTAACTATCCTGAAATGTTCTATGTCAATGCCTTTTCAAGTAATACTAGTAAATCTGGTAATGAGTACGGAGCTAGCAGTGAAAAAATGGCTGCTGCCTATGCAGCTTTTGCTAATGGAGGTACTTACTACAAGCCTCAGTATGTCAATCGCATTGTCTTCAGCGACGGAACTGAGAAGACTTTCTCCAACAACGGTACAAAGGCCATGAAGGAAACGACCGCCTACATGATGACTGATATGATGAAAACAGTCTTGCAGTCTGGTACAGGTACAAATGCTGCTATTTCTGGGGTTTATCAGGCTGGTAAGACCGGAACCTCCAACTATGCTGATGATGAATTAGCCAAGCTGACCAAGCCTTACTACTACTCTAGCATTGTCACACCAGACGAGCTCTTCGTTGGTTATACGCCTAAGTATTCAATGGCCGTTTGGACTGGCTACTCCAATCGTTTAACACCAATCCTTGATGATGGGGTTAAAGTGGCTACAGATGTCTACCGAGAAATGATGCTTTATCTAGCTCAAGACGGCTCTGCTTCAGAAGATTGGGAAATGCCTAGCGGTCTATATCGTAGTGGCTCTTATGTTTATCTCAATAGTGGTACTGGTTATAATCGTTATTATAACAATCAACAATATTACTCTTCTAACTATAACAATTATAGTACAGAAGAAAGTTCAGAGACATCAACTTCCAATGAACATTCAAACGAACAAACGGATACCTCTTCCAGCCAAAGTGAATCATCCTCTAGTAATAGTGGAAATAATCAGAACTAAAGAGATCTAACTATGAAAAAGAGTAAGAATGAAAAATTCTTACTCTTTTGTTATTCTCTCATTAAAGATTGCTTTGCCAAAGCACCCATAGGATCCCAGGGAGATAGGACAAGAGGCTCTGCTTCATAAGCAGCTAATTCTGCTGCTGTCAGAAACTCCTTTCGGACGACGATCTGATAGGTATACTCGTCCATCCAAGCGTCAGAGGCTACGAAATAGCCATTGTTACCAACCTTTTCACCCCAAGAGTTTTCGACCTTCCATTTCTTAGCCTTGCCATTTTCATCCAAGTCAACTCCTGTCAAGACCATGGCGTGGGTCATGAGGCTTTCGCTATAGTCCAAGCGGCCAGCCTTATTTTGAGTCAGTCGGATATCCATGCTGGCAGTGAAATCGTGCATCCCTTCAGCCATAACACCTGCCTTACGATTGCTAGACTGACCAACATCCGAGCCAAACCAAACGGTCTCGCCAGCCTTCATTTGCGTAATTGCCAGCTCTTTTAGTCGATCCATTTCAACATTCAAATAACGGACTGGCTTACTGCCAACGACATTGCCCAACATCTCAACTGTATAGGACCGACCATAAGGCTTGTCAGCAGTCGGTGCATTGATGATAGAGACATAGTCATCTAGCTTAAGATCGACATATTTTTGATAGAAAGTCAGAGGTGTCAATCCGCTCTCACTGTGGAAATGATTGTCCTTATCTCGATAAGAAAAGTCAAACTGGCGAGGCGGCAAGCCTAAATTCATAGCTAGGAAGTTAAAGACTTCCTGAAGAAGTTCTTCTTTCTTGGCCTGAAGTTCAGCAGAGTTTGCACCCTCTGCCACTAATTCTCGCAAAATCTGCGCATCCTGACGCAAGAGTTTATTGAGAATTTGATTGAGCTCACGGCTGTTGCTAGAAGAAATTGACTCTGGAAAAACTGACTTAGGCACGACGCCGTATTTCTCAAAGAGGGAAACAACCATATCCCATTGACCGCCATCCTGCTGGGGAGTATCTAAGAGAAACTTAACCTTACGGCTGGTCAATTCTTGGTCAGCCGTCGCAATCACCTGCTCTAAAAACCAGTTGGATTTTTCATATTTATCCCAAAAGAAGGTATGGGCCTGAGATAGCTCAAAATCTTCCAATTGGAAACCAGCAATCATCTTGTGGCGGAAGGTATTAAGAGCTGCAAACATCCAACAGCGTCCTGAAGCTTTCTGGTCACTGACCTTGTCCTTAGTGAGATCCAGTGAAAAGACAGGTGTGTTTTCCACGGCAGCGCTTCGCTTCTCTAAGGAAGCCAAAAGGCCATTGTGGCTGATGGCATTTTCCAACGCTGCATACTTGGAATTGGCCTCATAAGCAGCATACAACTTATCTGTAAAATCTTGTTCTAACGACTTCATAGAATCCTCCTTGTCATTATACATCTATTATAGAACTTTAAAAGAGGAGCGCAAGTAAAAAGGCTAGACAAAAGAGTCCTAGCCTTTTTCTAAATCGGATTTTAGGATTCCATAGACGGAAAAATCTTTGACTTGTCCTTTATGAAATACAGCCTGACGGAAAGTTCCTTCGTAGCTCATGCCAGCTTTGGCCATGACACGTCCCGAAGCTGGATTAGCTGTTACAAATCTTGCTGTGACACGATTGAATCCTGCGTCTTGCAAGAGATAGTTCAAAACAGCTTTCAAAGCTTCTGTCATCAGCCCCTGCCCCCAATAGTCTTTACTTAAAATGTAACCGACCTCGCAATCATTGACCGTATCATCTCTATCAACCACACTGATATCACCAAGCACTTGTTCAGGATTTTCCTGCAGGCAGATGGCCCACTTGTAAAAATCCATGTTTTGATAATTCTCAACCCAGCGAGCAATAGACTGTTGGGTGACTTCAGGACTCTCGTGAGCATCCCAGGTCACATGCAGTAAATTATCTGGACGAGAAGCCCAGCTGTCATACATAGCTTAAGCATCCGATTCCAGAAAAGGTCTTAGCAAAAGACGTTTGGTTTCAATGGACCGTGTACCAATCTTTTTCATAACTTCCTCGTTTCTTAGCGCAAACTAAAAAGTTTCAATAGAGATTTTCACTTCCAAAATTCATCAAAAACTGTAATCGGCAAATGCCGTTTGTGCTGGCCTTTATGCCACCATGATTCGATAGTTTCTTGGGCTTGGGCTGAAACGGACTTGCCTTCGAGGTAGTCGTCAATTTCATTGTAAGTCACGCCCAGAGCGACTTCATCCGCAATCCCAGGCTTTTCTTCTTCCAAATCAGCCGTCGGCACCTTTTCATAGAGAGCCGGATCCGCTCCTAAGGCGGCCAAAAGCTGCTTACCTTGACGCTTATTGAGACGGTAAAGTGGTAAGATATCTGCTCCACCATCTCCAAACTTGGTGAAAAAGGCTGTGACATTTTCTGCTGCGTGATCAGTCCCAATGACAGCTCCGCTGTATGAACCAGCCAAAGCATACTGGGCAATCATACGGCTGCGGGCCTTGATATTGCCCTTGTTAAAATCAGAGACTTTGGCCCCCGTTGCCTCCACAGCCTTTGTCATAGCATCAGCAGATTCCTTGATATTGACTGTCAGACTGACATCAGGCTTGATAAAGGCCAGAGCCTTTTGGGCATCATCTTCATCTGCTTGAACACCGTAAGGCAAACGAACTGCGATAAAGCGATAGCTATCATCTCTAGTTTCAGCCCGCATTTCCTCTACAGCCAGCTGAGCTAAGCGGCCAGCCAAGGTTGAATCCTGACCTCCAGAAATTCCTAAAACATAAGTTTTCAAAAAAGGGTGCTTTCTCAGATAGGCCTTGAGAAAGTCCACCGACTTGCGGATTTCTTCCTCCGGGTCAATCACTGGTTTGACGCCCAGTTGAGCGATAATTTCTTCTTGTAGACTCATTTTTCTGCTCCTGTCTGGTAGGCTTTCTTGCGCATCTGGTCAATCAAGTCCATCTTATCCTGCCAGATATCTCTAGCCAGGTCAACTGGATAATCCTGTGGATTGAGAACCCGCTTGTACTCGTCCCAGAGTTTATCAAATTCCTTACGGGCATAGGCTTGAATCTCAGTCAGAGTCGGCTGTTCATAGACCAAATTTCCTTCTTGGAAAATGTTCACTAAAAGCGGTACAGCATCAAAATTTTTGACTGTTTTATTGATATAGGTATAGGTCGGATGGAACATTTCCAGCTCTTCCAAGCCATTGACATCAAGGCCATCATAGGTAATGTAGTCTCCCTCAGACTTCCCTTTTTCGCGGCTGGTAATGCGCCAAACCTGCTTCTTACCTGGTGTAGAAACTTTTTCAGCATTATTGGACAGCTTGATGGTATTGCGCAATTCTCCATTCTCATCTTCAATAGCAACAATCTTATAAACTGCTCCTAAAGCCGGCTGGTCATAGGCCGTAATGAGCTTGGTTCCCACACCCCAGACATCAATCTTAGCTTTTTGCATTTTCAAGTTGAGAATGGTATTTTCATCCAGATCATTGGACGCATAAATCTTAGCATCAGGGAAGCCAGCTTCATCTAATTGCTGCCGAACCTTCTTAGAAATATAGGCAAGGTCTCCCGAATCAATGCGGACTCCCAGAAACTTAATCTTGTCTCCTAGCTCACGCGCCACCCGAATGGCTGCCGGAACACCTAGACGCAATGTATCGTAAGTATCTACTAGGAAAACACAGTTATGATGAGTCTCAGCGTAAGCTTTAAAGGCTTCATAATCATTTCCATAGACTTGAACGAGAGCATGGGCATGCGTTCCCAAGACTGGAATATCAAAGAGCTTGCCAGCCCGAACATTGCTGGTACCGTTCGCTCCGCCAATCACCGCAGCCCTAGTCCCCCAAATAGCAGCATCCATTTCCTGGGCTCGGCGCGTACCAAACTCCATCAGTGGCTCATCTTCGATAACAGAGCGGATACGGGCTGCCTTAGTGGCAATCAGGGTCTGAAAATTAACGATATTGAGCAGGGCAGTCTCAACCAGCTGACACTGAGCTAGAGGACCTTCCACCTGCACGATTGGCTCATTGGCAAAAACCAAATCACCTTCCTGAACAGACCTTACTGTCAGGCTCATCTTGAGATTTCGCAAATAATCCAAAAACTCTCCATGATAGCCCAAGGATTGCAAATAATCTAAATCGCTCTGGCTGAACGTCAGATTATTGAGATAGGAAATAATTCTTTCTAAGCCCGCAAAGACAGCGTAGCCGTTATTAAAAGGATTCTTACGGAAAAAAACTTCAAAAACTGCACGCTTGTTGTGAATATTTTGCTTGAAATAAACCTGCATCATGTTGATTTGGTACAAATCAGTGTGCAGAGTTAAACTATCATCTGGGTACATCTTCTTGCTCCTTTATGCTAGATACCTTATATTATATCATAATTCCAAAAAAGCTAAGCAAATCCTGTCAACTCACTTGAATAGACACACTTGCTTAGCTTATATTTTTATGCTTGCTCTGTAAGATATTTGTAGGCTTCCTGACTGGCAGTGGCACCATCGCCAACAGCTGTCGTAATCTGGCGCAGGTCTTTCTGGCGAACATCACCAACAGCGTAAATGCCTGCTACTGACGTTTTCATCTGATGGTCCGTCAGAATCCAGCCAGCCTCATCAGTGATACCCAAGTCCGCAGCAAATTCGCTAACTGGATCTAGGCCAACATAGATAAAGATACCGCCAAACTCTGCCTGACTAAGCTCACCTGTATTGACATTCTTGAATGTTACACCAGTCACCTTACGCTCATCACCATGGATACTTTCCACTACAGAATCCCAGACAAAGCGAATCTTTTCGTTGGCAAAAGCACGATCCTGCAGCACTTTTTGTGCTCGCAGCTCATCGCGACGGTGAACAATGGTCACACTTTTTGCAAAGCGCGTCAGGAAAATAGCCTCCTCTACAGCCGAGTCACCACCACCGACAACCAGCAGATCTTCATCACGGAAGAAGGCGCCGTCACAGACCGCACAGTAGGAAACCCCGCGGCTGTTGTAGTCTTCCTCACCAGGAACCCCCAGATGACGATGATTGGCACCGGAAGCAATGATGACTGTTTTAGTTTCAAAACGCTCATCTTCAGTAATGATTTCCTTGAAATCACCTCGGTCTTCAATTTTTTCTACTAGGCCAAATAAATGTTCAACCCCCAGATTCTCAAGAGGCTCAAACATTTTCTCTGCTAGCTCAGGACCACTGATATTGGCATATCCTGGATAGTTTTCAATGTCAGCAGTATTGTTCATCTGACCACCAGGAATACCACGCTCCAGCAGGGCAACTTTTAGATTGCTGCGGGCTGCATAGAGGGCAGCGGTCATGCCGGCAGGTCCAGCTCCAATAATAATTGTATCGTACATAACTCTTCTTTCTCCTTGTTGTAACTAGAATTATTCTAACAACTTTTCTACAGTTTTACAAGCATTTAAGCTTTTAGGACAATGAGCAGGCCCAACGTCGCAAAAGACAGGACTGGAATCGTCATAATGACAATCAAAAGGACATCATACAGATGACTCTGGCGCTCCTTGGCTGTCTTGTCCTTGCGGCGAATCATCCGCAGTCCAATCCATAAACCCGCAATGATCCCTACACCGACTGCTGTGTAAAGCAGACTCTCGATATAAAGTGCAAATATTTGATCTAACATGTCAACTCCTCAAAGGTCAATCAGCCTCATAGTGTAAAGAAAGGGAACAACTCCAAATTTAGCCGTCAGCATAAAACACCCACTAGACAAGAAAGCCTGCTCCACAGCACGCTGAGACTGAAAACAAACTCAGCTGGTATAGCCAACTGAGCCTTCACTGTCTCTATTATATCAAATATAGGTCCGTTTGTAACTAGCAAAAAATTCCTTGGTTCTTTCTTCCTTTGGATGATGGATAATTTCATCTGGTGTACCAGACTCTATGATTTTCCCCTTGTCCAAAAAGAGTACTCTATCGGCCACCTGAGCGACAAAGGACATATCATGACTGACCAGAATCATGGTCTGGCCAGACTTAGCCGCATCAGCGATCGATTTCTCTACTTCTCCGACCAACTCGGGATCCAAGGCCGAGGTCGGCTCGTCTAGCAAAAGAACATCTGGATTCATAGCCAAAGCCCTTGCTAAGGCTACCCGCTGCTTCTGACCGCCTGACAGATGTCTAGGATAGTGATTTTCTCGGTCTGACAAGCCAACTTTTGCTAACTCTTCCTTGGCTATCTTAGTCGCTTCTTGGTCTGACAGTTTCTTAACTACCAGCAGACCTTCCTTGACATTTTCCAGAGCTGTCCGACGGGAAAAGAGGTTAAACTGCTGAAAAACCATGGCTAGCTTGCGGCGCAGCAGCAAAATCTCATCTTTAGAAATGCTTGAAAAATCCACTTTGAAACCGTCGATAGCAATCTTTCCGCTATCTGGCTGTTCCAGATAGTTGAGGCTGCGGAGGAAGGTTGACTTCCCAGCACCTGAAGAGCCAATCAAAGCTACTACTTCACCTTTTTGAATGTCCAAACTGAGATCATCCAGAACCTTTTGACCTGAAAAAGTCTTACTTAAATGTGAAATATTAATCATCAGATTCCTTCTCCTTCTGCTTGCTGAAGCGATTCAAATTTATCCGGCTGTTTGATATCCATCATCTTTTCGATCCAGCGGCCAAGCTGCTCAATGAGAATATTGACTGCCCAATAAATCAGCGAAACCGAAATAAAACGCTCAAAGTAACGGTAGTCCGCCCCCGCGATAGCCTGTGCCTTGGCAAAAATTTCCACTACACCGGCACTAAAGGCCAGAGAAGTTCCCTTGGTTAAGCCAATCAGGGAATTAATCAGACTAGGTGTCGCCACTACTGCTGCATTGGGGATAATGACACGCATATAAACCTGCTTGTTGGTCATCCCTAAGCTGCGAGCAGCCTCGATTTCTCCCGGATCTACGGACAAGATTGCTGCCCGGATGGTCTCACTAGCATAAGCCGCTTCGTTGAAAGCAAAGGCAACAATCGCAAATACAGACGCTGGAATCTCGTTGATATTAAAGCTTGTGCCATACTTCTGATTGATGGCCTTCAGCAACAAAGGAATCCCAAAATAGGTCAGCATGAGCTGGACTAGAAGAGGTGTTCCTCTCAGAAAGCTGACAAAGAAAGCCTGAATCGGATACAGGACTTTAACCCGATTAATCTTGACGATAGCAAAAACCATGGCAAGCAGAATACCAAAGACTGCACCACCCGCTGTCAAGAGAAGGGTGATTGGCAGATTTTGCAAAATGCCGGGAATAGCCTCAAAAACAGCCCTTAAACTAAATAATTTACCATCTGGAATGAACTTGAGGAACTCCTCATACCAACCAGTTGTCAGAAGATAAGTTGTAACCACCATTATTACTTCCTTTTCTTGATAATGAAATATTTTAACATAATTCTGGAACAAAACAAAGAATTTGCTTCGCTTTTACTGTCTTTTAGCAGTCAAAACGTGAGTAGCTAGTGCAAATCTCGTGTTCCTAAATATCAAATAAGCCACACTAAGCCCAATATAAAAATAGACTAGTTTCACTAGTCTATCATATCTATCTCATAAAGACTAATATATTTTTCTTATCACAGCGATAAGAAAAGTATATCACTAAAAGCTTTGGCGCTTAGCCTTACGCTCTGCCCGACCACGTGCACGATTCTCTGCTCGCTTAGTTTTGCGGCGCTTTTCGTTCACTGCCCACTGGATTTTTTTCTTGTAGCCTGGTTTGATTTTTTTCTTTTTCTTCTTGACCAGCCCCAGCATTTCCGTGTCCAGCTTCTCCCGACTCTTTTCCCGATTGGCCCGACGGTCTCGGTCGTAGGTATCCTGGAACTCGTCATCTTTTATCATCTTGGGAATGAACTTAATCCCCATCTTTTCTAACTCCCGAATATCTGAGTCATCACTCGGCTGGTAGAGAGTAATGGCTGTACCGCGAAGACCATTACGGCCGGTTCGGCCTACCCGATGGACAAAGAAAGACAAGTCCTGAGGAATGGCATCGTTAATAACATGACTGACACCTTCGATATCAATCCCCCGCGCTGCCAAGTCAGTAGCAACAATATACTCAAAATCCAGATTCTTGACCTGATTCATGATACGCTTGCGCTCCCGCGGAGCAATATCGCCATGAATTTTAGCAACTTTGAGCCCTTGAGCTGTCAGATAGCTGTGCAGTTCATCTGCCCTCGTCTTGGTATTAACGAAAATCATAGCCAGATAAGGCTGCAGGAGCTGACTGATTTGATAAATCTGGGCATTCTTGTCTCGTCCCTTGGTTGACAGAAGCCAGTTTTCAATGGTGTCCGCAATGACCGTCTTGGTCTTAATCTGCTCAATGACTGGATTAGACAGGTATTTTTTCAAAAAAGGCTGGAGCTTCTGCGGAATGGTCGCTGAAAAAACGAGAAACTGCAGGTCTTTTGGCAGCCGGCCAGCAATCTTATCAACCGTCGCCAAAAAGCCCATGTCCAGTGTCATATCTGCCTCGTCAACGACAAAGGTCTTGGCCTTGTGAATAGCCAAATCGCCAGACTCTACCAGGTCATAAATCCGCCCAGGCGTTCCGATGACGATATGAGGCTGACTGGACTCTAACTTCCCAATCTGACGAGCTTTGTCCGTCCCACCAACATAGTTAGCCACCCGAATCTCTTTTTCAGAAAAGCTAGCCAACTGACGAGCAGCCTGATAAATCTGTGCTGCCAGCTCCCGACTTGGGGCTGTAATGACAGCCTGCACACTGTCTGCCTCCTCATCCAGCATTTGAAAGATTGGCAGCAAAAACGTGTGGGTCTTACCAGAGCCTGTCTTGGACTCCCCGACCAAATCCCGACCAGACAATACCACCGGAATCAGCTTCTCTTGGACTGGAGTCGCTTCAACGAAGTTCAGATCCCTGAGCGCTTCCTGAATATAATCTTTAAACTTAAATTCTGTAAATTTCATCTTGTCCTCTATTCTATTATCCTAACTATTATACCAAAAAATTGACCATCCTGCTTACCCTCAAATCTAAGAAGCAGAAAAGCGAGCCAGAGACTCGCTTCTTGCTATAGATATAGGATAGCTAGGGTCAAAAGACTGCCCACGATACCGATTCCCCAGAAGAAGAAATCGACCTTCCACTCGCTCCACTCCTTGCCGTGGCCAGTTAGGCCTCCCAGCTCAAAGTGGTGATGAACCGGAGTCATCCGGAAAATCCGCTTGCCGCCGGTCAGCTTGAAGTAAGTCACCTGCATCATGACAGAGGTCGTTTCAAACACATAGACGATACCAATCAAGAGCAGGGTCCACTCTTGGTGAAGGGAAATGGAGATAGCAGCCAGCATACCGCCCAAAGCCAGACTTCCTACATCGCCCATGAAGATTTTAGCGGGCTTGTGGTTGAAGACAAAGAAGCCTAGCAAACCGCCAATCATACTAATGATGACAATCAAAATATCAAAACGCTTCTGCTCGACAGCAATCACAGCATAGGCCACCAAGCTAATGACCACCGAAATGCTGGCCAAACCATCAATTCCATCCGTCAGATTGACAGCATTGGAGAAGCCAATCAGCCAAAAAAGGACGAAAAAGACATAGAGGAAGCCTATCTGGACAGGAATGGTGAAGATATTCAGTTGATCACCTGCACCGTGCTGATTGTAAAAGAAGTAAAAGACAACTCCGCCGACCAGCTGCAGAAACAGTTTCTGCTTGGGATTTAGGCCCTCGTTAATCTTACGAAACACCTTGAGAAAGTCGTCCAAAAAGCCGACAACGCCATACAGGACCAAGATAAAAAGAATCATGATGAGGCCGTTTGACAGCTGATGCGAAAACAGACCGATAACAAAGCTGGCCAAAACAGATGTCAAAAGAAAGACAGTACCACCCATAGTTGGCGTTCCGGCCTTGGCCTGATGCTGCTTAACATCTTCGTGCATCTGTTGGCCTGTGATACGAGCCTTATGGTAAAAACGAATAAAGGCAGGAATGCCGATGATAGTTAGGATAAAAGTTACGATTCCTGCAATAAGAGCAATAAGCATATTAGTCTCCCATTGTAATTGTTATTTTCTTGAGATTTTTCAGCGAAGTATTGGTCTTTTCGCTCTGCTTGACGACCTTGGAGCCCTCTCCTTTGAAAGTGACTTCAATGCCCTGCCACTTCGCAAAACGTTCAACATTGGCCTTGGTCCAGCCATACATATCAGGCAGACTTTCTAAATCATCTGACAAGATCAAAACCTGCTGGTTGGCCTTGAGATTTTTGCCCTCTTTAACAGATACTTTTTTAATCTTGCCACCTGTTCCCAGCACAATTGGCTGGACGAGGTTGCGGCGCAATTCATCTGCCAAGCCGCCAGGACTGACTTGATGTTTCAGACCTAGTTGCTTGGTCAAATCTTCCAGTGATGGCATTTTATAACTGGTTTCTTCAGTGACTGTTTCAAGAGCTGGAGTTGTCTCTGTCGTCAGATTAAGACTGTCTTTGAGAGCGACAGCTTCTTCCAAGACCGGATTGACCACTTCCTGCCAGAATATAGGCTGGAATTTTTCCTCAGGCTGCTGAACTGTCACATACATGATAAATTCAGGATTTTCTGCCGGCGTCATGGCAACAACCGAGTAGATATAGTCGTTCTCGCCCTCTAGATAACCATTTTCAGAAGCGATCTGAGCGGTCCCTGACTTGACAGCGACATTCTGACCGGCCACTTGAATGACGGGTTCTCCACCGACATTCAGGGTTCCTTTGTAGGGGTCTGTTCCGACCTGAACCATATAATCCCGAGTGGTTTGAGCTGCTTTTTCTGAGACAGGATTTCCGATAATTTCCGTCGCAGTCTTACGAGCTGTATTGGTTTTAGGATCATGGATAGCATTGATAAACTTAGGCTCTACCATGACGCCGTCATTGGCAACGGACGAGAAGGCACGCAACATCTGCACCTGGGTCACACCAATCCCTTGACCGAAGGAACTCATGGCAATCGTAACATAGTTATCACCTGGCAAGGAGCCATAGGTTTCATTGCCCATCCCAAAGCGGGTCGGCAGACCAAACTTAAACTTACTCAAGTAGTCCAGCCACTTGTCATTGCCCATCTTCTGCTCCAGAATGGTCATACCGACGTTACTGGAATAGGTAAATCCTTGGGCAAAGGTCAGGGTTTCCCCTTCTGAAATCCCCATGTTGACGTTCCAGTCCCGAATGGTCGCATCCATGACCTTGTATTCTCTACTGTCATAGGTATCATTAGGATTAAAGCTGCCATTATCAATAGCTGAAGCTAGAGTCATAACTTTCATAGTAGATCCTGGCTCGTACTGACCTTGATAGAGCATGGTGTTCCAGTTGCCCAGATTTTTCTCATTCAAACCTTCCTTGGTATCGGCATTATAGGTCGGCCTTTGAGAGGTAGCTAGGATTTCACCAGTCTTAGCACTGACCAAGGTCGCATTGACAAACTTGCCTTTGACTTTTTCCTGAAAGGCGTTCATCCGCGTTTCTAGGTAGGTTTGCAAATCAGCCGACAGCGTTGTATAGACATCCTTGCCGTCCTCTGCTTGTACAGAGACCTTTTCTGACCCAGGTACAACATTACCATTTCGGTCTTTTTCATAGGTCACAACCCCATTCTGACCAGCAAGAATCCTATCCAGTGCCTGCTCCATGCCAGAAGTCCCTTTCAGCGTCTTATTGCCTTCCTTATCCTCCTGCAGCTGGGCCAGACCGATAAACTGGGAGGCAAAGACACCGTTGCTATAACTGCGGTTAGGACTGGTAGTAAAGTCAATCCCTTCAATACCAGCAGCTTCAAAGGCTTCCCGCATGGCATTCATATTACTGTAGGTAATGCCATTGCCCTGTGCCCCGAAGGAAACCTGCTTGAGATTTTTCTGAGACAGCTGGGTTTTGACGTAGTCCTTATCCAGTTCTAGGTATTGATTGAAAATCTCTGCCACCTTATCGTACTGGGATTCTTCCACATAAAGAATCTTGCCGGTAGCTGACTTGTAACTCTTGTCAATAATGGCATAAACATTATAAGTCGTGGCATCCTCTGCAATGGGAACTCCATTTCGGTCATAGATTGTTCCCCGTCGGGCAGCGACTGTGACCGTCTTTTGATGGACTACCTCTGCACCCTTTGATAGATTAACACCGAACTTCTGGTCTGTCCCAATAATAATGGCAAAATTAATCAAGAAAACGAAAAAGAGAAAGATAGCTAAGATACTCATGCTCTTTCCCACTTGCCGCCGATTGTATTCAGGGGTTTGCCTATTTTTCAGGGCGTATTTTTTAATTCTTTCAAAAATTCTATTCTTCATCCGTTGAACTCACTGTTTTACGATTTCCCTTCTGGAGTTTCATATCCTGAGAGCTGGCTAGTTGGGACAGCCTTTCATAGCGGGTTAGTTCATTGACTTCCTGCTTGATGTCGGCCAACTCTGTCTGCTCTGCTTCGATCTGTGTATTGACTTCCGTCAAATCCCGATCCACTTGCAATAGCTTGGTCTGCATAAAGACGATGCTGACCGCTAAAATAATGGCAGTTAAAACGATAGAGCCGTAAAAGGCCTTCTCAACTCGGGAAAATTTTCGCATCTGATCTTGAAGCGGGTTTGGTCTTTTTTCTGACATTTCTTCCTCACTTGTGTATCTTACGGGCCACGCGCAGCTTGGCAGAATGAGCCCGGTTATTGCTTTCTAATTCTTCTTTACTTGGTAAAATTGGTTTGCGGCTGACCAGCTCCAGCTTAGGCTGCAGTTCATCTGGGATAAAGGGCAAGCCCTTTGGAACATCCACTGTCGACGCCTCCTTAAAAAGCTGCTTGGTCAGACGATCTTCCAGCGAATGAAAAGTAATGACCGCAATCCGGCCGTCCACTGCCAGCAAATCAATAGCCTGCTGAATAGACTCATCCGCAGCGCCCAGCTCATCATTGACCTCAATCCGAATGGCCTGAAAAATCTGCTTGGCTGGATGGCCTTTCTTCTTCAGCTCCTTAGCTGGCTTGGCTGACTTGATAATCTCAGCCAGTTCTGTCGTTGTTTCAATAGGCTTGACACTTCTAGCCTGCTCAATCTTGCGAGCAATCTGCTTAGAAAACTTATCTTCGCCGTATTTAAAAAAGATTCGTACTAAATCCTGATAGCTATAATGATTGACAACCTCAAAAGCTGTCAAGGCTGCATCGCAGTTCATGCGCATATCCAAAGGCGCATCCTGTTTATAGGAAAAACCACGCTCACGCTGATCCAGCTGAGGGCTGGAAACGCCTAAATCATAACAAATCCCATCAATTTCTTCTACACCGGCTTCTTGCAAACGGCTCTTGAGGTGGCGGAAATTATCCTTGATAAAGGTCACCATCCCCCGCTCTATATAAGGAGCCAAGCGCTTTTTAGCATTGTCAATAGCCGTCTGGTCCTGATCAAAGGCATAAAGATGCCCTTCGTCTCCGAGCTGGCTCAAAAGATATTCGCTGTGACCAGCACCGCCAAGGGTCGCATCGACATAGATGCCGTCAGGCTTAACCGCCAGCTGGTCAACCGTTTCATGAAGAAGAACAGTAATGTGATGAAATTCGTTTGTCATATCTTACTTATTATATCACATTCAAAAGCAAAAAAAATTTAAAAGAAAAAGTAAGCGGATGAAATACTTTTTTAAATTTTTTGTCAGATATACTTGACACTTTTTCCGAAAAGTATTATACTAGCATAAAATAAAAGTCAAATATAACTGACAAACTTACTGAAAGTTATCAGTTATAGAATTAGAAAGGAAGGGTGTAATGAATCGTGTCAAAGAATTTCGAAAAGAAAAAAAGATGTCTCAGCTAGAGTTGGCTAAGTCTATCGGGGTATCGCGGCAAACTATCAATATGATTGAAAATAACAAATACAACCCCACCCTCGAGCTCTGTATCAATCTGGCTAGAGCGCTGGATACTGACCTCAACGCCCTCTTTTGGGAGCCCCAGCTGACAGATGAAGATTCTGAGGACTAAGAATTTTTCCCTGCAGCAAATTTCATACCTAAAGAAAGGACACAAACATGAAAAAAGAAACATTCTCAGACAAGATGATTAAACGATTTTACGGCATTACTGGACCTTTGGACGAGCAAAAGCGCCAACAGGCTGAGCATCTAGGAAATATAGGCTTTATCTGGCTTTTCTTTATTCTGATTTTTGGCAATGCCATCGCCTTTCCCCTAGCCTTTCGCTGGCCCAAAATTATCGCTGTTGCCTATCCTATCCTGCTGGAAATCCTTATCCTCGGCTTCTGTGTCTATATAGTCATTCAAGCACGGCGCAAAGGAATTGATGAGCTAGAGCTAGGACTTCAGGATGAAAAAGAAGAAAAAGCTATGAAACATGCTGGTCTCAAAGCAGGCTTCTCTTATTGGTTGCTCTTTTATCCTCTCTTCGGCATCATGATAGCTGTCATGGAAAAGAAAGATATCCTGCAAGTTTTGCTTCAGCCTAAACTCATTATAACTGGATTAGCCGCAGGCCTTGGATTTGGACTGATTATGCATTTCATTGCCAAAGGAAAGATTCGTCAAGCACAAAAAAAGGAGGAAGAAGACCTATGAGACTCAATCTCAAAGAAAAAATGGATTTAGGGATTCTATGCCTCATTATTGCCATCGCTGCTTATTTCTTTTTCCGTATCACAGAGCCTTGGATTTTCTGGCTGGATGTAGCAATCATCGCTAGCTGCATCTATGTAGCTCTCCGTATTTTGAAAAAACGTAAACAAGAATAAAAGAATCCCTCGACAGGAACTTTCTAGCTTCCTAGCGAGGGATTCTTTTATTTATATTTATATCTACTTAAGACTCTGGGTCATCCAGACTACGGCCGTGAAGGCCTTTCTCGCGCTGAACTTGACGCAATTTTTCAGGAGTGATATCATTGCCAGCTTCATCAACAATCTTGATGCCTTCAATGTGGTGGCGAACAGAGCGACGGTAGCCCTCGATATACTCTTCACGAAGCTTGGCTTGTTCCACTTTTTCCTCAGCAGTTAAGCCTTCCGTTTTTTTCTTTTTAGCCAGTTCATTAATACGGGCAATTTTTTTAGGATCCATGACTCTACCTCTCTCTTACCTTTTATTTGGTATTAATCTGATTAAACTGAGCCAGCTGTCCAGCCTTGGCCGTCAAAGACGCAAGGAGTGCTAGGCGGTTGTTACGCACAGTCTCATCTTCTGCCATGACCATGGTATGGTCAAAGAAAGCATCAATAACTGGACTGAGAGCAAAGAGTTGGTCCAAATCGGCAGCTAAGTCAGATGTCAGTTCCACTTCTTCAATGGCCGCAGCCAAGTCTTTTTCCTCTTGATTTTCAAAGAGAGCCGGATTAACAGCTGTCTTCCCTTGGGCTTTCTCAGCTAGATTAAAGACCCGAGACAGGCTTTCGACTGCTGACTTGAAGTTATCTTCCTGAGCTTTTTCTGCTAGAAGCGCAGCTGTTTCTACCAAATCACGTACGACAAAGTGAGTGCTTTGAAGAACAGCCGTCACGATGTCTTTTGGAATGCTGCGATCCATCATCTTCTCAACGCGGGCACGGAAGAAGTCTAGCACAGCCGCTTGATTGTCATAGCTTAAGCTATCAAACTTGAGTTCGTAAAGTCGACCAAGAAGCTGAGCCAAGTCAATGTTCCAGCCAAACTTGTCCAAGATACGCACGACACCCTGAGTGGCACGGCGCAGAGCATAAGGGTCATTGGAACCGCTCGGAATCAGTCCAACTGAGAAGAAAGACAAAATGGTATCCAGCTTATCAGCCAGAGACAAGACAGCACCGACCTTAGTATCAGGCAATTCTCCATCGGCTGAAGTCGGCATATAGTGCTCCCGAATGGCAGCTGCAACTGCAGCATTCTCACCAGCCAGAAGAGCATACTTCTCACCCATGATACCTTGCAACTCATCAAATTCCCCAACCATACCAGTCAGCAAGTCAAACTTATAAATAGCCGCTGCACGAGCCAAGTCAGCTGTCTCATCAGCATCCAATCCTGCTTCTTGCGCCAAGAGAGCAGCAATCTTGCCAGTCCGCTCCATGTGCTCTGCCAGAGAGCCAATCTTTTCGTGGAAGGTCACATTGCTCAGCTTTTCAACCAAGTCGGCAATAGCTAGTTTTTGGTCTTCCCGCCAGAAGAATTCCCCATCTTCCAGACGAGCCACCAAGACTTTCTCATTTCCCTTGATGACATTTTCTAAATGCTCTGCATTTCCATTGCGAACAGAGATAAAGTGTGGTAAAAGTTTGCCTTCAGCATCGCGCACAACAAAGTAACGCTGGTGCTCTTTCATGGAAGTTACCAAGACTTCCTCAGGCACCTCTAAGTATTTGGCGTCAAAATTACCTAAGAAAGCAGTTGGATATTCTACCAGATTCAACACTTCATTGAGCAAGTCTTCGTCAATTTCGATAGAAACCCCGTGCTCCTCTTCCAGTGCTCGAATCTGCTCGACAATCATATCTCCCCGCTCAAGAGGACTGGCAATGACAAACTGAGCCCGTAGATCGTCTTCATAGGAATCTGCTGAAGCAATCTCTGTTTCTTTCCCCAAGAAACGGTGTCCACGGCTAGTACGGCCGCTCTTGATGTCCAAGAAATCCAAGTCAAAGGCCTGCTCATCTAAGAGCACAGTCAAGGTGTGGACCGGGCGGATGTATTCAAAGGTGTTGTTGGCCCAGTGCATGCTGACAGGGAAGGTCAAAGCTTGCAGAACTTCCGTTACTGCTGGGATGATTTCTTCTACCGGACGGCCGATTTCTTCCTTGGTCACATAGACGTATTCTTCGCCCTTAATTTCGCGGAAAGTAATGTCCTCAACCGTCAAGCCCTTGCCACGAACAAAGCCTTCTGCAGCCTTGGTAAAGTTGCCATCAGCATCAAGCGCGATTTTCTTAGAAGGGCCTTTGAAATCTTCGGTCAAATCAGACTGCTTGTCCGCCAAGCCAACCACGCGCACCGCCAGACGACGAGGTGTAGAGAACATTTCAATTTTCTCAAAGGTCAGACGATGGTCTGTCAGAAAGGCTCCCATCTTGTCGCGCAGCTGCTTCATGCTCGGTGTCACGACATAGGCTGGCATTTCCTCCAAGCCTAATTCAACTAATAAATTTTTTACCATGATTATTCTCCCTCCTCTGCCAAGAGTTTCTCGCGAGTCTCTGCATCCAAAAGTGGATAGCCCAGACGCTTGCGCTCAGCCACAAAGGTCTTGGCCACAACACGCGCCAGATTACGAATACGGGCAATGTAACCAGCCCGCTCTGTCACAGATACGGCTCCACGCGCATCCAAGAGGTTAAAAGTATGCGAGCATTTGAGAACATAGTCATAGGCTGGGTGCACTAGATGCTCGTCCAGACAGCGCTTAGCTTCCGCTTCAAACTTCTCAAAATTCCCCAAGAGCAAGTCTTGGTCGCTGACCTCAAAACTGTACTTAGAATGCTCATACTCAGGATGAGTGAAAATTTCACCGTACTTAACACCATCAGCCCACTCAATGTCGTAAACTGAGTCCACTTCTTGGATATAAGAAGCCAGACGCTCCAGACCATAAGTCACCTCAGCAGTCACCGGCTGAGTTGGCAGACCTCCGACCTGCTGGAAGTAGGTGAACTGAGTAATTTCCATACCATCCAGCCAAACTTCCCAGCCCAGACCAGCCGAGCCAGTTGAAGGATTTTCCCAGTTATCCTCAACAAAGCGGATGTCGTGCTCCAGCGGATTGATGCCCAAGAGTTCCAAAGACTGCAAATAAAGTTCTTGGATATTGCTTGGAGATGGCTTCATGACCACCTGAAATTGATGGTGCTGGTAAAGACGGTTGGGATTTTCCCCATAGCGTCCATCTGCCGGCCGGCGAGACGGCTCTACATAGGCCGCATTCCAAGGCTCTGGTCCAATAGCCCGCAGGAAGGTATAGGGACTCATCGTTCCCGCCCCCTTCTCATTATCATAAGCCTGCATGAGCATACAGCCCTGGTCATTCCAGAACTGTTGTAGAGTCAGGATAATTTCCTGAAAGGTTAATTTCTTAGACATTATTTACTCCTTTAGTTTGTTTAGATTTCTTGCGAAGCGTTCAAAAGGGAACGATTATTTCCCTTTTGAAAAGCTAGTACATCGCCTAGACAAACCGCCTCATAGCGGTTGTCGTTAGTCAATCGAACCTTTAGGTTCGCAATTGACTTTGGCGAGGTGAAAGGTAAGTTTCTTGGACATTAGTTACTCCTTTAGTTTGTTTATATCTCTTTGTCTATTATTTTCTGCTGTATGAACCAATCCAACAAGGGAAGTGTTTTATCCGTGTTTGCCCACCGATGATAAGAATCAAAGACCGCTTGCACACTGCCTAGATTTTCTACTAGCTTGTCGACGGTCAAAAAACTGCGCCAGTATTCGTAAAAAATACTAGCATAATTCCCTTGATAAGTTGAAGTGCCGAAATCATTCAATGAGTGCCAACCGTACTTTTTCTGAAAGAGCTCAACAAGAGACTGATTACAAGCTTTTTCCACTCGAAATTCCTCATCTGTAAAGAAATACTTGCGGCTAATATACTCAACCATCCCTTCTTCAAACCAGATATAGGCACCGTATCCATCAAAGTCATCTAAAAAATGCTCCGACCAATGAGCTAACTCATGGCCCACAATCTGCAAGAGAGAATTTTCAGACAAAGACTGATAGTGGTTTGCTATTGCTTGAGTTTGGTGAGAGGACTCGTAATTCTCTAACTGAAGGAGATACAAATCTTTCCAAATCGTCAATTCGGGAGTCATAACCATCCGCCTATCATTTGTATAGGCTGGTACAGGAATTTCCCGAATGATCTGCGTAGCAGAATCAAAATCGGACCAAATGATGGCTTGCGGCAAATCATAAACCGCAAACTCGTCTCTTAAAAAAGCCAGATAATCCTGCAACTTTGCGGCATTCTTTGCGACGAAATCTCGAAAAGCTGCTAATTGGTTCTCGTCTTTTACAAGATAAAGGTTCTCCACGAATCTCCTTTCTTTCGAACAATAGACTCAGTACGCAAAAGAACCACATCCGACACTCCTAGGCTATTTCACCTAGGGGCGTCAAGACGCGGTTCCACCCTAATTTATTACTTCATTACTTTAAAAATTATAACCGAAAGCGCCATCTGCACTGCTTCCCTATCCGGCTCACACTATCCCGAACTCGCTAAAAAGTAGACAATGAGAATTCTTTCTAAAAAAGATTATAGCAGAAAATAGGGTCAATGTAAAATACTTATCGAAAAATCCCTCAAGTTTCAACTTAAGGGATTTTTAACCGACTTGAAAACCAATTAGACTTGTTTAGGTTTTTTCGGTTTTACTACTCTTGGCTTTCTGCCATCAAGTTTTCTCTTGGCTGCTCTGAGGTTGGCAATGGCTTCTTTGACATCTTCCTGGCTAGCACCTGGATTAGCTAAAACTTCCTTAGCCTGTGCATAAGCCTCTAGATAAGCCGCCTTCACCGTATCAGTCGCATAGATAAACTTATTGCTGATGGCTTGGTAATGTACCTCATCATTGACTAGCTTCTTGAGATTAGTAAAGTTAGTCTCCTTACCATCCAGCTTCTTCTCTGCTGTAGTCAGCTGAGTTAGGGCTGTATCGATTTGCTCCTGGGTCACCTTGTCCTGCACCAAGAGCAGAGCAACTGCTTGGAATGCCTTGTCATAAGCACGGCGATTCCTATCCTTAGCATTGGCATAAGCACCTGTCTTAGTGGTAGCCGCATAAGCCTCTACTGCCGCTTTAACCGCAGCAATATCAGAGTCCTTGCCATCTAGATTAGCAGATGCTGTTTCTAGTTTCGCTCTTACGTCATCAACTTGCGCTTGGGTCAGTTTGCTTGTCAAAGCTTCCTTGGCTGCTTGATATGCTTGGTCGTAGGCTGTGCGCTTCGCTGCAGAAGCATTGTAATACTGAGCAGCGCCGACCAGACTAGACTGCTGATTGACAGCTGCCAGCAAGCCTGACTTGACGATAACCCCCAGCTTCAGCAGGTTATTCTTGCCTTCTTTGACCTCGACAGTCGGCTCATTTTCCCAGAGCTCATAGCCAGTCGGCAGGTTGACAAAGACAGAGTAGAATCCAGCTGCTACAGATCTTCCGAAGGCATGCTTACCAAACAGTTCTGCTGGAAGCGTATAGGCATCGCCATTATTATTCTTGAGAACCACTTGGGTATTCTTCGGAACAGCTTGATCAAAGGCAACGCTGACCGGTGCAAAGACCAGCTTCTTGACTAGAAACTCAATCGTCTTAAAGCTATCTTGGGCTGTCAGCTCAAACTCCTGAGTCAGATCGCTGTAGAAACGAAGCCCATCCTTATCATAAGTAAAGATCTCTGCTGTATAGCGGCCAAATGGCAGAGCGTTGATTTGCTTGCCCTTGTCCAGTTCGACATACTTGCCCTTGCTATCCTTGATCCGATAGACAAAGGTCGACGATACATCTTGATGCGTATTAGCATCTACCAGAGCGACACGGATACGACCATCATTTTCAGCACTGACTAGGTCTGACAGAGCTATGGCATCACGGTTGCCTGCATAGTCCTCTACCACATAGAAAATCTTAGACTTGTCCACTCCTTTTGGCAAGGTGTAGCTGCCATCCGCATTGGCTGAGATGTAAACTCGACGCTCGTAATCACGCTCAACGCCAAAATCATCCACGGCTTTATAGGTCTCTTTCCCTTTTTCATCTGCCTGCAGATAGAAGACCTGTTCTCTCAAAATACCGCCGTTTCCAACATCTTTTGGCTTGCGAGCCGTAAAGGTTTCCGCACCATCCTTGGTACTGATATAGCCTGAACTAATCAAAGGTTTCTGCGTATCGATCTGCAGCTTAAAGCTAATCTGCTGCTCTTTAGCACCTGGTACATCTGGCGTATAGCGAACCACATAGGTATAGAGGCCATCTTCCAGCTTATCACCCTTGCTGTCACGACCATCCCAGTATGTATCTTCTAGTAGGTAGGACTTAGGATTGTCTGACTGTCCACTATAATAGTTCTTGCGGCCTTCTCTAATCGTGCTGCTCTGCCAGATTGGGAAGCGATAGTCCTTATCATCTGCCGTATAGACACTAGCTGTCAGATTATTGATATTGCGATAGAGAACTGTCCGATACTGGATGCTGTCCTGATTACCATCACCATTAGGTGAGAAGGCCAGACGAATCTTACCATCCGCTCCCAGCTGCAGCACATGCTTACCATCAGCATTTTCTGCAGTTCCCAGTACAATTGAGCTGCGAGCAGCTGTTCGACCGGTAGAGTAGAGTGTATCACTTGACTCTGTCACAAGGGAAGAGACATTGTCATCAGATAGGATACTCTTGTCCTCTGGCACTGGGTAATAGAAGCCTGACTTGCCTTCTTGGACTAGATTATAGATTGGTCTTTCTACAGCTGGCAGATCTTGGAATTGCCCACGGAAGCCCATGAATGGCAGACTAACCACATCGCCATCATCTGCTGGATCGACAAAGCGGACAAAGCCTTCTAAGAAATAACCATTCGGCATCTGCTTGATCAACTCTTCCGCAAACTTAGCTGTATTTACCTTGACCGTCACTTTCTGGCTGCTATGAGCCTTGACAGTAACTTCTGGCCAGACTGTTTCGGTTAGTTTGCGAGGTGTCAGAGTAAAGTAGCCATCCTTGACCGCATCTGTGTTGGTATTGACAATCATCTTCAGCGTCCGGTCCTTATCAGTGATATTATGAACCGTAACATCAAAAGTGAAGCTGTCTTGAACATTGCCCAAGGAAACGCTAGGATATTGATTATCCCCTGTCACATAGAGGCCGGTAGAAATAGCCGCTGCCGTATCCACAATACCAGCACCCTGCTGACGCGGAGAGGTGTAGACACCAGTTTCCTTGTTGACGTGCAGCTTAGCTGTTGACATGATGAGGGCTTTAACCAAATCGGCATTCTGGGCAGGTGTTAAGTCTGGATAGTGCTGAAGGAGATATTCCTTGACCAGAGCCGCCACACCAGCCACATGAGGCGTAGCCATACTGGTTCCCTTCATAGAGCCATAGGTATTGTCATTAAGCGAAGAGTAAATATCGCCACCTGGTGCTGTCACATCTGGCTTGAGCAAGCCATCTGTCGTGACACCCCAACTGGAGAAATCAGACAGACTACCTGCTCCTGGATGCGGCCGATTGACCTTAAGACCATTAAAGACCACCTTGTAATTACCAGCTGCCAAAGCCTCTCCATATTCCTTGCTGATAAAGGCTGACGGAACCTTTTTAGATTCACTGTCCAGGCTCATCGTTAGGTTAGCTCCGTCGACATTATTGTAGATTAGAGCACCAACAGCACCATGGCTGATGGCATTTCTAACCTTTTCAGCGAAGGTAAAGGAACCACGCTGGATAAGAGCCAGCTTCCCTGTCAGATCCTTACCAGCAAAGTCCTCTTCACGACCAAGACCAACATGGACATACTCATATTCCTTGCCCTTTTCAAAGGTTGCATTTGTTTCACCCATGGAGTAGCTGAAATGACCGTTCAAAAGCTTATCGTTCTTTTCCAGACCACGAACTTCCATGACTTCCTCTGTCAGAACAGTGTTATTGACAGAAGCGACTGAGATAGAGCTTTCTGCTGTTGAAGGACTACCAACTAGACCATAGTCTGGATTTTCAACCAGCGGTTTAGAGTATTCACTTCCGAAGGTGTTGTCATTACCTGCCGCAATGATCACACTCACTCCCTTAGCTCGAGCGCGCTCAATAGCCGCCTGCAGACTAGGGCTGACATCAACCGTCGAACCTGTTGCTGAGCCTAGACTCATATTGATGGTATCAGCTCCCAGAGCTACTGCATCATCAATGGCTTTGATATAGATAGCGTCGCTAGTTGTGCGTTGACGGTCTGAGAAGACCCGCATAAACATAACTTGTGCTTCTGGCGCAACACCATAGACATACTCATCATTAGGAGCTTTCTTGTTGGGATTTCCCGCTGTAATCCCTGTGACGTGCATACCATGTGAGTAACTGTTCTTTTCCTTGACATTGTCATCACCGTCGATATAGTTATAGGCATAGACAACCTTGTTGTTGTACCATTTCCCGTAGTCAATACCGGCCTTTTTCTTAGCCTCTTCCAAAGCCGCCTCTGTCTGATACTTGGCCTTTGACGGGTCAGAGATCTTCAGAACCTCATGATGGACATCCAGACCTGAGTCGATAATGGCTACCACACGGCCTTGACCTTTATAGCCTTGAGACCAGGTCTGAGGAACCTTGATGATCTCATTGGTACTGATGCTGCTTGGTTTAGCGTCCCGAGAAGTTGGTGACTCTGCTACTGCATCAGGTTTAGATGCTGGCTTGTCTGAGTTTGCGGCTGCCGGAGACTCTACAGTCGGACTAGCCGGAGCTGTTGGCTTGGTCTCTGTGGCAGATGGCTGAGTTACTTTCTCAGCACTTGAAGAAGCCTCTTCTGATGAAGAAGTCGCTCCTTTTTCTACAGGAGCTGCAGCTGCTTCCTTAGCCTCTGCCGTAGAAGGCTGGCTAGCCTGCTCTGTACTTGAAGCTACCGATTCAGAAGAAGCTGGTGCTGCTTTCTCCACAGGGGCTGGACTTATCGGCTGAGTCTCAGGTGTAGCTGCTTGAGAAGCAGGCTCAGTCGCTGATACCACAGCGGCAGTTGCCTGACCTTGCCCTGACGAACTAGCTGTCGTCTGCTCATCCGCCTGAGCCTGTCCAGCACCAAAAACCAGAGCAGTCCCCAGCAGAACAGAAGCCAAACCGAACTTGTATTTACGGAGTGAAAAACGTTGTCTTTGCATAGAAGTCTCCTTACTTTATTTATAAACCATATTATAATAAAAATTTTCTGACAATTCATACACTCCTAACAAATGTAACCAAAACGTAATAATGGCGAATGTTCTAGCCAAAAGCTGCTATATGATAAAGTTTCAAGTCTCTATTTATTTGAAATAAAGAATAAATACAGTTTAAAATCCGGAAATAAGAAAAACCAATCAGAACTAGCTCAGAATGCACCAGTTTGATTGGTTTGTTATGGGATGTTAATGAAATACTATTTCTCATTGATAAATAAGCAAACGGACTACTTCTTGGAATAAAATTCTCATAAGATCAAAAATTCTCAAGAAACAAAGGAATAGTTCTCTTTTAATTCTCTAAACTGCTCATATCCAAGGTACTGCTCCTTCTGCAAGCGTCCTAAGACAATACTAGGGTGAATATCTATTTCCTCAGCAAAGCAAAGGATATCTGACTTATCAAAGTTCCCTTTTTCAACAAAAGCTTGATAGTCTTCAGGTCTAATCAAGAGATCTTTTGCAAACTGGTCTGCCTGCTCCTCGGAACGAAGGTATGACTCACTATTTCCAGCATCAGATGAAAAATCATTCTCCAGAATATGCCCAATCTCATGAAAAAGTGAGAACCAGAAAATATCGGACGCTTTGTTTCGATCCGTGAGTAAAAGCAGCGCACTGCCATTTCCAAATTTTTTCGTAGCACCATTCAGATTTGCATTTGGCAAAGCTGGTAGACCAACTAAGACAACACCACAGTCTAGCAAGATATCAGACAAGCGTTGAGGAAAGACTTCTGGGTCTTGTCTGGTCAACTTTCTCAAGGCAGGCAAGCTTCTTCCTAGCTTTCTACGATTGAGCTTAGTAGTTGTTTTATCACGTGCTTTTTTAGATGCCAACTCCAGCATGACGTTGGAATTCACTATACTTTTAGGCGTAAACTCACGTGTATTCCGATAACTCACTAGATGATTGAAAGTTAAGAGGTTTTCTAAACTTGCAACACCTAGAATCTTGCGAAGTTCGACAATCTTTTCTTTCAAAGTATAGCGCTTTTCTGTAACATAGCCTTCTTCCTTAAAATACTTGAAATCAATCATCTCACAAATTTCTTTCTCGCTACCTTCTTCTAGCTCTTTTTGTTCTACAATCTCTGCCACTTTTACATCATAAGCATTTTGAAGATTGAGCCAGGTTTGCATGGAAACTCCGCTTAGCTTGGCTAACTTATGAGCCGTTTCCTTACTAATGGACTCCTCAGCATTGACCAGCTTGCTGACAGTCTTTGCTGAAACCCCCAAACGCTCCGCAAATTCTTTCTGCGTTACGTTATAATCTTCAATCAACTCTCCAACATACTGACCTGGATGAAAAGCAATCAGGTCTTTGTATTCAACAATTTTATTACTCATAGTGATTGCTGACCTCCTCTATTTTTAGGATTTCGATTTCAATGGGACTAGGAAATACCTTTTCTAGATCCTCGTCACGAAATTCCACAATCAACCGATAGGAACCCTTTCGACCATCTATATCTAAAGCAAACTGTCCTTGTCTCTTTCCCTTGAGTTGGTGAAAATGATATTTAGGAAAAGCTATCACACTAGCCAAGGAATCCGCCGCTTCTAAAAAGTTAATCAACTGATGCAACTTTACTGCAATCTTATCCGAAAAATCCTTTTTCGCCTGCCTCAGCTCTGTGCACTGCTTTTTAACAGTTTTGTTTGTATAGATAAGCTTCATATGCCCCTTTCGTTAAATTAAATTACCTTTTAGGTAATTTAATTATATCATCTTTAGACAATAAAAACCAGCCAAAAGTAATTTGGCTGGGTAGTCTTCCTGACGATTTCTGTCAGTGACTATACATCTTTAAAAGCATATAAGTTTCTAGAAATATTGAGATTGCAGGAATTATTCAACATTTTCTAAAAGAGGCTAATTAAGAACGATAAAATAATTTTTTGTGAGTAAAAAGTTTGATTATATTAAGGACTTAATAAGTCTAGTATTAATTAAAATTCAAACAACGAATTCACATAAAAATCTAATGTTTCTTGCATAGTTCTTACAGTAATATTCTTTGAAAGTGTATCTAAACCGAGATAACTTTTAACAATCGTAGAATAGTAACTGTTGAAAATCTTACTATAATCACTTGCACTATATTTAGTTACCTCTTCATCTAAACCTTCTATACTAGTTTTTCGAATGCTATAACAATTATTAGAATCAACTTCATCCAGTAGAGTCAAAAAATCACTCCTTGTAGCTAAAAATTTATTAAATAGTTCTACTGTAGAGATAGAAATCACTTCTTTACTGCCCGACTGTTGAGTAAGAATATTTTTTAAATTTGTAGCCTTATTTATAAAAGTCTTTTCTTTCTCTATTAAATTATCTATTGTTGATGTATCAACTTCTCTCCAAACGATATAAATATCATACATCCTTCTCACGGTATACTGAATTCCAACTAATCCCCCTAAAAGAATTTCTATCGATAATCCATGATTACCTTGATGGGCATATCTATTTCTCTCATTAACCACAGAATCTATTAGATTTTTATATTCTTCAAAAAAATAGTCATCTTTAAGTATAGTAAATTTTTCAATTAAATTTTCACTTTTTGTAGGGGCAACAAACCTATCATTTATTTCT
Organism: Streptococcus sanguinis SK49; assembly: GCF_000212815.1. GTDB lineage: Bacteria > Bacillota > Bacilli > Lactobacillales > Streptococcaceae > Streptococcus > Streptococcus sanguinis_C. Next base: position 604,706 of record NZ_GL890985.1, on the reverse strand, counting down.
TTATGTACTTTACTAATTGGTAAAAATCTATGATTGCTTTCGATCTCTTGCTTAAGTTCTCTAAGTAATGATTTATTATATTGTTCAAACGATGAATATATTTTTATTAATAGATCGTTTAATAAGAGACTATACGAATCATCACTATGATTTAGAGGTTCTATACTTTTTAGTGACTTTTTGAAATTTATAAGATCATTTTTAAATTTATTAATCATTAAAGAATACCTTTTGCATAGTAGTTATTCGATTCCAAATATTATCTCGTTTTCCAGTACCTTGTGTAAAAAACAACTCAAAGTCACTGTTTTGATTCTCTGATTTGTTAATGAAGAGCTCCTTATATTTTGTTTTAATTCTTTCCTTTTTATAAAGTAGTTCTTCTTCACTGTAATCATTTAGCATCAGTGTAACAATTATTGTTTCAAATAGGATTGGAGAAATTCTAGTTGTAAAAGTGTCTGTTTTTACAATATATCTTTTAAAGGCATCATCCTCTAATATTTTTTTGGCATGAGTCAAAGAAATTAATAAATCATTAAATATGTTGTCTATTTTTTCCTCATACTCTCTCAAAGCTTCTTTTCTTTCACTTTTTTTATACTCTATGTGATATTTCTCAGCAGTATCATTTAGCAAATTTTTATAAACTATGCTTCCCACAGTAGAAAACGCATCAATCCCACCATCATTTCTTATTAAGTCAAAGATAGAGATTGTCCTCAGAACAAGTTCAGAATTCATAAGATTAAGATTTGCACTCTGTGAAAAATATTGAGAGATATATTTTTCTGAAAACTCATTTATTTTTTTGTTAAAATAGCCATAATAAATAGAGTTTCGAATTTGTTGACTAGTTAGAGAAGTCCCACCACTATTAAGCCTTTCAAAAACTTGATAAATTGCCGACTCTGTATAAGGGCTTGACTGTTTAAATTCTATAACATTAATTGTATTAAGCTCTAAATTATCTGCTAAACCTTCAGAATCTAATTCATCAAAAGTTTTTCCATCAAATTTCTGATTTACACCGCTCAATGCAAAACCTGCACTATTTTTTAATTTAGAGTTAGGTAAACGCCTATTTTTAATAAAATAATTAATTGCAGTAATACGTTGTAGCCCATCAATTACTAAGTATTTTTTCTACCGTCTTCTTCAATTTGAACTAAAAAAATACTAGGAAGCGGAAGTCCCATAAGAATTGACTCAATAAGGCGAGACGCTTGAAGCTTACTCCAAACGAAACCTCTTTGCATATCAGGAACTTTTATTATCTTTTTTTCATACATATTTGATAATTGGCTATATGTTATATTATATGACCAGTAAGAAATATCGAAACTAGTTTTATTGTTGCGGATTTCAGCTTCTGTTATATCTTCCGTTGCTATAACTTCAACAATATTATTAATTTGGCTATAATTTAAGTCAAAAGCAAATAAACTTCCCTGGCCATTTACAAGAAGTTTGACTAAAATAAAATCATTGCTGTCAGCCTGTGTAATAGATTTTATATCTATCTCTATTTCCGATTCACTAGAGACATTCATCAATTCCTTAAGCTTCATTTGCCATTCGTCTCCATTTAAAATATTTAAGATTTCTTCTTTAATTACATTATCTTCCATCTGATTACTCCTTTAAATTTATACCATGTATAGGTTACATGCCTTTTATAGAATTCACAATCCCTACTTCACCTGTCCATTCATCAGCATTGGCAAGAGCCAATCGCGAAGTTGAGTGAGTTGTTGATTTTCGACAAGATTATTCTCTAACATATTCAAATTATCCAAAAATTTGCTAAGCAAGCTTTCAGAAGGAAACGGAATCATCATATTACCAATATCAATCGGACTCAAGTTCTTTTGAGAAGTTCCTGTCGACATGTTTTCTAAATGAGCTTTTGTGACATCACTTCTAAAGAAACTGTAAATAAATGACTTATGAGTTTTATTAATTGGATTCAACTTTAAAACTCGTTGATTTAAAAGAACATCGTCTTCACAAACCATCCCTACTCTTCCTACATTGCCAGTTAACGACATAATCAAATCCCCTCGACGAAGTTGACATTCATCTGACATATTGCTCGGGAGAAAATCAAGATAATTATCCACCTTATCAACAGTATACCCATCTTGAACATTCTTAATAGTATATAATTTATACTTTCCACTAGTTACGTAATCATTACTTGAGAAAGGATAACCTGAAATCAAATCTACGACTTCATTGAGCTTTGTCACTCCCCACCCCTCTGGAATTTCGCGTTTGAGTTCTGGGTTATAGACCATCTTTCCGCTTGATGATTTGTAGGGTTTGCCATTTTGGTCTGGGAAATCAAACTGCACAAACCAGTAGTCATAGAGGGTCTTAGCCATGGCTTCCAACTCTTGGTTGATTTGGTTATTGATTTGGATTTTATCATCAATTGCTGAAAGTATGTTTGCAATTTTATCTTGATTCTCTCTGGGCAATAAATCCAATTCTATTGAATTCATAATTTTTGTGTTCAACGATGGCATTGTTGCTCCAACTGCCAGATTCATCATCATCTTTTTGAAACTATTTTGTTTAAAATAATAAGATAAATATCTAGGGTTAACTTTGTTTTTATCAGCTCGTACTCTTATACATCTACCTGAAAACATCCAACCTTCATGATTTTTATCAACGTAAACATTTCTATCAATAGAGCCTACCCTGCTAAAAACAATATCTCCTTCAATTAAGATGTATTTACTTAATCTCTTCGTATCAGCTTCAGATACGAAAGGAAGATTTTGATGTGTAAAATTTGTATCTCCCAAATGTTCTACCGTTACTATAGGAGTTCCTTCGCTAACATAATCTTCCTCATGTAATTGGCTACCAAAAGGACCTGTTTGAGAAATAGCAATATCCCCTAAAATTACTCTACTCATACTTCAATCCCTTCATCTGCTCTTCAATTTCCTGCTCCAATGCGTGCGATTGCTGAAAGAGATCTGAAAGTTTATCTTGAAAGGCGGTCATCTTGGCTTCAAACTCTTCTGCTGTGATATCCACATAGTCTATCTTGATGTCAAAGTATTGGCCAGCGCTAAGAGAGTAGTTTTTCTCCTTGATGTCATCATAAGAGACGGTGACAGAAAAGTCCTCGACGGCTTCTTTCTTGATAAAGGTCTCGACAATCTTCTGCTCTTCCTCAGGAGACAGCACGGTCTTTTGGTTCTTGCCTTCCTTGACCTTGGTTCCGAGGTTTGAAGCATCGATGAGGACAACATCGCCCTTATTTTTCTTATCGATAAAGAGGATAGAGACGTTGGTACCTGTCGTCGCAAAGATATTGGACGGCATAGAAACGACACCTGCCAGCATTTGATTGTCCACCAAGTGTTGGCGGATGGTCTTATCAATTCCAGACTGAGCCGTGATAAATCCTGTCGGTAGGACAACGGCTGCTTGACCATCTGGCTTCAAGGAGTAGATAATATGCTGAACAAAGAGCTCGTAAATCGCCATCTTGTCCTTAGACTTGGCTGGAACCTTTGGTACTCCTGCAAAGAAACGCTCACTGGCTTCTGGCAAACTTTCCACTCGGTCACGCCACTCTGAAAAGTCCAGTTTAAAAGGAGGGTTAGAGACGATATAGTCCATCTTTTCAGGATGACGATTGGCGATGATAGTATTTCCCTGTACGATATTATGGATGGAATGCTGCAGTCCATTCAAAATTAGATTAAGACGGAGGAGATTAGACGATTTTTGCGAGATATCCTGACTATAGACAGTGGTCTTATCCACACCGATACGACTAGCCAAATTCATAAGCAAGGTTCCAGAACCAGCTGACGGGTCATAGATCCGCACGTTTGATGGTTGATCATTTCCCACCAAGATATCAGCGATAATCTTAGCGACAGAGTGAGGCGTGTAGTACTCGGCATACTTGCCTCCACCGTCTTTGTTATAGTCCTTGATCATATACTCAAAGAGGGTAGAGAAAAAGTCGAAACCTTGTGAAAAAATAGTCTCATCAAACTTGATACGAGCAAGTAGATTGATGATAGCTCTTGCGACTTGATTACGTTTGCTTGAATCTGAAATATTATCTGTAATTAAACGCTCATCAAAAAGACGAATAGCTGTGTCTCCATCCGTATGAACAGAGAAGATATCATTATTGTCAATAGCTATTTGGTTGAGAGTCGTTTCAAATATTTCATAGAAATTGTCTTCATTTTGCTTACGATGCAAAGTCTCAATGAACTGCTCAGGTTTAAGCTGAGCAGTCGCAGTACCTATATCTTCCAAAAGCCACCTATAATCATCAAGGCTCATCTTAACAAGTTCCTCATAGATATTCTTTGTATCTACTGCCTTTGCTTCATAGAGAAACTTATCATTTAAAAACTTATATAAGAAAGACTGGGTAAGAAGCTTGTATTCACCAGCCTCTCCTCCTAAACCAGCATGTGTAAAAACAGCTTTTAAATCATCAACTAAATCTTGGACAAGATTTTTGTAATTCTCATTCATTAATGTTGGTATTCCTCTTCATATTGTTCAAACAGTGATTCAACAAGCTTTTCAAAATTTTCTCTGGTCAAACTACTGTTTAATTTTGTTTTTTTCATTTCCTCGCGAGCTGCCTGACTAATCATTCTTTTTAGAAAGGCCTCATTGTCCAGTACACCTTGATTTTGACCGACTAGTCTATCAACCTGAATCTTAGCTCCCTTGATGACATGATAAACTGCTGGAAAAGCACTAACTTTGGACGAATTAGTTGCATGCTTATAGCTTCTAGCAGCCATCTCATCTCCATCAAAATTCATGGTCAAACGTCTCATACGACTTCGATAATCATCAACTGCTCCAAAAAGTTTATGATAAGCCTCTTTGGTATGCAGAATAACATCCATGGTGTAGCCTTCTTCCTCATGGATCATATGTTTTTTCATAATTCGCTTGAACTCTTCAAAAAGTTGAACCCATTCAGGATCTTTTTTATCTTTCTGATTATTAAGTCCATTGGCGATCCGCCGACGTAAATCATCCAGATCATTAGCTGCTAATCGCAATTCCTCTTCTGCAATCTTTACAAAAGAAAAACTAGTTTCTGACATCGCGAGGTTCAGTAATGCCTGGCTAGAAAAGTCATCTGGTCTTTCCATAGCAGAAAGGTTGATCAATCTTCTGGAGATGATGTTCAAAAAAGTCGAAATTAATTTGATATCAATTTGATCCATTAACTCCTTATAGCCTAGGAGACTTGCAATGTTATAGTACTGCTTGACAGATTCTATCGCTTTTTTGAGTTCAATCAACTCTCTTCTGTCCTTCACTTCATCAACAGCTATTGCAAAAGCCGCTCGATTTCCAGTTGGGTAATCCATCAAAATAAGATTTGATTTTTCCAATTCTCGACTAATCTCATCAGCTGGTACAAAAAGAGACCCAAAGACATCTTCTTCATTTTCACCAGTGACCGTAATATCATACTCATGATTAAGTTCCTCAAGATAGGCTCGATTAGTCTTATCAAATTCTTGGGAAATATCCGCAAAGTCAACTACATAACCGAACAAATAATCTTTATAGGGTCTATTAACACGAGTCAGAGTTTGTAAGAGATTATGAGCTTTTATTTTACGGCCTAAATAAAGACGTTTCAGTCTGGGAGCATCAAAGCCAGTTAGAAGCATAGAGTAGACAATAATCAAATCAATCTTGCCTTCCTTAAATGCTTCCACCCTTTCTTTCTTATAGTCCTTATCTCCTTCATCATGCAAAATGAGAGCTGAACTTAGGTTCGTTTGTCCATTTTGACGTCGTTCCTCAAGCTGCCGTTCTAGCTCACGAGCCTGCTTGGATGAATCACAAACAATCATGCCTCCGATAGAATCATCATCAAAAATAAACTTTCTTGCTCTAGTGAAATCTTCTAAGATAAAATCTAACATAGGGGAGACATACTTACGATGAGCAAAGATATCCTCTTTAGAGAGTCCGCCACGTTGAATTTCTTCATTTATCGACCGAAGATTCTCCTTATACGAGGTTTCAATATCTTCTCGCATCAGTCGTAGAGTAAAGCCATCTTCAATAGATTGGTTATAGTAATATTTATGGATGTAATTTCCGAAAATATCTCTCGTCGTTGCATGACTCTCTTTGGTCCGTCCATCTTTCTTGTAGGTAATCAAAGGTGTTCCCGTTAGAGCAATTTTAATGGCACGCTTGTCCGAATTATAAAGATTTGGTAGGTAGGATCCACGTTCATTATAAGAACGATGAGCTTCATCGATAAAATAAACATTTTGACAGTTAAGGTCATAGCCAGAACTATCCGTCAAATCGGAGCTGTCTTTAAATTTTTGTATATTTACAACAGCTACATCATAGCCATCATGTTTTTGGTTTAATTCTTTCGGTTTATTGATACGTTTAACCTGTAAACCGCGCTTAGCAAACTCTCTATAAGCTTGGTCAGCCAAATCTAAGCGATCAACAACAAAATAGAATTTTGGAATAATGCTTTGTTTTGAAAAATAATTCTTTAAATAACGAATATTAAAATAAGCCAAGGCTGTCTTACCCGAACCTTGAGTATGCCAAATAACACCCTTTTTAATACCCTTTGAAATCATATCTTTGATAGCTCGGGTAGCAAAATATTGCGGATAGCGCATTACATGCTTTTGGAGTTGGCGTTGCCCGTCCTTACCTTCTTCCTCAACATAAGCAAGCCCAAAACGTAGCATAAAAAATAGGCGTTCTTTTTGATATAGAGAAGTCAAAAACGAATTGCATGGTGTATCAGGTTGCATATTTGTTGCAAACTCTGGAAGAGTTTGAAGTGGTAGCTGATTCATATCTTCCAAAACATATTCAATATCATCCTGAGTCAGAGTCTGAAAACTATGAAGAAAATCAACCTCTCTTTCTTCTTTAAAAGCATTGAATTTAGTCTTAGAAAAGGCGTTTGAACAATAATAAGACCCCTGTTTTTGTCCTCCTTGCCCACTCACGTAAGATGAATTATCTGAAAACGAAATAAATTGTGTTATATTATTGAAACGGCGAAATTTCTTATTTTCAAAGCGATATCTCGTTCTATCCTGCTCGGATTGAATGCCAGTTTTTCCATCTCTAATTGCATTGGGCTGTTTCACTTCAATATAAGATAGCGGCAAGCCATTAATAAAAATCATCACATCTGGTCTGAACTCATCATTACCATTTTGACAAGATACTTCCATAGCTACATGAAAAGTATTCGCTTCCGGATTGTTCCAATCAATATAGGTCGCACCGCCATCCCCTTGAATACGATTATAGAAAGCTCGACCCAAATCGTTTTGATTCAGCTCTAGCTTGATATTATTTAAATCTCGTTCAAAGTCCATATCAGTTGCATAATTATTCAACTTACGATACTGTTCTCTAAAAATAGATACCAAAATATTCGTTTCGGAATCCCTTTCAATAATTTCTTGGCTTTTACGAGACAAATAGGTATATCCTATCCTAATTAGGTGTAGTACTGCAGGAATCTGTACGCGAGTTAATTCAGAAAATCTAATTTGGTCTGCTCTTGTTCTCATATAATCAACCCTTACTATAAAATCTATTATTTCTTATTATACCATTTTTTCACTCGTTTCTTATTCATTACATAAGATAACTCAGTAAATTTAAAAATCTCTCAATCTATAAATTGAGAGATTAATTTTATCTACACCATTTTCGTGTATAAAATGAAATAAATTAGACATTGACTTCTAGCAATTTACTATTTATGTTTTCATCTAAAAATCCATCCCATCCGGATTTGGTGCGCCACCGGCCAAACCGCTGACATTTTTGAGCACTTCCAAGTCGGCAGCATCTAGCTCGATGCCAAAGCAGTCCAGATTGCTGGCAATCCGGCTCGGAGTGACCGACTTAGGCAGGGGCAGGAAGCCTTCCTGCAAGCTCCAAGCTAGCGCGACTTGAGCAATGGTCTTGCCATACTTGTCTGCCACAGCCTGCACAGCTGGATTTTGGAAGAGCTCTCCTTGGCCAAATGGTCCCCAAGCTTCCAGTAAAATCTCATGCTCACGGCAGAAGTTCACCGCCTCTGTCTGATAGACACCTGGAGCCAGTCGGATTTGATTGACAGCAGGAGTCATGCGCGCTGTTTCAAACAAGGCTTCTAAGTGATGAGGCAGGAAATTGCTGACGCCAATCGCTCGAATCTTTCCGAGATTATAAAGATCTTCCATAGCCCGCCAGACTTCGGCATTGCGCTTTTTCCAAGCATCGTTTTCCCTCAGGGGTTTGGGATTCGGCCAGTGGATGAGGTAGAGGTCCAGATAGTCCAGTCCCAACCGCTCCATTGAGGCAGCAAAGGCCTCTTGAGCTTCCTCGTAAGTATGAATGTCATTCCAAAGCTTGGTCGTGATGAAGAGCTCCTCCCGCGGAATGCCGCTGTCCTTGATTGCCCGTCCGACACTCTCTTCGTTCTTATAGATGGCTGCCGTATCAATATGCCGATAGCCTGCCTTGAGAGCGGCTAATGTTGCCTGATAGGCTTCTTCGCCATCCTGAGCCTTCCAAGTACCGAAGCCCAGCACCGGAATGCCTACACCATTGTTCAAAAGATATTCTCTCATCTCATGTCTCCTTTACAAGTTCCATCTACTGCCTTCAGCAAGGCAGCTGCTATAGTGTTCACAAGAGCAGAACTGCTCACTTTTTTTCCTTTTCTTCAGTATTGGCTTAGGTTTAAAGATATTTTCCTTGGTTGGCTCCATGCCTTTACTGAAAAAGCTATAGATAATGAAAGCTACTCCTGCGACAAGGATCAAGATTCGTCCAAAGATCAGTCCCGCCAGCAGCAAAACAAGTCCCATTATCAAAAATTTCGCATCAATTCGTTTCATAGCCTACTCCTGTTCACATTATAGTCTCATTATATCACGCCTAAGAAAGCAATTCAAATCTAGGCGAAGACTATCAAGGCGTCTGCCAAACAAAAAGAACAGGTTGCCCTGCTCTTTCTGAAAAATATAAGGAGACTAATTTAAAATACCTGCGGTTCTCATACATGGAATCGTTCTTGACCATCAAGATAAGTAGCTACTAGCTCTAAATCTTTATCTAAGACGATAAAGTCAGCATCGTAGCCTTCCTTGATCTGTCCGCAGACATCATCAATATGGACTGATTTTGCCGGAATCAAGCTAGCCATCATAACCGCCTGATGAGGATTGGCAATGCCCCATTTGACCACATTTTTCAATCCGTCCTTGAGCTTGAGGATAGAGCCAGCTAGATTGCCCGTTGACTTGAGCCGAGCTGTTCCTTCCGCCACAACCACTGGAAATTCTCCCAGCATGTAGTCACCATCTTCAAGACCTCCTGCGGTCATACAGTCAGTAATGAGGGCAATATTTTCATGTCCCTTCTGCTTGAGCAAGATGTCACAGGCCTTAGGGTCCACATGGTGGCCGTCACAAATCAGTTCCGCATAGGTGTGGGGCAACTCATACATGGCACCAACCATGCCTAGCTCCCGATGAGTCAAGCCCCGCATACCATTGTAAGCATGCACCCAGACACTGGCACCTGCTTCGACCGCAGTTTTGGCTTCATCATAGGTTGCGTTAGAATGCCCCAGTGCAACAGTCACGCCTTCATCAGTCAGCGTGCGGACAAAATCCTCCACGCCATCACGTTCTGGCGCGAGAGCAATTTTATTGAGCAAGCCATTTGCGGCCTTCTGCCAAGCACGAAACTCATCCATGCTAGGATCTTTCATATAGGCAGGATTTTGGGCACCCTTATACTTCTCGGTGAAATAAGGCCCTTCAAAATAGAGACCGCGAATCTTGGCCCCGCTGGCTTCTTGATAGCGAGCACCGATATTTTCAGTGACTGCTAAGAGTCGCTCATAGGATGAGGTCAGGGTTGTGGGTAAAAAGCTGGTCACACCGGTAGTCAAGAGACCCTCACTCATGGTATGAATAGTTCCTTCAATGTTATTGTCCATCACATCAACACCGCCGAAGCCATGAATGTGAGTGTCCACCAGACCTGGTGCAATCGAGTAGCCACTGTAATCTATGACTTCTGCATCCTGCGGAACAGACTGCACCAACTTGCCAAACTTGCCGTCAATCAGCTCTAAATAACCGCCCTGACGGATTCCTTGAGGATAAAAAAATTGATCTGCTTTGATATATGTAGGCATAAGACTGCCTCCCTTGTTCTTGACTTCTGTATTCTCTGCCATTCAAAGCGTAATTCTGTGATAGATCTAGCATCTTTCTATAGCTGCTTTCTAACTCCCGCTTTTGAATCTCTGAGTTTTCTTGACTATATTATAACTCTTTCTTTTTTATTTGTAAATGGTATATACCTATTTTTGCAAAAAATTGTTATATTAAATTAAAAAAACAGAAAACCCAACCATGACAGCTGAGTTTCTACTTTATTTTTTCTCTAAATCGCGTAGCATCTGGTCGATTTTATTGCCATACTCGATTGATTCGTCCTTGACAAAGGTCAAATCTGGAATCTTGTACATCTTCAGATTGTGGCCCAGCTCTCGCTTGATGGTACCGGTCGCTTTTTCCAGACCGGTCTGAGCTTTTTGATTATCAGAAGCCAGATTGCTCATAATCGTGTAGTAGACCTTGGCCATGGATAGGTCGCCCAGCATTTGGACATCAGTGATGGTCACTCCCTGCACCCTCGGGTCACGAACTTTCTTCTGCAAGATTTCATTGACTTCGCGCTTGATTTCCATGCCCACACGGTCTGTACGAAAATTATTTGCCATGAGATTTCCTTTCTAATTTTTCTCTTCTGCAATATAAGCTAGGCTAGGCCTAGCTTATATTTTAGTTTTAATGAATGAAATTTCTTCTAAACTCTTTGTGAAAAAAGTTGTGGAACTAGAAGTATAGACTTCCACCAACAATTATTTTCACTGCGAGTTTTTAAACTACTTCGTATCTTATTTCTTAATTTCTTCCATGATGTAGGCTTCGATCGTGTCATCTACTTGGATGTCATTGTAGCCATCAATCATGAGTCCACCTTCGCGGCCGTTAGTAACTTCCTTAACATCATCCTTGAAGTGCTTGAGGCTGGCAAGCTCCCCATCGTAAATCACGACGCCGTCACGGATAACACGAACCTTGGAATCACGGGTAACTTTACCGTTGATAACCATAAATCCACCGATAGTACCAACCTTGGAAACCTTAAAGGTCTCGCGGATAAGAGCTTCCCCGATGATTTTTTCTTCGTATTCTGGATCCAGCATTCCCTTCATGGCATCTTCCATTTCTTCGATAACCTTGTAGATAATGCTGTGAAGGCGGATTTCGACATCATCAGCTTCTGCCTGCTGGCGAGCTTGAGATGTAGGACGCACGTTAAATCCGATGATGAAGGCATTTGAGGCTTCTGCCAGTGTCACGTCTGACTCATTGATAGCACCAACTGCTGAATGGACGATGGTAATCTTAACGCCTTCCACTTCAATCTTTTGCAGGGAAGCAGATAGGGCTTCTACAGAACCCTGCACATCAGCCTTGATGATAACATTGACAGACTTAACTTCACCAGCTTTGAGGGTATCAAAGAGATTTTCCAGACTGACGCGGTGAGTAGCTTGACGCTGTTTGAGAAGAGCACGTTTGGCACGTTCTTCACCGGCTGCACGCGCAGCTTTTTCATCTTCATAGACCGCAAAGTGGTCACCAGCCATCGGAGTTTCATTGAGACCAGTGATAGAAACCGGTGTAGATGGTCCTGCCACCTTAACACGACGGCCCAGATCATTGGTCATAGCACGAACCCGACCGAAGGTATTACCAACAACGATTGGATCCTGTACATTCAGAGTTCCCTGCTGAACCAGAAGGGTTGCGACAGCACCTTTTCCTTTATCCAGACGGGCTTCAATAACTGTACCAATTGCTCGAACAGTCGGATCTGCCTTGAGCTCTTGAATTTCAGCCACCAAGAGGACTGTTTCCAGCAAGCTGTCGATATTTTGATTGAATTTCGCTGAGATTTCAACAAATTCAGAATCTCCGCCCCAAGCTGTTGACATGACACCATGCTCAGCCAATTCACCAATCACGCGCTCAGGATTCGCTCCTGGCTTATCGATCTTGTTGATAGCTACGATGATTGGGACATCAGCCGCCTTGGAGTGGTTGATAGCTTCGATCGTTTGCGGCATAACACCGTCATCAGCCGCTACCACCAGGATAGTGATATCCGTAACAGAGGCACCGCGGGCCCGCATAGAAGTAAAGGCCGCGTGTCCAGGCGTATCCAAGAAAGTAATCTTCTTGCCGCTTTCCTCAATCTGGTAAGCACCGATGTGCTGAGTAATACCACCTGCTTCACCTGTAGCTACGCGAGAGTTACGCAGGGTATCCAAGAGGGTTGTTTTACCATGGTCAACGTGTCCCATGATGGTAACAACTGGCGGACGCTCTACCAAGGCATCTTGGTTGATATAACCTTCTTCTACGAAGAAGCGCTCAATGTCGGCTGTGTCAACTTCCACCTTCTTCTTAGCTTCGATACCATAGTCCACCATAAGGAGCTCAATAGTATCGCCGTCAAGAGATTGGTTTTGCGTTGCCATCACGCCCATCATAAAGAGCTTCTTAACAATTTCAGCTGGCTCGCGCTTGATCCGTTTTGCAATTTCTGCAACGGTCATTCCGTCTGTATATTCAAATTCAGTTGGCAACTCATGGAACTTACGTTCTGTAACAGGTTTTGGTGCCTGATTATTGTTGCCCTTTCCTTTTTTATTTTTCTTGTTTTTATTCCAATTACTATTTCTTTGATTTCTCACTTGATTTTGACTGCTTCGATTCTTTTGTTGTTTTCTTGGACCTTCTTCTTCGCGATCAAAATCATCGCGCTTCTTATCTGGTCGAGCTTGCTTCTTACGACGCGTATCCACAGCTGCTGGCGCTGGGCTTGGATTAGCTGCTGGAGCAGATGGAGCTGGTGCAGGCTGAACTGGTGCACTTGCTTCTGCCTTAGGCTGCTCCTTGCGGCGGTTTTGCCGTTCCATAACTTCTTTTGCTTCCTGAGCTTGCTTAAAGCGTTCCTCGCTTGAGCGAGCGTATTCAGCATTCTGCTCTGCTTTCAAAGCTGCTGCCCGGGCCTTAAAGTCAATCTTCGGTCCTTGAGGCTGTTGGCGGTTTTGACCGTTAAATCCTTGATGATTCTGATCATTTCGGCGGCCATCTTGACCACGATTATCGCGACGGTCATTTGGACGATTGCCCCTATCTCGGTCTTTGCGGTTTCCGCGATTCTTATTTCGATTATCACGGTCCTCACGTTTGCCTTGCTCTTTGTTTTGTGGTTTGCGGTTGCCTTGCTGCTTCCGACGCTCTGCCTCTTCCTTGGCTCTCGCTTCACGTTCTGCCTTAAAGTTCCGGCTTTGCGGGCGCTTTACAGGCGCAGCTGTTTCTACTTTCGCTTCTGGCTTAGCAGTTACTTTTGCTTCTGTCTGTTCTGCCTTGACTGGCGCTGCCTCTTTGGCAGGAGTTTTTTGCGGTGATGGCTGAGCTGCTGCAGGCTTTTCTACAGTAGCTTGAGGTGCGGCTGCTTTTTTCGTAAAGCTGGACTTGATTCGCTCACCAGCGTCAGCTTCTACGCTGGATGAATGACTTTTGACATCCAGTCCCAGCTCCTTCGCACGAGCCACTACCTCCTTGCTTTCTTTTCCCAGTTCTTTGGCGATTTCATACAATCTTACTTTAGACAAATCTTGTCCTCCTCTTCTATTACATAAGAGACCTCATTTTCTTTGTAAAACCAGCATCTGTCACGGCGAGCACTTTTCTGGCCTTGCCAATGGCAGAGCTTAATTCCAGTGTTGAAAACACGGTTGATACTTCTACTTGGTAGTAACGACTTTTATCAGTGATTTTCTTGCTGAGATTAGGAGCTGCATCCTGAGCCAAAAAGACCAGATGTGCTTTTCCCTCTTGGATAGCTTTGATGGTCAGCTCCTCACCAGAAATGATGCGGCCAGCCCGCTGAGCCAGACCCAGCAAATTTGCAAGTTTCTCTTTATTCAAGACCTAACTCTCTTCTTTTGACCTTATGATCGACATAAGCGATTAACTCATCATAGAAAGCCTCATCCACTTCCATACTAAAGCTGCGGTTAAAGACCCGCTTCTTCTTGGCTTGAAGAGCTTCTTGATTGTCCAGCTTGATATAGGCTCCACGGCCGTTGGCCTTGCCTGTCGGATCGATAAAGACTTGACCTTCCTTGTTCTTGACAATCCGCAGTAAATCACGCTTGTCAATCACTTCGTTGGACACCACTGATTTTCTTAAAGGGATTTTTCTTGTTTTTGCCATTCCAGCCCCCTTAGTCTAGTTCTTCAGCTTCGCTTTCTAAACCAGCTGTTTCTAGTACAGTTTCCTCTGCAGCTGCGTCAAAGTCTGTTGCTTCTGCTGCTGAAACTTCTGTCTCTAGTACATCTGCATCCGCAAGAATTTCTTCTGCTTCCTGAGCAAATCCGCCCAGTTCATTGGCTGCTTCCATTTCTTCAAACTCTGTGGCAGACTTGATATCGATTCTAAAGCCTGTCAAATGAGCTGCCAAGCGTACGTTCTGTCCGCGACGGCCGATAGCCAGAGAAAGCTTGTTGTCTGGTACGACAACCAAGGCCCGCTTGTTATCTTCTTGGTTAAAGATAACTTGGTCAACCTCTGCAGGAGCAATAGCATTGTAGATAAATTCAGCTGGATCTGCTACCCACTCGATGACGTCGATATTTTCTTCAGTCGGCACCATACGGCCGCTCTTTGGATCGTATTTGGCAGGATGGAACTTGCTAGTAATTTTCTTGATATTGGCTCCACCGCGTCCCACGATTGTTCCGATGGCATCCACATTAGGGTTGTGGCTGCGAACCGCTACCTTGGTCCGATCGCCTGCTTCCCGCGATACGCTCATGATTTCCACAGTTCCGTCATAAACTTCTGGGATTTCCTGCTCCATCAAGCGCTTGATCATTTCTGGATGACTGCGGCTGACAAAGACATTGACGCCACGAGGATTGTCTTCTACCTTGTAAACAAAGACTTCGATACGGTCATGAGAGGCAAATACCTCGCCAGGAATCTGATCTTGCTTCGATAGCTGCGCTTCAATGCTACCAAGATTGACATAGATAAAGCGATTATCAAAACGCTCCACCGTTCCTGACATGATTTCATTTTCATGCTCTTTATAGGTATTGTAGGTGATTGCTCGGGTCTGCTTGCGCATCTTTTCCATGATGGTTTGCTTAGCAGACTGAGCAGCGACTCGGCCAAATTCAGTTGGCGCTTCTTCAAACTTAATCTTATCTCCCAATTCATAGGCTGAACTGATAGCCAAGGCATCTTTGAGACTGATTTCCAAACGGCTGTCAAAGACCTCGTCCACGACTTCGCGAACAGTATAGACACGGAAATCTCCTGACTTTTCGTCAAACTCAATGGCTGCGCTATCTGCCTGACCATAGCGACGACGATAGGCAGAGCGGAGTGACTCGGTCACCGCGTCAATGATATCTTCTTTCTTGATTCCTTTGTCTTCTTCCAGAATGCGGAAGGCCTCTAGCATTTCTTTACTCATTTTCATGTGACTTTTGCCGAAACAAAAGTGTTCCTTTCTTTTCTATATTGCTTCTGCGGCTAAAACTTAACGGCTAATCTGGCTTTGGAAACCAGACTGTAGGGAATTTCGACTTCTTTTCTGCGAGTCTTGTCCAGATATTCCATGTGCAGAACGTCCTCTTCAAAGCTCAGCAAGGTGCCTTCAAAGACTTTCTGCTTGTCAACAGCCTTATAGAGACTGACATGGATATAACTGCCGACTGCATTGGATAGCTGTTCCTTGGTCTTGAGCGGACGCTCCAAGCCAGGACTGGTCACTTCCAGAAAATACTGTTCTGGGAAGGGATCTGGTTTGATTTGATCCAAGAGCGGACTGATAATATCCGTCAAATCTGCTGTATCATTGACCGTAATGCCCTCAGGCTTATCTACAAAGACACTGAGAACGTAGTCTCCGCCCATCTTTCCGTACTCAATATCGACTAATTCATAGGGGGCCAAAATGGCTGGTTCAATAACCTCCCTCACCAATTCAACAATCGTTGCGATATGACGACACCTCCTCACAGATAAGAGGCGAAGATACTTCCTCGCCTCTCTTTCCTTATTTATTACTAGTATTATAGCACGACAAATCCCAGAATGCAAGGGAAATATGCTGTACAAGCTTTTAAAGACCGAATTCCACTTAAAATACTATTATTTTAAAGTAAAATTCTTTCTTAATAATAAAGTCTTCAAGGAGCATTTCCTTGAAGACTCTTTCTTATTCAAATGCTGCTTCCACCCGGTAGATGACTTGTCCTTTGTTAGCAAATTTCTGCTCATACTCAGTCAAGACATTGTCCTCGAAGTCGCTGGCATGCAAATCTAACCACACGCCCTTTAACTTCATACCATACTGAGAAAAGCTTACTAGGCTATACTCAAAAAGACCGCGGTTGTCCGTTTTGAAGTGGATTTCTCCATTTTCTGGCAGAATCTGCTGATAGGTCGCCAGAAAGGACTGATAGGTCAGACGGCGCTTTTCATGACGTTTCTTGGGCCAAGGATCCGAGAAGTTCAGATAGAGGCGGTCAATCTCGCCATCTTCAAAATAATCAGTCAGATCCGAACCGTCCACCCAGAGAAGCTTGATATTGGGCACATCCGTTGCTAGCACCTTGTCTAAGGCATAGCTGAGGACCGATTTTTGAATATCAATCCCAATGTAGTTGATATCCGGATTGGCCTTGGCCATACCGGACACAAAAGCTCCTTTGCCACTGCCAACCTCTACATGAATGGGGTGACCATTGCCAAAAATCTCCTGCCATCTGCCCTTGGCATCTGCCGGATTCAAAATCACATACTGGGGATGCGCCTCTAGCAGTTCCGTCGCTCCCTTACGATTCCTTACTCTCATTGTCCTCTTCCGTATTTGGAACGGAAGTTTCGTAATGCGTAAATCTCCCGGTTCACATTTTCTAAATCATTGTTTTCATAGTATTTGGCAATCTGCATCAGATAAGAATACTGACCAAACCAGTATAGCTTATTGAAAACAGTTTGATTATATTTATAGCCATAAGCACTCAGCCACTCTTGCCAGCCTGAATCAGGCACATAATGGCTTAAAATATGAGCTACATCCATCATCCTGTCTGTCAGGCGCACAGAATCCCAATCCACCAAGTAAATAAGCCCACTGTCGGTCTCTACCCAGTTGCTGTGGCGCACATCTCCGTGAACAATGGTCGCATAATCCTCACGAAAGGCCGGCACAGTCTGGCGCAAGTCTCGGATAACTGATTGCAGATATTGATTATTCCTCAAAGCAAGCGGCACTTGATTGAGCCAAGCATTCAGCAAATCAGTCGGCGTTTCCAAAGTATAGCCCAGCTTGGTCAGCTGCGTCATCAATGGGCGCGAGCGATGCAGCCGAGTCAAAATATTGATTACCTGCTTTTTGGACATATCATTTGGGGTCAGAATAGTGCCTGAAAGCCACTCCTGCCCGCTCATTACGTTGCCGTCCGGCATCCGACGGCTCCACAAAAGCTGCGGTGCGATTTGTTCTCGAGCTAAGCCTGCTAAGATAGGGGTTGTATTCATCTTGACGAAAACGCGCCCCCCGTCCGGATAAGTCCCCATATAGGCCTTTCCGCTCTTACCAGCTATCGGTGTCAGGGTCAGCTCGTTATCAACCAAGTCCATGTTTCCCCTCCGTAAAAAGTTTCTTTATCATTTTACTAATTTTACCTCTTTTAGTCAACCAATCTCCGTAATTTAAACGGCAGATAGAACAGATAGAGTAGGACAGTCGCTCCCAGCATGGCCAGCACTGCTGTCTTGTCTTGAAAAAAGAGCAGAGCAGTCATCACTTCAGCCAAAAGGACACTGCTGCCAATAGATGTGATAATTTGTCTTGCTCCCTTCAGCTTTTCCCCTCTTTCTATCGGAAAAAGCTGGGTCAAAAACTGATAATCAAAAGCTTCGTACAAGGCTGTCAGCTGGAAGAGCAAGAGGTAATTGAACAAGACCACAAAAGCTGCAGCAATCCAAGCTTGACTGACAAAAACCAAAGCCAAAAGAGCCAAAAAGAGCAGTCTTAGGGTTAACGCAAAGAAGTCTCCATTTCGCAAGTAAGAGCGCAAAAAGAGATTCTGCCAGGTCTTGCTATGCTGCTTGCCCACAAGCCTCGTCAAACCATCCAGATAGGCCCGGCGCTTCACACTATTTGAAATGCCTTTAACATTTGTAAAGAGAGCAAAGAAACGGAGAATCGTCTGCTTTCGAGCAGCTTCATAAGCCACCAGAACCTGCCAATCTAGGCCATTTTCAGTAAAGAACTTCTTGGCCTTATTCTGAAACAAAAACCATTTCAAGACTAGCATAAGGAGGCAGTAAAGCCCGAAGCCCCAAACAGGCAAGCCCAGAGCCAGAAAAAGCGGAGCCAGTAACAGTAAGATTCCAATCTGTAAGACTGCGTACAAGAGATAGGAGCGCAGAATCTGAGCCTTGATAAAAGCCCTGACTTCTGCTTCTCTGACCAAGAGAAAGAGTGCATCCGGCTTTTCCAGATAGGTCGCAATCCGTCCAAAAGGCAGGATAAAGACCGATAGAATAACCAGACTAGCAATAATAGGTAGGTGATTGGTCGAAAAATGTCGCAAAAGCTGACTGTACTGAACACCTAAAAATCCCATAAAAATCAGCAGAAAGAGCACGAAATGATCATTAAAAACATAGCGCAGGTATTTCAGACACTGCTGACGAAAATCCTGCTTTCGTTTGGTAAATAATTCTTTCATAGCGCCGCCTCTTCTGTCAGGGCTAGATAGATGTCATTCAGACTAGCATCCGGCATTTGAAATTGGGTCCGCAACTCAGTCAAGCTGCCCTTGGCCCGTACTTGACCCTTGTGCAAGATTACAAAACTATCGCACATCTTCTCGGCAGAGTCCAGAACATGGGTGCTCATCAGAATCGACTTGCCCTTCTTCTTTTCCTCATCCAAGAGCTGGATAAGGTCTGCAATAGCTACCGGATCCAGACCCAGAAAAGGCTCATCCACAATAAAAAGGCTAGGATCAACTACAAAAGCACAGATAATCATCACTTTTTGCTTCATTCCTTTTGAAAAGTGAACAGGAAACCAATCCAGTTTTTCCTTGAGTCGGAACATTTCCAGCAACTTATCCACACGCTCAAAAGCTGTCTCCTGCTCAATGTCGTAAGCCATAGCTACCGTCTCAATGTGCTCGCGCAGGGTTAATTCTTCATAGAGACTAGGCGTTTCCGGAATAAAACCGATTTTCTTACGGTAATCACTGGGATTGGTCCGCAGCTCCAACCCATCAATCTGAATCTGCCCCTTATAAGGCGTCAAAAGACCGATAATCTCACTGATAGTCGTGGACTTGCCTGCACCGTTGAGACCAATCAGACCAACCAGCTGGCCATTGCCCACTTCAAAGCTAACATCCTTTAAAACCGGGATATTAACATAGCCGCCCGTAAGCTCTTTGATTTCTAACATATTTTCTCCGAATTCTGGTATAATGGTTCTTATATTATAACAAAATCTAGCGAATAGAGGTACCATTTATGGCTGATTGTATTTTTTGTAAAATTATTGCCGGAGAAATCCCTTCTTCTAAAGTCTATGAAGACGAGAAAGTCCTTGCTTTTCTGGATATTTCCCAGGTAACACCAGGTCATACCTTGGTTGTCCCTAAAGAGCATTTCCGAAATATGCTGGATATGGATGCCGACAGCACCAGTCAGCTCTTCGCTCGCGTACCTGACATTGCTCGAAAGGTCATGAAAGCCACAGGTGCAGCTGGTATGAATATCATCAACAACAACGAAGAAATTGCTGGACAAACTGTCTTTCATACCCATGTGCATTTGGCACCGCGCTACAGTGATGCAGATGACCTCAAGATTACTTTCGCAGCCCACGAACCAGACTTCCCAGCTCTAGCCGAATTAGCTGAGAAGATTGCACAAGCTTAAGGAGGGAATATGAAACTTTCAAATATTTTCCTATTTATCGGTGCCGCAGCAGCCAGCTACAAACTGGTTGAAAACCGTCAAAAAATTCAAGAAGAAATCATTGAAACAACAGATAGTCTAGACAAAGTAAAGGACAGCCTAGCAAATATTCAACGAAATATTGCCATCATTCAAGAGCAAAAAGAGCAAGTCAAAGACATCGCTCAAGATCTTACTTATAAATATAAAGCCCTTGAAAACCAAGCTCAAGTGCAGATCCAGCAAGTCAAAGACATCTGGGAAAAGTACGAGTCGTGATAGAGAAAAAACTTTAAATAAGGATTATTTCTGAAATCAGACGCACTCATTCAACTAAATTATCATATATTAAAATAAATATAACAAAAAATTCAAAACAATAGAAACTAAGACTACTATTATAAAATAGTTTATGTTTATCTAGTCTTATTCTTCGAGAGAAAATTAGCCAGAAAAGAAAATAGGTAATGTAAGAAATCATCAATAATTTTAAAAAACAGTTTTCTTTGTAAGAGGCACTACAATTATAAATGAAAAATAGATTTTTCAAAATACTGCTTCCTTCTATTTTTATGAAAATAAAAACTTTAAAGCAGGTAAAAAGTCTAAACCATAATTTTTAATAAAAAATCAAAAAAAGATAAAAGAAAGGCTCTATAATTTCTGAAGTAGGTAAAGACACTGTAGGAATTATGAAGCCTATTCTGTTGTAGAAAAATATCCCCTACGACCTATAATGAAAAGCGACAAAACCATCATTAAAAAGGCTCTTATGGAACAATTAAATTTTATAACAAACTTACTCGGAATTAAAGACAAGAGCATTATAATATTGGATGTTTTAAATTCTAAAACACATAAAGAAATTATCGCTAATCTAGATTATCCTGCTCCTAACTGTCCTCACTGTCAAGGACAAATGGCTAAATATGACTTCCTTAGTCAAGAAAAAACGTCAAATCGAAACAATTCTCAAACAAAAACTAATTAACAAAGTCCCTAAAACCAAGAGAAAGGCATTGCCATAGATATGTTTATCCCCTACTATGACATCAATAAAAAACCCTCTCCTTCTGCGAAAATTAACCTTGATCGCTTTCACACTCATCAAAGTCATTAAGCTAAATGCATTCTGCTTCCAAACTTAGAAAAGTTTAAAAGTAGAATTATCGCCACATTTAATATCAAAAAGGAGAGAATTAATAAATCCTCTCCAGAATGTGATTATATAGTAACCCACTACAGTTGACAAAAAGGCAAAAAAGAAATAAACAAGCCGGATAAATAACTAGCAAAAATAAAACTCCGCCAGTAGGACTCGAACCTACGACATCATGATTAACAGTCATGCGCTACTACCAACTGAGCTATGGCGGATAAAA
>NZ_GL890985.1:277323-580044 GCF_000212815.1 Streptococcus sanguinis SK49 | reverse complement strand
AACTTCTAACAGACCAATATCTCCATCCTCGCGACGGTATATAACATTCGTACTGCTGTCCTCAGCTTAGCAACAAATTCTTAATCTAAGCAAATTTTTTTATTCCTGCATGGCATAACCAACACCGCGAACGGTTTTGATATAGCTTGGCTGCCCTTCTACATCAATTTTACTGCGCAGATAACGAATATAAACATCTACAACGTTGGTCTCTGTTGCACTCTCGTACTTCCAGACACGCTCCAGCAGCTGCTCACGGCTCATGACCTTATTGCTGCCCATCAGGGTCACCAGTAGATCGTACTCCCGCCGCGTCAGCGCAATAACTTCCTCGCCACGGTAAACTGTGTGATTTTTAACATCCACTCGCAGATTCCTGTAAGAGGTCGGAATTTTTAAGAGGCTGCAGTGCTGATCGATAAAGTCACGCCCGCGGAAAATGATGGAGACACGCTCCACTAAGTCACTGATAATGAAAGGCTTGACCACATAGGAAACGGCAAAATGCTGGATTGCTTCCTGCTGATCTGCAATCTCTTCGCGACTAGCCAGAACGATAATGACGGACGCTGGCTTAATCAAGCTCAGCTGCTGAGCAAAATCGCTGGCAGTCATATCTTGAAGATCATAGTTGAGCAGGAGTAAGTCATAATCCACATCTTTGGCCAAAGTCAGTCCCTCTTGGCCAGTCTCAGCTAAATCTACAAGAAAGCTTTCCTTCTGCAGTTCCAAACTCACAAATCGGGCAAGATTTTTTTCATTTTCTACTAGTAAAATTCGCTTTGCCATAGGCCTATCCTATTTTTCGTCGTACCAAGAATAGTGGTAGGTACCTTCTTTGTCTTTACGGTTGTATGTATGAGCACCAAAGTAATCACGCTGTGCCTGAATCAGGTTCGCTGGCAGATTTTCCGAACGGTAGCTATCAAAGTAAGCAATGGCACTGGAGAAGGTTGGTACTGGTACACCTGCTTGCACAGCCAAGCTGACAACATCACGAACTGCCTGCTGATACTTAGCCGTAATATCCATGAAGTATTCATCTAAGAGCAGGTTTGCAAGGTCAGCATCACGGCCATATGCGTCTGTAATTTTTTGCAGGAAGCGGGCACGGATGATACAGCCAGCACGCCAGATAGAAGCAATCTCACCAAACGGCAGATTCCAGTTGTTTTCCTTAGAAGCTACACGCAGCTGAGCAAATCCTTGAGCATAAGACATGATTTTTGAGAAGTAAAGAGCCTGGCGGATCTTTTCAATCAACTCTGCCTTGTCTCCCTCAAAGGTGAATGCAGCTGGTTTTGGCAATACCTTGCTAGCAGCCATACGCTCATCTTTATAGGTAGAAATGTAACGTGCAAAGACTGACTCAGTAATCAATGGTAGTGGCACACCTAAATCCAGTGAAGATTGACTGGTCCACTTACCAGTTCCCTTATTGCCAGCCGCATCCAGAATATAGTCAACGATTGGGCCAGCTTGACCTTCATCGTCCTTGCGTGTCAAGATATCCGCTGTAATCTCAATTAGATAGCTGTCCAGCTCGCCTTTGTTCCACTCTGTGAAGATGTCTGCCATTTCACTAGCTGAAAGCCCCAGCAAGTGCTGCATAAGGTCATAACTTTCAGCGATAAGCTGCATATCTCCGTATTCAATCCCGTTATGGACCATTTTTACATAGTGACCAGCACCATCAGGACCGATATAGGTCACACACGGTGCACCGTCTTCAGGAGCTTTAGCAGAGATTTCTTCCAAGACATCCGCTACCAGCTCATAAGCTTCTTTTTGACCACCTGGCATGATAGACGGTCCTTCCAATGCGCCCTTTTCACCACCGGAAACACCTGTACCGATGAAGTTGATACCAGAGTTAGCCAACTCTTCATTACGGCGAATAGTATCTTTGTAGAAAGTATTCCCGCCGTCAATCAAGATATCGCCCTTGTCCAAGTGAGGGAGCAGCGCCTGAATAGTCGCGTCTGTACCAGGACCAGCTTGAACCATCAGCATAATCCGACGTGGTTTTTCGATAGAGTTCACAAAAGACTCCACATCATAGCTTGGCACAAAGTTTTTCTCAGGATGAGAGGCAATGACGTCCTCTGTCTTATTTGCTGAGCGGTTATAAATGGCAACTGTATAGCCACGAGATTCGATATTTAGGGCAAGGTTACGGCCCATAACAGCCATACCAACAACACCAAAATTTGCTTTAGTCATTATGTTCTCCTATAGTTTGTTTGTCTTATTTTATCATTTTTAAGGCTTAAAAGAAAGTATTAAGTCGGTAAGAGAATAACTAGAGAATACAAATAATAGTTAGTATTCATCTAGCTTGAGTATACAACCTGTCAGTTTTCATCGTATTTTCTAATCAATTTATTCGATAAAGTATTCTAACTAATACTTAGATAAAATATCATAAGAAACAAAAATATAATTAAAAAATTACTAGAAAAGACAAATCGTTGATATCGATTTGTCTTTTCTTTTATTTTTTATCAGTATCAAGATTTGCAGCTTCAATAACCGGTTGCTCATCTTGTTTTAGCTTGTTAACAGTCATATTAACACCAAGAGCTCCTGCTAGGAGTTGGCGGATATCGAAGCCTGCACCTTGCGACACTTGGTCAATACTCTGCATGATGTCGCCAACCATCTTAGAAGCATTGCCTTCACCATACATAGTGATTTTGTCCACTTTAGTAAGCGGCTCTGCTACAGCACGGGCAATTTCTGGCAGTTTGTCTACAATCATCTCAGTAATCGCAGCTTCCTGCATCTTCTTCATGGCCTCTGCTTTTTTATCCAAACCTTCTGCTTCGGCTTCTAGCTTAAGACGAATCGCTTCCGCTTCAGCACGTCCTTTAGCTTCAATAGCTTCGGCTTCTTGCAGTTGCGCAAACTTTTCAGCCTCGGCTTGAGCCTTGCGAGCTTCGGCTTCTTTTTGTGTTTCAAAGAGTTCTGCCTCGGCTTGACGTTGACGCTCAATCAATTGTGCTTCCGCCGCTTGTTGGCGAGAGTATTTTTCAGCCTCAGCCTGTTTGCGGATGTTAGCATCCAGTTCTTGCTCCCGGACCTTAACTTCACGTTCCTTGACTTCAGCTTCCTTCTCTTGCTTCATGATATTAGCTTCAGCGGCCACGCGCTCTTGCTCACGACGCTGAATTTCTGCCTCGATCCCTTTGGCTGCATCAGCCTTAGCTTGCGCAATATCTGCTTCCTGCTTGAGGGCTGCTTGTTTCAGTTTCAACTCATTTTGCTTTTGAGCGATTTCTAAGTCAGCGGCTACTCGCTTGTCGTTAGCCAATTTGTCTTGCTCAGCTTCTACTTCCTTGCGCTCACGTTCCGCTTTAGCCTTTGCGATTAAGGCATCTTTTTTGATGGTTTCAACATTTTCGATACCGAGATTATCAATCACACCACCTTCGTCAGAGAAAGATTGAACTGTAAAGGCAATGACTTCCAATCCCATTTTAGCTAAATCCGGAGCTACGTTATCCTGCACTTTTGAGGCAAATTCCTGACGGTCATTGACCATCTTACGTAATTCCATCTGACCAATTACTTCCCGAAGATTTCCTTCCAAGACATCTTGAACAGAGTTAGAAATATCTGTTGTATTCCAATTAAGGAAGTTTTCTGCTGCACGAGCAATCATTTCATCGGTCGTTCCGATTTTCAGCTTAACAGCTGCATCAGCACGTACATTGATAAAGTCAAGAGTCGGTACTGCTTCAGATGTGCGAACATCTGTTGAGAACTGCTCAATATCCAAATAAGAGCGCTGCTCTACAAAAGGAATCATAAATCCAGCTTTACCGCGAAGGTGACGCTGTTTACGAAGACCTGTAATTACAACTACTTCGTTAGGGCGTGCGTTAACATAGCCTTTCACTAAAAGTACAACAAGTACAACCAAACCAATAATTACTGGAATCAACCAGGTTGGAAAGAAAAATGTATCCATTAAATCTCCTTTTATAAGACAATTTCCATTGTCTATTTCTTTTTTACTTAGTATAACAAATTATTTCAAATTCTCAAATCATTTTCACAATTTTTACAAGATTTATTCATCAAACAGTCCTTGCAAACCGGCGAAAGGATTGTTCTTCTCTTTTTGAGCTTCCTGGGCAGCGGCGAATTCTTCTTCTGTCATAACCTGCCAGTCCTGACCAGACAGAAAGCCTTGGCCAGCTTCTTCCTCAGCTGTTAGGATTTTCAGCGGGATATTCATCAGGATATTATCAGCCACACTCTCAGCTATATTAATCTCGCCATTTTCAATCGGTAGCACCAAGTCCTGATCAATCAGTTCCTGCGATGCAGCCTGTCCTTCTTCCATGAAAATTTCGTTGACTAGATAAGACTCCTTGAGTTCCACTGGCTCCATGCTACGACTGGACGTCAAGGTAATGGTATAAGACAAGTCATAATCCAGAAAATAGAGACCATCTTCATATTGAACCTTTCCTTTGGCTACAATATCCTGAACATCTAAAATCTCAGGATTGCGCTCTTTCAACTCCTCTGCCAAGTCTAGCTTTTTCTCAAAAGCTAGACCATCTGGATTCTTCCGAATTTCTTGAATATGCAACATAAGTTCCTCTTTGTTTTTTTCTTTATATTATATCATGTTTGGGCGCTACGATGTTATTGAAAATTATTTTGTTATAATAAAATTCAAGGAGGGAAGAAAATGAAACATCTAGGACAGGTTTTTAGATTTTTTCGAGAGGCAAGGCACATCTCTTTATCCGAAGCGACTGGCGGAGAATTTTCAAAATCTATGCTCTCTCGCTTTGAAAATGGGCAGAGCGAACTTTCGGCACAGAAATTTTTTAGCGCTCTCAGCGCCATTCACACGGAAACGGAAGAATTTACCGTTGCAGCCGGCATCCAGGATCATCATTCTCATAAGGAACTCTTAAGCCAAATTCAAGACCTGTTGCAAGCCAATCAGCTTGACCTCTTAGAAAAACTTTATCTGAAAAAAGAAAAAGTCACTCAAAAAAGCAAGCGCGCTAATGATTGGGTTGAACGCCTGATTGTAAAGGCCTATCTCTGTGCCCTTAAGGAGTCAGAGAAGGCCAGCCCAGGCGAGCTGGATTTCCTCCATGATTACCTCTTTTCAGTTGATATTTGGGGGCGCTACGAACTCAATCTCTTCTCTATCTGTACCCCGGTTTTATCTCTAGACTTGTTTTCCCAATACACCAAAGAAATCCTCTCAAGAAAGGATTTTGCTACCTTATTTGCCAACAACCGCAACACCCTGCACACTACCTTTCTTAATGGCTATCTTCTGGCCATCAGTCAGGAAAATATCACTCAGGCAGACTATTTCCAACAAGTCATTGAGCGACACTTTTATGAAGAAAATGAGACTTACTTCCGAATTGTCTATCTCTTTGCTCAGGGAGAGTTGATCTGTTTGAAAGGGCAAACAGAGGAGGGACTCACTCAAATGAAGCAAGCTGTCGATATTTTCCGAACCTTGAACTGTCAGCATAGCGCTGACTACTATCAAGAAGCCCTTGATACTGCTTTTCAAAAATATAGTAAATAACGCAAATCTCCACTTTTAAGCTCAGCGATGTTGAGTTGGAAAGTGGTTTTTTTGATGCAAAATACACTCCAACTTACTAATTTTAACAATCGCACCCAAAAATCGTTGAATATACGCAACATTTCCTGCTGCTTAGATTTTCTATTTTATACTAAAAGCAGAAAGAGCTAGCGCAAGTCACTTTCAGAATTTTACCACTTACTTATGAGACCTAACCAGTTGCCGAAAAGCCCTTGTTTTTGGCTTTAAACGGTCTATAATGGTCATCGGAAAGAGAAAAAACAAAAGCTAGATTACAGATGCACCTAATCAGCTTTTATACAATCTAGCAGTTTAGAAAAGGAGTCTACGATGAAATTATTTTTTAAAAATGGGGTCTATGCCTCACTCAGCCTTTCCCGAATCTTCAACACCTTGGGAGCTTCTATTTTCAATATTGTTTTTGTGGTATTTGCTTCCAGCATGCCCAATCCCAAGTTTGCTATTGCTGTGGCTAATTTTATCGTCCTGGTTCCGACATTCTTTACTATCTTTGCTGGTATCAAAGCTGATAAGACCGTTCATAAAGCTCGTTGGCTGATTCATTTTGGTTATCTTCAAGCCCTGCTCTTTGTCCTTGTTGCCTTCATGACTCGATCCAGCTCTTATCTAGCCTTTTCAGCCGTCTGCTTGATAAATATTCTTTCAGATATCATCAGCGATTACCGCAGCGGCCTGCAAATGCCGATTTTAAAAAAGAATGTTCCAGAGAAAGACCTTATGGAAGCCTTCTCTTTTACCCAGCTTATCAGCTTTCTCTGTAGCCTGGCCGGACAAGCTTTGGGAGTTTGGCTCCTGACCGTCAGCCAGCAAGACTTTTTCTTAGTTGCTTTGGTTAACGCCTTAACCTTTCTCCTATCCTCCACCATCCTCTACCTAGTCCGCCGCCGATTGACCCATGACCCCGTCGTAATTTCTGAGAAAAACGCTCCTCTGAAAGAAGAATTGAAGAAAATGTACACATCGTCTAAGCTGATCTTTGATCAGGAAGGTTCTAGCAATTTTCTCAAACTGTTGGCTCAAATCCTGATCGTAAACGCTATGGCAGGTTCTCTTATAGCTCTTTATAATCTCTACTTGCTGGATAACCCCATCTTCCAGCTGTCCTTTAGTCAGTCTCTCTTGGTTCTTCAGACCACTCTTGTCCTAGCCATAATCGCAGCCAGCCTGACGCCCAACGATTACTTTAGCCGCCTATCGCTTAATCAACTAACCCTCTGGGCTGCTCTCACAATGATTCTGCTTGCTGTCAGCAATTTCTTGCATCTGCCTGTTTTCGTCGGCATTGCTTTTGGATTTTTACTAGCTTATATCTCCGGTAAGATCAATCCCAAAATCAACACCCTCTTACTGAGCAAATTGCCTTCTGATGTTCTCGCTCAGACTTCCAGCTTTCTGAGTCTGCTCTTTTCTTTCTCTGTTCCCTTTGGTACTATGGTCTTCAGCAGCCTAGCCCTCTGGAATATGAACGCTAGCTGGCTCATCTTCAGCATTATCGGTGTGATTGCTCTGCTCCTATCTATCGAAAAGAAGAAAGATGTTAAAGAAATGTGATAGATCAATCTTGTTTCTACATTTGTTTTCCTAGAAGACAGCAAAAAACGATAACTTCCAAATAAGAAGTTATCGTTTTTGTGTGTTAGAAAGCTAAAGATTAAATTTCATTTAGCCTATTCTATTGCTATTAGTTCCAGCCGAAGCGTCTGCCTCTACCATTGCGGTCAAAGTACATCCAACTTCCATCTTCTAGCTGAATCCATTTATTGCGCGCCATTTCTCCTGAATTGGCATCAAAGTAACGATTAGCATCATTGACATAGACAATCTTACCTTTGACTTGCTTGCCATTTTGGTCGAAGTAAAGGGTTTGTTGGCCAATCTGCTGCAAACCTGTCACTGCTTTACCAGACTGATCGAAGTAGTACCATTCGTTCTTGGCACCTTCAACAAACTTGTTGGATGCCATTTCTCCTGAGTTGGCATCGAAGTAACGGATCGTTTTATCAGACAGAGTTACTACTTGACCCTTGACTTGCTTACCATTTTGGTCGAAATAAAGGGTTTGTTGACCAATCTTCTGAAGACCTGTCACTGCTTTACCAGACTGATCAAAGTAATACCATTCGTTCTTGGCACCTTCTGCAAACTTACCGACTGCCATTTCTCCTGAATTAGCATCGAAGTAACGGATAGATTTATCAGCCAGAGTTACTACTTTACCTTTGACTTGCTTGCCATCTTGGTCAAAGTAAAGGGTTTGTTGGCCAATCTTCTGTAGACCTGTCACTG
Organism: Streptococcus sanguinis SK49; assembly: GCF_000212815.1. Lineage (GTDB taxonomy): Bacteria > Bacillota > Bacilli > Lactobacillales > Streptococcaceae > Streptococcus > Streptococcus sanguinis_C. Next base: position 572,141 of record NZ_GL890985.1, on the reverse strand, counting down.
CTTTACCAGCTTGATCGAAGTAATACCATTCATTCTTAGATCCTTCTGCAAACTTGCCGACTGCCATTTCTCCTGAATTAGCATCGAAGTAACGGATACTCTTGTCTGCAAGTGTCACGATTTTACCCTTGACTTGCTTGCCATCTTGGTCGAAGTAAAGTGTTTGCTGGCCAAGTTTTTGAAGACCTGTTACTGCAACACCATCTGCTCCGAAATAGTACCAGTCACTTGGATTATCACCTTGGGCAAAGCGGTTAGCAGCAGCATTACCTGAATCCTTATCAAAGTAACGCAGTTTACCATCTTTGGCACGCACAACCTTGCCTTTGACTTGGTAGCCGTTTTGGTCGAAGAATTGCTGATTGCCGCCCATGGTTACCAGACCTCTAGCCATGACACCCTTGGCATCAAAGTAACGCCAGTTTTGACCGTCAGTAGTATAGTAACGGTTGAGAACTTGAGCGCCAGTCTTATCGTAGTAGTACTGATTGCCGTTTTCATCTTCACGGAGAGTGTCTCGTAGCTGAATACCATTCTTGAGGAAATAAACTTGCTTGCCATCAATTTCATGAGCACCTGTTGCTAAATAACCTCGTTTATCGAAGTAATACCAATTTCCATTTTCATCTTGGATAAAGGAATTTCTAGCTTGATAGCCACTAGTTGAATAGTACTTAGTACCACTAGCATCACTAACAAATCCTGTGTAGGCATTCTTATTAACTAATTGTTTAGGCAGTACCATCTCACCATTCTTGTTGTTGAGATATTCGTTGCTAGCCCAGTCCTTAAGAACATAGTAAGCTCCGCGTCCTAAGATATTGGTACCGTTGAAGTGTTTAGCTGACCACTTGGTAATCTTCTCATCAGTCGTCATCCTTTGACCGTTGGAAATCTGTACTCGTTCAAAGATTTCTGGATATTTAGCTTTGAGTTCATCCAAGAAGGCTCCACCATACTTGCCTTGATAGTCTGTACCATTCGTTTTAGTATTGGCAACGTAAAGATTTTCCTTGATTTCTGCGCCTTCACGGTAGGTTCCGTAGTTGTTGACACGAGTGGCTGTTACCACTTCTTTACCTGGCAGGTTGTAGATTTGGTCTGGCACCCAGTCCGCAATGGCTTGGATATTGACACTGTGAAGAGCACGGAGAGCATTGAGCAGGTCATCTAAAGAACCATATTTATTGTTCTTGCTCATTGCCATATCATAGCGATCTTCAAAGGCATAACCATTTTGGATGATAGAATCTAGGAAAGTACCATCTTGACTAGATACATACTGAGGCGGCAGCTCAAATGAAGTCACTCCCCATTCCTTGAAGAGGTTGACATTTTTAGCAATGACTTTATTGGTATACTGGTCATCGCGAGTTGCAAAGTCTTGGAAATTAGAGAAGCCTTCGTAAATCAGCTGTGAATCAAGAGCGGGACTAGATTCATAAACCTGACCGCTAGCATTTTTCTTCTTGCTAGCTGTTACACGAGCATCCTGATCTGCCTTAGCACCAACTGGTACCCAAACAGCCAGATAACCAGAAACTTGGACATTGCTGTAGCCTGCGATATCATTCATATCAAAGGTCAAAATACCATTAGCATCTGTCTTCTTCCAGAGGGATTGCGGCACTTCTTCGTCAGTTAGATAGCGGGAAATGCCATCTTTTGTCGTCAAGAGCACAGGACGGTAGTATTGATTCTTATGGGCTGCTCCCATATTGACTTGCAGTTTATCCCATACATTTAACTTGAGGTTAGGGTTGTTAGAAGCAATAACAGCCATCCCTTGGGTACGAGTTTCTGCTGTTCCTTCATCTGTTGCTTCGTTAGCACCAGTACCGTAACGAACAGAAGTCAAAATACCATTGTAAGACCATTTATCAGCCTCACGAGGGACACCCATATAGGTGACTTTCATGTCCTGACCACCAGCTACATACTTAATCCGAGCACGCAACAGGGCATCAATAGCGTCGTGGTAAGGAGATTTTTTCTCCATATATTGACCGTCATCTGTGTAGAGATCACCATAGTAGACCCGAGTGATAGAGTCTTTATTGGAGAGCATAAGTGCATGGGCAGTTGGAATGTTAAACTGCGTATACTTCTTGTCGGCCTTTCGCATATCTTCGTTGTAGATCTTGAAGGCTTGCTTAAGCTCATCCATGGTAAAGGTTAAACCATCCGTATTTGGATTGATATTTTCTCGAATGATGTCGGCAATAACGGTCTGCACTTCACTGTCATGAGCCCGAACAAAGATATAGTTGGCCATCCGCTCGCCATTTTTCTTTTCAGTAGAACGGTCATTCAGACTATTCGTAATCGTTGGCTCTACACCGCTACGGATAGAGAGCTTACGCATGAAAGAATAAAGTAAGGACAAGCGCAGCTTGTTATCAATTGCCAGTTGTGCACCCTTGGTGTCTTTGTTGTAGTCAGGGTCGTTGTCAGACCAAGCTTCCAAGATAGACAGATGCTTGATGGCTTTTTCTTCACTTTCTCCAACCTTGTAATGAGATTTGAAATAGTCAGAGGCAATCTGAAGCAAGTCCGCATTGACATTATCCACTGCGTCAACCCGGACTCCGTCAAAGTTAGCAGTTGGATCATTGGCCACGATACTTCCGAAGTTCATCATATAGTGGAGCCAGTTAAGCTGCTCAGCCTGAACAGCTGGATTAGAGTTGTCAAAGTCGTTAGCGAGCAAGAACTCATAACCACCGTTTGACTTGTCAATGAAGTACTTAGGTGTCCCAGTTTGATTGGTAGGTGTGCGGTTCAGGATGCGGTACTTAGAATTAGCATGAGAAGTCTTCTCACTATTGGTATAAAGCAGAGCTCCGCCTTGCAAGTGGTCTTTATTAGTACCAGTTGTTTCAGACTCTGTCTTGATATTCCAGTTTGGCTGAGTTTTGACAAATGATCCCATCAGTGTTCTCAGCCATTTAGTATCGCCTTCTTTACCGATTCTTTCTTCAATTTTGCGCTGAACCTGCTGAGAAGCACCTGTCAGGATAGCTTGTTCTACTTTGTTTTCAAAAGCTCCTGCTCCCAGACCTTGCTGGTTCATATAGTTGAGATAGCTTACCTGCGTTTGCTTATCGGGCCACCAAGCCATCAGAAGCGGACGTAGGTCTGTTTCAGTTGATGCTGTCCATGTTTTTCCGTCTTTCAAGATGAACTTTGGACGATACCAACTATCTGCTGTCAGGTAGCCGTCTATTGTTTCGACATCCTTGTCCGTTGTACCATAAAAAGCATTCTTTTGAGTGAATTCATTATTGAGACTGCTAGTCCCTTGCTGGAATTGATACTCAGCTGAATCAATCAATGCTCCAGTCTCTGCATCGAAATAAAGAATTTTTCCATTGAGCTCAACAGCGAAATTCTTTTTAACTGTACCATCTTCCTGAACATAGTATTTCTTACCATCAATCGTCTTGATGTGAGATAAGACATCATCATCATGCTCAGTATTAACAGGCGCAGCTTGGGCTTGAGCAGCCACCATTCTTTCAGCTATCGCTCCCTGTCTGTGATCCGGTTCTGGCAAGCGATCTTTCTTTGCAACCTTTGGATTTGCAACAATCTTGTCTGTAACAGTCTTCTTTGCTTGTTTGTCAGCAGTTGCTGGACTTGCTTGTCTATCCTGATCAGCTGCTTCTGGTTTAGCAGTTTCTGATGTTGCATTAGCTGCTTTTGCTTCTTCAGCAACGGCTGCCTTTTCTGTAGTTGCTGCTTCTGCTACTGCCGGCTTAGCTGGCTCTTGAGCATCTGTTTGAGCCGCTGCTTCCGTATTTGCTGCAGTTTCAACAGTTTTTTCACTGGCTACAGCAGCATCAGTCACCTTGTCTGCAGAAGTTGCTTTTTCTGCTTCCAGCGGAGAAGCTGAGTTAGCTTGTACTTGAACCGGCTGCCCAGAACTGCTATCCTGAGCTGCAGCTGGTTCTTGAACTGCCACCTGCTTAACATCATCAGCGTGGACAAGACCTGCTTCGAGACCAAGTACTTTTGGTGCTACGATAAGTGCTAAGGTAGTCACACCGATGGCTACCCAGTTCTTCTTAACTTTATGCATCTTATAATGAATTTTTTTCTCCATCATAAAACCTCCTTCTGAATTTGGTATAAAGTTATACTCTTATTCTAGTATATTTTTAGAAATGAGTCTATTTTGTTTGCACATCTGCAACTGTGAACGGCAAATTCTTTCAAACTGAGCTTTGAGCTTCTGGGCAACACCGAAGGAATCTAAGAATTCCAAGAAAGATAAACACTCCTCAATATCACTCAGAGCATGGCTATTTCCAACCTTGTAGGAATAAAGAGCCCTATGATACTTAATCAGCATCCGTTCATAGAGATCTGTCTCAGGGATTTTAGAATGATCAAGATAATTGAGGAATCTCATAGCAACCTGCAAATGGTTTCCCTCTATGCAGACGCTGATAACATTAAGCAGCATCTTAATAATACGCCGGCGGTTCTCTGGTAGGTCATTATAAAACTGGGTTCGATTAATCATCTCACTAGCAAAGGTTTCCAGTGTTTCCAAGGTCAGTAGATCGACACTATTAGTAAAGAGCCAGAGCTCATAACGTCCCCACTCCTCGACGGAAAAGAGATAATCGGTCAGAAATTCTATATCTTTCTTGCTAATCTGAAAATCTGGACTGCAGGAAGACAATACTGCTCTAACAACAATTGTATTGAGCCTATAGTTCTTCTTCTCAGGGAACTTTTCAGCCAAAGCTTCTGAGCTAGCCAAAATACTTTGGAGCTTGACGACATTGTTTTCCTGATAAGCATCAGCTACTTTTTTTGAGAAAAGCGCATCATCTGCCTCAATGTAGTTATGGTAAACATACTGGAACTCGTCTAGAGAAACAGCCATATTCTTCAAGCAGCAATAGAAAGAATCAAGCGTGATACCGCTGACTCCCCGCTCAAAACGGGACAATTGAGCCACTGAAATATCTCCGGCCGCCGCTTCTTTAAGAGACATGTTTTTTGATTCTCTAATGACTTTGAAAATTTTTCCAAATGTTTTCAACATACCGAACCCCCGGTTTCATATATGCAATAAAATATTTTACTAAATTTAATATACTAGTAATATATTTCTGTTTTGTTACAAAAAAACTACTTTGTATTTCTAAATGATACAAATAGATTAACTTGAATAATAAAATAACTCAATATAGTGATTTTTTCTGAAAATTTTATGGTTTTCAAGAAAATGCTAATTTTACAAGAAAGTCAGGAGGGTTCAACCTGACAACTTGAAAACACTGACTTTTTCAAACCTAGCCTCCTTACTTATACAAAAATAAACTTGGATAATCTAAGGTTTATAGATGACTGACATAAAACTGTAACAAAATCTAAACGAATATCTTTTAGACATGAATGAAAGGAAGTAAAATGAATCTGCCTAATGAACTAAAATAGATTTGACTAAAAAAAGAGGGAATAGAATCATAAAATTCCCCCTCTTCTATTCCTTTCTGTATCAATCAGGCCAATCAACCATGTGGTCATACCCTTCGTCTATGGAATAGCCTATACTACCGCGATAAGAGTATTCTAGCAATGATACTGACCCTTCAGTCAAGTCTTGGTCACTGTCGTTCTTATTTAATTGGACTAACTTTCCGTCCTTGACTTTGGCAAAAAATTGCTTTTTGCTAGTAACATTATCCTTGTCTGTCTCCTCTATCTCAAAGACATAGTTTCCTGTCTGAAAGAGGGAATAGTCCATATCATGCAAGAATTTTTCTCCTGAATCTGAAGCAAAGAGTCTTTGCTTCAGATTCAGCTCAATTCTAATACTGATCCAAACATCTTCTTTTTCTAGCAATTTCTCATCAGTAATATCAAAGAGAGAATTTAACTTGAAATCTTTTTCCTCAAAGCTCTTGGGTTTTGAGCGCTTAGGATTAGTTATGTACTCTACAGAAACCTCTGTATTACCATAATGAGGAATGATATTAACACTCTCATCTATATTATCTAGACTTTTTTCTACATTTTCTTTCGTTTTGATTAGATTTTCTTGACTATTTTCCTTTTGGAGAATAACTCGCAGGATGGGAGAAGGTGTTGTTTTCGGATCAATAAACGCAGCTTCTTCAATGCCTCCTGCCTTATTGACTCGAACTTCTTCATAAAAAGAATGCTTGCCAATAGTTACTTTAAATTTCCCGATTGGGTATATATCATTAAAGTCTGGATTATTCGAATCTTCTTCCCCGTATCCACTCGGTACAGTCTCTACCTTAGCATCCATATCCCGCTTTTTGTACTCCTGCTCCAAGCTGCTAAGAACTCGGCTGGTTCGTGTTAGTTGGGGAATGATAGGCTGAAAAAAAGCTACAACCATGAGCAAAGTTAGCATGCCATTAACCACATGCCCTGCCCAGAGCAGTGCCTTCTTTCTTTGTCCTTTGAGTCCATACCGAGCGTAAAGATAGCTAAGGAAAGACAAAATCGAGCATAGTGGCACAACCCCTATCAACCAGCGATAAGGTTCTATGGTTCGCGTATCTTTCAAAGCAGAGATGAATGGAAATAGCTGAAGCAACAGAGTCAGAATTAAACTGATTGGAGCCAGATGAAGCGAGTCCTTGCTTGTCTTTATACTCTGAATCAGCGAACGAAAGCTCAAAATCAGATAAATAAATAGATAGATCAGAACAACAAACTTAAAAATCATACTAAACATCATAAAATGCATTAATATGCTTGTCTTGCCTGAACTCAGAAATTCTATAGTAGATAGCATTAGAACTATAACTGCATAGCCACCCAAAGGGGCTATTATTATAGAAAGAATCCAATTAACAATATAAAAAATTGCAAATAAATCTTTAGAGGCTTTTAGTTTTTTCATTACATTTCCTATTTACTATATTATTCGTCTATCATTATAGCATAAACAATAAAAAAACTGAGATTTCTCCCAGTTTTTACATCTGTCTCAATCGCTCCACCCGCTCTGAGATAGGAGGGTGCGTATAGAAAAGTTTCTTCAGACTGCCTTCTTTTTTAGGATCGCTGATATAGAGAGCTGCACTGGCATCATCAACATGATGTTCCATTGGCTCGCTGTGATCCAGCTTGAGTAGGGCATTAATCATCCCTTGCGGATTGCGGGTCAGCTCTACACTGGAAGCATCAGCCAGAAACTCCCGCTGACGAGAAATGGCCAACTGCACTAAGGTAGCTGCCAAAGGTGCCAGAATGATGGCAATTAGCGATACGATAAGGAGAATAATTCCCAAACCACTATCGTTATCTCGATCATTACTACTGCGCCGTCCGCCACCAAACCACATCATACGGCCAGCCAGGCTAGACAACATAGTAATAGCACTAGCCAAAGCCACAGCAATTGTTGAAATTCGAATATCATAATTGCGAATATGACTGACTTCATGACCAATCACTCCCTCAAGCTCCTCACGATTCATGATTTGCAAGATACCTGTAGTTGCTGCGACAGCTGCATTTTCAGGCTTAGATCCGGTCGCAAAAGCATTGGGAGAGGGATCCTCTACGATATAGACACGTGGCATAGGAATCTGAGCGACCATGGCCATATCTTGAACAATATGATAGAGTTCAGGTGCTTCCTGCTCAGAGACCTCGCGAGCTCCGTTCATAGCCATGACCACTTCTGTAGACTGAAAAATCATCACTCCGGCATAAATCGCTCCGATAATCAAGGCAAGTAAGATACCACCTACAGCAGACCGCAGCCAGAGATAGCCAATAGCTGCTCCAAGTAGAGCCAAGAGACCGAAAAAAGCGATAAGGAGGAGCCAAGTCCTCCTTTTATTGCTGGCAATTTGATCAAATAGCATCTTAGTCACCTAGTCCAGTGCTGCCAAAGTCAACTTTTGGCACAGCCTTTTCTTCTTCTGGTGTCTTGAGGAAGTCTGCAGCTTTAAAGCCAAACATTCCTGCAACAATATTGCTTGGGAAAGTTTCCAGCTTGACATTGTAGTTGCTAGTTACTGAATTATAAAGCTGACGAGAATAAGCGATTTTATTTTCAGTATTGGTCAGTTCTTCCTGCAACTTCAGGTAGTTGGTGTTCGCTTTCAGATCTGGATAGCTTTCAGCTACTGCAAAGATTCCAGAAATCTGACGAGAAAGGGCGTCACTGGCTTGCATGGCTTCGGCTGGTGAAGCAGCTGAAGCTACCTGGTTGCGCAGTTGGGTTACCTTTTCCAAGGTTGCCTGCTCGTACTTGCCATAGCCTTTGACCGTTTCCAAGAGGTTAGGAATCAAGTCATTACGGCGTTTGAGCTGCACATCGATCTGACTCCAAGCTTCCTGAGTCTGCATGCGGCTTTTAACCAAGGTATTGTAAGCACCAACAACGAAGAATGCTAAAACCGCGACAATAATAAGAACAATAATAAAAGTCATGATATACTCCTTCAATTTTGATTAGACTTATTATATCAAAAAATAGTGGAACTGTCTTTATTCTTGACATTGATTTAGAAAAGATGTACGATAAAGGAAAGAATAAACCGACTGTCGGTCGAACAAAATTTTACTACCAAAAAGGATGCAAACATGGCTAATAAAAAAGACTTTATCTTAGATACCGCTCAGGAGCTTTTTATGGAGCAAGGCTTTGACCAGACCTCTATCTCCCAGATTTTAGAAGCGACTCAAATCGCCCGCGGTACTCTCTACTATTACTTTTCTTCTAAGGAAGAGATAATGGATGCCATCATTGAGCGAACCATTGAAAGAGCATTTACAGCTTCCCAAGCCTTTGCTGATAATCGTGGACTGACTATCATAGAGCGCTTGGTTGGCAGTATGGCTGCTCTGAATCTCAATCACCAAGAGGGAGAGGGAGTACTGCTGCATCTCAATCAGCCGCAAAATGCGCTCCTGCACGAAAAGACCAATCAAATTCTTCTTGAACGGGCACCCCAGATTTTACTTCCCATCATCCAAGACGGCATCGCCGCTGGAGACATGAAGACTGACTATCCATACGAAAGTCTAGAAATGATTCTTACTTATTCACTACAAGCTTTTGGCAGCAGTTTTCAGGCTCTCCCCCCAGAAAAACTGCAGCAAAAACTGCAGGCTTTTCTCTATCTTTTAGAAACTATTTTTCACAGCCGGCAAGGCTACTTCAATCCCTTTCTATCTTTGATTCAGACTCAAAGCAGCTAGAAAGCTAAGCACTAGATTTACTATTTACACTTACTTGCCATTACAAGCATAAGGAGGCAACTATGAAACAATCAGGTTTTAGACTCTTTTTATTGATTTGGATAGGAAGCCTCATTTCAGAAATCGGCTCTGGTATGACTTCTTTCGCTTTAGGTGTTTATATCTTCCAGCTGACCGGTTTGGTTTCTGTTTCTTCTTTTGTTACCCTTTGTGCTTTCCTACCCGGTCTTTTGCTTACTCCTCTGGCTGGAATTCTGGCAGATCGCTATGACCGAAGATTGCTGATGGCCCTGGGAGATGGCCTGTCAGGCTTAGGAGTTCTCTGGATTTACTTTAGTCTGAAGAATCCTGCTTTGATTTTTATCTGTATCGGAGCTGCCATTAGCTCGCTCTTTTCAGCCTTGGTCAATCCGGCCTTTCGAGCTACGATTTCCGACTTGCTGCCTGAGGACCAGTTATCAAAAGCAACTGGTTTGTCCCAGATTAATGGCATTGCCCGCTATCTGATTTCACCAGCCTTGGCTGGAATGATTTTGGCGAGTGGACATATCAGCACGATTCTGTTGCTGGATTTTTCAACCATTTTCGTGACAGTAGCCTGCACCTTGCTCGCTCGTAGGGCCATTCACACACAAGTTTATAGCAGTGATAGTCGTTTCTGGGCGGATTTCCTTAAAGGTTTTCAAATCGTCTATAGAAAAAAAGGAATCTGGATTTTAGTCCTAGCTGGAACAGGCTTTTCCTTCTTTTTGGGAACAGTCCAAATCCTGCTTTCTCCCTTGGTGCTAGCTTTCGCAGACGCCAAAACAGCCGGCTTGGTCATGACCATCTCCAGCAGCGGGATGCTGATAGGAGGCTTGGTTCTGGGGATATTTGCTATAAAAAAACACTTCCATCGTATGCTCTGGCTATCTCTATTTCTACTGGGACTCTTCATGGTTGGGCTGGGAATGAAAGAAAACTTCATCTGGATTTGCAGCTTTGGCTTCCTCCTCTTTGCTGCCCTGCCTTTCGCCAATACAGCCATTGACTATCTGGTCCGCATTAATATTAACAAAGCCGATCAAGGCAAGACTTGGGGGACCATTGGGATTATTTCTCAGCTGGGTTATGTTCTAGCTTATGCCGGCATGGGTTGGGTGGCGGACACTCTTTTCAAGCCATCACTGACTTACTTTGGCTGGCTGGCAAATTCTGTCGGAAAAATCATCGGTGTTGGAGGAGGCAGAGGCTATGGTTTGCTCTTTATCCTATCCGGTATCTCTATCAGCATCGGTGCTTATCTGCTCTCCCGAGCACGTTCAGTAAAGGAGCTGGAATATGTTTCAACGCTTGATAAAAAATGATTTAAAAGAAAACAAAGTCAGTATGCTGGTCATCGGGCTTTTCCTTCTTCTGACTCTGACTCTAAGTTTTGCAGCTACACGCTTGACCGTCAGTCTCACTAGCTCCATTGAGCGCTTTGTGGAAACAGCTAAAAGTCCTCACCTACTACAGATGCACAGCGGAAATGTCGACCGAAAACGGATGCAAAACTTCGTCCAGCAACATCCAGAAATTGCCTCTTGGCAGCTGACAGACTTTGTCAATGTGGAAGGATCAGCCATCCGCATCAATGAGAAAAACTCACTTCAGGACAGCTCCCAGGATAATGGCTTTTCCAGTCAGAACCAAAACTTTGACTTTCTGCTAGATCAGAATAACCAGCCAGCCCAGCCTCGAACAGGTCAAGTTTTCATCCCCCTCTACTACTACAACAGCGGAAAAATCAAAATCGGTGACCAAATAAGAGTCGGCAAGCTGCAGCTGACTGTCCAGGGATTTATCCGAGATGCCCAGATGAATGCCGGTCTAGTCTCCTCCAAACGCTTCCTCATCTCACAGACTGATTTGCAGATTCTGAAAACAGAAGCATTTGCATCTAATGAGAATTTGATCGCCTTTCGAGTGCATAAGCTTAGCCAGATTTCTACTATCGAGCAAGCCTATAAAAATGCGGAGCTTGAGTCCAACGGGCCGCCTATGATTACCTATCCGACTATCAAGATGATTAACGGCTTCAATGATGCTCTAGTCATCCTAGTCATGGGGCTACTGGTTATGGCCATCATTGGCATCACCTTTCTCTACATGCGCTTTGCCCTCTTGACCAAGATTCAAGAAGACCTGCAGCAGATTGCCGTTATGAAGGTAATGGGACTCCCCCAAAGCTTTATCAACAGGGTCTACCTGACCAAGTATTATTTCTGTCTGGCTCTAGCAACCATCGCTGGATGGGAACTGTCCTTTCTCCTGAGTTCTCCTTTTAAAAAGCAGATGGCACTGTCTATGGGGCAAAGTCCGACGCCCTTCTATAGCTATCTTTTGGAAATGCTAGTGGCTCTACTGCTCTGTCTCTTGGTCTTCTGGCTGACTGCCCGGCCTCTCAGCTCTTTTAAGAAAATGACACCCGGCCAAGCTTTAAGATTAGCTTCTTCCAACAGTCTGACTGAGACTCGTTCTACTCCGAAAATGGGCTTACCGACTATCCCCTTCTTAGACAGACCCTATTTCGCCCTAAAAACGATTCTCAGTCATAAAAAACTCTATTTGACTATCTTGTTCATTGTCAGTCTGATTAGCCTGCTTATCCTGCTGCCAGCCAGTCTCTACAGCACTGTGATGGACAAGAATTTCATTCAGTATCTGGGAGCCGGTCAGGCAGATGTGTTGGTTGATATTTCTCAGACTGAAGATATTGATACCAAGGCTGCCCAGCTTCTGAAAGAACTGCGGGCAGACAAGGATATCGCAGAGATTAATCAGTACCAGAGCCAGAATTTCTCCTATCAAGACCAGCAAGGTCAGACCCAGCAGTTGCGAGTAACTCTGGGAAACCATGCGGGATTTCCAGTCAAATACAGCCAAGGCCGCTATCCTAAAAACGAGCATGAAATTGCCCTCTCCAAGCTTAAGGCAGAAGAGCTCAAGCTAAAAGTAGGAGACAGCTTGACCTTGACGGTAGACGGTCAAGCCAGAAAACTAAAAGTGGTTGGTATCTACTCAGACCTGACCTACGGCGGCAAGACCGCCAAGGCTGTCTTTGTGACAAAGCAAGCTCAAACACTCAATAGTCTGACGACCATCCGTCTTAAAGATACTAGCAACAAAGCTCAAAAAATCAACGAATGGAAAAAACGCTATTCCAACTATAAATTAACCGACGTAGAAGACTTTTTCCATCAGACTTTTGATGACACTCTGGCCATGCTCCGCCTGATTCAGACCAGCGTTTTCTGGACAGGGCTCGGCATTGTCTTCATCCTTATGACTCTCTTTGTCTATATGATTTTCACCAAGGACCAAGCTGACTTGGCACTTTATCGGATGCTGGGATTTGGCAGTGAACGACTCAGGAGCCACTACCTGCTCGCTGTCTGCTTCATCTTGATGCTGGCTTTGGCAATAGCCGACCTGCTGCTCCTTAGTCTAGGGCAAGAAGTCTGCAGTCTGCTGCTCAGCAGCTTCGGTATCAGCAAACTCCAGCTCATCATCAATAAGTCCCTTACTTTTCTATGGACACCGCTGGCTCTGCTTCTTAGCGGACTCACAGCAGCACACATCAGTCTCCGAGCTCTGAACAAGCTGGAAATTGGACGCTATCTCAAGGAACATTCATCTTAAGCAGATAGTTTACGAGCACTTAGTATTTATTTTACATCCGAGGAGAAGCCTATGTTATTAGAAGCACATAACCTCAGCAAAAGCTATCAGGAAAATCAGGACCCCATTCTCCGTGATTTGTCGCTAGAGATTGAAAGCGGCCAATTCATCGCCATCATGGGGCCGTCTGGCTGCGGGAAATCCACTCTTCTCAATCTTCTGTCCACCATTGACAGACCTGACCAAGGACAGATTCTTTACCAGGGACAGGACCTGCTAGCTATGAAAGACAAGGACTTAGACCGCCTTCGCAGAGAGGCTTTCGGCTTTGTCTTCCAGCAGGCAACCTTCCTGAAAAATCTCAATATCCTAGACAATATCTGCCTACCGAGTATTATTGGTAAGAAAAGCAGCGAGCGAAAGGCAGCCTATGAGCGAGCCAAGGAGTTAATGGCTCTGACTGGCATTAAGGACATTGCTCACCGCTCTATCCATCAGGTATCGGGCGGCCAGCTCCAGCGAGCCGGCATCTGCCGGGCTCTCATGAACCAGCCTCGAATCATTTTTGCTGACGAGCCGACAGGAGCGCTCAATTCTCAGGCTGGCCGTCAAGCTATGGAACTCATGCAGCACTTCCACCAGCAGGGTGCTAGCATTCTCCTAGTGACACATGATGCCAGCGTGGCTACCTATGCAGATAAGGTCCTGCTCATTTTAGATGGCGAGATAGAGAAAGAAGTTCTCTTTGACCCAACCGCTAATCAGGATGAGCGGCGCCAGCTGCTCTTGGCGGAGCTCAATCAGATTGGCATATAAGAAAAGAGGCCCTTCGGCAGAATGCTGGGGTCTCCTTTTTATGATATAATAGGATGAATACTGACAAACAAGGATGAAACTATGACACTGCAAGAATTTTACCAGCTATTGAGCCAGCAGGGAATCGAGCTGACCGACCGCCAGAAAGACCAGTTTGAGCGTTATTTTGAACTTCTGGTTGAATGGAATGAAAAAATTAATCTGACAGCTATCACCGAGAAAAATGAAGTCTATCTCAAGCATTTCTATGATTCAATTGCCCCTGTTTTGCAAGGCCTGATTGTTAATCAAGAACTCAAGCTGCTGGACATCGGTGCCGGTGCCGGCTTTCCCAGTCTCCCTATGAAAATCATCTGCCCCCAGCTGGATGTGACTATCATTGACTCGCTCAACAAACGAATCAACTTCCTCAAACTGCTAGCTGAAGAGCTGGAGCTGGACAAGGTTCACTTCTACCACGGCCGCGCAGAAGACTTTGCTCAGGACAAGGCTTTTCGGGCTCAATTTGACCTGGTCACTGCCCGTGCAGTCGCTCGGATGCAGGTCCTATCTGAGCTGACCATTCCCTACCTAAAAGTTGGCGGGAAGCTTTTGGCGCTTAAGGCTTCTAATGCTCCTGAAGAACTTGAAGAAGCAAAAAATGCCCTCAACTTACTCTTTAGCAAGGTTCAAGACAACCTCAGCTATGCCCTACCAAACGGTGACCCCCGCTTTATCACAGTGGTGGAAAAGAAGAAAGAAACACCCAATAAATACCCCCGCAAAGCCGGTATGCCAAATAAAAGACCGTTATAAGAAAAAAATCAGGCAAGGATTGTCTGATTTTTTATGTCATCTTCAATAATTCAATTTGCTTCAGCCGTTCTTTTTTAACAGCTTCAAAATCACCTTGATACATCTTGTTTATCAAGGTAATAGCAAAATCTGTTGCCCAAAGGCCATGATATTTAACATGGGGACTAGCCACAAGCTGAGCCATAGTTCGATAGAACCTCACTTTAACTACATCTTCTTCCTTTTTTGCTAAACGTGAAATCTCAAAGCTCAGATTTCTAGCAGCATGATAAGAACTCTCCCCAGCTAACCAGTCATCCATAGCGATAAGAGCCTGTTTCATCTCTTTTGTAAATGCAAAAGCAGTTAGCTCCGAAAGATGAGCAGCATATACTTGGCAAAATCGAACTACTTCTTGGTGTGTTTTTTCTTCATAAACTTTAATAAAGGCTTTCTTCAAGTCTGGCGCGTCCTCTATTTTCCCCAAAGGTTTTTGATAAGCATAGATATCCATATTTCACTTTCCTCCATCCTACCTCCACGGATTGTAAAAGCGACCGTGATTGACTGCGAAGAGGGCAAAGCAGAGTAATAGAAAGGCGACTGCCAGTGTCAGTACCAGCATATCTCGTTTGCTTAGAGCCTGATAGGTATACCAGGTCCGTTTTTTATTTTTCCCGAAACGGCGCAGCTCCATGGCTGTGGCAATGGTATTGATGCGCTCTAGTGAGCTGAAAATCAGCGGAATGATAATCTGCAGATTTCCCTTCACGCGCTGAGCCAGTTTGGCTTTCTTGGATAATTCCTGCCCACGCGCTTCCTGAGACATTCTGATTAGGAAGAATTCTTCCTGCAAATCTGGAATATAGCGGAGCGTCAGACTGACTGCGTAAGCAATTTTATAGGAAATGCCAAGCTGATGTAGGCTGGAAGCAAACTGATTGGGATGGGTTGTCATGAGGAAAATCACTGCCAGAGGTATAGTAGAAACATACTTGAGCAGGAGATTAAAGAGATAGAACAGCTCCTGAGCTGTTAGATTATAAGCTCCCCATCCGGTCCAGAAGACATCTTTGGCTCCATAGATATCGACACCATACTCAGGTGCAAAAAGATAGACCATCACTAAGTTAAGAGCAGCAAAGGATGCCGCAAAGACTAAAACAAATGAAATGTCTCGAATGCGGATATAGGACAGCCGAAAGAGACAGAGGGACAGCAGGGCTAGCCCCAGCAAAAAGCGAGTATCATAGCTGATCATGGCTGCCACTGATACCAGAACGAAGAACAGCATCTTGCTGGCACCGGACAAACCATGAAGAAACGTCTCGCCTGCATGGTAGCCGATTAATTTTCGCTGATTAAGCATGCTTGTCCTCCTTTTCTCGCATATAAAACTCAGTCAAAGCCAGAGGGTCGGCACCAATCTTCTCAGCCAGAGCAAAGATTGACGTTTCTTTTAGATGAGCTGCCGAAATCAACTCTTGATCTGTCAGCACCTGAGCAGGCGCCTTATCGGCTAAAATCTGACCATCCACCACAACCACTGCCCGATCTGAGTAATCCAGCATCAGCTGCATATCGTGCGTAATCATGATAATTGTATGTCCCTGCTGGTTGAGCTCGTCTAGAAAGTCCATCATCTCTGTATAATGGCGCTGGTCCTGACCAGCTGTCGGCTCATCCAAGAGGATAATCTCCGGATTCAGCACCAAGATAGACGCAATGGTCACCCGCTTCTTCTGGCCGAAAGACAGGGCCGAAATCGGCCAACTACGAAATTCATAGAGTCCACAGGTTTTGAGAGCCGCATGGACCCGCTCTTCGATTTCCGCTTCTGCCAGTCCGCGCAAACGCAAACCTAGAGCCACTTCATCAAAAATCATGGCTGCCGAAATCATCTGATTGGGATTCTGCAGGACATAGCCAATCCGCTCAGCTCGCTCCTTGATGGAGTCTCCTTTGATGTCCTGAACTTTCCACCTATAGCTCCCATCAGTCTCGATAAACTGACAGAGGGCCTTGGCCAGGGTTGACTTACCAGCTCCATTTTTACCAACGATGGCTATTCGCTCACCCTTGAAAATCTTCAGATTGATATCCTGCAAAATAGGCTTGCCGCCGCTCTGGTAAGCAAAGGACACATGCTCCAGTTCCAGCAATGGCTCCTGAAGCTCTTTATCAGAATCAGACCAGTCTCTGCCCTCAAAGGTCACATCTGCCAGCTGCAGCTGATCCAAGCGGGACAAGTCTTCAGTCTTTTCCAATTCAACGCCCAGCTGGCGTAGAGTGGTAATATAAAGCGGCTCGCGGATGCCGTTTTCAGCTAGCAGCTGGGTTCTGAGCAGGTCATCCGGCTGTCCATTAAAGAGAATGCGTCCGTCATTGACAAGCACTAGCCGGTCTACAGGCCGATAAAGAACATCTTCCAAGCGGTGCTCGATAATCAGAGTCGTCGTTGCCGTCTCCCGATGAAGCTGGTCAATCAAATCAATGGTATCCTGCCCTGACTTGGGATCCAGATTGGCCAAGGGCTCGTCAAAAAGCAGAATAGGACTCTCGTCAATCAAAACCCCAGCCAGACTGACGCGCTGCTTTTGACCGCCTGATAGATCCTGGGGCCGATGCTGCAAAAGCTCCGATAAATCCAGCTTCTCTGACCAGGTTTGGACTTTTTCGCGCATAAGCGACAGCTCCATCACATCATTTTCCAGCGCAAAGGCCAGATCTTCTGCTACGCTAAGCCCGATAAACTGGCCATCCGTGTCCTGCAAGACCGTGCTGACTAGATTGGACTTATCATAAATGCTGGATTCAAAGGCTGGCTGCCCCTTAATCAAGAGCTGACCGCTGGCCTCTCCTTTATAAATGTTGGGGATAATTCCATTGAGGCACTGGCCTAGCGTTGATTTACCAGAGCCAGACGGACCGACAATCAGAACCTTCTCCCCCTCGAAAATAGTCAGATTGATCTGCTTCAGGGTCGGCTCAGACTGTGCCTGATATTGAAAGCTAAAATCTTCAAATTGGATAATTGGTTTTTTCATCTTATTTCTCTATAATGCCAGAGCGATTTGAATCGCTAGATTGGCAATCTTATCTTTTTCGTCTAAGTCTGCATGATTGGCTAGGTTGCGCATATCCCAAGCTTCCTCAGACAAGTGATCGGCTGCATAAAAGAACTGGCAGACGGTTATCTCTCGAAAAGCTGCCAAGGCCGCTACAGCTGAGCATTCCATATCCACACAGATCACTCCCTCGGCCTTTCTCTGGCGGAGTTTAGCTGGTGTCTCACGGTAAATGCCGTCTGTCGTCCAGACCTTGCCCTTGCTGTGGGAAATACCGCGCTCGTCCAGAAAAGCCGTCAGAAAATCTTTCAAGCCAAGATTGACTTCCTGCTCACGGCTAGCCGGCTGGTAGTGATAGCTAGTTCCCTCATCACGCAGGGCCTCCGTCGGGATAATGACAGACGTTTCCTTAATCTCCTCATCCAAGATACCGCAAGTACCGAAAAGCACCAGCTTCTTCATGCCAAAAGCAATCAAGTCTTCCAGAATAGCCACACAGGCCGAAGCTCCAACAGGTGCATTGAAGAGAGCCAGTTCCCATCCATCCACGAAAACACGATAGATAGGAATTTCAATATTAGCCATGCTAGTCGTCGTAATCAGCTCATGTTCAAAATCCGCCAACATCCGCGCAAAAGTCTCTCTGGCAAAGCAGGAAACAGCCGTCTCCGGAAAACCTTCTATGGATTCATTCAAATCTTCTGGGTTAATGATGGCCTTGCGACTTTGGTCAAATTCTTCAAGTATCATAGGCTTGCTCTCTTACCCCTTTCTTCCTGATGAAACAGCCAGCAGAACTCTGCTAACTTCATCTTACCATTGTATCATAAAAAGGCGGTCTGCTGAACGCTGCCTGCATATTTTCTACATAGCCAAAGCCATAGGCAGACTCAATAGCTACAAGTGAAGTAGTTACTTTGTCCTATGATTTTCCAATAAAAAAAGACTGGGCATAACTCCCAATCTCATCTTACATAAGGGCCGTTGCAGCAGTAATCAAGCCAAATACGATGCCCGGCATATTAGCCGCTGCCAAAGGAATGTCCCGCTTCTCTTTAAATAAACCATAAATGACCCAGAGAGTACAGTTTAGAGCAGCTACTGAAGGCTGGATAAAGTCACCCTTATTGCCAGCTAGATTATTCATAATCTGTGGGATATAGGAAACATACATCATAACAGACATAAAAGTGGCCACCCAGCCCAAGATTAGCATGTGTTTTTCTTTCATTTCGCTCTCCTTTTTATAAAACTGACCTCTATTCTATAGCTTCTTTTTGAAATTTTCAAGATATTTTCAATAATGTTATCAAAACGAAAAGAGTCACAAAATTGTGAGAACTGCTGACAGACCTAAAAAAGCCGCCTTTTGACAGCTCTGTTAAGATTCACAAAGTAGATTTTCCTAACGCTAAAACTTCGGTTCTCCTTCGGGAAGTTGATCCAAGATGGCTTCCAGTTCCAGCCGATTGAGTGGCTGAATCCGGATCTGGCTGGAATCCAGATAGCTACGGTGAGTCTCTGGAATCTTCTCCAAAAAAGCTTTTAAATCCTTTGTTGTCAGATATTTATAGCCCTGCGGACTGCTGCCATCCTCTATCAGGATATGAAGATGCCATTCCATGTCTTGACTAGCACCGCTCTCAATCATCTCTTTAACCAAGTAGCCCTTGGGCATGGGCTGAGTCGGAAGGACTGTGTCCACTCCTTCTGCCAGAACATAAGAGCCCAGATATTTCCCACCCTGATCCTTATAATACTTAGGAGTAGAAAATTGACTCTGAACCTGCTGCATCTCGGCCATCTGCCTGCCAAACTCCTCCACAGGATCTTCAGCTTTGAATAGTTCCAGAAGTTTTTCCTGCGACATGTACAAATCATGAGCATAGCCTTCAAAAACATGCATAGGCGCAGCTGCAACTCTGGCATCGTTCAGGCCGTAGAGAATATCCGCTTCAAAATCAATATTAAAAATCCCGTCAGCGGTATAAGTGGTGCCGTATTCATCGACAATATCTTGCTTCATCTTCTGAGCCAAACGACTCATGAAGAGAATCGCCCCTTTCCAGTCACCTACCGTCGATGGTGTCAAGACGCGGACCTGATAGGTTTCCCGGTCTGGCAGATAATAAACTTCAAACCCACGGCCTGCTCCTTCCCAATAGACAGCCAGAAAAGTTCCGACCTGATCCAAGGATTGATAAGCCTTATCTCCCTCGAGACCTACGACCTCCAGCCCTTCCACCAAGGACACTAGAGACAAGGGTGTTTCCACGGCCTTATAGCTAAACAAACCCTTTCGATTCTGAATGTAAAAAGAAATACTCATACCATGCTCCTTTCTAACTACAAAAGCCTTTCAGAAAGCGAGAAAATGCAAAAACAAAACTCAATACTGGTATAAACTAGCTTTTCTCCAAGACTTTTAAGGATAAACTCCATTCTTAAAACGGACTCTGGTATTAGTATAACATTTTTGGAGGAAAAAGACGAAAAACCTGTATTCATGAAGAGACTTTCCAACTGAAAGTTTCATCAATACAGATTCTAAGAATATATTTGAACTTCATAAAAAGGCAATGAATAAACTTCTAAGAGAACAAAACTCATTCTGAGCACTTCTTATTTTTTATCCTGCTGCGTCAGCTCCTGATTGTAGGACAAAGCTAGATCAATCCAGTAAGACAGTTCTTTTTGTCCTTCGCCATCTAAATCAATATAGCCATGATAAAGCCTACCCTTCATTAAAGTCACGCTAGCACCATTTTTAGGCAGAACCTGCTTTTCCAGTTCCTTACCAATGCGTACCATGACAAGCTCTTGACTTCTCGAACTCACAGTAACGGTCATCTTACCTCGAACCATAAAAGCCAAGCCACCAAACATCTTCTTCTCTTCTACCTCTTCTTCAAAAACATGAGGGGGAAGATCAGTAGCTAAAATGGCACGGACTTGCTGGGCTAAGGATTCACTATAAGCCATCCTCCTGCCTCATTTCATCACATCCCAGCCGATACCAAAACGGTCAATCAAGCGGCCATAAAACTCTGCGAAAGCTTGTTCCTCTAAAGGATAGAGAATTTGTCCACCTTCAGCAAGCTTAGCAAATAGCTCATCGGCTTCTTCTCTACTGTCTGGGCTCAGAACTAACCATTGATTGGGCTGATGATTGCTAGGAATAGATAGGTCGTTAAAAATGCCTACATCTTCACCATGCAGGGTTAAGTTTTCCGTATCTAAGGCAATCCAGGCAAGCTTATCCCGTTTTTCTGCAGGAAGGTTTGCTGGATCCATCATCTCACTGGCTCGGACAAGTCCCTTAATCTCTGTCTGAAAAAGGTCAGCATAAAAACGAAAAGCTTCTTCTGCCTGACCATTAAAACTTAAAAACACGTCTAATTTCATTATTGTTCCTCAAATTTTTTATATCTGAGAATAAATCTCTAGTATCAGTTTATCAATTAGGATAAAAATTTTCTTATTCTCAATTGCGCTTGTTTGGCTAGGGAACGCATGATTAAAACTGGAAGATTAACTGTAATAGGTGGATCGCTGGGCAAGGGCCTGCGCATGATGATTTCCTCCTGATAGATGCTATTGCATGAAAAAGTGAGAGGCCCATCGCTGCCCCAGCGAAAGTTATGCTTCAAGACATAGTTTTTAGTTAGGCGTAAATCCGCCAGCAATTCACAGGCCAAAAGATAGTAGTGGCCATCGGGTACATTTTCAAAAGTAAACTGTCTCTCCTGACTCAGTGCTACTCCGATAATCGGCTCTTCTTTAGGTATGCGGGTTTTAAAAAGCCCGACACAGCTAATGCGTGGTTCATACCCCTCAGGATAAGATAGCGCCACAGTCAACCGATTGCCACTTTTACAGTCGGGATCCTGATGCAAGAAAGCTCCCTTCTCATCCAGCTGTTTGACCATAAAATCATAAGCCTTGGTTGATTCCTGATAATATTTTTTAGGCGAAAGTCCAGTATGCCGCTTAAAAGTATTAGAAAAACTGCCTAGACTATCATAACCAGCTTCCATAGAGGTCTCAGTCACATTTTGCCGACCTTCCACAATTTCCTGAATCCCTTTTTCCATCTTAAGAGCTTCCACATATTGCTTGATAGAAAAGCCCATCTTTTTCTTGAAAGTTCTGGATAGATGGGAAGGACTATAATGGAAATACTGAGCCAAATCGGTCAGACTCAGCTCTTGATCTGTATGCTGACGTAGATAGGCCGCCACTTCTTCCATGATAGCTTTAGACATAGACTTGCTCCTTTCCCATTTATTTAAGCCCATTATATCACATCAAAAAGAAAGGACAAAAAATCAGAACTGTGGAAAGAAAATCCGAAATCAAGCGATAATCCGCGAGATGTCCCAAGAATCGTTGGAAATAGTCTACTTTCCCAAATCTCTGTCCAACAAGACTTTTACATGCAAATAAATAACAAAAAAACTTTAGACATTTGAAACGTCTAAAGTTTTTAGTTTTTCTTAGGAATTTAGAAACTTGCCTTACCATCAAAAATAGTCAGCTTATGCAAATTTTCCATGCCTGCAATAATGGGTCTAGCTTTTGCAATGAGATTTTGAAAAACTTCCAAGGTCAGACTGTCATTGTGAGCTTGCTCGCTCTCCCAAACTTCGTAAATATAGATGCTGTTGGGTTCATCTGCCTTCTCACCTAAGATATAGCAGAAACAAGTGTCAAGATTTTGCATTTCTTTGACAACTTCTTGCATGTAAGCAGTAAGTTCCTGCACCTCTCCTTCTTGGGCCATTAATTTCCCATAAACACAAAATTTTTCCATTAGGATCTCTCCTTATTACTGAGCCACCAGTGTTTCCAAGCTTTCTCCAATCGCAGCCAAACGCTCTATCACTTCTGCTTGGCTCAAGTCGTTTTCAGCCACATAGCGATTGCGAGGGTGAACACGGCATTCATGAGAGCAGCCACGGAGGTACTTGTCTTCATTTTCTTCTGAAGTCAGGATGCGGCGGTTACACTCTGGATTGCCACAGTTAACATAGCGCTCGCAAGGAGTCCCGTCAAACCAGTCTTTCCCAATCACGACTGGATCAACATGGTTGATATCAACGGAGATACGCTCATCAAAGACATACATCTTACCATCCCAAAGTTCACCTTGAACTTCTGGATCCTTGCCGTAAGTCGCGATACCGCCATGAAGCTGACCGACATCCTTGTATCCTTCACGCACCATCCAGCCTGAAAATTTCTCACAGCGAACACCACCGGTACAGTAAACAACCACGCGCTTGTCCATGAACTTCTCTTTGTTATCACGGACCCATTGCGGCAACTCGCGGAAGTTGCGGATGTCTGGACGGATGGCACCGCGGAAGTGCCCCAGATCGTACTCATAGTCGTTACGTGTGTCAAGGACAACAGTGTCTTCGTCCAAGAGGGCTTCCTTAAATTCCTTGGGTGATAGGTATGCTCCTGTCGTCTCCAGTGGGTTGATGTCATTGTCAAAATCATTGTCTTCCAAGCCCAAGTGCACGATTTCTTTCTTGTAGCGAACAAACATTTTTTTGAAGGCCTGCTCATTTTCTTCGTCAATCTTGAACCAAAGGTCCTCCATACCCGGAAGACTGTGCACATAATCCATGTATTTTTGAGTGGTTTCATAATCACCAGAAACCGTTCCGTTGATTCCCTCATCTGCTACCAAGATACGGCCTTTAAGACCGATAGATTTACAGAAAGCCAGATGATCAGCTGCAAATTTCTCAGCATTCTCAATCGGAACATATTTGTAGTAAAGTAGGACGCGAATATCTTTTGCCATAAGATTTCAACTCTCTTTTCTCTATAAAATTTTCTGAATTTTTTAATTCATCTATTTATTATAACCTGATTGAAAAAACTGGGCAAAATATTTGTTTGAAAAATAGCAGAGCTGGAAAGTTTAAGCGAGAAGGACAAGTTATCACTCTTCTTCCAATTGATCCAAATACTTCTCAAAGCGCTTTTTCTGCCATTTATTTATATACTCCAAGAAAATATTGACCAGCAGCATAAAGGGAAAGTGAATGACAAACGTAATAAAAATAACAAATAGAAACATGGGGTGAAAAACACTGTTATGATAAATAACATGATTCAGTTGGAAATTCTGGCAGGCAATCAAAAGAGTTAGAGACCCCGTCCAAGCTGCTATACCCCAAATAGTCAGACTGAAACTATTGTAATAATTGGCTCCCAGATACTGAGCCCGAAAGAAGAAATATAAGCAGGCGATAATGATCAAAACCAAGAAGGGCTGATAGTTAATGGCTCTAGCATTCATAGCTACAGAACCAGCATATAAGGCTAAACCACCATACAAGAAGAGACTAAAAGCCTCCATACCAGCCTTATTAACCAGCTGCTCTTCCCGCTCGTCCAAGATCTGTCGTTTAATAAGTTTAATTTTCATGACTAGTCCTTTCTCTATTCAATCCAAAACAATTGATCCAGCGTCTTATTGAGACATTTGCAAATCGCTAAGCATAAACTGAGACTGGGATTGTACTTACCTGCCTCAATCAGGCCAATGGTCTGGCGGGTCACTCCGATAGCATCTGCCAAGTCCCCCTGGGTCATATCATGCTCAGCTCGTGCCATTTTTAGTCTAAGATTTTTTGCCATGGTCATCATCCTTATCATTTTTCTTCTTTGTTGCTATGCCTAAAAGTGCACAACCAATTGTAATATCACTGCCAGCAAAAATAAGAAAAGTCTGATTTTGATTGTTCAGTCCTATAACCAAAAAAATGATACCCAAAACAAGCCAAATAAGTGGTGAATATATATTTTTGATGTTTTTCATATCGCTTCTCCCTTCATTTTTATAAGTCTATTATACAATATATTTTAAATAATGCAATATATAAATTACATTTTATCTTGTATTTTTAACATTATTTCAGAAGTAATCTCCACGCTTCTAAACATCAAAAAGAGAAGACCAGTTTGGTCTTCTCAAAATCTTAGCTTATCAGCAACCTAGCTCTGTTGACAAAGCCCCAAAGTCTTCTCAGTCGCTATGGCTTGCTTAACATTTAGTCAGGGCAGAGACTTCTATTTCCCATACCTACCCTAAAACTTATTTTTTAAATGCTTCCCAATCCTTCATAAACTGAGCTATTCCGTTTGTAGTCAGTGGATGCTGCGTCATTTTTTCAAATAAATTATCCGGAATGGTCGCAATGTGAGCACCAAGTTTTGCAACAGCTTCAACATGCGCTGAATTACGAATGCTAGCTGCGATGATTTCAGCTTCAAAATCATAAATATCAATAATCGTGCGCAAATCTGCAATCAGTTGATAGGCATCTGTTCCGATATCTTCCAAACGTCCAACAAAAGGACTGATGAAGGTAGCTCCAGCTTTCATAGCCATGAGTCCTTGAGAAACTGTAAAAATCAAGGTAACATTCGTTTTAATTCCCTCTTTTGAAAGGACAGAGACAGCTTTTAAACCTTCCGTTGTCATTGGAATTTTGACAACAACGTTATCAGCCCATTTAGCAATATCCCGTGCTTCTGCAATCATTTCAGGTGCTGTCAAGCCAGTAACCTCTGCACTAACAGGACCACTTACAATCTCACAGATTTCTTGAATAACCGTTTTAAAATCGCGGCCTTCACGTGAAATAATTGTTGGGTTAGTTGTTACGCCATCCACAACACCTAATTCATTAATCGCTTTGATAGCTGCCACATCAGCTGTATCTAAGAAAAATTTCATACCACATGTCCTCCTAGGCTTCTTAATTTAAGCCTTTATTAAAAATAGCACTTGTCATCACAACAAGTAGAACAAAAACAACAATGGTCATCATGAAGGCCATCCAGCCAAACTGACCAATTTTACCTAAAATACACATTGGAATCGATAATCCCTGAGCCTAAAAATTAAAAGGGCTCTCTTTTACGAATCAAGAAGCGGGAAATTGCAAGTTACAACCAACTCAGCTGAAACATTTTCTACCCACACCATATCTATATCTTAGAGGTCCAGAGGTCCAGACATCCAGCCGTCAGAGCACCTGATTCTGCTGCTAAAACTATGTAGGCACAAACATCAATAACACGTTGGAACTAGCTGAGTCACATAAGAACCAAAGAGACTTTAAACTATTCAAATCTTTGGTTGTTCTTGATTCGTTGGCAACGAACTTACCGACTCCTATTCCCCATTATAGTACAAATTTAAAGCGTTTTCAAAAAAAGACTAGGAAAATCTACAAATTTCTGATTCGCAAGAGCTGTTCTAAAATTTACTCTTGTCTTTTATCTCATCTAAATATATCGTCTTATATTGTAAGTACTTTTAGGAAGTCATAAATTTCTTAAATTTTCCAGTTCCTAGTGGACAACTGTATGATTCACCACTAGCAAAAAAAGCCGCCCAGTCGTATAGGCAGCTATTCTTTGATAGAAACTACTATGATTAATCCTTTTTCAGACTTCCTGCGCGGGTGCGGGTGCGAGCGTAGGCAGTCAGCAGGACAGTTCCGATGACTGCTACTGTCGCAGAATTCACCAGAATTGCTACAATACTTTGAGCAATGACTTTATTAACCGGCTCACCAGACACAATCACGTCACCAATTGGGCCGATTAGCCAAGCGATTGCATTGGCTCCAAACTGAATCAAGTTAAAGCGGATAATATCCTTGACTTCAAATTTTCCTTCTTCCACTTGGAAGAATTTTCTAAAGAAGCCAACCAATAGACCGAAGACCCCGCTGCCGGCAATCCAGAACCACCAAAGTCCGCCACCACTCATAGCGTCTTTAATGGCATGGCCAATGAAGCCCATCAAGAAACCAACGATTGGTCCAAAAATGACGCTAAAAAGAGCTTGCAGAGGGTATTGGAGCTGTATGCTGGTATTGGGTACAGGCGTTGGGATATTGATCATTCCGATGACCACGAATAGGGCTGCTCCAATTCCTGTTGCGACTACGTTTCTGATTGTATTATTTTTCATGTTCTTCTTCCTTAATTTTCAATTCTCTTGATTTCAATATGCCACTGGGCACCGACGCCAACATTGTAGGCCTTAGCAAAGGAACCTTGGTTAATCGCTAAACCGACCCGATAGAGGGAGTTGATATAGAGGATAGGCTGGCCGATGCGGACATCCGCAAAGGACTTGCCATAGGTTACTTGGTTTTGATAGACCAGCATGTCATTATTGTAAATAGTAACTTCAAAGCGGTCGCCAAATTCTGGTTTTAAAGTGTAGAATTCCTCGCGGGTAATAGAGGTCCAGAGAGAGCCGAAGCGAACATCCAGGATATCAATAGCTCCGCTGACATAATTATCCGCAAGCGTGGTCTCTACTACCTGAATTTCGACAATGTCTTCAACTTTAAGCTCTGGTCCAACCTCTTCAAAACTGATATGGCCGCTGGCTAGCTTGGCACCTGTATAGGCATAGACATCACGGCCGTGGAAAGTATAGGAATGCTCCGTATCCTTACGGCGATTTTCCACTTCAGAAATTTCCCGAATGGCCTCAATTCCGACATGCTTCTTGATGAAAGACAGGGTACCATTGTCAGGCGTGACGATGTACTGGCCCTTTTTAGTCTTGGCTACCACACTCTTACGCTTGGAGCCAACGCCCGGATCCACTACCGACACAAAGGTCGTTCCTGCTGGCCAGTAATTAACCGTCTGAAAGAGGCGATAGCTTCCCTCAAAGATATTGTAAGGGGTGATATCGTGAGTCAGATGATGAATTTTCAGAGTGGGCGATTCTTCTAGCGCCACTCCAATCATGGCTGACACAGCTCCATCTACCAGACCAAAGTCCGACTGGAGTACGAGTAAATTGTTCATGTTTTCTCCTTAGTTATATTTACAATGATAGTTAGACTGAAGCTGACTTGGAATGTCTAGCTTTAAGGATCTTCCTTCCTAACAGGGCTCCAAGTAAAGCACCCAGTAAAATGCTGGCCACAAACCAGAGGACTAAGCTGGGTTCCGGCTTAAGCATGACTTGCCCGATATAAGCCTGAGTCTTTCCTCTGGCAAGAAGACTAGCTTCATACTGCTTGGGCGCCAGCCACATTAGGAAAATAGGACCCGCTGTGCTAAAGCTGAAAACCATAAAAGCTAGCAAGCTTCTAACAGTCTTTTGATAGCCGCCTGACCAAGCTATAAGATCCGCTAAAATACCACAAATCAAACCAGGTAGAAAGGCCCCAAAGCCATGTCGACTAAGCAGAAAGAAGAGACCCAGCAGACAACCTAGGCCGCTGATCAGACCGAAGGTCTTTATTTTCTCAGTATAGAAGATGAACAGAACTCCGCCAAAGAAAGATGTAAAAGCCGGAGCGTAAAACATATTGCCCGAGCGGTCAAATAAAAGCCCAACCAAGACGCCTAAAATCATGGCTAAGAAATAAAAGATGTAAAAGAAGCCAGCCTGCTTCAGTTTGTCTTTTCTTGTAGAGTATAGCATAAGCCTTCCTTTCCCGCTAATCAGCTTGACGGTAACTGCCAATCAAGTCTTGAATAAGCTCTATATGTGTATAGTAGTCAGCAATTTTCACATTCTCATCTCCACCGTGATCCCGGCTGTTGGCATTGCCAAGTCCAAAAGCCGCCATAGGAACCTCCAAGGCTTCATAAACAGTGTGCATCGGACCAGTTCCGGCTGAAGTCGGCAGTACAGAGACGCCCTCTTGGTAATAATCTTTAGCCAGCTCGATAAGATTGAGAATGGAAGGCGCACTCATGTCGCTGCGATAGCTCATTTCTCCCAAGGTATAGGTCAGCTCAACTGCCGGATAGCCATTTTTATCCAGCTGCTGACGAATCTTGTCCAAAACATCTTGTGGCTCCAGACCAGGCACCAGACGAACTTCCATCTTGGCTTGAGCATCTGAAGGCAAAATGGTTTTAACCCCTTGGCCTTGATAGCCTGATCCAAAACCTTCAATATTCAGCGAAGGCTCAAAGTAAAAGCGACGGAGGAATTCCTTCCGCTCGTCCAATAGAACTGGCAATTTTAAACCATAGACATGACTCAACTCTTCAGGAGTTCGCAGGGCATATTCCTCAATCAGAGCCAGCTCCCGTTCATTTGGCTCTTGAATCTGCTCATGAATGCCTTCGACTAAGATGCGGCCATCTGGACTTCGCAAGCTGGATAGAGCATTGAGCAAATACCAAGAAGCTGAATTGATAACCCCGCCGAAGCTAGAATGAATGTCTACATCTGCACTTTTGACCGTCATATCAAAGGTAACAATTCCCTTATTACCACCTGAGATTTCCAGCTGACCTAGATTGTTGCGGCTGCCTTGCTCCCAGACCAGCAAATCTGCTCCTCGCAGGCGTTTGCGATGCTTGGCCAAATATTTATCCAAGTCTGTCGAAGCAGACTCTTCTGCCCCTTCCATCATAAAAATAATATTGACCGGCAAATCACCGTGCTCTCGAATATACTTACGAACGGCCGTCAAACGAGCGGTAATGTGCCCCTTGTCATCATCCACTCCTCGCCCATACATGACCCCGTAATGAACAGATAACGTAAAAGGATCATTGGTCCAAGGCTGGTCGTCATCTGCTGGCACTGTATCGTAGTGGTTGTAGAAAATAATGGTCTTAGCGGCAGGATTTGAAGAAAGAAACTCCGCCAAAACAAATGGAGCGGTATAGCTGTCGTCAATCATGACCTTGGCACCTGCAGCTGTAAAAATCTCTCCCAAATAGTTGGCTACTTCCTGCAAGCCAACCTGCTGGGCAAAGATTGATTTTTTAGAGATCAAGGTCCGCAGCACTTCAAAATAGTGCTGGGCTACCTCGTCGTTTTCAAATTTCTTGATTTGTTCAGTCTCAGTTGAGAAAGGCATGCGTTACTCCTATTAACAGCAGATAAAGGGCTGGGGAAATAAGCTTCCCCGCCCTTATCGTATTTCTTGTATCAAAGTCTAGTCAGCCAAATGCAGACTGGACTTGATGGGATTTCTTACTTGATGTCTTTTGCATCTGGCAGGTAAGAACCGCCAAAGAATTCTTGTGATAGTTTTTCAAGCGTACCGTCCTCATAGAGTTCCTTGATTCGCTTGTTGACAAATTTTTGCAGGTCTTCCTGTCCGCTTGCAATAATCGGATAGACATAAGGCTGCTGGTCACTTGGAAGTTCAATCACTTCCAGATTTTTCAAGCCTTGGTCTTTGATAATAGACTCTACAGTTATGCGCTCAAAAACCTTATAGTCCGTACGGCCGTCATTCAGATTGGCCAAGATTTGCTGAATGGTTCCGTCCGTATAATTGATTTTTGTCGGATTATCGCTATGTTCCTTGTTGTAGTCCTCTAGTTGTTGAGCTGTTGAAGTCCCCTGAACAACCTCAGTAGACTTGCCGCCAATGTCATCCAGCGATTTGATTCCCTCACCCTTACGGACAACTAAAACTGTTGGATTTTTCGCATATGGACTAGCATAGAGATATTTGTTAGCCCGTTCTTCGGAATAACTGATATTATTGGCACCGATCTGGTAGCGGTCGCTGTCCAGACCTGAGAAAATAGAAGCCCACTTGGTCTTATTGAAATTGACTTCATACTTGTCTGAGTCCTTAAAGATAGCACGAAGGACTTCGATATCGTAGCCAGTCAGTTTACCGTCTTTATCCTCGTATGAAAATGGTTTGGTCGTTCCCACTGTTCCGACTTCTACCTTTGTTTTCTCTGTTTTCTTCTCACTTGATGATGAGCAAGCCACCAAGGCACCAATAGCCAAGACACTGACGGCTGCCAGAGAGAAGTATTTCAAGGTTTTCTTCAGGTTCATATTTCGAATTCCTCCTAAAAAGTCTTTCTTTATCATATCAAATAAGGAGAAACTTGACCATTATATATTTTTTATGGAGGTGATAGCTTTTCTTTATCAGCTTTGAGGCAGTCTTTATTTAAGCTTTCTGCCTGTAGTGCTGCAGGAGAAAGAGGGCACTTTCAACATAGTAAGGAACGGAAACTTTGAAGGCTTCGTCGTCAATGACCATGCTGTCGTGATGGAGGTCAGGAGCATTTTCTGCCCCATTTGAGCCGATAAAGGCAAAGACGCCTGGAAGCTTCTCCTGATAAAAAGCAAAATCTTCTCCAGCCGAGGATGGACTGGCAGGCAGGACCTCAGCCAGATTCTGTGAGTGCTCATAGAGCAGCTCAGCCAATTCAGGGTCATTATAGGTCACTGGCGGTGTATGATCCCAAAAAACCTTGACCTGAGCTCCAAAATTCTCCGCTGTATTCTCTACAATTCGGATAAAGTCTTCCTTGAGACGCTGCTGCAAGGATGGATTGAAGCTGCGAATGGTTCCTTCAAAAAAGCCTGACTGCGGCAGTACATTCCAGGTCGCTCCTGCTTCAATATGAGTTACAGATAAAACAGCCGCTTCAAAAGGAGATACTGTGCGGGCCACTAGAGCCTGCAGGTTTTGAATTATACTAGTCAAGGTCAATACTGTATCAACACCCAGATCTGGCCTAGCCGCATGGCTGCTGACTCCTTCTACCTCAACCTTGAACTTCTCAACCCCAGCCATCATGGCTCCAGCTTTAAGCGCCAGCTGTCCCGCCTTAAGCTGGGGCATATTGTGAAAGCCAATAATAGCAGACACATCGTCCAGCAAACCTGTCGCAAGAACCTGACTGGCTCCCTGAGAAGTTTCCTCAGCCGGCTGGAAAATCAGACGAACCGTCCCTCTCAAATCTCCTTCCATAGCCTTGAGCAGCTCCGCTGCCCCTAAGAGGCTGGTCTGGTGAAAATCATGGCCGCAAGCGTGCATGACGCCTGCATTCTGACTGGCGTAAGGCAGACCTGTCCGTTCCAAAATGGGCAGAGCATCGATATCAGCCCTCAGGGCAATAACTGGCTTGCCAGAGCCAACCTCGGCAACTAGGCCAGTTTTCAGACCGGATTCTAAAATCCTAATCTCCAAATCTTCCAGATAGCTTCTTAGGAAAGCTGTCGTTTCAAATTCCTGCCCAGACAGCTCTGGATGCTGATGAAGATAATGCCGCGTTTGCATCAGTTTATCATAAAATTTTTTCATGGCAGACTCCTTCTAAAATAAACTCAAAATAAGTACCAGTTATTGAAAATTAGAATAAGATATTTCTATAATAGGAAGTTTTTGTAACGTAAAACGAACAAATTTATCAGCAAGAATCTGCTTCGATAAATCTGTTCGTTTCTTTCTATTAATGACTCTTTATATGATTAAAGAATCATTTTTTCTTTTAATAAGAATTTCCACTAAATGCTCGAACAAGCGATTTGTAGCCAATACTATCAGACGTATCAACTACCCACTTGCCATTTTTCTTGACTAATTTAAGTTCATAGCCTTCATTTTCCATGTACTTACTTGTCACTAACGGAATGCTGTCAAATTGACTTGGGGCTTGTTCTAAGATGTATTTTTCAGCAGCAGAGTATGCATCATTATAGTTAGAGTAATCAGCCTTATGTTCATCTGCAAATTTTGAAATTAGATCATAAGTTCGGATATTTTCCAAGCCAATTGTCTCAGGTCGAACATAGACAATTGCGCTTTCAGGGAAGAAACTCTTCACTTGATAGCTAATCTTAGCACGTTTTGCATTCGCCTTAGCATAGGCATCTACAAATGTACGCAACTCTGCTTCAGAAGGTTTGTAATAAGTGAATTCTTCTCCAAATTGTGTTGTGAAAGCTTTTGTAAAATCACTCTTATCCTTAGCTAAATCTCCACCTAGAACAAATTCATCTCCCTTATCGGCATCTTTATCTTTTTTCTTATCTTCTTTTTTGTCCGCTAATGGGGTAACAGTCGCAGAATTGGGGTTGTTGTTGCTAACATTTCCCGCATTAGCTGAGTCAGCTCCGTTTAAGAAAACTTGATCAACATATTGTTTAGCAAGCTCTTCAATTTTTTCAACATTATCAGGATATTTAGCAGCATCAACTTTAATAGTAACATCTTCTTTTTCTTTCGCATCTATATCAGTATAGAGAGGAGAATAATGAAGTTCGTACTTTTCTTTCGGGTCTACTTCAAAGACAACATAGCCGCTGATACTCTTGTTTTTAGAAACTTGTTCAAATGACATTGTTTTAAATTTATCATTTGAATCATAAACATTAAGTGGCTTAATTTTTTCATCATCAGAATTATATAGTGTAATATCTCCCTCAGAAAGGCGGAGTTTCTTATCACTCTTATTCTTAATTTCAACATTTAAAGCAAGATATTTTGAATCTGAAGACTCATCATTTGGTAAGACATAAGTACCGCCTTTTATTTTAACATCTACATCGTTATTACCAGAAATTCCATTCTCACTTGCTTTTTTAGTAAAGCTACAACCGGTAAGAAAAACAACCAAGACTGAAAGAAATAAATATCGAAAAACCTTTTGCATGATTTTCTCCTTTTTATAATATAAAATATAACATCAAAAAGAGCTGCTAATCATATCTTATTTGTATTGAAAAAATAACCATTAGTTACTAAAATTACAAAGGTAGTCCATTAAGAAAGTTAAGCATCTCTAATTAAAAACATTATAATTTAAGATTTATTTTACCATATTTGCCTATTAGTGTAAACCCTTTTTTTACACTTTGTTTACAAAAGACTAATACAAAAGATATATTTGTAATATCCCATCAATATTTTTTCTCAAACTAAAAAAGCCGATATAAACTCAGCTCCTTATAATTATACTGTAATCAGAACCCATCTACATTCGTATAGATTTTTTGGACATCTTCGTCATCTTCTAAAACGCTATAAAGTTTTTCAAAGGTTTCGAGGTCCCCACCAGTCAACTCTACTTCAGACTGAGGAATCATTTCCAGCTCGGTTACTTGGAATTCTTGAATGCCAGATTCACGCAGAGCCACGATAGCCTTGTGAAGGTCAGTTGGCGCTGTATAGACAGTGATGCTTCCTTCTTCTGCTTCAACATCATCAACATCCACATCCGCTTCCAGCAGCTGTTCAAAGACACTGTCAGCGTCGTCCCCAGCAAAGACAATCACGCCTTTATTATCAAAAAGATAAGATACAGAGCCGCTAGCTCCCATATTACCGCCATTTTTCCCAAAGGCTGCACGAACATTGGCTGCAGTTCGATTGACATTTGAAGTCAGAGTATCAACAATCAGCATTGAACCGTTTGGCCCAAATCCTTCATAGCGGCCTTCAGTAAAGGTTTCGTCAGTGTTTCCTTTGGCTTTATCAATGGCCTTGTCAATGACATGCTTCGGCACCTGAGCCTGCTTAGCTCGGTCAATAACAAATTTCAAAGCTGTGTTGGACTCTGGATCTGGATCACCCTTTTTAGCTGCCACATAGATTTCCACACCAAACTTAGCATATACTTTTGAGTTTGCGCCGTCTTTGGCCGTTTTCTTTGCCACAATATTGGCCCATTTACGTCCCATTGGAGTTTCTCCTTTTGATAAATTACATTTTTAATCTTTCTTATTATAACACAGGGAATCAGAAAAATCACTAGGAGAAAAGATAGAAATTGAATTTCTATCCACCTTTATCGAACAAGCGATTATCAGGAAGTCAAAGGATTGACTTCTAGTAAGTAAAAGTCCAGCAGAGAAAACTGCTGAACTCCAGTGCTATTTATAATTATTATTTCCTCATTAAAATTGATTAGGCTGAGAACTGTTTTGATAAGTGGTTGCTCCATACTGCTGTTGACCTGTAGACTGTTGAAGCAAACTATCATAAAAATTAGTGACTGTTAAACTATAGTATGGCACAAGCCAAATATTTAAAAGTCCTAATGTAAAAATAGATAAAATAAACCAACCGATAAAGCTTAGGTCTATCACAAAACGATCCATCTTATGACCATTCATTAATTGTCGGCTTTGAGTTATATAGTTTGTCGCCGGTAAGTTTTTATTTATATTGTCTTTGTATAAAAAGAAAGTTTGTTCATAAGCATAAGATTTTACAATCCCTACAAATGGAACAAATGCCCATAACTCTAAAAACAGCCAGTAGAAAAAAGCAATAGATAGCAAGCGCATCTTTGGTCTAGTTTTAAAAACTTGAAATGCATTCCCTAAAGTAAGAACGGCTGGATTCTTCGAGCGAATAAAATCAAGAAGAGTATAGGAAATTCCAATTTGTATGAATAAAGAAGTAATAATAATAGTCGCTAAAAATACTATGTAAAATAGAAAGCCAAGAACAGAAATTAAAACACTCCCACCGTCAGTTGAATAGGACAAGGTTATCAAGAGCATCTCAACCAGAGTAAACAAGAGAACGATACCCAAAAGAGCTATTACTAGTAACAGAGCTGGTACAAAGGTAACTAAAAATAGCTTCCCAAAATTTTGCCCCAATAACTGTTTGGCTTCCGCCTTTAATTGAGCACGTGTTTTAAACATATAAAAACCTCCTAAAAATATTACAACTAATATCATACTATGAAAAATATAAAAAGGCAAGCCTGTTCGTATACAAAACAAACTGAAAAAGCTTGATAAAACAAGCTTTTCCTAATTTCATAAAAAATATAACTAATGTTTTTTCACAATAGTCAAATCCGGTTTTTGCCTGCTTAAGCAGGCAAAAACATCCTCTATTCTGCCATCTAAAAAAGTGACATCTACTCGAACGGACTTGCCATGATAAGGCTTGACATATAGGTAGTCTCTCCGATAGTACCTGACTCCCAGTCGAAAAGAAGCCTGCCCATCAGAAGTTCTTCCCCAAGCCGGCCGGAAAAAAACACTTTCCAGTTGATTCCAGGCAAAGCTATGCTCTTTCAAGAAAGCTCCTCGCACGGTCAAGCCCCATTCTGTTCCTGCAAGAACAAAGCACTTTTTGCTCA
This sequence comes from Streptococcus sanguinis SK49, assembly GCF_000212815.1. Taxonomy (GTDB): domain Bacteria; phylum Bacillota; class Bacilli; order Lactobacillales; family Streptococcaceae; genus Streptococcus; species Streptococcus sanguinis_C. The sequence continues at coordinate 536,739 of NZ_GL890985.1, read as the reverse complement.
GCTTGCGACCCGCATGGACTATTGCAAAGATTTCGACTACAACAGTCATGAAAAAAGCAAGTATAAAAGGCAAACTGAACGAGCGTATCCCTGCTCCAGGCATGGCCTTTTCGAAAGAAAATAGTATAAAGTAAGCTAAAGTTCCGAAAATAAGGCTTAAGGCTAAAAAGACAGATGCCAAGATGACTATGGTCAAATAGAGTCCTCTACGATAGCGATAAGCAAACAATAAAGGCATGGCTTTTCCCTTCTTTCTCAGCTAATCGTTTTGCTTATGCTTTACTGAGGCGCCTTAAACTCATCTTCATCTATAGTGTTCCAGTCAGAATATTGAGTATCTGTTTGAACATCCAAACTTCCTTCTTCACCTTTATAAGATAAACCTAGCTTAAAGTCTTTTAAGAATAAGGTCTTTTTATCCAAGTGTACTTCTAACTTTTTATCCATATCCGCCTGAGTAACACCTGTCAATTCTAGTTTGAATTCTTCACCAAAGAGCCCCAGTAAATCAGCATTTTTACTACTTAATTTAAAGACATATTCATCACCGCTTTCCTTTACAGTGACATCATCAGCCATTTGATAAAAGCCATCCATAAGTTTGAAATAATCGGGCTGAACATAATAATCTGCCCCGCTTCCCATTTCTTGCTTAGACCAGGTTCCATTTTTAGAAGAACGAGTATACAAAAGTTTATTCTCTCCGCCTGGCATAATCGCTTCTTGATAACTCTCCTGACCGCTCTCTTTTCCATCTATTACTAAATGCCCCTTGGCCAGCTCATCCGTGCTTTTATCATAGAGAAGGTCTCCGCTCATCGTTTGAGTTTTATTAGATCCATCTACAGTGATAGATAATTTCACCTTCATCTTCATTGAAGTTAGATCTTCATTCGCAGTTTCTGCTTTCTCCAAGAGTTCTTCAATATCGTCAGAAGAAGTATTCTTTTGGCTCTCACGGAAGCTATTCTCAGTCTCACCCTGATTCTTTTGAGAATGCTTCTGCCCAATCAAGCTACAAGCCCCTAAACTAAGCGTCAGTAAAGCTGTAAGGGCCATAAAGGTAATCTTTTGAATTTTCATGAGTCTTCCTCCTTTGAGACATAGATATGAAAGATAAGCATTCAATCAAGCCTAGCAATGTTTTATGGACCGAATGCTAGCTTTCATACCTACAGTCAAACCGCTAAAAAGCAAGTCATGCTCTTTAGTGAAAACAAGTTTATTCGTTTATTATACCATTTTTTATTTACTGTCGCAAACAAAGCAAAAAGACTGAATATTCAGCCTTACTTGTCTTTCATAATCGGAACCCGTCCAAAGTTCTGCTCCCTAAGTGCAGGATTTCCTAGCTGATAGACCTTGTCAGCCTGCTGAGTCAGACTATCCCATGGCTCCTTGCCGATACGGCTGACCAATTCAACTTTTCCCTTAAGTTTGGACAAATGCTGGCGCCCCTGCTCGGAAAAGCCTAAAATATGGATGCCAGACGGCAACTCTTCTTGCCTAGCTCCGACTAGGATATAGGTCAGCAGACGCCGAACCCTAGCCTTGGTATAGCGCTTGGTTGCTACCTGCTCAACTAGCTCTTCTATGGTCTCACTGCTTTTCAAGGCCACTCTAATCCTGACGGCCAACTCCTGATTGACCTGATAAAAGTCTGTTAAATCCGGACAGGTCACTATCTGGTAACGGAGATAAGGAAAGAGGTCCGACCAGGTCACCTTGGGAGCCGCTTCAATCAAGTGATGGGCTGGGGTGAATTTTTTGAGAAAGTCTGGCTGGTCCAGATTCTGACGAAGGGCAGTTGCGGAGGCGAATTCCTCATTAGCTGACAAGGAATGATAGCCGGCTCCCTGACGTTGAATCGGACACAGCTTTATAGCCTTTCCCGCCGCAGCCTTGGCATAGGCCAAGCCTAAGATATGATTGGGCGTAGAGCCTGAGAAATTGAGCCCTGCAAACTCCTGCCACATAGCCTGAGTCTTTTGAGGATAGGAGAGGGAATCAGGCAAGCCAGCCAGATAAGCCTCCATCTGCTCTGCCTTTTCACCATAGACCTTGGAAATACTCTCATAATCCAGCACTTCCTCAGTTCCAAAAGTCAGCTGTTCGATGCCCAGTCTCTCTAAAATATCTACTGCCCCCTTAGCGAAAAAGTCTGCCGCCTGAACGCTGACCAAGAAAGGCAGCTCAAGGACCAAATCCGCTCCCGCTTCTAAAGCCATCTGTGCCCGAGTCCACTTATCCACGATAGCCGGCTCCCCTCGCTGAACAAAATTACCACTCATAGCGATAATTTTCAGACCAGAAGCCTGCTCCAGCAGATATTTGTGCCCATTATGAAAAGGATTAAACTCTGCGATAATACCGGTAACTGTCATCTCATTTCTCCGCCACAAAGAACCAGCGAGCGCTCTTGTCAGTTGGCTCCCTGTCCTCAAAGTCCGCGTAAACCTTGACATTCTTAAAGCCAGCCTGCTCCAGTAAGATATCATAGGTCAGAATCTCATAGGTCCGCTCCTCATGCACCTCATCATGGCGCGTGAAGCGCCCATCCTCGTCTTGGACAAAGAAGGTTAGCTCATGCACGATGGAATGAGGCGGTTCGTCCGCATAAGAATCCCATACCATAGCAAAGGTTTCAGCATTTTCATGATAAGAATAGCCTGGAAAAACCTCATCAATCTGGTAAATCGAATGTACGTCAAAGATAAAGCGACCGCCCTCATTTAGATGCTGGTAGACTTGAGTGAAAACCTGACCGACATCGACTTCGTCTTCCATATAGCAAATCGAGTCTGAATAGCACGTCACCAAATCAAACTGACCAACACCACTCAAATCCAGCATATCGCCCTGGATAAAGGGAATATCCAAACCGGCCTCTCTGCTACGTTTCTCCGCCAAATCCAGCATTTCCTGACTAAGGTCCAACCCCGTTACATCAAAACCAGCCTGCTTAAAATAAATAGACTGAATCCCCGTACCACAGGCCAACTCCATCAGCTTTTTCTTATCCTTGGGAAAATGACGCAGGCTGAAATCTGTCCACTTCTCATACAAAGAATCATCCATAATCGCATCGTAAACCGACGCGAAGGTTTCATAAGTTGCCATACTTTTCCTTTCAAAAATAGCTCAGCCAGCAGGCTGACTGAGCCGTATTCTGATTTCTGCCTAAGGGCAAAAAATCACTTATTCTTTTCTTCCAATAAGGCTGCAACATCCACACCAGTTGCTTCGTGCCACAACTTTTCCAAATTGTAATGCGCCCGCATTTCCTCTGAAAAGACATGGACGACCACGCCGCCCAAGTCTAAGAGCACCCAGCCGCCAGCTGCGTCTCCCTCAACATGACCAGCAGAAACACCCGCCGCCGCAGCTTTCTCACGGATATTTTCAGCGACCGCATCCAACTGACGACTGTTCATCGAGCTGACGATGACAAAGTAATCTGTCACAGTAGTCAGACCTTGCAAGTCCAAAGCCACAATATCTTCTGCACGCTTTTCATCGGCCGCCTTCACGACCAGTTCTAATAATTCTTGTTCTTTCATAGTTCCTCTTTAATTAAAAATGTTTTTGTAATCTAGAACATCCGCAAAACGTCCGTCCCAAATTTTTTGGTAAAAAGTATTTATTTTTTCTGCCGAAGCGTCTTCTCCATCAAAAGTTGTAAAAGCACCTTTTGGAATGACAAGTTCATAATCAAATTCAAATCCAACTTTAACCGATGCATCTACACAATATTCCGTCTGCATTCCACATAAAACTAGACGACCAATATCTTCTTTATCCAAGTAATCCTTCAAACCTGTCTCTTTAAATATACTATTATACTTCTTCTGAAAGACCTTTTCGTCTGATTTTCGATTCATGAGAGGAGACAGCTGCCAATCTTCTAATGCACTATCTTCTGGATTTTCCATATGCTGAATATAGATAATTTCGACACCTTTACTCCTAGCCTGATGCTGCAGAAAGGAAATTTTATCCATCATTTTATCAGACTGAAAACCTGTCTCAACTAAGATATTTTGTACATCTATAATGATTAGAGCTGTTTTCATTCTTCTATTTCCTTTAAATATCCTACAAAGGCATTGTAAGTCTCCAAGGTTTGCGGGTAGATAGGCATTCCTTTGTGAGCCAAATGCTCCACTGTCCTTGCTGTTTCGTAGGCCACAGCTTGATTGAGTGACCGCTGGGCCAGCTCTCTTGCCTTGTCCACTCCCGGAAAGTCCCGATTGTGCTCAATGTAGTCAGCTACGTAGACGACCTTGTCCAGTTCAGACATGGTGTCACTACCCACTGTATGAATCTCGATGGCTCGGAGAATCTCAGCGTCTTTCACACCTAAATCTTCCTGAATTTTGTAAATTCCCACCATACCATGCCAGACATTATTGCCCCAGTTTTTCAAGTCCGGATCCAGCCGGTATTTGTCAATCAAGGCCAGAAATTCCTCATCTGAAACCTTCTTGGCATAATCGTGTAGAAGTCCTGCCAGACCTGCTTTTTCGACGTCAAGACCGAAGCGCTCCGCTAATTCACGAGCAGCCTTTTCCACACCCAGACAATGACGCAGGCGTTTCTCAGGCATGACTGTTTCCATCTTAGCCAGCAAGGCCTCACGGCTCATACTGATATAGCTTTCATAGGTCATAGGTAAAGCCCTTCTTTCTCAATATAGTCTAAGACCGGCTGAGGCAGCAGGAAATTAGGAGTCCGTCCCTGGGCCAGGAAATCCCGCACCATGCTGGAGGAAATATCCATAAGCGGTACATCTACCCAGATGACAGGGTAAGAAGTCCCCGCCTTGTAGCGCGGCCGCTGAACACCGACAAACTGAACCAGCTCAACCAGCTCATCAATCCGGTACCACTTGGGAAGATAGTCCACCATATCCGCACCGATGATAAAGTAATAGTCCGTATCTGGATGTTGTTCTGTCAGGAGCTTCATAGTGTCGTAGGTATAGGAAATTCCCTTGCGCTCCAGCTCAATGGTTTCAATTCCTAATCCTGCAATGCCCTCGATAGCCAGCTCCAGCATTTTCAGCCGATGCTGCTCATCAATAGTTTCTTTCTTATCCACATGGGGCGGCTCGTACTCTGGCATGAGCAGAACCTGATCCAAGCCCAACTGTTGCCGGACCTGATCCGCCACGACCAAATGAGCATTGTGGACAGGATTGAAATTCCCGCCTAAAATACCAATCTGCTTGCGTTTTTTATCTTTAACTTCTGGTTCTAAATCCACCTTGGTAAAGGGGGTCAGTAATTCAATAGCCATAGGATGACATCTCCACAGAAATTTTTCCTTAAATTTGTTTTACTTTAACAGAGAGTTTGCGATTTTCCTTTTTGCTGGACTGCTTGTAGAGAATCAAGATCCGGCCAATCTTCTGCACTGTATCTACTCCGATTTCTTCTTCCAGAATCTCAGCGACCTCGTGGATATTCTCATCTGTATTCTGCAAAAGTGTAACCTTAATCAGTTCTCGAGCATCCAGTGCTTGACGGACGCTGGTTTTGATTTGGTCATTGAGTCCATTTTTCCCAATCTGAATGATAGGTTTGAGACTGTGTGCCTGACTGTTGAGAAAGGCACGTTGTTTTGATGTTAGTGTCATGTTCTTCTATAAGGCTTGATACAGTTGGGACCTGCTTGTCACCCCACTGCTCATGGCCTTTTCCTTCCTTATTTTAAGGAGATTTATTCCCCTTGGTTTCTTGAGTATTATATAATAGCTTTCCGAGTGACAACCGCCACACCCTCTGGCACCCATCCGGCTACTCGGGCAGGTCCACTGACGCGAATCCAGCCCAGACCAGAGAAGACGATATCTGTCTTGTCCTTAATGGTAAATTCATGCTTGACCAAGGCTGGAAACTCTTCCCTTTCCTTGCCAACTGGCGGCACCAAGAGACTGCCGACATGTTTGTCATAAAATTCGCTAGCACCTTGCAACTTGGTCCGGTGGAGCTTAAGCTCATTATCAAAATAAGCTGTGAAGCCTTGCTTGTCTCCTGCCACAAAATCAAAACGGCCTAAACCACCCAAAAAGAGGGTTTGCTCTGGATTGAGCTGGTAGGTTTTGGGTTTGATTTCCTTTTTGGGACTGACGTATTTGAGATTCTTAGCAGATAGATAGTGAGCCATCTGGTGACGATGGATAATGCCCGGTGTATCATAGATATGACTGCCATCTGCCAAAGGAATCTCGATTTTATCTAGAGTTGTCCCCGGGAAGCGCGAAGTCGTAATAATATCCTTGTCGCCTGTGATTTCCTGAATAATGGCGTTAATCAAAGTGGACTTGCCCACATTGGTCACTCCAACCACATAAACGTCACGTCCCTTGCGGCAATGCTCAATCTTGTCAATCAAGTCCTTAATCGCCTGCTTGTTCTGAGCAGAGGTAAGAACTACATCAACCGGACGCAGACCTTCTTCGTGAGCCCGCTCCGTCAGCCATTGGGTCACCTTGCCATCCTTGACCGACTTAGGCAGAATGTCCTTTTTATTCCCAACCAAGAGAACATCGTTTCCAGCAACAAAACGAGGCAGGCCAGGAATAACCGAGCCGTTAAAGTCAAAAATATCGATAACATTGACGACCAAGGCATCACTATCTCCAACCTCATGCAGAAGCCGTAGAAAGTCATCATCCGTCAGCTGAACATCGCTGATTTCATTATAATGGCGCAGGCGGAAACAGCGCTGACAATAGAGTTCGCCTGTCTCCAAGCCTTTTTCTAGAGCTGACTGGGGCGTATAGCCTAGCTTGCCCTTATCTTCTGTCTGAATAGTGGCTCCGCAGCCGATACAGAGAAGTTCTTCCATGCTTAAATTCCTTTTTTGTATTGAATTGGACCGTATTTTTCAGTGATTTTTTTGAGCACACGGCGTTCACGCGCCCGATTGATCTGGGTCTTGATAGAATCATGCTCAACCAGTGGTTTAACCAAAATCGAACGAATTCCGGCCCGATGAGCAGCTCGAATATCCGTCATGAGCTGGTCGCCCACCATGACCACTTCCTTTTTTTTAAAATGAAAAAGCTTGAGCGCCCGGTCAATTCCCCAAGTGAAGGGTTTCATGGCCCAGTAGACATAGTCAATGTCAAACTTTTCAACAGCTCGCTTGACCCGTTTTTGGTTATTATTGGACACCACGATAATCCGAATGCCTGCATCCCGCAAATCATGGAGCCACTTCTTCATCTCTGGGGTCCCGTCAGGATTATTCCAAGCAATCAGGGTATTATCCAAATCCACCAAAACCGCTTTGATCCCCTGTCTTTTCAAACTCTCTACTGTCAAATCGTAAACTGCCTCGACCGCAAAGTCCGGCATATAATCTTCAATCGCCACATCTCTCTCCAAAAATTCGTATTCTCATTATTATAGCATAAAATGGGCTTTTTGGCACCTTCAGCCTCAAGAGTTACAAAAAGGAAAAAAGATGATATTATAGTGGTGATAGTATAAATGTCCTGGAGGTTTGTATGACAGAAAAAAACAGGCAGATGCAGGCTGTTTCCCCTCTTTTGCAAAAGATTATCAACTGGTCTTCCGCCATTGGTGCTCTAGGAACGGTGGCCTTTTGTCTCTGGGCCTATTTCGCTGGCGTCCTCCAATCCAAGGAAACTCTCTCAGCCTTTATTCAGCAGGCGGGTATCTGGGGGCCACCCCTCTTTATCTTCCTACAGATTCTGCAGACGGTCGTGCCCATTATTCCTGGCGCCCTAACCTCTGTCGCTGGCGTTTTCATCTACGGCCATATCGTCGGCACCATTTATAACTATATCGGTATTGTCATTGGCTGCGCCATTATATTTTATCTGGCCCGCACCTATGGTCCAGCTTTTGTCCAGTCCGTCGTCAGCAAGCGCACCTATGATAAATATATCGGCTGGCTGGATAAGGGCAATCGCTTTGAGCACTTCTTTATCTTCATGATGATTTGGCCCATCAGTCCAGCTGACTTTCTCTGCATGCTGGCCGCCTTGACTAAGATGACTTTCAAAAAGTACATGCTGATTATCCTTCTCTGCAAGCCCATCACTCTCGTCATCTATACCTACGGATTGACCTATATCATTGATTTTTTCTGGAAAATGGTCTCTAAATAAAAAGAAGTTGAATTAAACCGCACCCCAAAAGTTAGACAGAAAAAATCTAACTTTTGGGGTGTTTTTAAATGAAATTAACTTATGAGGATAAAGTTCAAATCTATGAACTAAGAAAACAAGGAATCAGCCTAAAGCGACTTTCAGAAAAATATGAAATGAACCTTTCAAAACTTTTGACATCCCAACCTCTTTCTATATCTTTGCTTATTACAGCACAAACCATAAAGAAAAATCAGCCAGTTTTGACTGATTTTCGTCTCATGATTAAGCAAAGATTTTATTCTGGCGATACCAAAATCTTGATCTGCGCCTTGTCCTGAGTCAGCTCGATAAAGCCTTCTTGCACAATATCCTCTAGCTTAATCTTCTTGGTCACAAGCTTGTCAGCAGAGAAATAGCCCTGCTCCATCAGTTCCAGCACCTTAGGGAAAATATGCCGATAGGCGATAATACCCTTAAGCGATTTTTCTTGAATGGCAAATTCATTAGGGTTGATGCTAGCTTCTCGTTCCCAGATAGAAACCACCATACATTCTCCGGCCTTGTGGACAGCAGCCAAAGCCTGCCCCAGCACAACCGGCACCCCGGTCACTTCATAAGACACATCTGCCCCGCCACCAGTTAAACGCTGAATAGCAGCTACCACATCTTCGCCCTCTTCTGGTCGCACAATGATGGCCCCAAGCTCCTCTGCCTTGGCTTGGCGTTCTGGAGATAACTCAACACCATAAATCTTAGAGGCACCGGCCGCCCGCAAAGCCTCAACAATCAAGAGCCCGATTGGTCCCAAACCGAAGACAACTGCTGTATCGCCTGTCTTAAGAGCCGACTGACGGACCGCGTAAACAGCCACAGCAGCTGGTTCTGTCAAGGCTGCCTGCTCATAGCTAAGGCTGTCTGGAACTTTGTGAACAATGTCTCCGTCCAAAACACAGTATTTGGCAAAACCGCCGTCTGCCGCCAGACCAACAAAGTTTAGATTAGGGTCCAGATTATAGTCACCGACAAGATTATGCTTAGCCAAAATGGGCTCAACTGTCACCCGGTCGCCAACCTTGACTCGTGTCACAGCACTGCCAACCTCAACAATTTCCCCAGCAAACTCATGTCCCAAAGTTACAGGCGCTTTCTGGCCAGAGTAGACATGCTCTGTTTCTGTCGGAATAAAAATCGGTCCGTCCAGATATTCATGCAAGTCAGTTCCACAGATTCCTGTATACTTGACCGCAATTTTGACCTGATGCGGTTGGACTTCCGGTACATCCACTTCTTCAATACGCACATCTTTGGCACCATACCAACGCGCAGCATTCATTTTTGCCATAAACATACCTCGCTTTATAATTTGTTAGTTTTATTGTAAACCCTTTCAGAAATCTTGTCAAAAGATTAGCTACATTTTCAAAAAATAGCATACAAAAAACCAGCATCAGCTGGTCCTAGACTTATTCTGCAATTCTAGCCGAGTAAAACGGAAAAAGAAACATTAAAACAATATAAAGAATCAAGAGTATCGCACGGAGCAATCCGCCAAATAGAAAAGCAACCACTAAAGTTCCTAAACAAATAGAAACATTAATAAAATTTGTTTCAATCAGCAAGGTTTGTCCTGCTTTAACTGTCACTGGCTTGGTTTTCATAGGAGCTGCTCCTACACGAACAACCGCTTCTTCTCCCTCAATAGGAAAAACAGCCTCGTCACCATTCTTAATTACGCCAACTTTCTGATCATTGATAAAGATTGGAAACTTTCCAATAATTCCAACAAAACCTGTCCCACGTTTCACTTTGATTTCCGACATAAAAGACTCCTTTGTTTTTTTAATTATTTTAACATAGAAGGTAAAAGAAGATATAAAATTTAACAGAATCTATGGTAAAACTAAACCAACTGTTCCCATTTGAGATTTTCTTTATTAACTGAATCCTGAGTGGCAGTTGAAAACTCGCCTTTAATTTCTGAATCGATTTGATTATTTACGGAATCAATCGTTTTCTTGGTTTTTTCACCGATTTCCTTTACTTCTTTATCAAACCCCTTAATAATACGAGCTATTGCTCGATTTTTAGCAGGAACATATAAAGTACGGATAAGTGCTCTTTCCAAGTCTTTTTCGATTTTACTGTAAGCTTCATTAGATCGTAATTAATCCATCCCCCAATCGTAAGCTCCATGTATGCTATCTTCTACATCCCTTACTATTGGGATATTGTCTCTGGCCATACCGTTGAGTTCAGAGACTATATTACCTATGTTATCCAGTGTATCTGAGGCAAAATCATAAATTCCATTGCCAACATCTTCAAATAATCCCATCAATTTTCCTCCTGTTCCTCATCTGTCAGGTATGATTTTAACTCACTAGAAAGTTGCACAATAACCCTCTCTTGTTTTCGATATTCTTTTTTATATCTATCTTCTAAGTCATTATATTCTCTTTCCAGCTCGTGTCGCCGAGTCAAAAACTCTTCTTCATTCACCATCCTATATCGTTCAATTGTTCCTACCGCAGCTTCAAGCATGTCCTCAGTCGCATCAGGCATTTTTGAATAAGCTGATAACACAATGGAATATTTTTCATCAAATTTTTGATTCAGACCCTTATTAAACTCATTCAATAACCCCCATTTGGTGTCCAGGTCATCCTTGGACTTTCTAAACTTATCATTAATCTTATAGAGCTCTTCTTGGGCATCCACTAGCTTAGCCCTAATCTTACTCCACTTATCCATGAGCAATTAATCCTTGTAGTTCTGTATCTTTTTGAACAATTTGTTCAACCCCTGCCTTAATTTTTGTCTCCAAGTCTACAAAAGAAGTTGCAATCGTATCTGCATTTGATTTAACTGATTGACAATGACTATCCACCGCTTCTACTGTAGAGCTATAATTCACGCCACTTTCGTTATAGGTTTGCTTGACTTCATCGGGAGAGAGGATGAAGCCAAAAGGTACATCATCAAGAGTATCGTACAATGCTTTGGCCTTCTCAACAGCACTTGTCACTTTTGCTTCTATAAAGGTGATAGCTGCTGTTGAGGCAGTAGATAAACCGCTAGCGACGACCAACGCTTGCTCAGAATCTAGTGCAATTAGTTCTGCCTTGGACAATCCATTTGGAGAACCCGTACCGATATCATTGACTTTGAATCGTTCTTTTTTACTTTGAACGCCCTTTAATTTGACTTGAGTACTTCTTTCGACGTTCTCTATAGCAATAGTAGACTGTTCAATCTTCTGGATATCACCACTAACCGCCCTCAAATCACCCATTAAGTGACCACCTGAATGTGGAATGACATATTCATCACCCAAATAAACTCCACCAAAACGATCAGACCATTTATTAAGAGGATCTTGCTCTGTTGTAATACGAGTCACACTTCCTGTAAACTGAGCTTTGTCACTTTCTATCTCAGCTATATTTTTTGCGGAAGCGAGTGCTAACAAAGGATTACCTATGAGTCCATTCCCAATAACTGCACCTGTAGGAACATAGAGAGGAGCTGAGTTATAGACAATGGTTTTAGGAGCATTGTATTTCAGAGCTACACGCTGAGCAACATTCCCTCCTAGTGAGTGACCTGTCAAGATAACATCTTCTGGATTCAAGTTGTTCTTTTTAAGGACATCCTCGTAAAACTGATAAGCCGAGCTGTAATGGTGACCCGTTCCAACCCCAATACCGATTCCATCTGTCAGGATTGCATCATTTGCCAAGTCAGTATCAGGATTGGTTCCTGTATAAGCAATAATGGTTTTTCCACTTGTAGTATCTTTAAAGGCAGCCCCACTGGTTCCTGTATCAGGGTCACGAAAACTGGACACATACTCGAAATTCTCGGGCATTGCAACATTTTCTTGTTTCGAATATTCTCTTAATAAATTATTTGTCCCTTCGACCCCTTTAATTCTTGCTTTTTCAAATTCATAGCTTAATTGAGAGGCATCTAGTGTTGGAATGGTTACATCAAGAGTAACTGTTTTTTCTTCACCCATTTTTTACCTCATATTATTTATGTATTCCAATACTATAACTTTTCACGCCAATTTTTAATTTTGATAAGACGTCTCTATTAATCGTAAATTCTTGTAGCAATCGTTTAGGATTCCTTATCGTTACATTTACCTAAAGAGGCTTCAATTGAATCATCCCATCTTGATAAACAATTTCACCTTCATAGAGTATTTATGTATGTTCTTTATCATTATCAATAGTTACTTTCTTCCATAAATAGTCCCAGTAATTCTTTGAGTCTCAATATTACCTTTTAACTTTACAGATTGGAACAAGTACCCCTCCCTTTCCTTGTCATCATAAAGATCTTCACTCCAAATACTAAACCAACTCGGAAACTTATCAAACAGGTCTTCCAAATTTTCTGTTGGTTAGAACTTGCTGAGCTCAACTGCCTTCCCTTCAATAAATTTTTGACTACTATTTTAACTACATCCAGCTAACATAATCATCCCATTCTCTCCTAATAACATCATCATTGCTATTTTTTTAATTTCTACACAACAAAAACCAGCCTCACGGCTGGTTTTCTACTTATTTCTATAATTTCTCCAACTCTTCATTAAGCAGTTTTTGCGCTACTTGTGGGTTGGCTTGCCCCTTAGTAGCCTTCATCAATTGACCGATCAGGGATTTAGCCGCATTCTTATTGCCGCCCTTATAGTCATTAATAGCTTTTTCATTGTTGGCAAATACTTCTTGGATGATTGGAAGAAGCTGGGCTGGGTCTGAGATTTGAATCAGGCCTGCTTTCTGCACATATTCCTTGGCAGAGCCACCGTTTTTAGCTAGATGGACAAAGACCTTCTTAGCAATCTTAGAAGAAATCGTTCCGTCTGAAATCAATGCAATCATTTCAGTCAGGTTCTCAGGTGTCAGCTCAATCTCAGAGATGGTCTTGCCTTCGGCATTGAGGTATTGAGCCACTTCCCCTTGGAGCCAGTTAGAGACAGCCTTAGCATCACCACCTGCTGCAAGAGCTGCTTCAAAGAAGTCTGACACAGCCTTCGTCGCTGTCAGCTGCTTAGCATCGTAGTCAGACAGACCGTAATCGCCCACATACTTAGCTCGGCGCTCTTTTGGAAAGGCTGGCAAGCTACTGCGTACTTGCTCAATCCAAGCATCCTCAATCTCAAAGATAGGTAGATCAGGCTCTGGGAAGTAACGGTAGTCCGCTGAACCTTCCTTAACCCGCATGAGCAGGGTTTCGCCAGTTGCTTCGTCATAACGACGGGTTTCCTGACGAATTTGACCACCGCTGCGTAGGATTTCAGCTTGGCGCTTTTCCTCAAATGCCAGACCCTTGCGGACAAAGTTGAAGGAGTTAAGGTTTTTCAGCTCAGTCTTGGTACCAAATTCTTCCTGACCGTAAGGACGGATAGAAATATTGGCATCCACCCGCATGGAACCCTCTTCCATCTTGACATCCGAAATGCCCGTGTACTGGATGATTTCCTTGAGGGCAGTCAGATAGGCATAAGCTTCTTCTGGACTGCGCATATCCGCTTCTGATACAATCTCAATCAGCGGCACCCCTTGGCGGTTGAGGTCCACATAAGAGTAGCCGTCACTGCCGTGGGTATTCTTTCCGGCATCTTCTTCCAAGTGGGCCCGCTCGATACGGATTTTCTTGGTCGTGCCGTCTTCTAGCTCAATCTCAATCCAACCATTGTAGCCAATCGGCTCATCAAACTGAGAAATTTGATAAGCTTTTGGATTGTCCGGATAGAAGTAATTCTTGCGGTCAAAGTGCATTTTTTGGTGAATGTCCATGTTCAAAGCCAGAGCAGCCTTGATACCGTAGTCAATGACACCCTTGTTCATAACAGGCAGAACACCAGGGAAAGACCAGTCAATGATATTGGTGTTGGCATTGGGATCTTCACCGAAGTGAGCTGGAGCCGGTGAGAAAATTTTTGAATTGGTCTTCAATTCAACATGGACTTCCAGTCCGATAACTGTTTCAAAGTTCATTATTTTTCACCTCCAAAGATAACTGGCTGCTGTTTGTGGTAGTCAGTCGTTGCTTCAAATGCTGCCGCTGTCTGATAGATGGTCGCTTCATCGAAGTGGTTCCCAATCAGCTGCAGGCCAACAGGAAGACCATCTACAAAGCCAGCTGGGATTGAAATACCTGGCAGGCCAGCCAGATTGACTGGAATGGTCAACAGGTCAGCCAGATACATGGCCACTGGATCTTGGTTTTGACTGCCCAAGTCATAAGCTACAGTTGGTGCAGTTGGACCTAAGATCAAATCATATTTTTCAAAAACCTTGGCAAAATCCTGCATAATCAAGGTCCGAACCTGACCAGCTTTCTTGAAGTAGGCATCGTAGTAACCAGATGACAGACTGAAAGTTCCCAGCATGATGCGGCGTTTCACCTCTTCACCAAAGCCTTCACTGCGAGATTTGACATAGACATCTTCTAGATTTTCAATGCCTTCTGCGCGGTAGCCATAGCGAATACCGTCAAAACGCTGCAGGTTAGAGCTGGCTTCAGAAGAAGCAATGATATAGTAAACAGCCACGCCGTACTTGCTGTGGGGCAGACTGACTTCTTCAACGATAGCTCCTAGACTTTCCAAGTGCTTCGCTGCTGCTAAAATTGTTTCCTTGACCTTACTATCAATTCCCTCACCCATGTATTCCTTAGGCAGGGCAATCTTCATGCCCTTGATGTCTTGGCCAATCTTGCTGGTAAAGTCTGGTACTGCTTCTTGTGATGATGTAGAGTCCTTAGGATCATTACCAGAAATAACATTCAAAAGCTGGGCATTTTCCTTAACTGTCTGAGAGAAAGGTCCAATCTGATCTAAAGAAGAACCAAAAGCAATGAGACCAAAACGAGAAACCCGACCGTAGGTTGGCTTGAGGCCGACTACACCGTTAAAGGAAGCCGGTTGACGAATAGAACCACCCGTATCTGAACCCAGTGACAGACGAACCTGACCAGAGGCAACAGCTGTCGCTGAACCACCAGATGATCCACCAGGAACCTTGCTGCTGTCCCAAGCATTCTTAGTCGTCTTAAAGTAAGAGTTTTCGCTAGAACCACCCATGGCAAACTCATCCATGTTGGTCTTCCCAACGATAATCATATCCTTACCGTAAAGCTTCTCTACGCTAGTCGCATCGAAAATCGGCTTGTAATTGTAGAGTATCTTAGAAGCAGCCGTCGTCAACATTCCCTTGGTTGAGATATTGTCCTTAACTGCCAGCGGAATTCCGCTCATAAGATTGTCCGCATCAATGCCCTTAACATCCAGAGCCTCAGCCTGAGCCAAAGCCTCCTCTTCGCTGACAGTAATGAAGCTATCCACTGCTGCTTCACGTTCCTTGATATCTGCCAAAGTTGCCTGAGTTAACTCTACCGCAGAAATTTCTTTCTTGACCAGCAAATCATGCAACTCTTCAACGGTCTTGTGATTAAAAGTCATTAGGCATCTCCTCCGTCATCTAGGATGGCAGGCACTTTGATGTAGCCCCGCTCTTTTTCAGGTACATTTTGGAAAAGTTCTTCCCGGTTCCAGCCCAGCTGAGCCACATCTTCTCGCATATAGTTGATATTGGCAGCTACATTGGAAGTGAAAGGTACACCCTCCGTATCCACTTCATTGAGTAATTCGACCATGTCAACAATCTTGGTTAAGGTCGTCGCAAACTCAGCCGTTTCTTCTGGTGAGAAAGCCAGTTTTGACAGCTTAGCAACGTGACTTACTTCTTCTTGAGTAATCTTCATCTCTGATTCCTTTCATAAGATATGTGAGCTTTAGCGACTGAAAATAACAATTTCTAGATGACATCTTTATTTCCAAGCTTCAGCTCACCTTTACTTTGACAAGCTAGGGACGCTCATTTATTTGCTATCCGCTAGCTCTTTTCTTCAGCTTCTTCCTGCCATTCTTCAGGAATTCGCATCATTTCATTTTACCATATTTCAGGCTAATTCTTCAATTCCAAATGCAGTTCTTTGAGCTGTCTTTGGTCAACCAAACTCGGACTTTCCAGCATAGGATCAAAGCCAGTACCATTTTTGGGAAAAGCGATGACTTGTCGGATATTTTCTTCCCCAGCCAAAATCATAACCAAGCGATCTAAGCCTAGAGCCAAACCGCCGTGTGGTGGGAAGCCGTATTCTAAGGCTTCTAGGAAGAAACCAAAGTCCCGCTCATAGTCTTCTCGGCTCATGCCCAATAGCTCAAACATCGCTTCCTGAGCCTTCCGGTCATGAATCCGTAGACTCCCACCGCCGATTTCATAGCCATTCAAGACGATGTCGTAGGCATGGCTACGGAATTGGTCTGGCTCTTGTCCATCTTCAAAGATGCCCTGTGTGAAAGGATGGTGCATGGCTTGATAGCGGTTTTGGTCTTCATTCCACTCCAGCAGCGGCCAACCCACAACCCAGAGGAAATGAAGCAGACTCGGGTCAATCAAATCCAAAGCTTTTGCGACTTCTATGCGCAAATGTCCCAAAGCTTCCTGAGCCCGACGCTTCTTAGCCATGACTAGCAGAATCAAATCTCCATCCTTGGTCTCAAAACGTTCCAGCAACTCCTGACTTTCAGCTTCAAAGGTACTAGCCAAATCACCAACTAACTGGCCATTTCCAACCTTTAGACTGGCGAAACGACTGCAGCCAAGTTCCTTCATTTCCTGGTAAAAATGACTGAGCTGTTTCTTGCTAAAAGCGCTAGCCGCATCGGGCACACAGATTCCCATCACTTCCTCTTGGTTGTCCAAAGCTTTCTTGATGAGAAGCGAATCATTGGACTGGCACAAATCTGTCAAACTCTTCAGCTCTAATCCAAAGCGTGTATCTGGCTTATCAGAGCCAAAACGGCTCATAGCCTCTTCATAGCTGATAGTTGGAAAATCTTCTGTCAACTCTAAACCATGAGTTTTCTTGACGACAGCCTTGAGCATAGCTTCAACCAGAGCTCGGATTTCTTCCTCGTTAGCAAAACTCAGCTCCAAATCCACCTGGGTAAACTCTGGCTGACGGTCTCCCCGCAAATCTTCGTCACGGAAACAACGAACAATCTGATAATAGCGCTCGAGGCCAGCTCCCATCAGCAACTGCTTGAGCATCTGTGGGCTCTGAGGCAGCGCGTAGAATTGATTTTTAAAGACCCGACTAGGAACCAAGAAATCCCTAGCTCCTTCAGGTGTTGACTTAGTCAGATAAGGCGTCTCGACTTCCAAAAAGTCCAAACCATTCAAATATTCCCGAATGGTTGAGGTGACCTGGTGACGCAGTTTGAGGTTATGTGTCATCTTCTCACGCCGCAAGTCCAGGTAGCGGTATTTCTGACGCAGGTCTTCCCCTGTATGAGCATGCTGGTCCAGCTCAAAAGGCAGGGTCTTACTGCTAGCAATAACCTCAATCTTCTCTGCCCTCAGCTCAACCTGACCAGACTTGATGGACTTGTTGACAAAACGCTCTTCCCGCTGAACGACTTGTCCTGTCACTGCAATAACATCCTCTTTGCCAATGTCTTCCAGCTTGGCAAAATCTTCAATCTCACCGCCAACGAAGACCTGAAGCAAGCCCTCGCGGTCCCGCAACTCAATAAAGGCTAGTTTGCCGTGATTGCGGATATTGGCTACCCAGCCAGTCGCGGTCATGGTCTGTCCGACTTGCTCTAAACCATAGTTTCCGATAAAAATTTCTTTCATGTTCTTTCCCTCTCAAATCAATTTGTAGCTCCGCCCTGTTGTTCAGGATATTAGCTATACTTCCCCATCGTCTTCACTTGACCTACTGCAAAATAAAAAGCTTTCGTCTATGAAACAGACGAAAGCCGTGGTACCACTGTTATTCGCCGCCCTAAAAGGCAGCCTCTGAGCTCGTAACGTGAGCGACGTTTGTGCTTAATCACACAAAAGATTACGAAACATGTTCTTCGGTTTTTGCTTTCTTGGTGCTGCTCTCAGCTATCAGCACTCTCTGTGCAAGTCAGCAAGCCTACTCTGCTTCTCTTTTACTCTTAAATTGTATCTATTATAGTCGAACCCAAGACATTTTGCAAGTGGTTTAAGGCAAATTTGTGATTTTCCTCTGACAGAGAAGCCACAGCTGGCTCTACCACCTGAATCTGATAACCAAGATTATAGGCATCAATCGCTGTATGCAAGACGCAAATATCCGTCAAGACCCCTGTCAAAATAACCGTATCTACCTTTCTTTCCCGCAGGCGGATATCTAAATCCGTACCAGAAAAAGCAGAATAATGGCGCTTATCCATCCAAAAGACCCGAGAGTCTGCTTGATGCTTGTCATAAAAATCAGCCAAAGGGCCATAAAGATTGCGACCGCTAGTTCCTATGATGTTATGAAGCGGAAACAGCTTGCTCTCAGGATGAAAGGCATCATTCTCATCATGGGCATCAATAGCAAAGAAGATATAATCGCCTCGGTCAAAAGCTGCCTCAGTCACTTGAGCAATGGCTTCAGAAATTGCCTGAGCGGGCGCTCCTGCTGTCAACTTGCCCTCATCTGCGACAAAATCAACTGTATAATCAATGGAAATTAGTGCTTTAGCCATTAATAGTCCCTCTTTTTAATTTCATCAAAGACATCCGGAATAAGAACTTTCAAATAAGTTCCTTTCATCCCCAGCGAGCGGCTTTCAATAATCCCAGCACTTTCCAGCTTGCGCAAGGCATTAACAATCACTGAACGGGTAATCCCAATGCGATCAGCAATAACAGATGCAGTCAGCTGGCCTTCATTGCCATTGAGCTCGCCCAAAATTGCTGAAACAGCTCTCAGTTCTGAGTAAGACAGGGTATTGACTGCCATGGTCACTGCTGTCCGGCGGCGGATATTTTTCTCATCCTCTTCCCGCTGGAAGTTAAGCAGCTGGATACCAACCACTGTGCTGGCAATCTCAACCAAAATCAGATCATCGTCCGCAAATTCCTTGTCATTGCGCCAGATAATCAATGAGCCCAAACGAATCCCTGAAACATGGATGGGAGCAATAGTAGTCAGGCCATCTGGAAAATCATCCTTGGTCTCTACCGGAAAAATCGTCAAATCATGCGTAACTGGCAGATTAGCCTCCGTTTCATAAACCAGATTGGCTTCTTGGACATACTCCTCTGGGAAATTCTTATCTTGGAAAAAAGCTTCTACACGGTCATTATTGGTCTTATAGCGCATGAAATAGCCTAGTAGACGTCCCTTGCTATTGATAATACAGGCATTGCAGTGGATAATATCAGCCAACTGACGCGTAATAGCATTATAGGGCAAATCTTCCTGCATCTGCTCTTCCGAGCGTTTCAGAATAGACGTAATTTTTCGTGTTTTTTCTAGTAAATCGGCCATATTATTACCTCATATTTATTAGCTTCATTGTAACATAAAAGCAGTAAAATTTCAATAATTATCTGAAAATTTTTTATTGAAAAACAATTACATACAATTCTATAAAATCACTACTTTATAAACCTTTTATTTGACCTTTCTTAGCTTTTATAGAGAGAAAAAACAGTCAATTGACTGTTTTTATTTTTCCTCTCTTTTTTTCCAGCTAAATAATATAAAACTAGCAGAAATAAGAATAATCCCACTAATCTGATTCAAAATTGATAGCTTCATACCTGTATTCGGTAGAATATACTTGTTAGAAACGTTTGAATGATCCTGTCTTCTAGATAAGATTTGAATCTCTCCTTCAGATTTTTTATCTTTCATTGATAAGATTTGCGGATCATTCAAATTATTTGAATCTAAACTTTGCTGTTTTGATTGGGCTTGCGATTCTAAATTTTTCTCAGTTTGGTCCAAAATTCTTCTATAATGGTCATCACGCTCCTGTGCCTTTTGAGAATTTAGCTGAGCAGATAAACGATCGTAGGTCGCTTGGGCAGCTGCCTGAGCCGCTTTTAGCTCTACCAATCGTTTTCTAGCAGCTGCTTGAACAGCTTCTGCTTTTGAAACTTCTTGCTTCGCAATATCAAGAGCAGCCTTTGCCTTGGAGAGGTTTTCTTCCGCTTGCTCTAAATTAGCCAAATTTTTCTTCGCTTCTTCCAAAGATGATTGAGCTTTAGAAAGCTCCGCTTGAGCGGAATCACGTTTTTCAGTCGCAGCAGCTACAGCTGACTGGGCTTTTTCTAATTCTTTTTGTTTTTTAGAAATTTCATCCTGAGCCTGTACTAAATTATTTTGAGCGGCAGTAAGTTCTGCCTCAGCTTTAGCAAGTTCTTCCTCTTTCTTACTTCTATCGCCATCTATATTATTAACAACTTCTTGAGCTTGAATTAAAGCATCTTTATCAGCTGCTAGTTGCTTCTCTGTATCTTCTACATCTTTTTGAGCCTGTGAAACATCCAATGGCGTTTGACTAGCTTCCTCAAAGGCTGACTGGGCTTGAGTAGCAGCTAATTGAGCTTTGTCATAAGCCGATTGCGCTTCCTCCTTATTCGCTTTCGCTTCATTATTAGCTACTAGAGCTGAATCATAGGCAGCTTGCGCTTGAGACAATTTTTCTGGATCTGCTGTTCCTGTATTTTCAGTTGTATTACTCACAATCGGTGTTGCATTGAAATTATTTTTACTAGCAGAACTTACTTGATCTTCAGAAACCATTGTAAAGTGAGCAACGGTAATATCACTTTCCATTGAAAAATCAACACCTAAATAGTTCTTTTGACTACCTGTATTTAAGCCAGAAATTGATTTAGCATGTAGCCACTCATATCCATTATACATAAATTCGACCAAAGAAGAATAAATGTCATGTTTCATATCTGCTAAGCTCATTTGAGCTTTATTAGCCTTCCAAATATAAGCATTTTCATAATACTGAACACCTTGTTGTTCTTGTTCAGAACTAGTTGTTATTAGACCATATTCCCTTGCTACACGATTAATTCCCCAAGCATCATGATGGTAACGATTCATTAAATCCCAAGACCAATTATCATTTTTGTACTCACGGGCTACCTTATCAGCAAAATCAAGCGCGGAAGGAGTAACAACAGTCTCGCCAGTCCCCATCTGCGCACGAATTTGATTTATTAATTCAGAAGCGAACTGAGAAAGTTGCAATCGCACATCATAAGGTATATTATTTGTATCAATCAACGTCTGGCTATCAGTAGGATCTGCCACGTAATTATTATAAGACTTCGCTTTGTCATTCACAGCTTTCAAAGTTTCTTCAATTTGACTGATTTGTGACTGAGGGGTATTAGGATCCGCTAGTTGCTTCAAAGCAGAAATATACTCAGGAGTCATATAAAATGTGTTCTTGTTATTTGAAGTGGCGATACTTCCACTATTATTAGCAGCTTTCGCAGCATTTAGAGCCGCTGCTGCTGTTTCTAGCTCAGACTGAGCTTTATCTGCTCGAGCATTAGCACCATCAAGCTTTTGCTTAGTTGCTACCACCTCATCATCGGCCTTACTCTTATTCGTTGCTGCTTCTGCTAACTTTTTCTGTCGGTCATTTTCTGATTGATTAGCTTTTTCTAGATTCTGCTTTGCTTTATCCACAGCAGCCTGACTTGCAGAGACTTTTTCTTTGGCATTTTCAAGATTAGTTATTGCATCAGAATTAGAAATTGTTAGAGCTGTCTTTGCTGCATCAACATCGCTTTTAGCCTGATTTACTTTAGATTCTGCTGTAGCTACTTTCTCTTGTGAAGCTGCAACAGATTGAGCTTGTTTCTCTGCCTCAGACTGTGCTGCTCCTAACTCATTCTGACGGTTTGCTAACTCGGCTTGGGCATTTTGAACTATAATCTCCTTAGACTCAATATCTTCTTGAACTTTTTTTAAAGCTTCAGGAGCAGATTGAACAGCTGATTCTGCTGTTTCAATATTTTGTTGAGCTTCCTGTAATTGATTTCTAGCCACAGCTACGGCCTGATCAGCAGCAGTTTCTGCTTCTTGACCTTCTACTGTTGCCTGATTGGCCTGATCAAGGGCAGTTTTTGCAGCTTCTACTTCACCTTGAGTTACTACTGAAGTAGAAGTATGATTCTCTGCGCTTTGCGCAGTCGCATCCTCTGAGGAAGAATTTTCTTCCACCAACTGATCGGCTTTAACACCTTTAGCAAAAAAAATTGATAGAGCAACAGCTCCCATCGACAATGCACTGAGCATCTTTTTAAACATAAAATGTTCTCCTTTATTTTTTATCATAGAATAATAAATGACGAAATAATTTTACCACGTTTACGTTTATTGCAAAAGATGTCAACTAAGACATTTGATTTTTTTATTAGGATAATTAGTTAAAATGTCATTAAATTGTCATGTCTTTCTTTATAAAAAAGCCCGTCATGAATACACTTTGTCAATTTTGCCAATATTTATTTCCAACTTTTTTAACAAAAATTTTTATTTCTTTACAATTTAAAGACGAAATAAAAATAGATAGCTCTCTCGAGCTACCTATCTATAATATGTGCTTAACGGCGATATTGGCGCAAGAAGCGCGTCATTTTTTCTTGGATTTGAGCTAGCTCATCTACTCGAGGCAGATAAACGATGCGGAAATGATCTGGGTCTTTCCAGTTAAAGCCTCGTCCATGGACGAGAAGGACTTTTTCCTGCTTGAGGAAATTGAGCACAAACTGCTCATCATCGTCGATATGATACATGTTCCGGTCAATTTTCGGGAAAATATAGAGACCAGCTTTAGGTTTTACAGCTGACAGTCCCGGGATGTCCTGAATAGCCTGATAGATGAAATTACGCTGTTCATAGATACGACCACCTGGCAAAAGCAGTTCATCCACAGATTGATGACCGCCAAGTGAGGTTTGGACGACTTGCTGAGCCAAGACATTGGAGCACAGGCGCATATTGGAGAGCATGTTTAACCCTTCAATATAACCCTTAACATGATGCTTAGGCCCAGATAGCACCATCCAGCCAACACGGAAGCCTGCGATTCGGTGCGACTTGGAAAGGCCATTCATGCTGACACAGAAGATATCAGGAGCCAGACTAGCCACAGAGGTATGGACATTGCCGTCCATCACCATGCGGTCATAAATTTCATCCGCAAAGATAATGAGATTGTTCTGACGAGCAATTTCCACAATTTCCAGCAGAAGTTCCTTAGGATAAAGCGCTCCCGTTGGATTGTTAGGGTTGATGATAATGATAGCCTTGGTATTAGATGTGATTTTTGACTTGATATCGTCAATATCTGGATACCATTCTGCCTGCTCATCACAGACATAGTGAACAGCATTCCCACCAGCCAGGCTGACTGCTGCCGTCCAGAGTGGGTAGTCCGGCATTGGTACCAGCACCTCATCCCCATCATCTAGCAAGCCCTGCATGGACATGACAATCAGCTCGCTGACGCCATTTCCCAGATAAATATCATCAATATCTACATTAGGAAAATTCTTAAGCTGGCAGTACTGCATGATAGCCTTACGGGCTGAAAAAATCCCCTTGGAGTCAGAGTAACCCTCACTGTCACGCGCATTCATAATCAAATCATGAATGACCTCATCCGGAGCGGTAAAACCAAATTCAGCCGGATTTCCTGTATTGAGGCGGAGAATCTTTTCACCGTTGGCCCGCATGCGCATAGCTTCATCCAAAACCGGACCGCGAATATCATAGGCAACATGTTCCAGCTTGCTGGACTTGTCAAATTCTTTCATTCTTATTTTTCCTCTATTCATCAGAATGTTATCATTATACCACCAGAAAAAGCGATTGACAACAAAAAAATAAGCTCACTTTTCACGCGATTATGAAGCGATTTATAAGATAAAGAGCACTATTCCTTTTCTAACCCCTCAAAGTAAAGGAATCTTTTTCTGCTTGTAATTTTCTGACAGCATTTCCATTTTATCTTTACTTTTTTTCTGAAAAGGGTTACAATAGAAACAAGAAAATAGTTGCAAGTCACTCGGACGTTATGGATTGATTGATTTTTGGTCAGCCCAATCATTCTGTGAATGATGCGACGTCCTTTGCCGACCATTTTAGAGGAGGTAGCTCTATGACTCAGAAATATGAAAACATTATGGTTGCTGTGGACGGTTCTCACGAATCCGAACTAGCCTTTGAAAAGGGTGTTAATGTGGCTCTCCGAAACGGCTCTCGTCTCACTATCGCCCATGTCATTGACACCCGGGCTTTGCAAAGTGTCTCAACCTTTGATGCAGATGTCTACGAGGACTTACAAGAAGATGCCAAAAAGCTGACAGCTGAGTTGAAAGAAAAAGCTCAAAAATCCGGTGTCAAGCATGTTGACATTGTCATTGAAATGGGCAATCCCAAGACTCTCTTAGCTACAGATATCCCAGAAGAGCACAAGGTAGATCTGATCATGGTCGGTGCTACCGGTCTCAATGCCTTTGAACGGCTGCTAGTCGGCTCTTCCTCCGAATATATCCTGCGTCATGCCAAGGTTGACTTGCTGGTGGTCAGAGACTCTGAAAAGACTTTATAAAAACTAGAGCAGATGTGCACTACACATCTGCTCTAGTTTTTTTGTTTATGCGAGATATTTTTATAGGTTTTAGTTTTAATTTTTTAAGAATATTCACCATTAAATTTTTTTGTCACCGTTACAGTAAATTCTGCGTTTCTTGGTAGTCTTCAAAAATCTCTTCCAATAGAGTTAATTAATTTTTTGTATAGCTTTCACTGAGCATTAGTAAATATCAATCCGTCTAGCACGAAATTCAACAAATTCACCATTCTCAAGATCATTTGGAATTCCTCCACCTATATTAATCAAAAATTCTCCTACCTGAGCGATATTTCTTGTTTTATCAAATATTTTGGCAATTATAAAATATTCAAAATTATTCAGATGCTTTACTAGAAATAGATTATCTTCACTTTTATATACGTCTCCATCAACAATAGCATACAGCATGTCATCAAACTTTCCGCCAATCTTTCCAAAAAATTCATCTGAAAAGCAAACTAATTCATATTGATTATCCGATAAAGTGACATCCGCTTCTTTGGTATCAATATCTATCCATTCTATTTTTTTTACAAAAATCATTAAATTTCTCCTTAACGTTCAAATCCTAGACTAGATGGCTTAGCGTAATCGGATTGATACTTTCTTCAAGAATGTAATGATTGAACTTCGCCGTGTAATTAGGATCACGCCAACTAAGTAATTTCTGACTGTCCATTAGGAAATAACGATCAATTGCATAGTTGCGATTAGCCCTCTCAGTTTCTGACATGAATAGACCGCTATATGGATCATCAAATTTGTTACCTTAAGGCAACTCCCTAAAAAATTTTTCCCATTTTTGAATTCTCCACTATGTAAACTTGAAAACTCTTGGCCTTACCGCCAACAACATGTTTTTCAACATCACTTTCCCACCAAGGAAGAACATCTTCTTCCAAAATTTCTAAAAATAAATCTTTGGACATTAAGTCATTTTTTAAGAAACCATCATAATTTTCAAAAACAAAAGTGTATTCTTCAGATTTTAACCATGATAAGTCTGTCAGCCAATCCGTAATAGATGACCAATTATTCGTATCAGGAAGGCCGACAGTTTTTTCAAGAAAACGGAATAACTCTTCTTTGTTTTGGATCTGCTTCCCATCAAAAATTGCTACAAAGCCGCTGAAAGGTAACAGGTCTTGCAATTTAAACTTTGTAATGTAATGAATTTTGTTTTTCACGATTTCAAACCTCTATTCTATTTTTTTAAATGTTTTATAATGGTCTATTCTTTTATTGAAAGCAGGATCAACCTTAGCTAGTTTTTGAGATAGAGGTCTATTTTGAAGAATTACACGACCTGAGTAATCCCAAGCCGTGTAATAGTTTTATGAATCGATATTGGATTCTTCATAAAAAATTTAATTCTAATCAGTCATGACATTTCATAAACTCTTTATTTCAAGTTCAACTCGTTCATCTATAGCATCCAACAAAGCTCTTTTTATCACAGAAATTAGATTCTTTCCACTACTTGTCACAAAATAATCTGATAGATCTTTGATATCTGGACTGATATTGTCACCCCATGGAGGCATTTTACTTCTGTCTTCATTATCCCAAACAACTTGATTAGGATTAATTCTTTCCAATTCCTTTTGGATGGTCTCCAATTCACGCAAAGCCTCCTCCAACTTGTGTGGCTCTAGCTTTCCACTATATAACTCATTCATCAAAATAGGAAATCTGCTCCCCCAAACATTATTTTCTAAACGAACACAAATTGTTGAAAAAAACGAGTGGAGAAAATCTCCTGTTCCAATAGAATACCAATATAAATCTACTTTTAAACCAACCGTCATAAGTTCCTCACGCTCTCTTGAATAGAATTTCAGATTTCTGGAGTATTTATCTTGAAATTTTTGTAAACAAGCTCTGAGGCTCTTCTCTTGAATCATATTTCAATCTATATACTTGCGAGAAATAATTTTTCCAACTACATGGTCAGAGAAATACAGTGCCATAGATAGCATCGCTTCAAATTTTCGATTACCAATTTGAATAATAATATTATCTGTTTCATCAAGTGAAATTATTTTCATTTTAGTCATCTATTGTTTTCCCCACATCACTGGATTAATATTTTTGATAAATTCACCATTATTCACCTTTTCCCAAAAATCTTTCCCAGATTTTGTATGATATGTTGCAATATTCCCTTCAGAACTTATCCCAACAAATTCAAACTTCGCATTTCCTCTTGAATCATTTCCCATAAACCTGACAAAAGCTCTAGTCGATTCCCCTCTATACTGAATCTGAATCTCAATCTCTATTCCATTCTAATGACTTCGTTTACATTTTTCAAATATTTTTTAGAATAAGACTGTAAATTATTAAATTGATCCCCATGTTTGAAAAATTAATTTATATATTCACCACCCATTTTCGTTATAAAATTTATCAACTAATCCCCAGTCATAATCAGAAATAGCTGAACCAGTTTCTGTTTCCCTTAAGTCAATCCCTAATTTTCTTAATGTGGCTAAGGACATGTGCCCCAAACAAATTGGGCCTAAAACTGAATCTTCCATCGAAAGTCTGACTGAAATTTCTTTTAATTTATTTATAACATCAACATCATAGATATCACTATTAACAATTTCTTTTATTATGTGATAAGACACAATTGGATTTAAATCTATATTACTTATTAAATCTATATTACTTATTAAATCTTTATTATTATAAGTTTTGGTTTTAATTTTTTTAAGAATATTCACCATTAAATTATTTTGTTACCGTTCCAGCAAATAATCAGCAATTGTTTTCGTTGAATCTGATATGACTTCATTAACTGTTTTTCTTGTTCCAAAGTCGTTATGCCAATAATGAATATCTGATAAACCACCGCGTGGTGGAAAAAGTTCTTGATAAAGAGTAAATTTTTCCCTTGTACTTAGCTCATCATTGGTATTCAAAGATTTTTTTAAATATTTTAAATCCTCTACTTGCGGATGAACGTTTTTAATCTTATATCTGTCAATTATTGATAACAAATCATCAATTGCTTTTAAAACTGTTTCTAACATACTATCTTCCTCCTCAATGAATTATTGGCCATGAATCTATGACCTCCACACCATCTAAATTCCATGGTGAATCAATGAAAATTTGTTCTTTATTGAGCCCACCTTGATAAATTCCTCCCTGACTCCCTACAGGACCGTCATAGATAGTAGTTCCTTTAGGAATCTTTATTTTATAGACTTTATCAATTGCAGACTGACCACTATACGAACCATCAGGGTTTGTCCAGATATCTTTCACTGCTGTATCAATCCTCACCTGTGCTCTGGACTGAGGTGCTTCTCTAGTAAACCATTGTCCTAAAGGATTATCAGCATTACCCGCTCTATAAAATATTGTATCTTCTGAAAGTACGGTTTTATTATATCGACCTCCATAGAAATTTCGATTTGGCGTTGTAGAAAATTCAGATAATGGACCGGGATTGGTATATGAATTATATTCATACGAATACAAATCCACATATTTAGATTGAATATTGTTCATCAACGGCAATTCCGGAGTCCAATTCTTTGATGGAAGTTGAGGACCAACCACCGGCTGACTCCCCACACTCGAATTTCTCACCGCATCCTTAATCTGATAATACTCATTGACCTTTGCGTTCGCTCTTTGTGATTGCAAATCCTTATTATAAGCCCGAGTACTCCAAGCTGCTGTTCCTACCATTAGGAAGTCATAACCCGCTTTTATACTCGGTGCATACTTGGTATAGTTTGTGGCATAATTCAGGAGTTCCTTATCAGCCTCTTTGTTTGTGACTGGATCAAGTCCCGTTTCAGCGATATACTCAAAACGTTTTTGCTCAAAGTTGGGATCATGTTTACTGATAGGATTTTGGCTATCCAATTCTTGATAGCGAGCAGCCAGATATATATCATTCGCCTTATCTGTTTCGGATGAATAATAGTTATGATCTAGAATCGGAGCTATAGGACTAAATTTTAATCCAGGATAATATTCTTCCAGCTCCTTCTGGTTCATTCGGTCAATCTTTGCTTTGAAAAAGGGATCCACTTTCTGCAAAGTATACTTACTAACATTGGTTTCCCGAGGCAAGTCTTTTACTTCTTCGTACCTCTTAACAACGGCTTTTTCAAGTTTAATCCTATATTCAGTCTTGTTTGGCTTATAGTATGGACTGTTTAAATCGCCACTCTCTTTTGCTGAAATAATTTCAGAATAATTATGAAGCAAATCATCATAATCCATCTCTGCGATTCTATCAAACTCTGTCTTCTTGGAATTTTGTCTCTTTACTTCTTCAATCATCTCCTGCCGCTTAGTCCATCCAGTATTGATGGTACCTTTCCAGCTGAGATCAGCATCTCGGCGAGGAGGAAGATAAGTCTGAGTAGATGCATCCCAGCTCTGTGCTGCCTGAGACAGGCCAGTAGATGCGGCTACTAAATAAGTCTCTGCTTCCGCGAAAATAGTTGGCGAACTCTCATTAAAAGCAAGCAAATTATCCAAAATTTCTTGAAAGACTTGCCTAGCACTTTCTGCAACAGCGATGGAAGCACTGAAATCCACAATAGACATACCTTTATTATTTGCATAGAGTTGCGATTTGCGTTCCAACTCTGCCAGTTGCTGTTCTGCAAAACGAATTTTCTCTTCCAGTTCTGATTGGCGCCAGCTCTTACCGTCTACTTCTGCCGTGTAGTTACTAACAAAATTTTGACAAGCTAAGGCTATCGCTTCCTGATAGAGAATGACTCCCTGAACAATCGGGATGACCGTTCCGACAACATGATTTTTGGCAGAATCATACGCTTTACCTTTTAGTTCATCCTCATTATGAAAAGCTGATAAAACGCTTATTAATTTAAGATTCTGCCCCAAACATTGTTCAACCGCTCTTCCAAGGCTTTCTGCCTGCGTTCGAGCAGCTTCTAAATACATATCAATACTCATCCTTACTCCTCGCCAGCTAAGGCACGCTTCTCTTTGTAGACTTCTTCTAGTTGATTTTCTGCGTTTTGATGAACTTTCCGCAGTTTTTGTATCTGATCCTCTATATCAAGCTTTAGCCGTCTGCTTCGATGAGAAAAATCTAGCTGATAATCTGCTATCTTACTATAATATCGACTTCCTTCGAAATCATAAGACAAATCATGAAACCACGTCCCCATAGAATCCAACTGACATAATACATCTTCTTCTTGAGTTTTTGCCTTTCTCAACTTTTGATAGAGTTCCCATTCATAATCAGCAAGCCTCCGCTCTTTTGCCAACAAGGCAGTCCACCGCTTATCTTCCTGCATTGATTATTCCTCCAAAGCAGTCAAGGTATTCAGACCTAAATCTTTTTTAGTGACTGTCGGTTCCTTTTTAGGCGGTAAATAGTTAGTAGTCAGACTTTGACGAATCATAGCATCCTTGTCCTCAAACTCTGCTGCTACACTATGAACATTCTGAATAATACTTGTAATGTGTGCCCCGAGCTGCCCTTGTAAGCTCTCAACATTTGAAATCCCTGCATTTGCATTAGAATTTCCAGCAACAGTTGTCTGCGAATCTCGAGTAATAGCCATCATCTGCAGGAAATTTGCATCTCCGATTGCCGTCGCATGTCGGGCTGCTGTTGATAGGTCGCTCTTAACTTGGTATTGATCCATCCGTCCTCTCCTCTACATTTTTTTCTTATTGTACCATAAAATAAAAAAAGAGCAAAAAATTTCCAATAAATAATCTGCTCTTAAAGTATTTATTCTTTGTTTTCTTCTTTCTGCTCTATGGTACGCTGGTAGGCCTGAATTTGTCGTTCCAGTTCTTCTTTGATTGCTCCTTCAGGAGCGTATTTATCTTCCCAGTCATCTGGTTTGAGGATTTTATGGGTGACGGGGTCAAAGTGAGCCTTCCCGTCTGGGAAAATTTTGCCCATATTAGCCCGATGGACAATATCAAACAGCTGCTCTGGATCCACTCCCATCAGGACAAAACTGCCATAAGTGAAGTATAGAGTATCAATCAAGGCATCCACCTGACCGACTAGAGAAACCTCAGCCTGACTCTTGGAGCGAACCTTGTCGGCAGCCTTGTCAAGGGCCTGATGGAGATAGGCTACAGAGCTATCAAAGTCTTCCTCTGAGTTACTAGCTGCTCGCAGAAACTCGACCAGCTCTTCCAGCTTGAAGCCTGCCCGATAGCGAGCGTCCTGAGGCGACCAAGCAATTGGCTCTTCCTGAGTACTTTCATCCATAACACTATGGAACTCTTTAACCTTATTAAAGTGATGGTCGCTGCTGGTAAAGACCTTTTCCCTCGCTAGTATGCCAAAATGCTCCAGAGCCTTGTGAATCCCATCTTGACTATTGCTGCTAGTCGTATGCTTGGCCACTTCCTTGACTGAGCTGGTTCCATTTCCCATAGCAATGGACAGACCAACTCCCGATAACATTTCCAAGTCATTGTCAGAGTCACCGAAGGCCATGACCTGATGAATGTCAAATCCATATTCCTTGCCGACTCGGCGAATCCCCTCTAGCTTAGACGTGTCTTTATTGATAATATCGACCGCATAGGGGCTACTGCGAGTAAATTTCAAATCAGGAAAGTCCGCTTCAATCTTACGGCTTTCTTCTGGACTGGCTAAAATCAAAGCTTGGTAAATCGGCTCCTGAATCAGCTGCAGGAGATCCTTTTCATGCTGGGGCAAGGCCTTGCTGATGACTTTATTAAAACCGTGACTAACTGTTCGCGCCATTCTCTTAGGGATGAAGCGGCTAGTCCACTGGGAGAAAGGGCTCATGCCGAAGGACATAATCTTGGAGCCCAGCATAGCCTCAGCCGTTCCCAAGGAAATCTCTTTCCGATGCTTCTTAGCATAGGAGATTAAATCCCGCAAACTCTGCTTGTCAATGGGACTGGCAGAAATCACTCTGTCTCTTGAAAAAATGTACTGGCCATTGTAGGTCACAGCAAAGTCTAAGTCCAATTGCTCCATAAAAGGTTTGACAAAGAAAGGACCGCGGCCTGTTGCCAAACCGACCAATATTCCTTGCTCCTTTAAACTCTGAATAGCCTTTTCTGTAGATTTCAAAACCGTTCGACTATCATTGACCAGTGTCCCATCAATATCGAAAAAGACGGCCTTTACTTCCATTGATTTTCTCATTCTTTCCTTTTATGATACAATAAATTATAACACAAAAATGACATACAATCACATGAATTGCAGAAAAGAAAAGCTGGAGTAATATCCATGCAACAGAAATGAAAACTCTATGAAAATATAATGTGAGTTTTCAACTCTGCATTATGACTACAAGGAGAAAAAGGATTTATGACAAAAAAAATCTTGGTCCTGCACACAGGAGGAACCATTTCCATGCAGGCTGACGGCTCTGGGGCTGTCGTCACCAATGCTGATAACCCTATGAACCATGTGACAGTTCCGCTTGAGGGGATTGAGACGGAAGTCATTGACTTTTTTAATATTCCTAGTCCTCATATCACGCCCCAGCACATGCTCAAGCTTTATCAAAAAATCAAAGCCAGTGCTGACCAATTTGACGGAGTAGTCATTACTCATGGGACGGACACTTTAGAAGAGACGGCTTACTTTCTGGATACTATGCAGTTGCCGAAGATTCCAATCGTTCTGACCGGAGCTATGCGCAGTTCCAATGAGCTGGGGAGCGACGGAGTCTATAACTACCTGACAGCCCTGCGGGTTGCAAGTGATGAAAAAGCCTGTGATAAAGGTGTACTTGTCGTTATGAATGACGAGGCACATGCTGCAAAGTATGTAACCAAGACCCACACGACCAATGTCAGCACCTTCCAGACGCCGACTCACGGACCGCTTGGCTTGATTATGAAACAAGAGATTCTCTATTTTAAGACAGCGGAGCCTCGGGTCCGCTTTGACTTGAACAGCATTTCTGGTCTGGTGCCCATCATTCCAGCTTATGCCGGTATGAAGACAGAGCTTCTGGACATGCTGGATTTAGACAAGATAGACGGCCTCATCATAGAAGCATTCGGTGCTGGCAACCTCCCCAAGGAAGTAGCTGACAAACTGGCTGATATGATAGCTGACGGCCTGCCAGTTGCTCTGGTCTCTCGCTGTTTTAACGGGATTGCTGAGCCAGTCTATGCTTATGAAGGAGGCGGAGTTCAGCTGCACCAGGCTGGTATCTTCTTCGTCAAGGAGCTCAATGCTCAAAAAGCCAGAATCAAACTGCTCATCGCCCTGAATGCTGGACTCAAAGACCAAGAACTACGAGATTATATGGAAGGCTGAGAGAAAAAGTCCTTATTTACTTTCTTTAAATCAAAAAGTGCTAAGGTTGCTTAGCACTTTTTTGACTCTTTCATATTCTAACATTGGGAAAACTTCATTGAATCGCTGGACTTAGAAGATAACCTCAAACAGAGACTCTAAAATTTCAAAAATATAATCACTTACCATAGGTCACCTCTATTTTCTGAGCTTTCTTAAATGTCTTTGGATAGTGGACTTTGATTGCAACTTTCATAGCTTTTACCTCGCTTATCATTCATTCTTTAAGAGCAAAAACGAAACTCTTGGAGTGTTTGACTTCAAGTTTGGTCTCTAATCTTTTTGTTCTTACTTGGATATAAGGATACAGCCCTAAACTTAAGAATCTCTTATAGATTTCTTAGGGAAAGCTTATAGTCAAAGAAATCCGGCAGCAATCCTTACCTACTAATTGAAATGAACAAATCTTTTCAATTAAATACAAAAAAACTTCACCGATTGGGTGAAGCTTGTGATTGTTAGGAGATTTATGATGAAAAAATTCTAAATTATTCTTATTCTTTGAGAAACACATACCTCGCAGGTCTTCTAGTCTTCAAGCTTTGGTTACCAGATTTTAAGGGATGTTTACATTGTCATTGATCCTACCTCTTTCTTTGATTTGACAATAGTATAATTCCTCAAACTTAAAGCCTACTTATAAATATCTTGCAGGAAACTTAATTCAAAGAACCTTTAATCTAGGTAATCTCGCTTGTCCAAATGAAGAGCAATCAAGTGCCAACTAGGATCTGTCCGCCAGTTCGGATCAGCTGTAATCTGGCTGGCAACCTTTCTGGCTTCTTCTAAAATCGGATAATCTTCCACAATGTCTGCCACTTGAAACTCAGGAATACCAGACTGCCGAGTGCCAAAGATTTCTCCAGAGCCTCGCATTTTCAAATCCTCCTCAGCCAGCAGGAAACCATCGGTCATCTCAGTCATGATTTTCATGCGACTCTTGCCCGACTCCGTCTTGGGATTGGCAACAAGGACGGCATAAGACTGCTTGCTCCCTCGGCCGACGCGGCCTCTCAGCTGATGAAGCTGGCTGAGTCCGAAGCGGTCAGCATCCATGATGACCATCACCGTAGCATTTGGGACGTTGACTCCGACCTCAATGACTGTGGTAGAGACCAGAATATCAGTCCGTCCTTCCTTGAAGTCCTGCATAATCGCCTCTTTTTCCTCGCTCTTCATCTTGCCATGAAGCAGGGCCACTTGGGCCTGATGACCAAAATAGGCTGTCAATTCTCCTTCTAAAGCAATGGCATTCTTAAGATCCAAAGCTTCTGACTCCTCAATCAAAGGAGAAATAAAATAGGCCTGAGCTCCCTTATGAAGCTCTTTTTTAAGCCAGTCGAGGACGACTCCCAGCTGCTCATGCTTGACCCAGCGGGTGATGATAGGCTTGCGTCCTGCCGGCATCTGGTCAATGATGGAGACATCCATATCACCAAATGCTGTAATGGCAAGGGTTCTGGGAATAGGCGTCGCCGTCATCATGAGGACATCAGGATTGTCTCCCTTTTCCCGTAAAATCCGGCGTTGTTCCACACCAAAGCGATGCTGCTCGTCAATAATGACCAAGCCCAATGCATGGTAACGGACTCCTTCCTGAATCAGGGCATGGGTTCCGACAATCATGTCCACCTGACCGTTTTCAATCGCTGCCAAGGTTTCTCTGCGTTCTGTTGCTTTCATCCCACCAGTTAGCAGGGCCAGATTCAATTCTGGAAATAGCTGAGCTAGGCTATCAAAATGCTGCTCAGCCAAAATTTCTGTTGGAACCATCAGAGCTGACTGAAAGCCAGCTGTATAAACAGCATACATAGCTAGACCAGCGACTACTGTCTTTCCGCTTCCCACATCGCCCTGCAGCAGGCGATTCATGTGTCCAGGCGACCGCAAATCCTGCAAAATCTCTGTCAGACTGCGCTCCTGAGCTGAAGTCAGCTCAAAAGGTAAGCTCTGCTTTTTCTCGGCTACAGCATCCGACTGCCAATCAATCTTCAATCCATTGCTGACAGCCTTGGTTTCTCTCTTTAAGACCTGCAGCTGCATTTGGAAATAAAAGAGTTCTTCAAATTTAACCCGCCGAAGAGCCTGCTTGTAGTCCGCCAAGTCCTTTGGAAAATGCATAGCCCGCACAGCCTCAACTCTGCTCACTAGCTGGTAGCGTTCCAGCAGGGACTGGGGCAGATTTTCCTCTAAGAGCAAGTCCAATCCCTGGTCAAAGGCTGTCTTAATCAGCTTGACCAGATTGGCCTGACTAATTCCCTGAGCCAGCCGATAGACAGGCTGCAAGTCGTCCTCTACCTGAGCCAGAAGTTTCATGCCAGTCAGACTAGCCTTGGCTTTGTCCCACTTGCCAAAGACGGCTATATTAGCTCCCACTTCAATCTTATCTGCCAAATAAGGCTGGTTAAAGAAATTAACTGCCAGAGCGACTTCTCCCTGCTTGATGGTAAAGCGCAGGCGATTGCGTTTGTAGCCGTAATACTGGACATTGGCCGGGGTTACGACCTGACCAGAAACAACCGCCTTTTCTCCATCCTCCAAGTCTAGGACATTCTTACTCTTAAAATCCTCATAACGAAAAGGAAAATAAAGCAGCAAATCCTGCAAGGTCTCTAGACCCAGCTTGGCAAATTTTTCTGCTGATTTCGGTCCCACACCAGGCAGAACCGTCAAAGGTTGGTGTAAATTCATAATTCCTCTTTCAGTTCTGATACTGTTGCGATGCTGTCATCACAGACAGGGTGACCAAGCTAGAGCATTATCAAATACTTCAAGCGGTTCCCTGCATTAATCTTCTTAGTCTTTATAGACCCTCGGTACACGGTCGCTAATCAAGCAAACCACCTCATAGTTAATGGTGCCACGCTTTTCTGCCACATCTGTCACCGTAATGGTCTCTGCTCCGCTATTTCCAATCAACGCAACCGGCGTGCCAAGGGGATAAGCCTGAGGCAGGCGCACTGTAATTTGGTCCATGGAAACGCGGCCAACAATAGGGCAGCGCTGACCATCAATCAAGACATCAAAGCCCTGCATATCGCGTGTCCAGCCATCTGCATAACCCAAAGGAATAGTGCCAATCCACTCCTGAGACTGGCTAGTGTAGGTGGCTCCATAGCCAACATCTGCTCCAGCCTCTACTTCCTTGACATGTACCAATTCTGAGACCAGCGACAGAGCTGGCTTGAATTCATAAGGAAGTTCTAAAACAGTTCCGCTGGGGTTGAGGCCATAAATGATGTCACCCAGCCGGACGGCATTTAGAACAATCTCACTGTGCCAGAGAGAGGTGGCAGAATTACTAGCGTGAACGAGAGGAGGTACATTGTCCAACTCAGATAAGATCTGATGAAAACGAGCCAGCTGGGCTTCAAACTTATGGTGCTCCGCTTCATCTGCCGTTGCAAAGTGGGTGAAAATCCCCTCTGCGACAGCCCCAGCAGCCTGCAGGCGATGGATTGCCTCCTGAGCTTCCTGACTATCTCGAAAACCAATCCGCCCCATACCAGAGTCAATCTTGATATGAAAGTTCAATCCAGTCAAGTCTTCTTCAGCAGTTAAAGCTAGATCCAACCATTCTAAACTGGCTACGGTCAGAGACACCTTTCCCTTTCTAGCCAGCGGAAGCGCAGCCAGATCTGATACTCCAAGCACCAGAATTTTTTTGCCAATGCCAGCTGAACGCAGCTCCAAGGCTTCATCGATATTAGACACACAAAAGCCATCTACGAGGGGCTCAATATGCCTAGAAACCTCAATAGCTCCGTGGCCATAAGCATTGGCCTTGACAACGGCCCACTTCTCTGTCGTCTGAGGCAGATGGGCACTCAATTGTCTAATATTAAAATCAATGGCAGCTAAATCAATCACTGCCTTGCTGGGTCTATGCAGACTAGCTTTCATCATTTTCCTCCAAAATAACGCTGGCTGTAACTAGGCCAGCAGCATGGCTGAGCGAAATCCAAACCTTGCCAGTAAAAGGTGACCGGCTGAAATAAGGCGCTCCCTGACGGTCATTTAAAATCTCTAAGTCCTGAAACCTGAGTTTACCGATACCGGTTCCCCAAGCTTTAGAAAAAGCCTCCTTGGCAGCCCAACGGCCAGCCAGAAATTCAATTTTCCGTTTGCCGGATAACTCCTCAAAACGAGAAAGCTCCGCCTCTGTCAGCACCTTCTTTGCAAAGCGGGCATTTTTCAGATAGGCTCGCTCAATGGCAGCCAGCTCTTCTATATCAATTCCGTGTCCTTTTATCATATCATTCTCTAGAAAGGCGACAAAACTCAGCTGGGCCGCCAGCTGAGTTCGTCTTCACCCGACAGTTAGTCCTCTTTACAGGTCAAGACTGTCCCTTTCAATTTTCCTTAATTATCTAAATAAAGTGTTGTAAATTTCTTCAATGAGCTGAACTGTATTATCCCAGCCCAGGCAAGGGTCAGTGATAGATTTACCAAAGACTTCCGCCTCATTTTGCCGGCCGTCTTCCAGATAAGACTCAATCATAAAACCACGAACCGCTCTCTTAATCTTTTCGTTCCAATCCCGATTCAGCAAGGTCTGACGCACAATCCTAATCTGTTCCAGATATTGTTTGCCGGAGTTATCGTGATTGGTATCAATGACGATGAAAGGATTCTCCAAGCCCATTTTTTCGTAGTAGGAAATGGCATCCAGCATATTTTCATAGTAGAAATTTGGAATGTTCTTACCGTATTCATTGGTCGCCCCACGCAGAATAACGTGAGCCAAAGGATTCCCAGAGGTTTCTACTTCCTGACCGTGAAAAAGGAAAGTCTGCTTATTTTGCGCCGCATAGACAGCGTTAAACATAACACCCAGATTACCAGAAGTTGGATTTTTCATGCCGACTGGAGCGTCAATACCTGATGCCACAAAGCGGTGCTCCTGGTCTTCAACCGAGCGAGCCCCCACAGCATGATAGCTGACCAAGTCGTCTACCAGCACAAGATTGGACGGATAGAGCATCTCATCAGCCGTCGTCAGACCAGTCTCTGTGATAACACGGTAGTGCAGCTGGCGAACAGCCTGCAAACCATTGATAAGACTAGGTGCTTTAGAAGTATCCGGCTGGTGAACCAAGCCCTTATAACCATCCCCATTGGTCCGCGGCTTAGCAGTATAGACCCGCATGACGATAAAAATCTTATCTGCGACCTTCTTCTGCAGCTCTGACAAACGGCGGGCATACTCCAGCACAGCCTCTTCATTGTCTGATGAGCAAGGACCAATCACCAAGAGAATACGCTCGTCTTCCCCACTGAGAATCTCAGCTAGTTCTTGGTCTCGCTTGTTTTTATGAGCCAAGGCCTGACCAGTCAGCCTGGTTCTGGACTTAATCTGCTCAATGTCAATCTTCTGACCTTTTTCAATAAATGCCATACTATTTTCCTAATGTATCATAAATTTCACGAACTAGCTGTTCTGTATTAGCCCAGCCCAGACAAGGGTCAGTAATGGACTTGCCAAAGACTTCCGGCTCGTCCTGACGACCGTCTTCCAGATAAGACTCAATCATAAAGCCACGTACTGTAGCCTTAATCTTTTCATTCCAGTCACGGTTAATCAGAGTCTGGCGAACGATACGGACCTGCTCCAGATACTGCTTACCAGAGTTATCATGATTGGTGTCAATGATGATAAAGGGATTTTCTAAGCCCATTTTTTCATACTGGGCAATGGTGTCCAGCAGGTTATCATAATAGTAGTTGGGAATATTCTTACCGTATTCATTCAGAGCACCGCGCAAGATTGCATGCGCCAAGGGATTGCCAGATGTTTCTACTTCCTTACCAGCGAATAGGAAACTCTGCTTGTTCTGAGCTGCATAGATGCCGTTAAACATGACATTGAGATTACCAGAAGTCGGATTTTTCAATCCAGTCGGAAGATCCGCTCCACTAGCTACAAATCGGTGCTGCTGGTCTTCGACCGAGCGAGCTCCTACAGCCATGTAAGAAATTAAATCATCTACCAGAGGCAGATTTTCTGGATAGAGCATCTCATCAGCTGTGGTCATGCCTGTCTCGGAAATAACCCGATAGTGCAGATTGCGGACTGCCTTGATGCCGTTAATCAGACTTGGAGCGGCAGTCGCATTGGGCTGATGAATAAGCCCTTTATAGCCATCTCCGTTCGTCCGAGGCTTAGCAGTATAAACCCGCATGACCATGAAAATGCGGTCTTTTACTTCTTCTTGGAGAGCAGTTAGACGCTTGGCATACTCTAGCACCGCTTCTTCGTTATCTGAAGAGCAGGGACCGATAACCAAGAGAATGCGGTCATCTTGACCACGCAGAATTGCTTCCAACTCTCGGTCACGCTTTTCCTTGCGAGCCAACATGTCGCCTTCTAGCTTAGCAAGTTGGCGAACTTCTGCCACATCAATGGGTTGACTAGTTGCTTTAAAGGTCATCTATTCTCCTTCTTTTATGTTTACTTTTTACGGCCGTGGCAGTTCTTGAACTTCTTGCCAGAACCACATGGACAAGGGTCATTTCTCTTTACATTAGACAGGTCTGCATTCTCAGGCATATTTGGCGCCTTGGCAGAGATATTGCGGGTAGCTGTCGTATTGATAGCCCGCTCTGTCCGAGGGCGCTCTTGCTCATGAATCTGCGCTTTCATCATCAGACGAGTCACATCAAACTCAATAGAACCAATCATGTCGTTGAACATACGGAAGCTTTCTGCTTGATATTCGACAACTGGGTTATTTTGTGCATAACCGCGCAGTCCAACAGCATTGCGCAGCTGGTCAAGGGCGTCGATATGGTCAGTCCACTTGCTGTCCACCACGCGCAGAATCAAGACCTTCTGGAATTCACGCACAGCTTCTTCATCTCGCAGCTTAGCAATCTGACTGTCGTAGACTTCCAATGCACGTTCAAACAGATAATCTTTGATTTCTTGGTCAGACTTGCCTTCCAAATCGCTATCAGAAATAGAATCTTCTGAAACTAAGTTATACTTAGCAAAGTTTAAAATCGCTTCAATCTTATCATCCTGATCAGAGTGGCTGCTGCCATCAACAATACGGTTGATAGTCCGCTTAATCATAGCATGGATTTCAGGACTGAGGTCACGGTCAGCAGTAATAACATCATGGCGCTCGGCATAGATAATTTCCCGCTGCTCACGCATCACATCATCATATTGCAAGACTTGTTTCCGCGTATCGTAGTTATTTCCTTCGACACGCTTCTGAGCTGCCTCTACCTGACGGGTCAGCATGCCAGACTTGATAACAGAATCTTCGTCACTAAGGTTCATTCGATCCAAGAGGGCTTTAATGCGCTCTGATCCAAAGCGGCGCATCAGCTCATCTTCCAGTGACAGGTAGAATTGTGACTCACCTGGATCACCCTGACGGCCTGAACGTCCGCGCAGCTGATTATCAATCCGGCGGCTTTCATGGCGCTCTGTACCGATAACACAGAGACCGCCCAGTTCGCGGACACCTTCACCCAACTTGATATCAGTTCCCCGTCCGGCCATATTGGTCGCAATAGTAACCGCACCACGTTGGCCGGCGTTCATGATAATTTGTGCTTCTTTATAGTGGTTTTTCGCATTAAGAACTTCGTGAGGAACTCCAGCTTCTACCAATTTCTTAGAAATATAATCACTGGTTTCAACCGCAACAGTACCAACCAGAACTGGCTGGCCTTTTTCATGACGCTCTTTAACATCCTGAACAACTGCCTTAAACTTAGAATCAATACTTGGGTAGAGCAGGTCAGAATGGTCAATACGTGCTACCGGACGGTTGGTTGGAATCGGAATAACACGAATGTTGTATGTTTCGCGGAACTCTTCTTCCTCCGTCTTAGCTGTACCCGTCATGCCGGACAGCTTCTTATACATACGGAAGAGGTTCTGATAAGTAATGGAAGCAGAAGTTTTTGTTTCTTCCTGAATCGGCACACCTTCTTTGGCTTCAATCGCTTGGTGGAGACCATCAGAGTAACGACGTCCCTCCATTGTCCGACCGGTAAACTGATCGACAATCAGAATTTCCTGATCTTCACTGACCACATAGTCAATATCAAGGAGCATGATGTAGTTAGCTCGCAGAGCATTGTCGATAAAGTGAGTCAGGGCAACATTTTCAATATCGTAGAGATTGTCCAGCTTGAAGTAGCTTTCTGCCTTGTCAATACCTGAGTCAGACAGACCAATCGTCTTAGACTGAACATCGATGATGTAGTCGTCCTTATCCAGAGATTTGACATAGTGGTCAGCCATATGATAAAGCTGGTTGGTATCTGAAGAAACCGGTCCTGAAACAATCAGTGGTGTCCGAGCTTCGTCAATCAGGATTGAGTCCACCTCATCGACCAAGGCATAGTTGAGTGGACGCTGCACCATGTTTTCAGCACGGACTACCATGTTATCACGCAGGTAGTCAAAGCCGATCTCAGCATTGGTTGAATAGGTAATGTCGCAAGCATATGCTTCTTTCTTCTCAGATGGAGACTTAGCTGCCAGATTGATACCAACAGAAAGGCCCAGCCAAGAATAGAGTTCACCCATTTCAGTCGCATCACGCTCAGTCAGATATTCGTTGACTGTGACAACATGCACACCTTTTCCTGCAAGGGCATTTAGGTAAACTGGCATTGTCGCTGTCAAGGTTTTTCCTTCACCGGTACGCATCTCTGGAACGTCACCATGATGGAGAACGATCCCCCCCATAACCTGTACCTTATAAGGGAAAAGACCCAACACACGCTTAGCTCCTTCACGAACAACTGCAAAAGCTTCAAATAAGAGCTGATCTAAAGTTTCACCATCAGCATAGCGTTTCTTGAATTCTTCCGTTTTTGCCTGAAGTTCTTCATCAGACAAAGCTGCCATTTCGTCTTCATAAGCCAAGACCTTGTCAGCCATTTTTTCTAATTTTCTTAATTCACCTTTATCATTTTCAATGATAGTCTTTAAAATATTCGCCATTTTTTTCCT
This sequence comes from Streptococcus sanguinis SK49, assembly GCF_000212815.1. Classification (GTDB taxonomy): domain Bacteria; phylum Bacillota; class Bacilli; order Lactobacillales; family Streptococcaceae; genus Streptococcus; species Streptococcus sanguinis_C. The sequence continues at coordinate 494,804 of NZ_GL890985.1, read as the reverse complement.
TACTATATAATAATCTTTCTGATTTTTAGAATGTTCTTTTCATTATAGCATGTTTTCCTATATCTTTCAAGAATGAAAAAAGCAAAAAAGCTCCATCAGACTGTGCTTGCAGAACTGGGAGATGGCAGGATATTCGAGGATAATTTGTGCATGATAAACTATGTGCTTTTCAATCTATATTTTCCCCTCTCAGTTTTGAGCAAACTTCAACACCTTAATTGTATCGCATTTGGATTTTTTAAGAGAATCTTCAATTTGCACCTGCATGGCGTGATTTATTGGCTAGAGTCTTATGGAACTAGACGGGCTGATAGTTATATAAACGAAAACCAGCACCTAAAGTGTACTGACTCTAAAAAGTTAGATTTTTGTGTCTAACTTTTGTAGTGTAGTACAGAGGCACTGGTTTTTATATGGGGATACCATTCGTATTTCACTTCCCCTTAGCGGGGAATCAAACTATTGAATCCAATAGTTCAATTCTCCAACAAACTAGCCTTGCCAGTCAGCCGGATAAGTCACATAGATAAAGCGGGCCTTATCTCTGACAGAGAACTGAATGTCGCTGCCTTTAGGGATAAAGAGTACTTCGCCAGGGCCAGCTGTCATGACTTCGTCACCAACGATAATATCAAGACGCCCTTCAATGACATAATCCACTTCATCATAGTCCAGATGCCAAGGGAAAGTTGTCTTTTCCATGGTCATCAGACCCAAGCCCAATCGTGGGCTTTCGTCTAAAGTCAGCAAGTCTCGTGTATAAACTTGATGACTCGCATCACCTGTATCCAAGCGATCTTCTGGACGAACATCTAGACCTGGCAGGGCGATAGAAGCCACTCCTGCCTTACTGACTTTCTTCCCGCCATCTTTAGTGGCTAATTCTTCCAATAAAATCTTACGAACCAATGTTTCTAGGTCAGAACGATTAATATCTGCCATACTTTATACCTCCAAGTCTAAGCTTCCTTCTTCGTTAGGAAGAAAGCCAGTAATACCGCTGTGATACCGCCGACAAATTTACCAATCATCATCGGCACAATCATTTCCGGTTTTTGACCAGCTGTGAAGCCTAGGTGATCTCCGATAACAAAGGAAGCAGATACGGCAAAGGCTACGTTGATAATCTTACCGCGTTTGTCCATATCCTTCATCATCTGGAACATGGCAATGTTATTAGCCAGAGAAGCTACCAAACCAGCTGCACCAACTTCGTTCATTCCTAGGGATTTTCCGATAGCAGAAAGCGGTTTGTTAGCTACCTTGGTAAAGACAGCTACCAGACCAAAGGCTCCAGCCAAGGTCACGGCAATCGTTCCGACAACTTCAAAGGCTTCCTTCAGTGTCTCAGCACCTTTTGGATAGAGGCTGATGAGCCATTCATTACCAGTCAGGAGCTGAGCTGCACCAAAAGCCAAACCAAGCGTTGCCAAGATAACAATAATCTGACCAAACACTTCAAAACCTTTAATCATGGCATTAGGTGCCAAAAGCAATCCTATGAAAATCAGAGCAGATACAATGATAATCGGGATAAGATTGACAACCAAGGTTCCAAAAGGCAGACCTGGCACGAAAATTCCTCCGAGGAGACAGCCAATCGGAACAGTTACCAAACCGTATAGGATTCCACGAGCTAAAAGCGGACGGTCATCTTTTTCGATAATACCCAAGGCAACTGGAATCGTAAAGACGATGGTTGGCCCCATCATAGAGCCCAGTACAAAGGCAGCAAAATTTCCTACCGCCGGATCCTGAGCCAGACTGAGAGCCAGAGGAGCTCCTCCCATATCATTGGCAATGAAGGTTGTCGCAAAGATAGACGGGTCAGCGCCCACCAAGCCATACAAAGGCACGACAATTGGTTTCAAGACATCCGCCAAGAGGGGAGCGATTACCATAATCCCAGCCATAGACAGAGCCAAAGCTCCCATAGCCATGATACCTTCTTCAAATTTTTCACTTAGTCCTAGTTTGCCACCGATACATTTATCCACTGCACCGATCAGCATGAATAGAACCATGATATAAATGATAATTTCATTGATACTCATAACATTACCTTAGTTTCTAATATTCTTCATCACTGTGATAGTCAACCTTGTCAATGATAGCCACAACGACCATATCCACAGGGATATTCGTCTTATTTAGGCTCATCCGGGCAGAACTGCCAGTGGTTACCATTACTTGGTCTCCTTCGCCTGCACCGATGCAGTCGGCCACAATAAGCAGAGCTGGGTCACTTTGATGTTCATTTAGCTGCCGTTCGACCACTAAAAATTTCAAACCATTTAAATTTTCGTCTTTTCTAGTCGCCCAAAGACTTCCTTTTACTTTACCAACAAACATCTCTACCCACTCCTTTATTCTATGATTTCTATTTTTTGACGTTTTAGATAATCTCTCGCCAAGGCTGTCACAATCATTCCTTTTTCTATTTTAAAGCTTCCGCTTTCAGGTAAGCCCATCTCTCTCAGCCTCTTCTCTGTCAGCAAAACTGGCTTGCCCGGAGCCTTAGTCTTCGAGCTGACTTCTTCTGCCACCGCCCGTTTCACTTCCGGACGAGGCTCTTCAGCCTGATTGCTTTCTAGGAGTGCTAAGAGCTGGCCTTCTTTATAAAATTGCAGACCGTATCGAACCAGCTTTTCGTGCTGTCCCTGCAGTTCCTGATACAAGTGCACCTTAGAAGATTGCTTGTACTGTTGAATAGCAAAGGCGTTTTCTGATACGAGGACTTTTTTGCCTTTCAAAAGACTCTTTAAAATGACTGCTTCCTCCACCGCTAAAGGGCAAAGGGATGAGAGTCTTAGAAAAGCATCAAAACCAAGTGACTCAACAACAACAATCTCTGCTGTGCAAGAATCTTTTACAACTTGAAAGCCTTCCCCTTCTAATAAGTCAGGAATCTTATCGCCTCCAATGACGTATACTGAAGGTTTCTGAGGCTTTTTCTTCAACTTTTCCATCAGGCGGTCTGTAATCAAATCTACTAAATGATCTAGATTTTCCATTCTTTACCTACCTTTTATTTGCTCATACGACTTATTTTTTAATAATCCGTCCGCGTGTTCCTTTTTTGAAACCACAGGCATTGGCTTCATCGTAGTCAATATGCATATAAGTCGCAAATTTAGGACTAACACGGATGACCACATCATCAAATATCAGCGGACGAGCTCCTTCTACTCTGACTTGTACAATCTCGTGATTTTTTACATTCAGACGTTCGGCATCTTCCGGTGTCATATGAACATGACGCTTAGCTACGATCAGGCCCTTATCCAGACAAACTGCCTTGTCTCCATGAGCCAAGATGACACCCGGTGTTCCTTCGATATCACCACTTTCGCGAATGGGTGCCTTGGTGCCCAGCTGCAAACAGTCTGTCAAGGAAACTTCTACCTGAGAATGTTTGCGAACAGGTCCCAGAATAACCACATTGTGAAAAGCGCCTTTTGGACCGACAACTGTCAGCCTTTCCTGACTAGCGAACTGGCCTGGCTGTGATAGGTCTTTTGCTTTTGTTAATTGATAGTTGGGACCAAACAAGGCTTCCAAATCTTCCTGACTCAAATGGACATGACGTCCGCTCGCTTCTACCTCAAATGACCCCTGCAATTCTTCCTGAACTTTATCAATTACTTTATTTACCAAATTTTCTAAAGTCATTGCTGTTCTTCTTTCTCTTGTTATTAGCTTGCTATCAACCAGAGCAAGACTTCAATTGATTTTAATAATTGAGAAACCTTACAAGCAAATTGATCTCTGTCACCATCAGCAGCCTGCTCCAATTCTTTGCGCAGGAGAGTCGTTTCGATATAGGTTTCATAGCAATTCAGCTGCCAAGTCGGCTCTTGATAACTCATCATAACCGTTTCTTGATCGAGCTGTCGACTGACCCGAATGGCCTGCAATTCTGCATTGCTAGGCAGGTCTGTCTGGTAATCAGAAATATCATCCAGAATATGATGGCCGACGATTTGTTCTACTATGTTCAATAGTTGGCCAACTTGCTCACACTTTTCATCCTGAAAAGCCTGATGCAATTCTCTCTGGTTCTTCAAAAAGCAAGTATAAAGTTTAGTCAGTCTAAATAGTCGTGGATACACAGCAGAGTCCTCAAGGTTTGTAATCGGCACCCTGATAGCATCAGCAGCTGAGGCTGTTTTCCCTTTGGTCTGACCTGAAGAAATAATTCGAATATGGTGATCATTGAGAAAACCTCTGGCTGCTGGCGTCAGTTTTTCATCTTTGTTTAATTCAAAGACACCGTTATCAGCGAGAACGGATTCTCTATAAAGCTTTCTAATCTTAGCTTCTGTAAAAACTGACATGTATTCACATCCTTCTACTCCGTTGATACTCTGTGAAAATCAATCTGATACTCTCTGAAAATCAACATTTCTGTCTAGTATCGGGCTGCTGCCCATAAGCTTCATTTTCACTGAGTATTCTATTTACCTCAGGGCCTGTATCAGGCCTAAACGCTACAATACAGGCCCTTTCAGCAAATATTTATCTGTCCCAGATTATTTGGGCAGAATGACTTCCACTTCAGCATGTGGACGTGGAATTACGTGAACTGAAATCAATTCACCAACATTTTCAGCTGCAGCTGCTCCAGCATCTGTCGCTGCTTTGACTGCGCCGACATCACCACGAACCATTACAGTTACCAAACCAGCACCGACTTGTTCTTTACCAATCAAAGTTACGTTAGCCGCTTTGACCATTGCATCAGCTGCTTCAATTGCGCCGACGAGTCCTTTTGTTTCTACCATTCCTAATGCATTTGCGTTTGCCATGTTTATTTCCTCCGATTATTTTCTTGTTTTTAATTTTATCCGAAAGTCTGTAATCTTATTCTTGATGAGGCAAGATTACTTCCACTTCAGCATGTGGACGTGGGATTACGTGAACTGAAATCAATTCACCAACGATTTCAGCTGCAGCTGCTCCAGCATCTGTCGCTGCTTTGACTGCACCGACATCACCACGAACCAAGACTGTTACCAATCCAGCGCCGACTTGTTCTTTACCAACTAAAGTTACGTTAGCGGCTTTGACCATTGCATCAGCTGCTTCGATTGCGCCGACAAGTCCTCTTGTTTCTACCATTCCTAATGCATTTGCGTTTGCCATGATTGTATCCTCCAATTATAATGTTTAATATTGACTATTTTAGTTTTTCCAATACGCGTTGAACCAACAAGGTTACCAGTTCTTCTTCGTTTGATCCGTCAACTGCTACTGCTTTTGGTTCTTCCACTGCCATATTTTCTGCTTGTCGCAGGTCTGACAGTTCTGATGTACCATAAGCTACACGACGGATATTGAAGAGATTGAGTGGGCTGACATTATCAGATGTCGCGCTGCCACCCACTGCTCCACAACCCAAAGTAAAGGCTGGGAAGAGACCAGTCGTTGCACCGACACCACCCAGGGCTGCTGGCGTATTGATCAGCAGACGAGATACTGGTTTTTTCAGTGCAAATTCACGAATAATTTCTTCGTTTTGACTGTGAATAGCAAGAGTGTGGCCTGCACCTTCATGATGCAAGATCTTAATACTCAGCTCACAAGCTTCCAACCAGTCCTTGACAGTGTAGAAGCCTAAGACTGGAGCCAGTTTTTCCATAGAATATGGATACTGCTTACCGACGCCTGTTTCTTCTGCAATCAAGACCCTAGCATCAGCTGGAACTGAAATACCAGCTAACTCAGCAATCACTTGCGGTGTTTTACCAACCATCTTCGGATTCATTGCGCCACTCGGCTGGATAATGAAGGAGCCTAATTTCTTAGCATCTTCTGCTGGAACAAAGTAAGCACCTTGTTTCTTGAACTCTGCTACAACCTTTTCCTTCATATCTTCTTCGACGATGATAGACTGCTCAGATGCACAAATCACACCATTGTCAAAGGTTTTAGAATCCAAAATCTGACGAACTGCTTTTGGCACATCTGCTGTTCTTTCGATGAAGGCTGGACCATTACCAGGACCTACACCGATTGCTGGTGTACCAGATGAGTAAGCTGCTTTGACCATGGCATTTCCACCAGTCGCCAAAATCAGATTTGTATCCTTGTGTCGCATCAACTCATTTGTAGCTGCGATGGATACCCGATGAATCGCACTGATGGCTCCATCCGGACAGCCAGCTGACTTAGCAGCTTTCTTGATGATTTCCACCGTTTCCTCAATACACTTAAGAGCATTTGGGTGAGGAGAGAAGACGATACTGTTTCCTGCCTTCAAAGCGATCAAAGCCTTATACATAACCGTTGAGGTCGGGTTGGTTGATGGAATCAAGCCAGCAATGACACCGACTGGAACTCCAACTTCCAAGACTTTCTTTTCCTTGTCTTCGCTGAGAACCCCAACCGTTTTCATATCCTTGATTTCTTCAAGAATACCTTTGGAAGCAAGAGCATTTTTCAACACCTTGTCTTCCCAGCGGCCAAAGCCAGTTTCCTGAGCCGCCATTTTAGCTAGGCGTTCACGCTCATCATAACAAGCTTTCGCTACTACTTTTACAATGGTATCAATTTGCTCTTGGCTCATTTTAGCAAGTTCTGCTTGGGCTTTCTTTGCATCCCGAATCAAATTCCTTACTTCCTGAATCGATACCAAATCTTTATCTTCTAAAAACATCCGCAATTACTCCTCTCCTATTGTTTCCATCAAAGTCTCAACGAGAAGTTTCTTGTTGGCAAATTTGATTTCTTTCTTGCTGAGACGGATACCTTCTTGATGATAGGCAAGGCTGCGTAGTTCGACGACTTTTAGTTTTTCCAGTCCTTCTCTGGTGTAGGTCCTTGTCTCTCCTTCAAGCTTCTCTGCTGGTTCAGCCTTAGTTTCCTTTACAGGCTGAGGCTTTTCTTCGATTTTTTCTGAAGGGATTGTTTCCGCCGTAGAAGCAATCTCTTTTTTAGCTGTTTTACTATTTCTCTTTGGTACAAAGAGAAGGTCTGTCTGGTTATCCAACCTAGAAATTACATGGCTGGCCAGATAGTAAGGTTTATCCTGTACCAACTCAACTGCTGCATCAACCGCTGAGCGGACTGCACTGACATCGCCTATCAATTGAACCGTATTCAAACCAGCTTTGACCGTTTCAATATTAAGCAATGATACATTGGCAGCCTTCAAAGCCGCATCTGCCGCAACTACAGCACCTAGATAACCTTTTACTTCAATTAAACCTAGTGCTCTATCTGCCATTTAATCAACTCCTAATCAATAACTTTTAGGATCATTTGCTACTGCGATAACTGCATTCGCAAATGCGTCGCAGGCAGCTCGGCATGCTGACTGTGATCCGACCAGAAGTCCGCCGGCAAAGTTGGTTTCACTTGGTGGTCCGTAGAAGGCTCCAACCTGCACATCAGCCGCTTTCAAAGCCGCATCTAGTGCCACCATAGCTTCACCCGGTGGAGCAATCAAGTAAGCAATCGCTGTTCCTTCTTCTGCATTAGCCCCCTCTGACAGGTAAGAACCTGCACGAGAGATACAATGAGCAAAATAAGGAATACTGTCATCATCATTGGCACTGTAGAAGCTAGCCCCATTTTCGATTTCATAGACTGCTACATCCAGACCGCTGCGAACTTCTTCTGGGTTTGGACCAGCCAAGATACCGATGACTTCACCAGCCAGCTTAGTTGAAGCGTTGCCTGCACCAGCATACATACTGCGAGCATAGACCACTTCGACATCTGCTGCCTTGGTTGCTTCATCCAAGGCTACATAAGTGACATCATCACAGTCAGAAGTGATAATTCCCAGGCTTCTGTGATGTGGTTTCAGCTCCAAAGAAGCTGCCAAACCTGCATCCACGTTTGAAATCAGAAGGGCACTTAATACATTTGCACCTAATCGATCATTTTTCAAAGCCACTACCTCCTATTATTTCAAATCAATTCCTGATTTCTTATTATCAAGAATCTTCTTAATGATTTCTGCTACATAGGCTCCAGCTTCAACGGCTGGTGTTCCGCCTTTATGAATATTGGAAACAACGGTCCGTTTCGCTTCTGGCATACCAACTGTTGGCTTGTAAGCCAGATAAGCACTCATAGACTCAGCTGTTACCAGACCTGGACGCTCACCGACCAGCATACAGATAACTTCTGCTCCAGTCAGTTCTGCGATTTGGTCCATAGCTGCAACCCGAGCATGCTTGATAAAGAGTACTTCACCAAAGTCCAGTCCGAACATTTTCAGACCTTGCTTCAGAGCTGGCAGGAAGTCTTTGACGTTAGCCTCGATAGCTGATGAGCTAAGACCATCACCAACGACAATCTGAACTTTGGCATTAGGTTTGCATTTTTCCTTGATAATCGCCTGCTGATCTTCAGGGAAGACCCGGCCAAAATCTGGACGTGTCAAATATTCATCTTTAGTAGTCGCCTTAGTCTGTACAGGAATGAAGCCCATTTCCTTGATAAAGTCATCTGAGACATAGGAGAAGACCGCATCCTGAGCTGCCGCATGGTCTGCACGGAAACGCAAAACACTTTGTGTTTTGTAGCGATCGCCTGCCCGCCATAAGCCCAGACGTGCCGGAGTAAATTTCTTAATCTTCCGGTAGGCTTCTTCATTGATGGCATTTGGAACCAAGAACTGCTCCTGAATATCTACTTCTGTTATATCCGGAATAATGCCATCTTCAATCACCGAAGTGTCTTGTTTAACTTCTTCCTGCAGAGAAACCGCAGGTTTTTCAGCTTTGTTCTGGTCAGTCGCTGCTGTTTCTTTAACAGCTGAGTCGCCGCCCATCTCATTTAACAATGAGCGAATCATTTCTTTTAATTGCAATTCATCCACAATGATTTCCTCCTTGCTAATTTGATTTCATAAAGATGGAGCCGTCTCCGCCGATTTCTGTCAGGTGACCATCTTCCATCAAGCCCATCTTTTCCATCCACTCTTCAAATTCCTTAATCGGACGTTTGTTGAGAAGTGAGCGCATGGTTGCTGTTTCATGGTAACCAGTTGTTTGATAGTTAAGCATGATATCGTCACCATGAGGAATCGCCATGATGTAGTTAACATTGGCTGCTCCGAGAAGAACCAAGAGATTTTCAGCGTCGTTTTGGTCAGCTTTCATGTGGTTAGTGTAGCAGATATCACAACCCATTGAGATACCAGTCAGTTTGCCCATGAAGTGGTCTTCCAAACCAGCACGGATAACCTGCTTAGAATCATAAAGATACTCAGGTCCGATGAATCCAACAACGGTATTTACCAAGAATGGATCGAAGCGTTTAGCGAAACCATAACAACGAGCTTCCATAGTCACTTGGTCTGCTCCATGGTGAGCATCAGATGAAAGTTCAGAACCTTGACCTGTTTCAAAGTACATGACATTCGGTCCAGCAGCTGTTCCCACTTTCAGAGCTGTATCCCAAGCTTCTTGAATGATTTTAGCATCAAAACCAAAGGCTTCATTTCCTTTTTCAGATCCAGCGATAGACTGGAAGACCAATCCTGTCGGAGCACCTTGATTCATGGCTTCTATCTGAGTAGTAACGTGAGCTAGCACACAGTGCTGAGTTGGAATCTTGTACTCTTCGATGAAGTCGTTAAACTTATGCAAGACGCGTTTGGTACTTTCTACTGAGTCATCTACTGGGTTCAATCCTAAGAGAGCATCCCCACATCCATAAGCAAAACCTTCCATAGTAGAAGCCATGATACCGTCTGGATCATCTGTGGTATGGTTTGGTTGAAGACGAGAAGAGAAGGTTCCTGGCATACCAATCGTTGTATTGGCATGTTTGGTAATGACAATCTTATTGGCAGCGACAATCAAGTCCAAGTTGGTCATCAACTTAGCAACCGCTGCTACCATTTCAGAAGTCAACCCACGAGACAGCCACTGAATGTCTACGTTCTTAGTCTTGTTATCCAAGATCCATTCACGCAGTTCTTCTACTGTCCAATTCTTAATCTTTTCGTAAGTACGAAGATTGACATCGTCAATGATAATCCGTGTTACCTCATCTTCTTCATAAGGCACTACCGGATTATTGAACAAATCAGACAGTTTTAGCTGAGCTAGTACAACCTTAGCAGCGACACGCTCTTCGGCAGATTCTGCTGCTACTCCGGCTAGCTGATCTCCGGATTTGTACTCATTGGCTTTGGCCAGCACTTCTTTTACGGATTTAAATTCGTAAAGCCGACCAAACAATTTTGTTTTCAAAATCATGGATTACTTCCTCCTTTGTGTAAATAAAAGTTTAATTAAACACCAATGTTTTCACGACAATCGGTAGGACCGAGCCTTCAATGACTGGATTACCAATATCGATATAGTCACCATTTTGAACATCCACTGAGTCAATGCAGACAAATGGATAATCCTTAGGTAATTGAGCAAAGAGACATTGACCTAGAACTTTGGCCATATCTTCTCTGACCACCACTAGCAGCGGGATTTTCTTTTCAATGCTTTCACTCATTCCCTTGACAATAGCCTCTGCATATTCCAAAACCCGGGCGAAGCTTGGGCTTTTTTCTCCATTGATAGCCAAAGCCACCTGCTGGACTTCATTTTCCAGTGTGAACCAGGCCACCTTGTCCTTGATAATCTGCTGCAGCCCCTCCTTGTCCTCATGCTCATCAGAAGCAGCCAGTTTGAGAACTGGAATGTTCTTAATAGGGAGGATATCAGAGATGTAGGTAATGGTACTGCCGCTGACATCGGTCGTATGGCTGCCCGCTCCAACAACGGTTGCCCGGATGGTCTCAGCTGACTGGATGACTTTCTTTTGATCAAAAATCTTGGATTTTCTCAGCGCCCTGCCTAGCAAGATACCGATATCCCCATAGCGGAAATCATCCGCCGAGGTCGTTTCCAAGTATATTCCATCAGCTACACCACCAGAGAAAGATACGCAGTGGAGATCATAGTTCAACTTGAGACCGTGGTTGGTCTGTAGGAGCTCATAGTAAGGACTGTGATTGTCAATTCCTACAGACTGTTCTAATACGGAGACCATTTCTTGAATCAGTCGATCCAAATCAGCCCGATGGACTGTTTCACCAACTGCCAGCTGAAGCCCCTGCTCTGCAATGATAGTCTGCAGTTTTGGAGCAATATAGCTAATCCGCTGGGTCTGCGGATCCATCTTTATCAGCCGACCTCCGATATCAAAACACCCTGTATCAATCACATCTCCTTCTCGGAAGACCGCCAGATTGGAAGTCCCCCCACCAATATCAATGTTGACCACTGATGTATGATGCTCTTGAGAATACTGATGGCTGCAGGCCCCTTTACCAGCGATGATACTCTCAAGGTCTGGGCCAGCCGTCGCAACGACAAAGTCACCAGCGTAGCCACTCAGTGCTTGAAGCACCTGACTGGCATTTTCCTTGCGAGCCGTCTCACCAGTAATGATGACTGCTCCCATCTGAATATCTTTTTTCTGAATGCCTGCTTTCGCATACTCATTCAGAACAAAGTTTTTGATCTTATCCACCTCGATCAAGAGTTGATCCGAAATTGGTGTGAAGATAATTTCACTTTTATAAAGAACTTTTTTATCTGTAATATAGACACGAGGAATAGTAAACACAGAAGCAATATTCTCGATGGTAAGCTCTGACAAGATCAGCTGTGTAGTGGCTGTCCCGATATCGAGCCCCACACTCAAAATTTTATCTGACATACTAAAAACCTCCAAAAAAAGACGCTCAAAGCAATGCAAACAAACAGAGTTCATTTACATTCTTCAAGCGTCATTGCTTTTTTCGACTGACATCATTGTTAGTCTGGTAGTATTTATTTTTTAAAACGAATGGTCGTTGCCGTTCCCTCATGGTCTGAGTGGATAGACAAGGTTCCAAACAACTTTCCTTGGACAAAGCGTTCCACCAAGAGCAGGCCTAGATGATTTTCAAAGGTGTGCTCTTGATTGTAACCGCTGCCATTATCCAGTACTTTTAAAGTTATTATATCATTTTTAAGTCCAACCTGCAAACGGATTTGCGGTTTTTCTGGATTTTTTTTGTCCTTAAAAGCATGTTCATAGCTATTCTGCAGTAATTCATTGACGATTAGCGCCAGTGAAGTGGCCCGGCTGCTATCGAGACAGAGTTCCGGTTCCAGACTATAGGTAAGGGTTATTTCCCTATGCCCGTAAAAACAACGCTGAACATTTTCGATAACTCTCTTCAGCAGATGCTCAATCTGAATGCTGTCATCCTGCTGAGAAGACAGGAGCTCGTGAGTCGCCGCTATGGAGAGCACACGATTCATACTATCATTAAGAGCTTTTTTGGTGTCTGCTCCTGGACTTTGCTGAGCCTGTAGTCGCAGCAAGGAAACAACAGTTTGCAAGTTATTCTTTACCCGATGGTTCATTTCACGAATGGTAGTTGTATGGGTTAAGAGCTGTGCTTCCTTTTCCTTGATGTCTGTAATATCCTTACAGATCATGACCACATTTTCACTCTCAGCCAGCAGATAGCGTTTGACCAAAAAGCAATAAGTGCCATAATGTACCTCAACTTGGTGAGGTTTTTCTTGAGGGGCTTGCGGTCCCAGTTGCTGGATTTCTTCAAAAGTCAGACTGTCTAAGACCAGATTGCTATAGTGCATTCCCTCAATCGAGTCCATATAGCCCAGCTTATGGCGATAAGAATCGGCAGCTGCTTGATTGAAATACTTGAGATAGCCCTGCTGGTCAAAGACCAGAAAAGCTTCGTCAATATGATCAAATAAAACAAACTGCTCTTGGACTGAAATCTCAGGAGTGCTCCGCAACTCAAAACCGTCATCCTCTTTATCTAAAGAAAAGTGGTCTGGTAAAGTCTGGGGAGCATTTCTTTCGATAATCAGCGTTCCAATGACGCGCTCTTCTCTCACTATCGGAAAGACCGTCTGATGGATGGCTAAGCCCTCCTGCGATCTGGCCGAAAGCCCAATCGAGGGAGCGCCTGTCTCCAAGGTCCGGATAACACCTGGCTCATTTTCCAGGTAGGCCATAGCACCTACGACCGTGTTTTCGTACAAGCTGAGCTTGCTTTCCGGTTTTTTGTGAAAGATGACAATGGCATGTTCCGAAAAGATATTCTTTACGTCAATGAAGACATCTTCATTAGCATAAGCTGAGTTTTTCAATAATTCGTCAGCCTGTTGGACAAGATGCTCGATATCAGCCTCATCCAAATTTGTCTGTTCCTGACAAAGCTGCTTTATCTTATCTTTATACATCATTACACATCATCTTGGAGCACCAGCAATTTAGCAATCTCAATCATTGGCACTCTCTTTTGCATACTAATTGTCCGAATACGCTTGAAAGCTTCTGGCTCTGATAAATGATCACGAGCCATCAGCAAGCCTTTAGCCTTTTCAATCACAATCCGATCATCTATTTTTTTAGACAGCTTGACCATTTCATTGGACATCTGCTGCAACTGACGGCCCTTCTCAATGCAGACCTCTACCATTGGAATCAAGGACTTGGCATCCAAAGGTTTAACCAAGTAAGCACTAATCCCATTGGTTTTAGCTTTTTGAACATAGTGTTCATCGCTGTAGGCTGACAGTAGAATCACACTGTAGGCTAAAGCATCTTCGAGTATTTTCTTACCCGCTGTCAGGCCATCCAAAAGCGGAAGCTTGATGTCCATCATGACCAAGTCACAACGATATTTCTGACACAAATCAATAGCCTCAAAGCCATCGGATGCCTCAGCCACCACTTCATAATCAGCTGCCTCTAATATATTTCGGATATCTAATCTTACAATTGGATCATCATCAACAATTAGTATTCTGCCTTTCATACTTCCCCTCGACAGTTTGATTTTTTATGTCCGCGTTACGACAGTGCTGGAGAAGCCCAAAATCTCTTCCAGACCTTGTAAAACGGCAATGAGAGCTGCCTCAACAGAAGAAACGTCACCTGTCATCACGACAGAGCCGCTGAAACGATCCACAAAACCAACTTGAACATCCGCAGCCTTGGTCGCAATATCAACCGCAATGATAGCCGCTTCACTCGGAGTGATCGTCAAGATTCCAATCGCATCCTTGATTTCTGCCTGCAATCCCAATTTTTCAAAAATGACTTCATCAGGATTAGCGATAAGGTGCGCCAAGGTCACTTGTTTCCCAGGAACGTATTCCTGTATCATTCTTTGTTTTTCTTCCAATTTAGTAAACCTTCTTCATGATTTTAAACGTTCAGAAGTGTACTGCATGCTCTTAATCATTATACAATAATTTTGGCATAACAGCAATTCAGAGGATTAAAACGCTTTCTCTAATACTTTAAGCAGTTCTTCTGCCGTAGGGACACGAGGGTTAGTCGGAGTACAGCCATCATGCAGAGCAGCTTCTGAAATTTCTACCTTGTACTGAGCAAAAGCATCTGCTTTCACACCATATTCTCTTAGAGAAGTTGGCATCTCCAGCTTTCTTTGCAGTTTCTTGATGGCTTCAACCAACTGTCTTACTCCTGACACAGGACTTGAAGCACTGCATCCCAGTAGTTTGGCAATATCCTGATAGCGGCTTGCTACAGTCTTGTCTGTCGCCTGCCGGTTCCGATTGTTGAATTCGATACCAGCATTATACTGAATGACATGGGGCATTAAAATACTGTTTAAACGACCATGAGGTACATGGAACTTAGCTCCTGCCGCATGTGCCAGACTGTGATTGATACCCAAAGAAGCTGTGTTAAAGGCCATACCAGCCAGAGTGGATGCTGCATGCATCTTTTCACGCGCTTCTACATCCTGACCATTTTTGTAGGCTTTAGGCAGGTATTCAAAGACCAGCTTGATTGCCTTTTCAGCCAAGGCATCAGAGAAGTCCGTAGCCTTGGTCGATACATAAGCTTCAATGGCATGGGTCAGCACATCCATTCCAGTGTCAGCCGTGATGTTACCAGGAAGTGACAGAACCAAATCCGCATCTAAGATCGCAACATCCGGAAGGATTTCTTTGGTCACTAAAGGATATTTGGTACCTCTCTCTGCATCCGTGATGACAGAAAAGGATGTTACTTCAGATCCAGTTCCGCTTGTCGTCGGGATGGCGATGAGAATAGCCTCGGAGAAGGCACCCTGTTTCTTGGCAAAATAATACATAGCCTTGGAAGCATCAATAGCAGAGCCGCCACCAATAGAAAGCACAATGCTGATTGGCTTGTCTCCTGCACTCTTGATACCAGCTACAACTGTTTCGATTGGCGGATCAGGCACAATATCTGTGAAAACAACAATATCATTGCTGTCATCAAAGTTGGCTAAAATGGCATCCAACGTGCCAGATGTCTTCAAAAAAGGATCGGCAACGACTAAAATATGCTCATTTTTATAATGGCTTAATTGCTGCAGAGCGCCTTTGCCCACATGCAATTCAGTCTTATAGGAAATCTTATACATCTTTTCTCCTTTCTGTTATATCTATTTTTAAACAAAAAGAAACTATATGAAAATAAGACTGCTCCCCTACACACGTCACAGCATTTTCATATAGCTTCATTGCTTATTTATCTTCAGTACCCCTTTGTACTATATTGAATTATAACACAAAAGCGCTTTCAAGGCAATGAAAAAGTCATTAATATAAGAAATTTTTAGTGCCGCATCCCCTTGCAAAGCCAAGTTTATTTGAAGAATTAAATTTTTATTAAAATTTAGTTCATTTTCCTTGTAATTCCCTGTGAAAGGTGTTACAATCTAGTTACTAGGAAATTGATTTTAGTACTTTTAAGGATATGGAAGTCTGGTGCAAATCCAGCGCGGTCCCGCCACTGTGATAAGCTTTTCAGCTTTAAGTCAGGTCTTTATTCTTAAATTTTAGTAGATTTCATGCCTCGATGTAAGGTAGTGATGTCAGTTTGGAACAAACATTTTAGCTTAGTTTCCATTATTGACTCTACGTTTAAGTACGTTAATTTTCTAAAGATGAGGTTTCACTTGTCTTTCTGCAAAGGAGCAGAGTCAATAATTGGAAAGCTAGTGCTAATCAACGAAGCTTAGCATGAAGATACGATGATGTATAGGCGGCTTTCTTTTTTAGAATATCAAAATAAGTTCTGTCCTTCCAAGACTCAGTAGGAGTCAATTTGGAAAGACAGAACTTTTTCTGTATCTTTTTGTCACTGGCGTTTGCTAGCCCAACGCTCAACATCCGCCTTGGTGATATTGTGGAAGACCTTGGCACCTCTTTCATAGGCGATATCTTCTTGATGCTTGGTAAAGTTGATTACCCGAGCCAAGGCAAAGAAATAATCTGATAGACGATTGACAAAAATCAGGACATTATTGTTAATTTCCGTAGTCCACATAGCCCCTACGATATGACGCTCTGCCCGTCTTGCAATGGTCCGAGCCACATGAATCATGGAAGCAATCTCGTCACCACCTGGCAGGATAAACCTTTCCAGAGCCGGTGGAATTTCTGCGTAAGTATCAATCCTCTCCTCAATCCAGTCAATCAGCTGCTGATCGACCTTATAAGGGTAAACTCCCTTAGGAGTAGAGAGGTCTGAACCACAGTCAAAGAGATAATGCTGCAGCTGGAGCAGCTCATCTCTCAGCTTATCATCCTTGTCCAGCTTGGTAATAGTATAACCAATCCAAGAGTTCAGCTCATCAATGGTTCCATAAGCATTAACTCGTTCTGCATCCTTGGCGACACTTTGGCCGCCAACTAGCTTGGTCAAGCCCTTATCACCTGTTTTTGTATAGAGTTGCATATTTTTCCTCCTTTAAGTCACATTTTTGCGAATATCAACATAATCTTCTTCTTTCAAGCTGCCTTCAGCAAAGGTTGGCATGTGCTCCATAGTATAGACAGCATTTCCCAGCAGAAAGAAAGCCAAAGGGCAGCCCGAGCCTTCACCCAATCGCATGTCCAGCAAAAGCATGGGCTCCAGTCCTAGAAAGTCACTGACCAGTCTGTAAGCAGGCTCCGTCGAAGCATGGGAAGCAAAGGTATAGTCCAAGACATGAGGAGTCAGCTGATGGGCAATCAGAAGCCCCGTCAGAGAGATAAGGCCATCCACTACACATGGCAGCTGATAGCGGGCACAGGCAAGATGAGTGCCTGCCATAGCCAGCATATCCAGCCCGCCAAGCTTAGCGGTCAGATCCAGAATATCTCCATAAGGAGCGTGACGATCCAAACACTGCTGGATAACGGCAGTTTTATGAGCCTTCATATCCTGAGTCAGACCAGCTCCATAGCCTGTGACGTCTTCTGCTTTAAGACCGAGAACTGCAGCAATAACAGCTGCTGAGGTGGTGGTGTTGCCAATCCCCATTTCTCCTGTTCCAAAGAGACGATAGCCGTCTTTAATCAAGGCCTCTGTCTTCTTGTAGCCGACTAGAATTGCCGCTATTGCCTGCTCACGAGTCATGGCTGGCTCCTCGAGCATATTACGCGTCCCATGACAAAACTTGTCCTCATTCTCCTCAAAGATATCCTTCTTGCAGCCAATGTCTACCAGACAGATGTCTGAACCTGCATGTTTGGAAATAGCACACAAGCCTGACTTCCCTGCTAGAATATTGCGAGCAACAGTATAGGTCGTTTCCTGAGGATTGGCTGAAACGCCTTCAGCCACGATGCCATTATCCGCTACGTAGACAAGGACAATCTTCTTCTCCAAATCAATGGGACCAGGAAACATGGCATGCAAGCGAGCATAGATGGTCTCTAGCTTTCCTAAGGAGCCTGGCGGCTTTCCTAGCCGATCACAGTAGCTCTGCCCTTCTTGAACCTTGTCTCTGTCTATCGGAAGAATCTGCTCAATAATTTTTTCTAAGTCTTTCAAACTAGTCTGTCTCCTCCCTGACCGGCTGCACCCCTTCAAAAATAATCCTACTCAAGGTCCGAGTCTGATAATAAGCCCCACTAGCTGAGCGAGCTAGTTCAGCCTCTAGCTTGGGCAAGATTTCTAGCTGTTCCCTGTTCAGCAGCAGACCAACCAATGTACCACTATGAGCAACATTGAGGCCTAAGCACTGGTATTCTTTTACCAAATTCAGTAATTCTTTCAGGTAGGGCTTGGGTAGCCGTTTGTTATTCAACAAAGCACTATAACTCGCTAAATGACCAATCTTTTCCAGACTCTTCTCCTGACAAGCTTCCTGAAAGAGAGGAAGCAAGCGCTTGGACTCCTCAGCCGGATAGCTAGGACTGTCCTTCATCCGAACCAAGTCAAGGGTAGTCACCATCTCCACAGGCTCCAAGATATAAACATAGAGCTCCGGTCGCCAGTCTGTCTGCCAGACCACTTGACCAGTCAGGGGATCAATGACCGTCCAGTCCGCAAAAGCCACTGAGTCAGTAGGCTCAATCTTGGCACAGAGACAAGTCAAGTCTGCCGCTCTTAGAAGCTGCTTCTGCCCCAGAAAGGCCGCCTGCAGGCAGCTAACCATATCAGCTGTGCTGCTAGAATAGCCCTTGCTGATCGGCAGGTCTGACTCCTGAACAAAAGAGAAAGCATTGGCCACAGGCAGGAGCTCCAAAGCTCGCCTTACCTTTTCACCTTGAGCTTGCCTTGCGAGAGACGAAGTTCCGTCCAATCTAACCCGACTACGCTTCTCAATCCCATAGGAGAGCAGGACCTCTTGCTCTCCTACTAGACCTTGAAATAATTCACCGCAGGAACCCGGACAAGACACGATCCCCTTAGTCATAAGGAGCCTCTTTCGCCAAGACCTCTATCAGGCAAGTCAGAAGCTGTTCATTCTCCTGATGGCTGCGGATGGCTATGCGGTAATGCCGGTCTGTCAGATCATGATAATTTTGACAGGAACGGATAAAAATCTTTCTCTGCCGAAGCTCCTGACGCAGGTCCTGCTGACCTAAATATTCAAAGAAGATATAGTTGACACTAGGCTTGACCGGCCGAATCCGTGAAAATGCAGTCAGTCCTTGAAAAAGGAAATCTCTTTCTACTCGAAGCCACTCCTTGGTAGCTTGCTGATAGGCCTGGTCTTCCAAAAGGACAGGCAGGGCGTAATCCGCCATGGCATTGACCGACCAAGGAGCACGGCTCCCCTCTATCTCATCAAAGCAAGTCGGATGACAGCTGAGAGCATAGCCCAATCTCAGACCAGGAATAGCATAAAACTTAGTCAGAGACCGTACCACTACTGCATTTGGATAGACAGCTAGACATGAGACAAAGCTATAGGCCTCCTCATCGTCCAGAAAATCCATAAAAGCTTCATCCAATATCAAAAAGATTTGCCGCTCCTGCAAGTAGTCAGCTAGCTTTTCTAACTCAGTACGCCGAATCAAGGTACCCGTCGGATTATTGGGATTACAGATGAGTACAGCGTCTCCTGCAGTCAGTGAATCCAAGGCTGGCAACATGTCAGCTAGATTCCACTCATAGGATGGAGAAGGAAGGCTAAAGCGCTCCACCTTGGTCTGCACTTGCAAGAAGGCTTTTTCATATTCCATGAAAGTAGGGCTCAGAGTCAGGACCGTTTTTGGACGCAGGAAGCGGGCCAGCTCATAAAAGACTTCTACCGCACCATTTGCCAGCAGGACATTGTCCTTTTCTAGGTCATGATGATGTGCCAAAAGCTCTCTGGAGCGGCTGTAGCTGATGTCTGGATAATGAACCAGCCAATCAATGGACTCGGTCAGACAAGCCCTAAGCTTTTGAGAAATCCCCAAAGGGTTGATATTGGCACTGAAATCCAGACAGTCTTCTAGAGAAAAACCAAATTCCTCAGCCAAAGCTGCCGCATTTCCACCGTGCTCTACTTTCATAAATAGACATTCCTTCCTCGTTTCCTTGTTAGAATCTAGTATACCATATTCGGCTTTTTCGTCCCTAGTCTGACTCCAGATAAGCCTGAAGACGGTCAATTCCTTCGTTTTCCGTCGCTGATATTTCAAAAATTTCCTTGGCTCCAGCCACTTTCAGCTGTCGCCGCGCTTTTTCAATTTGCTCCGGCTGTTCAGCCATATCAATCTTGGTGACAATGCCAATCACTTCTTTATTGAAGAGGGAAGAAAAGCCTTGAGGAAAGGTCTGCATCTGATTGGAAGCCGCCACCAAGAGACCAATCACATCAGCTTCTGTTGCTGTCACGTTCAGAGCATTATAATACTTACGATGCTGGAGAAATTCTCCGGGCGTATCAATGATGGCATCATAGAACTCAATAGCCTGAGTCTTAAAGTAGCTTAGCTCCAAGCCTTTCAGTCGCTGGGTCAGAGTAGTCTTACCCACTCCGACTGGACCGACAAACATGATTTTTTTCATATTTTGCATCCATTCCTCTCTATGACAGGGGACTGCCCGCTATTTACTGAGCTGGGCTTCCTTACTATCTAGTTTGATAGTTTCCCTGCCGTTGAGCAGTACACCTTTATTTTCATCGCGGCCTTGCAGATAGTAAAGGGCATCTTCCTGGCCGTAAGTTTCAATCGCCTTAGTTTGCAAAAGACCGATTCCCTTGCTAGGATCTCTCAGAAGATTGAAGATGATACCCATTTGCAATTTAGGGAAGTCCTTGAGCATAGCATAGTCGCCATTACTGTCACCGGCAATCAGGATTGGTTCTTGATTGTCATGATTGACAGCAATCAGCTTTTTGATGGTCTCTGTCTTGCCCTCACCTTGAGTCTGAGCATAGTTGGTATCGTATTCCGGCTGAATCACACCCTTATCATCCTTTTTCAGGCGCATACCAGTAACATTTTCTTTAGGAATATTGTAGCCATACTTAGAATTACTAGCATAAGGGATAATCACATCGATATAAGACGCTGAGCAGATATAGACATCAATGCCGTTAGCCATCAGAGTCTTGTAGAGATTTTGCATTTCCTTGACTGAGCGAACACCGCGCTTGAAGGTCACAGTGATTTGGCCTGACTCACCTTTCAAGCCTTCTGGACTTTCCCAAGTTTCAGAAGTCAGCTTGTCTTGGAGAGCCTGGTCAATAGACTTTTCAGATAGAGCTTGAACTTCTTCAGAAGTCATACCTGCATAGAGGTAGGTCACCCATGGATAGCTGATGTCAGAGCTGAAGGTGTCACCAATCGCTTCGTAAAGATAGCGGAGTTTAGCAGCAAAATCTTGGTATTCATCAGTCTTTTTGACTTCTTCCAGAGACTTATCTCCTTGCATTCCCTTATAGCTATTGTAAATAGCCGTGTAGTCAGAAAGCAAGTCGGCCGCAATCTTGTCAATGTTCACTGGTTCACCATCTTTGTTATGGAAATCCTCAACAAAATCGTCGCTCGGTATATTAGTCCGTACTGCTTGGTCAAATTCTTCCGGCGTCATCTTAAAGGCCAGATTTTCAATTTGATAGGTAAAGGTTGCTTCGCCAATGTCGTTAATGACGGTCGTATTGTCCCAGTCAAAGACGGCATAAGGCTTTTTATTTTTATCATAGCTAGAGCTGGTGTTCCCATTTTCCTTGATGAGCTTGGTCAGACGGGCATAAAGCTTGTCTTCCCAAACGCCCTTATCCAAAGTCTTAGCCTTGTCCTTATCTGTTGTCTCTGTCTTAGCCGAGGATGACTCCGTCGTCGTCTTATTATTCCCCGCTTGACAAGCTCCCAGAAGCAAAGCCAAACCACAAAGCAGCACAATTCCTTTTGTCCGCATAGAAACAATCCTCCATAAAAAAATAATAGTGCGCAAAAAAATGGCATAGAAAACCCCTTTGATTCTGAAACACTCGCTTCATTGCGATCAAATCAGGCTTCCTTGCCATTTTCTATACTGTTATTATATTATAAACTATCTGGCAGACTTTGTCAATGAAGCGCTTTCAGATTTGTAAAAAAATAAAAACAGAGAAAAATATTTCTCTACCTTAGCAAACTTTTAGAATATAAACGCTATAACTGTTTAACTACATAGGAGATATTTGGAACACCACTCAACTTTTTGTCAGTTACTAAAAACACCTCAAATCAGTTCATCACTTTTCGGATGCTTCCTTATATAAATAGCTGCATAAAACGCATCTACCATAACAGCTGTCAGCGTCAAGGTTAACAAAATTCCCAATAAAATACCAAAGACATTCTGAATATAGCCTGTTAGGAGGGAGGGAATGATTGTTGCCCCAGCAAAAGCTATAGCAAAATTATTCCACCATGTTTTCTTTCTATTTCCCTCTTTTACTTGATTAAAGGTCCAGACTTTTCCTTGATTCTTTGGGAGATAATACCAAGCATAGAGGCCACAAGCAAAGATAAAAAGGAACATCATCAATATTACATAAAATGGAGTGAGAGGGGATTGATATATTCCCTCTATACTTTTTGAATCTCCTACTATTGCAAACATCAACATTCCGATAAAATTGATCCAAACTAATGCGCTCCAAGTAAGCAAAGCAATCAGAATATAGGTTAAAAATTTAAATCGATTGATTAGAAACTTAGAAAAAGCAAATAAAATACTTACCACATTAAGAATGATGCAAGTCAAAAATAGAATTTTAATCCATCCCTGACGACTTCCTGTTTCACCTATAAGGGCCCAGTAAAAGAAGAATGAGCAAAATGGTAAATTTATCCATGGATAAATCTTAATGTATCCTAAACTGACACCATGTGTAATCAAAGGACCGTGATATCTTTCTTTTTCTATATTAGTAATATTTACTTTATCTTTTCTATTTATCTTTACCATTAACGAGACCACCCTTCCACTAGTTTAAGCCATTAGTTCTATTAGAAAAGATTTGTAAAAATCTGAATTATTTATTGGACTATAATCTATAATAATCATCTTCAAAAAATCATAATATTTTTTCTTCATTTCGCAGCTCCTGTATTGATATTTTTGTTTCTTCTAAACTTCTCAGTATTAATTACTCTTATCCATTTTAAATCATTCTTGATAAACAATCCAGTTATAGAGGATACGTTCATATTTCCAGCTTTCCTCTTAATAAAAAAAGGGAAATCGTTTCTTCGATAATCCCCTTCAATTCTACAATTTTTCAGGCACTTGATTTCTCCAGCCAGTGAAAACTTGTGCATAGCCCAATAGATACAAGGGCGTCAATGCGATGCTCAAACCTACCAAGGCAATAATCATATAGAGTCCTGACAGCATAAACAAGCGAGTGATGACTGCTACTGCAGCTGACAAGCAGCACAGGACGATGGCGTGAATCTGCAAAATATTGATCTTTTGTTTCTGTTCAAAATATCTCAATTTTGAAACGATCACCATCTGATAGAGCAAATTGATCAGCTGATAAGACAAGCTGAGTATGATAAAAATCATAAAAAATGCTAAGTGGTTCTCACCAAAAAAGATGGAGCCCCAAAAAAGCAATTCAAAATGAAGAAATAGGTAAGAGCTGGTCGGAATGAGCTGCAAGGCTTTGGTATCAAAAAACTTTTGGAAGAGTAAAAAGGCTAGAAACAAAATAAGCGTGTGAACGATAGTAAAATTCATGACTATCATACTCAGATGATGCATCTCACCGCGTAAGAAAATAGAAACGATAAATACCAGTGAGATAAAAAATAACTCAATTAAACCAGCCTTATAAAAATCTAAGTTTTTGATTGGATTACAATCCGTAACAAGAACATTCAAAAATTCATAATATCTCTTTTTCATTTTGTAAACTCCCATTGTCTAACTTTATAAAATTTCCCCTAAACTTTGCGAAATTTTCTATAAAAAATTCTACATTTCATTATATCATACAGCATATAGGCTAAGGAAGTCTTATAAATCTATAGATATAGTTTCTATAGGATAGTTCTCTTTCTCAATCATTCGCCAAGTTGGCATTTTTCCGCTATAATAGAAAGGATGAATATCAAAGAAGAAATTATTAACTTAGCAAAAGACATTGGGATTTCTAAGATTGGTTTTACGACAGCGGATGATTTTGACTATCTGGAGAAGTCGCTGCGCTTGGCTGTAGAAGAAGGGCGAAATTCAGGATTTGAGCACAAGAATATTGAGGAACGGATCAAGCCCAAGCTGAGTCTGGATTCGGCTAAGACCATCATCTCTATCGCAGTCGCCTACCCCCACAAGCTCAAGCAGCAGCCTCAGAAAACGGCCTACAAGCGAGGGAAATTCACCCCTAACAGCTGGGGGCTGGACTACCACTATGTCCTGCAGGACAAGCTGGACCGGCTTGCCAAGGGAATTGAGGAACTGACCGCTGACTTTGAATACAAGGGCATGGTGGACACGGGCGCCTTAGTCGATACCGCCGTAGCCCAAAGAGCAGGAATCGGCTTTATCGGCAAGAACGGCTTGGTCATCTCCAAGGAATTTGGTTCTTATATGTTTCTGGGAGAGCTAATCACCAATCTGGACATCGAGCCTGATCAGCCTGTCGACTACGGCTGCGGAGACTGCAACCGCTGCGTGACAGCCTGCCCTACTTCCTGCCTGATTGGTGATGGCAGCATGAATGCCAAGCGTTGTCTATCCTTTCAGACTCAGGACAAGGGCGTCATGGATCTGGAATTTCGCAAGAAGATTAAGACTGTCATCTATGGCTGTGATATCTGTCAAATCTGCTGTCCTTACAATAAAGGTTTGGATAATCCTCTGGCGACAGAGATTGATCCCGACCTTTCTCATCCAGAGCTCCTGCCTTTCTTGGAGCTTTCCAACGGTCAGTTTAAGGAGAAATTCGGTCATGTGGCTGGCAGCTGGCGGGGGAAAAACATCCTGCAGCGCAATGCCATTATCGCTCTGGCAAATGCCAATGACCGCTCTGCCATTCCTAAAATGCTGGAAATTATCGACAAGGGGCAAAATCCGATTCATGTCGCTACAGCTATCTGGGCTCTGAGTCAGCTGGTGCGTGAGGTCCATCCAGAAATGATAGAACTGGTCATGAACGTCAAAAATCCGACCCCTCAAATCCAAGAAGAACAAGGCCGTTTCCTAGAGAAATTTGGCCTAAAAGAAAAACTTATGATAGAAAACTAAACCGCCGAGATTCTTCAATCTCAGCGGTTTCTTTATTTTTCTTCTTGTTTTCGGATTTCTTTGATAATGGAGCCCATCTTGACAGACTCGTCGCTGAAATAGCGGTAAAGCCGACCATCACCGTCTCCCATGTAGCTGATAGGGGAAAAGCGGTCGCTGCGGAAAGCGTCATTCTCATCAATCAAGTCTTCATCAACCACGCGCCGAGTGACACGGGCGATGACATTGGTCAAGGCACCGCATTCGACCATATCCAGCACCTGACACTCAATGGATACAGGGCATTGGTCTACCAGCGGAGCATCCACAGTCTCGCCGATTGTGTAGCTGAGACCGGTCAGGGCAAACTTGTCCTTACGACTGTTGAAACCAGCAATTTCAGACTCTTTGGTCAAATCCTTCTCAGGGACATTGACAGTGAATTGCTGGTGTTTGGTAATCTCTGTAATGGCATTCCCCTTGGTACGCATGGCAATAACCATCATGCTGCCCAAGGAATAAACCGAGCTTGAGGTTGAAATATTATAGCCGTGAACATCGTCTTTATAGCCTAAAAAGAAGACTGGAAAGCCGAAGTAAAGTTTTCTCGTTTCAAAAGTACGTTTCATATATATTCCTTTATTTTTAATTTTAAAATAGTTTAGCTGGCTGGGGCATGCGTCAGCTAAAATGTCCCATGTCGCCTATCAACTTTTTTGTCACAGGGTGATGAGCCTGGATAGGAAGCTCAAAGTCCTTTATCTCGTCAACGATTTCCCCGTCTGCCATGACCAAAATCCGATGGCAGAGAGCATAGCTCAGCTTGAAATCATGCGAGATGAAAAGATAGGTCAGCTGGTATTTCTCCCACAAATCATATAGGAGGCGTAACAACTTTCCTTGAACAATGGGATCCAAACCGCTCAGAGCCTCATCAAAGATGAGAATATCTGGCTTTAAGAGCAGGCCGCGGGCGATGCAAATCCGTTGGAGCTGGCCGCCACTGAGCTGGCGTGCTGGCTGATTCAGATAGCTTTTATCCAAACCGACGTCTTCTAGAATGGCTTCTATCTCGTCTCTAGCCACATCTTTTGACAGGGCCTCTGTCAAAACCTGCTCGACTGTAAAGTGCGGATTGACTGAATGGAGCGAGTCTTGAAAGACCAACAGAATTCTCACGCCAGACTTTTTGACTGAATAGGGCTGGCCATCTAGTAAGACCTGACCTTGACTGGGCTTTTCTAAACCAATCAGCAATTTAGCCAGCGTGCTCTTACCACTGCCGCTCTCGCCCATCAGACCAATCATTTCACCTTTCTGGACGGAGAAGTTACAGTCTTTGACAACCATTTTGCCATCGAATTTTTTAAAAACATGTCTACATTCCAGCATCTTGTCTCACCAACCGTTCGTATGGATTTCCTAAAATAAGGTCTTGGCTATAGGCCTGCGAAGGACTTTCGAGGATCTTGTCCACTGGACCTTCCTCCATGATAGCCCCCTGATACATGACAAGCATCTTGCCTCCTAGCTCCTGCGCCAAATGATAATCATGGGTCACTGTGATGAGGGTCTTTCCTTTAGCTAACTGCTCCTTTAAGATGAGGATAATCTGCTCGCGATTGTGGATGTCTAGCGCCGAAGTAGGCTCATCCAAAATGATAGTCTCTGGCTCTAGGCAAAGCAAGATGGCCAGCATGACCCGCTGCAGCATACCGCCACTGAGCTCAAAAGGATATTTCTTCAAAAGCTCTTCCGGCTCTCCCAGTCTGACCTCTTTCATAGAGGCTAGGGCCTTAGTCAGACAAGCGCTTTTTGAAATCTTGCTATGGCTGCGCATGGTTTCCCAAAAATGGCTTTGAATGGTCTGAAAGGGATTGAACATAGCCATCGGATTTTGAGACATATAGGCCACTCGGCTCCCCCGCAGCTGCTGCCAGTCCTTAAGAGAGCTGCGCTCCAGAGACATGGAGCCATAGTGAACTTCACCTTGCATGCTCAAGGATGAAGGCAGTTGCCCAATCAATATCTTGGTTAAGAGAGTTTTACCAGAACCACTCTCCCCAATGATGACCAGAGACTGCCCCACCTCCACTTCAAAGCTGATGTCCTGTAGTATGGTCTTTCCCTCAATCTGGGCTGTCAGTTGCTTTACTGCTATTTTTTCCATATCTGTTTCCAGCCTTTCTCTTCAAAGCATTCGGCAAATAGATTAAAGGCGACCACAGTCAGAAAGATAGCCAGTCCAGGCGCCAGCATCATCCAAGTTGCCGTTTGAAAATGGCTTCTAGCATCATGCAGCATCATACCCCATTCGGTAATATTGGGCTGGACACCGATTCCCAGAAAGGAAAAGCCAGAAATCATGAGAATGATATTCCCGATATTCATCAACACAATAATCAAAATAGGCTTGTATATAAAGGGCAGGATATGAGTTTTGAGGATATGAATCTGAGAGAGTCCCATGGTCTGGGCAGAAATGACATAGGCTTCCTCTTTGGCACTCTTGACCAGATTGGCCGTTACCCGAGCATAATAGACCCACTCTATGATAACAATGGCTAAAATCATATTGGTCATTCCTTGCCCCAATATCCCAACAGTAGCTAGCGATAGCAGGAAGCTAGGAAAGGCGGAAATAACATTTGCAAACCATAAGAAGGTTGCTTCAGCCTTTCCCTGGTACCATCCGATCAGCAAGCCGACTGTCACACCGATGACCACTTCTAGCAGACTGATAGTCAAGGATAAAAAGAGAGAATAACGAGCCCCGTGCAGCAGACGAGACAAGACATCTCTACCTAGCTGATCCGTTCCCAGCAGATGAACAGCGTCAGGTGCCATTAGTTTGTTTGAGATTTCTACCTGCTGGGGATCAAAAGAGGATAGAAAGGGAGCAAAGAGAGCGCAGATGAAGAGGACCAGCAAAATGACACTTGAAAAAATAAATCGTTTAGACATTGCTCCTCCTTTTTCTGACTCTAGGGTCTATCCAGAGCGGCAGCTGCTGGGTTAGAATGTTATTTCCCAAGAATAATAGGCCAAATAAAAGCATACAGCACTGGATGATGGGCAGGTCCACAGACTGGAGCGCATCTACAAAGAGGGAGCCGACACCATTCCAGGAGAAGACTTCTTCGACAATCAAGGAACCTGTCAGGAGATAGACCAAGGTCAGGCTCAGGCCTGTCGCAATGGCTGGCAGGGAATTTCTCAAGAGATGATTCTTGACCAGGAAGAACTTGCTGACTCCGCGCAGGAGGGCATTTTCGACATGGACACTGTTCATCTGCTCCAGCACAGCCTTGCGGATCAAAGCGGTATACTGGCCAATCAATGACATACTGAGGGTCAGACTAGGAAGAATCAAGCTGCTAAAATCCTGCTTGCCCGAAACGGGCAGCCATCTGAGCTGAACAGCAAAAATCACAATCAGCATGTAGCCTAACCAAAAGCTAGGCATGGAAACGCTGGAAAAGGATAGAAAACGAGTGACCTTATCAAAGAGAGAATCCTTGTAGACCGCACTAAAAATCCCCAAAGGAATGGACGTAAGCAAAATGAGAGCAAAGGAAGTCAAGCCCAGAGAAAGGGTTGACTGGAAACGTTCCAGCACCAAGGGCAGGACAGGAACCTTTAATAGATAAGACGTCCCAAAATCCCCACCAAGGGCCTTAGTCAGCCAAGCTAGATACTGCCGGGGCCAAGGTTGATTGAGGCCCAGATATTCTCTGGCTTTTTCCAAGGATTGAGGGGTTACTTGAATCTTAGATACCCTTAAATAGTTTTCTGCTTGATCAGCCGAGGATAGCTTGGCCAAGAGAAAGGTCAATACTGATATCATCAATAGAGCAGCTAAGAAAGAAACTATTTTTTTAAATAAATCTTTTTTCATAGTCCTTAAAAGAAAAGGGGCGGCTGATAAGCTTTTCAACTTAGCAGCACTACTCCCTTTATATTAAAATTTGCAGTTATGAAGCCAGCTTTTATTTTTTCTCAATATAGCGCAGTGGGAAAGCATTTTCTTCTGGGGCAAAGCGCATGCCATCGAGTTCTCCCTTGCGGTAGACGGAAACAACAGATTGGTAAGTGATTGGAATATAGATAGCTTCATCATGGAGCATGGTGAGGACTTTCTTATAGCCTTCATCGACTTTTGCCTCATCTGGTTCGACCAGAGTCGCCTTGATAATTTTATCAATTTCTGGCTTAGATGGCAGAGCTTCTAGGGAAATATTTTCTGGGTGACCATGGTCTGCTGGTGAAGTCAAGGCAGTCATCCAAGCATGCGGATCCCACGGTGCTCCCCAAGAATAAGTCAACATCAGGTCAAAGTTTCCTGTCTTGGCATTTTCCCAGTAGTCATCTTCTTCCATAGCTTTAAGCTGAACGTCGATTCCGATTTTCTTCCATTCGCCTTGGAAGTACTCAACCAAGTCCTTGTCTGTCGCCTTAGAAGAGATATAAGGAACATTTAGGCTTAATTTCTTGCCATCTTTTTCACGTATACCGTCAGAACCTTTCTTCCAGCCTGCTTGATCCAGCATCTTTTCAGCCTGCTTGATGTCGTAGTCATAGGGAGTCAGATTGGCGTCAGAATGCGGTGTAGACTTAGAGAAGATGGTATCAGCTGGTGTTTCTGTGCCGCGGAAAATGTCTTTCGCAATAGACTTCTTATCAACTGCATGGTTCATCGCCTGACGGACAGTCTTGTCTTTGAAAATTTCTTGCTTGGCATTCAAGAGCATGAGGCGGCTGGACATTGGTTGTGATACATCCGTTGTGTACTTGTCATCCTTGGCATACTTGGCAAAGTTATCCAGACCGATAACGCCATTTCCATAGATCAAGTCAACATTGCCAGACTCAAACTCAAGAGCACGGGTTTGTGGATCTGGAATAATCTTGACTGTTACTTCTTTCAATTTAGGCTTTTCACCCCAGTAATTTTCGTTACGGGTAAAGGTAATGTACTCGTTTTGCTTCTTGTCTTTGACAACCCATTGACCTGTTCCGATTGGCTTTTTGAGGTTGTCCTTGGTCGTATCGTCTCCGTCAGGGAAAGCAGCATCAGCTATGAAGCGAATCGGACGAATCATTGATAAATCATAGAGAGTCGCACTGTAGGCTTGTTTGAGCTTAATCTCAAAGGTATGCTCATCTACAACTCGATAGCTTTCCAATTGGTTAGTAAAGTCAAACCAAGTGTGGTTTTTCTTGTTTTCCTCTGAAAAGACGGTATCGAAATTCCGTTTGACATTCTCAGCATTAAAGTCAGAGTCGTCTGAGAATTTTGCCTTTCTCAGCTTGAAGGTATAGGTTTTACCATCTTCGCTGATATCCCAGCTTTCAGCCAAGGCTGGCTCGATTTTACCATTGTCACCGTAGCGGACTAGGCCTTCATAGACCATATCCTGAATGACAAATTGGTCTGGATTGTAGCGGTGAGGATTGACATCCCCAAAGTCCTCTCCCCAGACCATAGTGAGTTTGTCTTTCTCATTGGCTTGTTTGGAAGAATTTGAGTTTTGCTGGCAGGCTACCAAGAATAAAGGCAGCAAGAGGACAACTAATAAAAATAGTTTTTTTCTCATTTTTATTGAATCACTTTCTTGTATTCATATTTTTTATGATTGCAGTCCCAAGAGATAGGGGCTATAGTTTATGTTTTTTTGATAATCAATTCATGCGGTTGTACTTGCTGTTCAGAGCGTCTCCGAACTTGGTAAAGAGGAGAATGGTCAAAATCAGCAAGATACAAGGAAAGACCACAATCCAAGGGGCTTCCTGAATGTAGATCCGTCCGTCATTTATCATGGCTCCCCACTCAGGCGACGGTGCCTGAGCTCCCAATCCAACAAAGCTGAGACCAGCGATTTCCATGATAATGGTGCTGATGTCAAAGCTCATGGTCGTCAGAATCTGAGGGAAAAGACTGGGGAAATAATAGTTTTTCAGGCTTGTCCAAAAACTATTGCCATACATTTTCGAGGACTGGATATAGGGTTCATTTTTCAGCTGCATGGTCATGGAGCGCATCAGGTAGGCATACTTGGTCCAGGCCGTCAAGCAAATAGCGATGAGGGTTTGCTGGAGACCGATGCCCAAGATACTGACGATAGCAATGACCAGAATGATAGATGGGAAAGACTGAAAAGCCGTGATTACTAGCAAGATGAACTGGTCGAATTTCCCGCCGATAAAAGCGCTAGTCACCCCGATAAAGGAGCCCACCGCCGCAATCAGCATCAGAATCATCAAGGCTGGCAGGACCGTTTCCGCACCTCCGCTCACTGCACGCGCAAAGACAGACCGTCCCAGAGCGTCTGTTCCGAACCACTCACTGCTGCTGGGCCCTTGTAGGGCTTGTCCCAGATTGACCTTGGTTAAACTGTCACCCAAGAGATGAGGAGCCAAGGAGGAAAGGACCAAGGCCAGGAGGATGAGACCGCCCAAGACCAGGAGTTTTCGATTGATTTTCTTATCCATACGAACCCTCCTTGCTTACTTTTAATTTCTTCGTGCGCGGCAGCAGTTTGGGATTTTCCTGAGCCAGTCGGACACGAGGATTGAGCCAAACAGTAAGCAGTTGAAAGACTAGATTTACAGTCAAAACTCCCGCTGTGATAAAGAGAACCGCCCCCTGAATGAGAGGATAATCCCGCTTGGCAACTACGCCAATCAGCATCTTACCAATGCCCGGCCAGGAAAAGAGGTGCTCAATAATAGCCACGCCGCCCAAGAGCGAGCCCAGAGAAAGGCTGACCAAGGTGAGAAGAAAGGGCAGGACATTGTAAATCACGTCATGCAACAGGATATGTCCCTCTCGAATCCCCCGACCTTGCGCACCTTCGACTTCTGGCGAATGCAGCACTTCTATCAGAGCGGTCCGCAGCTGCGGAATATAGCGAGTGGACATGATCATGGCCAGTGTTATGACTGGCAAGACCAAGCCCAGCTCATTGGCCGTTGCCTGAATGGGAAACCAGTGCAGCTGAACAGAAAAGATCAGAATCAGGATAATCCCCATAACAAAGCTAGGAATGGCATTTAGGAAGGCCAGACCTCCCATCAGGAAGCGGTCAACCGGCTTTCCAGCATGGTAGGATGTGTAGAGAGCTGTCGGCAAGGAAATTCCCAGAGTTGTTAGCAGGGTATAAAAAGCTAGGTAGACTGTATTGGGAAAATAGAAAACCAGCTGCTCCCAGACCGAAGCTCCGGAATTATAGGTCACACCAAAGTCGCCATGGACAATCTTGCCCAGCCAGGCCAGATATTGCTCCATAAAGCTGCCATTCAGACCCATCTCTGCCCGCTTGATTTCCAGCAGTTCCTTGGTAAAAGGAATGCCCTGAGCGTTGAGGATGCTCTCAGCCGGATCTCCCGGTGCTAGATAAACCAGCAAAAAGGAGATAAAGCTGACGCAGAGCAGGATGAGGACGAATTGCAGAATAGTTTTGATAATAAATTTAATCATGCGCCTCCCTTTCAGATGTCTGGTAGCTTTCAGGCTTCTTGCTAGCTACGGCCAGCAGCACTTCGTCTTGGTGGACAACCAGGGTCGCCTTCTGGTAGAGGACCAGACCGTCTTCCTTGGCAGTCACCTTTTCTAAAATATTGCCATAAATATCACAGATTTCGCCGATGACCTGACCAGCCTGTACTGTTTGATTGGGCCGGACAAAGCACATCCAGCAGCCCGACCTCTGACAGGTCAGATAGTAACTGTCGTCAAAGATCAGCGGCGCCTGCTTATAATAGGGCATGGTCCCTTCAAAAAGATAGCGGGCGACTTGTTTGACTGACTCCTTCATAGCCAATACATCTTCTGGCAGACAGGTACCATTTTCTCCCTGCTCCAGCAGGATGCTAGGCAGTCCATAGTCCACCGAGGCAGCGTGATAAAGATTGCCGCAGTCCTGAGATTGATAGATTATCGGTGTCCCTGAAGCCTGCAGCATCTGATAGGACTTTTCCATCACCTCTGGATTTGCCCGCAGAGAATAGTAACCATGAGGGGTCAGCAGTTCTTCCCGATTGCCACTATGCAGGTCAATCAGGAAGTCACTGACGCTAAAGACCTGACTCTCAATCACAGACCGAATCTGATAGCTGAGGCTGGAAACCGGCTCTTGATCCTGAAAAATCCTGTTCAGATCGAGGCCGTCCTCAGGTACAAGTGTCGTCTCCCGAGCCCAGAAGCCGCTGACATTGACTGCATGCAGGAGGAGGACAGAGCCCTGAAAGTTAAAGTCCCATTCATGCGCTAAGTCCATCAGCGCCTTAACCCCGACATACTCACAGCCATGAACCGCCGCACTGATGGTCAGCAAGGGCTGGGTAGCCTGTCCTTTGAGCAGGGTGTACTGGATAGCCAGCTCATCCGTGATGGGCAGACTGCCTTGATAGCTGCTGCAAGGAGCCATAGAGTCTAGTTCTTGCTTAATCCTCATCTTTATCCTCCCTGTACTGACTGAGCAAGAGCTTGGTATAGTCACTCTTGGGAGCAGAGACGACCTCTCGCATGCTGCCCTTCTCCTGCACGATTCCGTCCTTGAGGACGATCAAATCTTCCGCAAAATTGCTGACCAGAGCGATGTCATGAGAGATGAAGAGAAAGGATGTCTGCGAGCGCTCCTTGATATCTGCCAGCAGCTGCATGACTTCATACTGAACAGTCACATCAAGGGCACTGGTGATTTCATCGCAGATGAGCACATCGGGATTAATCAGCAGGGCACGGGCAATGGCCGCCCGCTGGCATTCTCCTCCGCTCAGCTGATACGGCAGCCGCTGGGCAAGCTCAGCTGTCAGACCAACTGAGGTCAGCAAGTCATGGATGGCCTGCTTTCTATCTAACTGCTGCTGATAGAGAGAGAAGTTACGACAGACCTCTTCCAGGCTCTGCTGAATGCTGCGCTTGGGATGAAAAGTCGACTGGGGCTGCTGGGCAATATACTGGACCCGAGCATAGTATTCCCTATCCTTGTAGTCATAGACTGGTTTGCCCAGTAGGGTCAGCTTCCCTTGGTCCGGCTTTAAAAAGCGGCAAATGAGTTTGGCAATGGTACTCTTACCAGAGCCTGACTCTCCGACCAGCCCTAAAGCCTGTCCCTTTTCCAAGCTAATGTCAATATCAAATACACCGATTCTCCGCTCACCTATCTGACTGTACTCGTAGGTCAGTTGGCGACCAACCAATACTTGATTCATAGCTGCCCCCCTTCTCTAAATGCTGCTAGCTTAGGCACGGCCTTCAGCAATTTCTGGGTGTAGGCCTGCTCAGGATGGCGAAGAACTTGATGGGCTGGACCACTTTCGACAATCTGCCCTTCTTTCATGACGACTACTTTTTGCGCTAGATGCTCAGCCACACTGATATCATGTGTAACAAAGAGAATGGCCATTTTTTCCTCCTGATGAAGCTTGCTCAAGAGATCAAGCAGCTTCATTTTCGACAGGACATCAAGAGCGCTAGTCGGCTCGTCAGCCAGCAATAGTTTGGGTCTGCTAGCTAGAGCTAGCGCCACACCGACTAGCTGCATCATACCGCCACTAAGTTCGAAAGGATACTTATTGACGACTTTTTCAGGCAGCAGTCCCACCATTTCTAGACATTCTTCCAAGGGACGGAGATTTGCTGCCTGCTGGCCCTGATTTTTCACCAAGTCCTGATAATGCTTTTTGATCTTACGGCGGTTATTGAAGCTGAGACTGGCATGCTGACTAATCCAAGCCACTTCTCGGCCTACAAAAGGCAGATAAATGCGGTGATCCTGGGGCTGAATTTCCTGCCCCTCAAAGGTAATACTGCCCTCTGTTACTGTCAGACCCCTAAGAGGGAGACCCAGCAGCATCTTGAGCAGGGTGGACTTGCCACTGCCACTCTCGCCCACAATCGAAAGGGACTCCCCCTCAGCAAGAGAGAGGGAGACCCGATCGAGAATGACTTTATCTGCTGACTGCACCAGCAGATCTTTCATTTCCAGCATGTTTTATTCCTTTGATAGTTTGTTGCTGACGTGATAGTAGTCTGTCGGATGAGATTCCAAACCAGAGACGGACTTGTCCATCACCAGAGCGACCTTGAAGAAGCCGATAATAGTAAAGCCGTAGTCCTTATCCATGATTTCTTGGATTTCCTTGCTGAGCTGATTACGCTTAGCTGGATCAGTTTCAGTCGCTAACTCTTCGATTTTCTTGTCTGCTTCTGGGTTGCTGTAGTGACCGATATTGGCTGTACCATTAGTCTTAACAGCACTGTTGAAGAAGGCGTATGGGTCACCGATAGGAGCTGCTACCACCGCATAAGGTGTGAAGGCATAGTCCTTTTCACTGGCAACGGCACTGACTTCAACTTTCTTGATAGTCGCTTCGATTCCGACTTCCTTGAGCTGTTGCTGGGTTGCTTCTACAGCCAGCGGCATTTCAGGCAGACGAGTAAAGGACAGCAACTCAATGCTGACTTTTTGGCCGTCTTTTTCACGATAACCATCACCGTCAGTATCCTTGTAACCAGCTTCATCCAAGAGTTTCTTAGCCTTGTCTACGTTAAATTCATGGACGCTCTTTTGCAGGGCAAAGGCAAACCCTTTAGGGAAAGGTCCAACAGCTGGCACAGCTGAGCCTTTAAAGAGGGATTCTGAGTAGGTCTTCTTGTCTACCAAGGTATCTAAAGCCTGACGGAATTTGTCATCTGCTACATAAGGATTTTCAAAGTTATAGTAGTAAGCTAGGTAGCGAGAACCTTCTACTTCAGAGATTTTGTAGTTCTTATCGGAAGCATAGGTACTTAGATTTGCATAAGGCAGACCATAGACGGCATCAACTTCCTTAGACTTGAGGGCTGCAGAAATAGCTGTCGGATCAGAGAAGTATTTAATCTTCAGATTAGCAACTTTTGGCTTGCCATCCCAGTAGTCTTCATAAGCCTTGAGCTCTGCTCCGCTCTCAGGAGTGTACTTGGTCACCATGTAAGGTCCAGTTCCGACAGGAGCCTTGTCAGATG
Source organism: Streptococcus sanguinis SK49 (assembly GCF_000212815.1). Lineage (GTDB taxonomy): Bacteria > Bacillota > Bacilli > Lactobacillales > Streptococcaceae > Streptococcus > Streptococcus sanguinis_C. The sequence continues at coordinate 458,863 of NZ_GL890985.1, read as the reverse complement.
CGCTCTTGCCAGTCGTATCAACAATAGCGGAGTAGGGCTCTGCCAAGAGATTCGCCATAATCGGTTGCGCAGCCTTTGTCTTGATGGTCACAGTTTGACCTTCCGCAGAAATGCTGTCAATACCCATATCTGATGCTGCCCGCTCGCTTGTCTTAATCAAGCGTTCCAGAGAAGCTTTGACCTTTTCACCGGTCATTTTTTCACCATTTTGGAAGGTCACCTTATCCTTGAGGGTAATTTTCCACTCTAGGTCCGAGACTGCTTCGATTTTCTCAGCCAGCCAAGGTTTTACCTCAAGTTTGTCGTCCATCTTAAAGAGGGTTTCTCCCACTCCGTAACGAACCGTGAACCAGCCATTGTATTCCGCTGCTGGATCTACATTTGCTGGAAATTGAGTGTAGCCAATGGTTACAGTCTTACTGCCACTATCGCCAGTAGACTCACTGGTTTTGCTAGGGTTTACACAGGAGGCTAGGGCTAGGCCTGCCAAGGCTAGAGCCATAATTTTTTTAAAATGTTTCATAAAATATTCAACTTCCTTTTCTATTTAGTAAACTACTTTAAGACGGTCTGTCCTAGTCAAATCTAAATACGCTTCGCTCTCTGTCTAAGGTGGTTCTATGTCCTGAAGATGAGAGAGCAAACGAGTGAAAAACAAATGATTGCTCATTCTTTTTCCTCCTTGGGGATTTGCTTGTCTTAATCTTTTCCTTCCAGATAGCTTCGAGCATCTTCGACAAAGGCCGTTGGCAGAGCTAGGTCAGCCTGCAGCTCATCGCGATAAGCTCGGATGACTTCTGCCTCTCGGCCAGAGACAACCTTTTCTGCCCAGTCGGGGTCTAGGAGCAGGGCCTTGCCGAGGGCAAAAAGCGGAATCCCCGCATCCAATACTCGCTGGGCATCCTGCTTGGTCTCTATCTGACCGACACCAATCAGGGGCACTCTACCATTAATTTTTTTGATAATTTTCTGAATCACTGGCTCTGAGTCCTGAGAATCTCTGATAGACGAGCGCCAGACATCAGAGGTCGAAATATGCAGATAGTCCACCTGATGATAGATAAGCTGCTCCAGTAACTGCAGGGTATCATAAAGCTGGATACCTGGTTCCTCAATCTCTTCCGGAGAAAAGCGGTAGCCAATCAGGAAGGGGCGGTCAGCCTCTTCTTTGACTAGTTGCTTGGCTCTTTTCAGCAAGGTCTTTGGAAAGCGCAGGCGGTTGTTAAGACTGCCGCCCCACTTGTCCTGACGGACATTGGAATGGGGAGAGACAAACTGCTGGATCAGATAGGTATTGGCGCCATGAAGCTCAACTCCGTCAAAGCCAGCCTGAATGGCCCGTCTGATGGCTGACAGAAAATCCTCTATCACCTGCTCCACTTCAGAATTCTTGAGCGCTCTCGGCTCTGCCAGATAATCGCGCGGAGCCTTGACAGCGCTGGGTGCTACTGGCTGACCGTCAATCAAATCAGGCAGAACCATACGACCACCATGATAAAGCTGCACAATAGCCAGAGCCCCTTGGTCCTTGATGGCCTTAGCTAGACGGCTAAGCCCCTCAATCTTATCGTCCTCGGCGCCGCTGAAGCTCTCCGCAAAGGACTTTCCCAGAGGATGGACATAGGTACTGCCAGTAATGACCATACCAACCGACCTAGACCGGCGGGCAAAAAAATCAATATCTGCCTGAGATACATAGCCACCCGGCTCACTAGCGCAGATAGTCATAGGAGCCAATACAACGCGATTGCGCATGGTCTGACCATTTTTAAAAGTAAATTTATCCTGAATCTGTGTATTCATCTAGTCACCTCTTTCCCAAGATAAATCATGTTGTTTTTTAATAATAAAGCCTTAGAGTAAGGTCGCCTGCCAAGTCTGGTCCCGCTCTTCCAAGAGCAGCACTCGTCCTTGGGGGACATCAATGTTCCAAAAAACAGCCTCTCGGTCAACCAAATGCTGGTAAATTAAGCGAAGGACTCCCAAATGAGCTACTAGAGCCATTGATTCCTCAGCACTATCTAGCAGGCGGTCTGTTGCTGTCCAGACTCTGGTCTGAAAAGCTGAGAAAACTTCTGCCTCAGGAGGCGTGACCTCAAAGGGTGCTTCCAGCCAAGCCTGCCAGACTTCTGGAAAAGCCGCTTCAATCTCATCAGCTGTCAAGCCTTCCCATTGCCCAAAGCCCCGCTCGTCAAAGTCGGCTATGGGCTGGACTTTCCTTTCTGGAAAAGCCAGCTGGGCTGTTTCCTGTGTCCGCTTGAGACAGCTGGTGTAAATCACATCAACTGGGTGCTCCTGCATCAGAAGCGCCAGCTGCCTAGCATCCTCTTGGCCCTGTCCGTTGATAGAGACATCATGGCTGCCATAGAAACAGCGCCTGCGGTTGTAGTCTGTCTGACCGTGCCGCATTAGATACCATCTTTTCATCCTAGCACCACCAATCCTAAGAGATAGAGGAGCTGGGCAATTTCGACATAGGCTCCTAGCGTATCGCCTGTGTGGCCGTCAATTTTATTATAAACGAACCGGCGATAGCCGATTGCTCCCAGAAATACCAAGCCGTAAGCCAAGAGACCTCTCCAGCTGAAAAACAACAGAGACAGGAGCACAGGCAAAAACTGGGCAAGCAGAATATGACTAGTCTTGCTGCCACTGAAGAAATTCCCTGATCCACCGCCTTCTCTGGCATAGGTCATCCGATAGAGCTGTAGGCTCAGACCGGCCTTGCCAATCATGGACAGACTAGCCACGATAAACCAGCGAGGCTCTGGCAGATAAGGGTAGAGAACCAGCATCAGAGCATAGTAGAGAATGAGTGCCAGAACGCCATTGCTGCCAATGCGACTGTCCTTCATAATTTCCAGCATCCGCTCCTTCTTACGAGAGGAGAAGAGACCGTCTGCCGTATCCGCTAAAGCGTCTAAGTGAAAACCGCCCGTCAGCAGAACATCGAAAGCAAGGGTCAGAACCCAAGCAACCATTCCAGGCAGAACTAGACTCATCAGGAAATAAAATCCTCCTGAAATCAAACCCAGCAAGAGACCAAAGAGGGTTAGAAAAGGAAGTCCCCGTCGCAGATAGGAAATATCCACTGCCTTTGGAATCACAATCCGGCTAAAAAATTGAGTATAGATAATCAATGCCTTTATCATTTCAACTGCTGAGCGAGGCCGCAGATGACTAGATAAGCCTCACTCGCCTCCTTTGCAATCAGTTGGTTGATCTTTCCCTGCACATCACGGAAAAAGCGTCCTAGTCTGGTCTCTGGGATAATGCCCAGGCCAACCTCGTCCGTTACAATCCAGCACTCAGAATCTATCTGACGGATTATAGATAGAAGCTCTTGCCATTCTTCTTCCAAGAGCTGCAGTAGGAAAGACTGCTCCTGCCGACTGAGAAAGTGCTCCTCTGTCAGCTCCAGCTTGTCTGGAAAATGCTGAGCAATCAAATCAAAGAGGCGATTGCTGGTCAGAAGCGTGGCACAATCCAGCAGATAAACTGGATGCGACTGCTCTCGCAGCCAGTCGGCCAGCCCTGCATACTGCTCTTGAGTCGTCCAGGAAGTCGGCCGGCGTTCTTGGTGCAGCCGAATCCGCTCCTGCCATTCTGGATCTTCTCCTCGGGGTAGGCCGGTCGCAATATAGCAAACTCGCTCTCGATCCGCCAACTGCTCCTCCGCAAATGCCGACTTACCGCTTCTGGCACCGCCTGTCACTAACACAATCTTAGCCATTTGCTTCTTCTTTCATTGCTTGAAATGCCCGCTCAAAGGCTGCCAAAGTCTGGTCTAGATCCTCTCTAGTATGGGCACTGGACATAAAGTTGGTTTCATACTGAGATGGCGCCAGATAAATGCCCTCTTCCAGCAAGAGTCCATGCAGTCGTGCAAACTGAGCATGGTCAGCCGCCTTAGAATCCTCAAAATTGCGGACTGGCTTCTGACTGAAGAAGAAGCCAAACATGGTACCTTTTGATACGACTTGCAGATCAATACTGTACTTGTCTGCTAGATTTCGCAAGCCATCACAGAGGTAGCTTGTTTTCTCTTCAATCTCAGCAAAGAGTTCAGGTGTTAGCTGTTTCAGGGTTTCATAACCGGCCGTCATGGCAACTGGATTGCCTGATAGGGTACCAGCCTGGTAGATGCTGCCTAGAGGCGCTACCTGATCCATATAGAGGGCCTTACCGCCAAAGGCTGCGACTGGGAAGCCGCCACCAATAACCTTGCCCAAGCAGACCAGATCTGGCTCTGTCTGATAGAGGCCAACTGCCCCCTGATAATGAGCTCGGAAACCACTCATGACCTCGTCCACGATAAAGAGAGAGCCGTATTCCTGAGTGAGGGAGCGAATAGTACTGATAAAGTCCGCATCCGCTGGAATCAAACCCATATTGCCAGCAACTGCTTCTAAAATGACACAGGCGATGTCATCTCCATGCTTTTCAAAGCAAGTCTTGAGAGCATCTGTGTCATTGTAAGGCAAGGCCAGAGTTTCCCCAGCTACCTGAGCAATGACTCCGGCAGAATCAGCAATCCCAAAGCTGGCCAAGCCTGAACCAGCCTGAACCAAAAAGGAATCGCTGTGGCCGTGATAGCAGCCGATAAATTTGACAATTTTAGAACGCTTGGTCACTCCACGCGCTACCCGAATGGCGCTCATGGTCGCTTCCGTTCCCGAATTGACCATCCGCATTCTTTCCATGAAAGGCAGACGCTCCTGCACCAGCTGGCCGAGGGCAATCTCTCTGGGGCTCGGAGCACCAAAACTGGTCCCCTCCCAAATAGCTTCCTCAACTGCTGGCAACACATCCTTAGGAGCATGTCCCAAAATCATAGGCCCCCAAGACAGGACGTAGTCAATATAGCGGTTGCCATCGACATCATGCAGATAGGCTCCGCTGGCTTTTTCAATAAAAAGCGGATGGCCGCCCACAGCCTTAAAAGCCCTGACAGGACTGTTGACCCCGCCTGGAAAGAGCTTTTGAGCCTCTGTGAAATATTGGTTGGAATGTTCTCTCTTCAAGTTCGTCCTCCTTATCTAGAAAACTGCTGATTTTCCGCAGTCTCTATCCTTCTTTCAGATAGCCAGCCGCATCCTTGGCAAAATAAGTGATAATCAAGTCTGCACCAGCCCGCTTCATACTGGTCAAAGTTTCCATGACAATGGCTTTTTCATTGATCCACCCCTGCTGAGCTGCTGCCTTGACCATGGCGTATTCTCCACTGACATTATAGGTCACCAGAGGCAGCCGGGTTTCCTGGCGCAGCTCTCTGAGGATATCCAGAAAGGCCAGAGCCGGCTTAACCATGAGAAAGTCTGCTCCTTGCTCCTCATCGCTCTTGGCTTCTCTCAAAGCCTCCAAGCGATTGGCTGGATTCATCTGATAGGTCTTGCGATCGCCAAAGGCCGGAGCACTCTCACCTGCATCTCGGAAAGGTCCATAAAAGCTAGAGGCAAACTTAATCGCATAGGACATGATCGGAATGTCTTCAAAGCCCGCCACATCAAGTCCCTGACGGATAGCCGCCACAAAACCGTCCATGGCATTGGAAGGCGCAATGACATCTGCTCCAGCCCTGGCTTGGCTGACAGCGACTTCTGTCAGTCTAGTCAGAGACAGATCATTGTCCACTTCCTCCCCTCGCAAAATACCGCAATGTCCGTGACTGGTAAACTCACAGAGACAGGTGTCTGCAATGACGACCGTCTCAGGAAAATGCTTCTTGATTAGACGGATAGCTTCTTGGACAATGCCATTTTCAGCTGAAGCCTGACTGCCTATTTCGTCCTTTCCTGACGGAATGCCAAAGACGATAAAAGCTCGAATGCCCAAGTCCACACATTCCTGAACTTCTGGCAGCAAATCCTCGAGGGAGAACTGATAAACTCCCGGCATGGAGGCAACTTCTTTCTTTTCAGTCAAGCCTTCCTTGACAAACAAGGGTTGGATAAAATCATCCACAGACAGTTTGGTTTCTCGAACCAGCTGCCGCAAACCGCTGCTTCTTCTCAGTCTGCGATGTCTATAAAATTCCATGCTTCTTCTCTTCTTTCTTGATTATTTCCTTGACCATTTCCTCAACAGAAGGACTCTGGGGCTGGTAGTCTACCCCATAGCCGGACTCCTTAACCGCCTGAGCCGTGGTCTGGCCAATCACTGCAATCTGATGGCTGGACGCTAGATGGGGCTTAATAGCACAAAAACTCTGCCAAGCCGACGGACTGGCAAAGGTCCAAATCACATCCTCCTGGGACAGATAGGTCTCGAGCTGGTCCTGACCAGCAGGATTTGAGGTCGTTTCGTACATAGGCCAAGCCCAGACCTCATGGCCTGCTTCTTTTAATTTCTCAGCCAGACTGGGATTGGACAAGCTGCTCTGGGGCAACAAGATCTTCTGCGTCGGCAGAGCCAAATCCAGCCACTCCTGAATAAAATCAAGACCATAGTGGCTGCTGGCCTGAAAATCACAGGCTCGGCCTAGCTTATCCAGCGCCTGACTGGTCTGCGGCCCAATGGTCGCAATCTGGTAGTCCGCTTTCAGATAGGGACTGAAAGCCTCTACTGCGACAGCACTGGTAAAAAAGGCCCAGTCAGCTTCTGGCAGTGCTGCTTGGACATCTTCTGGCAAGGGCAGGGACTGACAACGAATGAGAGGAACATGATGCGTCTCAAACCCAGCTCGTCTGATTTCTTCTAGCCAGGCAGAGTTCGGCGCCTGCTCTCTGGTAAAGATTATTTTTTTAACCATGGCATTCCTACTGCTCCCTTATCGGCTAACTGGCGCACAGCCTGCTCTGCCAATTCCTGACCATCCTGCCCTTGAAGGCTGACAAACACACATTGGCCGTCCTCCTTGGCCAGCATGGCCTCTAGCTGATAGTCCTGACCGTTTTTCTGGGCAAAAGCAGCGATAGGGAAGGTGCAGTCTGCATTCATCTGAGCCAAAACTGCCCGTTCAACTGCCACTTCAGCTGCTGTCTTCTCATCCTGAACAGCCGCTAACAGACTCCGCAACTCCTCATCCTCTTCCCGGCATTCCACTGCCAAAGCTCCCTGAGAAATAGCCGGCAGACAAAGACTGGTCTCTAAAGGCTGAATGTGAAGACGGCTTTGGTCCAGCCAGCCCAAGCGTTTAAGTCCGGCCATAGCCAAGACAATCGCGTCGTACTCGCCTTCTTCCAGCTTCTTGATGCGTGTATCAATGTTGCCTCGAAGTGGTTTAAAAGCCAAATCCGGTCTCTGAGCCTGCAGCTGAACCTGTCGGCGAATGCTGCTGGTTCCTATAAGAGCGCCCTTAGGCAGGTCCGCCAGCGTCTGGCCAGCTTGACGGAAAATCAAGCAGTCCCGAACATCTTCTCGCCGACTAATCGCACCGAGCGCACAGCCCTCAGCTAGCTTAGCCGGCATGTCCTTGAGACTGTGAACGGCCATATCAATCTCACCAGCCAAGAGAGCCCGCTCAATTTCCTTGACAAAGACTCCCTTGCCGCCAATTTCCTGGAGGCTGACGTGGGTCAGGCGATCTCCTTTTGTGGTATAGGGAACGAGGACAAAGTCCCGCTCTGGATGGAGCTCCTTGAGTTGGTCCACTAACTGTTGGGTCTGGGTTATGGCCAGCTTACTCTTGCGGGTTCCTACCTTAATGACCTTCATCTTTTCCCCTTTCTCTGTGCAAGCCAAATATCTTGGCAATCAAGGCAATGTCATAGTCTGAATGCTCTCCTACTGACAGCTCTTTGAGCTGCAAGATTGGCTCCTTCAAGACTTGGTTGATGATACTCTTCATGTGCTTGGAGATCTGCTTCTGCTCCCGCTCGGTCAAATCTGGAATCTTGCGATTAAGACTTTCCATGGCCGAAGCTTGAGCTTCCAAAGCCTTATCCCTGATTTCCTGAATCAGAGGAATAATGCCCAATTGCTGACGCCAGTCAGCAAACTTGACCAGCTCCTCATCAATCTCCAAAGCAATCCGACCGGCAATCTCCTGCCGCTCTGCCTTATATTGCTCGAGTTGATTGGTTAGATTTTCGATATTATAGAGCTTCAGAGACGAGCTAGGATGGCAGGAACGCGGCAGACAGAGGTCAAATACAATCGCACCCTCCTTAAGCATAGAGGGAAAGATAATGTATTCTTCCGTTTTAACCGCTGAAAAGACCACATCCGCATCCGCCAGCACTGCCTCCAACTCATCCCAGCCATGGGCAGATACCCTGTCCTCTGTCAGAAATGCTTGGGCCTTGCTGACCGTCCGGTTGAGCAGCATGACGGATTCGAATGGACGATGCAGAGCATACTTGGTCACCAGCTGACCAATCTCTCCCAAACCGATAACAGCTATCTTTTTAGTGCTGTAATCCAGCCCCATTCGGTCCAATTCTTGGATAGCCGTCAGGCCGATAGAAATAGGCCGGTCATTGATTCGATAAGTATCATGCATGCGCTTGGCAAAGGTCAGCGCCTGCTTGAAAGCCTGATTGAGGACAATTCCAGTCGTACCAGCATCTTGCGCTGTCAAGAAAGCCTGCTTGAGCTGGCCCAAGACCTGACTTTCACCGACAATTTTGGATTCTAGGCCGATAGAAACCCGCAGCAGATGCCGCAAGGCCTCATCCCCCTCACGAAAGACTAAATACTCTTCCAGCTCCTTGACAGGAATTTGAAACCAGTCCGCCAAAAAATGCTTGGAATAGTAGCGGCCAGTGTGCAGCTGGTCCACCACCAGATAGAGCTCGGTCCGATTGCAGGTGGACAGGATGATATTTTCCAAGATACTTTTTTCTCTTTTCAGGAGCTTTAGAGCTTTGAGCCCCTCCTGATCTGAGAAATGCGCTTTTTCCAAAATTGGCAGCGGCGTTTCCCGATGGGTCAAACCCACATATAATAGGTGCATGCTTCTTTCCTTCTTTTAAAGTTGGTCTAAAATTGCTTCTATCTTCTTACGAATCTCCTTGGAACGGCTGGGCGAGAGACCATTGGTCGAGATCATGACAGATACGTCCTTCTTTCTCGCAATGGCTACATTGTAGAAGTCAGAAAAGGTCTTGTCGCCCGTATTGTTTACCAGCTGGCTAGGTGCCGCATCCTCCATAATCTGACGGTTGACCTCCGCCTGATCTGTACAGGCAAAGACCAGCTTCGCGCCTTCCAAATCGCCTGTCTGGTAGGGTCTAGCTAGCCATTGGATCTCCGCCTGCGGAATGTCAGCATGCAGAGTCGGACTGACCACTGTCACAGCAGCCTGCTCAGCCAGCAGGGTCTTAATCTTCCGCGCAGCGACCTTGCCGCCTCCCACTACCACGACTTTCTTCTCTCTGATATTAATCATGACTGGATACATGCTAGCTTCTCCTATTTCTTTTCCCGAAAGATTTTCGCGCTGCGTTTGTAGATTGTATCTGGCTCCTCTAGACGGTCATTGACCAATCGAGCCAGCACAAAAAAGTAATCTGACAGGCGGTTGATGTAGATCAAGCCTATCTCATTGACCGCTTCATCTGCCTCTATAACAGCCACCATGCGCCGCTCCAGGCGTCTGGTCATGGTGCGGGCCACATGCAAAAGACTCGCAATCCGATGGCCGCCCGGAATGATAAAGCGGTCGATTTTCGGAGGAATATGCATATACTCGTCCATCCGCTCCTCCAGCCAGCTGACATTGGCTGGCTCTTGCTTGTAGGGACGCAATTCCCTCGGTGTAGCCAAGTCGCTGCCGCAGTCAAAGAGATGCTGCTGGATTTCCTCGCATTCTAGACGTAGGTCATCCAAGATGGGATAGTCACGCATCTCAGATACGACATAGCCTAGATGAGAGCATAGCTCATCCATCGTTCCATAAGCTTCGACCCGAATATGGGTCTTGGATACTCGGTCCCCACCGTAGAGCCGTGTAAAGCCCTTGTCACCGTATTTCGTATAAATTCTCATTTTTCTTCTCTGTTGATGATTTGATAGATCTGCTCCATGTCCAAAGACTGGCGCAGGACGTCTGCTAACTTATCATACTCTCTGTCTTTAAAGTCTTTGATACTGATAAGCTGGTCCTCTAGCGGCTCTAAGCCCTTAGCCAGCCGAAGTTCATTCAGGTACTGACGAGTCCATTCTAGATTGTCAAAGACCCCATGAAGGTAGGTTCCTTGCACCTGACCGCCATAAGCCACTGCTCCATCCAGACGCTCGGTCGCCTCACCATTTTGCTCCTTGATGATGGAAAATGGCTCCAGACTATCCGCTAGCTGGGTTTCGCCCATGTGAATCTCGTAGCCTTCTAAGTCTTGCCCCTCATGCAGAGCTCTGACCTGAGTCGTCCTCTTGACCGGCTGAAGCACCGTCTCGGTCTCTAAAATACCCAGCCCGCTAATCTCTTCTAAGTCAGACTCTAGGTGCAGCGGGTCGCTAATCTTCTGTCCCAGCAGCTGATAGCCGCCGCAGATGCCAAAGATTCGCACGCCCTGCTCCAGACACTCGAGAATCTCGGCTTCAAGACCAGACTCGCGTAGGTAGTTCATGTCTTCGATGGTATTTTTGCTGCCCGGCAGAATCAAGAGATCCGGCCGACCGATTGCATCACCAGGCTGGACATAGCGGACAGAAACATCCGGCTGGATTTCTAGACTATGAAAATCCGTAAAGTTAGACAGGCGCCTGAGGCTGACAACTGCGATATCCAGACTCTTTCTGCTATCAAAGCGCCGGCTTTTCTGTACCAGGGCCACACTGTCTTCACTGTCAATATCCAGTTGGGCATAAGGCACGACTCCGATAACCGGCACCTGAGTCAGCTCTTCAATCATATCAATGCCAGACTGTAGCAAGGCCACATCGCCTCGGAATTTATTGATAATAACACCCTTGATTCGCTTGCGGTCCTCAGGCGGCATGAGCTCAATCGTTCCGTAGATAGAGGCAAAGACGCCTCCCTTATCAATATCCGCCACTAAAATCACTGGCGCATCAACCAGCTTGGCCATGCCCATATTGACAATGTCTCGGTCATTGAGATTGATTTCAGCTGGACTGCCTGCTCCCTCAATAATGATCATATCATTCTCAGCGCCCAGCTCCTCATAGACCTCCTTAATCTTAGGCAGGAGCTGCTGCTTGTATTCATGGTATTCGACAGCATCCATATCCCGCAGTACCCGACCTAAAAAGACGACCTGGGACTTGCGGTCAGAGGTCGGTTTGAGCAGGACTGGATTCATGCGGACATCCGGCTCTTTGCCAGCTGCCTCAGCCTGAACGACCTGAGCCCGGCCCATTTCATCCCCTTTTTTGGTGATAAAGGAATTAAGCGCCATATTCTGCGACTTAAAAGGCACCACTTCTAGGCCATCCTGCTTAAAAATCCGGCAGAGCCCTGCCGCAATAATGCTCTTCCCAGCATCTGAGGCAGTTCCCTGTACCATCAATGATTTGACCATTTTACATTTCCTCCTAGCTGCTCAAAGAAAGCAGCTTCATTTTCTGCCAGTGGCGTCTGGATAGTCTGATGAAGCTTGACAATCCAAGGCACAGCCAAGCCTGCCTCTACTAGCAGATTTCCCTGCTGGAAGAAATCAAACTTGCTGCCCTCCGCAATCAAATGCCCCTTCTGCAGCAGGTAGGCATAGTCACAGCAGTCATACATCAGATCCATGTCATGGCTGGATACGATGATGTTGGTCCCAGCCTGGACCAGCTTTTTCATGGTCGCTGCCATCTGGTCCCGCCCTTTGGGATCCAATCCTGCCGTAGGCTCATCAAGCAGCAGATACTTGGGCTGCAGGGCCAGCATGCCAGCAATAGCCACCCGCTTTTTCTGGCCATAGCTCAGATACTGCAGCGGTCTGTCCTGCAGATGAGAAATGTCCATCATCTCTAAAGCCGTCGCCACTCTGCTGGTTATCTCGTCTTCTTCATAGCCTAAGTTTTCCAAGGCCATGCCAATATCGTCCTTCACAATGGTATAAAAGAGCTGCTGCTCTGGATTCTGAAAGACCATATTGACATGCTGCCGATACTGGAACAAGGCCTTCTTAGAGTCGCCTACAGGCTGACCATCATATAAAACACTGCCCTTCTGCGGTTGGAGCAGTCGGGTGATGATTTTCATGATGGTAGACTTACCTGAACCGTTGACTCCCAGAATGCCAGTAATCCGGCCCTCTTCGAAGTCCATAGAAATGTCGTGCAGCGTTGGATTTTCGTCATACGAAAAAGAAATATTCTTTACTTGTAACATCTATGTTTCCTATCTACTTTCCATTATAGTATAAAAGCAGTCTTATTGTAAATGCGCTTTCATTATTCACTGTGCTCTGCATCAAATCTTAGCGTCAGTACTTCATTTAAATGCTGATTATCATCTAGCAATTTAACAAAAAGAGTATTGGCTAATCTGCCCCAAGCTTGGTGTTGCTTCCTTTTATTGTAAAAGGAGAATTTCAAGTCCAAGGTATCCCGAATGGTCACAAACTCATAGAAGACCAGGAAAATAAAGCGATACATGAGGACAATCAAGTCTAGCAGTACCCGTGGCACATGCATGGCTTTAAAAAGCCGCAGCATCTGAGCAAAAGGCACCGTCAGGACAAAGAAATAAGTCGAAACCAAAGATGAATAGATGCGCAAGAGGATAAAAATGGTCTGCTGGACAGAGGATTGGCTGATGCCCAGATAGCCCTGACCTAAAGGCAAGGCCAGCAAGAGCTGCTCCTGACTGTTCTGATAGGTCAAGACAAAGGTCAAGAGACTAATCAGGATAAAGATACTGGCATGCAGATACCACTTCAGATAGCGCAGCCACGGAAGCCGAGCCACATAGCAAGTCAGAGGCGCCACCAAGACGATAAGTCCTAGCTGCAGACTCCTGACACCAGAAAAGCTGGCAGCTAACAAGAGCAGATAGATGACAAATTTATAAGCAACCGGCAGATTTTTCAGCCGATTTTGATAGGCGTATTTATCAATCGCAAACAAGTGGAGGTCTCCTTTCTAGCTTTGTTTTTACCATGCCCCCAGTACAGAGCAGCTCCGGTCCCAAACAAGCTGAATCGCTATCAAGAACCAGAGCTCTCTCATACTGTTGAAGGCTTTTATTTATGTTCAGAGTTTTCCTTTTGTTGGCCTTGCTTTTTCCCTTTGTGGTAGCCAATGACATAGAAGATGATACCCGCTCCGATACTGCCTTGCAGGGTGAAGAGCAGACTTTCTACTTCCGGACCTGCTGGCTCAAAAATTGGTGAAAACCAAGGCTCATAGTCCTTTTGGATAGAGCTAATGGTTTTTTCAGCAGCGTCATCTGTTCCACTGTATTCCACACCCTTAGGTGCAAAGATAAAGGCAGCTAGAGTGACTGCTACTGCAGCCAAGATCAAGATGAGATTCTTATATTTTTTCATTTGAACAGACCTGCTCTTTCTTTGATATTTTCTGAGATCAAGTTATAAAGGACAACTGTCAGCAATCCTTCTACTATAGCAATCGGGATTTGAGTGGTCAAGAAGACACCCATGAACTTCAGTGCAGAACCAACAAAGCCACTGTTAGCATCTGGGAAGACCAAACCGAGCTGGATAGAAGTTGTCGCATAAGTCGCCAAGTCCGCAATCACAGCACAGATAAAGATAGATACCGGCGTAGAAAGCTTGATGGATTTAGCAAACTTGTAGACGAAATAACCAACAAATGGACCAACCACTGCCATTGAGAATGCATTAGCACCTAGAGTAGTCAAGCCGCCGTGAGCTAAGAGAAGGGCTTGGAAGAGCAAGCAAATGGTTCCCAAAACGCTGATAACGGATGGGCCAAACATAGCTGTCCCCAGACCAACCCCAGTCGGATGCGAACTAGATCCTGTAACAGATGGAATCTTCAAAGAAGACAGGATAAAGATAAAGGCACCGGACAAGGCCAACATAGTCTTGGAATTTGGATCCTCTGCAACGATTTTCTTGATGCGCATCAAGCCTACTACAAAGAAAGGCAGGAATACAGCGAACCAGAAGATACACCAAAAGAGTGGGAGATAGCCTTCCATGATATGCATAGCTGACACAGACTGGGTACTCAGTACCGCCAAAATAGCCAGCAAGGCAACAAAAGTTACTTTTTTATTTTTTAATAGTTTCATGTTTTTTCCTTTTCTAAGAGCCTGAGCTCACAAGAATGAATCTTCATCCTTGAACATAGACTCTGATTTTAAAAAATCTTCTTTTTCACGAGGAAGGTAGTAAAATAAGGCAACTTGGTCTCTTGTGTGATTCCTTCGAGACCCAGCAGAGTCTGCTGCTTATCCGTCGAAGAATTGCTAACCATGAAAGTCTGCTGCAAGAGACCGAGCTTTTCGAGCAGGGGCAGGACGGTATCTAGGTGATTGGCCACCTTCATGATCACAATCGAGTCATGCAACTCAAGCGCCGCCTCGATCTTCTCAGCAGAAGCCGTAGCCGGCATGACCGCCAGCGACTCCTCATCCATGGTCAGGGGCTGACCTAGCTCAGAAGCCATGCTGCAGAAAGAGGTGATACCAGGGATGGTCTGACAGTCGATTTCCTTTTCCAGCAGGGCCAGCAGATAGCTATAAGTGCTGTAGACCATGGGGTCACCCAGTGTGATAAAACCGACATTCTTGCCTGACTTGACATCCTCTGCGATTTCAGCAGAGATAGCCTGCCACTGGACTTCTTTGGTCGAATTGGAACGGACCATAGGGAAATGCCGCTGCTTGATTTCCAGATGCTCTTTCAGGTAGGGCTCCGCAATGCCTAATGCAAAGCTCTTGCTCCCCTTCTTAGCCTCTGGTGTATAGAGAATATCTAAGTCTTCCAAAATCCGACTGGCCTTGATAGTTACTAGCTCGCTATCACCTGGGCCCACACCAATTCCGTAAAATTTTGCCATTCCTTCCTCCTATTCGATGATTTCTTCTAAATGCTGGATGTAGAGCTTCTGAACCTCAGGGTATTCGCCCAGGCCGACCAGATGGGCCTTGACCTCATACCCCTGCTCCTTGAAGAAGTGATACCAAGAACCTTCCTCATCTGAGCTCATATCATTGGTCGCATGGTCGCCCGCTACCAGCATGAAAGGTGCCAGATGCACTTCTCGGACGCCCTCTTTCTTCAGTTCCTGCTCAATAAGCTCAACTGGAGGATAGCTCTCTACACAGCCGACATAGACTGAGCTTCCCTTCAGCATATGATCCAAGGCCGCATAAGCTGTAAAAGCATAATGCTGACTGCCATGGCCCATCAGAACTGTTGCTGCATCCTGACCCTCATGGCCATACTGTTCCAGCAGAATATCCTTGACAGCCTCATAGTCTTCCTGACTATTGAGCAGAGGCTTGGCAACGACTAGCTTTTTAAAAGCTGATTCAAACTCTTTGGCTTGAGTGAGAATCTTCTCATACTCGCTGCCCAAAATGACATGGAGAGGCTGGATATAGACCTCTTCAGTGCCCGCTTCCAGGAGCTGCTCTAAAACTTCTTTGACCGTAGGGATATCCAGCCCTTCCTGCTTCTTAATCCGCCGTCTAACGACATTGGAGGTAAAAGCTCGGTGGACCGGATAGTCTGGAAAATGTTCCTGAATGGCCTGCTCGCAAGCCTCGATTGTTTTGCGTCTGGTCTCGGGATAGGTCGTTCCGAAACTGACTACTACTATAGCTTTACTCATGACCTGTATCCTTTCAGAGAATTTCCCGACATTTGTCAATGATGGAAGCAATAGTCGCTTCATCTGTCTCAACAATCTTGCTAAAGCCTGCTTCTTCTAAAACAGCCCGCGTGCTGGCACCCATGACAACGATTGGGGCATCCTTCCAGTCAAATCCAGCTTCCTGACTAGCTGCCACAAAATTCATGGCCGCAGCAGAGTTCGGAAGACAGACTACTTCAATCTCTGACCAATTGTCACTGCTAATCTGACTGTCAAAGGCCAGTCTGTGGCTAGCAATAATCGGCAGCGAATAGAGTTCTGCCAGACTGGCTTTCTTATGTTCAGCAGTCAGAATATACCAGTTGCCGCCTTCTTTTTCAAGAGCAGCCGCGAAATCCGCATCCGACTGCTGAGGCGTCATCCGATCCAGCACAATACCGCTCGCTTCGATAGACTTAGCCGTATGATGACCGATAGCTGCAAAGCGGATGTGCGGCAGACTGCGCAAGTCTTTGCCTGCCTTGCGGAGAGCTTTCAAGAAGAGCGGCCAGCTCTGCATATCTGAAAAGAGGAGACCGTCTACCTGCTCCAAGTCCGGCAGCGGCAATTCTAACTCTTCAACCAAATCTCGAGCAGGGAAAGTGGTCAGTGCAGCTCCAGCATCCTTGAGCAAGCGAGGAAGTCTGCCAGTCTCTGACTGTTGGATAAGGATTTTACGACCGAAAAGTGGCAGATTCTCATGGAAATTCAGCTGCTGTCTATAGGCCACGACATCACCTACCACGATGACACTCGGTGCCTTAAAGTCCTCTGCTTCTGCTAGTTCGACTATATTGCCCAAGGTTCCGTCCACCGAGCGCTGCTGAGGATGGGTTCCCCATTCAACGATGGCGGCTGGCTTGTCCTTGCCATAGCCTCTAGCCGTCAGCTCTTGGACGATGGAAGGCAGATTTTTCATACCCATGAGGAAGACCAAGGTTCCTTTGAGCTCAGAAATTGCTTGCCAATTGAGCATTTCTGTCTCATCCTTAAGATGGGCTGTAAAGACATGGAAGCTAGTCGCTACATCCCGATAAGTCATAGGAATCCCTGCATAGGTCAGACCAGCCACAGCAGAGGTGATACCTGGCACCACTTCAAAGTCCACGCCAGCTTCCACCAGCTTGACTCCTTCTTCTCCGCCTCGGCCAAAGATATAGGGATCACCGCTCTTGAGGCGGACTACCCGCTTACCCTGACGGGCTTTTTCGATGAGAATCTTTTCAATCTCTTCCTGTCGGATGCAGGGCTGGCCTGGCTTTTTGCCGACATCTATCTTTTCGCAGTCAGACTTTAGATGCTGAAAGAGTTCTTGATTGACCAAGCGGTCAAAGACCAAGACATCTGCTTCTTGAAGCCGTCTCTTTCCTTTGAGGGTCAACAACTCTGCATCGCCTGGACCTGCTCCCAGTAATGTTACTAAACCGGACATTTTTTCTCCTTTTATTAGCTATTTTGTCAGATAGGCCTCTAACTCTTCTAAGTTAGAAACCATCTGCGGATAGGCCACAATTGGCCGAGAGATGATAATGCAGTCCATCCCCAGCTCTTGGCAACCATCAATCTTTTCACGAATACCACCGACGGTACCGCTCTCCTTGGAAACAAAGACATCTGCTCCAGAGCGCAGCAAGAGCTCTTTATTACACTCTTTGGAAAATGGAGCCTTAATCGCATCGATCTGATCCGCTACCAGTCCTAGCTGCTCACAAGCCAGAAGCACTTCCGAAGTCGGCAGAACGCGAACGACAATCCGCTGCTCTGGCAGCCCCTTGACAAAGAGCGGCAAGGTCTTGCTGCCTGTTCCCAGATAGACTGTCTTGTAGCCGCGCTTGGCAATCTCTTCAATCGCTTCTTGGGTCGAATGCACCACGATGGCCCCGCTCAAATCCAAGGTCGCCTGACGCTCAAAGCGCAGGTAAGATACACCGGCCATCTCTGCCGCCCGAATGGCTTCCTTGGAAACGATGTCCGCAAAAGGATGGGTCGCATCAATGATTTCATCCACATCATTCTCTTTGATAAAGGCAACCATGTCCTCGGCTGTCAGACGGCCCTGAATGACCGGCTGGCCGTATTTGGAAGCCAAGTGCCGGCCGTAGTCTGTGACAACAGAGCTGGTCACATCGATTTTCAAGCGGTCAAGCACTTCTAAAATAGCGGTGCTGTCGGATGTCCCTCCCAGCAGTAATTTCATCATAAAGTATATCCTCGAGGTGTGATCATGCGTCCGTTTTTAACATAAGTTTCTTTGTTACCAACGATAACAATTGTCGTCATATCTACCAAAGTTTCATCCAAGTCTTTGATAGTCGTCAAGATGATTTCCTCATCCTTACGGCCAATGTCCTTACCGATACCGACAATAGTATCCTCTGACTTATACTCAGACATGATAGAAAGTGCTTTTGCTAGATGGTCTGGACGTCCCTTACTCCGAGGGTTGTAAAGGCAGACTACAAAGTCACCTTGAGCTGCGGCATGCAGACGCTTCTCAATCATTTCCCAAGGCGTCATCAAATCACTCAGACTGATGTGACAGAAGTCGTTCATGAGGGGAGCACCCATAACTGCAGCAGCACCCAGACTAGCTGTAATACCTGGAACCACCTTAACTTCTACATCACTGGCATCTCCCAGCAATTCTAAAATCAAGCCAGCCATTCCATAGACTCCGGCATCTCCACTGGAAACAACTCCGACATTTTTGCCAGTCTCTCTAGCCAAATCAATGGCCTTTTGACAACGGTCGATTTCCTGGCGCATACCATTCGCTACGAGTTCCTTGTCCTTGACCAAATCAAGAATCAATCTCATATAAGTTGAGTAGCCGACGATAATTTCACAATCTGCTATAGCAGCCAATGCTTCTTGTGACATCAATTCTTCTTTACCTGGGCCTAATCCGATAACGTATAACATATATTTTTTCTCCTTTATTGGTATAATAAAATTTTATAATGGCAGTTGGGCAGTAAGACCGTCTGCTCTTTTTGATTTACTTTTTGGTTATTGCTTTTGCAAGCGCATAGGTACAGCCGTTCTTGGCAAAGCGCTCTGTCAGGACTTGACCCTGACTGGCCAGATCTGCGCTGGCCAAGGCGACACTGCCGACTCCGACTGTCTTTTTGACAAATTCTGACTGAGGGTAGCGATCTGCTACGACAGACAGCTCCTCCTTGCTAAAGGTCTCAAAGGGACAACCTAATTCCTCAGCCAAGGCCAGAATGGCTGCTTCGTCCTTCTTGACATCAATGCTGACGATTTTGGAAATCTCGCTGGCAGAAATCCCCTGCTGCTGACAAAATTCCTCAAAGCCTTCTCGGAAGACAGTAGGAGCAACATCCTTTCTAGCACCAACTCCTAAGATATAGGGTTGAGGATAGATGAGAGCTAGATTTTCTCTTTGAATGTCCTTTTTTTCTGCAGTCAGCATAATCAGCGGTTCCGTTCCCTTGAGAACAGCCGCCAACTCTTCCTCATCCACCAGAGTCAGACCGCGAAGGTCCGTAACCCAGTCCTTTTCCTGATAGAAATAGACGGTTCGGCCGCTGCCTAGATAGCTGTTGAAAGGTTTGATGAACTCTCTCAATTCCGGCCGCCAGCCATTGACTGATTGGGCCAGATTGTCTAGAGCTGTTACATTTTGCACATCTGTTGCTGTCGTGATAACAGGATTGGAACCGAGCAATTCTGCGATGTCTCGCGTCACTTGATTGGCTCCGCCTAGATGTCCGCTCAGCAGGCTGATGACATTCGTCGCTTTCTCATCCATGACAACCACAGCGGGGTCAGTCGCCTTGTCTTTCAAGACTGGTGCAATAGCTCGCACAACCGCCCCGATAGCCATGATACAAATGAGAACATCCACTTCCTGAAAGAGCTGACCAAGTGCTTCAACGACTCGTCCTTCGATGGCGATGACCCTGTCATCTGCCAATCGAGGTGTCGTATAGATAGGGATTTCCTTGTCTAGCTTTTCTCGCAGAGTCAGAGCCAAGTCCTTTCCGACCGCTGTCACTGTTGCGATTGCGTAGCGGGCTTGAGAATCACTTGGCATGGCTACTCTTCCCCCGTCTGAACTCATGCTGAAAATCTGCATGGTAGAGCTTGGAATAGTAGAATTCCTGACCTAAAAAGTCACCGACCAAAATCAAAGCTGTCTTTCTAATCTTAGCTTCCTTGACCTTCTCAGCAATGTTTGTCAAATCGCCAAAGACCTTCTTCTCATCCGGCCAAGTCGCCTTGTAAATAACAGCCACAGGCGTTTCTGGAGGATAGCCACCCTCAATCAGCTCGCTGACCACCTTCTCAATCCCTTGAACTGACAAGAAAATGGCCATAGAGGTCCGGTGCTGTGCATAGCTTTTTAGGGATTCCCGATCTGGCACAGGCGTCCGGCCAGCCATCCGAGTGATGATGAGGCTTTGAGAAACCTCCGGTACGGTATACTCTGCCCCGATACTGGAAGCAGCTCCCAGAAAAGAGCTGACGCCCGGCGTACAGTCAAACTCTATGTCGCGCTTCTTCATCTCTTCGATCTGCTCTCGAATGGAGCCATAAATAGAGAAATCTCCCGTCTGCAGGCGAACCACATCTTTACCAGCCTTGACTCCAGCTTCCATGACATCGATGATTTCCATCAAGTGCATACTGGCGCTGTCGTGAATCTCAGCTCCTTCCTTACAGTAGTTCAGCAGGTCTGGATTGACCAAGGAGCCTGCGTAAATGACCACATCAGCCTCAGACAGCTGCTTGTAACCTTTGAGCGTAATCAGCTCGACATCACCTGGGCCTGCTCCAACAAAATGTACTTTGGACATCAATTAGCCTCTCTTTCTTTTTTCTTACAGGAAACGATAATGGTCGGATTCTGAGGTTTGAAGTAGTGCCCCTTGCCTATAGCTGTCCAGCGACTAGCCTGAACCGAGACAATCTCTAAATCCTCCCAGTCCATCTGCTCCGCTATTTGAGCTGCTTCCAGAGCATTCTCCAGCAGGATAAAGTTCAAGACCAGCCGACCGCCCGGCTCCATGAGCTGGGCACACCAGTCGAAAATCTCCTGAATATTGCCCCCGGTCCCTCCGACAAAAATGGCATCAAAGCTGCCATCCAGCTCAATCGGAGCCAGTCCTTGATGGAGGCGGACATTGTGGCAGCCAAAGTGCTGGATATTCTCCTGCGTCAAGGCCACCGCATCTTCATTGCGCTCCACTGCCACCACTTCCAGTTCTGGATAGGTTCGGGCTGCCTGAATCGTGACACTGCCAGTTCCAGAGCCGACATCCAGCATGCGCTTGGCTCGATGCAGCTCCAACTTATCCAAACTGATGGCTCTGACTTCTTCCTTAGTCATAGGGACTTTAGCCCTGATAAATTCCGAATCCCTCATCTAACACCACCACCACATTCATTTCATATTCTCTATCTTCTACCTCACTCGCAGGCAGAATGGTAATACGCTCGTCTTCATAACTCAGCTGCTCACCGATGACCAGCACCTTATCTAAGCCTCTTTTAACAGCCTCTTGAGCAATCTCGTAGGGGCCAACTTTCTGATCGGTCACCATAAAGACTTTTGACAAACTCATAATCAAGTCAAAGTTAGGCACCTTAGCATGACTGCTCGTCAGATAAGCGTCATTCATAGGCAAGGCAATTCTACTGGCCAGATACTGCATAGCGCTGATACCTGGCGAGATAACCACGCGCCCCTTGAACTTCTCTGACAGCCATTTGCCCAAGCCGTAAATCAGGGGATCGCCTGAGGCCAGATATAAAATTTCTTCATCCTCACCAAAGCTCTCCAGCAATTCTGCCAGCGCAGCTAATTTTTTGGGAGGGACCAAACCCTTATCCCGATAAGCAGGTGGTAAAATTTCCAGATGGCGTTCACTGCCCAAAATGCGGTCAGCCTTTTCAAAGTAGGCTTCCTGTCTCAGAAGACCATAGCTAGGATCTCCCGGACCAATTCCGATAACATAAATCATGTCCATTCCTCCTTTATCTGCTCCAAAGGCTGGGTTGAGGCCAAATAGCCTTCCTCAGTCCCAAAGACGACCACTTCAATACTGACTTCTGGCTTACGATAGCGGAGCAGACGCTCACTTCTAGCCTTGATCTTATCCGCCAAGACCTGATAGACACCCTCATAAGAAAATTCTTTAATGGCTGTTCCAGCTGCCTCGGTCGTCAAGCACTTGTCAACCTTTTCCAGCAGCTCCATAGGCGCCCCCATCAGGGCTAGATTAGCCACCAGCGTTTCCATACGGGCATCCGAGTCCTTACTGTGGGTAGAGAAAATCCCAGCCGCCACTTTGACAAACTTGCCCATGTGACCGATCATCAAAACCTTGGTAAAGCCGATTCGCTGGACTTCTTTGAGGACATGGCCTACAAAGTTACTCATATTGACGATGCGCCCAGCTGGAATCCCCACAGTATTAGTAGCAAAGTCTTCACCGTAATTCCCCGGCACCAAGACGACTGAGCGATGTCCTTGATTGTAGAGCATGGTCAGCTCAATCGTGATGGACGCTTTCCAGCTATCCTCGGACATTGGATTGACAATCCCTGTCGTTCCCAAAATTGAAATGCCACCGACAATACCTAGTCTGGAATTGTAGGTCAGCTTGGCCGTTTCTTCTCCTCCGGGAACGGAAATGATGACCCGCGCCCCACAGTTGGAACCGATAATCTCACGGACATGCTGCTCAATCATCCGTCTAGGAGTTGGATTGATGGCTGCCATGCCAACATCGCAGGCCAACCCCTTCTCAGTCACAAGCCCAACGCCCTGACCACCGTCAATCTCGATTTCCTTCTGATCTGGCAGGAGAGTCACGGTCGAATAAATCAAGAGGCCATGCGTCGCATCCGCATCATCACCGCCATCTTTTTCAATGGCCGCTGTCGCTTCTTCTGGTCCAAAGGAAGGATTATGGACATCCATGGTCACTTCCACACCTGAAGCCGTATGCACAGTGACCTTTTCTTCCCTTTCCTGATTTAGAATCATACTCAAGGCTGCAACAGTCGCTGCCGTCGCACAAGTACCAGTTGTAAAACCTTTTCTTAATTTCTTTCCATTGACATAAGCGTATTCATCCATCATCAGCCCTCTCCTTTCTCCGGAGCCTGCTTTTTATCTGAAACACTGTAACGCTCATAGTCCATAGTGTCGAGCTTGAGCTGGTAGAGGATAGCATTGATGACCGCTGCTGCGATGGTACTGCCGCCCTTTTGACCCAGTGCCGCAATAGAAGGCACAGAACTTTCATGCAGTTTGAGCTTGGATTCTGCCGCTCCGACAAAGCCGACTGGAACTCCGACAACTGCATCCGGCTGCAAGCTTCCCTCTTCAACCATATCCAAAACCTTAAAGATGGACGTTGGAGCATTCCCGAAGACAAAAAGTTTTGGACCATCCACTTTAGCTGCATATTCTACAGCGGCCATGGAGCGAGTAATTCCCTTTTCCTTAGCTTCCTGAAAGACTGCTGGCTCATTGACCAGACAGCGATAAGAAACACCTAGATCATCCAGCAATTTCTTATTAAAACCACCCAAGACCATGGTTGTATCCGTAAAAATCGTGCCCTTGTTTCGGAGGACGTAGAGGATTTTCTCAATAACCTGATTGGAAAACTTGATATTGTAGAGGTAGTCAAAGTCTGCACTGGTAAAGACAACCCGTTTGAGCACTGCCTCTTCAAAAGGATCTGAAAAATGAATATCCGGATGCTCTTGGTCAATAATTTCCTGAATCTTGCTGAAACTAGCTTCTTCAATCTTATGTGCTGCTTTTAGATAGGACATCTAGTTCTTTCCTCCTTCTTTACTGGATGGTGTAGAGTAGCGGACATAGTCGTCCGTCACCACTTCTCTCAGCTGATAGATAATGGCATTGATAATGGCTACTACAATCGTGCTGCCGCCTTTTCTGCCGAGATTTACAAGGGCAGGAAGACCTGACTGAAGCAGTTCTTCTTTGGATTCTTCGACATTGATAAAGCCGACTGGAACCCCAATCACTGCATCCGCTTCTACCAGTCCCTGCTCCGCCAGCTCAATCAGATAAGACAGAGCCGTAGGAGCACCACCGAAGGCAAACACTTTAGGTCCTTCAATCTTGGCTGCTATCTCAACAGCCGCCATAGCTCTGGTAATCTGCTTTTCCTTGGCCAGCGCAACTACTTCTTCATCGCTAATCAAACAGCGGTAGCTCACACCCAGCTGGTCAAGCACGCGCTTGTTAATGCCATTGAGAGAGATATTGGAGTCCAGTAGGATGGTACCCTTAGCTCTGATTACCTCTTCAATTTTTTTAAGGACTTCGTGCTCAAAGCGCATGGTATAGAGATAATCAAAATCTCCCGTCGTATGGATTGCCCTCTTGATGATGGATTCTTCCATTTCCGAATGGAAGACATAATCAGGGTCTTTTTCAGTAATCATAGACTGAATGATTTGAAAGCTCTTTTCCTCGATAGAGGAAGGATTTTGGATATATGTCATAGTATACTCCTAGAAATATGCTTGCTTTACTAAATAAAAAAGAGTGAACAAGATTAAACCTGTCATGGTGCTTGTATAAAGCAGAGAGATCGCCGTCTGAATATCATCCGCCTCAACCAATCTGGAAGCCTCTCCAATGGTCGGCTTCTCAATCAGCTCTCCGTGATAGACATGCGGTCCGCCCAGCTGAATGCCCAGAGCACCAGCTACAACTGCCTCTGAAAAAGCACTGTTGGGACTGGCATGCTGGTAGCGATCCCGCCAGCCAATTCGCAACGCCCCCTTGAAATCTAGCAGTAAAATCTGACTGCTGAGAATCAAGAAAAACCAAGTCAAACGCGCAGGAATCAGATTGGCCAGATCATCCATCTTGGCAGATATCAAGCCGATTTTGCGGTATTTTTCCGTCTTATAGCCTACCATGGAGTCCAAGGTATTGATGGCCTTATATGTCATAGCTAGAATGGGTCCGCCCAGAAAGAGGCAGAGCAGAGGGCCGATAACCCCGTCACTGGTATTTTCAGCCACCGTCTCAATTGTCGCCTTGCTGATTTCCTCTGGTGTCAGCTGGGAAGTTTCACGGCCGACAATCATACCAACTTGCTTTCTAGCTTCTTCCAAAGTGCCAAACTTGAGCGTATGGTAAACCTTTTGGGCCTCAAAAGCTAGACTCTTAGCCGCTAGACTAGCATAGGCCAGATAGATCCAGACGAGCCAGTAGAGGACGGGATGGACCAGACCAGCCAACCAGAGCAACCCGTAGCTCACTCCCAGCGCCAGTCCAACTGTTGTCAACCAGAGGAAAAAGCCAAATAGATAGGGCGAAAACTGCCTTTTCTCTTGCAAATGCATACATAAATAAATATAGGAACCCATCCACTTGACTGGATGAGGCCAGCTATAGGGGTCGCCAATCAGCCAGTCCAGTAAGACGGCCAAAAAAATTGCAATGAGTGCCATATCAGTTCGCCTCTTTGATATAATTCAGCCAGTTGGCCAGCAGCTGCTCGTCCTGATAAAAATGAACATGCAAGTAGCTGGCAAAGGTCCGGCCCTTTTGATAACCGCCTGTCCAGGCAGCTACGACCTGACCGTCTCTGACCTTCTCTAGCTTGAGGACCGTAACTTCCTCCGTCTCAAAGACTGAATGGTGAAACTCATGTCCCCTGACCGCTGTACCTTTAGGGCCAAAAAGACTGTCTACCTGCGTTTCTGCTTGGCAGTAGCCAAAGCTTTTCAGGCCGGGGGTCATCAGGCTCTTGCCCTCGAAAATACCGACCATTTCATAGATATGACCATCTACTTCCAGCAGCTCTCCCAGATACATGAGGCCGCCGCATTCTGCATAGATTGGCCGGCCCTGCTCGTGAGCTTTCTTGACCGAAGCCCGGAAGTCAGCATTTGCCATCAGCTCCTGAGCGTAGACTTCTGGAAAACCGCCGCCAAAATAATATGCATCTGCTGCTGGCAGTTCCTTATCTTTCAGGGGGCTGAAAGGTACCAGCTGGACATTGAGCTCTCTTAGAAAGTCCAGATTGTCTTCGTAGTAAAAGTGAAAAGCATCATCCAAAGCATAAGCCAAAGTTAAGGGCTGGTCATTGCGGATACGAAAAGGATTTGTCATCCGCTTATCGGGAAGTTCTGCCTTTTCCAGCAGCCTGTCTAGATTTATATGCTTAGCCGCTGCCGCTCCCAACTCCTCAAATCGACGGTCCAAATCATCCATTTCTATGTCTGGGATTAGACCCAGATGGCGCGATGGCAGCTCTGCTGTTGCATTCTTAGGCAGATAGCCCAGCACTTCCACATCCGTGTAACGCTCAATGGCGCCCTTGATAAGTTCAAAGTGAGTCTGTGAAGCCACCCGATTGATAATGACCCCAGCAATATCCAAATCGGGATCAAAAGTCGCAAAACCATGGACCATAGCAGCCGCTGAGGTGGATGTTGCCTTCCCATCAATAATCAAGACAACAGGAATTCCCAACTTCTTAGCAACAGAAGCAGAAGACGCACAGTCCTTGTCCGTTCCCAGACCATCAAAGAGCCCCATGACTCCTTCGACCACTGCCACATCAGCATCTCCATGCCATTTATAGTAGGACCAAGCCAGACTCTGATCGTCCGGTATCATAAAGCTGTCCACATTCCGTGAAGGCCGCTTGGTAATCCGACTATGATAAGCTGTATCAATATAATCAGGTCCTACCTTATAAGGCTGGACCTGATAACCTCTGTCTGCCAGAGCTTTCAAAATCCCTAGGGTAACTGTGGTCTTTCCGACACCGCTGGAAACACCAGCTAGCATAAATTGCTTCATCGCTTTACTCCAGATTCGCTGATAAAAAAAGTACTACAAAAAAATAAGGAATTTTTATTTTTTTGTAGCACCGTTGCTCACTTATATGTAGAACAAACACCCCGTTGTGTTCGCTTTCAGTTCTTATATTAAATTTATTTTAATATAAACGACAAAAGCTGTCAAGTTTTTAATAGAGCATCTGCGAAAAAAGTCAAGATTCTAGAGCGTCTCCACTGAAAATTGAGCATTTTTTACAATTCTGTTAAATTTAAAAAAACATCAGGAAAACGAACATTCCTGATGTTTTATTTGAGCATCAACCTGCATCTTCCTCTACAAACTGACTATTATAGAGATCCGCATAGAAGCCATTCTGATTCATGAGTTCATCATGGTTGCCCTGCTCGATGATATTTCCATCGCGCATGACCAAGATAAGATCCGCATTACGGATAGTAGACAGACGGTGGGCAATGACAAAAGAAGTCCGGCCTTCCATGAGTTTGTCCATAGCCTTTTGAATGAGCTCCTCCGTCCGCGTATCGACTGACGAAGTTGCCTCATCCAATATCAAGAGCGGCGCATCTTTCAACAGAGCACGAGCAATTGTCAGCAGCTGCTTCTGACCGACCGATAAGTTGACCGTGTCATCCAGCACCGTATCATAGCCCTGTGGCAGAGTCATAATAAAGTGATGAACACCGACCGCCTTCGCTGCAGCAACAACTGCTTCATCAGTCACATGCTCCTGATTGTAAATCAAGTTCTCCCGAATCGTCCCCTCAAAGAGCCAGGTATCCTGCAAGACCATTGAAAAGGCATCGTGAACCTCGGAGCGTTTCATATCCTTAATATCTATACCATCAATGCTGATACGACCCTTGTCAATTTCATAGAACTTCATGAGCAGATTCACGATGGTTGTCTTACCAGCACCAGTCGGGCCGACAATGGCTATCTTCTGTCCTGCTTTGGCCTGGGCTGAGAAATCATGAATAATCGTCTGGTCTGGCTTATAGCCAAAGAAGACCTCTTCAAAGGCAACATCTCCCTTGACAGCAGCAAGCTGCCGCTCTTTATACTGGTCGTCTTCCATCTCAGGCTCAGCCAGAAATTCAAGGACACGAACCAGTGCTGCACCAGCCTGCTGCAAGACAGTGATACCTTGAGCAATCTGTGACAATGGCTGAGAGAAGGTCCGCACATAAACCATAAAGGCGACAATAATTCCGATGCTAATAGAGCCATTAATTGCCAGAGTAGCACCGACCAAAATAACCAGCACATAGGCAAAATTCCCCGTAAAGAACATGAGCGGCATCATCATGCCAGAGATAAATTGAGACTTCCAAATACTGTTATAGAGATTGTGATTGAGAACTGCAAAGCGCTCCTTAGACTGCTCAATAGCATTATAGCTGGTAACGACATTATGACCGGAGTACATTTCCTCTACATAACCGTTGACAGCCGCCAGATCGTTTTGCTGGGCGGTGAAATAGCCCTGAGACTTGCCCATGATGAGACCGACAAAGACAAAGCCTAATACAGTAGCCAAGATGGTTACCAAGGCCAAGATCCAGTTCATGAAGAACATGGTCAAGACCACAGCCACCAAGAGCAAGCTGGCAGAGATAACATTCCCCAGACTCTGGTTGAGGGATTGGCCGACCGTATCTACGTCATTGGTCACGCGCGACAGAGTATCCCCCTGAGAATGACCGTCAAAATAGCCCAACGGCAGCTTGTTTATCTTCTCTGCAATGGCCGTCCGCAGCCGCTTGGAGAAATACTGGATAACCGTACTGATGATAAAGGACTGACCATAGTTGAGCAGGGCTCCGACTGCATAGAGCACGGTCAGCAAAAGGGCAATCTGAGACACAGCTTTCAAATCAATACTGGTAGCCAAACCTTCAGAGATGAGGTTGGTAATTTCTTTTAATTTATTTGGCCCATAGACCGTGATAATGTTTGACAAGACAGCTCCCACAAATGCCAAAGCAAGAGGAAGCTGGAAGCCTTTGAGATAAGGCCGTATCTGGCTAAATAATGAAGGCTTCTTATTTTCCATTTTCTAATTCCTCCTTGGATAGTTGTGAGTAAGCAATTTCTTGATAGACTTCGTTGCTGGCCAAAAGTTCTCGGTGAGTACCTTGACCGACTACCTTACCAGCATCCAAGACCAAGATTTGATCCGCATCCATGATAGTAGAAATCCGCTGCGCCACGATTAGCTTGGTCATATCCTGCGTCCGCTCAGCCAGTTCCTTGCGCAAAATGCGGTCTGTCTTATAGTCTAGCGCTGAGAAGGAGTCGTCAAAGATGAGGATTTCTGG
Source organism: Streptococcus sanguinis SK49 (assembly GCF_000212815.1). GTDB lineage: Bacteria > Bacillota > Bacilli > Lactobacillales > Streptococcaceae > Streptococcus > Streptococcus sanguinis_C. The sequence goes on along the minus strand of NZ_GL890985.1, from coordinate 430,021 downwards.
CTTACGAGCCAAGGCTCTGGCAATGGCCAAGCGCTGACGCTGGCCACCAGAGAAGTTGGTTCCGCTTTGAGCCACTTCAGCTTTCAGCCCCTTTTCCTTCTCTTGGACAAAGGGCTTAGCCTGTGCAAGGTCAAGAGCCTCCCACATTTTCTGCTCATCCAGCGGGCTTTCTTTGCTTTGACCGAAGTTCAGATTGCTCTCGATATCGCCAGAGAAAAGCACCGCCTTTTGCGGGATGTAGCCGACCTTATTATGCAGGTCTTCCAGCTGGTAATCCTGAACATTGACACCATCTACCAGAATCTCTCCTTCAGTCACATCGTAGAAACGAGGGATGAGATTGACTAGCGTGGATTTCCCTGAACCAGTTGAACCGATAAAGGCCACGGTATCACCAGCCTGCGCTGTAAAGCTAACATGCTCAATGACCGCTTCTGAATTCTTGGAATAGCGGAAGGACACGTCTCGAAAGACCACCTCTCCCTTGCTATCCGCTGCTGCCTTAGGCTGTTCTGGACTGGTGATAGAAGAATGCAGGTCCAGTACTTCATTAATCCGGCCAGCCGATACAATGGTCCGAGGCAGGACGATGAAGAGGGCACCCATGAGCAAGAACCCAATCACAATCTGCATAGCATAGGACATAAAGACGACCATATCACTGAAGAGCGGGAGACGCTCCTGCAGTCCAGCCTCCTGGATCAAATAAGCACCAATCCAGTAAATCGCCAGTGTCAAGCCGCTGGAAATCCCCATCATAACTGGATTCATCATGGCCATCAGACGACCGATGAAAAGATTGAGTCGGGTTACTTCATCATTGGCCGCCGCAAACTTCTCATCCTGATAATCCTCAGCATTGTAAGCCCGGACCACGCGAATCCCAGTCAGACTCTCTCTAGTGACGCTATTTAGCTTATCGACCAAACGCTGCGCCACTGATTGCTTAGGAAAGGCCAATGTAACCAAAACTACTGTCAGCAGGATATTCACTATAACAGCAATAAGCACTGCTGTCAGCCAGTTCTCGGACTTACCGATAATCTTGGTCATAGCCCAAATCGCCATAATCGGTCCCCTGGTCACCACCTGCAGTCCCATGGTAATTAAAGTTTGCACCTGAGTAATGTCATTCGTTGTCCGAGTTAGCAAACTAGGAATCGAAAATTTCTTAATCTCTGTCTGCGAATAGTCTAGCACACGGTTGAAAATATCGCTTCGCAAACTCTGGGTAAAGCTAGCTGCTGTACGAGCGGCAAAAAAGCCAACCATGATAGCTGACAGCAAGCTAGCAAAAGACAGACCAATCATTTTCAGGCCTGGCTCCCACAAATCCGCCAAACCAGTCCCCGGCGTTTGCAATAGCTCTGTAATCGTCGAAATATAGGTCGGAACTTCTAATTCCAAATATACCGTCAGGAAGGTGAAGAGCACACTGAGAACAATCATGCTCACTTCCCTTACCGTCAGGCGTTTAAATAACTTAAACATCTTTCCCTCCATGTTCTAAACTTTCGATATTCTGATAAAACTTGGCCATGACTTGTGAAAAAATCAGCAATTCTTGCTCAGAAACACCATTCAAAATAGCACGGTCCATTTCATCAAAAAAGTCACGGATTTTCTTCATTCTTTCCTGCGACTGCGGAGTAAGGCGAATATACTTGGCCCGCTTGTCTGTCTTGCTCGTTTCCAACTGAATAAAGCCATTCTTCTCCATCCTTTTCATTAAGTTAGAGGCCACCGATTTAGAAATATCCAACTTCTGCTCAATATCCTTGATAAGAGTATCCTTACCCTCTTCCATACGACAGGCGACAATATGCAAGACCTGCCCCTGAGGCCCAGCCATGGACTCAATCCCTTGCTCCTTGGCAAGCTTTTCCGCTATGAGATGAATCTTTCGTCCAAAACGCTTCAATTCCAGTAAAGGCTTATCCATACCTGTATCCTTTGTAAAAATAGTTTTCGTGAGAACTATTTTAACACAAGAAAAAAGAAAGTCAAGAAAAAAGTGTCCATGAGAACTATTTTTTTCAACAAGAAAAAAAGCGAAGAAAATTTCTTCACCCTTCCTTTCAAACTGACAAACAGCCTAAAAATTGATTGGTCCCGCATTAAAATTTTGAAGAAGAAGCGAGGAATAGAGCCCCTCCAATGATAAGGAGAATGCCTGCAATCCAGCCTATAAATGGAATGGGCGCGATGTTGCTGCTTCCGACGATAAGGAGGACGCCCGCTGCGACACTGAAACGCATTTGACCTTTGTAATAAGCCAAGGAAGTAATTCCCAAGCCCAGAGCTGCCAATTTAATCACCGCTCCCAGTAAATTCAGGCCAGAATCACCTAGTAGGGCTGAAAAAGGAACAAAAAAGATATTCGAGAGCAGCAAAATAGTCCCTCCAATCAAACCAACCAGACCGCTTATCAGTGCTAAAGTTTTTGTTTTCATTTACATCTTGCCTCCTTCAATATTATTCTGCTAATTATCTCTAATTTTAGACATTTTTTTGCAATTTTGTCAAATTTTTCTAAATGATAATCCCTTCCAAATGATCCAATTCATGCTGGCAGATTTGGGCAGGCAGGCCTTTCAAGGTCATGGTCTGCTGCTGCCAATGTTTATCCAGATAATCGACTGTGATTTCCTGATAACGTTGAGTGGGACGGCTTCCAACCAAGGACAGGCAGCCCTCTTCTGTCTTATAAGGGCCTGACTTAGAGAGCAGCACCGGATTAAACATGACTACCGGCACCAAGCCATATAGAAAGATAATGACCCGCTTACGGACACCAATCATATTTGCTGCGAGCCCTATACAGTTTTCTCGATTGGCCTGCAGAGTATCCTGCAAGTCTTGAGCCAGATAAAGGTCTTCTCTACTAGCCTGCTCTGATGGTTGCTGTAGGAAGAAAATATCTTTGACAATTGCTTTTTCCATTGCTTTCCCTCATAGAGAAGGGCCTGATAAATCAGACCCTATAAGCTTATTTTGCGTAACGCTCACCAACTTCTTTAGCCAGTACAAAGTTGCCCAGCGTTGCGGAGCCATTTCCAGCCACAGCCGGTGTCACGATATAGTCACGGACATCAGGAACTGGCAAATAACCATTCAGAAGAACTGTGAATTTCTCACGCACCCGATCCAGCATGTGCTGCTGAGCCATAACGCCGCCACCAAAGACGATGACATCTGGACGGAAAGTCACTGTCGCCTGAATAGCCGCCTGAGCGATATAGTAAGCTTGAATATCCCAGACGGAACTATTGAGTTTAATATTTTCCCCACGAATTCCGGTCCGCGCCTCTAAGCTTGGCCCAGCCGCCAATCCTTCCAAGCAACCATTGTGGAAAGGACAAACGCCATTGAACTCTTTCTCCACATCCATAGGGTGCTTAGCTACATAATAATGCCCCATCTCTGGGTGTCCTGTCCCCCCTACAAATTCGCCTCGCTGAATAGCACCAGCACCGATTCCTGTCCCAATCGTATAATAGACCAGATTTTCAATACGGCCACCAGCATTATTGCGGGCTACTACTTCACCATAAGCTGAACTATTGACATCCGTCGTGAAGTAAATGGGCACATTGAGGGCCCGGCGCAGAGCGCCAACAATATCCACATTAGCCCAGTGCGGCTTAGGTGTAGTCGTGATAAAGCCGTAAGTCTTTGAGTTAGGGTCAATATCAATCGGCCCAAAAGAGCCTACAGCCAGACCAGCTAGATTGTCAAAACGAGAAAAGAACTCAATCGTCTTGTCTAGCGTTTCAATAGGCGTGGTCGTTGGAAACTGTGTCTTTTCAACAACTTCAAACCGTTCATCGCCTACAGCACAGACAAACTTAGTGCCGCCCGCTTCCAAACTTCCATACAATTTTGTCATTATAAATCCTCTTTTAAAATTTGATTTCTACTCTATTCATTATAGCATATCTCTTGCAGACTTCTTGCTAAAAATAGTCTTTTAAAAGCTTTTTCAACAAGACTGCACTTATGACATAAAAAACGAACAAAAACTGATTTGTTCGTTTTCTAAATTCCATTAGGCTTTCACTTCGATAATTGCGTCGCCTTTAGCAAGAGCTCCTTCTGCTACTGGAGTCACAGAAGCATAGTCAGCTGTGTTGGTAACGATGACCATAGTCGTATCATCCAGACCAGCAGCTGCAATTTTCTCAGCTTCAAATGTTCCCAGCACATCACCAGCTTTAACCTTGTCACCTTGAGCAACCTTTTGGTCAAAGCCTTCGCCGCCCATAGATACTGTATCAATTCCGACGTGAATCAGAATTTCAGCACCATTAGCTGTCTTCAAACCATAAGCATGGCCAGTCGCAAATGCAATCGTAACTTCTGCATCAGCCGGAGCATAAACCACACCTTGGCTAGGTTTGATAGCAATTCCTCGTCCCATCGCTCCGCTAGAGAAAACAGGATCATTAACATCGCTCAAAGCTACTGCCTGACCAACAATTGGAGAAATAATTGTTTCGTCTTGGAGGGCAGCTGGCACATTACCAGTTGTTTCTTCTTCGACCAGTTTTTCAGTTACAGCTTTTTCTTCAGCAGTTTCTTCGTCTTTGTAACCAAACAAATAAGTCAGAACAAAACTCAAACCAGTTGTCAAAACAACCATAAAGATATATTGCAACAATTGACCATTCAGGTAAAGGAGAGTACCTGGAATAATTGTGATACCGAAACTTGTACCTGCAAGCCCCATAATAGAAGCTAACCAACCACCAACGGCACCAGCACCCAGTCCAATTACAAAAGGTTTAACAAAGCGCAAGTTAACCCCGAAGATAGCTGGCTCAGTAATACCCAATCCTGCAGAAAGTGCTGCTGGGAAGGCAAGAGCCTTGAGTTTTTTAGATTTTGTCTTCACAGCTACAGCCAAAGTCGCACCAGCTTGAGCTGTCATAGCAGCAGTGATAATCGCATTAAATGGATCTTTCCCAGTTTGAGATACCAACTGAGATTCTAGTAAGTTGAAGATGTGATGAACACCAGTTACGACAATCAGCTGATGCACAGCACCGATAATCAATCCAGCAAGACCAAACGGAAGGCTAAGAAGGAACTCTGTTCCATTTAAAACATATGACTCTACAATGTGGAAGACTGGACCAATCACAAAGAGTCCCAGAATAGACATGACAAGGAAAGTAAGGAATGGAACAAGAAGAAGATCCAAAACATCTGGAATTTTCTTGTGCAGCCATTTTTCAAATTTTGCACCAAACAAACCTACAAAGAAGGCTGGAAGCACAGAGTTTTGGTAGCCAACTACTGGAATAAAACCAAAGAAGTAAATTGGGTGAACTTTTGTTGCTGTAACTTCGCTGGTAAATTTCAAACTTCCTAGAACATCCATATTAGCAATTTTGTCTAAAATGTCCTTAGAAGGATCAACAGCAAATTTAGTAGCCTGACCAGCTACCTCCCAAGCATTTGGAAGTGCTGAGTTAACCATCATTAGACCAAGAACCAAACCAATGATTGGGTTTCCGCCAAAAACTCTAAAAGCCGACCAGCAAATCAAAGCAGGGAAGAAAGCAAAGGCAGTATCAGTTAAGACTACTGTATAAGTATAGAAGTCAGTTGCTTTGAAAGCATCCGCAGTAGTACCAAACAAAGCTAAAACTTGATCCTGAGCAATTGCTCCACGAACTCCCATGAAAAGTCCTGTCGCAACAATAGCTGGAAGAATTGGTACAAATACATCACCAAATGTACGGATGGCGCGTTGGAACCAATTCCCTTGCTTAGCAGCTTCTGCTTTCATGTCATCTTTTGATGAAGTTGGCAATCCTAAGGCTACAACTTCGTCATAGATTTTATTAACCGTACCAGTACCAAAGATAATCTGGTATTGGCCTGAGTTAAAGAAGGCACCCTGAACTTTTTCCAGATTCTCGACAGTATTTTTGTCGATTTTACCTTCATCTTTAACCATCACGCGTAAGCGAGTCGCACAGTGAGCCACACTGTTAACATTCTCACGTCCGCCAAGGGCTTCGATGACTTTTTTTGCAATGTCAGTATTATTCATTTGCAAAAATCTCCTTATAAATATTTTTAACTTTTGAAAGCGATTTTATCGCCTTTACGAATATTATTTTACCATGATTCAAAAATATGTCAAGCGTTTTGCAGAAAAAATATTTTTTTACTGTTAAATGTTGATTTTTCGACAGAAAACGTTTACTATAGTAATAAGAAATAATATGATTCGGAGGACAAAAGTTTGGCTTGGACGACTGAAAAACGCTACAAACGCTATGAAGACTGGACTCAGGAAGAGCTACAGCACATCAAAGAAAACATCGCTAAATCTCCTTGGCGGGCTAATTACCATGTTGAGCCTCAAACAGGTCTGCTCAATGACCCCAATGGCTTTTCTTATTTTGACGGCAAGTGGGTGGTTTTCTACCAAAACTTTCCTTTCGGAGCAGCTCACGGCCTCAAGTGCTGGGTCCAGATGGAAAGCGATGACCTAGTCCACTTCAAGGAAACTGGTCTTCGAGTGCTGCCAGATACTGCTCTGGACAGCCACGGTGCCTACTCAGGCTCTGCCATGCAGTTTGACGACAAGCTCTTTCTCTTCTATACCGGCAATGTTCGTGATGAGAATTGGGTGCGTCACCCCTATCAAATCGGCGCCTTGTTAGATAAATCAGGCAAGCTGGAAAAAATTGACAAGGTCTTGATTGAGCAGCCTGCTGAAGCGACTGACCACTTCCGCGATCCCCAGATTTTCAACTACAAAGGACAATTCTATGCTATCGTTGGAGGACAAAATCTAGACAAGCAAGGCTATGTTAAGCTTTACAAGGCTGTTGATAATGACTATACCAAGTGGGAAGTCGTCGGCGATTTAGACTTCGCCAATGACAAGACAGCCTATATGATGGAGTGTCCTAATCTAGTCTTTATCAACGACCAACCAGTCCTGCTCTATTGCCCTCAAGGTTTGTCTAAGGACGTGCTGGATTATGGCAACATTTATCCAAACATGTATAAAATGGGTCAATCGTTTGACATAAGTAACGCTGCTTTGATTAATCCTAGCCCTATCCAAAATCTGGACTACGGTTTCGACTGCTACGCGACCCAAGCTTTTAACGCGCCTGACGGCCGTGCACTAGCTGTCAGCTGGCTAGGCTTGCCGGATGTGGAATACCCATCTGACCGCTTCGACCATCAAGGGGCCTTCTCTCTCGTCAAGGAATTAACCCTGAAAGACGGCAAGCTCTATCAATACCCCGTGCCTGCTATCAAGAATTTGCGAGCAGAGGAACAACCTTTCGCTGCTTTGGTAGAAAGCAAGAATAGCTACGAACTAGAGTTGAATCTCGCTGCGGACACTGAACACGAAATCGTCCTCTTTGCAGACAAGGATGGCAAGGGGTTACGCATCAACTTCGACCTCAAGGCAGGTCAAGTGACCGTTGACCGCAGTCAGGCTGGTGAGTCATTTGCTCTGGACTTTGGAACCAGCCGAAGCTGTAATATTGACAAAGAAGCAACGAGCGCTACTATCTTCATCGATAAATCGATTTTTGAAATTTTCATCAATAAAGGAGAGAAAGTATTTTCCGGCCGTGTCTTCCCAAGAGAAGACCAGACAGGTATTGCTATTACCAAGGGCAATCCAACCGGTACTTACTATGAATTAGATTATGGTCGCAAAGCTAACTGATGTAGCAAAACTTGCAGGAGTCAGCCCCACAACTGTTTCCCGCGTCATCAACAGAAAAGGCTACTTATCTGACAAAACGATTTCCAAGGTCGAGGCAGCCATGCGAGAGTTGGCTTACAAGCCTAACAATCTGGCGCGTAGCCTCCAAGGTAAATCAGCCAAGCTAATTGGACTCATTTTCCCTAATATCAGCAATGTCTTTTATGCAGAATTGATTGGTAAGCTGGAGCATGAACTCTTTAAACAAGGCTATAAAACCATCATCTGCAATAGTGAGCATGACTCTGATAAGGAGCGTGAATACCTTGAGATGCTGGAAGCCAATCAGGTGGACGGCATCATTTCTGGCAGCCACAATCTAGGCATTGAGGACTACAATCGCGTGACTGCTCCAATCATTGCCTTTGACCGCAATCTTTCTCCGGATATCCCTGTCGTCTCCTCAGACAACTATGGTGGCGGAGTGCTGGCGGCTCAGACCTTGGTCAAGGCTGGGGCACAAAACATCATCATGATAACCGGCAATGACAATTCCAACTCGCCAACCGGCCTGCGCCACGCTGGCTTCGCTTCCGTCCTGCCGGACGCACCGATTATCAATGTATCTAGTGATTTTTCTCCCGTCCGAAAGGAAATGGAAATCAAGCAAATTCTGACTCAGACCAAACCTGATGGCATTTTTACATCAGACGATCTGACAGCCATTTTAATTATGAAGGTCGCTCAGGAGCTGGACATCCAGATTCCCGAAGATTTAAAAATCATTGGCTACGATGGTACCTACTTTGTAGAGAACTACTACCCACAGCTGGCAACGATCAAGCAGCCGCTGAAAGATATTGCCCGTCTCTCTGTGGATCTGCTCCTCAAAAAAATAGCCGGCCAAGAAGTCCAAACGACTGGCTACTTCCTGCCAGTCAGCCTCTTGCCTGGTAAGAGTGTTTGATATAGATAAAAAAGTAAAGACGACCTCCATTATTGGAAGTCGTCTTTATTTAGCCATAGTCTAAAAATTCTCACAGGGCAATAATCAATTATTACTCTTTCTTTCTAAAGCTTAACAGACCGGCCAGGAAAGCAAGGAAGCCACCTAAAAGTGCCAGCAGGGAAGTATTTGTTCCCGTTTTTGGCAAGGCTTTTTCTGTTTGGTTAGCCGCTTCTTTTACTTCTGAAGCCTGAATTTTTTGCCCATCCAAGGATAAAGCTTGAGGCTGAGCGTTGGCTACAGAAGCGGCAGACAGCTGCTCTTCTTGAGCTACTGGAGCTTGAGATTTTTCTTCCTGAGCTAGGTTCGCTTTTCGAAGTCGCAAAATAGTCGCTGTCAGCGGAGCTAGGGCTAAACCATTGCCGTTTCTGGTGACACCTACCGGGTCAGAAATGGCTCTCACTCCTGCCGTATTGCCGTCTGCCACAACCTCTGCACCTGCTAGATGCTTGTAGACTTCACCAAAGTTGAATTGTCGTTCCTTGGTGTCCGCATTGACAAAAACAGCATAAATATCGCCATTCGACGCAACCACTTGGTAACCGAGAACAAGGTCTTCTTTCTCAACACCATCCTTGCCAGGCTGGGTGATGAGGGTCACATTTTGCTCCACTTCATCTTTGGAGCTGCGGGTAAAGGCATCCGTTGATTTCCGCAAGGCAATCAAGCCTTTCATATAGGCACGACTCTTGGCATTTTCAGGGAACTTCTCTGAATCAGTCGCCTTGGTCCAGTCAAAGTGGTTGACCGCGTCACTCGAATCATAAGAATCATGAATGAAGTACGGATAGTCAAACGGCGTGCCGTCCTCATTGGTCAACAAATGCGCTTTGTTTGGAACCTTGTCTTCTGAGACAGGATATTTATAGGCAGGATCACGGAATTGCTTGGTCCGGCCGTACTCTTGACCAGAGTGGATAAATGGTGTCCCTTGCGAAGTCAGAATCATCAGATTTCCCAGACGCAGGCGGCGATGAATCTCTTGATTATTGGCAGCCACTGCCGGATCTTTCTTGATCGACTGGGCAATGATATCAAAGAGCGTCAGATTATCATGGGCTGCGATGTATTGGATCACATCCCCTGGGCTATCCGCCTCAAAATTGGTTGGCTGCGCCTTGATGTTTTTGAAGACATTTTCTACACTGCGCTTGCCACCAGTGATAAAGGCTGGTGTTCCCTCATTTGGATAACCTGATTTCAAGGTATTGCGAACATCATCTGAGAAGACCGCTACCGTGTCTGTTGACTTCATCCAAGATTGGTCAGCAGGCTGGACAGCTTTATTTTCATCACCTGCATAAGTCTTCCAGCCCTCACCCAGCATAATGAGATTTGGGTTGAGCTTCTTGGCTTCTTCAAAGGCTTTTTGGATGGACTCAGCATCATGGTCCCCCATCATATCAAAACGGAAGCCATCTACTTTGTACTGCTCTGTCAGGTACTTGATCGAATCCACCAAGACCCGTCTGCTCATATAGTGGGTGGTCCCCAAGCGGCCACCACCAAAGCTGGTTCTCGGTGTACCATCCGCATCCATAAAGTGGTAGTAATTGGGCTCCAAATCTTCAAAGATAGAGGTCTTAGCCGTATGATTATAGACCACATCCAGGATAACGCCCATACCACGCTTATGAATCTCGTTGACAAGGTTTTTGAATTCCTCAATGCGCTTGGCTGGATCTGTCGGCGCGCTGGAGTACATACCTGTCAGCGAAAAATAGTTTTGCGGGTCATAGCCCCAGTTGTAGTTACTGTTGCTGGAAGCGTACTTGTCCATGCGCTCAGCATTTTTCAGCTCATTTACAAAATAATAACTCAAAACTGGCAAGAGCTGAACGTGGGTCACTCCCAAGTCTTTCAAATAATCTAATTTCTCAATGAAAGCTGAGAAGGTTCCAAATTGAGATTTCAAATCCTTTGAAATAGCTGGATCAGAGGTAAAATCACGAACATGGGCCTCATAAATCAAGGCATCTTCCCGCTTCTTGAAGTTCGGAATAGTAGCATAGGTCAGGTCTTTCGGTCCATATTCACTTGGATCTACAAAGGCTGCCTTGGCAATCTTGTAGGCATCCCCCTTGTCCGCATCTTCACTGTTCCAAGCAGCTAAAGACTTGGCATAAGGATCCAGCACAAGAACCTTTTTGCCACCGCGAGTAATTTCATAATGATAGAAATACCCACGATAGTCAGAAATTCCTAGACCACTCTCAGGTGTCAAGCTACTGGTCCATGTTCCAGACTCCCCTTTCTGCATAGCCAGGCGTCCAATGACCTTGTTCTGATCTTCTTTGTCATAGACCACCAAATCAACTTGCTCTGCACTCGGTGACCAGAAGGTTAGGTCCACTTGTTTGCCCGCTTGAGAAACACGTGTTCCCAAATCACCATCATACTTGTAAAGGCTGTCCTTCAGTTGCCAGTTCATGCTGGTTTTGAATTGGTCATTGCCATATTTGATAAGATAAGGTGACTGAGCTTGGTTAAAATCACCGATGAATTTGGCGCTTTTGGTCTTAGGATCCAGAACTACATCTTTAACAGAGACTTCATGGCCATCTTTGTCTGTAATCTTTAAGTTCTTTAAAATTTCCTCTTTTTTAGCACTTTCTAAAGTAGAAAAGCTAGCTTCAATCTTGGTTAATCCTACATGCTGGGCTCCCGTCATACGAATATCGTTGACAAAGTAAGGGTTGGTATAAACTGTCGGATCCGCATCACGCAAGAAAATTTGGCTGTTTTTTTCCAAATTCGTGAAATTATAATCCTGATTTTGAATCTTCACATCATCTCCTGATTTGCTTTCGTCTAGAAGCAAAAAGCCAATCATCTTAGCAGCATCTTTCAAGGGAACATCTACATAACGACCATATTTCCCAGTCTTCTCAAAGTCCACTCCGTCAGGCCAATTCTTGCTCGGGTTTTGGACATCTCCCCAGAGCCAGAGCGACTTCTTATCATACTGGCCATCTGTACGATAGTAGTTGATCCGTACCATCCCTTTTTTCAAAGGCTCGTAAGTATGAGGTTGATAGTCTGTGTCAAACCAAATCTCATTCATCTGAGGGCTGAGTAGCTCGACCGTCTTGTCACCCGTAATATTCTGACCTGCTGTATTATTGATTAGAAGGCTGATTTTGCTTCTTTTCTCAGCCATTTTAACATCAAGATAATAGCCGTAGTCATCTTCTTTAGCAGTCGCAAAGCTAGTCGCTCCGGTTGGCCAAGCTCCCTTTTGGCTAGAAGGCGTCTCAACATCGTCCCAAGTCCACAGGCCCAGGCTGTCTAGATTTTGTGAAGGCAAGGTTTTGAAATGAAAGCGAATATTGCCTTCTTCGATAGCATCTTTCGCCGAAGCCTGCGGCTGACTAACTGGTTCTTGCTTGTCTTTTTCACTTGGATTTGCAGCTTCTTGACCAGCTGCTTCTGAACCTGCACTAGCTGGAGCTTGATCTGCTAGCACACCAGTTGGAGCAGCCTGCTCTGAAGTTCCCGCTCCTGAACTATCTGCCTCTCCAGTTTTTTCTTCATCTGCTGACTTAGGGAGGGCTGCCGCATCTGCATCAAAGACTGCTTCTATTGCAGGGCTAGTGGCTGTGCTCGCCTCATCCGCTTGGACTAGCTGAGCATTTCCCAGGAGGAAACCTGAGGCAATGACAACAGAGGCTACTCCTACTTTTAAACGACGGATGCCAAAATAATGACGCTTTTCGCCCATCTGAGACTGTAGGCGATAGTTATTTTTCATAAACAGAAAACTCCTTTATTTTTTCTTATAGAGAACATCTATGCAAACGTTTTCTTCGTTTATTATACCGATTCTTTTTAAAATTGTAAAGGCTTTCAATAAGAGTTTTTTCACTCAGATATTTAATGCTCTCTGTACGGATTTTAATAATTCGATAAGCTATTTGTGATTTAAACAACAATTGACAAGCAAAAAGGTCAAGACATTTGTCTCGACCTTCATTATTATTCAACGATAAATTGACTCAAAATCCCATTGATGAACTTACTGGACTTTTCGTCAGAGAATTGCTTGGAAAGCTCAATGGCTTCGTTGACTGCTACCAGCTGTGGGGTATCAAACTCCGTAATCTCAAAGATCCCCAGACGCAGGATATTTTTTTCGACCAACGTCAGACGATCTACTGTCCAGCCCTTTTTGAGGTGCTGGGCAATTTTCTTGTCCAAGTCGTCCTTGGACTGGACCACACCGGAGACCAGATTGAGCAAGAAGGCTGGAATATCAGCTTCCGCCACTTTGTCAGCATCTTCGTCCTTATCATACGAATAAGCAAAACGGCAAGCTTCTACAAGATCCCCTTCATACTCTAGGCTCATCAGGGCCTGAAAAGCCCGCTGGCGCAGACCTCTTCTGGATTCCAACAGTATATCAGTCATTGAGGAAGTCCTCATCAAATAGATCTTTCAAGTCTGGCTTCGGTGCCTTTTCTGGAACAATGCCTGCCACATGGATATTGACAGCAGACAGCTCTACCTCAGCCATATCAAAAACTGCGCTTTTTACAGCCTTCTGGATTGCTACTGCAACAGTTGGAACGCTGACACCGTATTCCAAATACAGGTAGATGTCTACAGTCACATCACCTGTCTCATCGGTATGAAGTGACACTCCGCGACCGAGTGAGCGCATAGAAAGACTGTCTGACATACTCTTATTTGCGAAGGAATAAACACCTTCTACCTTTGCTGTTGCAATGGCAATGATTTTTTCCAAAACACGTGGCGCAATGACGATTTCACCTAATTGTTCAGCTGCCATAGTTATTACCTCTTCTATATTATGCGCGAGAAACGTAAGTTCCTTCTGCAGTGTTGATGATTAATTTTTGTCCAACTTCGATGAAGTCTGGTACGTTGACAACAAGACCTGTCTCAAGTGTTGCTGGCTTACCAGATCCAGTAACAGTAGCTCCCTTGATAGATGGCTGAGTATCTGTTACGACCAATTCAACTGTTGTTGGTACTGTCACACCAATCACTTCTGTTCCGTAGAACTGGATTTTCACATCAGAGTTTTCAAGGATGAATTTCAATTCTTCTTCTACATTGACTACTGGAATTTCATATTGATCGTAAGTCTCAGTATTCATGAAATATGCAGTGTCATCCATTTGGTACAAGTATTGAGCTGGAACAGTTTCAATAATGGCTTGTTCAAATTTTTCTTCTGGACGGTAGCTTGTGTCAAATGTAGAACCAGTACGAACGTCACGCAATTTCATACGCATAATCGTATTTCCCTTACCTGGTTTGTGGTGGCTCGCTTCCAAAACGCGGATGAGTTTTCCATCAGCTGTTTCGAAGGTCATTCCAGCTTTCAGCTTACTTGCTTCAATCATTCTATATTACCTCTTTTTAAAATTATATTTCTACTTATTCTATCATAAAGCCTGATAATTCTCAAATAACAATCAACTCTTTCGGCGCAAGAGTTAGGACTTCGCAGCCTGTTTCTGTGATGAGGAGATCGTCTTCGATGCGGACGCCGTATTTGCCATCCAGATAAATACCCGGCTCATCGGTCAGGACCATACCGGCCTCAATCGGCTCTTCTGACTTACCAAAGTAAGGAATTTCATGGATATCCAGTCCGATACCGTGACCAATCCCATGGCTAAAGTATGGACCGTAGCCAGCATCGTTAATAATCTGGCGCGGAATCCGGTCAAAATCAACCCGACTAAGACCAGCCTTAGCTGCTTCTATCAGAGCTTGATTGCTGCGCAGGACAATATCATAAATCTCCCGCTCCTCATCCGTCACATGCCCCACATGAACAGTCCGCGTCATATCGCTGACATAGTGATTGTAGTAGCAGCCAAAGTCCATGGTCAGGGTTTCACCCTTTTGAATGACCTTGTCACTAGCCACACCATGCGGCATAGCAGAGCGGTAGCCCGAAGCGATGATGAAGTCAAAAGAAGCACCTGAAGCACCTAGCTGACGCATACGAGCATCTAAAAAGTTCATAACAGCCAGTTCTGTCGTCTCACCAGGCTTGATAAAATCCAGCACATCTAGGAAAGCTTGATCCGAAATCTGACAGGCCTTGCGAATAGTCGCGATTTCTTGCTCATCTTTAATCATGCGCAGATTTTCAATAAAGCCCGTCATGGGAACCAACTCGTAGGCAGAGAAGACACTTTCCATCATTTTGAAGTAGGCATAGGAAATCTCGTCGTCAAAACCGATTTTTTGCAGCTTGTCGTCTGCAATAATCTTGACAATCTCTCCAATCGCGTCGCGCGTTTCGACAATATCAAAACCTTGGACTACTCCCTTGGCAATCAGCGTATAGCGTGCATCCGTCAGAAAAATCCGACGATTCTTGCTGATGAAAACCGTCGCTTCTGTCCCGCTGAAACCAGTCAGATAGTAAATATTTTTCAGATTGGTTACTAAAACAGCATCGCAGTCTGTCTGAGCCAATGCTGCTTCAAACTTTTCAACTCTTGATAACATGAGGCACCTCCGTGAAATAACTAAGCTTATTATATCAAAAAACCAGTCAAATAGGACATTTTTTGACAAACCTTATCCAGGAATTAGAATCCAACGAGCATTCTCTGACACAAAAAATCCCTGTTTTTAATATCAAACAGGGATTTGATGAATTATTTTACGTGCAGCTTGCCTTTCAAATATTGACCGGTATAGCTGGCTGGATTAGCTGCGACTTCTTCCGGTGTCCCCGTCGCAATAATCGTACCGCCACCGACACCGCCTTCCGGTCCCAAATCAATGATATGGTCAGCTGTCTTGATAACATCCAAATTGTGCTCGATAACAAGTACTGTATTGCCATCGTCCACAAAGCGTGATAGCACTTGAAGGAGCTTGGCAATATCTTCAGAATGCAGACCCGTGGTCGGCTCATCCAAGATATAGAAGGACTTACCAGTCGAGCGCTTGTGAAGTTCGCTGGCCAGCTTCATCCGCTGAGCTTCACCACCTGACAAGGTTGTGGCTGGCTGCCCTAGAGTCACATAGCCTAGTCCCACATCCTTGATAGTCTGAAGTTTGCGGGCAATCTTGGGAATATGCTGGAAGAACTCTACCGCATCATTGACCGTCATGTCCAGAACCTGAGCGATATTCTTCTCCTTGTAGTGAACCTCTAGAGTCTCGCTATTATAACGGGTACCGTGGCAGACCTCACAGGCCACATAGACGTCAGGTAGGAAGTGCATCTCAATCTTGATAATCCCATCACCCGAGCAAGCCTCACAGCGGCCGCCCTTGACATTAAAGCTGAAACGGCCCTTCTTGTAGCCGCGAATCTTGGCTTCATTGGTCTTGGCAAACAGATCGCGAATATCGTCAAAAACTCCAGTATAGGTAGCCGGATTAGAGCGCGGTGTCCGGCCAATCGGACTTTGATCAATATCAATCAGTCTGTCCACATGCTCAATACCGCTGATTTTCTTAAACTTACCTGGCTTAGCAGAGTTGCGGTTGAGTTTTTGAGCAATAGCCTTTTTAAGGATAGAGTTGACCAGCGTTGACTTACCGGATCCAGAAACTCCCGTCACAGCGATGAATTTGCCCAAGGGGAATCTAGCCGTGATATTCTGCAAGTTATTTTCCTGAGCACCAGTCACTTCGATAAAGCGGCCATTGCCTACACGGCGTTCCAATGGTACTGGGATCTCGCGCTTACCTGACAAGTATTGGCCTGTGATAGATTTCTTACTCTTAGCTACTTGTGCAGGGGTGCCGGCTGCGACGATTTCACCACCGAAAACACCGGCTCCTGGTCCCACATCAATCAGCCAGTCAGCCTCCCGCATGGTGTCCTCATCATGCTCAACCACAATGAGGGTATTGCCCAGGTCGCGCATCTTCTTGAGGCTGGCAATCAAGCGGTCATTGTCACGCTGGTGCAAGCCAATAGAGGGCTCGTCCAAGATATAGAGGACACCACTCAAGTTAGAACCGATCTGAGTCGCCAAGCGAATCCGCTGACTCTCACCTCCTGATAGAGTCCCAGCCGAGCGAGACAAAGTCAGGTAATTAAGGCCAACGTTATTAAGGAAGGTCAGTCTATCATGAATTTCTTTAAGAATAGGCTGCGCAATCGTAGCTTCATTGTCAGTCAAGCTAAGCTTATCCAACTGAAGCAAATGATCAGCAATCGACAAATCTGAAATCTCACCGATATGCAAGCCAGCTTCGCCGCCAACCTTGACAGACAAGGCCTGAGGGCTGAGTCGATAACCGTGACAAGCCGCACAAGTCAGCTCATTCATATAAGCCCGCATCTGCGTCCGAGTAAAATCACTATTGGTTTCATGGTAGCGGCGGTTGATATTGGTGACAACCCCCTCAAAAGGAATGTCAATATCGCGCACACCGCCAAATTCATTTTCATAATGAAAATGGAACTCTTGTCCATCTGAGCCAAAGAAAATCAGCTGCTTTTCTTCCTCCGTCAGCTCCTCAAATGGCTTGTCCATATCAATGCCAAAGGCAATCATCGCCTGCTCCAGCATCTGTGGATAGTAGTTGGAGGAGATGGGATTCCAAGGCGCTAGCGCCCCTTCGCGCAAGGTCTTGCCAGCTTCTGGCACAACCACATCTAGATCCACCTCCAGCTTAACCCCCAGACCATCACAGTCCGGACAGGAGCCAAAAGGCGCATTGAAAGAGAAGAGACGTGGCTCTAGCTCTGGCACTGTAAAGCCACAAACAGGGCAGGCATAGTGTTCTGAAAAAAGCAGCTCTTGACCGTCCATGGTATCAATCACCACATACCCCTCAGCAATCCGCAGAGCAGCTTCGACTGAGTCAAAGAGGCGGCTGCGCACCCCTTCCTTGATAACAATTCTGTCTACCACAACCTCAATATCATGCTGCTTGCTCTTAGAAAGCTCTGGCACTTCCGTCACATCGTAAATATCGCCATCCACGCGCACACGGACATAACCGTCCTTCTGAATCTTATCAAAAACGGTCTTATGCTGCCCCTTTTTCTTACGGATGACCGGCGCTAAAATCTGCAACCGCTGACGATCTGGCAATTCCAAGACCTTGTCAACAATCTGTTCAACAGATGAAGCCGTAATGGCTCCATGACCGTTGATACAGTATGGCGTCCCAACACGAGCATAGAGCAGGCGCAGGTAGTCATTGATTTCGGTAGCTGTTCCCACTGTTGAGCGGGGATTTTTACTGGTCGTCTTCTGGTCGATGGAAATAGCCGGGCTGAGACCATCGATCGAGTCCACATCCGGCTTTTCCATATTGCCCAAAAACTGCCGAGCATAGGCCGACAAACTCTCCACATAGCGGCGCTGCCCCTCGGCATAAAGGGTATCAAAAGCCAGACTGGACTTGCCCGAACCGGACAGCCCCGTCACCACGACCAGCTTGTCCCGCGGAATTTCTACATCAATATTTTTTAAATTATGAGCTCGCGCTCCATGAATCACAATTTTATCTTGCATCTTGACCTCGTTTCACTTATAAACCTTCTCCATTATAACAAATTTTTCTGCAAACTTTTGCCCCAAAAGCCCGAATTTGTAGTATAATAGTACGGTATGCAAAAAACACTCTGGAAAGGAAAAAGAGCATGAAGCAAGTCTTTTTATCTACTACGACAGAATTCAAAGAGATTGATGCGCTCGAATCAGGCACCTGGATCAATCTTGTCAATCCTTCCCAGAGCGAATCAATCGAAATTGCCAACGCCTTTGGCATTGACATCACTGACCTGCGAGCGC
This sequence comes from Streptococcus sanguinis SK49, assembly GCF_000212815.1. Taxonomy (GTDB): domain Bacteria; phylum Bacillota; class Bacilli; order Lactobacillales; family Streptococcaceae; genus Streptococcus; species Streptococcus sanguinis_C. The sequence continues at coordinate 411,570 of NZ_GL890985.1, read as the reverse complement.
CACTCGATGCGGAAGAAATGTCTCGGGTTACTATAGAGGATGAGTACACGCTGATCATCGTTGACGTGCCCATCACAGAGGAGCGGAATAACCAGACTTATTATGTCACGATTCCCCTTGGTATTATCATCACGGAAGAGGCGATTATTACCACCTGTTTGGAAAAATTACCTCTGCTGGACATCTTCATTCACCGGCGCCTGCGCAACTTCTATACTTTTATGAAGTCACGTTTTATCTTTCAGATTCTCTACCACAATGCCGAGCTATATCTGACAGCCCTGCGCTCCATTGACCGTAAGAGTGAGCAAATTGAGAGCCAACTGCACAAGTCCACGCGAAACGAAGAACTGATTGAGCTCATGGAGTTGGAAAAGACCATCGTCTATTTCAAGGCCTCCCTTAAGACAAATGAGCGCGTGATTAAGAAGCTGACCAGCTCCACTAGCAATATCAAGAAATATCTGGAAGACGAGGACTTGCTGGAAGACACCTTGATTGAGACCCAGCAGGCTATTGAAATGGCTGATATCTACGGCAACATCCTCCACAGTATGACGGAGACCTTTGCCTCTATCATTTCTAATAACCAGAACAATATCATGAAAGCCTTGGCTCTGGTGACCATTGTCATGTCTATCCCGACCATGATTTTCTCAGCCTATGGGATGAACTTCAAAAATAACGAACTGCCTCTCAACGGTGAACCACATGCCTTCTGGATTATTATGTTCATCGCCTTTGCCATGAGTGCTTCGGTTATGGCTTATCTCATGCACAAAAAACTATTTTAACCATTAGAAAGAACGCCTATGTCACAAGTATCCCTCGACAAACTCAGCAAAAAAAACAAAGAATTTATCCATATCGCGACTAACCAGCTTTTACAAGACGGCAAATCCGACCAGGAAATCCAGACCATCTTAGAAGGCATTCTACCGGAAATCCTGGAAAATCAAACCAAGGGAATCACTGCCCGTGGCCTCTACGGAGCCCCGACTACTTGGGCAGCTTCTTTGACCGCAAAAGAGCGCTATGATGCCGAGCATCCAAAGGAAAATGACGATCCTAAATGGATGATGCTGGACTCTGTCCTCTTTATCTTTGGTTTCTTTACCCTCCTGACCTCTATCGTCAATCTGGCTTCCTCTCAGCCATCTGTCTATGGACTGACGACTCTCGTACTCGGAAGCATCGTCGGTGGCCTTTCTTTCTATGCTCTCTACCACTTTATCTACCGTTTCTACGGACCAGATAAGGACCGTAGCCAGCGCCCTAAACTGCTCAAGTCTATCCTTACCATGGCAGCGGCTATTCTCCTCTGGAGCATGTCCATCGTATTGACCAGTCTCCTGCCTGAATTCCTCAATCCCCGCCTGTCCAATGTCGTAGTTGCTATTGTCGGCGCTATTACCCTAGCCCTGCGTTTTTATCTCAAGAAACGCTTCAACATCAAGAGCGCGACTATGGGACCGACGAGATAAGAAATCTTTAAATCAAATAATACTTAAAAAGACAGTTCAAATCAAACTGTCTTTTTATTATACAATTCTTCTATTATCTAAAAAATCCCTGCCGAGGCAGGGAATCTAATTAGTCTTCATTTACGAAAGGCATCAAAGCCATTACGCGAGCGCGTTTGATAGCTGTTGTTACTTTACGTTGGTTTTTAGCTGAAGTTCCTGTTACACGACGAGGAAGGATTTTTCCACGTTCTGAAACGAAACGGCTAAGAAGCTCAGTATCTTTGTAATCAACATATTCAATTTTGTTCGCTGCGATGTAATCAACTTTTTTACGGCGTTTGAATCCGCCACGACGTTGTTGAGCCATGTGTTTTCTCCTTTATATTATAGTTAGATTCGGTCCTTAGAAAGGTAGATCGTCGTCTGAGATATCCATCGGGTTAGAATTGCCAAATGGGCTCTCATCACGAGAAAAGTTCGGTACTTGGTTAGACGAGTCTGCACTGCCATAACTTGGAGCAGAACTGCCGCCAAAGCTGTTTCCACCGTAACCGCCAGATGACTGACCTTCACGATTAGAGCGGCTTTCCAAGAGTTGGAAATTGTCCGCAACAACTTCTGTGACATAGACACGCTGGCCTTGCTGATTCTCGTAGTTACGCGTTTGAATACGACCTGTAATTCCGATCAGGGCTCCTTTTTTAGCCCAGTTTGCAAGATTCTCTGCCTGCTGACGCCAGATGACAACATTGATAAAGTCCGCTTCTCGCTCACCACTTTGATTTTTGAAGTTGCGATTGACAGCCAGAGTAAATGTTGCGACCGCTTGGTTCTGCGGAGTATAGCGAAGCTCGGCATCACGGGTCATGCGACCCACCAGTACAACGTTATTAATCATAGTCTACCTTCTTAAGCGTCAAGTTTGACAATCATGTGACGAAGAATGTCAGCGTTGATTTTTGAAAGACGGTCAAACTCTTTAAGAGCTGCATCGTCGTTTGCTTCAACGTTAACGATGTGGTAAAGTCCTTCACGGAAATCTTGGATTTCGTATGCAAGACGACGTTTTTCCCAGTCTTTTGATTCAACAACAGTTGCACCATTGTCAGTCAAGATAGAGTCAAAGCGTGCTACCAAAGCGTTTTTAGCTTCTTCTTCAATGTTTGGACGAATAATATAAAGAATTTCGTATTTAGCCATTGATTTTTCCTCCTTTTGGTCTAATGACCCCAAGACTTTGCAAGGGGTAAGTGAGGTTTGCTCACAAATAACTATTATAGCAGACTTGCGGCAGAATGGCAAGGGAAAGTTTTTATATAAAGAAAACTCTCCCTGTCATCAGAGAGAGTCCGAAAAATACGATTCTTTTTTAGAGAGGCTAGACAATTCTTCCTTGATCGACGACCAGTTTTCCAGCCTTATAGACCTGATGGGTCAGGTTAGTCGCAAAGAAGTAGAGTGGATAGTCAATGTTCTTAGCGTCTAGGATAGTAATGTCCGCCTGCTTGCCAGTATCAAAGCTGCCAATCTTATCTTGACGGTTAACTGAATAGGCCGCATTGATGGTTACAGCGTTAAGGACTTCCACTGGCGTCAGACGCATCATAAAGCAGCCCAGCTGCATGACGAACTGCAGATTAGCTGTCGGACAAGAGCCTGGATTGCTGTCTGTGGTCAGAGTAATGGCCATGCCAGCTTTCAACATCTTGCGAGCTGGTGCATAGGTATCTTCCATCAGACTGAAGGTAGTTGCTGGTAGGAGATTGCCGATAACCTTAGCTTCTGCCATCTTGCGAATGCCCTCATCGGTCGCCATCATCAAGTGCTCTGCACTAGTTGCTCCTAGCTCAGCCGCTACATCCACCCCGCCGATAGACTCGATTTCATCAGCATGGATACGAAGCTTGAAGCCCATCTCCTTAGCTTTAGAAAGCAGGTAGCGCGACTCGTCAGCTGTAAAGACGCCTTTTTCACAGAAAATATCACAGAATTCAGCTAGATTTTCTGCTTTTACCCGAGGCAGCATTTCCTCGACGATGAGCTCCAGATATTCCTGAGAGCGTCCCTTGTATTCTGGTGGAACGGCGTGGGCAGCCATAAAGGTCGAAACCAAATCAATATCGTGGTCACGGTCCAGAGCCCCAACGACATCTAGCTGGCGCTTCTCTGTTTCCCAGTCCAAACCATAGCCACTCTTGGCCTCAACCGTTGTCACCCCATGCAGCAGCATATAGTCCAGCAGTCTCTTAGACTTATCGTAGAGAGTGTCAAAAGAAGCTTCTCGCGTCGCCCGGACTGTACTGAGAATACCGCCGCCTTGGGCAAGAATTTCCAGATAAGGGACACCAGCTAATTTCTTAGCAAATTCATGCTCCCGGCTGCCACCGTAGACTAAGTGAGTGTGGCAGTCAATCAAGCCAGGTGTGGCAATCTTGCCTTCATAAGACTGAATCTTAGTATCTGGTCCAACCAGACTGGCATCCGGCTCTCCGCTGCCGACTGCTAGGATTTTGCCGTCTTTGACTGCAATGTAGCCGTCCTCCAAGACCTGAGCTTCTTTCATCTCCTCACCAAAAAGTGGATGACCGAGATCCTTGGGACAGAAGACTTGATTAAAGTGAGTTAATAGTAAATCAGCAGTCATGCTTGTTCCTCCATTTCATTTTCCGACATATTTGCTTTTCATCATAATACACTATCGTCAAATTATAGTCAAAAGCTTGTAAAAGATAGGAGTCACACTTTTTTTACTGTTTTTGTCATTTTCTTGACTCTTTATGGACGGGAGTCTTATAGAATGTAGGAGAAAGATATTTTACACTTGACTAAAAGGAGGATTTTTCATGTCATACTTTAGCGAAAATGAAATTGCAGCAGCAATGACTGTCAAATTAGACGATGTACTGCCTGAAAAAACAGTTTTCCAAGAAGGCATTCGTCGAGCACCTGACCGAGGCTTCCGTTTGACTCAAGCTCAAACCGAAATCGCTTTAAAAAATGCCCTTCGCTATATTCCAAAGAGATTCCATGAGGAAGTAATTCCAGAATTCTTAGAAGAACTGAAGACTCGCGGACGGATTTATGGCTACCGCTGGCGTCCAAAAGAACGCATCTACGGTAAACCAATTGATGAATATAAAGGGAACTGTACTGCGGCCAAAGCTATGCAGGTTATGATTGACAACAACCTGAGCTTTGAAATCGCCCTTTATCCTTATGAATTGGTTACCTACGGAGAAACTGGATCTGTCTGCGCTAACTGGATGCAGTACAACCTGATCAAGAAATACTTGGAAATCATGACCGACCATCAAACCTTGGTCGTAGAATCTGGCCACCCACTCGGACTCTTCAAGTCCAAACCAGAAGCACCTCGTGTTATTATCACCAATGGTCTCTTAGTCGGTGAATATGACAATATGAAGGACTGGGAAATTGCGGAAGAAATGGGCGTGACCAACTATGGTCAAATGACAGCTGGCGGCTGGATGTACATCGGCCCTCAAGGTATCGTCCATGGTACTTTCAACACCCTCCTCAATGCTGGGCGCTTGAAACTGGGTGTAGCTGATGATGGCGACCTGACTGGCAAACTCTTCATCTCTTCTGGTCTGGGCGGCATGAGTGGAGCTCAAGGGAAAGCGGCTGAAATTGCTAAAGCTGTGGCGATCGTAGCTGAAGTAGACCAATCTCGGATTGAAACTCGCCATTCACAAGGCTGGATTAGCCAATTGGCTGAAAGTCCGAAGGAAGCTATCGACTTGGCTCAAAAAGCTCTGGAAGCTGGCGAATCAACTTCCATTGCCTATCATGGTAACATCGTAGACCTCTTGGAATATGTCAACGAAAACAATATCCATGTAGACCTACTGTCTGACCAAACTTCTTGCCACAATGTTTACGACGGCGGCTACTGCCCGGCTGGCATTAGCTTTGAAGAGCGGACTCGTCTCCTGGCTGAAGACAAGGAAAGCTTTGCTAAGCTGGTTGACCAAACCTTGGAACGTCACTTCAAGGCGATCAAGACCTTGACTAGCAATGGTACCTACTTCTTTGACTATGGTAATGCCTTCATGAAGGCAGTCTATGACTCTGGCATCAAAGAAATTTCTAAGAACGGCTTTGACGACAAAGACGGCTTCATCTGGCCATCCTATGTAGAAGATATCATGGGTCCAATGCTCTTTGACTATGGTTATGGTCCTTTCCGTTGGGTATGTCTGAGCGGTAAGCACGAAGACCTAGTCGCTACTGACCATGCAGCTATGGAAGTGATTGATCCTAACCGCCGCTACCAAGACCGCGACAACTACAACTGGATCCGCGATGCAGAAAAGAACCAGCTGGTTGTTGGAACCCAGGCTCGGATTCTCTACCAAGACTGTATGGGACGCGTCAATATCGCCCTCAAGTTCAATGAATTAGTACGCGAAGGCAAGATTGGTCCTGTCATGATTGGTCGTGACCACCACGACGTATCTGGTACTGACTCTCCATTCCGTGAAACTTCTAATATTAAAGATGGATCTAACGTTACTTGCGACATGGCCGTGCAATGTTACGCTGGTAATGCAGCTCGCGGTATGAGTCTAGTAGCTCTCCACAACGGTGGCGGAACTGGTATCGGTAAAGCAATCAACGGTGGCTTTGGCTTGGTACTGGACGGTAGCGAACGCATTGATGAAATCATCAAATCTGCTATCGCTTGGGATACAATCGGAGGAGTCGCTCGTCGTAACTGGGCACGTAATGAGCATGCCATCGAAACTGCTATCGAGTACAACCGCCTCCACCAAGGAACAGACCACATTACCATTCCATACTTAACTGACGAAGATTTGGTCAAAGAATCTGTTAAGAAATTGTTCGAATAGGAAAAACTTGTCCCCCAACTTCCGACCTGAGCTGGGTATCAACCTAGCTCAGGAGGAGATTCTGCTTTATTAAGTTCATATTATAAATTAAAATTATTGATATCACGAGGTAATATCTTATGGCAAAAATTGTTGAATGTATTCCTAACTTTTCTGAAGGCCGCAATCAAGCGGTTATTGACGGTCTAGTTGAAGTAGCTAAGAGCGTGCCAGGCGTAACACTTTTGGACCACTCTTCTGATGCCAGCCACAACCGCAGCGTCTTTACCTTGGTCGGTGATGACCAAAATATTCAGGAAGTTGCTTTCCGTTTGGTTAAATACGCTTCTGAAAATATTGACTTGACCAAGCACCAAGGTGAACACCCTCGTATGGGCGCAACTGATGTCCTGCCTTTTGTACCTATCAAGGACATTACAAGTGAGGAATGCGTAGAAATTGCGAAGACAGTATCTGAGCGGATCAATCGTGAGCTCGGTATTCCTATCTTCCTCTATGAAGATGCAGCGACTCGTCCAGAGCGTAAGAACTTAGCTAAGGTTCGTAAAGGACAGTTTGAAGGCATGCCTGAAAAACTCTTGGAACCTGACTGGGCACCTGACTACGGTGAAAGAAAGATTCACCCAACTGCTGGTGTTACTGCTGTTGGTGCCAGAATGCCACTCATCGCCTACAACATCAACTTGGATACAGACAATCTGGAAATTGCTAACAAAATTGCCAAAATCATCCGTGGATCAAGTGGTGGTTATAAGTACTGTAAAGCGATCGGTGTTATGCTGGAAGACCGCAACATTGCTCAGGTTTCTATCAACATGGTCAATCTGGAAAAATTCCCACTCTATCGTGTCTTTGAAACTGTTCGCTTTGAAGCTAAGCGCTACGGAGTTGGAATCCTCGGCTCAGAAGTTATCGGTTTAGCTCCAGCCAAGGCTTTGATTGACGCAGCAGAATACTATCTGCAAATCGAAAACTTTGACTACGGCAAGCAAGTTCTGGAAAACCATTTGCTGGGCTAGGAGGACTGAAACATATGAAATTAGTAGATTTAAGCTTGACAGAATTTGCCCAGGTCCTAGGCTCAGATGCTCCTGCACCTGGCGGTGGCTCTGCCGCTGCTCTTTCCGCAGCGAACGGTATTTCCCTGACTAAGATGGTCTGTGAATTGACCCTTGGCAAGAAAAAATACGCAGAATTTGAAGCAGAAATTGCTCAAGTGCACGCAGAAAGTGCCCGCCTGCAAGAAAACCTGCTCGCAGCTATTGACAAGGACACTGAAGCCTTCAATCTAGTCTCCGCCGTCTTTGATATGCCTAAAGAAACAGACGAAGACAAGGCTGCCCGTCGAGAGGCGATGCAGCAAGCCCTCAAGGAAGCGACCAAGTCGCCTTATGGCATGATGGAAGACATCTTTGCTGCCCTGCAAACAACTCAAAAAGCTGTTGGCAAGTCCAATACCAATGCTGCCAGCGACCTGGGAGTAGCAGCTCTCAATCTTAAGGCTGGTCTGCAGGGGGCTTGGCTCAATGTCCTCATCAATCTGTCAGGTGTCAAGGATGAAGCATTCGTCGCAGACTACCGCAGCAAGGGTGAAGACCTCCTGCAAAAAGGCTGCGCTCTAGCCGATGAAATTTATCAAGAAATTTTGAAAGTTGTCTAATAGATAAACGGAAGAGAAACCCACTCTTTCCCATGAATGGACTTTCTTTTCTCAAGAGGTAACAATATGGTTTTATCAGATATTGAAATTGCGAATTCGGTTCAAATGAAGCCCATCAAAGAGGTAGCAGAAAAGCTAGGAATTGCTGAAGATGCCCTGTCTCTTTATGGAAATTACAAGGCAAAAATCAGTGCCGGCCAACTGGAAGCCTTAAAAGACAAACCAGACGGCAAACTGATTCTCGTGTCAGCTATTTCTCCAACACCAGCCGGAGAAGGCAAGACCACTACTTCTGTCGGATTAGTCGATGCTTTGGCTGCTATCGGTAAAAAAGCCGTTATCGCTCTACGGGAACCTTCACTCGGACCTGTCTTTGGTATCAAGGGCGGAGCTGCTGGCGGTGGGCACGCTCAAGTTGTGCCCATGGAGGATATCAATCTCCACTTCACTGGTGACTTTCATGCCATCGGTGTTGCCAACAACCTGCTGGCAGCCCTCATTGATAACCACATCCATCATGGAAATGCCTTAGGTATCGATTCTCGCCGCATCACTTGGAAGCGGGCAGTGGATATGAATGACCGGCAACTGCGCCACATTGTGGATGGCTTGCAGGGCAAGGTTAACGGTGTTCCACGTGAAGATGGGTTTGACATTACAGTTGCTTCTGAGGTTATGGCTATTCTATGTCTGTCAGAAAATATCACTGACCTCAAGAACCGTTTGGAAAAAATAATCATTGGTTACAGCTTTGAAGGTAAGCCAATAACTGCCAAGGATCTGAAAGCTGGTGGCGCTATGGCTGCTGTGCTCAAAGACGCTATCCATCCAAACTTGGTGCAAACTCTGGAACATACGCCAGCCTTGATTCACGGTGGACCTTTTGCCAACATTGCCCATGGCTGTAACAGTGTCCTAGCTACCAAGCTGGCTCTCAAATATGCCGATTATGCAGTCACAGAAGCTGGTTTCGGTGCTGACCTCGGTGCTGAAAAATTCATTGATATCAAGTGTCGTACATCTGGACTTCGTCCAGCAGCTGTAGTTCTAGTTGCTACCATCCGCGCTCTCAAGATGCACGGTGGTGTGGCTAAGAGCGACCTGGCTGAAGAAAATGTCCAATCCGTTGTAGATGGACTGCCAAACTTGGAAAAACATCTGGAAAACATTCAAGATGTTTATGGCCTGCCAGCAGTCGTTGCCATCAATAAATTCCCGCTGGATACCGAAGCAGAATTGCAAGCAGTTTATGACGCCTGCCAAAAACGCGGCGTTGACGTAGTGATTTCCGACGTCTGGGCGAATGGCGGAGCCGGCGGTAAAGAGTTGGCTGAAAAAGTCGTGGAACTGGCCGAAGGAGACAATCACTTCCAATTTGTATATAATGAAGAGGACTCCATTAAGACCAAGCTGAACAAAATTGTTACTAAGGTCTACGGAGGCAAGGGCGTTCGCCTGACTCCTGCTGCTAAACGCGAGCTCAAACAACTGGAAGAGCTGGGCTTCTCCAACTATCCTATCTGTATGGCTAAGACTCAATACTCCTTCTCAGACGATGCTAAGAAACTGGGCGCACCTAAAGACTTTGTCGTGACTATCAGCCAGCTCAAAGTTTCTGCTGGTGCAGGCTTTATCGTTGCGCTGACTGGTGCCATCATGACCATGCCAGGACTGCCTAAAGTACCAGCCAGCGAAAAGATTGATGTTGATAAAGACGGCAATATCAGCGGTTTGTTCTAATAAATACCAAAAATGACAAATATAAGCCTTTTAAGAGTAAATGATTTTCAAGTTTCCGATTGGTCGGGGGGAAAAACAAAACAGCTTTATCTTTCCCCGCCAACTGGCCACTATGGCAAGCGTGACTTTGACTATCGACTCTCAACAGCGACTGTGGAGTTGGCTGAAAGTCAGTTTTCTGACCTCAGCGGCTTTCACCGCATTCTCATGAGCCTGGACCACGCACTTCATCTCCACAATGCCAGCCGGCAGGAGGAAACGGTTCTAGCTCCCTTTACTCCCTATGTCTTTGAAGGGAGTGATTCTATCACAAGTCGTGGGACTTGTACCGACTTTAACTTAATCTACAGCGACCATTATCAGGGACAGATGATTGCCATCTCGAATGGGCAAGAGCTTAGCCAAGATGACGAAATTCAATTTATCTATGCCTTAGAGGATCTGACGGTGACGGTAACAACCCTGCCAGTGCTTAACCTAGAGGCAGAGCAGCTTCTGATAGTGGAAAAAGAGACTCAGGAAACTGAGCTGCATATAATGTTTTCGAGTAACCAGCCAAAGGGAACGCCCCTTGCTATATGGGCTGGTTTGACCCACATCCCTACTAAGTAAAGATACCATGATGCCTTGTCACCATTCTATCTTTACTTGGAAAGGATCCCATATCTCTAAAGGAGAAACATTATTATGGATGCAACTAAACTCACTGCACAAGAACAAGAACAGGAAAAAGCGAAATTCAGCTTTTCCGGTGCAACTCTCTACGGTATCAATGCCGTTATCGGATCAGGGATTTTCCTCCTACCGCAAAAGATTTATAAAGGACTTGGTCCTGCCTCTCTAGCTGTCATGCTTGGAACTGCCCTCCTCGTTATTCTCCTAGCCGTCTGCTTGGCAGAAACTGCAGGTTATTTTAATAAAAACGGCGGAGCTTTCCAATATTCCAAAGCAGCCTTTGGAGACTTTGTCGGATTTAATGTTGGCTTCCTAGGCTGGGCGGTTACCATCATCGCTTGGTCTGCTATGGCAGCAGGATTTGCGAGACTTTTTGTTATTACTTTTAAATCCTTTGCCCCCTATGAACTTCTGCTCAGTGTGAGCCTGATTATTTTGCTCAGTCTAATGAATATATCAGGTCTTAAGACTTCCAAAATGTTCACCTTGACCGCAACCGTAGCCAAGCTCATCCCAATTGTCGCTTTCAGTCTATGTGCGATTTTCTTCATCAAAGGAGGAATTGACAAAGGAAACTTCACTCCGTTTCTTCAGCTAGAACCTGGCGTAGATATCATGAAAGCTATCTCTAGTACAGCCATTTATATCTTCTACGGATTTATCGGATTTGAAACCATGTCTATCGTTGCTGGTGAAATGCGCAATCCGGAAAAGAATGTACCTCGAGCTATTTTGGGCTCTATCAGTATTGTCTCTGTTCTCTATATGCTGATTATCGCAGGAACTATCGCCATGTTAGGCAGCCGTATCCTGCAAACAGATGCTTCTGTACAAGACGCCTTTGTAGAGATGATTGGCCCTGTTGGAGCATGGATTGTTTCTATCGGAGCGCTGATTTCTATTGCTGGACTTAACATCGGGGAATCTATCATGGTTCCACGTTATGGTGCAGCTATCGCAAATGAAGGCCTGCTTCCTAAGAAAATTGCAGAAACCAACTCTAAAAATGCCCCTATAGTTGCCATTATTATTTCCGGAATCCTGGCCATCGTCCTGCTCTTCTCTGGTAAATTTGAAGAATTAGCAGCTCTCAGCGTGGTCTTCCGCTTCTTCCAATACATCCCAACTGCTCTAGCTGTACTAGTATTAAGAAAGAAATATCCAGACAAGAAAGTAGTTTTCCGCGTTCCATTTGGTCAAGTAATTCCAATTTTGGCGGTTCTAGTCAGCCTTGTCATGATTTGGGGTGAAAACCCAATGAACTATGTTTACGGCCTCATCGGTGTCCTTATCGCCAGTGCAGTATACTTTATCTATATAGTACTGATTTGTAAAAATAAAGTTCTTGAACAAGAAGGAGAATGAATCTTATGACACATGTAATCAATTTGGATGGCGAACACCTTACTTTAGAAGACGTCATCGCAGTAGCTCGTCATGGAGCCACTTGCGAAATCGACCAAGAAGCTAAGAAAGCTGTAGAAGCTTCCCGCAAAATCGTGGATGATATCGTCCGCGAAAAGCGGGTCGTATACGGTGTTACAACCGGATTCGGCTCTCTCTGCAATGTCAGCATCTCACCAGAAGATACGACTCAACTGCAAGAAAACCTAATCCGTACGCACTCTTCAGGCTACGGCGATCCCCTGCCTGAAGATGCAGTCCGTGCGATTATGCTAATCCGGATTAATTCCTTGGTCAAGGGCTATTCTGGTATCCGTCTCTCTACTGTCGAAAAGCTCCTGGAATTGCTCAATAAAGGCGTTGTCCCTTACATTCCAGAAAAAGGCTCTTTGGGAGCTTCTGGTGACTTGGCCCCGCTGGCTCACATGGTTCTGCCTATGCTAGGACTGGGCCGTGCTTACTATCAGGGTGAATTACTCTCTGGACAAGAAGCTTTGGACAAGGCTGGTATCGAGAAAATTGCTCTAGCAGCTAAGGAAGGGCTGGCGCTGATTAACGGAACGACTGTCCTGACAGGTATCGGAGCTCTGGCTACCTACGATGCCATCCAGCTACTTAAACTGTCAGATGTCGCTGGTGCTCTTTCCATGGAGGTCCACAATGGTATTACCAGTCCTTTCGAAGAAGACTTACATACCATCCGTCCTCAAAGCGGACAGCTGGCTACAGCCCGCAATATCCGCAACCTTCTAGAAGGCAGTGGCAACACAACTGTAGCCACTCAACAACGGGTCCAAGACCCATATACCCTGCGTTGTATTCCGCAGATTCATGGTGCCAGCAAGGACTCTATCGCTTATGTCAAGACCAAGGTTGAGATTGAAATCAACTCTGTTACAGACAACCCTATCATCACCAAGGAAGGCCATGTTATCTCAGGCGGTAACTTCCACGGTGAACCAATGGCACAGCCATTCGATTTCCTCAGCATCGCTATTTCTGAAATCGGTAATGTATCCGAGCGTCGTGTAGAACGTCTGGTCAACAGCCAACTAAGTAAGCTCCCATCCTTCTTGGTGAAACACCCCGGTCTCAACTCTGGCTTTATGATTACCCAATATGCTTGTGCTTCGCTTGCTTCTGAGAACAAGGTCTTGTCTCATCCAGCCAGCGTAGACTCTATCCCATCTTGTGAAAACCAAGAAGACTTTGTCAGCATGGGAACTACTGCAGCACGCAAGGCAGCTGAAATTCTCAAGAATTCTCGCCGCATCGTAGCAACAGAAATCATGGCAGCCTGCCAAGCTCTGGATCTGAAACCAGAAAACCATGAACTTGGTAAAGGAACCAAGCCAGCCTACGACCTCTTCCGTCAGCATGTCCGCTTTATCGAGTTTGATAAGGACATCGAAATCTACGAAGAGCTCAACAAGGCTTCTGAGCTGATTGAAAACGAAAAATTCCTAGCAGCCGTTGAAAAGGCTGTGGACTTGAGCATTCAGTTCTAAAGCTGATGACTCTGTAAAAAAGCTAACCTAAGAAGCCCACTCTCATGCAGCTGGGCTTCTTTTCCCGCCAAAAGTCATTGACAGGCTTAATGGAAACTCTTATAATAAAGTCGCAAGTCGCATTAAGAAAAACTTAATACTCAAGCTCAAACTAACTGCTAACAGCAATGGCCTACAGAAAGGCGATGCTGATGTGATTTGATGATGTTTTTTAATAGTATAAAGATGCCTGCACTGAGCAAGATCTTTGGTACTCGCCAATCTGGCATTTTAGATTCCAAACTAGAGACCTCACCAAGTGCTTCCACATCATAGAAGAGGCTAGATGGGTGACCTGACCGATTGTTTGGAAGCCGAATTGACATGACAATACTAAAGAGAAAATCTTAGAAGCTTGAATGACTTTAATTAAGGAGATAAGCAATAATGAAAAAAGCGTTTAAAGTGGACTATTTTGCAATTATGCATCCGATTGCGTGCATCACTCTACCGATAATGGCCCACCTCTTTTATCTTATGGTAAAAGCCTTCTTCTTTGATTTGCTAAACATTCTGATAAGCATTTGGACAGGAAAAGAAATTAAGGAAACAACAGATTTCCTTCTTCCTGGGTTTTATCTTTGTATTTTTATTCTTATCATTTACTTAGTGGGTTTTCTAGTCCAGTTGATTATCCACATTCGCAATCGCAAAGAAAACTCTCTTTTACCTGCTTGGTGTATGCTTACAGCTTTAATCGCTCTTGTTGCAACAGTTATAGACACCTTAATTCTTAACCCTGAATTGACCCCGTATGCTTATTTCCTTTCAATTGCAGCCTATATTACCTATTTCTTTTCAAAGAGACCAAAGATTATTGAAAGCTACCGGTACAATGCTAAGATACGTTATGCTACATGGACTATTCTGATTCTCGCTATTATTCTATCTTTCTTATAAAACATCCACTATCCGTTAGAGTATTTTCCCCGCCAAAAGTCATTGACAGGCTTGGCGGAAACTCTTATAATAAAGTCGCAAGTATCGTTATGGAAAAGGACAAAATCATGTTAGAAGATTACTATCAGCTAGATAACAGCTACTATCATAAGAGACTAGATGATGATTTATATGCTGCCAAATGGGGGATGGTTATTGAATTTTTGGACTTAAACGATCCTAACTTAAGACCCTTTGACGGCGTCAACTTTGCCTTGATTGGCTTCAAGAGTGATAAAGGGGTCTATATCAACCACGGCCGAGTGGGGGCTGTCGAAGGACCACAAGCTATCCGAACTCAGCTGGCCAAGCTTCCTTGGCATCTTGGCAGAAACGTCTGCGTCTTTGATGTTGGCGATATTGACGGGCCTAACCGCTCTCTGGAGCAGCTGCAGCAAAGCTTGGCTCGGGCAGTCAAACGCCTGCGAGAGCTCAATCTCCGGCCTATTGTCCTAGGAGGCGGCCACGAAACAGCCTACGGCCACTATCTAGGTCTCAAGTCGTCGCTAGGACCTGACCAAGACTTGGCCGTTATCAATATGGATGCCCATTTTGATTTGCGTCCTTATGATCAGACTGGTCCTAACTCTGGTACCGGTTTTCGCCAGATGTTCGATGATACTCTGGCTCAGAAGCAGGCCTTTAACTACCTCATTCTAGGGATTCAGGAGCACAATAACAATCTCTTTCTCTTTGACTTTGTGGCAAAATCCAAGGCCATTCAGTTTCTGACTGGAATGGATATTTACCAAATGGGTTACAAGGAAGTCTGCAAGGTAGTCGATGCCTTTTTGGCCGGCAAAGAGCAGGTCTATTTGACCATTGACATTGACTGCTTTGCAGCTGGTGCGGCGCCTGGTGTCAGTGCCATTCAGTCGCTCGGTGTGGATCCCAATCTAGCTGTTTTGGTCTTCCAGCACATCGCTGCCTCAGGCAAACTGATCGGCTTTGATATCGTCGAAGTCTCTCCGCCTCACGATATAGACAACCATACGGCTAATCTGGCAGCCAGCTTTGTCTTTTACCTGACCCAAGTCTGGGCGCAAGCACATGACTGATAGGCATTTAAAAACTTCATTACAAACATCAAAAGAGGATGAACATTGCTTTCATCCTCTTTTATTTTGTGCTTAATGCCTGATACAGACCTTGGCGTAAGTTTTCTAATTCCTTGAGTTGGTGCCGGTCTCGGTAAGGATTGAGCTGGCTTTTGGCCGTTTCATAGTAGGTGTCAAAGTCCTGATCCAGCAAGACTTCAAAGCCTGCTT
Source organism: Streptococcus sanguinis SK49 (assembly GCF_000212815.1). Classification (GTDB taxonomy): domain Bacteria; phylum Bacillota; class Bacilli; order Lactobacillales; family Streptococcaceae; genus Streptococcus; species Streptococcus sanguinis_C. The sequence continues at coordinate 395,997 of NZ_GL890985.1, read as the reverse complement.
GCTGCAAGCTGCCAGTCAGCAGGCGATACTTAATCACAGCCATCAGATAGTAGATCAGCCCCTTGTCCCTCGGATTGCCATAGCGACTGATGAGACTATCCTTTTTCCGCAGCAGGTCAAGCACAGGCTGGTAATCTCTCTTCTCACAGCCAATCAAGGCCAAATAAACTTCCAACTGGGTCTCTTTCCAAGGGAAGCTGAGGGACTTCAGAGCTGTTTTCGCCTTGAGGAAAATTCGCTCCGCCTGTTCATAATCTTTCAGCTGATAGTAAGTCATACCCAAGCCGATATAGAAAGCAAAAATCGAAGGCTCTGCTGTTTTATTTTCCGTCAACTTAATGGCCTCCTTCTGATGAGCCAGAGCTGTCGTGAAATTCCCGCGAATCTGCTCAATCTCTGCCAAATAGTCTAGAGCCGCCGCAATCTGAATCGAGTACTTGGAACGCAACGAAGCCGTCAAGCTGAAACAGTCGATAGACTGGTAGAGGTGGTGGAGCGACTGCTCCTCATCCCCAATCATGAGATGATAGAGCCCCTTGAGTCGGAGATTGATAGCAATGGCCTCGTGATTGTTGGCCTGGACCGAAGCATCCAGAGCCAGCTCCGTATAGTAGCGCATCTCAGGGATATTTTCCGTCTGGATGCAGTAGTAAATCATCTGCCGATAGCCTTCTAGGAGAAAATCCATCTGCTGCAGCTCCTTAGCCGAAATAATCACCTGCTGGATATTGTCCATCCCCTGCTGGTAATCCCCTGTCCGGATAGCATAGCGCCCTTCTAGATAGAGGAAACGGAGAACCAAGAGCTGAAAATCTTTGTGATTCTGGTGTTTTCTCTCTAAGCCCTCTATTTCCCGACGAATACGGTCAAACTGGTCTAAAACCGCTGACTGATTGCTATCATCCGTCTTTTCGATAAAGCCAAACTCCCGCGAATAAATCGGAAAGAGCTCGTGATGAAACTGCAAGGTAGCCTCAAGATAATGCAGCTCGTACTCCAGAGACTTAATCGGCTGCTTGGACATCTTGTAGTGATAGGCGATTTCATTGAGCAACTGAGCATGATAGAGAGAGTCTCCCAGCTGGTCTTCCATGACTTGGGCAATCTGGTGATGCAGCATTCGCTTCTTAGCAAGCGACAAACGCTCATAAGCGTAAATCCTCAAAAGCTCCTGACTGAACCGCACCACCAAGTCCTCTCCCTGCTCCTCTTCCATCAATAGCTGCTTCTGTCCAAACTCCTCAGTGATTTCAACAACCTCTTCCATCGGCAGACCTAGCAGTCTGGCTAAGAGAGAAACCGAGGCAGGAGCCCTAAAGCAAGCCAGATAGTCCACCAACTCTTCCTCTTGGCTGCTCAGGTAATCCAACTTCAGAGACAGCTTGGCCTTGATGGCCGAAGTCAGCGGATAAAACTTTTCTCCTCGCAGGAGCTGCTCAGCATATTCCGACAGGAAGAAAGGGATGCCTTGACTGACCCGATAAATATCCTCAAGGCGTTCTTCAGGTATGGCTAACTGACCTGTCTGGGCTTGCAAGTAAGCCACACTATCTTTAAAATTCAGCGGCTGCAGCTCAATAAAGCCTAGCTTATTGCGTACCAGCAGGTGATTGAAAAAATGTTCCAAATAAGAAGGGGTGCTCAGATGCTTGGTCAGCACAAAGGCCACAGGATAGCCAGTCAAATGATTCATAACTTGCTCCAAGACAGCAACGCTAGCCTCATCCATCCAGTGACAGTCCTCAATTAAGACAATCAAAGCCTTTTTCTTAGAAATCTTCTGCAGAATATCCACCACAAACTGAGCCAGCTTGTCCGCATCTAACTGACGACCAGAAGTGCCTCCTGTCAAAATGGGAAAATAACTCTCCAAAATGACCTGCCACTGGCTGATAGAAAGAATCTGGTGCTGAATGACCAAGTCGCCCAGGCCGTCCAGCAAGCCACGCCAAGGCTGCAGCTCTGCCTTCATCTCTTCCTTGAAGCACTCAGCCATGACAATCTGGAAATACTTGGTCTGATTGGCCAGTACTTGACGAGTCACTGTCCGCTTTCCAATACCAGTACCGCCGACTAAGACCAGAGCACGCGCTTCCTGAGCCTCTATCACCTTAGAGAAATAAGATTCCAAACGCTTGATTTCATCGACCCGTCCGAAAAAGTGGTCCGTATTGCGCAGAAACTGCTTGGTCTTGCGCTCGCTGCGGTCCTTGGCAAGCACCTCATGATATAGTTGCTGGATAGGTTCCGTAGGGCTAATACCCAGTTCCTTATCCAAAATATTGACCAATTTGTAATAGGTCTCTATCACCTTGCCAGGCCGATCATGATCCTGATAGAGCTTCATGAGTAGATGGTAATTCTTCTCATCAAACTCATCAATGCTGATCAAGCGGCGCAAATTCCGCTCAGCATCTTCCAAATCCAACTGGTCTTTTTCTGTTTCCAGCTGTTGGTAGCAGGCTTTGATATAAAGCTGCTCATATCGCGTCCGCATCTTGGACACCCAGTAATCAAAAGCCTCGCTGTCCTTGAGATAGAAGCCCTGCAGAAAATCCCCTTGATAGAGCGACAGATGGTCCGCAGGATGGTTCATAAAAAGTTCTACATCACTTTCAATCACACACTCGGGATTAAGCGACAGCACAGTCCTGTTGGGAGCGACAATCCATTCCCCACCTAGTAACTTGTTAGCTTGATAAATCGTGTTGCGCAGATTCTTTTTGGCGGTCTGGTTGTCCTTGTTTTCCCAGAGGATTCCTGCAATCTCCTCCCGATTGACCGCACCATTGATGTGGAGATAATAAAGCAGAGCATTGATTTTAGCAAAAGGAAAAAAGACTTCCTCTTGATTGAGAAAGACACTCGAACTTCCCAGCAATTTCAACCTCAACAGATTTTTCGACATGCAAACGCCTCCAAGAAACCTTATAGAACTAATATAAACAAAAAGAGACAGTTTGGCAAGTAAAGTATTATACCAGCTCTTAATTTCCAGTTTTTAAATTGGTTTTATTTAGGATTTTTTTGTTATACTAGGATGAAAATAAAATTTTTAGAAAGTTATTTATGAAAAAAAATATTGTTCTTTTCATTTTTCTCCTTCTGAGCGCGATTGGCTTAGAATATGAGACACAAGCCTATACCACTGGCAGTATGTCAGGTACTTCCTATGGGATTGTCGGACTGTCAGCCCTCTTGGCTCTACTCTATATCATCCCCGCCCTGCTCTTGATTCGCCAACTGGGTAAAAAATGGCAAACTCCTGCAGTTAGCCTTGGGGTAGCTTTGCTAGGTGGCCTTTTCATTTCTGGCTGGACCTCTGGCCTGGCCAACACCTATATTCACGAGTGGGTCAGCACCAGCTTCCCAAATACTCTGCTCAGTGACCTAGAAAATGCCATCGCAGCTCCACTGGTTGAAGAACCGCTCAAGCTGTTGGCAGTTGCCTTTGCTGTCTATCTAGTCCCAGTCAAAAAGCTCAAATCTTTCTTGATGCTGGGGATTACAGCTGGCATGGGCTTTCAGATTAGCGAGGACTTCTCTTATATCCTCTCTGACCTGCCCGAAGGCTTCTCCTTCACTATCTCTGGTATCCTAGGCCGCATTACTGGCGGCGTCGCCTCTCACTGGCTCTACACCGCCCTGACCACTCTCGGTCTGGCTCTCATGCTTCGCTATGCCAAGACTCAGAAAAACTATTTCCGAGTGGGGCTCTTCTACTTCCTAGCAGCCTTCGTTCTCCACTTCTTCTGGAACTCACCGCTGACTGCTATCGAAACGGACATCCCAATCATCGTACCAGCTATGACTGCTGTGGCTGTCTTTATCTTTTACCAAGCCTACCGAACAGCCCATAAAATCGACCAAGAAGAATTGGAAGTGGAATGATGCAAAAAAACGACCGTTAGGGTCGTTTTTTTGGTTGCTTATTATAAAGACATCTTTATCTAATCCTATTTTTCAGCAAATAGGATGCGACGAGCCTTATCTATTAAACTAGTATACTGATTCTCTTGTTTATGCAAGTTTCTCAAACTTTGATAATTTACAATTAAAATGGCTAATAAACAGCAATGACGAGCATCGTACAATAAACCAGTCTGGTTATACAGCAAAGATACTTTAAAAATATTTTTAAAATAGAAGAGAGCCACGACGCAATAGATCATACAAAGAAACATTTGCAGAAATGCTAAAAATTCTAAATTCTTGTGCAGTAGAATACGTTTTAGAATAAATGACAACACCAAAACAAGCGAGATTGACCATGACATCGATACTAGCAAGTCCAGATTAGAATGATTAATACTATTAACTGATTTCAAATCTGAGATTGACATAAAAACTTTATCATCAATCACAACCGTTGGAAAAATAAATATACCAAAGTAATAAACCAAAATGAAAATTACTTCTGCCTTAAAATCTCCATCTTTAAAATTTACGCTCCCACGATATTTTCTCATCACCAATTCTCCAATCTTAATTTCCCATCCTCAACAGCAAGCCCTTTTTCTTCACCTTTTAGACGATAAATCCCATTTGGCAAAGGATCTTCATCATTTAACTGTTTCAATATCTTTTTTAAAATATCGGTCTTCTCATTTTCGCTCAAATTATTCTGCAAATCGATACTAACGTAAATTAGACCATTTGCAATTGCATCTTCTACAGAGAGCCCCTCTACTCCGCCAAAATTCGTATCACTTTTTTGGATATTCTCTAGTCTAGATTGATCTAGCCAATGGATGGATTGACTATCCATATAGTTATCAGAAAGAGCATTTCTCAAATTAATTTTAGCCCCTTTTAACTCAGATGACTTTTGTAACCTTTTTGCAAAATCCCTCTCAATAATTTTATACTCCTTTTTTTCTTCAAAGACTTTCTTAATTATTGATTCGTATATTTCATAACCATAATTACCCAATCCATCTCTTGAATATGCAGGCATGTTAGAAGATATTGGATAAAAAACCTCTCCTTTGTAGGCTGGCAAAATAAGATCCAACCAACTCATATTTTTTTTAATAGGAAAAGTATAAACCATACTCCCAACTTTTTCACTATAAATATAAGACACTTCCAAAGATTCCCAATTTTTTTCGTCATCAAGATTGAAGCTTTTAACTTGAACGTCTCCACTAAAATATTGAGCTTGGTAGCCTGCTTTTAGGCGACTTTCTAAATTTTTTATCCCCAAGAACCATAGCAGAAACAGAGAAAGGAAAAAAAGGAATAATGAAATAAAACCTCGGTATACTCTTTTAATCATCATTTCTCCTCTCTTTTGACCCATTTAATCGCAGCCTTACCAGTAATATCATCTTTAATTTCCCAGTCAAATAGTTCTTTTAGTTCTTTCCTGCTAACTTTCTGAGTCCGGAGATTGATATAGAGCATTTGCTTTTCTCTAGTCCAAACTCCAACATAGTCATCATTACCATCGCCGTATAACTTTATTCTACCACTTAGCCCCACAAAACCTTGCTCATACGCAATCTTAAGCAAATCCATTGTCTCTTTTTTGATTCCTTTATGATCAAAACGATAATAGTGAATTTTAAAGTACTCATGTTGATCTTTGGTATAACCTTCATCTTTTCTTATTCTAGAATCTTGGAAAACTATATAATGACTCCCAATATCAATTGATTCATATTCATCCTTATCGAGAGGGCGTTTTAAGGATGCAGACACAGACGGTATAGATGTAATGTAGTCAATTTCTACTATCCCCTGATTTTGACCTACGGTAAGATAATTTTCTTTTAAAACTAGTTTTTCCTTATAACTTTGGTACCAGAATCCACAGATAAAAATTGACAAGAAAAACACCACTAGCCCGATCAAATGCACATGCCACATCTGCCATTTAAAATTCCGGATTTTTTTCATTCGCTTCTCCTTGTTTTCTGGATGCTTGATACTGAGCATCCAACCTTATTCGATTTATATTCTTTTTTTATTCATCTTCCAATATTTTACCACGAATACTATCCCAAACAAATTCTTCTTGGAATTTTTTATAAGATTTTAGAAATTTTCCAATAACGCTGTTTATATATTACTTTTTAAAATAAGTCAAACTTCTCTGCTCCATCTTACATTTTATTCTACAATCTTATATCTAAACCTCTTCTTTCTCTGCTCTTTCCTTAAAGAAATGTTAACATTTTCTTAAAACTAACTTATATTAGGAATCTTTAAGCCGCAGTCTGTATACTTTCTACAAATCATCTAAGAAAGAGGTATGGATATGGATTATCTAGTGATTCCGGCCTATGAGCCTGATTATAATCTTATTAAGCTGATAAAAAAAATTCACCAGAAGAGTGATTTTCATATCATTGTTATCGATGACGGCAGCTCATCTAAATGCCAGATAGTCTTTGAGCAGGCGGAGCAGTACGCAACCGTGCTCCGTCATCAGGTCAATCAAGGCAAGGGGCAAGCTCTGAAAACTGCTTTCACCTTTATCCAAGCACTGAAGATCTATGGAACGGTGGTAACAGCAGATGCGGATGGCCAGCACAGGGTCTGGGATATTTTCCGTGTAGCGAGCAAGGCTTCTGAGAATCCCAATCGTCTGATTCTGGGAGCACGCGCCTTTACTGGCAAGGTGCCTCTGCGCAGCCGCTTCGGTAACAGTCTGACTCAGGCTCTCTTCAAGCTTCAGACTGGGGTGGGTGTCTCCGATACACAGACAGGCTTGCGAGCCTTTACGACCAACATGATTCCATTTATGCTAAAGGTAGAGGGCCAGCGCTATGAGTATGAAATGAACATGCTCTTAGAAGCCAGCAAGGAATATCCCATTTTGGAAGTGCCCATTGAGACGGTCTATATCAATGACAATCAAGGCTCGCACTTCCGGCCGATTCGGGATGGGCTCATGATTTATAAAAATATATTCAAATTTGCCCTGACTTCTCTCAGCAGTTTCGTCGTCGACTACGTCGTCTACGCTCTGGCTCTCTTGTTTTTAGTCGCTGTGCCGACCAGCCTGAGAATTCTTTTAGCTAACGGGATTGCCCGCGTGACCAGCTCAATCTTTAACTATTCGACCAATAAAAGGATGGTCTTTAAGAACGACGACAGTATACTCAAGACAGGAACTGGCTATTTCAGCCTAGCTGTAGTGCTCTTTATCCTAGACACACTGCTGATTCGCCTCTTCTATGCTGTCTTTGGCCTCAATCTTCTGATTGTCAAAATTATCGTCGGAATCTTACTCTTCACCGTCTCCTGGATGGTCCAAAAGAGATTTATTTTTAAGGAAAGGACACACACCGCATCATGAAATTTTTAAAGAAACGCTATGCCTACGCCTCCATTTTTGGGCTGCTTCTGACAGCTTCTTTCAGCTACTCCATGCTGAAAACCTTTGTCATCGCAGAGACCATTTCCACGGTTTCAAGCGCAAGTTCGTCATCCAATGCCGAGGCTGCCAGCAAGGCTGCGGAAACAGCAACTGTGACGGATACCAGCTATTCAGACGACAACATCTCGGTCACACTGACTGAAAAGACCGTCAGCAACACCCAAGTCTACATCGCTGATGTGACTGTCAGCTCATCAGAATATCTGAAAACGGCCTTTGCCCAAAACACTTACGGAAACAATGTCACAGCAAAGACCTCGGAAACGGCTGCCAACAACAATGCTATCCTAGCGGTTAACGGCGACTACTACGGGGCCAACACAACTGGCTATGTCATCCGCAATGGCGTCGTCTACCGCGATACCGTCCGAGAAGACTCCAGCAATGGGGATTTAGCTATTTACAAAGACGGCTCCTTCAAGATTATCTATGAAGATCAAGTCTCTGCCGATCAACTGGTCAAAGACGGTGTGGTCAATCTCTTGACCTTCGGCCCATCTCTTGTAGAAAATGGCGAAATTGTCGTTGATACCAACTCCGAAGTCGGCCAGTCCATGTCTTCCAATCCTCGGACAGCTATCGGTATCATTGACGAAAACCACTACATCATCATCGTCTCAGACGGACGCACCTCAGAAAGCAAGGGACTTTCCCTCTACCAGATGGCAGAAATCATGAAATCGTACGGTGTCAAGACTGCCTACAACCTTGATGGCGGCGGCTCCTCTACACTTTACTTTAACGGTCAGGTCATTAACAAGCCTACAACAAACGGAAATACTATCTCAGAAAGGTCGGTGAGTGATATTGTCTACATCGGTTACTAATCACAGCAAAAAACGTTTTAGAAAAACAGCCCTTATCTACGCCCTATTAACTATTTTCTTCTTTGCATTCAGCAGAATCTATGAATCTTTCAGTTTCGGCGAGACTTCTAGCCACATGCACTACCTCTTTGCCATTCCTCTAGCGGGCGGCATCCTCCTCCTACTCTTTATGAAGGTTATCCCTAATCTCTCTCGGCTCAGTCTCAACCTCTGGAACTCAGCTGTAGCCATTATGACAGCCGGCATGCTCTTCCGTGGCATCGTCAACCTATCTGGTCGCTCAACGACGCTGGATATGCCCTACTGGTACGTAGGAGCAGCCTTTGCGGCTCTGGCACTACTCTCCATGGTCTTTACTCGAAGTGAGTGGAATAAAGAAATCCAGGCACAGCCAATACCCAGCAAAAAAGAAGATACAAAACTAAGTCGTCGTGAAACCTACAGCCAAGTATAAACCAAAAAACCTCAGAAAAATCTGAGGTTTTTATTCTAGTGATAATCATTCTGAGTCTTCATTCACATTCATACACACTACCCGTTAGCGGATCAATGACTTCTGCCAGCTTAAAGTGTCCCTGCTCATAATGGTAATGGCAGATGGCGCAGTTGCCAAAGTGCACCTTGGGATCCAGAGCTTGCGCTGCAATCTTGAGATAGAAGGCCCACATGGCACCGCCGTGGCTAACAGCTAAGACTGGCTCTGCTCCTGCCTGCTCCATGACCTCAGTCAGAGTGACCAGCATGCGTTCACCGACTTGGTCCACACCTTCTCCGCCATAGGGAACGAAGAGGTCTTCAAATGAGGTGGCTCCTGGTCGAAATTTCGGCTGCAGGCGTTCAGGCTGGGCTTCAAAGAGACCAAAGTTCCATTCTTTAATGCCCTTAAGGCGAGTATAGTCGGACCGGCCGGAGACAAGTTCCAAGGTATCAGAAGCTCGCTCTTGGGTGGAGGAGTATAGCTGACCAAAACGAATACCCAGCTCTTTCAAATAAGCTCCTGCCTGCCGGGCTTGATTCTGCCCCAGTTCTGTCAAAGGAGAGTCGCAAGCTCCCTGTACCAAGCCTTCTTGATTGAAAAAAGTCTGACCGTGTCGCATCAAATATAAATCTTTCATTTTCCCTCCCAATTGCTAAAATCGTGACCGATGGCTTCTTCTAGATAGAATTTGTCATCTTCAAAAGTAAACTTTAAAATCCCACAGTTGGTCATGTGACCTAGGTCATCCAGACGCCAGTTTTTTTGCCAAGCTCTGGCAAAATTGGCCATAGCTCCGCCATGGGAGACCATGAGCACAGACTGACCATCCGTCTCTTGCATGAGCTGAAGAATGGTCGTTGCCATACGCTCCTGGACCTGATCCTGTGATTCACCGCCATAGGTCACAAAGAAATCTTTATAAGGCAGGGGTGGATTGAGGTCTTCGCTTTCCCCTTCAAAGGTGCCGAAGTTCCACTCCTTGAGTCCCTTGACACGCTTATAGGGAAGCTTACCGTCCGTTACCAATTCCAAGGTATCACAGGCCCGCTCTTGAGTAGAGCTATAAGCATCGTCAAAAGTAATACCGGCATCCTTAAAATATTGCCCTGCCACCTTGGCCTGATAGATGCCAAAATCAGTCAGAGGAGCATCACACCAGCCCTGCACCTTATGGCGCAGATTAAAAAGCGTTTGGCCATGCCGCATCAGATAAAGAGTTTTTGCCATCATTCATATCTCCTTTAGATGAGTTCTAACTTTTCAAAGGCCTTGTAGAGACCGTCTTGGCTGACCGAGTCTGTCACCAGGTCGGCCATGGTCTTGATTTCCTCTCCTCCATTTCCCATAGCAACTCCAACCTGACAATAGTCCAGCATAGGAATATCAACCTTGGCATCGCCAAAAGCCAGAGTATCTACCCTGTCAGCATCCAGATGCTTCAGCAGAACCTCAATAGCATGCGCCTTGGTAATGTCTTTGATACCCAAATCGCCAAATAAAGCATGCTCACCCTTGCCTCCCCAAGTACCCGCCTTAAGCTCAGGAAAAGCAGCCTTGGAATCCAGATGGTCTTGGTAGTTCTTTAGAATGAAGCTGACTTTGTTCAGGTCGTCCCGGTAGAGCTCCCCACCATAAACCAGGCCGTGAAGAGCTTCTTCTGCCTCCATATTTACGACTTCTTCTGGCTTGGCACCTTTTCCAAGTACATAGGTCCGAAGCACTGGTCGCGCTGCTTCGCGGAAGCCCCTGCTTGCAAAGAGACCGTTATTACTCTCTAGGTAAAACTCTAGCCCCCGCTCCTGAAGCCAGTCGACTAGCCTTTTAGCGACATCTCTCGGAATCAGCTGGTGCAGAACAACCTGCCCTTCAAGCTCCACATAGGAGCCGTTGCCACCAATCATGCCATCAAAGCCAATATCCCAAATTTCTGGCGGCATCTCTGCCTTGCTGCGACCTGTGCACACATAAACCAAATGGCCCTTTTCCCGTGCCTTGCGAATGGCGACCACAGCAGACTCCGGTATATGATTATCATAGTCGATGAGGGTCCCATCCACATCCAGAAAGATTATTTTTCTCTTCATAAAACTTCCTCTTTCTCGCATTTACCAATTACTTTCTTCTAATAATCCAAAATAGCAAATGGTTTCTTCAATGTTTACAAATTCTCCAATTCTGACCCAGCTTTATTTTATGAAAGCTTCACTCTATTATATACCTTTTTGAAAGCCTTTTCCTATAGTTTTATTTGCAATATTCATACTATCATATGAAAAAAACCACTAAACAGCAAATGAATCTGATTAGTGGTTTCTTCATTCATATTAAAAAGATTGAACGGATGGGTTATGATTAAAGAGAGCATGAGTAGCCTTATAGATATGGTAGGCTGTTGCAGCGTTATTCATAGTGTAAAGGTGTATGCCCGCCACATCCTGAGTCACCAAGTCAACAATTTGATCCACAGCATAAGCCAAACCAGCTGCTCTCAGAGACTCTGGATCATGTTCGTACTTATCCAGAATAGCCCGGAATTTTCTTGGCAGCTTGATATTCTCACAGGTCTTGAGCAGGCGCAGAGCCTGATTGCGGTTGAGAATCGGCATAATCCCAGCATGGATTGGCACTTCAATACCAGCTAAAATGCACTTGTCCTGAAAGTCGTAAAAACGTTCATTGTCAAAGAAAAGCTGGGTCACCAGACTAGAACAACCAGCATCGACCTTTTTCTTCAGATTTTGAATATCTGAAATCTGATTTGGAGAATCTGGATGGCCCTCCGGATAGCAGGCCCCGATGATGTCAAAATGCGGTGCTTCTGTCTTGATGTATTCGATCAAGTCAGTCGCAAAGGTAAAATCATCCTTAGGTGCTACATCTGGAAAAATATCCCCTCGCAAAGCTAAAATCTGATGGACACCAACCCGATCCAAAGACTGCAATATATTGGACACCATGTCCTTGGTTAGATAGACCGCAGGTAGGTGAGCAATCGTCGGAATCTTGAGGTCGTTGGCGATGAACTCCGTCAAACGAACCGTCGTCTCCTCAATGTCAAACTTATTATTGCTGGCTGTCACACTGATAAAGTGAGGAGCCAGATCTTGCATCTCTCTCAACGCCTGAAAAATCTTATCATTGCCTACTGCCGGATTGGGAGGAAATACTTCAAATGAGAGACTGGGTGTATGACGACGAACCATATAACAAAAAGTTCCTTTCAATGATGGTAGTGATAGCTGAGGACAATCCTAGAAGAACAACTTCTGCAGGATTGTCAGCTCTGCTTCAATTTTGGTATGTTCCTCCATCAAGATCAACTTTTGAGGTTCGAGGAGGATTATTTCAGGTGTTGTCTAGCTGCCTTGGCTGCTTCTACTAAGCGCACCAAGCTAGCCTTAGTTTCTGGGATACCACGAGTTTTAAGACCACAGTCAGGGTTGATCCAGACCTTGCTGCTTGGCACCTTAGCCAAGATAGCTTCGATGGTATGGTCAATTTCTCCTTCATTCGGCACGCGCGGTGAGTGGATATCGTAAACTCCAGGTCCTACTTCTGTCTGGAAGTTCTTAGCCTTGAGCTCATCCAGGATTTCCAAGTTAGAGCGGCTAGCTTCAAAGGAAATCACGTCCGCATCCATATTGTCGATAGCAGGGATGATATCTGTAAATTCTGAGTAACACATGTGAGTGTGGATTTGCGTATCTGGCGCTACTGTTGAGTGTACCAAGCGGAAGGCTGGAATCGCCCAGTCAAGATAGTCTTCGTACCAGTCGCTGCGACGGAGTGGCAATTTTTCACGAAGAGCAGCCTCGTCGATTTGGATAATCTTCACGCCTGCAGCTTCAAGGTCAAGCACTTCGTCCTTGATTGCCAGAGCAATTTGAAGAGTAGAATCCTTGATAGAGATGTCTTCACGTGGGAATGACCAGTTGAGGATGGTAACAGGTCCAGTCAACATACCTTTAACAGGTTTGTCAGTACGGCTTTGTGCGTAGCTAGACCATTTAACAGTGATTGGGTTGAGACGAGTCACATCACCCCAGATGATTGGTGGTTTCACTCCACGCATACCGTATGATTGTACCCAACCATTTTTAGAGAAGAGGTAGCCAGACAGATTTTGACCGAAGTACTCAACCATGTCATTACGCTCGAACTCACCGTGCACCAGCACGTCAAAGCCGACTTCTTCTTGCCACTTGATCCATTCATCAATCTGCTCAGCCAAGAACTTGTCATAGTCTTCTGCTGACAATTCACCCTTGCGGAAAGCCAAACGTTTAGCACGGACTTCCTTAGTTTGAGGGAAGGAGCCAATTGTCGTAGTTGGCAACGGTGGCAGATTGAGTGTCTTGTGCTGGATTTCTTCACGCTCTGCAAAGGCTGGCAAACGAGTGTAATCTGCGTCAGTCAAACCAGCGATGCGCGCACGAAGTTCGGCATTTTCACCAACACGTTCAGTCGCAAAGAGTTCTTTGTTAGCAGCAAGCGCTTCTGCACCGCCGCCATTGCGGATAGCATCCAAGTCACGGATTTCATCCAATTTTTCCACCGCAAAGGCAAAGTGGTTCAAGATTGCTGGTTCAAAATCTTCATTAGCTGTTGTAAATGGCACATGGAGCAGTGAACATGAGCTTGTCAAGACGATGTTTTCAGCTGGGATTTGCTCAAGCACTGCCAAGCTCTTTTCATAGTTGTTGCGCCAGATGTTCTTACCATTGACGATACCCGCATAAAGAGTCTTGTCAGCTGGGAAACCGCCTTTGACAAGTTCAAGAGTTTTCTTGCCTTCGACAAAGTCCAAACCAATCGCATCTACTGGCAACTCTACAAGGTCTGTATAGATGTCACGAACATCACCAAAGTAGGTTTGAACCAAGACTTCAAGACCTTTCTTGTCTGCCAGAAGCTTCTTATAAAGGTCCAAGAAGAGAGCTTTTTCTTCTGCTGACAGATCCTTGACCAGACTTGGCTCATCCAGCTGGATACGCTCTGCGCCCAGCTCTGCTAATTTTGCAAAAACTTCTTGATAAGCTGCAGCTAGTGCATCTACAAAGTCAGCCGGAGCCACACCGTCTTCAAAGTCAGATACTTGCAGGAGAGTGAATGGACCAACCACAACTGGACGGGTTACCAAGCCCAACTCTTTAGCTTCTGCAAATTCATCAAAAATCTTATGCCCAGCCAGCTTGACTTGGGTTTCTTTTTCAAATTTAGGAACGATGTAGTGGTAGTTAGTGTTAAACCATTTCTTCATCGGAAGAGCACGAACATCCCCTTTTTCGCCCTGATAGCCACGAGCCAAGGCAAAATAACGCTCCAAGTCAGTCAATTCCAAGCCTTGCACAGATGACGGCACCACGTTAAAGAGAAAGGCCGCATCCAGCACATTGTCATAATGAGAAAAGTCATTTGACGGAAGCTCTGAAATTCCTTTTTCCTTAACAATATTCCAGTGCTTAGCGCGCAGCTCTTTGGCCTCAGCCAGAAGCTCTTCTGCTGAGATTTCATGTCTAAAGTATTTTTCAGTTGTAAATTTCAATTCGCGAAATTCTCCCAAACGTGGGAAACCAATGATAGTCGTTGACATAAACGTCCTCCAAAATTTTTCTTGATTTTATCTTATCAGAAAATCCCCCCTCTGTATAATTGGAATTTCCCAGAGTTTGATATAGTCTAAAACTATAACCCGGTTCTCTATGCAACAATAAAAGCTTATTTTTCAACTTCCATTGACTGAAATTATTGTTTGCTATAGGTAGAAATTATGACCTTGGAAAAAGAAAAACCAGCGAGAATAAAATCTCGTTGGTTTCTATAATATCTTGTATTACTTACTCTGTTTCATGATATAGCTTTTTAGCCTTTTCAATATCATAATATCTGTCAAACTCTTCTTTGGAGTTGACAATGTGTTCCTGACTGTCGACAGATACTTCCGAAGGAATGGTCACAGCTTCATATACATTCACTGTGTCCGGCATAAGTAGACTGTAGACCGCTGCCTCCCTACTAAAACCTTCTGCACCGTTCTGCGAGTGTAATAAATACACTGTTGTTCCTTTTTTTTCTAAAAGCTTGTAAGCCTTTGAACTACTATCAAATTGAGTCTGGCCTAAAACGGATTTATCTACCCAAACTTCTCCACCAGGAGTAGTGGTATAAATGCCACTTACTTTTTGATCCCAATTAGTCGCTTGCTTTATAAAAGGTTTTCTCACATAATCTTGAGCTAAAATCTCAATTTCCTCCATTTTTCTACTCTTTAGATTAAGGAAAAGCGGCCTTGTTTCCTGAGGATTCTCTAAATCTCGTATTTGTATCCTTAAATAGTCTTGACCTTGCCAAGTGTAAATCCCTCCTAGTTCTGCTGGTAAATAATTAGAATTGTAATTCTCTACAACTTTGTAGAGATCTATCTCCTTTTCTTCTTCAAGTTTTTTGTCATTGATACGATAGACACTAAGAGTCCAATAGGCACCGTCAGATGGTCTTTCCATCAGACGATAGGGAAGCTCTTTCAGTTTAACGTTCTGCCGCAGAATATAGCGAGAACTGTTTTGGTCAATTTTGTAAGAAGCATAACTACCGAACTCATCCATTTTTTTGTCTTCTTCTGGGGTTGTTGAAACCCAATGGACAATAGCGCCCGCACCATCCGCAATGATTTCATAATCATCAATCTTTGCTTTACCCGTATACTTATGGAATTGTCCGTAATATTGTTTATTGCAGTAGAGGTAGAGAGTCCAAGATACCAAAGATAAACCTGCTAATACTAGTAGTGTAATAAGACTCTTTGTTTTACTCCATTTCATAATTAAGCTCCTATTTTTGCAAATTTATCGTCTAAGTAATTAGGCAACTTCTCCAATTTCATTCCTCTCCTCCTTCTCCACAACAAACTCTCTAACCAAGCGGTAGATAACCGCAAAGATAGGCGTGAAGAAAATCATGCCGACCAAGCCAAAGAGGTTACCCCCAATCAAGGCTGCGGCTAGGGTAAAGAGAGTTGGGAGACCGACGGACTGGCCGACCACGCGCGGATAGATGACATTGCCCTCAATCAGCTGCACCACCTGAAAGACTGCGATTGAAAGAAGAGCTTTCCAAGGGCTATCGGTAAAGATAAAGATAGCTCCCAGAGCACAAGCTGAGAATGGCCCGATGTAGGGAATGAAAGAGAGCACTCCGGCCAGAACTCCTGTCAAGGCCGCATAAGGCAGACCTGTCAGAGAGTAGGCGATAAAGACTAAAATCCCAACAATGACGGCCTCTATCATCTGCCCCATCAGAAACTTATCATAGGTCTCAACAATGACAGAACCGACATAGGATAGGCGTTTGACAGCCTTCCCAGGAAGCAGGACTTGCAAGAGACGGCTAGTGATTGTCTGCAAATGCTCCTTGCTGCTCAAGAAGGCAAACATGAGAAAGATAGACATGATGACAGAGAAGAAATTGCCAAAGATAGCAGAGATATTGCCCGTCAGACTGCCCAGAAGAGAAATAGCTCGGTTGACAATGTCACTGTTTTGCAGCTGCTTGGTCAAATCTTTCAGCTGACTAGAGGAAAGCAAGCCAGACTGCTGCAGCCACTTGGCTACCTGAGGCGCTACCTTGCCGATTGTCGCACTCAGCTGATTGACCGCTGTGGTCAGAGTCGGCACGACAATAGAAACAATTCCTGTCATAATGAGAACTAAAATCAGCACCTCTAAAACTAAGGCCAAACCGCGCTGCAACTTCTGAGGGACTCGGCATTTGTCCAAGAGGTCTTCCAGCTTTTTCATCGGGACATTAAAGATGAAGGCTAGGACACCACCCAATATAATGGGTGAAAAAACCGAAGTTAGACTCTGCAGGCCAGACCAGATGTTCCCAATATAGAGAACCAGAGCCAGAGCAAGCGCCGCAAAGACGATTAGTTTATAGGATTCATTTATTTTTTTCATAAGGCTTCCTTTTAAGTTTTTGTCATTCCCTTATTTTATCATAATTTTATAAGCACAAGCTAGAAAGGACAGCAATGAGATAGATTTCTATTTTAGAGGAGATTCAACTTTTTTCTTAGTCCAAATACGATCCTCTTTGTTAGCCAAAGCCAATAAACGAGCTCTTAAAAGTTCTTTTCTCCCCTCCTGACTACGGGTATATATCAATTCATAAGGAGCAAAATTCTTCTCTAATGCTTTGAGAAACTGCTGTGCATCTTGCTTACGGGATGCAAACAGCTTAGGTACAGCAAAATAGGCAGTCTTATCTATAAAGTTATGTCTTGATTTTAAGATGTATCGCTGGTTTAAGATAGGCTCAAAGAACTCTGTCATACTACGAGAAAATACTTCTTTATCTCGTAAAGTGCCCCCTTTTAGGAAAATAGTAGCTACAAAACGATCTTTTCCAATAAAAGAACTTACAATCTTACTCTCTTCTGATGAGAGTGTTCCTTGCTCCAGCAAAGCCTGACGGATCCCTTGACCTATTTTCCCCAGATTTCTATATGGACTCCGATATAGGAGAAAACGGAGCAAATAATATAGAAAGAAGACTAACCAGGCAAGCACAAACCATATATTAAGAAAAGCTTTTTTGCTTATAAGTACTGCTATAGTTTGGATTGCTCCCAACAAGCCGGCCAATCGAATTATTTTTAAGACATCTACAAAAAAGAGGTTAGGAACAAAAGAAGTATCGACCATAGTATTATCTACTATTTCTGGAGCTTCATAAATTACCAAGGCTTCTTTCCAGCCCTGAAATAGCTCTTTTCTTTTCTGCGATAACTGAAGACTGTCACGATTGCTTTTCTCAATCCGTTTTTGGCTATAAGGCGCTTCTAAAAAATTCAGACGTTGCAGGCCATTTTCAATGGTTTTCCCATCATAGCTCAGACCTAAAAAATTCTCCATTCGTCTCTTAAGCAAGGAAAGATCACGGCTATTCTCTCCTAAATCTATCTGGATATCCTGAGATTCCTGTTTGAACGGATTGTTAATTTTATAAGGATTGATAGAAGCTAAATGCCAAATGTTACTAGTCTTTTCTGGATTTTTTATCCAAGTCCGAATTGCTCTGCCTCTCATTTGATTACTAAGCATAAAGCTACCAACAAAACTAGCTAGAATCAGCGAATTGACAGAAGGAGCATCCCATCCTTCCCCTAAAAGTGATTTAGTTCCTATCAGCACCTGAATAATTCCTTGATTAAAAAGCTCTGTTACAGCTGCTACGAGTAGTGATTGTCTTCTACTAACTCGCACTTCTACATACTCTGACTCATCCAATTGACCAATCGGATAAAATTCTACTTGAGCTTCCTTTAAGGACTGCCGCAAATATTCCCTAGCTATCGAAGGAACAACTACCAAACTGCCGCAAACAACGGACACTTTTGCCGAAAGATTCTCTCTTTCAATTTGCCTGCGAATCGTTTCAAAAAAAGGAAGAACTCCCAGCTGACGGATAGGTGCCGTAGTATCCCCCAAAAACTTAGCAAAATCTTTTCGAATATAGTCTGTCAAAATCAGCTGATGTAAATTATCTCCCAAGACTTGATATTCTGACTGAAAAATGGACTGAATGCTGCTTAGCTTTCCCAAAGATTGAGTTATAATTTTTTCAATCTGCCCTGTTTGGACAAGAGTTACTTGCCTCTTTTCAATCAAACCTGCTGCTTTGAACTGACTCTTTAATTCCTTCCGATAAGCATCATCAACCCTATACCAATCAGGAACCTGATACAGAAATCCCTGTAATAGAATTTCCAGCCAATGGAGATCTAGTGCAGGCAACCGTCTAGCTCCTAAAAGTTTTTTTAATTGAGCTGGATAAGGAAGCTTCCGGCTTTGGAGAAAAATCAAAAGTGCAGACAACTGGGCAGGTTGTTCCAAGAGTTCGTCTGTGGATAAATTCCCAGTTAAAATTCTATGATTTTGCATCGCTTCTATAAATCTTTGATCATTCAAGACTTGATTTAAGAGTTCTCTCTTTTGTCTCTCCAGACGTTTGATTTGCTCTTTTTCTTCCTTATCAGGATAGGAAAAATAAACGAAATCTTGGTGCGGGCAAATGCTTCCTTCCTTTACCAACTCGGGAATCATGATTTCTTCATCAATTTCTCCACACAAGTTAATATAGCGGTCCCATAAGGCAGGTTCCGAATCATAAGGGGGTGTGGCAGTTAACGCAATTAGGTTTAATTGAGAATACTTATCACGAAACTCCTCTAAACTTTTCCACCATTCATTGCGTAAGTGATGGCATTCATCTAAACAAAGAGTCCCCAAACCAATTTCCTGCAACTTATTCACTAAATCAAATTGAGAAAAATCTACGTTCTCGGCTAAAACTTCTTCTTCGGACAGATTGGATAGTTTCACTTTATACTGGGTCAATGCACTATGCAATGCTTGATATGTAGCAATTGTAATCATTTTAGGAGTCTTCAAATCTTGAGACACTAATCTCTCTGCCTCTGATGCATGACTTAAAAAGGCGGTCTTGATTCTATCCGCCCACTGTTCACGAATTGTAATCGTAGGTACCAGAATAAGAGCTGGCTTGTCAAAGCGACGAATAAACTCAATCCCTAGAGTCGTTTTCCCAGATCCAGGAGCTGCACTGATATGAACCTGACCATCCGCCATATAGTCGCGACTTCTTTCTAAAATACGCTTTTGATAGTCTCGCCAATGTCCTTTAAAATGTAAATTTTCCATACCTTTATTGCCACTTCTTTTCCTAAAATTTATATAAGCAAATATATAGCTTCAACCGAATATCGTTTGACTTATTTCAGTGTAAAAACAGTATATACAGAAAAGTTTATTCTTGTCAAATTCCATAACCTATTACGGCTTGTATAACATTATAACATCCTACTTTCTAGGACAGTCTTGTATATGCTATAATACTCTTAGTATGCACAAGAAAACGATTATTGATTTTAAGCAGTTGGGCCAACGCCTGATTTTTACGAATCCCATCAAGGAGCTAAAGACTCGCCGCCTGGACCAAGTGGAGGAACTTTTGACAGAGATTGAGGGTTGGCAGGAGAAAGGATACTACGCTGTCGGCTATGTCAGCTATGAAGCAGCTCCAGCCTTTGAGGAAAAGTTCCAAGTTCATTCGGATCCGCTCCAGAAGGAATACCTCCTCTACTTTACTATCCACGATAAGGCCGAGCAGGCTTCCATTCCCTTGACCTATGAGGAAGTGGAAATGCCAGCGGCTTGGCAGGGGCTGACTTCTGAGCAAGAGTACCAGAAGGCTATCGAGACTATTCATCATCATATCCGTCAGGGCGATACCTATCAGGTCAACTACACGGTACAGCTGTGTGCAGAGCTCAATCCTGAGGACAGCTTAGCTATTTACAACAGGCTGGTCGTCGAGCAAAATGCGGCCTACAATGCTTATGTAGAGCATGACGAGACTGCCATCTTGTCCATCAGCCCTGAGCTCTTTTTCGAGGAGCACCGAGGTCAACTGACCACTCGTCCTATGAAAGGAACTACCAATCGGGGACTGACCTTAGAGCAGGATAGAGAGCAGGCTGCATGGCTGGGCCAGGATGCTAAAAACCGAGCAGAAAATATGATGATTGTCGATCTGCTGCGCAATGATATGAATCGCATTTCTCAGACGGGCAGCGAGTGGGTTGAGCGTCTCTGCAGTGTCGAGCAATACTCTACAGTCTGGCAGATGACCTCTACCATCAAAAGCCAGCTACATGAGGGAGTCGGGCTGGCAGAGCTTTTCAAGGCGCTCTTTCCTTGCGGATCCATTACAGGTGCTCCTAAGATTTCGACTATGGCTATCATCAAGGCGACAGAAAAAGCCGCCCGCGGGGTCTACTGCGGTACAGTCGGCATCTGCCTGCCAGACCAGAGACGGATTTTCAACGTCGCCATCCGCACCATTCAGCTGGAGGGAAGAAAAGCCATCTATGGCGTTGGCGGCGGCATCACTTGGGACAGCACCTGGAAATCCGAATACATCGAAACCCAGCAAAAATCTGCCGTCCTCTATCGGAAAAATCCACGATTCGACCTGATTTCTACTGGAAAAATAACGGATGGAAAACTGACTTTACAAGACCAACACCTGCAAAGACTGGCAGAAGCAGTCAGCTACTTCGCCTATCCTTTTGACCAAGACAAACTAGAGCAAGAGCTAGAAGAAACCTGCACTCAGCTAGACAAAGAAAAAGATTATAGGCTACGTATAGCTCTAAAAAAAGATGGCAGTATTGAGCTAGAAACGACTCCTCTACTGCCACTGACGGATACTTTCAGAAAGGCAAAACTGCTCGAGCAGACAGCCAATCTAGCCCAGCCTTTCACCTATTTCAAAACCAGCCATCGGCCACATCTGACCTTGGAGCAGCAAGAACAGATTTACTACAATGCCCAAGGCAAGCTACTGGAAACTTCTATCGGCAATCTGCTGCTGGAACTAGACGGCAGGCTCTACACGCCTCCAGCTGAACTGGGCCTGCTCAAGGGCATCTACCGCCAGCAGTTATTAGATAAGGGTCAAGCTACTGAGAAAGTTTTAACTCTGGCTGACCTAGCTCAGGCTGAGAAAATCTACGCCTGCAACGCAGTCAGGGGACTGTACGAGCTGGAGATTGATAAGGGAGAGCTCTGATATGAAAGTTATCTTTCTGCACGGACTGGGGCAAGATGCGCATTCTTGGAAGAAAGTTCAAGAAGCCCTAGCCAATGTCCCAACGGAGTCGCTGGCTCTTTTTCTGAAGGGCAATGAAAGTTACCAAGACATTCGACAAGCAACCCTCCAGCACCTTCAAGCTGAAGAACAGCCTTTTATCTTAGTCGGTTTGTCACTCGGTGGCCTGCTGGCACTGGACCTTTCTGACCAAACTCTTCCTCATCTAAAGGGCTTGATTTTATCCGGGACTCAATACAATTTAGCAGATAATTTTCTCTACAGACTGCAGATTCTCGTCTTTAAACTGATGCCCAAAAGTGTCTTCACCAAGCAAGGAGCCGATAAAAGCCAGATGATACGGATTTTGGCCGAGCTACGAAAGGTAAATCTCACTGATAAAATTAAGAAAATCAAGCTCCCGAGCCTGATTCTTTGCGGCAGCAAAGACAAACCCAATCTAAAGGCTGCCTATGAGCTTAACAAGCTGCTGAAAGGTTCTCAGCTTCGCATTATAGAAAAGGGCGGCCATACTCTGAATAGCCAAGCGCCAACAACATTTGCTCAAATAATAAAGAAATTCCTAAATAAGTTCTGACCCTTTTACAAGACAAACCAAAAACTTTAGAAATATTTGAGAAATTCTTTATAAATATTTGAAGGTTTGGCGCTATACTAATTAATAAGAAGAGGAGTTTTCTCTCCTAACATCATGAAAAGGAGACTCAATCATGGAAAATGTTTTGGTTTTACAGCAAGTCAGCAAGAAATTCGGCCGGCAGTACGCTCTGACCGATGTGAGTCTGACGATAAAAAAAGGAGATATTTACGGTTTAATTGGCAAGAACGGGGCCGGAAAGACCACTCTGATCAAGGTCATCACCCAGCTCTTGGAAGCAAGCAGTGGCAATGTCTCCCTCTTTGGATCTCAGAACTATCAAGAATGGACGCAGAGCCTCAAACGGGTCGGTTCGGTTATCGAAACACCGGTCGCTCACAACCACCTGACAGCCTATGAAAATCTCAGCTACTACTGTAAGCTCCGCCATATTCCCCATGCGGACAAGGTCATCCGTGAAACCTTAGAATACGTGGACTTGACAGATACGGGCAAGAAGAAATTCCGCGACTTCTCACTCGGAATGAAACAGCGGCTGGGTCTGGCTATTGCGCTTCTTACCAGACCTGACCTGATGATACTGGACGAGCCTATCAATGGCCTGGATCCAGTCGGCATCAAGGAATTCCGCCAGCTGGTGCAGCGGCTCAACGAAGAGTTGGGCATGACCTTTATCATCTCAAGCCATATCCTGTCTGAACTCTACTTGGTGGGTACTCGGTTCGGCATTATCGAGGAGGGACGGCTGATTCGCGAGATTTCCAAGGCGGAGTTTGAAGAACAGAGCGAAGACTATATCGTGCTTAAAACATCGCAGTTGGAAGAAGCCAGCCGGCTGATTCATGACCAGCTCATGCATCGTATCAAGGTGGTCAATGCTTCTGACGAGATTCATATCTTCACCCATTCGCATGAGATTAGCAAGATTGTCAAGGAACTTGCGGCTGCAGATATACCGGTGCAGGAGATTTACTATGCACGACAAAACCTAGAAAACTTCTTTACAGACTTGGTCAAATGAAAAAGGGAGGCTTATCATGATGGATTTCATTCGAGCCGATTTATACCGGCTCATGCGCTCAAAAGGCTTTTGGATTAGTGAATTTTTATTAGTTTGTGTGATTTTCTCAGCAACCTTCTTCCAAGCAAATATTCATTTTGGAGCAAATATCTCCAGAAATGAGGCTGCTACTCAAGCTCTAGGAAAACTAACCGGCCTTCAAGCTCTAGACTATTTTGCAGGCAATACAGACAGTCTGATTCTTTTCACCATCATTGGTATCAGTATGGTCCTTGGAGTGGACCTGTCTCGGAAACTTTATAAAAACTGTCTGAGCTACGGCATCTCTAAGCTCAACTATTATTTTTCTAAATTCTTTGTCTGCGTTAGCATCGCAGCTTTTAACTTCCTGATGATTTTATCTATCTCCTTTGTGACTGCTAGTCTGTCCAACGGAATTGGAAGTGCCCCCAGCTCTTTTTTGCCTCAGCTGGGAACTGCTCTCTTCATTCAATTTCTCAGCACGGTTACATGGATTGCTATCTTTTCTTTTGTACTCTATGCCAGCCACTCCATTGTATCTAGCTTTCTGACCTATTTCCTTGGCGGTACCTTACTGACTATTCCCCTCATTTTTTACCCTGACAATGAATGGTTACTCTATCTGACTATGCATTTCAACACTGCTATGGCAGCAAATAGCGGAGCTGTTATCAAGGCTATACTGACAGTGGTAACGATTACCCTGCTCTTTCTAGGTGGCGGGCTGATGGTTTTCAAAAAGAAAGATTTATAAAAAGCAGGAACAATCTTAATCATTCAGAGGAGATTTCATGTTACATACCATTCAGGCGGAGCTCTACCAGCTTGTCCGCTCCAAACTTTTTTGGCTAATAGAAGGGCTGCTCTTTTTTCTCATTTTCATCAGCTCTCTTGGTGAAAGCAACTTTAATTTTTATATCTCTACATCTTCTGATCCAGAAGAAATAGTCATCCAAGGTTGGACAGGATTTGAAGCTCTCGGGCAGCTTGCTAAAGACTTCCTGCCCTTTGTCATGATTACTGTCCTTGTGCTCATCATCTTTCTGTTAGGTCGTGACCTGACTAGAAAACTGTACAACAATATATTAGCTGGCGGGATTTCTCGGAAAGAATTTTACCTATCCAAAATAGCTGTTCTTATCACAATTATCATCTTGCAAATGGCGGCAGCCTTTGCTGTAGCCTTTATCTTTGGGAGCCTCTTCCACGGACTTGGGACTATGCCAAAGAACTTTTTCTGGAGCTTCTCCTTGTCTTTCTTTCGCTCCTTTCTCTTTATTATGACCTGCAGTTCCGTAGTTACCTGTCTCCTCTATCTGACCCGCTCCACCCTAGCCAGCTATCTCGGCTTTTTCGCCCTGATTATGCTTCAGTCTAGCCTCGTCATCGTTTTCCCTCAGATAAATTCTGAACTATTCTTATTCCTTATCCTAGCTGGTTCTCTCTTAGGTGGTTACCAAGCCTTTCAGCACAGGGACTTATAAATTTAAGCAGTCAGCCCTTTGGCTGCTTTTTTATTGCTTTTGGATTGGTTCTGCATTTCTTTAGAAATATTTTAGAATTTCTTGAGAAATATTTGAAATCTAGCTTGTATACTAAAATCAAATCTAAGAAAGCGAGAATATACCATGCAAACTGTTTTAGAAGTAAAGCAAGTTACCAAACAATATGGCCAGCAATATGCCCTTGATCATGTGAGTCTTTCAATCCAGAAAGGTGATATTTATGGACTGATTGGCAAGAACGGAGCTGGCAAAACCACTCTTCTCAAGACCATTAGCCGGCTCATTCATGCCAACAGCGGAACCGTGTCTGTCTTTGGTTCGCAGAACTCTAAGGAATGGAACGAAGCCCTGCGCAAGATAGGTACTGTCATCGAAACACCAGTTGCTTACAATCAGATGACTGCTTATCAAAACCTCAACTACTACTGCAAGGTCCACCAGATTGCCCAGCCCGACCAGCTCATCAAGGAAACCCTGGCCTATGTCGGATTGAGCAATACTGGTAAAAAGAAATTCCGCAACTTTTCGCTAGGAATGAAGCAGCGTCTAGGAATCGCTATTGCACTTATCAGTAAGCCTGAACTCATGATTTTAGACGAGCCCATCAACGGCCTCGATCCGCTTGGCATCAAGGAATTTCGACTGATGATTCAGCGACTCAACCAAGAGTTAGGGATTACTTTTATTATTTCCAGCCACATCTTGTCCGAGCTTTATCTGGTAGCCACCAAGTTTGGAGTGATTGACCAAGGACGGCTTGTTGCAGAATTCACCAAGGACGACTTTGACCGAGCCAGCGAAGATTATATCGTCCTCAAAACCAGCGATAGAGACCAGGCTGCCAATCTCATCCAAGGCAAGCTCCACTATCAGCTCAAGGAAGCTGATAAATCTGATGAGCTGCACATTGTCGCCCAAGAACAGGAACTAAATGACATCAACAGGGAGTTGGTCCTATCCAACATTCATGTCAATGGTATCTATGCAGCTCACAAAGATTTAGAAAAATACTTTACAGATTTAGTCCAGTAAGGAGAAAAAAACATGTTACATACTTTTCAAGCAGATTTTTACCGCTTCTTTCGTTCCAAGGCTGTTTGGATTACCGAATTCATCTTTCTACTGACGACCTTGAGCGCAGTCTTTGGCAAATTAAATGCCGTCCAGCTTATACAAGCGGTGTCCAACGCTATCGGTAATAATACATTTATCATCATTATCCTCTCTATGGTCGTCATCGGGACAGATCTGAACAAGCAGCTTTACAAGAATACTTTAACCAGCGGCGTTTCCCGTACCAGTTTCTTCGTCTCTAAAGCCCTAGTCATGGTCTGCGTAACGTTCCTGCAGTTGGCTCTCTATTATAGCATCAACTTTATCCTAGCAGCCATTCTAAACGGTATCGGTGATTTATCCGCTACCTTCCTGCTTCAGTTTATTCTTCTATTCTTTGTGCAGTGTCTGACTGTCATTGCTTGGACAGCTATTATTTCCTTTATTCTTTATCTGAGTAAATCTATGATTGCTGCTCTGGGAGGTTACCTTTTCTGCGCATCTTTTACCGGAGCTCTTGCTCAATTTTATCCCAAATCTTTATGGCTGCAGCATTTCACCATGAGCTTTGATTTTGAGACGCTTCAAAGCAACGGTGTAACCTTGAGAATTGTTCTAATCGCCTTGTTTTTAGGAATCGTCTTCACCGCAGCAAGTCTTTATACTTTCCACAAAAAGGATTTATAGTAGAGAATGAGCCAGTTCTTGACTGGCTCATTTTAATCTTTCCAATTTTAAATTTCTTTAGAAATATTTTAGAATTTCTTGAGAAATATTTGAAATTTAGTTTGTATACTAAAAGTATAAACAAAGTAATTAAAGGAGAAACATCATGCAAAATGTTTTAGAAGTGAAAGGACTCACTAAAAAATACGGTGATCAGTATGCTCTGAAAGATGTCAGTCTTTCCATCAAGAAAGGAGAGATCTACGGTCTCATCGGAAAAAACGGTGCTGGTAAGACCACGCTGATCAAAATCATCACGCAAGTCATCTATCCTAGCGGAGGAACCGTATCTGTTCTGGGCTCTCAGAACCAACAAGAATGGACCAGAGCCCTCGGCCATACTGGATCTGTTATCGAGACCCCTGTAGCTCATGCCCACATGTCGGCCTATGAAAATCTGCGCTACTACTGTACCGATCGGGGCATTCCAAATGCTGACAAAGTCATCAAAGAAACCCTGCAATATGTCGGCCTGACCGATACTGGAAAGAAGAAATTCCGTAATTTCTCTCTGGGGATGAAACAGCGGTTGGGCATTGCCATTGCCATTTTGGGGCGTCCCGACTTGCTCATTCTGGACGAGCCCATCAATGGTTTAGACCCCGTTGGGATTCAGGAATTTAGAGAAATGGTCAAGCGCCTCAATCAAGAACTGGGCATCACCATCATCATTTCCAGCCATATCCTGTCCGAGCTTTATCTAGTCGCAACTCGCTTTGGTTTTATCAATCAAGGGCATTTCATCAAGGAGCTGTCTAAGGAAGAATTTAACCGAGAAAGCGGCGACTATATCATCCTCAAAACGGATAATCTCAAGCAAGCTGCTCATTTAGTGCAAGACAAGCTCGGCTACCAGCTCAGACCGACCAACAAGGAAGATGAGCTGCATATTTCCGGTAAGGTACAAGAAATTCGCAAGATTGCCAAGGAATTAGTCCTAGCCGACATCCCAATCGGGGAAATCTACTACGCCCACAAAGACTTAGAAAAATACTTTACAGACTTAATCAACCAACAAGGAGGAAACACTCATGTTTAATAGTATCAAGGCGGATTACTACCGTCTCTTCCGCTCCGTAGGATTCTGGGGAGTGCAGGCTTTCTGCATCAATGGAATTCTCCTCGCCATTTTCACTTCCCAAGTCGTCAGTTCCGACAACGGTATCTTTTTTGCCATAGATGTCGTCTCCTACAACATTGGCATGATCTTTATTGCCTGCAATGTCATGACTAGCTTGCTTCTCGGTGTTGATCTCAATTACAAACTTTATCACAATAACCTGACTACAGGCAAGACTCGGACCCAGTATTACTTCTCTAAATCACTGACTATCGGTAGCTTACTTCCTCTACAATTCATATTGCTCTACATTTTTGGTATTGTCATCGAATTTGTCCGAACCGGCGGTAATATGGGAACCCTGCCAGCTAATTTCTGGGGACAATTCGCAATACTCTTTGTCATGCAGGTCATCTGTACCTATGCTTGGTACTGCATTACCAGCTTTGTCCTCTACTTGACTCGAAACTATAGTGTCGTCTTTATCACCTATATCATGACCTACATCTTACTCGGCCTCCCTAGTCAAATGGTTGATGCCAATAATGAATGGTTCAAGGCTATCAAGATGGAGTTCGTCTACGGAGACGCTTCAATACCAGGTGTCATCACCAAAACAGCTATCTTTGCTCTCAGTCTGATCACGGTCTTTAGCTTAGCAGGACTGGCTACACTGAAGAAGAGAGATTTGTAAAATAAAAACTCAGCTAATCACTAAATTAGCTGAGTTTTTTTGAGCGGATTTTAATTGGATGATGAGCGGATTTCACCCTTTCTGGTCTAGCCCTCTTTATCGGCTTTCTTTCACTGCTTCCAATCTTGCTTTTTCAAGAACAGACTGATGCAGACTCCTAGGATAAGGTAGAAAGTGACAAAGGTAAGACTGGCTGCCAGACTGGTCGGATATGGAAAGATCTTGCCCAGAGGAAAAAGAATATTAGATAGAAATCCAAGGGGAACAAAGAGCAAGAATAAAATCAAGGCTAGCTTAACCTGAAAAGAAGGTCTTACCTCGGATAGATTGCGGCCCGTTCCCCACACCAGCAGCCCTACTCCCTGGACAATCAGCACCGGCATTAGCAAGATACTGATCTTGAGAAAATCAGCTAGGATAATGGAGAGGATGATGCCCAGACCAACAAAGCCAAGAGAGAGCTGATAGCAAATATTGCTGGCTATTCTCCTGTGCTTGATTGACTGCTCTTCCTCTTTCTGTACTACAGGCTCAATTCCCTTGAGCAGATAGTCTGTGGTCACCGCAAAATAGTCACTCATGGAAATGATCTTATCCAAATCAGGCATACTCTGCTCGCTCTCCCACTTGGAAACGGCCTGTCTGGACACACCGAGTTGGTCGGCTAGCCCCTCCTGCGAAATGCCCCGCGCTTTCCGCAGGTACTGGATTCTGTCTGATAGATTCATGGATTGTTTTACCTATTCTTTCTTATTTTTTATACTTTCTTTCATTGACACTTATTATAGCACAAGGCGGAGAGACTGCAAAGTCTGATTGTCATCTCTTCATAAAATGCTAGACTTCTTCTTTAGATGGAAGTGCTTTTTCCTCCCTATCCGTCCGATACCAGAGATAGATACTATAAAGTGTCAGGAGAATCACACCTCCAAAGTAAAGGAAGGGATTGACTTGAGAGAAATCCAGTTGATTGTTAGCTTGAGCTATGCCAACAAAAGTCGGGATGAGGGTGTTGGAGAGCGCATGAAAGATGTTACAAGCAAGGGCAGACTGGGTCTTCTTATAAAGTGCAGCAAGCCAGAAAGAGAGAAGGATACTGAAAATGATAAAAAATGAGAAAAGATCATGGCTTCGATCATAAAAGCGATCGTAAAACCAGAGGGGAATATGCCAGATGGCCCAAATAATACCGGTCATCAAGGTAGAGACAAAAAAAGAAAACTTTTTCTCCAAGGCCGGCTGTAGGAAGCCGCGCCAGCCGAATTCTTCAATCCCGCCCGATAGGACAATACAATAGATAAAAAACCAAGGAAATCTTACTAAAGCGCCGTCTACCAGCTTGCCACCAGAAGCTAGGGCATAGAAGGCGGTCAGACCACCACCATAGATTAGCAAGTAGAGCCAGGTCTCTTTCTTGCCTGAAAAGAGATAGGAGCAAATGGCCTTGAAGCCTTTCTTTTTCAGTACGATTAGGCTGGCCAGCATAGGCCCAAACATAGCAATACCATTTAGAATAGCTTCAAGAGCTAGATAGGCTGTAGGTGGACTGTCTGGCCAAAGGTTTTTGAGGATAATGTCCAGCAGCCAGAATCCCCATGTCCAGCCGAAGTTCCAAGCTAGGAACGGCAAAATTAGTTTTGGTTGTGGTTTGATAGTTGTTTCTGTATTCATGAGAATACCTCCTTATAATATAATTAAACTCAAGTTTTGTTCCAAATCTTCAAAGACAGCGACTCGTTCATTCCGAAATCAAAAACTTGGCTTCTGCTTTCAGATTAACAAAAAAGCCAGTTGCCTTTCTAGCGACTGGACTTGGAATAAAGAAAAAATCTAGTTGCTTTTTGAGTGATTGAACTTGGAATCATTGTCAACTGTCAGTTGCAAGTCAGTTATATCAAGGGTTTAGAGCAGTTGGCTGATTTTTCACTTTGACTGTTAAAATGACCTCGCTGATATGACTTGCTTTTCAAATCACAAAACAAAAAGGCATCTTTATCATGCCTTTCTTCGACTTAATCTAAAAACAAACCTCCGCCAATTCAAAAATTAGCTGAGGTTTATGAGCGGATTTTGAGGCTAGCTGATAGAGCTTAGCCTTTCTTATTTTGATTTTTTAAGTCTTTTTTACAAAGTCACAACCTGTTCAAACCAGTCATCCTCGGCTTTCATTGTCAAGTCTCCGCCTAGGATTTCGACTAACTGCTGGGTGATGTAAAGCCCCAGACCAGAAGACTCCTCACTGCTGGATAGGTTTTCTGAGTAAAAGCGATTGGTCAGCTTATCTAGATATTGGATAGGCTGCTGGACGATATTTTTGACGGTAAAGATACAATGCTCGCCGTCTTTTTTCAGAGAAATGCTGGCAGCCTTACGGCCGTGCTTGAGGACATTGCTTATCATATTTTGGACAATGCGCTCTAGAATTTCTGGGTCTGTCTCTAGCTCTAGACCTTCGGCCAGCTCTACCTGCAGGTCAATCTGGGCTTTCTGAAAGGCGTCATAATAGGTAAAAAGCTGCTGGGTTACCAGCTGGGATATGTCTGTCGGCTGGACATTGGCCCGAATGGCACCCTCCATCAGCCGGCGGTACTCCATCAAGGCTTCCAGCCGTTTGGACACCATTCCCAGACTATCTGCAATTTTGATTAGCTGCTGACTTTCCTGACTCTCATCCTTCAGCAGCTGCTGGGTATAGCCGCTAGCAATGGTCAGAGGGGTGCGGATATCATGGGCAATATTACTGATAGCCATATCCAGTGTCTTCTTTTCCTGCTGGACAACAAAGGTCGTCTTATCTAGCTCCCGAAAGAGCATCTCTGCTTCCTCTGTCAACTCCAAAATACTGGGAGCATGAGCAGCAGGAGCCAGACGATTCTGGCTCCCTGTCTGCCGCTTCCGACAAATCTGCTGTGCCACATCCTTGACCGCCAGATGATAGCGTACGAAACCAATGGCCAGAAACAGACTGATAAGGGCAAATAAAATGACTAACACCAACATATCAGTCCTCCTTGAGCCGAACACCCAGTCCCCAAACAGTCTCTATGTATTCCTCTGTTGGGTCCAACTGAGCCAGTTTCTTACGTAGGTTGCTGAGGTGGGTATTCAGGGTATTATCCCCAGGCAGATAGCTCTCTTCCCAGACCTGCTCAAAGAGCTCTTCCTTGGTGTAGATCTTCTTGGGATGACGGAGCAAGAGCTGGAGGATATGATATTCTTTCTTGCTCAAACGGACGCTTTTCTCACCGCAGACCGCCTCAAAGGTAGCCTTGAGCAGACGGATATTTTTAAAGGACTGGCCTTCTTCCTCGCCGGCCAAAGCCTGCTGGCTGCGTAGCTGCACGGTGATACGGGCAAAAACCTCATCCAGATTGAAAGGTTTGACAATATAATCATTAGCACCATTCAGCAGGTACTGGCTAACCAGCGCTTTCTCACCAAGGGCTGTCAGCATAACCACTGGCACCGTAGCATTGCTACTGCGAATTTCCCTCAACACTTCATCACCGTTCTTCCCCGGCAGCATGATGTCCAGAAGAACCAAATCAATCTCCTCCCGCTCAAACAGCGAAATGCCCTCCGTACCCGAATAGGCGGAATAAACCGTGTGTTCCTTCTGAAAAAGATCTTTTAGAATTTCATGAATATCACTGTTGTCTTCGATGAGTAAAATATGAGCCATAAACACTCGCCTCCAGAAATTTCCTATCACTAGTGTAGCAAGGATAAGAGGCTAAGTCAATAAAAGATGGACTATTCGAAAAACTTTAGAAATATTTTAGAATTACTTGAAGGATATTTGAGAATCGGACTTTAAAATAGAAAGAAATAAGAAATGTATGTGCTATAAAAAGGAGGCTCAATATGTTTAAAATTTTTTGCAAAATCGTTTTTAGAAGTATTACTTTCGCCCTTGAGGGCTAAGGAAAAAAGGAGAATCGCATGAAAAAACCATTTATTCTAACGCTTCTAACGATTATAACTCTAGGACTCTTCCAGCCAGCTACTGTGCTGGCTGAGGAGGCTCAAAAGCTGCCCTCTGGTATCGAACGAGACCAGATCGGCCAGAAAATCCAAGACTATGTCAAGGAACATGAAAAGACAACAGCCGGCATGGCAACGGCAGTCTTTGACAAGGACGGTACCATTTATCAAGGCAACTTTGGATACATGGATAAGGAAAAAGACATCAAGGCCGATGACGATAGTATCTTTGAATGGGGCTCCGTAACCAAATTAACCGTCTGGGTCTCTGTCATGCAGCTCTGGGAGCAAGGTAAGATTAACCTAGAAGAAGACATCCGCACCTATCTGCCAGAGGGCTTCCTCAAAAATCTCCGCTATGATAAGCTTATCACCATGCTGGATCTAATGAACCATCAGGCGGGATTCGATGAGGTAACCATGT
This sequence comes from Streptococcus sanguinis SK49, assembly GCF_000212815.1. Classification (GTDB taxonomy): domain Bacteria; phylum Bacillota; class Bacilli; order Lactobacillales; family Streptococcaceae; genus Streptococcus; species Streptococcus sanguinis_C. The sequence continues at coordinate 363,523 of NZ_GL890985.1, read as the reverse complement.
ACCTACAAGACGATAAAAGTATCGAAGAAATCCTTCAAGAACAACAACCTATTCAGTCCTTTGAACCCGGTACAGTCACAGCTTATTCAAATTACGGTGCTGGCTTGGCTGCTCTGATTGTCGAGCGGATCTCCGGTCAGACTTTTGCCGACTATGCCCATGAGCATATTTTCCGACCACTGGGCATGAATAAAACGGCTATTTTGCCGGACCTATCAGACAATTCCTACGTTCAGAAAAAGCGTCAAGAAACCAAAGGATACGACACTAAAGGAAACTTACTGAGCAAGGACCATTTCATCACTAGCATCTATCCTACCGGAGCTGCTACTGGCACCTTGAAAGACTTGGAGAAGTTCGCCCAAGCCCTGCTGGCTCGCAAGACGCTCTTTGAGCGCCCAGAGACCTGGAACACCCTCTATACTGTCAGTTCCACCTACCCTGACACGAATATCATCCGCAATGCTCATGGCTTTTGGGCCAACGAATACGGTACTACTGTGTTGGGCCACGGCGGAAATACAGCTGGCGCTACTTCACGGATAATGTTGGACTTGGAACACGGTATCGGCTATGTCGTCATGACCAATCAAGGTGCAGAGCAAAATTATAATTTCCAAATGCCAGAGCTCGTCTTTGGGCCACGTAAAACAGCCAGCAAGGAAACCCAAGAGCAGTTCAGTCCTGGCTATTATCGCACTCTGCGCAACTTTAATCAAGGCCCTCTAGCTATCTTTAAAATGATTCCAGCTTCCGCAGACTACTTACAGGAACCATCTGACGATCAGCGATTGCCAAACAACTTCTGGACCATTTATCAGAGCCAAGGCAAGACCCGTATCGCAGTGGCTGTCGCAGACTATGAGAAAGTCTCTGACTTTGATTTCTTTAAAGACTATGTTGTTCTAGGCTTGGCCGGACTTGGTATCATCTACGCCCTCGGCCTGCTCCTCATCAGTCCGCTTCTGGGAGCCTATCGACTTATCTTTCGCAAGAAACAAGACCAGCCAGACCGCACTTGGAAGGTCTGGAACCTTCTAACAGCTGTTGGTATTTTGGCTGTTCCCATCAATCTCTTTCTGCTATTCATGTCAGCAACTTCAGGAGATTTCAGCGAAATCGCTCAGTGGCGCTACATGCTCTTTGCTGCCTTGGGACTCCTGCTAACCGCAGCCGCTCTGTTACCTCTCTTCAGAAAGTCCAGAGAAAAGCTCAGCAAAGGCCGCCTCTTCCTGACGGTCATGACTAGCCTATCTGCCTTAGCAGTGGCCACTAATATCCTCTATTGGTCCCTCTATCAGTGGTGGGTATTCTAATATGAAAGGAGCCAGCTATGAAAAAAACATTTTCCCTAATCCTTTTAACTCTTTTGACTTTAGGACTCTTTCGACCAATTACCGCACTGGCTGAAGAACAGAAACTCCCATCTGGTATCGAACGGAACCAGATCGGCCAGAAAATCCAAGACTATGTCAAGGAGCATGAAAAGACGACTGCCGCTATGGAAACAGCAGTCTTTGACAAGGATAGCACCATTTACCAAGGAAACTTTGGTTATATGGATAAAGAAAAAGGCATCAAAGCTGACAACAGCAGCGTCTTTGAATGGGGCTCCGTGACCAAGCTGACCGTCTGGATAGCTGTCATGCAACTCTGGGAACAAGGAAAGATTGACCTAGAGGAAGATATCAAGACCTACCTGCCAGAGAACTTTCTTAAAAATCTGCACTTCGACAAAGCTATCACGATGCTGGATCTCATGAATCATCAGACGGGATTTGATGAATCTCTATCTTACACAAAAGGTGATAAAAATATAGAGGAAAATCTACGCATGCTCCAGCCTGTCCAGTCCTTTGAACCTGGAACAGTAACCTCTTATTCCAACTATGGTGCTGGGCTCGCTTCTCTGATTGTCGAGCGGATTTCCGGTCAGACCTTTGCTGACTATACCCACGAGCATATCTTCCAGCCGCTTGGCATGGACAAGACAGCTCTCCTACCGGACTTATCTGATATTCCCTATGTTCAGAAAAAACGGCAAGAATCTAAGGCCTATGATACAAAGGGAAATTCACTAGGGACAGCTTTTTATGAATATGGTCTCTACTCAATTGGCCAAGCAGCCGGCACCTTGGAGGATTTACAGAAATTTGCTCAGGCTCTGCTGGGGCGCAAGGTTCTCTTTGAACGTCCGGAAACTTGGAATACTCTCTATAATCCCACTTCGACTTATCCAGGTACAGACATCGCCCGCAATGCCCACGGTTTTTGGATTAATGAATACGGAGTCAGCATCATTGGCCACGGCGGCAATACTGATGGTTTCAGCTCTCGTCTCATGCTAGACTTGGAAAGTGGCATCGGCTACATAGTCATGACCAATCAAAGCATGGAAGAGAATTACAACTACCAAATGCCTGAACTGGTTTTCGGAAGACGCAAAACAGCTGATAAAGAGACTCAAAAACAGTTTACACCAGGCTACTACCTTTCTCCGCGCACCTATCTCCATGGCCCCTTGTCCTTTCTAAGACTCATGATGCCCTCAATAGAGAAGATTGACAATCCTGCTCAGAACCGAATCTTGAGTACCAATTTTTGGACCATCTATAAGAGCAAGGGAAAGATTACAATTCCCGTCGCTGTGGTAGACTATGAGAAAATCTCTGCTTTTGACTTCTATAAGGACTATATCATCTTAGGATTAGGCATCCTTGGAATTGTCTATAGTTTTGGAACGCTCATCATCAGCCTTTTATTAGGAGCTTATCGCTTGATTTCCCGAAAAACGGTTGAGCGCACAGACCGCACCTGGAAGGTCTGGAATCTACTGACTTCCCTTGGTATTCTGGCTGTTCCCCTAAACCTGCTAATGATTATGATACCTTTGATGTCAGATGACCTCGATTCTCTAACTCATTGGCGCTACATGCTCTTTGCTGCCTTGGGTCTCCTGCTAACCGCTGCTGCTCTGCTGCCACTGTTCAGAAAATCCAGAGAAAAGTTCAGCAAAGGCCGCCTCTTCCTGACGGCCATGACTAGTCTATCTGCTTTGGCAGTGGTCGCTAATATCCTTTACTGGTCCCTCTACCAGTGGTGGGTACTTTGATATAAGTTGCCTGCCTTCCTTTGGGAAGGTGGGCTTTGGCTTTTTGGAAAAATATGATGTCCTCCATATTAGCTGCTTGGAGGTATGAGGGAAAGATGTAGAGAAGCAGTGTCAGGTTGACAGAATAGATAGGTGAGAAAGAGAAAACATATGCTTAGCTATCAAATAGTAACATGTCATACGTTTTTTGATTCATACTCAAGTTATTCCTGCCTAGTGTGAATTTTCATTATTTGAGTATGAATGCCAAACTGATAATTTGTTAATTTGTTTTTGAATAAAGAGGGTTAGTTCCTCAACTGTTAAGGGAATATCCTGCCTGGCATATTTTTCTAGCAGCGCGAAAATCCCTCCCATTACAAAATCAAAAATCAAGTCTAATTCTGTATTTAGTTTTTCAACTTTTAAAAATGCCAGCAAATGAGGTTGCAAGGCTTGTTTGTAAGATTCATAAAAGGAAGAATCTCTGTTTAGAAATACGATTATTTCACCATAGACTTTATGAACAGTAATCAACGATTTTATAAATTTCTCGTCTGTCAGATTTGATTGCAGACTGATTTCAGAAATGATAGAGTGAATCAAATTGGTTTCCACTTGCTTCCTGAGATCGTAAACATCCTCAAAATAGTAGTAAAATGTCGACCTATTATAACCCGTCCTTTGACAAAGTTCTTTTACTGATATTTTATTTAAAGGCTTTTCGCGTAAAGCCTTGAGAAAAGCTTCCATAAAAAATTCTCTGGTTTCTTCTAATGCAAATAACAAACTCATGACTTTCCTTTCGGACACTTTGGGCAAAATTGTTGGTATCATTCATGGCAGATTTTGTCTATACTAGACTTATCTTATACAAATGAGGTGTTGTTATGTTCAAACTGATTTCTGTTTGGTTAAAAATTTGGATTCCCATTCTCTTTGTTATGGGAATCGGTATTCTCTTATATCTTATCACAAATTGGACCACACTAGATGCTGGAAGCAGATTTGTCGCTATAATCTATGTCATGCTCCCTTTGCACTGTTTAGAGGAATGGAGATTTCCTGGCGGTTTTCATTATAACTACAACATGCTTCGGCGCTCTCAACAGCCCGATCGCTATCCTATGAATCAATTTTCTGATATGCTGACTATTATGTTAGCTGAATTAATTGGTATTGTCTGTCTTTTCTACGGTGTCAATCAGATCATTGTCATCTGGAATCTTATCTTTTGCTTTTTTGAAATGATTGGCCACCTGATTTTTGGGTTCAGTATGTACCGACGTTTTCGAACAGTAGGAAAAAGAACCATTTATAACCCAGGTTTTGCGACAGCGGTTGTCTTTACGCTTCATGCTATCTACTATGTTCTGAGCCAGTATCCTACAAATCTCCCCAGTTTGCCAATAATCATTTTAGCCATTATCAGTGGAATAGTTCTTGTAAGTAGTGTCGTTCTTATCCCTGAGCAACTGTTCAAATCAAAAGAGACCCCTTATCCTTTTGATAGCAATCGTTATTATGAAAAATATATCGCAAGAGAAAAAAACTGAATTCCCTTTCCCATTTCATAATCTTCTTTAAAAATTCTATGAGAAGTCGAAGGCATAGCTGAGTGACTAATACTCACCGAAAACCAAAAAGTTGCCTAGTTTTATTCTGCTATTTTAAGTTTGGCCTTGCGGCCAACCAGACATATCTAATGTTTGTTAGCTGTTATTTCCAACTCTATCGCGACAGAAACAATATAGACACACCTGACAAGTCTATCTGCTTTGGCAGTGGTGGGTGCTCTAAGGAAAATCTTTTAAAATGATACAGACTAAGGCTGAGACGTTATTGTCTCAGCCTTTTTCTTATATAAGTCCTTCTGGTTTTTTGACAACTAAATTTTATTTAGTTTTTTCTTGATTTTTTATATTTTATTTATTACAATATGAACAAGTTCATAAAATGAACGCATTCATATTTTGAAAAGGGATTTAAAAATGAAAGTAAGTAAAAAAGAAAAAAATCGTCAAGCTATTTTAGAAGTGGCAGGGGAGTTGTTTCGCTCTAAGGGCTTTGGAGCAGTTTCTATGCGAGAGATTGCAGAAGTCTGTGATATAGCTACCGGAACTCTATATAATTATTTTAAAAGCAAGGGGCAAATTTTTATTGAAATAGTTATCCAGAAGCAGTTTAAATTGACTACAAAATTTGATGAAAATGCTAAGACTTATACAGAGCTTGTGGCAAGTATTAAAAAGCAGATTATATCTGATGTTGGAACTATAACTGAAGTTGAGAAGTCCGACTGGCAGAGCATTTTTCAAATCCTCACCTCTGATGCTGATTCCAGTCAATATTTGAGCAACTTGCTGTATCTTGATAGTCAATATCTTCAATCAATTAAGACTTACTTGGAAAGCAAGGCCCATCTACTGCCGGAAAACTACCCAATCGACCTCCTGCTGGAAATACTTTATAACAGTTTAGGGCTTTTGGTAATCCGATATCTTTATACAGATATGCCATCATCACTTTTAATGGAAAAAGGATTGGAACAGATAGAATTTATCCTGGGACAGGGAGGAGTAAAATATTGAGAGATATTTGTACACCTAAGTTTTTACAGGAACTATTTGGACGGAAAACTAGCCTAATAACCATAGCTATAACGATGACCTTCTCTTTTCTGGTAACTGGATTGCTCTGGCGTCTTTCCTTGCCAAATCAGAATTGGCCATTATGGCAAATCATCACTTTTTGCCTCTTATCTGTAGATATCAGCGGCGGAGTGATTTCTAATTTATCTCAAGGGACTAATCATTATTATCAGGAGTCTGTAAAGCGACGATGTGTTTTCCTACTAATTCATATTCATCCCTTACTTCTAGCTCTACTTTTTAATCAATCTTTACTAACCTCTACTATGGTCTGGCTTGGTGCGATGATAGGCGCTCTGTTTGTAAGCGAACTACTGAAAGATTGCAGGGAGCAAGCATTAACTGGTGCTTCTATGGCGGGGGTGGGATGCATTCTTCTTATTAGCTACAGTAAATTGCCAATCAGTATGACAGCTCTTTTATCACTTTACCTGATTAAACTTCTATTCGCTTTTAGTGTAAACCACTATACGACCACTTGGAGTAAAGATCATAAATAAAAGTATGCGAGTCTAAAATACGATGAACAGAAAGGAATCCCTATGTTGAAAAGAATCTTTATATTTATCCTTAAAACAATCACTTGGCTGGTAGGACTCTTAGCCCTGACCTTATTGGCTATCTTTCTCTATCACCGCTTTCAAATAGCTCAGGAAAGCAAACTCATTGAGAAACCGATTGGTCAGCTAGTCGAGGTAGAGGGTAAGAAGCTTAATGTCTACACTGCTGGCAAGGGCAAGAAGACCTTGGTTTTCCTAGCAGGTCTGGGCACCAATGCTCCGGTGCTGGATTTCAAAGCTCTTTATTCCAAGCTGGAGGATGATTATCGTATCGTCGTGGTAGAACGTCTGGGCTATGGTTATAGCGATGATGGGAACGATGATCGCTCATTGGATAGACAAGTGGAGCAGACACGTACGGCCCTCAAAGCTGCTAAGATATCCGGTCCTTATGTCCTGGTACCACATTCGATTGCCGGTTTAGAAACGATTCACTGGGCCAATCATTACCCAGAAGAAGTAGAAGCTATTATCGGGCTGGATATGACCATGCCTCATACAGAGGTGGCCGACCAGCAGAAATTTTATGGTTCTTATCAGACTATCCAGTTTGGGAGAATGCTAGGCTTAGCCCGCCTACCGATTTTCTTTGATGAAAATAGCAGCCCAGCCATAAAGTCTGGAGCTCTCAATAATCAGGAAAAAGCTGTCTTTAAAGCCTTATTCCACCAGCGGTCAATCACTCAGGCGGTCATGAACGAAGTCAAGAATCGGAAGAAAAATGTTGAAACGATTAACAAAGAACCCGTGCCGCAGATTCCGACTCTTATCTTTGCGGCTGTCCAGAAAGGCGGAGAAGCTCCCAAGCTAGAGGAAGAGTTTGTCGCGCAAAATGCCCAAGCCAAACTTGTGACATTAGAAGGCTCCCACTATATCCATGACGAAAAGCCAGAGGAAATCGCCCAGCAAATAAAGGAGTTCTTGAAATAATGAATCTTGTAAAGCATTTAAATTTCAGTTAGACTAAAGTTCCTATAAAATATATACTTAAAAAAGGCTGAGACATTCATATCTCAGCCTTTTTCCTATTTTACAGATGCTCCGTTAGTCGCGATGACTTCCTTATACCAGTCAAAGGATTTCTTCTTAGAACGTTTGAGTGTTCCCTTACCTTCATTGTCCCGGTCCACATAGATAAAGCCGTAGCGCTTCTTCATCTCGCCAGTGCCGGCTGATACCAGGTCGATACAGCCCCAGGTCGTGTAGCCCCACAGCACCACACCGTCCTCATTGATGGCTTCTCGCATAGCCTTTACATGGGCTGCCAGATAGTCAATCCGGTAATCATCAGCCACATAGCCATTTTCATCCGGAGTATCCACTGCGCCCAGACCATTTTCCACGATAAACATGGGCTTTTGATAGCGATCCCAGATGGTATTTAACGTAATGCGCAAGCCCAGAGGATCAATCTGCCAACCCCACTCAGAGCTTTCCAAATAAGGGTTCTTGAGAGAAGCAAAGATATTGCCCTCGGTCAGCTCATTAACCTTAGGATCTCCCGAAGCCACCCGGCTAGAGTAATATGAGAAGGAAATGAAGTCCACCGTATACTCCTTGAGCAGCTGCAGGTCTTCTTCTGTCATTTCGACAGTGATGCCCTCGCGCTCCCAAGCTTTCTTGGCATAGTTGGGATATTCACCACGCGCCTGCACGTCGATGAAGAAATAGTTTTTCCTGTCTTCCTCCATACCAGCCCATACATCACGTGGATGACAGGTATTAGGATAATTTTGCCCTGCCGCCAGCATACAGCCGACCTTATTTTCCGGATCAATCTCATGAGCCAGCTTGGTAGCAATAGCTGACGCGACCAGCTCATGATGGGCTGCTTGGTATTTGACCTGCTCCTCATTTTCGCCTTCTTCAAAGCAGAGCCCCGCCCCCATAAATGGTGCATGGAGGATCATGTTAATTTCATTGAAGGTCAGCCAGTATTTGACCAAGCCCTTGTAGCGGGTAAAGAGAGTTCGGCAGAGACGCTCGTAAAATTCCAACATTTTGCGACTCCGCCAACCACCATATTGCTCAATCAAGTGCATGGGACAGTCAAAGTGAGTAATAGTCACCAAGGGCTCAATGCCATACTTGTGGCATTCCTTAAAGAGGTCTTCGTAAAATTTCAGGCCAGCTTCATTGGGCTCCAGCTCATCCCCATTAGGGAAAATCCGGCTCCAAGCAATGGACAGACGATAAGTCTTAAAGCCCATCTCGCCAAAGAGGGCAATGTCCTCCTTAAAGCGATGGTACATATCAATGGCTTCCTTGGCTGGGTAGAAATAGCCTTCCTCAAAGTCAAACATCTTTTTCTTACCCGTGATGATGGCCAGACGATCCTCACCAATCGGCACCACATCTACATTGGCTAGCCCGCGACCATCCGCATCATAAGCGCCTTCGCACTGGTTGGCAGCTGTCGCTCCGCCCCACAAAAAACCATCAGGAAAAGTCAGTTTTTTGGTCATCTTTTTGCCTCCTTAGTAAGATAAAAGATTTTCTATACTTTATAGTATAACAAAGTAAAATCTAAAATACTTATAACATAATGTCGAATAATAATATTATTCTATGACCGATTGATTTCACAGCTGAAATAACAAATTCCCAATCTGGCATTTCTCTTCAGACCAGTGATAGATTTTCCTTATCAGTGCGATAAAAAATACATATTACTAAAGGTCTGTTATCTATGCTAAACTAGGAACATCAAGTGTTTAAGGAGTGAGAGCCGTGAACTGGGACATCGTCAGTGATTACTATCCCCTCTATCAAGAGGCCTTTCTTTTAACCATGTTCATAGCCTTTTGGGGAATTTTGGGATCAATTGCTGTCGGATTCTTAGTCAGTCTGATTCGCTTTTACAAGATTCCAATTTTGAAGTCGCTAGCAACCGCCTATATCGAGTTTTCCCGCAATACGCCGCTGTTGCTGCAGCTTTTCTTTCTCTACTTCGGCCTGCCTCGTGTTGGACTCGTTCTATCCTCTGAGGCTTGTGCGACGATTGGGCTAATCTTTCTGGGCGGTTCCTATATGGCTGAGTCTTTCCGAAGCGGCCTTGAAGCAGTCAGCCGAACGCAGAGGGAAGTCGGACTCTCTATCGGCTTACGACCAGTACAAGTCTTCTACTATGTCATCCTGCCTCAGGCTGCAGCTATTGCCCTGCCTTCCTTTAGTGCCAATGTCATCTTTTTAATCAAGGAAACCTCAGTATTTTCAGCTGTTGCCTTGGCAGACCTAATGTTTGTAGCTAAGGACTTGATTGGCCTTTACTACGAGACAGATACAGCTCTGCTCATGTTGGTCATCGCTTATCTGATTATTTTGCTGCCAATTTCACTTGGCTTTAGCTGGATAGAAAGGAGGCTGCGGCGTGCAGGATTCGGGCATTCAAGTTCTCTTTCAGGGGAATAATTTCTTACGTATCTTACAGGGGCTGGGCGTTACCATTGGTATTTCCATTCTCTCGGTCATCATCTCCCTTATCTTGGGGACTATTTTTGGCATCATCATGACCTCGCACTCAAAAGTCGTGCGCTTTCTGTCCAGAGCCTATCTAGAGTTTATCCGCGTCATGCCCCAGCTGGTTCTGCTCTTTCTGGTTTACTTTGGCCTAGCCAGAAACTTCGACATCAATATCTCTGGTGAGCTTTCAGCCATCATCGTCTTCTCTCTTTGGGGAACGGCGGAGATGGGTGACTTGGTACGGGGTGCCATTACTTCCCTGCCCAAGCATCAGTTTGAGAGCGGTCAGGCATTGGGACTGTCGCAGCGCCAGCTCTATGTCTATATTATCATCCCGCAGGTACTGCGACGGCTTTTGCCGCAGGCGATTAATCTAATCACGCGGATGATTAAGACAACATCACTCATCGTCCTTATCGGAGTCATTGAGGTTGTCAAGGTCGGCCAGCAGATCATTGACAGCAATCGTCTGTCTATCCCTTCTGCTGCTTTTTGGATTTATGGCTGCATTCTGCTGCTTTACTTCGCAGTCTGCTTTCCTATTTCTAAGCTGTCCTCTTATTTGGAAACAATCTGGAAGGAGTAACGGACACCATGTCGGAAATCATTTTAGAATTACGGGGCATTCGCAAATCTTTCGGCAGCAATGCCATCCTTAAAGGCCTGTCTCTCTCTGTCCAAAAAGGAGAGGTCGTGGTCATCCTAGGATCATCTGGCTGCGGCAAGTTGACCCTGCTTCGCTGTATCAACGGTCTTGAAAGCATCCAGTCTGGTGATATTTTACTAGACGGCCAGTCCATCCTCAGCCAGAAAAAGGACTTCCATCTCGTTCGTCAGAAAATTGGCATGGTCTTTCAAAGCTATGAGCTCTTCCCCCATCTGGATGTCCTGCAAAATCTGATTCTTGGTCCTATAAAGGCTCAGGGGCGCAAGAAGAACGAGGTCATTAAGGAAGCTGAAAGCCTGCTGGAGCGGGTCGGCCTGGCTGATAAAAAGCACAGTTTTACTCGCCAACTGTCTGGCGGCCAAAAGCAGCGGGTGGCAATCGTCCGTTCGCTCCTCATGCACCCGGAAATCATCCTTTTTGATGAGGTGACTGCTTCGCTGGATCCCGAGATGGTCCGCGAAGTGCTAGAGCTCATTAATGACCTAGCTGAGGAAGGCCGGACCATGTTGATTGTGACCCACGAAATGCAGTTCGCCCGCGCCATTGCCGATCGGATCATCTTCATGGACCAAGGTGGTATCCTTGAGGAAAATACCGCCCAACAGTTCTTCAGCCAACCCAAAACCCAGCGAGCTCAGGAATTTCTCAATGTCTTTGACTTCAGCCATCTAGGCTAACAGTTATGCCTACCCCACCACTGATGTGGCTGCTCTTTGGTATCTCTGTGTTTTCTTCACCTTCCCATATCTTATAAAGGAGTCTCTTATGAAATTATCTAAAACAATCTTTGCTTTAACAACCCTAACTCTGGCTTTCTTCCTTGTCGCTTGTGGCGGTTCCAGCAAGAAAGATGCTGGTAACAAAGACGCAGCTTCCAGCAAAACAGTCAAGGCCCGCAGTCTGGAGGAAATTAAAAAGAGCGGTAAACTCCGCATTGCGGTTTTCAGCGACAAGAAACCGTTCGGTTATGTAGATAACAACGGAAAATATCAAGGCTATGACATTTATCTGGGCGACCAGCTAGCCAAAGATTTGGGCGTTAAGCCAGAATACGTGCCTGTAGATGCTGCCAACCGGGCTGAATACTTAATCTCCAACAAGGTTGATATTACCCTAGCCAACTTTACTGTCACAGACGAGCGCAAAAAACAAGTTGACTTCGCTCTGCCCTATATGAAAGTATCTCTCGGAGTTGTATCACCAAAGGGCTCAGTTATCACCAAGCCTGAGCAGTTGGAAGGTAAGACCCTAATCATCACCAAGGGAACCACAGCTGAAACCTACTTTGAAAAGAACTACCCGAATATCAAGCTGCAAAAGTATGATCAGTACAGCGATGCTTACCAAGCCCTGCTGGACGGCCGCGGCGATGCCTTTTCTACGGACAATACTGAAGTCCTAGCCTGGGCGCTGGAAAACAAAGGCTTTGAAGTTGGCATCACTTCTCTGGGTAATCCAGATACCATTGCCCCAGCTGTGCAGAAAGGCAATACCGAGCTGCTCAACTACATCAACGACGAAATCAAGAAACTTGGCAAAGAAAACTTCTTCCACAAGGCCTATGAAGAAACTCTCCACCCAACATACGGCGAAGCTGCTAAGGCTGATGACCTAGTTGTTGAAGGCGGGGAAGTTAAATAAACCTGCTGATATAGAGCAAGAAGTTAGAAAAAACTCAATTTCTAGCCGAAATATAATAATAGTTCACATAAAAACGCATAAAATCAACACTTTTGTAATCAGTTGATTTTATGCGTTTTTTCTATTTAAACAGACCTATTTCATTCTATAAAAATCAATCACTAGACCAGCTGGGCCTTTAACCAGCAGGGATTCTGTTCCCCAATCGGTTACAGCCGGGCCGTGTAAAATCTCAGTACCAAGCTCTTTAAACCGTTTGTAGTTCTGCTCTACATCTTCTACCTCGATATGAAGAATGATGCCTGATTGGAAATTTTCCAAAGGAATCAAATGATTTTGGGACAACATGAGGCAATGACTGCCAATCGTGAACTGAGCAAAACTGTCGTCAACATAATCGGACTTTTTATCCAAAATACGCTCCAAGTCAGCACAGACTTGGGGAACATCTGGAACGATAATATCTAATTGATTTAAATTCATTGACTATTCTCCATAAAAAGACCGAATTGCTCCGATCTTTTCAAGTTCAACTCTAAGAAAATCAAAGAATAAAGGCTACAAAGTTTACATTTGATTTTCGGCGAGAGGAATTATTTGATTGCGCGTGATTGTAATCCTTCTTCTTCCAAGAAGAGGCGGAATGGTACGAGTTCTTCTGCTTCGTATTTTTCCTTGAAGGCTTTGATGGCTTCTTCTGAGTGTTGTTTTGGATCCAACTCAAGTACTTCTACTGGAAGTGGACGGTGTTGAGAGATGCGAGCATCGATAACAACAGTTTTACCTTCTTTGTTCAATTTAACAGCTTCTGCAACAACTGCATCGATATCTTCGATACGGTCAACTGTAAATCCAACAGCTCCTTGAGCTTCAGCGATTTTCGCGTAGTCCGCGTTAGGGAAGTCACAACCAAACAAGTGTTTGTTTGTGTCTTCGTATTTGTCCTTGATGAAGGCATATTTACCATTTGAGAAGACAAGGTTGATAACTGGAAGGTCGTATTGAACGTTTGTGATAACGTCTGGGTAGCACATGTTGAATGCACCGTCACCCATGATGTTCCATACTTGGCGATCTGGATTGTCTTTCTTAGCAGCGATACCACCAGGAAGGGCAATACCCATTGTCGCAAAGAGTGGAGATGTACGCCACATGTTCTTAGGTGTCATGTGAAGGTGACGAGTAGATGTTTGAGTAGTGTCACCTACATCGATTGAGTAGATAGCGTCTTGGTCAGCATGTTTGTTGATTGCATTGTAAACTTGGTACAATTGCAATTCACCCTCAGTTTTACCTTCGAGTTTGTTCATGTAATCACGCCAGTTTTGGTTGTTCTTCACGTTTGCACGCCACCATGGAGTAGATTCTACTGAGTTCACTTTGTCAAGGATTGCTTTCGCTGCTTGACCTGCGTCACCAAGGATTGAAGCGTCAAGGGCATGACGTTTACCAAGTTTGTATGGATCGATATCGACTTGGATGAATTTTTCAGTGTTCTTGAAGGCTTCGTAAACTTCAGCAAATGGGAAGTTTGAACCAAGGAAAAGAACTGTGTCTGCTTCAAAGACCACTTCGTTGGCTGGTTTCCAACCAACACGGTAAGCAGAACCTGTCAAACCTTCATAGTTCCATTCGAAAGCTTCAAAGTTTTTACCAGTTGTGATGATTGGTGCTTTGATTTTACGTGACAATTCAGTGATTACTTCACCAGCTTTAACACCACCAAATCCAGCATAGATAACTGGGCGCTCAGCCTTGTTCAAGATTTCAACTGCTTTGTCAATTTCAGTTTCGTTCAAGGCAGGAGCGATGAATGAACGCTCGTAAGAACCTGATCCGTAGTATGAGTTTTCGTCGATTTCTTGGAAACCGAAATTTACTGGAATTTCAACAACAGCTGGACCTTTTTTAGAAACTGCAGCACGGCAAGCTTCGTCGATTACTTTTGGCAATTGCTCAGCGTAAGCTACACGTTTGTTGTAGACAGCGATACCGTTATACATTGGATTTTGATTGAGCTCTTGGAAGGCATCCATATTGAGTTCGTTGACTGGACGTGATCCAAGGATAGCAAGGAATGGAGTGTTATCCATAGCTGCATCGTAAACACCGTTAATCAAGTGAGTCGCACCTGGACCACCTGAACCAACTGCAACCCCGATTGAGCCGCCGAATTTAGCTTGCATCACCGCTGCAAGAGCACCAGTTTCTTCGTGGCGAACTTGCAAGAAGCGGATATCTTTGTCTTCAGCCAAAGCATCCATAAGTGAGCTGAGTGTTCCTGATGGGATACCGTAAATGGTGTCTACGCCCCATGTTTTCAATACGTTGAGCATTGCTGCAGATGCAGTAATTTTTCCTTGAGTCATAAGAATAACTCTCCTTCAATAAATTAAATTTTCAGTTATTGAAAACATTTCCATTTGTGAATGAAAACGCTTCAAGAAACTTTACTATATCAATTTACCATGTTTTTTCTCACTTGTATAAGAATATGCTCAGAGATGCTCAATCCCTATTACATGACAGATGTTCTTTTTGAGAAAATTTCACAAACTTATAGTAGAATAGGATATTTTATTATAATTTGCATGCACCTCTAAGACTTGTAGCTGTAGGAAATCGAACAAAAAGAGACTGGGACAAAAGTCCTAGCCTCTTAATTGTTTTTGGATTGTCGAGCAAGACGCAGTGGTTGAGTGGGCTCTACTACATTGATTTCATTAGCTTTTACAGCCCTACTCAACTGTGCGGAGGTGAGACGACGAAATCGAATTCTAACGAATTACCGATTTCTGCCCCACTCTCTTTTTATTTCATTTAATCAATTTTCGCAACATTGAGAAGCAGCGAGCTAGTCAAAACAGACACAGAACTTAAGGCCATGGCAAGACCTGCTAGTTCTGGATTGAGGGTCAATCCCAGTCCTGCAAAGACTCCAGCAGCAATTGGAATCCCAAGGATATTGTAGATAGAGGCCCAGAAGAGATTGAGTAAGATCCTGCGGAAGGTCTTTTGACTCATGTCAAAGGCGCGCACAACGCCAAGTAAATCATTTTGCGTGAGCACGATGCCACCGGACTCGATCGCAATATCCGTTCCAGATCCCATAGCGATCCCCACATCCGCGATCGAGAGAGCTGGAGCATCATTGATCCCATCTCCAACAAAGGCGACCTTGCTAGCTTCTTGCAGTTTTTGGATGGCGCTAGCTTTTTCTTGAGGAAGGACATCAGCAATGACGGTGTCAATTCCCACTTGCTTAGCAATAGCTTGGGCCACCCGTTCATTATCCCCCGTTAACATGACCGTTTTCAAGCCCCGTTCTTTGAGCTTTTTGATCGCTTCTTTTGAGCTGGCCTTCGGAGCATCTTGAATGGCAATCAAGCCAATCACTTGCCCATCCACAGACAAACTGATCACTGTTTTGGCCTGCTCTTGCAACTCTACCATCCGTTTTTCAAGCTCCGGATCCATCGCTGTCCCGTCATGAAGTTTGCCATTTCCCAAGGTCACCAACTGCTGGTCGATCTGACCTTGGACCCCTTTTCCTTCAATCGCTTGGAAGTTTTCCACAGGGGATAACACCAAACCTTTTTCTTCTGCTTGGGATAACACCGCTTGGGCTAGTGGATGTTCTGAAAAAGTTTCAAGACTAGCAGCCAGTGTCAAGACACGCGCTTCATCTCCTACAACATCGGTTACAAGTGGTTGGCCAATGGTAATAGTCCCTGTCTTATCAAACACAACGGTTTGAATCTTTTGCACTTCTTGAAGAACTGTTCCATTTTTAATCAGAACGCCCATCTTGGCACTACGGCCGGTTCCGACCATCAGGGCTGTTGGGGTTGCTAAACCAAGGGCACAAGGACAGGCAATAATGAGGACAGAGACTGCATAGAGCATGGCCTCTTGAAGCGACGCGCCCAAAAGCACGGACCAAACCCAGAAAGTCGCAATGGCCAAAATCGTCACCACTGGAACAAAGATACCTGAAATCTTATCCGTCAAATCTTGAATAGGAGCACGACTGGATTGGGCCATTTTGACAAAGTCCACAATTTGAGATAGGAGGGTCTCACTACCGACTTTTTCAGCCTTAAAGAGAATGGTCCCATTGCTGTTGATAGTGGAGCCGATAACTGCATCACCAACTGATTTTTCCACAGGCAAGCTTTCACCTGTCACCATCGACTCATCAATGGTCGTACTTCCTTCTACAATCGTCCCATCAACCGCGATCTTTTCCCCAGGACGGACCCGAATCAAGTCATCAATTTGGATATCTTCTGCCGCAACCTCGACATAGTTCCCATCACGGAGAACTTGAGCCGTTTTTGCCTGCAAATCCAACAACTTTTCCACAGCCTCGGAGGCATTGTTACGCATCCGTTCTTCAAAGATTTGCCCTAAGAGGACAAAGAAGATGATAAAACCCGCAGCCTCAAAGTATACTGGCTGACCAGTAAAAAGGGCAAATACACTATAGACATAGGCTACCAGGGTTCCAAGAGCTACCAAGGTATCCATATTGGAATGATGCTTCTTAAATGAGGCCCAGGCACTCTTAATAAAAGGAACTCCTGCTACCAACATGATCGGCGTTGTCGCTAGAAAAGTCCCCCAGCGACTGACTGGATGGGATACAAATCCTGCCATCATCCCGATCATCAAGATCAATAAGGGAAGAGTAAAGATACTAGTAATCCAAAAGCGACCCCGTAAACTTAAGACACGACGGCGTTTTTCCACAACCGTGTAGGAACCCTTTTGCATCTTCATTCCACATGAAAACTCGAAGTCCCCTGTTTCTGTCGGAGTAAAGGATATCACCTTATCCACACCGACTTCCAAAGGCTCTAAAATCCCCTGATCTTCAAACAAAATTTCCTTGTAACAGCCGGAAGGATTGACCCGATGGAAGGTGATTTCAGCAGGGATCCCTTTTTGAAGTTGAAATTCCTTTGGACTATAGCCTTTTTCTGCTGTAATACGGATCTTTTGCACTCCGTTTTCCACAACTGCTTTTTGTTTTTCTACCATACCTACTCCTTTATTCCACAATCATGTGACCATGCATCATGTTCATTCCACATGAATACCCATATTCGCCCGCTTTTTCTGGCGTAATTTCAATGACATGTTTTTCACCTAAAGGCAAATCTTCATGAACGCCAAAATCTGGAAAGATCACTTGAGCCAGACATGAAGATGGATCCTTGCGATTAAAGATGATCCGGGCTGGAACATTCTTTTTCAGGACAATGGTTTCAGGCGAATAGCCCCCCATGACTTCGACTTCAATTTCTTGATAACCTGATTTCTGACGAGCGTGGCCGCTTACCTTTTCATGCTCTGCAAAGAACCACCAAGCAATAAAGACAACCACAAGTAAACAAACAATACTAATCAACAATCCAAACATGGAATTTCCTTCTTTCTATTACATACAATTGCAAGGGACTGTTTCGACAGCCTCTGCTTTCTTTTCTTCCAGGACCTGCTGCAGCTGATTAAGATCTGCAAGCGTAAAGTCACTCTCCTGAATCAAGTTTTCAAGCACCTGGACAATCCTTTTGGAGCAAACCTTGTCTTTCACATCCTCAACGACCAAGTCTAAACTCTGGTCCTGCGTCAACAAAGCCGAGTAAACAAAGGCTTTGCCTGATTTTTCTCTAGTCAAACATCCTTTCTCCACCAAGCGGGTCAAGAGAGTCTTGACCGTCGACTTCGACCAGTCAAAGCGCTCGGACAAGACGGCGATCAAATCCGTGCTGGTCTGCTTGCCTTCCATCCAGATAATCTTCATGATGCGCCATTCCGCATTGGAAATTTGCATGAGCTCTCCTTTCTAAATCTACATTTGTAAATCTTATAATCCTATTTTACCTCTAAGATTTACATTTGTCAACCAAAAGTTTTAAAAAAATCTTCCTTTGAAGATTTGTCTGGTTGGGCTTTTTTCGCTCCCTATTTTTATCTCTATAACGTCTCCTGCAAAGCCTTGGACAGGGCTGCATAGCCAGCAATGGTCAGATGGAGGCCGTCAGTTGTGTAGTCCGGGCGTAGCTGGCCTTCCTCGTCCAGAAAAGCATCGTAGAGATCGATAAACTGGACATTCATATAGGCGCTGGCCAGCTGGCGATAGGCCTGATTAAGAGCCTGAATTTTTTCATTGCTGCGGACATAGACCGTGCTCTTGTAAGCTGGAGCTTCATTGACCGGCAGGACCGACAGCAACTGGATCTGAGCCAGCGGATAGTCACGGGAAATCTCCTGAATAGCAGCTTCTAAATTGGCCAGCGTTTCTGTCTGAGGCGTCTCCTTGCCAATGTCATTGGTACCTATCAGGATAAAGACCTTATCCAGAGCCTGCCCAAAGAGATGGGCATCCAGGTTTTCCAAAAGCAAATCAGTCTTATAGCCCCGAATACCGCGGTTGACCATTCTTTTATCTGTCTGCAGGAGCTCACAGAGAGGGTAGTATTCCACGATGGAGTCTCCGATAAAGATGATGTCTGGCTCCTTGACGGAGACTTGATTGAGTTCTCTGTAGTTTTGCTGCATTTTTGCCTGCTCCTTGAGAAGCCATTCTTCTAGTAATTGTACTGCCATTATCCTTTTCCCTCTTCTAAGTATTGCTCAATCACCTGTAGAACCCCAGCTTCTGTGTTGGCCGGCGCTAGGTAATCTGCCACCCCTTTGACCCGCTCATCGCCATTTTCCATGGCGTAAGAAATACCTGCTAATTCAAGCATTTCCATATCGTTTTCACTATCGCCAAAAGCCATGATTTCCGAGCTTTGAATCTGCCACTTAGCCATCAGCTGCTGCAAGCCCCAGGCCTTATGCATCCCATCTTGGAGGATGTCAATCGCTCCATAACCACTGGCAACAGCGCTCAATCGGCCTGCAAAATGCTGATTAATCAGACGAGCATGCTCTGCTGCTGCAGCCTCTTCTACCATCATACTCATTTTCAAGACCTTGTCAAAAGGATAATCCTGAAGACTAGGAACAAAATTCATACGCTTATAGAAAAGCTGGGCCATTTCCTTAGTCATAACCTTTTCAATCAAGGGAAACTCTGTCCCCTCCTGGACAAATCCGCCTCTTTCGGAGGTCACAACCAGCTGAAGCTCCCTTTCACGCCCAGCAAAGTAAGCCAGCGCATCCCTAATCAATCCAGGTTCCCAGAAGCTACTCATGCTTAGCTGGTTCTTTTCAAAAATCCGGGCTCCGTTGGCGACTACCAAGGTCATTCGTTCTACCAAATCTCCCAATAGCAGACGCATTCGTAGAATTTCATTACCAGTAGCCACCACAAAGCGAATGTCTCTCTTCTCCAGCTCCTCTAAAATAGTAGCCAGACGCGGCAAATCCAGCTGGCCCTGTCCGTCTAGCAAGGTTCCATCCATGTCTGTCGCTATCATCTTTACAGTCATCTTTTTATCCATTCCTATCTTTGTCATCCAATTTGGACTGTCCCTTTCCCAGCAAGCTCCAGTTGCCGCTGGCTTCGTAGGCGGTGATTATCTCCCTGGCTGTATCCGTGATCTCTTCTGGATAGTTCAGGCTCTCTAGTGTATTAACCGCATTCTTGGTCAAAGCGCTGCCTTGCTTAATCTTATAGTCAAAGACAATCTCTCCTGCTATATATTGACTGTCAAAGTGATATTGAGCATTGAGCTGACCAGAGGCTTCTACCAACTCCACATCATGGCTCGAAATCATGTAAAGACAGGGCTTCTGGGCTAGCCAATCAATGATTGCTACTCCTGCACCAATCCGCTCAACAGTATTGGTTCCCTTAAAAAGCTCATCGATGAAAAAGTAGTGCAAGCCCTCTTCTTCCAAGGAATCTATCATGCGCTCAATAGCCCTGCTCTCGGCGATAAAGTAACTATCCCCAGAGCCGATGTCGTCGGTCACATCCATTGAACTCAAAACATGACCATGCTGCAAGGTCAAGCTCTCGGCGCAAGCAAAGCCTAACCCCTGAGCCAAGATAGCATTGATAGCTGCTACTCTCAGGTAAGTCGATTTTCCAGAAGCATTATCGCCACTAATCATCATATTCTTAGAAAAGTCCAAATCATTGCTGACAGGTCGCTCTAAGAGTGGGTGATAGAGGCCCTTGCCTTTCATCCCAGCTGAGCTTGTAAAGCTAGGTTTAGCATAAATTGGCAGGCTTTCCTTGTAGTTAAGTACAGCAATCGCTGCCTCTAAGCGACCTAGAATCTCCAGCACTTGCCTAGCCTGTTGATTGGCCTTTACCAGGCGATTGGAGATATAGGCCTGAGCTAACTGAGGTATGAGCAAGACGGAGTTGATATAGAGATAGAAAATCTCCAGCTCAGAGGCACCCGACTGCGGCCGAAAGACTTCTCCAAAAAGCCGTGTTCGGCTAAAAGAAGCCACCGCTTCTTTCAGAGCAGCTTGCTGGGGCAAGGGCAGGCGGGCAATCTTTTCACCAATATAGAAGATCCGTACCAGATAGCCCATGCTGTCCAACTTCATCTCGAGAGACCAGCGCGTGGCCATGGAGTAAACGATATTAAAGGCCATGCTGATGATGGGAACTATATATCCCAGACTAGGATTGACAAAATAGAGTAAAGGGGAAAGTAGCGGAATTGCAGCCAAAAGCAGGTTAAAACTTCCCCTGTGATTAGCCTGAGCTGGTTTATAGATTAGTTTCTTGGCTTGATTGTGGTTTTTCTTGCCAATCTCAGAAAAAAGCAACTGCAGCTGAATGCGCACCTCTGGATGTTGGGCTAAATATGCCTGCAAATCATCAAATTCCTGATCTGCCTCGAAATGCAACAGGCGGAGTTTGCTGTAAAGGTACTCTGAACCTAGACTGGATTGGGATGCTGTATCAATATCCTGAAAAACATCAAAAAAGTCCAAATCTCCCCAAGTCTGGTCGTCCACCAGACTATCATAGGTTCCAGCTTCTTCGTCTAACAAAAAGGACTCATATAGACTGGACTCACTGTCTGGCCGGCAATCCACCCGCTCACGACTTCCCCAAGCAGCAGCTAAACGCTTCTTAAAGCGAATCTTTCTCCGAATAGCGAAGACTATGACAAGCACTAGCACCGCCAAAAAGCCCAGTAATACCACGATAAATTGCGACATAAATGCCCTCACCCTTTCCAGAAGACCTCTGACTTTTAGACATATTATACTACTTAAAAAAGTAAAAATAAAGGCAAGAAGAGGCGGTTAAGACGGTCGATTTTACAAAGGGCACTTTTCAATCTTCCAGTTTTATATTATAATCATAGCTATATTCCTGTCATAAAATTGGAGGTCCTCATGAGCAAAAAAGAAGTCGCATTCCCACGCTACCAGCAGATTGCCGTCGCCATTGCCGAGCGAATTGTTGATGGCAAATATCCCATCGGCAGCAAAATCTATGCCCGATCTACCCTAGCCAGCAACTTCAATGTCTCCCCTGAAACAGCCCGCAAGGCTATCAATGTGCTGGTAGATCTGGAAATCATGGAAGTCCGTCACGGTAGTGGAGCCTTCATCTCCTCCAAGGAAAAAGCCCAGCAGTTTCTCGAGACCTATAAAGATGTCAACTCTCTGCAGGACCTCAAAAGCAAGCTCCACCAGAGCATCCAACGCCAAGAGGAAGAATTTGCCAACTTTTCCCAGCTGCTCAATCAGCTTCTCAGCCGGACCAAAGATGTCCAGCAGCGCTTCCCTTTCAATCCCTACGAGCTGCAGCTCTCAGCAGACGCTATCAACCTAGGAAAATCCATCAATGAGCTCAATATCTGGCACTCGACTGGCGCTACCATTGTCGCAGTCCAGCAGGGAGACCAACTCCTAATCTCGCCTGGTCCTTATACCAAGCTAGAAGCCGGCAATACCATCTACTTTGTTGGCAACGAATTATCAGTCGGTTTGATGCATAATTTATTTTTTAATGAAATTGAAACAAACAAGTGAAACAGCACTTGTTTTTTCTTTGTCAAAAAAACAGAATAGACAAGCGAATCCGCTGTCTGACAAGGTTTTTATGACTTTCAGAAATATTCCAAAAATCCCCACTCCCTTTTTTATAATAGCCGAAAAATGCCGGTCTGACGGTCTTTTGGGTTTGACAAAGTGACCACACGATGTTATACTGTGATGGTCTTTTAAGTGACAACTTATCAAAATAAACATGTAGTCACTTGTACAAAAGGAGAAATACGTTGAATAAACTAGAAGTAAAACATTTGACTAAAATTTTCGGCAAAAGGCAAAAGCAGGCACTGGAAATGGTGCAGCAAGCCAAAAGCAAAACGGAAATTTTAGAAAAAACCGGTGCTACTGTCGGAGTTTACGATGTAAACTTTGAGGTTCAGACCGGAGAAATTTTTGTCATCATGGGACTGTCCGGTAGTGGGAAGTCTACCCTTATCCGCCTGCTCAACCGATTGATTGACCCAACATCAGGCGACATTTACATCGACGGCCAAGATGTAGCCAAGATGAACGAAGAGGAGCTGCGTGACGTTCGCCGCCACAAGCTCAATATGGTCTTCCAGAACTTCGGCCTCTTCCCTCATCGGACCATTCTGGAAAATACTGAGTTCGGTCTGGAAGTCCGAGGTGTTGATAAGGAGGAGCGCACGCGCCTAGCTGAACAAGCTCTGGACAATGCTGGTCTCCTGTCCTTCAAGGATCAATACCCCGATCAGCTCTCCGGTGGGATGCAGCAGCGGGTCGGTCTGGCTCGAGCTTTGGCCAATAATCCTGATATTCTGCTCATGGACGAGGCCTTCTCAGCTCTAGATCCCCTTATCCGCCGCGAAATGCAGGATGAACTGCTGGATCTGCAGGCAGAGCATGAGCGTACCATTATCTTTATCACCCACGATCTCAATGAGGCCCTGCGTATCGGTGACCGTATTGCTATTATGGCTGACGGTCAGATTATGCAGATTGGCACCGGTGAGGAAATCCTGACCAATCCAGCCAACGACTTCGTTCGAGAGTTCGTTGAGGATGTGGATCGCTCCAAGGTCTTGACTGCCCAGAATATCATGACAACGCCACTGACTACCAACATTGACATTGACGGACCAACCGTGGCTCTTAATCGGATGAAAAAAGAAGAGGTCAGTATGCTGCTGGCTGTGGATAGGAAGCGACATCTCAAGGGTAGTCTAACTGCCGAAGCCGCTCGCGATGCCCGTAAGCAACATCAAGCACTGGCTGAAGTGATTGATAAGAACGTCCGCAAGGTCACTCAGGAAACCCTGATTACTGATATTTTCCCGCTGATTTACGATTCACCAGCGCCTCTGGCCGTTGTAGATGATAAGGACAAATTAGTCGGCGTTATTATTAAAGGTCGAGTCATCGAAGCTTTGGCCAATACTACTGAATCTGAAGAATAAGGGAGGTTCGCATTTTGAATATTTTACAACAGCCAATCCCCGTTTCTCAATGGGTTGAGGCCTTTACTAACTGGGTAACTGATGCCTTCTCCGGGCTTTTCTCGGTCCTTCAGGCTATCGGAAATGCCATCATGAATGGAATGACAGACACCCTGCTCTTCATTCCGCCCCTGCTCTTTATCGCAGTCATCACTATTTTTACCTATTTGATTTCCAAGCGTAAGCTGGGGCTGCCCCTGCTCACCCTCCTAGGCCTGCTCTTTGTTTACAACCAAGGCCTCTGGGAAAATCTCATGAACACTGTGACCTTGGTCATCGTCTCCAGTGCCATTTCCATTATCATCGGTATTCCACTGGGGATTTGGATGGCTAAGAGCAACCGCGTCGAAGCAGTTATCAAGCCCTTGCTGGACTTTATGCAGACCATGCCGGCCTTTGTCTACCTGATACCGGCCGTGGCCTTCTTCGGTATCGGTATGGTGCCTGGGGTCTTTGCCTCTGTCATCTTTGCCCTGCCACCGACTGTCCGCTTTACCAATCTAGCCATTCGTCAGATTCCGACCGAGCTGATTGAAGCGTCAGACTCCTTCGGGGGCACTGGCAAGCAGAAGCTCTTCAAAGTTGAGCTGCCTCTGGCTAAAAATACCATCCTAGCTGGGGTCAATCAGACCATCATGTTAGCTCTGTCTATGGTCGTTACTGCCTCTATGATTGGGGCGCCAGGACTGGGCCGCGGCGTTCTCTCAGCCCTGCAGCATGCCGACATCGGTTCCGGCTTTGTCAATGGGGTATCTCTGGTTATCCTGGCCATTATCATTGACCGCCTGACCCAGAAGCTCAACCAGCCTCTGGCTAAAAAATCACCTGTCACTGCCAAGGAAAAACGCAAGAAGATTATGCTCTGGTCTGCTCTGGCCGCTGTCATCCTGACAGCCTTTGTCGGAAATCAAGTGACCAAGCTCCAGCAAAGCAAAAAAGAAAAGGTCAATCTTGCCTATGTTGAATGGGACTCCGAAGTTGCCTCAACAAATGTCGTAGCGGAAGCCCTCAAGGAAATGGGCTACGATGTCACCATTACACCGCTAGACAATGCCGTTATGTGGAAGTCCGTTGCTAATGGCGAAGCCGATGCCATGGTTTCTGCCTGGTTGCCGACTACCCATGCTGCTCTCTATAAAGAGTACAAGGACAAGTTAGTGGACTTGGGACCAAACCTTGAGGGCGTTAAGACAGGGCTAGTCGTACCAAGCTATATGGATGCTGACTCTATCGAAGACCTATCAGACCAAGCCAAGAAAACCATCACAGGTATCGAGCCCGGCGCTGGTATCATGACCGCGACTGAGAAGACTATGCAAGAATACAGTAATCTCAGTGGCTGGAATCTTTCTTCTTCCTCAACAGGAGCCATGACCACTGCTCTGGATCAAGCTATTAAGAATAAAGAAGATATCATCGTAACCGGCTGGTCACCTCACTGGATGTTCTCCAAATACGACCTCAAATACCTCAAGGATCCTAAGGGAACTATGGGTGGCAAGGAAGCTATCCACACTATGACTCGAAAAAATCTAGACAAGGACTTACCAGAAGTCAACAAGGTCCTAGATAACTTCAACTGGACCCAAAAGGACATGGAAGAAGTCATGCTTAAGATTAACGAAGGCAGCTCACCAGAAGCAGCCGCCAAAGAGTGGATCAAAAACCACCAAAAAGAAGTCGAAAGCTGGAAGAAATAAAAAGTATAGAAAAAAGGGATGAATCAAAAGATTCATCCTTTATTTTATAAGGAGCCATTCTATTTTGTTTAAGTCATTCAATCCTGATAGAGACTGTCTCCATTCGTCGCAATGACTTCTTTGTACCAATCAAAAGATTTTTTCTTGTAGCGGGCTAGAGTTCCGCTACCGTCATCGTTGCGGTCAACGTAGATAAAGCCGTAGCGCTTGCTGAGTTCTGCCGTGCTGGCTGAGACTAGATCAATACAGCCCCAAGTCGTGTAACCTAGCAGTTCTACGCCATCTTCCAGCGCTTCTCCTACCTGCTGTAAATGCTGTTTGAGATAATCAATGCGGTAGTCATCTTCAACCGTTGGGCCAGTTGGACCATCCACCAAGACATCCTTGGCACCGAGACCATTTTCCACGATGAAGAGAGGGAGCTGATAGCGATCATAAAAGCTATTTAGCACCAAGCGCAGGCCGACTGGGTCAATCTGCCAGCCCCATTCTGAGCTAGCCAGATGAGGATTTAGGATGCCACCTAAAAGATTGCCTCGACCGGAAGAATAATTTTCCGGATCATGGGCCGCAACCACACTCATGTAGTAGGAGAAGGAAATGAAGTCTACAGTATTTTCAGGCAAAAGCTCTTTGTCGCCCGGCGCAAACTGAATCTCAATCCCATTCTCCTTGAAGAAACGATTGATATAGGCTGGATATTTTCCACGCGCATGGATATCAGAGAAGAGGTAGTTTTGATTTTCAAATTCCCGAGCCGCCAGCACATCTTCTGGCTTGGGCGTCATAGGATAGGCAGGCATAGCCAGGACCATACAACCAATCTTAAAATCAGGATTGATCTCATGACCGATTTTCGTTGCTAAGGCAGACGCCACCAGCTCATGATGGACTGCTTGATAGAGGTCCTGCTTGGATAACTCTTCAGCTGGTGTGGCAATACCGCCGCTCATAAAGGGCGCATGGAGAACAGAGTTGATTTCATTAAAAGTCAGCCAATACTTGACCTTATCCTTGTAGCGAGTAAAAACCGTGCGGACATAGCGCTCGTAGAAGCCAATCAAATCGCGGTTGGCCCAGCCATTGTACTGACGCGCTAAATGCAGGGGCGTTTCATAGTGAGACAGGGTAATCAGCGGCTCAATGCCATATTTGGCCAGCTCGTCAAAGAGATTGTCGTAGAATTGCAGACCAGCTTCATTGGGCTCTAGCTCGTCCCCATTTGGGAAAATCCGAGACCAGGCAATGGAAGTTCGGTAGACCTTGAAGCCCATCTCTGCAAAGAGGGCAATATCCTCCTTATAACGATGATAGAAATCAATCCCTTCCAGCTTGAGATTATCTGCTGTCGGCTCCTCAGTAATCAAAGGATTGCGATCACCTGGCGTAGCTGGCACACCGCCTTTTGGAGTCACATCCTGAACAGACAGGCCTTTTCCATCCAGATTATAGGCGCCTTCATACTGGTTGGCTGCAGTTGCACCACCCCAGAGGAAATTCTGCGGAAATTTACCCATTTGCATTTTCTCGCTTTCGTTTTTTTTATATTTATATTATAATAGTTGTCAAACATATTTTCTAACACAATTATCTTAATAAATTGTACTATTCTATGAAAGAGTGTCCCCATGATTGATTTAGGCCAACTACATAAAAATACCGTTTTTAAAAACCAAGGAACCCCTTATTCTCTGACCCGCACCATCACTGAAAATGGTCATCCAGATATTCTTTTCCACTGGCATACCGATGTTGAAATGATTTATGTCCATGAAGGAAAAGCACAATTTCATATTGACGACGACTACTTTAACAGTGAAAAAGGTGATATTATCCTGATTCGCCCCAATGCCCTGCACTCCATCCACCCCATCAACGACGAGCGCCATTATATGGACGCTATTAATTTCCATCTGGATCTGATGGGCTACTCTGCCATGGATCAGGCCAGCATCAACTATCTGCAGCCCCTCTACAATGGTCAGCTGGACTTGACTCATGTGATCAAGCCCAATGATACAGCCTATGCGGAGATTCGCCAGTGCCTCTTAGCAGCTATGGAAACAGGCTATTTCCGCAAATCTCACTACGAATTTCAGCTCAAAGCCCAGCTCAACCAGCTCTTCTACCTGCTCTTTGAGAACGGCTATGTCATTTCCAAAGACCTGTCACCAGAAGGCTATCGCAAGGAAGAAAAGATTCGCTCCATCATTGACTACATCAATGCCCATTACCAAGAAGACCTGAATATTGACCAATTGGCTGGCATCTGTGGCTACAGCTCCACCCATTTCATGAACTTCTTCAAGAAGCATCTGGGCGTTTCCTGCATTGAGTACCTGATTCAATTCCGCCTTCGCAAGGCAGCCGAACTCCTGCAGCACTCCAATCTCTCTGTACTGGAAATCTCCAGCCAGGCTGGCTTTAATAACCTGTCCAACTTCAACCGCCAGTTCAAAAAATACTACCAAATGACACCCAGTCAATATCGGAAGAAATAAAGCGCTAAAATAGAAAATAAAAAACGAATACCTGCTAAGCTAAATGAACTTTGAGGTGTTCGTTTTTTATGTTAATTTCACCAGAAAGATAGAAATAATAATATGTTTTTACATATAAGTCAGCTAAGACCTAAGTGTTTCGATTGTTATCCTTACGACCTCATCGTTTCTAAACTAGCAAGTTCAGCAGAAGATTGAAGAGCCCCAGCCAAAAGATAGCTAGCAGCAAATAGCGTCCCTGCTTTTCCTTGAAGAGATTTCTTCTCAGAAACAGGCAGAAAACCAGCAATACCAGGGAGCACACCAGCAACAAAAACAAGATAAACATGGGTATAAAATACAAAAGCAGCCTCAAACCAAAATACATTTCATTTTCTTTCCAATAAAATAAGTCAAAATAATAGACGAGCTCGAAAGCGGTCAGTTTCATTCATTAACAGCTCTATAATCCTTTTTAATTATAACAAAGTCCTCAATTTTAAAACAGCAAAAACCAGATTGGCAAATCCAATCTGGCTAAACTCATATTCAAGCAATTTATTGCCCCGTCCAATTCAGTCCAACATGAGAATTCATTTCCTGATAGGCGGTATCAATCCGTGCTCTGGTTTCTTGGTTCAGTTTGTCTCGATACTTGCCGCCTTCGATAAAGTCATCCAAAATCCAGGTTTGGTAAGTGTATAAAGGAAAACCGTCTTCTGAGGAAGTGCCTTTTTCAACTCGACTGACCCAGCTCGGATGAGCCTGGGCACTTTTTATCTGTGTGCCCTTTGGTGTCTTTTCAATGGTAACATCCATCAGCACTCCGCGCTCGGTCCAATGAGCATTTTCAATCTCCTCCATGGTTTCGATGCGCTGATTGGAAATGAAATTCCCCATAGAATACATGATCAGCTTCTTCTGGCCATCTTTCTCTAAAATCTCAGCTGGCTGAACCACATGCGGATGCCCTCCAAAGACAATATCTGCTCCCCAGTCAACCATCTTATGGTAGAGGGTCATCTGCTCCTCTGTCGGCTCCAGCTGGTACTCTATCCCCATCTGAGGCATGACGACTGTGATGTCAGCTTCCTTTTCTGCCCGCTCAATCTCGGCCCGCATCTTTTCTTCATCCAGATCGGACAGGCGATCATCATAGTCTTCCTGACTGAGAAGCCCCTCCATTCCATTGTAGCCATAGGAGTAAGCCAGCAGTGCAATCTTAATGCCTTTAACTTCCTTTATCAAGAGGGGGGCCTGACTGCGGATTTCGTGCGGATAAATACCGATGGGAGTGATTCCCTCTTTTTCAAAAGCCTGAGCTGTAGTAAAAACTCCCTCCAGACCAGAGTCTAAAATGTGATTATGAGCCAGGTCCATCACTTGATAGCCAGCATCCTTGATTGCTGGAACTACGGCTTCTGGAGCATTAAAGAGCGGATAGCCATTCAAGGGATAGTCCGGCCGAATCGTGCCTTCAAAGTCCCCTAAGACCAAATCTCCCTGCCGAAGCCATTCCTTAGCATAGTGGAAATTCTCAGAAAAATCATAAGTGCCGTCTTCTTTCTGAGCACTCAGATAAAGACCATCATGATAAAGCAAATCCCCAGTGGCCATGATACGAACCATCTGATTCTGAGAGGAATCTGACTGCTGCTCTTTCTTACTAGGAGACAGAAAAGTAAAATCCTGCACATGCTCTGACAGCAGAATTAAGCCAGCTGACAGCCCTACTACGGTCAAAAGCACTCCGACAAACTGGCGATTGCTAAGCTGTTTTTGAAAGATTTTGGGACGAGGAAGCGGCAACTTCTTAATCCAATCCCGCCAAGCTTGGTAGGCATCTGTCAGGAGAGTATGCTCCGCAGCAAAATTAGATATCTTTTTCCAAAGTTCCTGAAAAAAAGTCTGAATCTTCTCCCAAAGAATTTTTTTATCCATCACATCTCTCCGCTTTTTCTTGCTTGATAATAGTGCATTAACATTTACTATATTGTACTATTTTTACCGTCAAAAGGAAAGCAAAGCAAAAAGCAGGGGAATGGGAGAGATTGCTACAATTTGAAGATTGTAGCAATCTCTCCCATTCCCCTGCTTCATTTTCTATTTTTTCAATTCTAATAGCTGATCACCAAGCTGAACTTCTCCTTTTGCAAGGACTTCAATCTGCTTATAATTGGCTGTGTTAGTAACAATGATTGGAGTTGTCACTGGATAACCAGCCTCCTTGATAGTATCAATATCAAAGCTAAGCAGAAGCTGTCCTTTCTTAACTTTAGAGCCTTGGACAACATGAGCTGTAAAGCCTTTTCCGTCAAGGGCTACTGTATCCATACCGACGTGAATCAGCAGTTCTGCACCATCGTCAGTAGCTAAACCAATAGCATGGTTGGTTGGGAAAAGCAGTCGAATGACCCCATCAGTAGGAGCTACTACTTCGCCAACACTCGGCTCAATAGCAACTCCTTTGCCCATAGCTCCGCTAGCAAAGACAGCATCTGGAGTGTCCTCAAGAGCCACTAGCTCACCAGCCAATGGACTTGTCACGACTTGCTCTAACATTCCCGCTGAGTCTACTGCTTTTTCAAAATCTAAAGATTGGGTAGCTGCTTTTTCTGACGGTCCACCGAAAAGATTTGGAATCTTTACTAGCTGAGTCAGGCCAAAACCTAACACAAAGTTTGCCACAATGGCAATGAGGAAGTGAACCAAGGTCATGCTGTTGCCAGCTTCGATAAAGGATGGAATGGCAAAGAGTCCCATACCTCCCATAACTTGCATTTTGACATCAAAGAAAGCTAGATACGCACCAGTCAGTGCCCCAGAAATACAGGTCATGATAAACGGCAAGCGCATAGGGAGGGTGATCCCGTAAATAGCTGGCTCCGTCACACCAAAAAGAGCTGATATAAAGGCCGGAATCGAAAGCTGACGAACTTTATCTTCTTTGGTGCGCATCATGATATTGATCAGGGCACCTGCCTGAGCAAAACAGATGGCGATAGAGGCAACCAAGATGACCCCTGGACCCTTTTGAAGCTCCAAGATTGCTAGTGGCACCAAGCCCCAGTGAAGACCGAACATAACTAGAACCTGCCAAGCAGCCCCCAGAACGATACCATATATCACCGGATTAAAGTCATAGATACCTGTAAAGAAAGCACCAACCAAATCAGAAGCCCAACTCATGACCGGACCGATAACCAGAAAGGCCAGTGGCACTGTAATTAAAAGGGTAAAGAATGGTACGATGAAGACTTTGACAACATCTGGAATGATTTTTTTGAAGCCTTTTTCAATCTTGGCACCAGTCCAAACAGCTGCAATCACCGGAAGGACCGTTGACAGGTAGCTAGATGTAGGGAAGATAATAGGAAGACCGAAGAAGGTTGAGAAAATTGGAGACTCAATCGGTGTACCAGCAAAAAGTGTATAAAGCGGTTTTTCTGCTGTAAAACTAGCTGCGATATTTGGATAAACCAAAGCAAAACCGATAGCCAAAGCGGTGAACTGATTCATCTTGAAACGTTTAGCAGATGTAATAGCTAAAATCAAAGGAAGAAACTGGAAGAGACCATCACCGGCTGCATTGAGCACAACATAAGCACCATCTGTTTTGGCAACGCCTAAGGCTGCCATAATGGCTACCACACCTTTGATCATACCTGCTGCTGACAAGGTTCCTAGCATAGGCTGGAAGAGACCAGATACGAGCGCAATGAAGCGGTCAAACAGATTTCCTTCTACAGCATCATCTGCATCAACACTGCCCTCACCAGAAATACCAGAAACCTTAAGCACCGTTTCATAAACATCTGGCACATGATTGCCAATAACGACTTGATATTGACCACCGGCCTTGACAACCGTTACAACTCCGTCGCGCTTCATCAGATAGTCTGTATCTGCTTTAGATTCATCCTTTAGAGAAAAACGCAAGCGTGTCACGCAGTGTACCAGTTTGGTAATATTGTCCTTGCCCCCTACATGGGCAACAATATCCTGAGCTAATTCAGTATAGTCTTTAGCCATAATGGATCCTCCTTTTATTTTTTAGGCTATCAGTTTGTTCCTATTCCCGAAAATAGGGCACGAAAAAAACCTAAACACACACCAAATAGAAAGCAAGAAACTGCTTTATATCTCGTATTTGCTTAGGTTTTGCCTGCTTGACCAGTAACAATCCATAAGTTTATTATATCAGAAACCAGAGAAATTGCAAGCGTTTTCTAAATATTTTGTCAAATTTTATAAAAAATGGAAGCTAGGCTTGTTCCTCACTTCCATTTTAAGCTTTTACACTTACACAAAATTTCCAACATCAACGGTCAGCACTTGGCCGTTTCAGACAACCTGCTGCCCTGCAATGTAGACATCCTGAACATCGCTGCCTTTGACTGCGTACACTAGGTGCGACAGCATATTTCCCAAAGGATAGAGATGAAGTCTTCCCTTAGGTTGAATGACAATGAAATCGGCTTGCTTGCCCGCTTCCAGACTACCGATTTTGTTATCCAATCCCAACGCCTTGGCTCCTTCAATAGTCAAAGCTTTCAAGGCCTGATCAATCGTAAACTGGGTCGCATCTCCTGCCCGCATCTTCTGAAGGAGAGCAGCTGTCCGACCTTCTTCAAACATATCCAGATTATTATTGGAAGCGACAGAGTCTGTCGCTAAGCCAACGGTCACCCCAGCGGCTAGTAAGTCGGTCACCGGAGCTACACCGGAAGCCAGCTTGAGGTTGCTGATAGGATTGTGGGCGATGCTGACTGGTGAAGCCGCCAAATCCGCAATCTCTGACGGATTTAGTTCAACCCCGTGAGCAAAAATGGCTGGCTGCTCCAAGTAGCCCAGGCCTTTCAAGAAAGCTATAGGACGTTTACCATAGCGCTCCAGAATGATTTTATTTTCTTCCTGGGTCTCTGCCACATGGATATGAAGCTTCAAATCCAGCTCACGCGCTAACTCAAGACTTCCCTTGAGCAGAGCTTCATCACAGGCATAAGGCGAATGAGGCGCCACCATGACCTGAAAATCTTCATCATTATAGGAAAGGATTTTCTCAATAATGTCCCGAGTACGAACCAGAGTCTCTTCTGCAGTTTCCGCCTCAGAGCTAAAGAGTGTTGGTGAGAAATAGCAACGCATACCAGACTGCCGCACAGTTTGATAAATCCGGTCAATCTCTACTCCCTGAGGATTATACATGTCGTTAAAAGTTGTTGTTCCTGACAGCAGCATTTCAGCTAGAGCCAGCTGGACAGCCTCAGTCGTTAGATCCGCTGTGAATTGACTTTCTGCTGGCCAGATATAGTCCTCCAGCCATTCATGCAGATTGCTGTCATCACGAATCCCACGCAGCAAGGTCATGGCCGAGTGAGTATGACAGTTAACCAGTCCTGGCATGATCCAAGCCCCTTCATAATCCACTGTTTCACTGCATTTCCCTAGCCAGCTTTCATCATAGGGACCACAGTAGGCAATGCGGTCATCTTCCACGACCAGCAGCCCTTCTCGGTAAACATGAAATACGCTGTCACAGGTCACCAGATTGACATTTGTATAAGCTTTCATCCGCCATATCCTCACTTTCCCAACACTTGACTTCAAGAGATTTTAGCTATTATAACAATCCTAATCTAATTGCGCAAGTCTTTTAATACAATTATGGCATTAAAAAGAGCCCCAGCTGAGGCCCTAGTTGTCAATCATTATCTATGACTAATCTTCCGTGTCAGGAAATCCCCAACAAACTGAATAAAGAAGATGAGCAGCAAAATAAGAATGGTCGCAAGAATAGTCACATCATGGTTGAAACGCTGATAACCATAAGTCAGGGCAACATTTCCCAGTCCACCAGCACCAATTGCTCCCGCCATAGCGGTCTCACCAACCAGAGAGATCAGCGTAACAGTCGTCACCCGAATCAAGTCCGGCAGACCTTCCCGCAGGTAAACACCGACAATGTCCCAGAAAGTTGCTCCACTAGCCTGCGCCGCTTCAATGACCCCTCGGTCTAGTTCGGATAAGACCACCTGAACCTGACGGGCGAAGAAAGGAAAAACAGCCAGCGAAAGAGGTACCAAGGCCGCAGTCGGACCAATCCCAGTTCCCACAATAATCCGAGTAAAGGGATTAATAAGGGCTAGGAGAATGATGAAAGGAATCGCCCGGAAGATAGAGGTAACCTTGTCCAAGACGAAAAAGACAAGTCTATTTTCCAAAATACCTCGCGGCCCTGTCAAGACAAGCAAGAGACCAGCGATAAAGCCTAGAATCCCTCCGATAAAGAAAGGAATGATGGTCATATACAGAGTCAGGTAAATAGCTGTTCCCCAGCCAGCCTGCCCAGACCAGCCCATTCTATAAACATTGGGCATAAATTGTTGAATCAGCTGTAGCATTAGTTACTCCCTTCTTTCAGAACATGCAGCTCTACTCCTGCTTCGCGCAGACTTTCCTGCACCGCCGCCAGTTGCTTGGTCTCTCCAGATAAGATAACGACCATTTCTCCGACCGGTACATGATCTAAAATCTCAATATTGGCGTGAAGAATATTGGCCGATATCTGATACTGCTTGTAAATGTCGTTTATAATGGCTGTGTCCGTTACCACACCTGAGTATTTCAAATGTGCCAGAATGGAATTTTCCGGCAGGTTTTGCACAATCTTTTGCTGGTTGATTTTGATCATGGCCTCATTGATACCGGTTGCGGTCGTAATGAAGTCTTGGGTCAGCTCATTCTTGGGATTAGAGAAAATATCCAGAACTGAACCTTCCTCAATCAGCCGACCGTTCTGCATAACTGCTACCCGGTTGGCAATGTCCTTGACAATCTGCATTTCGTGGGTAATGAGGACAATAGTCAGACCCAATTTTTGATTCAAATCCTGCAATAGAGCCAAAATCTGCTTGGTGGTCTTAGGATCCAGAGCGGATGTGGACTCGTCCGAGATTAGGATTTTGGGATCATTGGCCAAGGCACGCGCAATGGCCACCCGCTGCTTCTGACCGCCAGACAGCTGGGCAGGATAATTGTCCGCCCGATCTGCTAAGCCTACCAAGTCCAAAAGAGTGTGAACTTTCTTCTCTTTTTCAGCAGCTGATAAAGGTGAATGCTTAAGCGCAAAAGCAACATTTTCCTTGGCTGTCATCTGAGCCATGAGGTTAAAATGCTGGAAAATCATCCCGATATCCTTACGCTTTTGACGTAGCTGAGCCGCAGTAAGCTGAACCTGATGATGATCATAGAAAACCGTATCATCCACCGTAATCTTACCGGCAGACGGCACCTGCAGCAAGTTAATGACACGAACCAGAGTAGATTTTCCGGCACCAGAATAACCTACAATTCCATAAATATCTCCCTGATTAATATGAATGGTCACATCTTCTACGGCCTTAATGTTTTGCTTTTTTTGATTAAAAACGACATCAATGTGATCCAATTTGATAATTTCTTTGCCCATAATTTCCGATTCACTCCTTGATTTGTCCAATATGTGATGTATCCTCTGTAGCCTTTTAGTTTGATTTCCGTCTGTCATTTGACCTAAGGAACTGACAAGTCGCGTTCTACAATCTGTACCGACCTAACCCAAAGCCAGATACTGTTCAAACTAAATGACCATAATAGCAGATAAAGGGCTGGAGAAGCTAATCTCCGCCCTTCTTAATCATTTCATTTATTCAATACAATGAATTTCTGCTGGTAAAAATTACCACACTGGCTGATCCATACCATCTGATGATTCTTCGATAACTTTTTTTACTTCATCAGTGTGGTAAGCCTTGATAATTTTTTCAATTGCGTCAGCCTTGTCTGATTTCTTCCAATCTGGTTTCGCTGCAATCAGGTTATACCATTGTTTTGAGTTTTCATTGGCTTCTTCTTTGAAGAGGGCCTTTTTGTAGTCAATGCCTGCTTCGCGGACGAAAGTATTATTGACAACTGCAGCATCTGCTGAAGTCAGAGAAGCTGGCGTTTGAGAAGCATCCAACTCAGAAATTGTCAGATTCTTCTTGTTTTCTTTGATGTTGGCAACAGTCGCAAGTTCCTTACCTTTAACATCAAGCTTGATCAAGCCAGCTGATTCGAGAAGATAAAGAGCACGGCTCTCATTTGTCGCATCATTTGGAACGGCAATCGTACCATTTTCTGGGATGTCTTTCACATTTGTATATTTATTTTTGCCGTCCTTTGTACCAGAATAGAGACGAATAGGAGCGATATAGGTATCCGCAACAGACACAAGATCTGCCCCCTTCTCTTTGTTCCAGTTTTCAAGGAAGTTGTAATGTTGGAAAGCGTTGATATCCACATCACCGTCAAGCAGAGCTTGGTTAGGCTGAGAGTAGTCGGTAAACTGTGTATATTCTAATTTAACACCTGCATTTTCTTTGTCAAGAATCTCTTGAACCTTGTTCCAGCGCGCTTCTTCTGTATCACTCAGGCTCATTACCCCAACCTTAACGGTTACAGGTCCGTCTGCTGATTTGCTCTCCTTATTAGAAGAGCCTCCGCCACAAGCTGCCAAACCCAAGGCTGCAAGGCCTACTAAGCCGATTGAAAAGATTTTTTTCAAATTCATCATTTATTCTCCTTTAATGAATAAAATTCTAAATCTTCTATTTTATAAGATTACTTCTCATTTTACCATGTTCAAGGAGACTTGGCTTATATAAATAATTTATCACCGTGATAAAAAATTTATATGACTGTTTGAAGTATTTGAGTTGATTTTATGCCCTTTTACTGCATGAAGGTCAGCAGATAGCCATATCCTTCTGCTTCCATTTTCTCTTTTGGAATAAATCGCAGAGCTGCTGAGTTGATACAGTAGCGCAAGCCGCCTGCTGCTTCTGGTCCGTCTGTGAAGACATGCCCCAGATGGGCGTTCCCTGAACGGCTGCGTACTTCGATCCGCTCCATGCCATGGCTCTTGTCTTCATAGTATCGCAGAACTTCTCTGGCAATGGGCCGGCTAAAGCTAGGCCAGCCGCAGCCAGACTCAAACTTATCACCAGCAAAAAAGATGGGCTCACCAGTCGTCACATCTACATAAATTCCTTCTTCAAAAGTGGCATTGTAGGCATTATGGAAAGGGCGCTCTGTCGCACTGTTCTGGGTCACCTGGTACTGCTCTTCCGTCAGCTGCTCCTTTAGTTCTACATCCGTAGGCTTCTCGTACTGTCCTGGATCGACCAAGGGCTGATAAGCATCATTGACATTGATATGACAGTAGCCACCAGGATTTTTCTTGAGATAATCCTGATGATAGTCCTCAGCTAGGACATAGTGGCGCAAAGGCTCTAGCTCAACAGCAATCTTTTGTCCCAACTGCTTTTCCTGCTCAGAAAAAACCTGCTCAATGACTGCCTTATCGGCTTGATTGGTATAGTAAACGCCCGTCCGATACTGACGTCCTACATCATTTCCCTGCTTATTGACCGACAGAGGATCAATGACTCGGAAATAATAGAGCAGGATTTCCCGCAGGCTGACCCGCTTTTCATCATAGATCAGATGAACCGTCTCTGCATGGTCCGTCTGATGAATCAGCTGGTAGTTGGTTGATTCCACTTGCCCATTGGCGTATCCCACTGTCGTTTCCTCCACACCCTCAATGCGAGAAAAGTACTCTTCCAATCCCCAGAAGCATCCGCCTGCTAAATAAATTTCTGCCATAAAAGCACCTCATTTCTTTGCGTCTATTTTCTCATAAAAGGAGTCGAAATTATAGCAATTTGATTAGAACTTTCTTCAAAATAATATGAAAAAGCTAGGTTTCAATACTTCTCAACCCAGCCATATTCTTCATTTCAAATCACTACAACTCTTGTTATAGAAGATTACTCCTCAATATACTTCAATTTCCCTCGGAAATCTTCCAGGTTTTCATAGCCTTTTTCTTCCATAATAGCCTTGAGTTCTGTGGTGATACGCTCGAAGGCTGCCACTCCTTCTTTATGAAGGGTTGTTCCTACCTGCACCATACTGGCTCCACAGAGGATATGCTCAAAGGCATCTCGCCCCGTCAGGACACCACCAGTACCAATGATTTGGATTTCCGGTTTCAGGCGTTGGTAAAAGGCATGGACATTGGCCAGAGCAGTCGGCTTGATGTACTGACCTCCGATACCTCCAAAACCATTTTTCGGACGAATGACCACTGACTCATCTTCTATATAAAGACCGTTTCCGATTGAGTTTACACAATTGACAAACTTGAGCGGATATTTGTTAAAAATCGCAGCGGCCTGATCAAAATGCACGATGTCAAAATAAGGAGGTAGCTTGATACCCAATGGCTTGGTGAAATAAGCAAAAACCTCTGACAAAATCTTTTCCGTCGTTTCAAAGTCATAAGCAATCTGCGGCTTGCCAGGGACATTGGGGCAGGAGAGATTGAGCTCAGTAATGCCTTTAAAGTCACTTGCCTGCACTTTCTTAAGAATGGTGTGGGTTTCTTCTGGCGACATACCGACCAAAGAGAGGAAGAAAGTGCGATTCGGTTCGCTTTCCTGGAGTTCCAGCAGGTAGTCAAGATAGTAGTCTAAACCATTGTTGGGCAGGCCCATGGAATTGATAGACCCCAGCGGAACATCCTGATAGCGCGGTTCTGGGTTTCCCTGACGAAATTCCAGCGTTGCCGTCTTGGTCACAAATGTTCCCGCAGCAGAATCTTTGACTTCTGCCAGTTCCTCTTTTGTCATGCAGGCAACACCAGCTGCATTCATCAGGCAGTTGTCAAATGCAAAACCAGCAATCTGTGTAGATGTCGAAACCATAGTAAAACGCTCCTTTTTTTCTGAAGGCGAGTGCCTTTAGCTCATTTCCTCTATTATATCACCAAACTCCACTTTTTCGTTTTTTAAACCAGCAATTCCTGACTAACGTTCGGAAAACATCCAGTTCGCTCAGCTATTTTCTGGAATATTTCAGAAAATAAATTGTGGAAATTTTTAGAAAATTCAACTTTTTTCTTTACAAGAGAAAAAAAGTCTGCTATAATGTTCCATGTAATAAAATATGACATCTAAAAGATGCCTGTTTTAAAAATTTAAACACATCCTCGTCACACAAGTTGTAAGTAGCTTCCGACAGGATGGTTTACTATTTTATTTAAAGGAGAATGACAGATGACAACTGCTAAAGAATATATCCAAAGCACTTTCGAGACCGTAAAAGCCCGCAACGGACACGAGGCAGAATTCCTCCAAGCTGTTGAAGAGTTTCTCAATACTCTGGAGCCCGTTTTCGAAAAACACCCAGAATACATTGAAGAAAACATCCTAGCGCGTATTACTGAGCCTGAGCGCGTTATAAGCTTCCGTGTTCCTTGGGTAGACCGCGAAGGCAACGTACAAGTCAACCGTGGTTACCGCGTACAATTTAACTCAGCAGTTGGCCCTTATAAAGGCGGCCTTCGTTTCCACCCAACTGTAAACCAAGGTATCTTGAAATTCCTCGGATTTGAGCAAATCTTTAAAAATGTATTGACTGGACTGCCAATCGGCGGTGGTAAAGGTGGATCTGACTTTGATCCCAAAGGTAAGACTGATGCTGAAGTGATGCGCTTCTGCCAAAGCTTTATGACAGAATTGCAAAAACACATCGGTCCATCTCTTGACGTTCCAGCTGGTGATATCGGTGTCGGCGGACGTGAAATCGGCTACCTCTATGGCCAATACAAACGTCTTAACCAATTCGATGCTGGTGTCTTGACTGGTAAACCTCTTGGATTTGGCGGCAGCTTGATTCGCCCAGAAGCAACTGGCTACGGTTTGGTTTACTACACCGAAGAAATGCTTAAAGCTAACGGCCAAAGCTTTGCTGGCAAAAAGGTGGTTATTTCTGGTTCTGGTAACGTAGCCCAATACGCTCTTCAAAAAGCAACTGAGCTTGGTGCAACTGTTATCTCTGTATCTGACTCAAACGGCTATGTTATCGATGAAAACGGTATTGACTTTGATCTTTTGGTTGATGTCAAAGAAAAACGCCGCGCTCGCTTGACAGAATATGCTGCTGAAAAAGCAACTGCTACTTACCATGAAGGTTCTGTCTGGACTTACGCTGGTAACTATGACATCGCTCTGCCATGTGCGACACAAAATGAAATCAATGGCGAAGCTGCGAAACGTTTGGTAGCTCAAGGAGTTATCTGTGTATCTGAAGGAGCCAACATGCCGAGCGACCTGGATGCTATTGCAGTTTACAAAGAGAATGGTATCTTCTACGGACCTGCCAAAGCTGCTAATGCTGGTGGTGTTGCTATATCTGCCCTTGAAATGAGCCAAAACAGCCTTCGTCTGTCATGGACTCGCGAAGAAGTTGATGGCCGCCTCAAGGACATTATGACAAATATCTTCAACACAGCTAAAACAACTGCTGAAACATACGGACTTGGTACTGACTACCTTGCAGGAGCAAATATCGCCGCCTTCGAAAACGTAGCCAACGCTATGATTGCCCAAGGTATTGTTTAACTAGTCGATACATCCTATCGGAGGACTATCATGAACTTACGGCCAATGGAAGTGAGAGACAATCCAGCTGTAGCGCAGCTCATTCGAGCCAGCCTAGAAGAATTCGGGCTTGACAAACCAGGAACTGTCTACTTTGATTCTCATCTAGATCATTTGGCCGACTATTATCAACAGCAAGAGAGAGCAGCTTACTTTGTCCTGGAAGACGAAGGGCAGCTGGTTGGTTGTGGTGGCTTTGCACCTGTGTCTGATAAGATTGCTGAATTACAAAAACTGTACGTCACTAAGAATAGCCGTGGCAAAGGTTATTCCAGCAGGTTGATAAAGCGGATATTCCATGAAGCCCGCTTAGCAGGTTATGAACAACTTTATCTAGAAACCTCTACTGAACTGGCTACGGCTGTGGCAATCTATCAGCACTATGGTTTTACAGCATTGCAACAACCACTTTCTAACGCCGCCGGCCACCCAGCTATGAATATCTGGATGATAAAATCCCTCTCATCAGATGAATAGATGTCAGTATACTCTGGCCGTCTCAAGGACATCATGACCAACATTCTTAACACAGCTAAAACTACCGCTGAAACTTACGGACTTAGCAAAGACTATCTGGCTAGTGTTAACATCTCTACCTTCGAAAACGTGGCCAAAGCTATGATTGT
The DNA here is from genome assembly GCF_000212815.1 of Streptococcus sanguinis SK49. Taxonomy (GTDB): domain Bacteria; phylum Bacillota; class Bacilli; order Lactobacillales; family Streptococcaceae; genus Streptococcus; species Streptococcus sanguinis_C. The sequence continues at coordinate 322,671 of NZ_GL890985.1, read as the reverse complement.
TAAAGGTATTGTTTAAGCACTATCAAACTAGAATAAATCCGACTGCTTTTATAAGCAGTCGGATTTTTATATATCTAATTTTTCAAAAAATTTGCCTGCAGACTGCTTTTCTTTTAGCTTCTCTAACAGCTCATTCTCCAGAAAAGGACTTAGTTCGTCAAAATCTTGGCAAACCTTAAAGACAGTTTCTCTGTCCAACTGGCCATAAGTTAGTTCATAATAATCCTTCTTATGATGCCAGTTCTGCTCATAGTTGACATCTGTCCGTTGATAGTAAACAATGTTTTGCTTCGGAGTCAGGTAAAGCTTCTGCGTCAGAATGCTTTTCTGATCTTTGGACAGCTTGCTACGGCTGAAAATTTTGACACCTTGAAAAATCTTGCGCTCATGGATACCTTGATTTGTGACTTTTAATTCAATTCTTTTATAATGCATACTGATACCTCCAGAAATCACCTACATTATATCAGGTTCTGGTAGATTTTCAAGCAAAAATGTGTCATTTCCAAAAGTCTTTTGTCGCCTCTAAAATTTCTTCTGTCGGTGTTACTGTGGCCTCAATAATGCTCTTGCCAGTCTTTTTCAGATAGGCTTGTATCAGATGATAGCCATAAGCATAGCCCGCAGCATAAGGCATACCAACCGGTATCTGACCCTGTATCTCAGCAATTTCATCACCGTAGAGATAAGGAGCCATTTCCGCCATCCCCGTTAGCTGAAGCTGACTTGAGATGATGGGCTTAATCTCCTCTAACTGCTCTGGACTGGTTGAAGTGACCCAAGGTCCGATGAGCTCCTTGCCATAGAGCTCAGCAGCAAAAGACTCTGCCAATCCTTCACTAACTACCCAGTCTGCTAATGTCGTCTGCTGGTTCCATTTGATAAATTGGAAGCGGACATTATGATTGCACTCGTGGGCCAGCGCCGCCTGTACACGTGGCAAAGTGTAGTCATTCGGTAACAGACTAAGCATGAGGTAGCCTGGAATTCCACCATCTCCGCTATAACCCTTATTGAGCTGTAACATAGGTTTTTCAGGATTTCCCAATAAAATAGTGAAATGATAATCCTCAACCTCTAAATCATATCCAGCTTGCTCAAAAAGACTTATACTCCTCTTGATGGTATTCTGGCAATCTTGCCAAAGCTGATCTGAACTGAGAGCATCAATAGACGGTCTATCCTTTTCTGACAGAGTGCCGGGTAGCTGATTCATAAAGCCAAGTAGGAAAAGAGCATCAAATCCTCCGGGATACTTCGCTTTCAGAGGAATGTGTTGTGTTTGATATTTTGTTGCAAAAGGTGCTAAAATCTTAGCTCGAAAACAACCCTCTCTTTTTTCCAAGGGTAATTCGAGCAACTCCTGATAAACCTTATCAGAACGAATGATATTGATTTTCATGGCAATCTCCTTTTCTAATTTTCACCAGTATACACCCTCCTCTAAGGTCAGAGTCAAGAAAAAGATTTGAAACTTTTGCCTCAAATCTTCTTTTATCTATACAGTTTGCTGCCTCCATTTTCAAATCTAGTGCGGAAAGTAGCAAAGACATTAGAGTAATAGGTTAATTTCCCCTATTGCTCCTTCTTTTTCTCTTGCTTTGTCTTGTTTTTCTCCTTTTGCCACTTAGCATTTTCGTAGGTCACAGTATAGGTATCCTCATCGCCGCCTTCACCGTCAAAGATTAGGTCAAAACGAACAGACTTGCCTGGCGCCAGATTGGCGCCGATTTGTGTATTGTCAAAGGTTGAGCCATCCAAAATGTAGACATTCTCCTTCTTGTCATAGAGTCCAAAGTCATAAGGACTGACCAGAATGGGCTTTTTAGAAGTATTTTCAACCGTGATTGTCGCAACGACAGCTACTCCTGTTGACTCATCACTCATGACTCTCTTGCTGTCTTCTACTGCCGAATGAACTGTCACCTTAAGTCCACTGGAAAATTCAACTGTTTTTTCAAAAGCATGGCTGTTATAGGACTCTAAAGGCGAGTTATGGTAGCCTGTGAGAGACTTGAGATGGTCATTTTCCTCCATAAGGCCAATCGTTGTAATGACGAGGAGAATGCTGAGTAAGGCCAGAAGAAAGATAATAATCCCAGAAACCAGAGCTGCCCAAAAGAGACCCTGCTTGTGGAGAGGACGTTTTAAACGGTAAACATGATTGTCCTCGCTGACAATCTCCTGCTGAATTCGCTGATTCATATGGACCTTTCTAATCAATAATTACTCGCCTTTTGTAAGAGGCCCAAGCGTTGGGAGTTCAATCCCCTCTCGCAAAAGCGCTTCATGGTAAAGGCGGTAGAAGATATGGTAAATGGAAACCTGCATGCCGCCTTGTACGATCATGCTGATACGGAAGTTGAACTGGCCATTTGAAGCCATCTGCGGCCCCAAGACATCCGGTTCCTTGAGAATCTCTGGATGTTCTGGCACTGCTTCTTCATTAACCTTAGAAATGATGCGGTAAATCTCGTCTAAATCCGTCTGGGCATAAATGGGAATGTCAATCAGAACACGCATGTCTCCACGAGACAGATTGCTGACAACCATGATATTGCGGTTTGGAACAAAATGAAGCGTTCCGTCCGCGTCCCGCACTTGTGTCGTCCGAATCCCGACACTGATCACTGTTCCAGCGATGTTGATAGGACCGTTAGTCAGGCGGACATTGTCACCGACATCTAACTGTCGCTCGAGAAGAATAAAGAAGCCATTGACTAGATCCGACAGGAAGCCCTGAGCTCCCATCCCAATGGCCACCCCGGCAATTCCCGCACCAGCCAAAAGACTGGAAACTGGCAGACCCAAGATAGATAAAACCCAGTAAATCAAGAGAAAATACAAGACATAATTAAGCAGATTCTCAATCAGCCGAGTAATGGTTTTCTGTCTGGCTACATCCTGCTTGGATAGCTTGAGAGAGGGGGCAATGATCTTGGTCACTGACAAATGCAGGATTTTCTTAACGATGTAAAATAAGATAAAAAGCAGAAGTAAAGAGACCAGCTTGGAAAAAAGGTCATCTGCAATCTTGCTCCAGTCAAACTGCTGGATATAGCGGGAAAAGACATTTCCGGTCTTAGACATAGGCTACCTCCAAAAAGATTACTACCATTATACCACAAAGACCAATCTGCATGGACATAGAATGGTTAGCATGACCTAGCATTGCTTTCACCCCCTTCCTATCGTATAATAAAATAAGTATCTAAGACAAGAAAGGAACTTACACGGTCCATCGCTTCATCACTATTTGGAATAAAACCAATCTAATCAAGCGGATTTCCATTGGTATTGGCATTGGTGTCCTGCTGGCTGTCATCTTCCCCCAAGCACAGGCCATTGGACTTCTGGGCCAAATCTTCGTTGGCGGCCTCAAGGCCATCGCTCCGCTCCTAGTCTTCGCTCTGGTAGCAAACGCCCTGTCGCAGCAGCAAAAAGGACAAAAGAGCAATATGAAAACAGTCATCTTGCTCTACCTTCTGGGAACCTTTGCGGCTGCCTTGGTCGCGGTTCTGGTCAACTTCTTCTTTCCCATTCGCATAGAGTTGGCGTCGTCCTCCCAAAAGGTTTCTCCGCCAGACGGAATCGGACAAGTCCTCAGCAATCTTCTGCTTCAGCTGGTGGACAATCCCGTCAACGCCCTCATCACCGCTAACTACATTGGTATCCTGTTCTGGGCTGTCATCTTTGGAATTGCCATGCGAGAAGCTAGCCACCACAGCAAGGAACTGCTGCAGACCTTGGCAGATATCACTTCTAAGATTGTCGAGTGGATTATCAATCTAGCCCCTCTTGGCATTTTAGGCCTGGTCTACACGACCATTTCCGGCAAAGGCTTCCAGGCTCTCAAAAGCTATGGTATCCTGCTGCTGGTCTTGATAGCCAGCATGCTGATTGTCGCTCTGGTTATCAATCCTTTGATTAGCTTTATCATGCTGCAGAAAAATCCTTATCCCTTGGTCTGGCGCTGTTTGCGAGTCAGTGGTGTGACTGCCTTTTTCACGCGCAGCTCAGCGGCTAACATCCCCGTCAACATGAAACTATGTCGGGATCTAGGACTCAATCCAGAGACCTACTCGGTCTCTATTCCTCTGGGAGCCACTATCAACATGGCAGGGGCTGCTATTACTATCAATACCCTGACCTTGGCTGCTGTCAATACGCTGGGTATCCGGGTTGACTTTGGCACAGCTCTAGTTCTCAGTGTCGTAGCAGCAATTTCTGCCTGTGGGGCTTCCGGTGTAGCTGGCGGGTCTCTTCTGCTCATTCCAGTCGCTTGCAGCCTCTTTGGGATTTCCAATGATTTGGCCATGCAGGTAGTCAGCGTCGGCTTTGTCATCGGTGTCATTCAGGACTCCTGCGAGACAGCCCTCAACTCTTCTACTGATGTCCTCTTTACAGCTGTGGCCGAGATGAGCAGCTGGCCGAAAGAAAAACGCTATTAATTTCAACAAAAACCTCTAGACTTCCATCATTACAGAAAGCTAGAGGCTTTTTTATGTGCGAAAATTAGTTCTTTCGATGCTTGGCAAAGTATTTCTTTGTTTCACTGATAACAATAGGAGAAAGCACCAGAAGAGCGATTAAGTTCGGCAAGGCCATGAGGGCATTGACAATATCTGCAAGAATCCAGACCGCCTCTAGACCTACAAAACCACCGAGAACAATCATCAGGACAAAGAGCAGACGATAAACGCGGATATAGCGCACCCCAAAGAGAAATTCAAAACAGCGCTCACCATAGTAGTTCCAGCCCAAGATAGTCGTAAAGGCAAACAGAACTAGAAAGACTGAAAGCAGGACCGGACCAAAATTAGCAAAAACACTCGCAAAGGCTGCTTGGGTAAGAGACACACCATTAAGATTGCCATCCCAGACTCCTGTGATTAAAATCGTCAATCCTGTCAGACTACAGATAATCAGGGTGTCAATAAAGGTTCCGGTCATGGAAATCAAGCCCTGTTCTACCGGTTCCTTTGTCCGAGCTGCCGCCGCTGCAATGGGCGCTGATCCCAAGCCAGATTCATTGGAGAAAACTCCACGCGCAACCCCGTTTTGAATTGCCATCTGGATGGTCGCACCGGCAAAACCGCCGACAGCAGCCGTCTGGCTAAATGCTGAGCTAAAGACCAGTTGGAGAGTGGGCAGCAATCGATCTAGATTGACCGCTAAGACAGTCACAGTCCCCAAGATATAAATCGCTGCCATAAAGGGCACAACCTTGGTCGATACTCGAGCAATAGACTGGATGCCGCTGAAAATAACCAGAGCCACCAAAATAGCCAAGATAGAAGCTGTCACAGCTGGAGGCAGCTGAATGGCATTCCGCATGGCCTCTGTGATGGAATTGACCTGCGTAAAAGTCCCAATCCCCAAGAGAGCCACCAAGATACCAGCTATCGCAAAAAAGATGGCCAGCGGACGCCATTTCTCGCCCATTCCTAATAGGATATAGTGCATGGGACCGCCCGCCATAGCACCATGAGCATCCTTGCGGCGGTACTTGATAGCTAAGAGGCCCTCGGCATACTTCGTCGCCATCCCAAAGAAAGCAGCTACCCACATCCAGAAGAGGGCACCCGGTCCACCAGTTTTAATGGCAGTTGCCACTCCGATGATATTTCCCGTTCCCACAGTCGCAGCCAGAGCCGTACAGAGAGCCGCAAAACTAGAGACATCGCCCTGATGCTCCTCGTCTGATACAAAGATTAGCCGAAAGGCACGCGGAAGACGAAAAATCTGCAGCAAGCCCAGACGCAGACTAAGATAGATACCGGTACCAACCAGCAAAATGAGCAGGGGCGGACCCCAAACAAAAGAATCTAGACGATTCAATATTTCCAACATGATATAAGCTCCTTTTCACACCGAGAAAAAGAAAGAGCACATGCAAAACATGTACTCTGGATGTGCTGGAGTAGGGAAATCCCTGCCTCTTCGCTCTGTCCTTTTACCTGAGAGTTTGAGCGGTTCTAAACCGCCTTGCCCCTTCGGTGCCATTCCTGGTCTCTCCAGAGTTCCGTCCATTTCACAGTCAGAGGCCCCGCCTCTTTCTGAAAAACTTCGTTCGGTGTTGATTATTAATTTTCTATTATTCTAAAAGAACATTCGCCTTTTGTCAATATTTTATGAAAATTTTTAAGGATGTAAACGTTTTTGATACAAAAAAAGAAGCCCAGAGGCTTCTTGCTTAGCTTAATTCGGCGATAATAGCCTTGAGCTGGTCTTTGGTGTGAACACCTGCGACTTGCTTAACGACGTGACCGTCTTTCTTGAACAAAAGGGTCGGAATGGACATAATGCCAAATTCACGGGCAGTATTTGGATTTTCATCCACATCCATTTTAAGGATTTTCACTTCATCTTCATGAACTTCTCCTGCCAACTGCTCTAGAATAGGTGCCTGCATACGGCATGGACCACACCAAGTTGCCCAAAAGTCAATCAGAACCAATCCGTCTTTTGTTTCTTCTGCGAATGTTGCATCTGTAACTGCTGCTACCATAAATCTTCTCCTTTAAATAGCTTACTTTTGTTAACATTTTACACCAAAAACTAGAGAAAGAAAAATATTTGCTACGGCTAAGACCTCAGTCACTCAGTGAGAAATGGTTGGTCATGAGATTGCTGGCATCCAAGAGAACCTTCTCCAAGAGCTGATCCGTCGCTTCTTGCACCTTGTCGCTCATAGCTTGATTTTCAGCTTCAAAGTCCACATCCTCGCCCTTGGCCAGAGATCGGTCTACCCGACTGATCATTTCATGGCCCCAGGCCATGGTCTTTTCCTGATAATCATCCAAGTCTCCGACATGACTGTTAAAATGAGCATCAGCCAGCCCAGCAATGAGTCTATTAGCCCAGTAGAAAGAAGCCGTCGAAACCTTGTCCGTCGTATTGGCAAAGTAGTCTGGCGTTGTCGAGACTTGAGTAAAGAAAGGAACGGCTGTATTGTAAGGCATGGAGCCGTAGGACAGCCACTGGATTCCAGTCGTTTCCTGCGGTTGATTAGGGCGTAGCTGCAAGATGGCTGTCTGACTGGTCCGATTGATCCCGATAGTCCGAAAGGCCCGTCTGCTGTGGTGGTCCCCCTCTGCTCCATAAGGATCATAAGGCGAATCCTGATAGTGACTGCTCAGGACATACTTGACATCTTCGATCGTGATCTTGCGGTATGGCTTGCGGCACCATGGAATGAAGAAACTCCTTGGATCTTGCTCCACTTCTGGATTGAGAAAACGCTGGATATCCCAAGCTCGCGGCGTATTGTAATGGCGGTCCTTATCCTTCTGGCTGCCAAAAGCATAGCGCGGATTGAAGCCCTCGTCCGAGTAATTAAGATTGAGATGGTTTTCCTCGATAAACTTTTGGAGATTTGGATGACAGAGGAAGTGCTCTGGATTGTCAAATTCAAAATAATCGCTGCCCAGCTGATTGGGATTGGTCACATAGGCATCATCCGGCACGCGCCGTGCCATCCAATGGTGGCCGCCAATGGTTTCCAGCCACCAAATCTCATTGACATCCGAAATAGCAATCCCATTGGACTCATAAGTACCGTATTCCTCTAGGATTTTCCCTAAACGAAGAACCCCTTCGCGAGCTGTTTTGATATAGGGAAGAACCAGCGTAAGGATATCCTCCTCGCTAATACCTGACTCGACTAACGGATCCGCTCCCAGCACGCGACTGTTGGTCGTAATCGTTTCCGTTGCGCTAACAGCAACATTGTAGCTGTTAATTCCAGCAGCTCCCCAAATTCCATCTTTGGGAACTGCGTCTGGCACTGCTGTATAGCGGACTGGATTGTCCGGCAAATCCATCTCAAAAGACGTCAAAACTGACTGATAATGGCGGGGATGGTCTTGTGGTTCCACTACGATAAATTTCTTGGGTGTAAAGACCCCGTTTTGTGAATCCTCTGTACGAGCCACAATGGTTGAACCATCGTAACTAGCCTTCTTGCCTACCAAAATGGTCGTGCAGGAATCTGATAAATAATTAAATTTCATGGCTTATCTCTCCAATCTATTATACGCCTACATTATAGCACAAAAAATGGCTTAACCAGCCATTTTTCTTGATCCTTCTTACTTAAAGATCACAATCGTCGCACCGCTGCCGCCGGCATTTTGCGGAGCATAGCCGAAGGACTTGACGTGCTTGTTGCGGCGAAGGTATTTTGTCACCCCTTCACGGATGACCCCGGTCCCAATACCGTGGATAATATCCACCTGGGCCATATTATTGAGGAGGGCCTGATCGATAAAGGCATCAAGCTCTTCCATTGCCTCCTCATAGCGTTTACCGCGCAGATCCAGTCTGGCTTTCGGTCCAGCAGTATTGGCCCGCTTGACCACATTGACCTGCTTGCGCTTAGGTTGCTGCTCTTTTTCAGCCTTGAGAAGATTAAATTCCTGCTCTTCTAGAGTCATCTTGATAAGGCCGACCTGAGCTTCCCAGCGGCCGTCCTTGAGCTGCTTGACCAAGGTTCCCCGCTGACCATAGCTGGTGACTAGGATATCATCTCCCACCTTGGCCGCCCGATTTTTCTTGGCCTGCTTGAGCACCTTATTCTTTGATAAATCAACCGTTTCCGGTGCCAATTTTTTAAGCTGAGCCTTGGCTTCAATAATCTCATGCGGTTTGAGACTGGACTTATCATGGAGATTTTTGAGAATGCTCTCACTCTCTGACAAAGCCAAATCAACGATTTCCTGGGCTTCCAACCGTGCCTTATTGAGCTCGGTTTCCTTTTCTCTGTTAAACTCATTGTAAAGTTTTTTGAGGGCCCGGTTAAATTTGAGATTTTCCTGCTCCACCTCGCGGATATTATCCAAGCGCTTGCGGCTTTCCAGCGTCTGCTCCTCCAAGCGCTCAATGATCCGATTGACATCACTGTCTGTGTTGGTCTGCTCTTGGGCATGGCCAACGATAACTTCCGCCAAGCCCAAACGTCGAGCGATTTCAAAGGCATTGGAGCGACCAGGCACTCCTTGCATAAAGCGATAGGTCGGCCGCAAACTATCTGTATCAAATTCCATGCTGGCATTTTCCACCCAGTCCGTCTCAATCCCATAGGCTTTGAGCTCAGGATAGTGGGTTGTCGCCATGGTTTTAATCTGTCGTAGCCTTAAATCTTCCAAGATGGCAATGGCTAGAGCTGCTCCCTCCTGCGGGTCAGTTCCAGCTCCCAGCTCATCCAGCAGAACCAAACTCTCACTATCAACCTGCTCTAAAATAGAGACAATATTGGTCATATGGCTAGAGAAAGTCGACAGGCTCTGCTCAATGGACTGCTCATCCCCGATGTCTGCAAAAATCTGACTGAAAATCCCAACGCGACTCCCCTTGTCCGCCAAAATCGGCAGGCCTGACTGAGCCATGATCTGAGCCAAGCCCAAGGTCTTCAGCATGATGGTCTTACCACCCGTATTAGGCCCTGTAATGACAATCTCTGTCAAATCAGGCCCGAAATGCAAATCATTAGCCACCGCATTTTCAATCAGGGGATGGCGGACACTGAGTAGTTGGATATCCTGCTCTTCCGAAAGGTCTGGCACCACCGCTCCCGTCTCCTGCATGAAGCGGACCTTGGCGCGCACCAGATCCAGATGTCCGATAATCCAAGCATTGTTGGCAATTTCAGCTACATGGGGACGGAAGAGGTCTGATAATTCCTGCAAAATCCGTTGAATTTCATAACGCTCGTCCGCCCGACTGCTGGCAATTTCTTCGTTGAGATTGACAACTGCTCTAGGCTCGATATAGACGGTATTACCGCTGGCTGAAATATCATGAACCACACCAGAAATGCGGTTGCGGTAGGTATTTTTCACGGGCAGCACATTGCGGCCATTCCGGCTGGCTACTACCTGATCCGCCAGCATCTCTCCCTTGTTTTTGAGAATCTCCTGCAGAATTTCCCGCACTTGGTTTTCATTTTCTTGAATTTTTCGGCGAATGCGGCTCAAACTTTCGCTAGCAAAGCTTTCGATAAAGCCGCCATCATTAACAGCCTGCAGACTTCCTTGCAGCTTAGGGAAAACAACTAGATTCTCAAACAGACGATCCAGCTTTTCCAAGTGCACATTTTCCAAGTCATCATAAAAAGACTTGAGCTCCTGAGTCACTGCCAAAACGCGCTTGAGAGCCAAAAACTCCTCAATATTCAAGTCGCTTTCCAGCTCCAAGCGCTTGGTCAAGGCAGTAATATCCTGAGTCGCAGCCAGACTAAAGTGCGGATGCTGCACAAAAATCTGCTGCATATCCGTCATTTCCAGAAAAGCCGAGGCCACCGTCTCCTTCTTGCTGGTCGGCAAAAGCAGACCCAGCTCCAGCTGCCCCTGCTCGGTCAAAAGATAGGGAGCAAAAAGTTCTTTAATCTTGCTAAATTCTAAGGTTTCTAAAATTTTTGTGTTCATAATTTTCTTTTCTAGTAAAAAAGAACCCAGCTAGCAGGCCAACTGAGTCGTCTTTTATCCGATAACTTGATTCACCCAGAGATCTTTGAGGATATTGGATGTGATAGGGGTATACTTGACAATAAAGCGAATCATAAAGCTGCTGTTAAGCCGCTCCTGAACCATCTCCATTGGCACCGTCGCTAAAATAGTCAGGCACATTCCCAAAACAAAAATAGAGATGCAAACAGCGATGGCTCCGCTAGTCACATTGTACCATTTGGTATCCAGTTTATTGGGATAGGGAATCAGATTCGCAAAAATCCCAAAAAAGCGCCCAAGGATGTAGACAGCTGTAAAAATAATAAGATAAGCCAAACCAGCATAAAAAACCTGGTCCAACTGAAAGAGCTGGGAGCTAGGGAAAAAATAGGTCGAAGAGCCCTGAGTCGCGCTGGCATAAGGCACCCAAAGACTGATAAACTTGGCCAAGCTCTTATAAAAAGATCCAGCTACCAGCATAGAAACCATGGTCGCAGCGGCATAATAGCCCTGCAGAACAATACCACGCGAGTAGCCAATATAAAAACTCCAGGCCAATATTAGTAAAATAATAATAGAAAGCATTATTTCTCCTCTATTTACCCGACTTTTCTCTCAGCTCACTGAGCATTTTGTGACGAAAATCTTCTAGTTCTTTTTCTTTGTCATCAAACTCAATCTCGCGGCTGAGCTGAGTAGATAGGCTATTGACAGCCAGCAAAATCGCTAGGACTTCATCATCTGCCGCAGGCATCTGCTCTTTGATAGCCTTGTATTTTTCCTTTGCTACCCGTTCTACTTCTTCCATAAAGAGATTATCGTGTTCTGTTGTTAGAGTTAAGGTCTTGTTTCCAAATGTAAATTTATATCGATTCAAATTTGCCATAAAATCACCTCATTGTATTATATCAAAAAAGAAGCCCTTTGTCAGTTATTAAAACACTTGGAACGATACCGGGACTTTCTTTATCATCTTTTTTGACATAGCAAGCAGCGGTGCTCTCCTACAAAATTTTTGTAGGATTTTTAATCTTATGACTTTCGACTTTTCCTTTTTATGGTACAATAGGGGGTATGGAAAGTATCACCCTCAGTCCTAAACAACAAGAAATTCAGGCTTTTGTTGAGGAATATCAGAGCCAGCTGGCTCCCAGCAAGAACCCTCATATTCAATATTTCTTTCGGCTGGATCAGGCAACGGTCAGTGTCTTTAGCTCCGGAAAAGTTCTCTTTCAAGGGGCAAAAGCTGTTCACTACGCTGGCTTTTTCGGCCATCAAGCAGGCAAATCCAGTTCTAGTCCTGCTTCTCAGAATTTTGCCCTCATTGGGACCGATGAGGTCGGCAACGGCTCCTACTTTGGAGGTCTAGCCGTCGTAGCTTCTTTCGTCACTCCAGACCAGCATGACTTTCTGAGAAAACTGGGTGTCGGTGATTCTAAAACCTTGAACGATAGTAAGATTCGCCAACTGGCGCCTGTCTTGAAAGAAAAGATTGCCCATCAAGCTCTGCTCCTATCGCCAGAGAAGTACAATGAAGTCATCGCTTCTGGCTACAACGCCGTCTCTGTCAAGGTAGCCTTACATAATCAAGCTATTTACCTACTGCTGCAAAAAAGTCTAAATCCTGAAAAAATCGTCATCGATGCCTTTACCAGCCAGCAAAACTACAATAAATACCTAAAGCAGGAAAAAAATCACTTTCCAAATCCGGTCAGTCTGATTGAAAAGGCTGAAGGAAAGTTTCTAGCTGTTGCGGTCAGCTCTATTATCGCTCGTGACCTCTTTCTGGAAAATCTAGAAAATCTCAGTCAAGAGTTAGGCTATACCCTGCCTAGCGGAGCCGGAAGCAAGAGCGACCAAGTTGCCAGCCAGATTCTTCAAGCCTATGGAATGGCCGGTCTGCAGCATTCTGCTAAACTCCACTTTAAAAATACTGAAAAAGCACAAAAACTTCTAGAAAGGTAACCTATGAAAAAATCAAATCCTGTCCTCTCATTTCTTAAAGAATGGGCCCTCTTTATCATCTTTATCTCTGTCATTATCCTGTCACGGCTCTTTCTCTGGTCTCCTGTAAAGGTAGATGGTCACTCTATGGATCCTACGCTAGCCAATGGGGAATACTTACTTATCCTCAAACATCAGTCTATTGATCGCTTTGATATCGTCGTCGCCACTGAGACAGATGATAACGGAACGAGCAAGGAGATTGTCAAGCGGGTCATTGGTATGCCGGGCGACACTATTCAGTATGAAAATGATACTCTCTATATCAACGGCAAAAAAACAGACGAGCCTTACCTGACGGACTACATCAAGAAATTCAAAGAAGACAAACTCCAATCCACTTATACTGGGGACGATTATGATGACAATGGGGAGTTTTTCAGAAAACTCGCTGCTCAGGCTCAAGCCTTCACTGTTGACAAAGATGGCAGTCCTGTCTTCACCATCAAGCTTCTGGATGATGAATACCTGCTTCTGGGTGACGACCGAATTGTTTCCAAGGACAGCCGACAGGTTGGTGCCTTCAAAGCAGAACAAATCCAGGGCGAAGCTAAGTTCCGCTTCTGGCCTCTGCTGCCCTTTAAGACCTACTAAGTATACCGAACTCAGTTGAACTTCAGCTGGGTTCGTTTTAAAAGAAGAACCTATAAACTATGGAATTTTACTTTTCAGGAACGATTGAACGGATTATTTTTGAAAATCCCAGCAACTTTTTCCGCATCCTGCTCTTAGATATTGAGGATACAGATGCCGAAGATTTTGAAGATTTTGAAATCATTGTCACCGGCTCCATGGCAGATGTCATGGAAGGCGAAGACTACACCTTCTGGGGCAGTCTTGTCCAGCACCCAAAATATGGCCAGCAGCTGAAAATTTCCCGCTATGAGCGTGCCAAACCCAGCAGCAATGGCCTAGTAAAATACTTCTCCAGCGACCATTTCAAGGGCATCGGGGTCAAGACTGCTCAAAAAATCGTCCAACTCTACGGAGAAGATACCGAGGACACCATTGACAAGATTTTAGCAGAGCCGGAAAAGCTAACCCAGATAAACGGCTTAGCAGCTAAGAACCGCGAGGTCTTTGTCGCCAAGCTCAGACTAAACTACGGAACTGAGATGGTACTAGCCAAACTGGCAGCCTACGGCATTCCCAATAAGCTAGCTTTTCAAATCCAGGATACCTACAAGGAAGAAACGCTGGATATTGTCGAAAAATATCCCTATCAGCTGGTAGAAGATATTCAGGGAATCGGCTTTAAAATCGCTGACCATCTGGCAGAAGAACTGGGTATCCAAAGTGATGCCCCAGAGCGGTTTCGGGCTGGCCTTGTCCACACCTTGCTGACCCAGTCCATGGAGCGGGGAGATACCTATGTTGAAGCTCGTGATTTACTTGAGCATACCATCGAGCTCTTAGAAAGCTCACGTCAAGTGGAGCTGAACCCTAGTCTAGTCGCTGATGAGCTGGCCCATCTGATTGAGGAAGATAAGGTCCAAAATGTAGAGACCAAGATTTTTGAAAACAGCCTATTTTTTGCTGAAGAAGGAATAAAAAGTAATCTGGTCCGTCTGTTGGAAAAAGGAGAGCAAGACTGCTTTGACGCAGATAACATTACTGCGGCTATCCAGCAAGTGGAGGAGAACTCCGGCATCTCCTATGACAGTATCCAAAAAGAAGCCATCCGTCAGGCTATCAATCAGAAGGTCTTTATCCTAACCGGCGGACCGGGTACTGGAAAAACTACCGTTATCAACTGCATCATCGCAGTCTACGCCCAGCTTCGCGGCTTGGATCTTCGAAAGGTCAATGATTTGCCTATTCTGCTTGCAGCTCCGACCGGACGTGCTGCTCGTCGCATGAACGAATTGACCGGTCTTCCTAGTGCCACTATCCACCGCCACTTGGGGATGACTGGCGATGATGATACCAGTCATTTGGATGATTATCTGGATGCTGATTTTATCATTGTGGATGAATTTTCCATGGTGGATACTTGGTTGGCTAATCAACTCCTCAGCAATATCCCCTCTCAGACCAAACTCTTGATTGTCGGAGATGCCGACCAGCTGCCCTCTGTCAGTCCGGGTCAGGTTCTGGCAGATTTGCTGCAGATACCGACTATTCCACAGACCAAGCTGGAAACCATCTATCGGCAGAGCGAGGAGTCTACAATCGTCACACTGGCCAGCCAGATTCAGAAAGGCATTTTGCCAGCAGACTTTACAGACAAAAAAGCGGACCGCTCTTATTTTGAAGCTCGAAATGAGCATATCCCGCCTATGATTGAGAAAATCGCTAGCGCAGCCATTCGCAGCGGTATCCCAGCTCAAGATGTTCAGGTATTAGCACCTATGTATCGGGGGCCAGCCGGTATCGACCAGATTAACAATCTTATGCAAAATCTCATCAATCCTGTAGAGAAAGATGAATTGACCTTTGAAGCTCCCGACTGTCAGTATCGCCAAGGAGATAGGGTTATCCACTTGGTCAATGATGCCGAAAGCAATGTCTTTAACGGTGACTTAGGCTATATCAGCGATCTGCTGCCTGCTAAGTACACCGACTCCAAGCAGGACGAGCTGACCATCAACTTTGACGGCAATGAAATCATCTACCCGCGCAGCGAATGGTACAAGATTCGCCTAGCCTACGCCATGAGCATCCACAAGTCTCAGGGCAGTGAATTTCCGGTGGTTATCTTGCCCATCACTAAGAGCAGTCACCGGATGCTGCAGCGCAACCTCATCTACACCGCTATCACCCGCGCCAAGAGCAAGCTGATCCTGCTTGGGGAAAAAGCTGCCTTTAACTATGCCGTCAAAAACACCGGCACCGCCCGCAAAACTTATCTCATCGAGCGCTTTGGAGACCTCCCGCAAGCCGAAAGCAATATCCACAATCCTGTGGATAAAATGAAAACACCTGTGGAAAACTATGTCCTGACTGAGGAAAATTTCCTGAAAATCGACCCCCTAATCGGCCTGACCGAGGAAGATATCCACAGTATATTCAGCACATAAATAAAAAGGCCTAGACAGAACCAATTTTTTAGTTCTGTCCCAGCCTTTTTTTATGCCTTATTTCTCTGGCTAAAGAGCTGCATGAGCTCATCATCAAAGATATCCATGCCGATCGAGGTCATCATAAACTGCAGAAAATGGAAGCGTTCTGGCAGTTTTTCAGGATCGCTTTCAAAAACGGTCCCATGCATCCAAAAATTCACCAGCAGCAGAAAAACTTCTGCAGCCTGGTCCGGATACTCGGTCTGAAGGGAGCCATCTGCCATGCCTTTTTTGATAATGTCACTGACCACAGAGGCGCCTATCCGCAGATTGTCCCGCATCATGGTCAAAATAAAGCCCGCGTCCTTCTCATACTCACCCAAAATGATGCCATCTATGGCCCGGGCTGTCTGACTTTCCAGATTGGACTTGAGGATGGTTTGCAGCTGCTCTCTGCCAGTCAGATTTTCCGTAGCCTTGAGCCACTGCTTCATCTCTTCTTCCATCAGCTCCTGCCGGCTACTCATCACCGCCAGGACAATCTCATCTTTTGACTTGAAATGATGATAGATAGCCCCCTTGGAGATGCCCGCCGTCTGAGCAATATCCTGCATACTGGTCTTTTCGGACCCCTTTTGGATAAAGAGCTGGGTTGCTGTATTTAAAATTTTTTCTCTCATGGCCTGGGATTTGTCTTTTCGCTGCGCCATTCTGTTCCCCTTTGTTTCTAGTATAGCTTTATTCTACCAAAAAAGCCGGAGAAATACAAAATCATAAAAATATCTTTAAGCCTTGTCTTGCTGATCCCTTTGATACCAAAGATAGATACTGTAAGCCGCCATCAAGATATAGCCTAGGAAAAAGAGCGGATTTTCCGTCCCCTTCCCCAGGAAAATGCCTTCACCAATGGTATTGATGGCCCCGTGGAAAAGAACACAGTAAAGGATGGACTGACTGACCTTGTAAAGAGCCGCCAGCCAGAAACGGGCGAGCAGGCAGGCGGCAGTAAAGACTAGAAAAGAAGTCCCTGCCTGACTGCTGCCGGGGGTAAAGAAGAGGGGCAGATGCCAGACAGCCCAGATTAACCCAGTTGTTACAGTTACCAAAGGGAAGGGCAGGATCTTCTCCAGACTTGGCTGCAGGAAGCCCTGCCAGCCAATCTCTTCATTGCCGCCTGTCAGAAAAGTCGTCATGAGAAAAAGCAGAGCAATCCTGAGGGGGCTAAAACCAGGCAGGAGCGGGCTCCAAAAGACTATGGAAAGGGTATAAAGAATTGTCAAAATCAAGAGATGAACCCAAGTCCTTTTTCGGACCGATCCGATAGAAGCCAAGAGCTCCTTGAACGATTTTCCTAAGACCAGTTTAGCTCCAATGGCTGGGCCAAAAACACCAGCGATGGTTAGGACCTGGGAAATAATAGGAATCCTCAGGAAAGCCGAACCCAGCCAGGCAGACCAGCTGATACCAAAAGTCCAAAGCAGAAACATTAGAATTTGCTTGACAGATGAGGAATCTTTATAGTTTCTAGCTTGCATCTTTCTCAGCTCCTTTCCGATTGCCCTTCCAATACCACCAGCCGACCAGCAGGGCGGTCATGACCAGATTAGCAGCCTGGAAGCTGAGATACCTTCCGCCATTTGTAGCACTGCCGACAATCGTCGCCTGAGCAAAGTTAATGCAGCCGTGAAAGACCATGCAGGCAAAGACAGAGGCCGTCTGCTTGTAGAGAACCGCCTGACAGAAACAGAGCAAGATACCAAAGGAGAGATAGAAGGGCAAAGAAATCTGACTTTGACTCGTTCCCGGAATCAGCCAGAGGGGCAGATGCCAGGCCACCCAGACCAGAGCCGTGATGACAGTTGCCAGAGGGAAGGAGAATTTTTTCTCCAGAGCCGGCTGCAGGAGGCCCCGCCAGCCCAGCTCTTCATTCCCGCCCCCAGCAAAGGTGACAAAGGTCCAGCCCAGAGGAAACATCAGAATGGCATTGAGCGGCGGTAATACAGGATTGGCGATAAAAAGGGTCAAAACCCGAACCAGACAGAAGACCAGCATGTAAATCCACCAGCCCTTAGCATGAGAAAAGATAAAGTCCAGCATCTTCTTAGGATGAGAAATTTTGAGGCTGATAAAAGTTCCCAAGGTCGGTCCGAAGCCCCCGATGAAATTGAGAGCAAAGCCCAAAGGATCAGCCCCGCTGGTCAGCTTCAGGGCGGTTAAAATATACTGAAGCAGCCAGGATCCCCAGGTAATGCCAAAAGTCCAGGCCAGAAAGGGCAGGATATGCCTTGTCTCTGGCTCTACATGTGTTTGTGTGTTCATACGATAACTCCTTATCAAATGTAGAATAGTGAAAAGTCATCCGAAAACTGGTCAAAAGCATCCTTTACTTTCAGTCTTTCAGATGATTGCCTGTTTTGAAACGCAGATTTTTAAAATCCGACCATTCGGTTTGTTTTGTTATAAAAAATAAAGACCTGCGCCAAATAGAAAACATAGTCTTTTAGTCCTTGCCTAAAATAAAAAGCAAAGATAGACTAAATAATCCTAAAAGCTATATCAGCACCGTTTAGCTACTGCCTGCTGCTTTTAGTTTCTAAGTTGTCCTGACTCTGATGCTTAAGACAGGCCATTTCTCTGCTACTTGTTCCTTTCTTGATTTTGCAATCGCCGAATTTGCCAGAGATTGGAGGCAAGGCTCAGACCCCCTACTGCCATAATACCCAGTCCTCGCCAAGGGCTAAAGACAGAAGTCAGCAAGCCACCAGTAAGGACAGCATATCCAGCTTTGACTCCCCACTTAGAATAGCGTATGAGATTCTCACCCTGTGTTATCTTTTCTAGCCACACCTTACGTTTTTCTGCCTGCTGCTGCAAAAACTCTTTCTGACCTTCCCGCTGCCGATCCAGCTCCTGATTGAACTTGAGGATGTGCTCGCTTGTTTTTTCTACTACAGATTTCTTCATTTCTGCTCCTTTCTTTTTAAAAACCGACCAGGCGGTTTTTTATTTTATGAACTCAGTATAACAGACACAGAAAACTTTGTCCAGTATTTTTTCAAAAAAGATTATTTTTAGTCAATGAAAATTATCAGACAACTTAGAAACTCGTCACAAGCAACTCTCTCATACTAAAAACTATATCTAAAAAAGCCCGGTAATGAACCAAGCCTTTATCTTTATTCAAACCCCGTCACTGTCAGTCCTAGCAGACGAATACCTCGTGGTTGCTCTTCCAAGCTATCGTATATCTCATGCGCCGTTCGCTCGATTTGCTCCTTGTTTTGAGTGGCTAGATTCAAACTTTTCCTTTTAGTCAAGGTAGAGAAATCTGCATAGCGGATTTTCAGAACGATGGTTCGTCCTTTCTTATCATGCTTAGTCAGGCTATTTTCTACCTTCTGTGCCAGCAGGGTCAGCTCTTTCTTGATGTCCTCCTCACTATAGAGCAGTTTGGCATAGGTCCGCTCTTTCCCGATCGACTTACGAATACGATTGGATTTGACTGGACTATTGCTGATGCCACGCGCTTTACGATAGAGATCAAAACCAAAGCGACCAAACTTATCAATCAAGGTCATTTCTGATACCTTGAGCAGATCTGCACCGGTATAAATACCCATGCCATGTAGTTTTTCAACGCTCTTCTTACCAACTCCATGAAACTTGGCAATATCCATAGGCGCCAGAAAGGCCTCTGCTTCCTCAGGCAGAATAACAGTCAGACCATGAGGCTTCTCATAGTCACTGGCAATCTTGGCCAGAAACTTATTATAAGAAACGCCTGCCGAAGCTGTCAGTTGCAGCTCATTCCAGATATCGTGCTGAATCAGCTTGGCTATTTTGACTGCAGATTTAATCTCTAGCTTGTTTTCCGTTACATCCAGATAAGCCTCGTCGATGCTCATTGGCTCAATCAAGTCCGTATAGCGTTTGAAAATCTCTCGGATCTGCAAGCCAACCGCCTGATATTTTTCGTAATTTCCCGAGATAAAAATGCCCTGAGGACAACGCTCATAGGCTTCCTTGGAGCTCATAGCCGAATGAACTCCGAACTTTCTGGCCTCATAATTGCAGGTAGAGACGACACCACGACCGCCAGTCAAGCGTGGGTCGCTGCCGATGATGACCGGATGCCCCTTTAGCTTAGGATTATCCCGCTCTTCCACCGAAGCGAAAAAAGCGTCCATATCAATGTGGATAATCTTCCGAGATGTATCGTTAATCAGTGGAAAAATCAGCATGTCCTCCTCCTTTCTCCTGCCATCAATCTCAGCTTACAGGCTTTCACAAAGTCAGCCCTTTTTGCTCAAATAAATCTGAAACAGTTTTTCGTTCTTGTAAAAAGTATTTTAAACGTAAGATTCTTCGTCAGCAATTTTTGTATGACATTTTAATTACTTTTATTATAACTTTTTTACCCATTTTTCCAAAATATTTGAAAAGAGTTATGTTTTTCAAATCTATAGTACACATCCGCGACTTTTTACTTTCTGTATTATAAAAGAAAGTCTTTCTTTCTGCCGAAAATGGTTTGTGAAACCGATTACCGTATGATATACTTTACTTATAAATGTAACAGTTTATGTTGCTAGAATAAAGAGGAAAATCAAATGGTTGTAAAAACAGTTGTTGAAGCTCAAGATATTTTTGACAAAGCTTGGGAAGGCTTCAAAGGTGAAGACTGGAAAGAGAAAGCAAGTGTTTCTCGCTTCGTTCAAGCTAACTACACACCTTATGATGGAGATGAAAGCTTCTTGGCAGGTCCTACTGAGCGCTCACTCCACATCAAGAAAATCGTAGAAGAAACAAAAGCTCACTACGAAGAAACTCGTTTCCCAATGGACACTCGTCCAGCATCTATCGCTGATATCGACGCTGGTTACATTGACAAGGACAACGAACTGATTTACGGTATCCAAAACGACGAACTCTTCAAATTGAACTTCATGCCAAAAGGTGGTATCCGCATGGCTGAA
The DNA here is from genome assembly GCF_000212815.1 of Streptococcus sanguinis SK49. GTDB lineage: Bacteria > Bacillota > Bacilli > Lactobacillales > Streptococcaceae > Streptococcus > Streptococcus sanguinis_C. The sequence continues at coordinate 302,241 of NZ_GL890985.1, read as the reverse complement.
ACTACTTTGAAAGAAAATGGATACGAACCAGATCCTGCTGTTCATGAAATCTTTACTAAATATGTTACTACAGTAAATGACGGTATCTTCCGTGCTTATACTTCTAACATCCGCCGTGCTCGTCACGCCCACACTGTAACTGGTCTTCCAGATGCTTACTCACGTGGACGTATCATCGGGGTTTACGCACGTCTTGCTCTTTATGGAGCTGACTACCTCATGGCTGAAAAAGTTCGCGACTGGAATGGTTTGACTGATATTGACGAAGAAACAATCCGTCTGCGCGAAGAAATCAACCTGCAATACCAAGCACTTGGTGAAGTTGTAAAACTTGGTGACCTTTACGGAGTTGACGTTCGCCGTCCTGCCTTCGACGTTAAAGAAGCTATCCAATGGACTAACATTGCCTTCATGGCTGTCTGCCGTGTTATCAACGGTGCTGCTACTTCTCTTGGACGTGTGCCTATCGTTCTTGACATCTACGCAGAACGTGACTTGGCTCGCGGTACTTACACTGAATCAGAAATCCAAGAATTTGTTGATGATTTCGTTATGAAACTTCGTACAGTGAAGTTTGCTCGTACGAAAGCTTACGACCAACTTTACTCTGGTGACCCAACCTTCATCACTACTTCTATGGCAGGTATGGGTAACGATGGCCGTCACCGTGTTACAAAGATGGACTACCGTTTCCTTAACACACTTGACAATATTGGTAACTCTCCAGAGCCAAACTTGACCGTTCTCTGGACTGATAAACTTCCATACTCATTCCGTCGCTACTGTATGCACATGAGCCACAAGCACTCTTCTATCCAATACGAAGGTGTAACAACTATGGCTAAAGACGGCTACGGTGAAATGAGCTGTATCTCTTGCTGTGTGTCTCCACTTGACCCTGAAAATGAAGAACAACGCCACAATATCCAATACTTTGGTGCTCGTGTAAACGTGCTGAAAGCCCTTCTGACAGGTCTCAATGGCGGTTACGACGATGTTCATAAAGACTACAAGGTATTTGACATCGAGCCTATCCGTGACGAAGTTCTTGAATTCGAATCAGTTAAAGCGAACTTTGAAAAATCACTTGACTGGTTGACTGACACTTACGTAGATGCCTTGAACATCATCCACTACATGACTGACAAGTACAACTACGAAGCTGTTCAAATGGCCTTCTTGCCAACTTACCAACGTGCTAACATGGGATTCGGTATCTGTGGATTTGCCAACACTGTTGATACCTTGTCTGCTATCAAGTATGCAACTGTTAAACCAATCCGCGACGAAAACGGCTATATCTACGACTATGAAACAATCGGAGAATACCCACGTTGGGGTGAAGATGATCCTCGCTCAAACGAACTGGCTGAATGGTTGGTTGAAGCTTACACAACTCGTCTGCGCAGCCACAAACTTTACAAGAACGCTGAAGCAACAGTATCACTCTTGACTATCACATCTAACGTTGCTTACTCTAAACAAACTGGTAACTCACCAGTTCACAAAGGAGTTTACCTCAACGAAGATGGCAGCGTGAACTTGTCTAAATTGGAATTCTTCTCACCAGGTGCTAACCCATCTAACAAGGCAAAAGGTGGCTGGTTGCAAAACTTGAACTCTCTTGCTAGTCTGGACTTCAGTTACGCAGCTGACGGTATCTCATTGACAACTCAAGTATCACCTCGTGCGCTTGGTAAGACACACGACGAACAAGTAGACAACTTGGTTACTATCCTGGATGGCTACTTCGAAAACGGTGGTCAGCACGTTAACTTGAACGTCATGGACTTGAAGGACGTTTACGACAAGATTATGTCTGGTGAAGACGTTATCGTTCGTATCTCAGGTTACTGTGTAAATACTAAGTACTTGACTCCAGAGCAAAAGACTGAATTGACTCAACGTGTATTCCACGAAGTACTCTCTATGGACGATGCTTTGAGCTAATAAACGACTAAGGACTTACAAACCATTTGAAAGAAGATTGGAAATCTCCAATCTTCTTTTTTGTATTTCAGACTTCAAATGACTGCCAACTTGATGAAATTTTTCAGAGGCTTTATGGTATAATGGTTCTATTGCTATACTAGGAAAAGGACTGGGGAAATGACAGAGAAAGGTATCAGGGAAGAAGCCAAAGATTTCAATCTGGCGGTAGATGTCATTATGCTGGCTGGGACACTGCTGCTACAGAGCGGATCCGAGACTTATCGGGTGGAAGACACCATGATTCGTATCGCTCATTCGCAAGGGATCATCGACTGCAATGCCTTAGCAATGCCAGTGGCTATTTTCTTTTCGATTGAAAATACAAATGTTTCACGGATGAAGCGTAATCTCAAGACCAACTACAATATCGAGAAGGTCTGCGATGTCAATCAGGTCTCCCGTCAGTTGGTAACAGGAGAAATTAGCCTTCAAGAGGCTTTTGATGAGCTGAATCGCCTCAAAGTCAAGGAGCTGCCCTATAACAACAAGCAGCTGATTGCTGCCGCAACGCTCAGTGCTCCCTTCTTCTCCATCATGTTTGGCGGAAATTTCTACGATGCTTTGGGGGCTGCCATTGCTACCTTCTTTGGCTTTGCCTTCTCTTTGTATGTGGACAAATATATCCGCATTCCTTTTGTGACAGCTTTTGCCGGTGCCTTTGTCTTCGGACTGCTGGCTCATATCTGGACGCGCTATTCCGGTTTTAACTCCACAGATGATTTGATTATTGCGGGTTCTGTCATGCCTTTTGTCCCTGGCATTGCTCTGACCAACTCTGTGCGTGACATCATGACCAACCATATCAACTCTGGGATGAGCAAGCTCTTTGAATCGCTCCTCATCACTCTTGCTCTCGGTGCAGGTACCTCTGTCGCCCTCCTTATTATGAAATAAGCCTATGACAATCTTGACTTTCTTACTGCAAGCCGTTGCCAGCCTGCTGGCCATCATTACCTTTTTAATCGTTCTAAACGTCCAGCGTAGTATGCTGATTCCCGGCGGAGTGCTGGGCATGGCTATTTGGCTACTCTATCTCCTGCTCAAAGGACCGACCAATGTCATTATAGCAACCTTTGTGGCTGCTATCATTGGTTCCTGCGTCAGCCAAATTCTCAGCATCATCTACAAAACGCCCGCTGTTGTTTTTATTTTGGCCATTCTAGCCCCCTTGGTCCCAGGCTACATTTCCTATCGGACGACTGCCTTCTTTGTCACTGGTGACTACAGCCAAGCCATGATTCACGCCACTCTGGTGGTCATTCTGGCCTTGGTCATCTCGATTGGCATGGCCAGCGGCACCGTCGTACTCAAGCTCTATCACTACTTGAAAAAGCGCCAAAGCAAACTCACAGCAAACAAACAGTAGAACCATCTGCTGTTTTTATTTTGGAAAATACATCTTAAGCCTGATTTAGCTGAGATTAGATGTTTTTTGTAAGAGTTTTATTCCTAAGTATGGTAAAATAGTTTTCGGAATATACTAGAATAAAAGGATTTAAAGAGGTCTTATAATGACATTCGGAATCGACAAAATCGGTTTTGCGACCAGTAATTATGTCTTAAAATTAAATGATTTAGCGGCAGCCCGTGGGACTGACCCAGACAAGCTTAGCAAGGGGCTCTTACTCAAGGAACTAAGCATTGCTCCTCTGACTGAGGATATTGTTACCTTGGGAGCGGCGGCAGCAGACCCCATCCTGACAGCAGAGGACAAAGAAAAGATTGATATGGTCATAGTGGCTACTGAGTCAGGGATCGACCAGAGCAAGGCGGCAGCCGTTTTTGTCCACGGCCTTTTGGGTATCCAGCCTTTTGCCCGCAGTTTTGAAATCAAGGAAGCCTGCTATGGAGCAACTGCGGCACTGGACTATGCCAAGCTCCATATCGAAAAACATCCAGACAGCAAAGTTTTGGTGTTAGCTAGCGACATTGCCAAGTATGGCATTAACACACCTGGCGAACCAACGCAGGGAGCAGGAGCTATTTCTATGCTGATTAGCAGCAATCCTCGTATCCTCGCTTTCAATGATGATAATGTAGCTCAGACACGCGATGTCATGGATTTTTGGCGCCCAAATTACTCGACAACCCCTTATGTCAACGGCCTCTATTCAACCCAGCAGTATCTGGATAGCTTAAAGACAACTTGGATGGAGTACCAGAAGCGCCACAAGCTAGCTCTCAAAGATTTTGCGGCCTACTGCTTTCACTTGCCCTATCCAAAACTTGCCCTTAAAGGCCTCAATAAAATCATGGATAAAAGCCTGCCTCAAGAGCAGCAAGATCAGCTTAGAAAGAACTTTGAAGCCTCTATTCTCTACAGCCAAAAGGTTGGAAATATCTATACAGGCTCCCTCTTCCTAGGTCTTCTGTCTCTTTTAGAAAACTCTGACAACCTCAAGGCTGGCGATCGAATTGCTCTCTTTGGCTATGGCAGCGGAGCTGTCTCTGAAATCTTTAGTGCAAATTTGGTAGAGGGCTATGAAAAGCATCTATCCAAGACACGCCTAGAGGAATTAGACCAGCGTCAGGCTCTTTCCATCCCGGACTACGAGCGCATCTTTTTTGAAGAAGCTGAGCTGGATGCGGAAGGCAATGCCAGCTTCTCTGACTATGAAGACCAAAGCTTTGCTCTGGCAGAAATTGCAGAGCACCAGCGTAAGTACATCAAAGTTGAGAAATCATCATGAAAGTAAACTGGACTGGATTTTCTAAAAAAACTCCTGCTGAACGGCTGCAGATGTTGAAAGAAAAGGGACTTTTACAAGATGAACATTGGCAGCTGCTAGACAGTCAGCAGACTTTGCCTCTGGAAACAGCCAACCAGATGAGTGAAAATGTACTGGCCACTCTGGCCCTGCCCTACTCTCTGGTGCCAGACTTTCTGGTGGATGGTAAGACCTATCAAGTTCCATTTGTGACAGAAGAGCCATCTGTTGTAGCAGCGGCTAGCTTTGCGGCTAAGATTATCAAACGTTCAGGCGGATTTGAGACGGAGGTTCACAAACGCCAGATGATTGGGCAAATTGCCCTCTATCAGGTCGAAAAGGTCGACCAAGCCATCAAAGATATTCTCAAAAAAAAGAAAGAGTTGCTGGAACAGGCCAACCAAGCCTATCCATCGATCGTTGCCCGTGGTGGCGGTGCTAGAGATCTTTGGCTGGAGCAAAAGGATGACTTCCTCATTTTTTATCTGTCTGTAGATACGCAGGAAGCTATGGGAGCCAATATGCTCAACACCATGCTGGAGGCCCTCACCCTTCCTCTGAAAGATCTGACTGGCGGTAAGAGTCTGATGGCTATCCTGTCAAACTATGCAACAGATAGTCTCGTAACAGCCCGCTGTGTCATCGGCTATCGCTTTCTCAGCCGGGATACGGCCGAGGCGGAACTTCTTGCGGATAAAATGCAGCTGGCCAGCAAATTAGCCCAGGTTGACCCTTACCGGGCAGCTACCCACAATAAAGGTATCTTTAATGGTATTGATGCTTTGGTGCTGGCTACTGGAAATGACTGGAGGGCTGTAGAAGCCGGTGCCCATGCCTATGCCAGCCGAGAAGGAAGCTACCGCGGCCTCTCTACTTGGACGGCAGACCCAGACAAACGCCAGCTTCATGGTCAGATGACCCTGCCCATGCCCATTGCAACTAAAGGAGGTTCCATTGGCCTCAATCCCGCAGTGGCAGCCAGCTTTGACTTGCTGGGGCAGCCTCAGGCCAAGGAATTGGCTTCCCTCATCGTTTCAGTCGGATTGGCACAAAACTTCGCCGCCCTCAAAGCCCTAGTCAGCACTGGCATCCAAGCCGGTCATATGAAATTGCAAGCCAAATCTTTAGCATTGCAAGCTGGAGCCCAAGGCGAAGAAATCGCTGCTGTAGCCAGTTGTTTAACAGTCAAGAAGACTTTCAACCTCGCTACTGCTCAGGAAATACTAGCTGACTTACGAAAACAGGACAAGTAAAAAGGCCTTAATGGCCTTTTTTTATGTCTTTATGCTATTTAATCTGTTCATGAGCTTCTTTTAGCCGACCGTAGAGTAGATAGGGTACACTCTTTAATTCTTGCAAGTTTCGGCAGGACAGGGCGCACATGATGAGGTGCAGATCCGATTTCCAGCCTTCTACAATATCAATAACCTCTTCCGCTGAGTGATTTTCCACCAAGTCCAGCATAGTGCGAGAGAGACCGACCGCCTTGGCTCCTAAGACCAGAGCTTTGACCATATCCAAAGGATGGCGGACACCTCCACTAGCCAAGAGTTCGACCTCATCACGCAATGGCTGAAGCACTAATAGGCTCTGCAGAGTAGATTGCCCCCAATCATTGAGGTAGTCACGATTGCCACCCCGCTGATTTTCAATATAGGCAAAGCTAGTGCCGCCCCGGCCGGAAATATCAAAAGTCTGAATCCCCAAGGAGCGCGCTTCTTCAACAGTAGAGCGATCCATGCCAAAGCCAACTTCTTTAAGAATTAGAGGAAGATCCAGCCGCTGACTATAATCAGTCAAGTGCTGGCGCCAAGAACGAAACTCTCGCTCGCCCTCTGGCATCAGCAATTCCTGCATGAGATTGACATGGACCTGCAAAAAGAGGGGATGCAAATCAGCTACTGCCTGCTGAGCGGCTTGAAAAGGCTTGTCCAAGCCGATATTGGTAGCCAGCAATAAATTAGGCCGACCAGTCGCCACCCGATAGGAAGGATCAGAAGGATTTTTCAAGGCTGCGCTGTAAGAGCCAGTTACAAAAAGAAGGCCGCAACTTTCAGCTACTTGAGCCAGCTTTTCATTGATTTGACCGCCTTTTTGGCTGCCGCCAGTCATGGCATTGATGTAAAAAGGAAACTCCCAGTCACGGCCTGCAAAGTGAGTAGATAGGTCAATCTCTGCCAAATCATACTTGGGCAGAGAACGGTGAACCAATTCCATTTCATCAAAACTGTTGTAACCCGGACGCTGCTCTAAAGCGTATTTGATATGGTCATCCTTACGATTCTGGCTCATCATGGCCCATCCTTTCTCTGTATAATAGCTCAATGTCAGCTTCTTGCCAGGCTTGAATCAGTTGGTTGCTAGATGTGGCATCAAAGCTGAGAGCAATCCCGCAGTCGCCACCGCCGGCACCACTGCTCTTAGCCACACAGTTCAGTCCCTCCGCTGCTTCCTTTAGGATTTTCATCCTATCTGTATAGATAGCTGGGCTGAGCCTTTCTAAGAGCTGGCTAGCCTTTTCCAGACTAGACTGAATAGCAAGCTTCTCTCCTGCTAGTAAAGCCCTCTCCAAAGTATCAACTTGCATCCTACTGCCTGTCAAAAAGGACTCTGAAATAGCTGATTTGACCTGATTGACCAAGTCCTTAGAAATCGCCGGCTGCTTGGTCCAGCCAACTAGAAAATCCATGGCTAAGCAAGGCTTAATACTGCGAATTTCAAAACCCCAATCCTCTGCTAGTAATTGCTGTAAATCAACTTTGTCCATACGCTTGCGGACCAGCTCTCTATCAAAAGATTGGTAGTAAATCAGGTCTTCATAAGCAATGCAGGCTAGATCTCCCATGGAACCATTGTCTCCGCGCCTGAGGAGGACGTAAGAAGCCAGCTTAAAGAGTAGCTCTGGCTCTAAGTCCAGCTCATAAAGTGCTGCCAAAGCCTTAAGTGTCAGAATAACAACACTACCGCTGGAGCCAATCCCGAACTTCTTGCCTTCTCTTTCCATCTTGCCACTAATCTTCAGAGAAAAAGGCTGAAGTTGGTAGCCTAAGGCTAGCAAATAAGTGTTCATAACCCCTACCGCCTCCTGAATCAAGGCATAATCAGGGTCTGACTCTAGGTTAGCGCTGTGTTCAAACATATCTGATGTCAAGCGATAGGCGGAGGATGCCTGGATTTCCGCCGTCATATAGATAGGAATGGCCTTGATAATGGCCGGCTGACCTGCCGCCAGCACTGCATATTCACCCGCCAGATAGAGCTTGCCGCAGGTTTGGACTCTTGCACTAGTCTTCATCTGACAAGTCCTTTGTTTTGGAGACGATAAGCCGGTAGTCCTTCTCAAAAATAGCCACCAGATGGTCTAGGTCTTCCTCCAAGCAGAGGACCTTGACATTTGGCCCTGCGTCCATGGTAAAGTAGCAACGCTCGCCCTGCTCCCGCAGCTTTCTGACAGCATCCATAGCTTGGTAGGACTCCTCTGTCAGATAAGAAAACGGCGGATAAGCTTTTTCTGTCGTGGCATGCATCCGAAGAGCATTTTCCTCCGTCAGCTGACCAACCTTAGCAAAATCATTGTCTTGCAAATAGCCTAGCATGGCCTGATAATCCAAGGCAGACTGGGCAATCCAATCTGGGAAAATGGTGGAAGTTTTGGCACAGAGCTCCATACCGTCGCGGCTGGAAATAGGCTTTTTCTCATCGTGCAGAACCAGCATAATCATGGCTAGCTTCAAATCCGTCTTGACTGGATAAATGGCCCCGCTGTCCTTATCCCAGGCCGCTAGCGGACCAAAGAAAGACCGAGCAGAGGACCCTGAAGCAAACTTAGCCAGCTGAGCCAGCTCTTGCGTCTGATAACCCGTCTGAAAATAAGCATTGCAGGCCTTGACTAGGGCAGACAGACCACTGGAGCTAGAAGACAGACCCGCTGCAGTCGGCATATTGTTGCTGGTATCAACGCGGACAAAACCATCTTCTGGAGAGCGGAAACGGTCAATAATCTTACTGATTTTGGCATGTTCTGCCGGGCTTTGCAGCTGGCCGTCAATATAAAACTCATCTTCAGTCGCTGTATCCGGCAAAGGACTCAGTTGCGTCTCGGTATACATATTTTCCAGTGTCAGTGAGATACTGCTGGTAGACGGAATCATCCTTTCTGCATCTTTCTTCCCCCAATATTTGATAATTGCAATATTGGCATAGGATTTGACACTTACAGGCTTTCGATCCATGTGTTAATGGCCCCTTTCTCTCTCAATAAGGCGGCTAAGGCCTCCGCCCGACTTTTTTCTCCTACAAGAGCAATGACACAGCCACCCAGACCACCGCCGCTCATTTTAGCTCCCAAAGCTCCGTTTTCAAGAGCTGCCGATACTAGCTCATCTGCTTTCTGGCAAGAAACCCCTAGCTTGGCTAGCTTCTCATGAGCCTTGGTCATAGCTTGTCCCATTGTCATCAGGTCCTTGATAGAAATGGCTTTCTCAAGGATTTTCGTTAAATTCCCCAATTCCTGAAGCAAGGGAAGAGCCTTTTGACCCTGACTTTCTACAGCACGGATAGCTTCGCGGGTATGACCGTGAATGCCCGTATCTGCAATGACTAAAAAGGCATCCAGATCCAGCTCAATTTCACTGAAACCGAAATTGCGGATAAACTTAATAGCTACATCACTGAGGCAGGTCTTGGCATCAAGGCCGCTGGGATTCATATGGGCAATCATCTCCGCCCGATTGGCTAGAATCTCCAGTGTTTGGCCATCCAGCTCTTCCTCAAAGTAGTCAAAGACCGCCCGAATGGCCGCAATACTGACTGCGGCTGAAGAACCCATTCCCCTCTTCTCAGGGACCATGGACTCCACCTGACAGCGAATCTTAGCTCCCTGTCGGCCGAGATGTTCTAGACAGGCAAAGACAGCCATAGACAGCGTATCCTCGGCGTAGAGGGTCCAGGCCCGCTCAGACGGAAAGACCTGACAGGTCACTTCAATGCGATTAAGAGGTAGGGAAATGGCTGGATAGCCGTAGACCACCGAATGCTCTCCCATTAAAATAATTTTACTATGTGCCTTGCCGACACCGATTTCTTTTGTCATATTCTTCTCTTGTCTGTAGATTCTCTCTATCTTATTTTAATATACTTTGGCAAAAAAAGCGATTTTTATTAAGAGAAAATCACTGGGGCTAGAGACCGATATTAATATAGGTAGACATGATAAAACCCCGGAGCTTGCAGCCGGAGTCTTTTAAAGTTCTCTTCTTATCAGGTCCATCAGCTGGTTACGATCCAAGATCCATTGAGCCCGCTCGTCTTTTTCATAGGTCCGGTTGGATAGGAAAATAGCCGCCTTTTGCTCCTTGCGATTATACATAATAAAGGTTCCTGTGTAGCCAGTGTGATCCAGCCAGCTGCCCTCTAGATTCCAAGCTAGACTGCGTCTTTTGCCTGACTCCTTGGAAAAATTCTGGGTCAGATTGGCCGCAAAGTCACCCTGCAGATAATGCTCCAGAAATATTTCCAAATCCCTGAGAGTTGAAAATAAGCCCGCACTGCCAGCATGGACACCCAGCACACGCGCCTTAGGGTCATGAACCTGACCATCCTTGACACCGCGAACGGTCGGCACAGCTCCTGGAACTGGTCCAAAACTAGTCTCAGCCAAACCCCAAGGCTGGAAAATCTGACTTTGAAAAATCTGATCCAAGGACTGACCGTAGATCTCTTCCAACATAAAGCCCAAGAGCAGAAAATTCACATCCGTATAGCGGAAAATCTTATCTTCAAGCACTGTCAAATGATTGAGTGCTGCTTTCAACTCGGGAGCTGTCAGCTGATCACGATTGGGAATAAAAGGATCCAGCCCAGATGTGTGGGTCAAGAGCTGACGCAAGGTCACATCTTCTCGATGGAAGGCCGGATAGTAATGCTGCAAGGGCAAATCCAGCTCCAGCTTGCCTTGCTCATATAAAAAGGCTGCCAGAGTCCCAACTCCGACCACCTTGCTGACGCTAGCCAAGTCATAGACCAAACCCGCTTGAGTGGTCTTCCCTTCTTGCGGATCAGCTAGACCAAAGTAGAATTCCTGCCACCGGCCAGCTTGGTACAAGGCCAGACTAGCACCGGGATAGATACCATCTTTTAGCTGTTCTTTGATTTTACTGATGATGTTTTCTAGAGTCATGCTTCAAACCACAATTCAATCTTACTAAAATCCTGACTCAGCAGGAACTTATCTGACTTGGGTACAAAGACCTCGTGTCCTTCAAAGATAGGACGCAGCGCAGCGGTTTCTAAACGATTGACTTGAGCTTTGAGCATAGTCAAGTCCCAAGTTAGGGCATTGTCTGCCTGCAAGTCTTGACCCTCTGCTTCTATAAAGGTCAGAAAGTCCAGCGCATTTTCAATCTTGCTGTAAAATTCTTGGGCTTCATTGGCATTAGGTACACGAATTTCTACCGTCTCTATCTCAAATTGGCTAAGGCCGATGAAGTCCTCTTGCTTTTCAAAGTCAGGCACCGCCGTGACTGCTTGCAGATTTGCTCTATTCTCTTCTGCATGCAGAAGAACTAGATCGCCCTCTGGTGACAGAGATTCAAAAGCATAGCCTTTCTCTCCTTTATACAGCTTAGTCCAAGCAGGCTTTTGAGCCAATAGCGACTCGATTTCTTTAGCATCTGCAACCTTGACAACGATTCTGGCTAATTTTTTAGGACCTTGGACTCGCCGCGACCGCATACTAGGCGATTCTTCCAGCTGCAGTTTCTCAGTCTTGGTCTGATCTCCCAAGGACAGAAAAGCAGCTTCCTCTAAAAGGGCCTTCATGCCCAGCTGATTTACAAAAAACTCTTGATTTAAATGACGATTATTTATCTTTAATACAGGGATAATTCTAATAATATGATTCGCGCTCATAATTCCTCCAAACCATTTTATTGTAATGGATTTTCATCTTTTTGACAAGAAATTATGCGCAAATAAACAATTTTTAAAACTAGAAGGCCTTGGCTTTATTGGTAAACGGTCTGAGCAATGACCAAACCTCTAGCGGACTCAAACTCGTACTGCAGATAGGACTGGTAGGTACCGGGCGCGATAATACCACGAATATCCAGAGTATCTGTCCCAGCCTGCCCAATAATCGAATCTGCTAGCAGGCAACAGTTGGTCGACAGGACAAAATACGTCTTGAAACGACTGGTTTTAAACTTATACAGCTGCGCTCCTAGTTCATGCTTCAACTTGTAGGAGTATGTTGGCTGGCCATTTTTCAGTTCTGCTGGCGGCTCCCATTCTACTAACAGCTGATCAATTTCAGCCAGGCGCTTCTCAACCGCCTCTTTCTCCTTATCTGTCAAAACCAGAGAATAACCAAAGAGTGTTTTCTTGCTTTCTTTTTTGCAAAGCTCAATATAAGCGTCTTTAGGAACCTTGAAAAGAACACCGTCTCCAATCATGCCCTTGCATCGCTCAGAAAAAACATCATAGCTGCCATAAGAAATCACTTGTCCCTGATAGCAAATATCTACATGACCAATGCCCCCTAATAAACTTGTCTTTGAAGTATGGACCAAGACCTCTAAGTCCGCCTTTTTCTCTCTATTCTTAACAAGACTATAAACATTTTTACGATCAGAAGCAGTATCTCCCTGAATCAGTCGATTAAAGTGTTCCAGATTTTCTACCGGAATAAAGGCTGCAAAAATAATAGGGAGGTTAATACGAATTTGCCTACGCAGCCGATGTTTTTCACGGTCATTATCAAAAAAGAGGCCATCCCGGATATTGGACATTCCCAGCATCATCAAATAGATTCCTAAAATCAAAAACTGCAAGTTTCCCTCAGTCGCAGGCGAAAGAATACTGGTCAGCCCAATTCCACCATAGAGAACGGTATCAAATAGATAGCGCAAGCCGCCCTTGACATGATTTTGCCGATAAAGGAGATAGGTCACTCCGTAAATACCGGCAGTCAAGAGCTGGTAGCTACCCAAACTGATAATCACAATATTGACAGGCACATCACTGATTCGGTTGAGCCAGCTGATACCCATAGCGACTGCAATCTGAAGCAGACTATGCCAGACAGCCCCTTCTTTCTTGCGCGTAAAAATATGAAGAACAATATTTACCAAGCCAACAACTGTCAGATAAAGCGAAATAAAATCGAAGGCCAGCTTGGTAAATCTGAAGCCATTGACAATGATAATCAGGCCAAAAACAAGGGCTAAAAAACCAAAGAGTAAGGTTCTGCGGCCACTGACCTTATGAAATTTTGATACTTGCATCTCCATCTTTACCTTCTCTATCGTTCGAAAAAAGAGTTGAGGAAATCCCCCAACTCTGATCTTATGTGCTTATCCGTAGATTGTTTTAAACAAGAGGACTGCTGTGATACCTGCAAGAATCGGTGCCACAACTGGAACCCAAGAATACCACCATTTTGAATCACCCTTGTGTTTGCCCAAAACAGATTCTGGCAGGATGAAGTGGAGGATACGAGGTCCAAGGTCACGAGCAGGGTTCAGTCCAGGTCCAGTAGGGCCTCCCAGTGAGGTTACCAAAGCCATTACCAAGAACCCAAGTGCTAGGTGAGCGACTGAAAGGCTACCAACTTGGAATGGTGCAACTTGATCTTTAGCCTGAGATATTGCAGCAGCAATCTGTTCTTTAGGAACTGAAGTCCCTTGTGCTGCCATCTGAGCAGCTTGTGAATTGATAGTTGCTTCAGCTTTGCTCAACAATTCTGCTCCAAAGAAGTTCTTGGTCAAGCCCATAGCCGCAAAGAAAAGAACAAAAGAACCAACAAATTCATTGATAAAACCATTGAACAAGGCTGCTTTACGTGATTCAGGCGTGCCATGATCTAAGCTAGAGATAGTTGAGAAAGTCCCTAAAATATTATTAGGATTCTCTGTTCCCAAATAGTAAGGACGATGAGTCGCAACTACCAAGGCCTGTCCGAAAATAGCTCCTAAAAGCTGGGCTGCAATGTACGGCGCAACCTGTGACCAAGGGAAATAACCACTGACAGCCAGTCCCAGAGTAAAAGCAGGGTTGATATGGTTACCAGACACATTACCAAACATCAAAGCTGGAATCATAACCCCCATACCGTAACCAACAGCGATGACTAACCAACCACTCTGATGCCCCTTGGTTCCTTTTAATTCAACGTTCGCAACAGCTCCATTTCCCAAAATAATGAGAATAGCTGTACCCAAAAATTCTGTGGCATATTTAATTGCCCAACCGAAATCCATTTAGTGATACTCCTTAAATATTTTTTAGACAAAGTCTATTTTATCAAGTATAATGGATAATGTAAAGGTCATTTTTTATAAAAATAAGAAAAAGAGGGAAGAATATGCGTTTTAATCAGTATAGTTATGCAAAAACGAAACGGGAAAACATGTTGACAGAATTAGCTGAATTAGGCTTTTTTTATGACAGCAATCGCTCTGATAAGGAAAATCTTGAAGATTTTCTCCGCACCAGCTTTTTCACTTATAAAAATAAAGATTATCCCTTGAAATCCTGGGTTGCTGACAGCCAAACAGATCTGCTGAGCTTTTTCCAGTCTGACAGAGAACTGACGGCGTCTGTTTTTTACACTGTGGCCTTTCAGCTGCTTGAGTTCTCGCCCTTTATTGATTTTACAGATGTTGAGGCCTTTCGCAAAGAAACGGGCTTTCCCATTACATTTGGAGACTTATTGGAAAATCTCTACCAGCTGCTCAACACTCGGACAAAAAATGGCAACCTCTTAGTTGATAAGCTAGTCAGCGAGGATTTGATTCCTGAGGACAATACCCACCACTACTTCAACGGTAAGAGCCTGGCAACCTTTTCCAGTCATGATGCTATCCGAGAGGTAGTTTACGTGGAATCACGTGTGGATACTGATCAAGACGGTCGTCCGGATCTCATCAAGGTCAGCATTATCCGTCCTCGTTACCAAGGGAAAATCCCTGCTGTCATGACCGCTTCTCCTTATCATCAAGGAACCAATGATCCTGCCAGCGACAAGGCGCTTCATGATATGAATGTGGACTTAGCAAAAAAAGAGCCCCATCAAATCACAGTACAAGATCCTAAGCTCAAATTGCTCCAACTAGATTCGCCGGCTCCTACCCAAGAAGTCTCTGAAGCCGAGGAAAAATTAGGTCATATCGGCACCTACACGCTCAATGATTATTTGCTGCCCCGCGGCTTTGCCAATCTCTATGTGTCTGGCGTAGGAACTAAAGACTCTGAAGGACTGATGACCAGCGGCGACTATCAGCAGATCGAGGCATATAAGAACGTTATTGATTGGCTCAATGGCCGCTGCCGAGCCTTCACCGACCACACTCGCCAACGGGAAATCAAGGCCACTTGGTCCAACGGAAAAGTGGCTACGACCGGTATCTCCTATCTGGGCACCATGTCCAACGGACTGGCAACGACTGGCGTAGATGGACTGGAGGTCATCATCGCCGAAGCTGGGATTTCTTCTTGGTACAACTACTATCGCGAAAACGGCCTTGTCACAAGTCCTGGCGGCTATCCAGGAGAGGATTTTGAATCCTTGACCGAACTGACCTACTCTCGCAATCTGAGGGCTGGTGACTACCTGCGTCATAATGATGCTTATCAGCAAAGCCTAGAGCAACAGCGCAAAGACCTAGACCGACAAACCGGAGATTACAATCAATTTTGGCATGACCGCAACTACCTGCTCCACGCAGATAAGGTCAAGGCCGAAGTCGTCTTCACCCACGGCTCTCAAGACTGGAATGTCAAGCCTCTCCATGTCTATAATATGTTTCGGGCTTTACCGCCCCACATCAAAAAGCATCTTTTCTTCCATAACGGTGCCCATGTTTACATGAACAACTGGCAGTCCATCGACTTCCGTGAGTCTATCAATGCTCTGCTGAGCAATAAACTTCTGGGATGTGAATCAGACTTCGAACTGCCAGCAGTCATTTGGCAGGACAACAGTCAAGCTCAAAGTTGGCTGACCTTGGAAGACTTCGGTGGACAAGAACAAAAACTTCAGCTCCAACTAGGCCAAGACTGCCAATCTATCCAAAATCAATATCCAGAAGAAGACTATAATCGTTTTGCCAAAAACTACCAAAGCTTTAAAACTGAGCTTTTTGAAGGTAAGGTCAACCAGATTACTCTGGACTGGACCTTGGAAAAGGACCTCTTTCTCAACGGAGCAAGCCAGCTCAATCTTCGACTCAAATCCAGCACCGATAAGGGATTGATTTCTGCCCAATTGCTAGACTTCGGACCAGCTAAGCGCCTCACACCAATTCCTACGCCTATTGAGCCTAGAGTCATGGACAACGGCCGCTACTATATGCTGGACAATCTGGTTGAACTGCCCTTTGCCGAAACGCCTCATCGCATCATCACCAAAGGTTTCATCAACCTGCAAAACCGAACCAATTTACTGACTGTCGAAGAAGTAACACCTGACCAATGGCTGGAATTTTCCTTTGAACTGCAACCAACTATCTATAAGATGAAAAAAGGCGACCAACTGCGCCTTGTCCTCTACACTACGGACTTCGAGCATACCGTTCGTGATAAGAACGACTATCAGCTGACGGTAGATTTGGAGCGATCTAGTATTGAACTTCCCTTTACATTTTATTAGATCAAAAATGTAATGAAAAAAGGCACATCTTTTGTGCCTTTTTCTTATCGATTCATGTATTTTTCTGCATATTTCTCGTAGTTTGGAACTTCCTTACGATTCATAGCTAAAATCATCTCTCCGTTTAGATAGTCATCATCTGAAGACGGCTGGAGCAAAATAGCAATATTCTTATCAGCATCTGGGAAAACAATTGAATATTTTTGCTTCTCGATCTCAATAACTACATAATGAGAATTATTCTTAAAGCCTGTAGCAACTTGCTTATACTCTTTCTCTTTATCCTCAACAACTACCTTTTTATCTGTAAATTCCGTAGTATTTATATCACCATAAGCTCCCTGAACGTTCCACTTCCCTTTGATACTAGGTGTACCATTACAGCCAGCTAAGAGAAAGAGAGGTAATAAAAGTCCAAGAAACAAAAGTTTCAATTTATGTTTTTTCATCCGAAAATACTCCTAAATAATATATAAATTCTCAAACATTTTACCATAGTATCGCCTTTCTTGTCAAACTCACTGTAAATCAATATCAAAATATCATTATACATTCTTGCCACTTTTCCAAAAAATGATATAATTTGAAGAGTGAAGATTACCGAGGGCTTGGCCCTTGCGAGAGAAAGGAAAGAAAATCTTATGATGAACATGCAAAGCATGATGAAGCAAGCACAAAAGCTTCAAAAACAAATGGAAAAAGGACAGGCAGAACTAGCTGCAACAGAATTTACCGGCAAATCAGCCCAAGATTTAGTCGTTGCTAAACTGACTGGTGATAAAAAAGTAGTCAGCATTGACTTCAATCCAGCCGTTGTGGATCCTGAAGATTTGGAAACTCTGTCAGAGATGACTGCGCAGGCCCTGAATCACGCGCTGGCTCAGATTGATGATGCTACTCAGAAGAAAATGGGCGCTTTCGCAGGCAAATTGCCATTTTAAGCAAGATAAATAACCTTCCAACTTGACTAAACATAAGTCAAGCAATACTCGAACCAGCAAAAAAGACTGAAGAATCTCAATCTTTTTTGATTTATAGTCGTTCCCTCACCAGTCCACTACACAAAATTAAGCAAATCAGCTGCCTTACTCATCAAAAGCAGGGCATAGTCGGGTTTGTTTTGCAGCTCCTTGATAGAGCTCTGCACCAGCTCCAAATCGTCGGTAATCATACCGTCAACACCCAAGCGGAAGGATTTGCCAATGCTGTCTGCATCATTGATGGTCCAGTCATAAAGCTTCTTATCCGTCGTCCATAGCTTATCGACAAAGTTTTCATCGAGGGTCGAGTACTCCATCGTATAGCCAGAAGCCTGTGTCCGTGGGAAAATAGTATTGTAGGGCAGGATAAAGAAGGTCGGTATGCTCTCATCATACTGGACTGTCTTGTCAATAACCTGATAATCCAAAGACTGAATCTGATGGCCATAAACCTTGATATTGGCTCCGTATTGGCTAAGGAAACGGTCCATCATATCGTCTGAGTCCAAGCTGCTGGTCTTGATTTCTATCAAGAGTCTCTGGCCCATCTGATTGGCTCGTTTGAGATAAGCATCAAAGCTGGAAATTTTGGCAGTGTGTCCATTTTCTGAAATATCTAAAGCCGTCAGCTCTTGCAGAGTCAGCTCTTGCGGTCTGGCATCAACGCCGGCCAAGGCTTTTAGATTGGCATCGTGCATCATGACAAACTGGCCATCCTTGGTCTCCTGAACATCCATTTCGATATAATCTGGCTTGAGCAGGGCGGTTTTCTCTAGCGACTCAACTGTATTCTGGACACCATTTCCCTGCGAAACCCCACGATGCGAGATGGTCAGAGGGACATTTTCCAAGGGCAGATTGAGATAGACAAAGCCTTCAAGGGCAAAGACAGAGCTAGTGACCAAAAGGATAAACCAGCGCATGATAGGCAGGCCTTTCCTGTAGCGATATTCAGACAGCTTACTGTCTGTCAGAAAAGCCACAAACTTAATCAGAAAGTAGGCTACCATGAAGTAATAAGCCAGCTTTATGAGGCAGTAATTGACAACCGCTGCTATCAAGGCTATCTGATTGGACTGGCCATCCGCATACTGCTGCAACACTAAAATCGGAATGCTGCTTAAAAGAAAGAAGAGAAAGCTCTTGGCCAGTATCCAAAAGAGCTGCCAAGTATAGCGAATCAAGTGCCCCTTGGTCTTCTCCAAACTATACCTAATCGCGTCTCGTAGGCGGAAATGCTCAAAAAAGAGCTTGGGCAGGGCAAACATTAGTCGGACAGCTATCAAAAAAAGCAGAAAACCTAAAGCATAGATTGATAATTTCATCCATAAGGCCGTCTTGAGATAGGTCACGATAAATTCTGGAATCAGAATTTTATTCAAGTAGTAGATTTTGAGAATTTGCCGCAGAAAGGGAAAGATAAAGCCCATATACAGTGCAATAAAGAGGACCTTGCTGGGCCTAGCGTAGCGAATCAGCGAGCCGCTGTCTTTGAAACTTTTCTTAATGAACTGAAAGGCGCTGCGTTCTTCCTCGTCCAGAAGATTGCGGAGTCCCATAAATATCAGTCCAATCTGAAAATAAGCGATAAAGAGATTGGCCGCAAAAAGCGCTAGAAAGGCTAAGCCAACCCAGACATTTGAAGTCAGAACTTTAAAGGCATTCGTATAAGATAAGAAGAGGTAGCCTGTCTGCTTGAGCAGAGTCTCTGCTGCAAAGGAGTTAAAAGGCACCCAAGCCAACTCCATGAGCATAAAGACTGTGAAAAAGAGCAACAGGATTTTATCAAGATTGCGATAGAGACGTAAAAGCCCCAGTCTTTGTGATTTCATTTTCCTCCTTTATGTTGTGAACAATACAAAACTTGCTAAAAAGCGATTCTTATTTAAAACAAGGTTGAGACAGATGTCCCAACCTTATTTTTATTTTCCAAATAAACGTGCCCAGAAGCCCTTGCTTTCTTGCTCCTGCACCTTTTCCTTGGCTTCATCTAACTCCAACAGCAAGGTTTCACGCTCATTCATAGCCTTAGCTGTTAGCTGCTGCTGCTGGTCCAGCTGCTTGTCCTTTTCAGCAATCTGGACGTCCTTGATGCGCAGCTGCTCATCTTTCTTAGCTAGCTGGCTGTCCTTGGCCTTAAGCTGCTCATAGAGACGCACAATCTCAGCATTTTTTTCATCCACCAAGATTTCCATCAGCTCACGTTGCTTCACATCTTCGCTAACAGGTTCATCTTCAAAAATAGTTTTCTTATAAATCTCTTCCAGCTTAATCAAGCCGCTGCGGGTCACCACCGTGACTCCTTTTTCGTTCTTTTCCGTATCTTCTGGCGGCAGTGCCTTGACACGATTGTTAATCGCCTGGCGGCTAACTCCAAGAATCTCGGCTAACTCGCTGACTGTCTTTTCAATTGCCATAATTTCCTCAAAAACTTTTTCTAGTTTGTAGATACCTAAATCTTATCATATCAAGCCTTAACTGTCAAATTTCACAATATTTTTTGAGCCTGACTCCTATCTTTTTAGCCCTTTTTTATGATACAATGAGACAGATTAGTCTAGTAAAAGAAACGAAAAAATCGAATGAATTTAGAAATCTAGATATTCTTAGCTGTAGTCTTCCAAGAACGTCTATAAGACAGCAAAAGCCTGCTCACCAAGGAAGCGCAAGATTTCCAACTAACAGATAAAAACTACTCTCCATGAAAGGAAAAGATACATGAACCATTTCGACACAATCATCATCGGCGGAGGACCGGCTGGCATGATGGCTGCCATTTCCAGTTCTTTCTACGGACAGAAAACCTTGCTTATCGAGAAAAATAAACGACTGGGTAAGAAATTAGCTGGTACAGGTGGCGGTCGCTGCAATGTGACCAATAATGGAGATTTGGATGACCTCCTGGCTGGTATTCCTGGTAACGGACGCTTTCTTTACAGCGTTTTTTCCCAGTTTGACAACCATGATATCATCAACTTCTTTACAGAGAACGGCGTCAAACTCAAGGTCGAAGACCACGGACGTGTTTTCCCTGTGACAGACAAGTCCCGCACCATCATCGAAGCTTTGGAAAAGAAAATTGCAGAACTGGGTGGCACTGTCATCACCAATACCGAAATCGTCTCCGTCAAAAAAACTGATGAGCTTTTCACTGTCAGATCCAGCGACCAGACTTGGACCTGCCAGAAATTGATTGTGACGACTGGCGGAAAGTCCTACCCTTCAACAGGCTCGACAGGCTTTGGTCACGATATTGCCCGACACTTCAAGCACACGGTGACTGACCTGGAAGCTGCTGAAAGTCCTCTTCTGACTGACTTTCCTCACAAAGCGCTTCAGGGGATTTCGCTGGACGATGTGACCCTCAGCTATGGCAAGCATGTCATCACCCACGACTTGCTCTTTACCCACTTTGGCCTATCAGGTCCGGCAGCTCTGCGCTTGTCTAGCTTTGTCAAGGGCGGTGAAACCATCTATCTGGACCTTTTGCCACAGATGAGTCAGCAGGCTCTGACGGATTTTTTAGAAGAACATCGGGAAAAATCCCTGAAGAACTGCCTGAAAATTCTCCTGCCCGAGCGAATGGCAGACTTTTTTGCCCAACCCTTTCCCGAGAAAGTCAAACAACTCAATCTCAGTGAAAAAGAGGCTCTCATCAAACAAATTAAAGAACTGCCCATCCCTGTCACTGGCAAAATGTCCCTGGCCAAGTCCTTTGTAACCAAGGGCGGAGTCAGCCTCAAAGAAATCAATCCCAAAACTCTGGAAAGCAAACTCGTTCCCGGACTCCACTTTGCTGGAGAGGTCCTAGACATCAATGCCCACACGGGCGGCTTCAACATCACATCTGCCCTCTGCACCGGCTGGGTGGCAGGGAGCTTGCATTATGAGTGATGGCTCATATTTATCCATTCAGGTCAAACAAAAGGAATAAGCAAATGAATCGACTAGAAAATGTAGAATTCGTCAACATGTGCATGATTTATGACGGAGAAAAAGTTCTCGTACAAGAACGAGTCAAGTCTGACTGGCCCGGCATCACTTTTCCTGGCGGGCATGTAGAGCGCGGAGAATCTTTTACCGATGCAGTTATCAGAGAAGTCAAAGAAGAAACTGGATTAAGCATATCCAAACCCCAACTTTGCGGCATAAAGGATTGGTATGATGATAAAGATTTTCGTTATGTCGTCCTGCTCTATAAGACAAAGCACTATTCCGGTGTGCTGCAATCCTCAGACGAAGGAAAGGTCTGGTGGGAAGATTTTAAAAATCTGTCCCATTTAAAGCTAGCAACAAGTGACATGTCTGATATGCTGCGTGTTTTTTTAGAAGACGATTTAAGTGAATTCTTTTACTATAAAGACGGTGACGACTGGCTTTATGACTTGAAGTAGAAATAAATAGGCTAGGAAATTCCTAGCCTATTTATTTCGCATTTGTTCGCACATAAGCTGCAATCACATCTGCTGTGTACTGAGCTGTGCCAACTCCAAATTTATCTATGTTTTCTTTAAACTCTGGGTTATAGACATAGCCTTTACCGATATGACCGAATACTTCAATAGAGCAGTCAAAACCATAAGTGCGAATGGCTTGTAAGAGACACGCTGCCTGCTCCTGATTTTCTGCTGCTTCAATCGGCAAGCCTTGTTGCATATTCTCTGCCAGACTTTGAAAAACTTGATTGAAAGCTGCGGCAGATTCTTCTTCCCGTCCATTTTGACGAACCAATGCTTCCGACATGACTTCTTGACCGTATTCTTCGACAGCTTCTTGATGATATTTGTGATTGTCTTCATAGGTAAAACCTGCGAATTTTTCTTTCATTGTCATTTTTCTTTCTCCCTTTTCATCTTGGATGGTTTTTTGTAAGGTGGAAATCAAGGTGTCCAAGCGGTCTCTTTCCTGCTGCAAATACTCTAACTGCCTAACCAGATGCGGCAATAAAGCCTGTTCATCCTGACTCAGCAGCTCTGCTATTTTCTCCAAAGAAAAACCCAGATACTTATAGTAAAGGATGACCTGCAACCTCTCTAAATCAGCTTGGCTGTATGTCCGATAGCCATTTTCTGATTTGGCGGGGACTAACAGTCCGATTTTATCATAATGATGCAGGGTTTTGACAGAGACACCCGAAAGTTGTGCAGCTTCTTTGATATGGTACATGATAGACCTCCTTACCACTATAGTATAAGCCCTGACCAAAGGTCAGGGTCAAGCTTTTTTAGAAATTTTTTTAAACCGCTTTAGATTTTCCAAAGCGGCTAGCATTATTTACGAGAAACCATAGCAATAAATCCCAGTTTTTCTTGATTCTTTTGGAACATCTTAAACATCTTCATAAACTGGCCGTAGTTCTCTTTTTTAAGGGCATTGAAGCAGATTTTCAGAGTGCCGCCCAGTCCTTCGTCATATATCATCCCTCGAAGACTCATCAAGGTCATTTCACCGACAAAGGTGTCTACACGATCAAAAGCGTGAGAGCGGGCCAGCTGAATCCAAGAACCTTCTGTCAGAGGACCAACATTGACATTAATCGCACGAGATAGCTCTTCCCGGACATTCTCATCTTTTTGTTTGAGAATGACATCGTGTGTGAGGAGCACTCCGCCTGGCTTCAGCACCCGGTAGTACTCATCCATACATTTGGCCTTCCCCTTATCCGTCTGCATGGTCAGCATGGCTTCATTGATAACAATATCAAAAGAATTGTCATCATAAGGCAGCTTCATAGCATTTGCCTGCTCAAATGTGACGAGCTCACCAACACCAGCCTTGTCTCCATTAAGTCGCGCCTGAGCCAGCGCAGCCTTATCTAAATCAACTGCAGTAATCTGGCAACCATATTTTTTCGCTAATTCAATCGTTGTAGTTCCCATATTACAGGCGACTTCTAAAACCTTTTTATCGCTAGAAAATTGCCCTTGCTCTATCAACCAGTCGGTTGCAAGCTTACCTCCAGGGCGAAGACGTTTCTTTCCTAATTTTGCTAAAAATTTATGACCTGCTTCTACCATTTCCGAACCCCCATAATTTTGATTGGTTTCATTATAGCATAAAATAATATATTTTCAGATAATTCTTAGGATAATTAAAGTTAAAAAATAATGCCTATGATTTCTGCAGTGGGTAAAACCACTGTAGAAATTAAAAAGCTCTTTTGTTCTAGAAAAAAAGTCCCATAAGAGCTATAATGAAAAGCGACTAAACCATCATTAGAAAGACTCTTATGGAACAATTAAAAATTATCAAAAACTTAATCGAAACTACAGACAAAAACATCATAATCTTGAATTATGTGGCATCTGATGTACATAAGAAATCATCGCTAAGCTAGATTAGCTTGCTCCTATATGCTCTCACTGTCAAGAACAACTAGCTAAATATGACTTCCAGAAAGAATCGAAAATACCTTACCAAGAGTGTTCGGGATACAAAACACTGATTCGCTTAAAGAAACACCATTACCTATGAAAGCTTGAGAGTCACAACTTTAGACACTACTACGGCATCACTAAGAAGCTCTTTCTTTTTTAGACAGGACTTTCGTAACCACTACAGTAGGAAAAGAATCAAAAACAAAAAAAGAAGCTAAAACGCTTCGCTAAACTTAAGCAATACCGGCGGCCGGGGTCGAACCGGCACGTCCTTGCGGACACTGGATTTTGAGTCCAGCGCGTCTGCCAATTCCGCCACGCCGGCTCAAGTTTTTAACTGGGGTAGCTGGATTCGAACCAACGCATGAGGGAGTCAAAGTCCCTTGCCTTACCGCTTGGCGATACCCCAATAATAACAAATAGGCGAGTGATGGGGATCGAACCCACGCATGCCAGAGCCACAATCTGGTGTGTTAACCACTTCACCACACCCGCCATATTTAAACACGGGCAGTAGGAATTGAACCCACACTGAAGGTTTTGGAGACCTTAGTTCTACCTTTAAACTATGCCCGTAAAGGTTATGGAAGGGGAGGGATTCGAACCCCCGAACCCGAAGGAGCGGATTTACAGTCCGCCGCGTTTAGCCTCTTCGCTACCCTTCCGATTATAAAATTATGGCGCGAGACGGAATCGAACCGCCGACACATGGAGCTTCAATCCATTGCTCTACCAACTGAGCTACCGAGCCAACTATTGCGGGAGCAGGATTTGAACCTACGACCTTCGGGTTATGAGCCCGACGAGCTACCTAGCTGCTCCATCCCGCGTCAATACTATTCGTCCCTAAGGAGGATGTGGGATTCGAACCCACGCACGCTTTTACACGCCTGACGGTTTTCAAGACCGTTCCCTTCAGCCGGACTTGGGTAATCCTCCAAATATATAGTCCGTACGGGATTCGAACCCGTGTTACCGCCGTGAAAAGGCGGTGTCTTAACCCCTTGACCAACGGACCATAATACTATTGAAATGGGCACGAGTGGACTCGAACCACCGACCTCACGCTTATCAGGCGTGCGCTCTAACCACCTGAGCTACGCGCCCAAGTTCGAAAAAACTTGGTATGAACTTTCGTTCAAAGCGGGTGACGAGAATCGAACTCGCGACAACAGCTTGGAAGGCTGTAGTTTTACCACTAAACTACACCCGCT
>NZ_GL890985.1:128295-273620 GCF_000212815.1 Streptococcus sanguinis SK49 | reverse complement strand
AAATTTTTCTAGAATTTTTTATTCATCAGAGGCTAGCCTCTATTAAAGAGAGGGAAGATAAGCTTCCTCACCTAGTTGACGTGCTATTAAACCAGCCCTCGCCAGCTGAAGCAAACTCTCTGCGAATTCATAAATATGCTCTATTTCACTTGCGGTCAACTCTTTTTTAGAAAACTTTCTTCTTAAAGCTTTGTAATCTCGACCTTCCTGCTGAAAGAAGGGAGCATCTTGTAAATAGGCTTTTACATTTTCCAAATTTTCTATAATACCAAGATGAAAAGCAGCAGAAGAAAAGGTTTTATCAAAAGGCTGGGTGCAGACACTCCGAAACTCTACTGTCCCTCGTGTCGTCAAATCTTGATACTGATAGCTTCTGTGATTCTTGAAGTCTGATTCCTTTGGTGTCAAGTTTACTTTCTCACCTGAGAGGCTATAAGCTTCAATAGTTTTTTGACTCAAGTATTCATTAGCAGCTATCGGATAGAAATAGTAGGATTGACCATTTCGTTCGGCAGTAAAAAGTGCTGATCTATCAAGATATGCAAAAAATTCATCTTCAGTTTGGAAATCTTTCGAATTAACACCCGCATTTTCCTGTAAAATGCCATGCATTGATTGCTCCCAGAAAATATCCCGAGCTATTTTTGTATTCCAAGAAGAATCTGAAAATTCTGAATTGGCAAAAAGGTATGCCTTAGCAGCTTCAATTTGATTGAAGACATTGATAACAGTCAAATAATTCTCTCTTGAAACATCCAACTGCACTTGACTCCCACAAATAAAAGCTCCATATTCCGGATAATTGTGCAGACCTTCCATGTTCTTTCCCATAGCTAAATACTGCATCAGCATTTCATATCTTGGATATTTAACTGGATTGTTATCATTTTCTGCCCAGAAAGGATGAATACCTTCTCCTTGAATTTCATGGTTTTCTTCGCGCAGAATTGGCTGAATAATGTCTAGATACTTCTTAAAACGCTCTTCAACTTCTTGAATTCTTCTAGCCTTGGCAAAAGCAAATTCCAAAGTATTGTAAGAGACCTCAAAAAGAATTCTGTCTTCATTTTTAGTAGATTTCAGTTGGATAGGATTCCCATCTCTATCAAATCGTTCCGACTCAAAATCATACTCTTCCAACAGACGTTTCAAGAGATTTTTTGCAACATTTGTATCAGTCGCTCCGCCCTGGCTATTGACAATAGGAAATTCTAACTCAATGCCAATGTAGACAGTTGGATTTTCTTTGATATTCTTTAAATAGCGTTCTTTTAAAATTTGGATTGAATCCATCATTTTCATTTCCTATAAATTTTTGATAGTGTTAAAATATTATAACAAAATTTAAGGTATTTTCCTAGCCTTATACAAAAACGCCTGCTTACGAAATTGTTTTTGCCTTAAAAGCAATTTCGTAAACAAGCGTCTACCTATTATCAACTATATGATGAGTGTTCCCGCTAGGAAAGAATCCTAGCGGTAGACCAGAGCTAGACTAAGAATAGAGCTTCTATTCCATCATCATAACACTCAACAAAGATTGATGATCTTAAACTAATTCGATGATTGCCATTGGCGCAGCATCTCCACGGCGCGGTTCAGTTTTCAGGATACGAGTATATCCACCGTTGCGCTCTGCATAGCGTGGTGCAATCTCAGAGAACAATTTTTGAAGAGCAGTAGTTGTAGTATACTTTTCTGTTGCTTCATCATAGTTTTCTGATGCGATTTCATTGCGTACAAAAGCTGCTGCTTGACGACGAGCGTGCAAGTCTCCACGTTTGCCCAATGTAATCATTTTTTCAACTGTTTTACGGATTTCTTTAGCACGAGCTTCAGTTGTCACGATTGATTCGTTGATCAGCAAATCAGTAGTCAAATCGCGAAGCATTGCTTTACGTTGTGAGCTAGTGCGTCCTAGTTTACGGTAAGCCATGTATTCCTCCTTTATTTATCGTTTTTTAACCCCAGACCGAGATCAGCAAGTTTAACTTTTACTTCTTCCAGACTCTTGCGTCCCAAGTTACGAACTTTCATCATTTCAGGCTCAGATTTTTCTGTCAAATCAAATACAGTATTGATACCTGCACGTTTCAAACAGTTGTATGAGCGAACTGACAAATCTAATTCTTCGATGGTCCGTTCCAAAATGCGGTCATCAGAAGTCTTTTCTGCTTCCTTCATAACGTCTGCAGCGATAGCTACTTCTGTCAGGTTAGTGAAGAGATTCAAGTGTTCTGTAAGGATGCGGGCTGAAAGTCCCAAAGCATCTTCTGGAATAATTGTTCCATTCGTTAAAATTTCAAGGGTTAGTTTGTCAAAACCATCGTTGCTACCAACGCGAGCTGGCTCAACCTGGTAATTAACTTTTGTCACTGGCGTATAGATAGAATCCACCGCAAGTGTTCCCACTGGTGCATCATCTTTCTTATTTTCATCAGCAGGCACATAACCACGACCACTGTTGACAGTCATTGTTGCCTTAAAGCTTGCGCCTTCTCCGATTGTAAAGAGATAATGATCAGGGTTTATAATTTCAATATCACTGTCTGTCAAAATATCTCCGGCAGTTACTTCTGCTGGGCCTTCAACATCCAGTTCAATAATCTTTTCGTCTTGGACGTAAGATTTTACAGCAATCCCTTTGACGTTCAGAATAATTTGCATCACGTCTTCACGGACACCGGAAATCGTATCAAACTCGTGCAAAACACCTTCAATATTAATTGAAGTAACAGCAGCACCTGGAAGTGAAGCCAAAAGCACACGGCGAAGAGAATTTCCCAGTGTTGTACCATAACCACGCTCAAGCGGCTCTACTACAAACTTGCCATAATCTTTATTTTCATCAATTTTTGTTATATTTGGTTTTTCAAACTCAATCATTTGCTATACTCCCTCTTAAACGAAAAGCAGTGTAACGGTTGGTGATTATACACGGCGACGTTTTGGAGGACGAGCACCATTGTGTGGTACAGGAGTCACATCACGAATAGCTGTTACCTCAAGACCAGCGGCAGCAAGAGCACGAATAGCAGACTCACGACCAGAACCTGGACCTTTTACAGTAACTTCAACTGATTTCAGACCGTGTTCCTGTGCAGATTTAGCAGCTGCTTCTGATGCCATTTGGGCAGCAAATGGTGTAGATTTACGAGAACCTTTAAATCCAAGAGCTCCAGCAGATGACCAAGCAATCGCGTTACCGTGCACATCAGTAATCATAACAATAGTGTTATTAAATGTAGCGTGAATATGAGCAATACCGGATTCGATATTTTTCTTCACACGACGTTTACGTGTTGGTTTAGCCAAGACTTTTTACCTCCTTATATTATTTTTTCTTACCTGCAATCGCAATAGCTTTACCTTTACGAGTGCGGGCGTTATTTTTAGTGTTTTGTCCACGGACAGGAAGTCCACGACGGTGACGGATTCCACGGTATGAACCGATTTCCATCAAACGTTTGATGTTCAAGTTTACTTCACGACGAAGGTCACCTTCAACTTTAATCGCATCTACTTCACGACGGATAGCGTCTTCTTGTTCGATTGTAAGATCTTTTACACGGATGTCTTCTGAAACTCCAGCAGCTGCCAAGATTTTCTTAGAAGTTGGAAGTCCGATACCGTACACATAAGTCAGTGAAACGACTACACGTTTGTCATTTGGAATGTCAACTCCAGCAATACGAGCCATTTTTTCTCCTTTCTATCTTATCCTTGACGTTGTTTGTGTTTTGGATTTGCTGGGCAAATTACCATAACACGACCATTACGACGAATAACTTTGCAGTATTCGCAAATTGGTTTGACCGATGGTCTTACTTTCATTTTTTCCCTCCAAGTTTTTCGATTATTTAAAGCGGTATGTGATCCGTCCACGTGTCAAATCATAAGGACTCATTTCTACAGTCACACGGTCTCCCGCTAAAATACGAATATAGTTTTTACGAATTTTACCAGAAACTGTTGCTAAAATCTGATGTCCATTTTCAAGTTCAACCGTAAACATTGCATTAGGCATTGTATCAACTACCTTGCCTTCAACCTCAATCACATCGTCTTTTGCCACGCAAAAGTACCTCCATAAATTTCGATTTGATCCCTCTGAGCACAGAGGTAACAATTATAAGTCAGACTAATTCATTGTATCACTACTTGTCAAATATTGCAAGCAGGAAAAACGCTTTTATTTCAAATTTGTCAAGACTTTTTCGATAGCTGAGAAGACATCATTAATATCTTGATTTCCTTGAATATCATGGACCAGACCTTTGCTGCGATAGTGTTCAATAATCGGCTGACCCTGTGCGATATTGACATCCAAACGACGTTTAACTGTCTCAGGCTTGTCATCTTCGCGCTGGTAATAATCCTCTTCCTTGTAGTCTGCTGGTGGATTGAATACCTTGTGGAAGGTTTCGCCTGTTTCACGATGGATAATCCGGCCGCTCAAACGCTCCAGTAAACAATTAGGATCTACTTCTATATTGATAACGCCATCCAAAGCCAAATCAAGCTCTGCCAGAGTTTGGTCCAAGGCATTTGCTTGCTCAATCGTGCGCGGATAGCCATCCAAGAGGAAGCCTGTTTGCTTAATATCATCTTGACTCAAGCGTTCTTTAACGATTCCGTTTGTGACTTCATCTGGCACCAACTCGCCCTTGTCAATATAGGACTTGGCTAAAACGCCCATATCTGTTTGGTTAGCAATCGCCGCACGGAACATATCTCCAGTTGAAATATGTGCAACATTGAAGCGCTCAACGATTTTAGCAGCTTGAGTTCCTTTACCAGCACCTGGTAAGCCCATAATCAAAAGATTCATGATTGGTCTCCTTTTTTGTTTTTAAAGCAATCTATTAAACCGATTAATAAACTCGTTTAAAAACAAAATAGAAGGGGGTGAGTCTACTCTGTCCCCTTTTATTTTGTTTATTTTCGGTTCAAGAAAGGTTATCTGAACAAGCTTCTCATTAGACAAGCAATTCAAAAGTTCCCTTACTCTGATGTATCCATAAAGCCGACATACTTTCTCTTCAGCAGGTAGCCTTCTAGCTGTTTCATTCCCTCAATACCGGTTGAGATGATGATCAAGAGACTGGTTCCTCCAAGAGCAACGGCATCTGTCAATCCAAATACATCTTTAGCCAAGATAGGCAGGATAGAAATGAAACCTAGGAAGAGAGATCCCACTGTTGCCAAACGGCGCAGCAGTTTAGACATGTAGTCTTCTGTTCCTTTACCTGGACGAACACCTGGAATATAGGCTCCGCTCTTTTGCAGATTTTCTGCTGTCTTCTCTGGATTAATCTGTACAAAAGTATAGAAGAATGTAAAGAGGACAATCAGGAAGGCGTACATGAACATGCCACTAATGGTCGTTGTTGCCAAAAGTGACTGAGCTGTCTTAACCCAATCTGCGTCATAGCCCATGGCACTGACAACTTGGAAAATCGCTGCCGGTGCAGCTGTAATCGAGCTGGCAAAGATTACTGGAATAACCCCAGCCGGATTGACTTTAAGTGGCAGATAGGAGCTAGAAGGTGCACCCTTAGCTACTTTCGTATACTGAACTGGAATTTTATATTCAGCCTGCTGTACAAAGGTTGTAAAGTAAATGATAAGCAGGACTGCCACAATCAGAATCCCTACAAAAATGAAGGATGAAGTCAAACGCTCACTCGGAATATTGACAAAGTAATCTTCATAAATACCTTTAATCATATCAGGGATAGCTGAGACGATTCCGGCAAAGATAATCATGGAAACGCCATTTCCGTAACCCTTGTCTGTAATCTGCTCACCTAGCCAAGTTACAATCATTGAACCAGTTGCTAGAAGAACGCAAATCAAAGCGTAGGTCTGAACATTAGGATTGGCAACCAGATTAGCTCTTGAGAGAGTATCAAAACCAGCGGTAATCCCAATTGCCTGCACAAAGGCCAAAACTAGGGCGATATAACGGGTCGCTTGATTCAGCTTCCTCCGTCCCACTTCCCCTTGCTTGCCCCACTCTACAAACTTCGGAAGCAAGTCCATTTGCAGCAGCTGAACAACGATCGAAGCTGTGATGTAAGGACTGACTCCAAGTGCAAAGACAGAGAAGTTGCGCATGGCGTTACCAGAGACCAAGCTTAGCATATTCAAGAATGGCAAATCATTCAAATTGCTTAAGGCTTTGGCATTAATCCCTGGAACCGTTATGGTTGTACCGATACGGAAAACTAAGATGATAAAAATCGTGAACAGAATCTTAGACCGTACCTGTTTGATTTTAAATGCGTCTTTTAATAGTTTGAAAAACATAGGTCACCTCGCTTAGATGACTTCCACTGAACCACCTTTAGCAGTGATAGCTTCTTCAGCTGATTTAGAGAATTTAGCTGCCTTAACAGTCAATTTCTTTGTCAATTCTCCGTTACCAAGAATCTTGATACCTGATTTTTCAGCTTTTACAATACCTGCTTCGATGAGAACAACTGGTGTTACTTCAGCGCCATCTTCAAAGGCGTTCAGTTGGTCAAGGTTAACAATCGCATATTCTTTGCGGTTGATGTTTAGGAAACCACGTTTTGGAAGACGACGGAACAATGGAGTTTGCCCACCTTCAAAACCAAGGCGAACGCCGCCACCGCTACGAGCTTTTTGACCTTTTTGACCACGGCCAGATGTTTTACCGTTACCAGATGATGTACCACGACCAACACGGTTGCGGACTTTACGAGAACCTGCAGCAGGTTGTAATTCATGAAGTTTCATTATATTATTTCTCCTCTTTTGTAAAATGCTAGCGCTCATATAGGAGAAAAGGTGTCTCCTATATAAACTCGCCTATACATATATTTAGTTTTAGGGGCTGAGAAAATCCCATCCCCTAACGTATTTTAATTTAAAGTTGTTAAACCAGCAAAGCTTATTTAACGTCTTCAACAGTTACCAAGTGTGATACTGCAGTAATCATACCGCGTACTGCTGGATTATCTTCTTTGATAACTGAGCTGTTCAATTTGCCAAGTCCAAGTGCTACAACAGTTTTACGTTGTGACGGGATGCGTCCGATTGGAGACTTAGTCAAAGTAATTTTAATTTGAGCCATGTTATCCCCTTTCTTATGCCAAGTCAGAAACTGAAATACCACGAAGGGCAGCAACTTCTTCAGCGCGTTTTAATTGTTTCAAACCTTCAACAGTTGCGCGAACGATGTTGATTGGAGTGTTAGAGCCAAGAGATTTAGATGTAACATCTGCTACACCTGCCAACTCGATGACGGCACGAACCGCACCACCGGCAGCAACTCCAGAACCCTCAACAGCTGGCTTAAGCAATACTTTAGCTCCGCCAAATTCTGAAAGAACTTCGTGAGGAATTGTTGTACCAACCATTGGTACTTCAATCAAATTCTTCTTCGCATCTTCAACTGCCTTGCGGATTGCTTCTGGTACTTCTTGAGCTTTACCAGTACCGAAGCCAACACGACCATTGCGATCACCAACAACTACAAGAGCTGCAAAGCGAAGACGACGTCCACCTTTAACAACTTTTGTAACACGGTTGATGGCAACTAAACGTTCTTCAAGTTCAACTGCGTTGTCTTTAAATGCCATTTTCTAGTGTCCTCCTCTTAGAATTTCAATCCGTTTTCACGAGCTGCATCAGCCAAAGCTTTTACACGTCCGTGATAGAGATATCCACCGCGGTCGAAGACGACTTCAGAAATACCTTTAGCAACTGCACGTTCAGCAACGAGCTTACCAACAACAACGGCTTGTTCTGTTTTAGTTCCTTTTGAAACTTCTTTGTCAAGAGTTGAAGCGCTTGCGAGCGTTACACCCGCTACGTCATCAATCACTTGAGCGTAGATGCCTGTATTAGAACGGAATACGTTCAAACGTGGGCGATCAGCAGTTCCAGAGAGTTTTCCGCGAACGCGACGGTGGCGTTTTTGGCGGATTTTATTTTTATCTGGTTTCGTAATCACAATTTTCACCTCTTAATTTTAATCTTGTGCTTATGCACAACCTTGGAAAACAGCTTGTTTGGTTGAGAAAATCAGCCAGACAAGATTATTTACCAGTTTTACCTTCTTTACGGCGAACAAATTCACCAACGTAGCGGATACCTTTACCTTTGTATGGCTCTGGAGCACGCAGGCTACGTACGTAAGCCGCAGTTTGTCCAACTACTTCTTTTGAAATTCCGCTGACAACGATAGTTGTTGGGTTTGGAAGTTCAAAAGTGATGCCTTCTGGTGCTTCTACTTCGTCTGGATGAGATTTACCAACTGAAAGCACAAGCTTTTTGCCTTGAAGTTGAGCACGGTAACCAACCCCACGCATTTCAAGTTCTTTCTTGAATCCTTCTGATACACCAACAACCATGTTGTTCAAAAGGGCACGAGTTGTTCCGTGGATTGTTTTCATTTCTTTTGAATCGTTTGGACGGTGAAGAGTTACTTCAGTTCCTTCCACACGGATTTCAATATCTTTTGAGAACTCACGAGTCAGTTCTCCTTTAGGTCCTTTTACAGTTACAACGTTGTCTTTGTTGCTGATTTCAACACCAGCAGGCAACACGATAACTTTATTACCAATACGTGACATGTTTATATTCTCCTGTTAGATTGTCAGGCCGCAAGCGACCAGTTTTCACGGGGCTTAAATCGATTTCTCGATTTAAAGGAACATTTAGGTTTCAATTTCAAAGTGAATCTAAGCATCGTCTCGCAGGCATAACTTTGGGTTAGGCAAGAGACGATAACGAGGAGTCACAAGGAAATTGGGAGCTAAATATTACCAAACGTAAGCGATAACTTCTCCACCAACATTCTTTTGGCGTGCTTCTTTGTCAGTCAACAAGCCTTCAGATGTTGAAAGGATAGCAATTCCAAGTCCGTTCAGAACTTTTGGAAGATCGTCGCGTTTCTTGTAAACACGCAGACCTGGTTTTGAAACACGTTTCAAACCAGTGATAACTTTTTCACCATTTTGTCCGTATTTAAGGAATACACGAATGATGCCTTGTTTGTCATCTTCGATAATTTCAACGTTTTTTACAAAACCTTCACGCTTCAGGATTTCAGCAATCCCTTTTTTGATGTTTGATGCAGGAACTTCAAGCACTTCGTGGTTTGCTTGGTTAGCATTACGGATACGTGTCAGAAAGTCTGCAATTGGGTCAGTCATAACCATTTTATATTTCTCCTCTTACTAGTAGTTTGCAAGCTGCACTTGCTAGTTAATGATTGAGCTATGCTCAGATTGTGTTGACACATTCGAATAAGATTGCTCTTATTTGAACACGAGCTACAACCTGGGCAAAAAAGATAAATTTGTTTTGGAGCATCGCTCCTTCACCAAATTTCCTATTTTTGCTGTGGTTGTTGCGCTCTTTGTATCATGATATTACCAAGATGCTTTGGTAACGCCAGGGATTTGTCCTTTGTATGCTAATTCACGGAAGCAAACACGGCAAAGTTTAAACTTGCGGTAAACGGAATGTGGACGGCCACATTTTTCACAACGAGTATAAGCTTGCGTAGAGAACTTAGCTGGGCGTTTGTTCTTAGCAATCATTGATTTTTTAGCCATTTGTTTTACCTCCTATATTATTTTGCAAAAGGCATTCCAAGGCCTGTAAGCAATTCGCGTGACTCTTCGTCAGTGTTAGCAGTTGTTACGATAACGATGTCAAGACCGCGAGTCTTATCAACGTCATCAAAGTTGATTTCTGGGAAGATCAATTGTTCTTTCACACCAAGTGTGTAGTTTCCGCGCCCATCAAAAGATTTTGTTGGAACACCATGGAAGTCACGAACACGTGGAAGAGAAACTGAAACCAATTTATCCAAGAATTCATACATACGTTCGCCACGAAGGGTTACTTTAGCACCGATCGCTACACCTTCACGAAGACGGAAGCCGGCGATTGATTTTTTAGCTTTAGTGATAAGTGGTTTTTGACCTGAGATAAGAGCCAATTCTTCAGCAGCTTTTTCAAGATTTTTAGCGTTTGATACAGCGTCACCGACACCCATGTTCAAAACGATTTTATCCACTTTTGGCACAGCCATAACAGATGAGTAGTTGAACTTTTCAGTCAATGCTGGAACTACTTCTTTAAGATATTTTTCTTTTAAACGATTAGCCATTATACTTCTCCTTTCCTTCGTGATTAGTCAAGCACTTCGCCTGATTTTTTATTGTAACGAACTTTTTTGCCGTCTACAAACTTGTAACCAACACGTCCTGCAACACCATTTTTGTCAAGAACTTGAACGTTTGACACATGGATTGGTGCTTCTTTTTCCACGATAGCACCTTGAGGGTTTTCGTTATTTGGCTTTTGGTGTTTCTTAACGATGTTTACACCTTCAACAACAACTTTGTTTACTTTTGGAAGAGCTGTAACAACAAGTGCTTCAACACCCTTGTCTTTACCAGCAATTACGCGAACTTTGTCGCCTTTTTTTACAAACATTTATTTCTCCTCTTAATTCTTACGCCCATAGGGGCACCCTGACTTTTGTCAGGGGACTGTGTTTGTTAATTTCGATTAAAGTACTTCTGGAGCCAATGATACGATCTTCATGAAGCCGCCGTCACGCAATTCACGAGCAACTGGGCCGAAGATACGAGTTCCGCGAGGAGTTTTGTCTTCACGGATGATGACTGCAGCGTTTTCGTCAAATTTGATGTATGAACCATCTTTACGACGAGCACCTGATTTAGTACGAACGATAACAGCTTTTACAACGTCACCTTTCTTAACCGCACCACCAGGAGTAGCTTGTTTTACAGACGCAACGATTACATCACCGATGTTAGCGAACTTACGTCCTGAGCCACCAAGAACTTTGATTGTCAAGATTTCGCGAGCGCCGCTGTTGTCGGCAACTTTCAAACGAGTTTCTGTTTGAATCATTTAAGTTTTCTCCTTTCTGGTTTGATTAGATGATAACCGCTTCTTCAACGACTTCTACAAGACGGAAGCGTTTTGTAGCTGAAAGCGGACGAGTTTCCATGATACGAACGATATCGCCTTCTTTGGCAACATTGTTTTCGTCATGTGCTTTGTACTTCTTAGAGTAGTTAATACGTTTACCATAGACTGGGTGGTTACGTTTAGTTTCAACTACAACTGTGATTGTTTTGTCCATTTTGTCAGAAACAACGCGTCCGACAAGAACTTTACGATTATTGCGTTCCATTGAAATTCTCCTTCCCTAGTCTATTATTTAACTTCTGATTGAACAGTTTTAATACGAGCGATTTGTTTTTTCACTTCTTTCAAACGAGCTGTCTGCTCCAATTGGCCAGCAGCTGCTTGGAAACGAAGATCAAACAATTCTTTCTTCAATTCATTTTCACGCTTCGCGAGTTCTTCTTGAGAAAGACCACGAAGTTCTTTAACAAATTCTTTTACTTCATTAAGTTTCATGCCTTCTCCTTATTCTGCTTCACGTTTTACGAATTTACATTTAACTGGAAGTTTGTGGCTTGCAAGGCGAAGCGCTTCGCGAGCGATTTCTTCTGAAACGCCAGCAACTTCAAACATTACTTTGCCACGCTTAACTGGCGCAACCCAACCTTCTGGAGCACCTTTACCAGATCCCATCCGTACACCGATAGCTTTTGCAGTGTATGATTTGTGTGGGAAGATTTTAATCCAAACTTTACCACCACGCTTCATGTAACGAGTCATAGCGATACGGGCAGCTTCGATTTGGCGGTTAGTAATCCAGTGACTTGTAGTTGCTTGAAGACCGTATTCTCCAAATGCTACTTCTTTTCCGCCTTTTGCTTCGCCGCGCATTTTTCCACGGAATTCGCGACGGTGTTTAACACGTTTAGGTACTAACATTGGTTATTTACCTCCTTTAGTGTTTTTACGAGCTGGAAGGACTTCTCCACGGTAGATCCAGACTTTAACACCCAGTTTACCGTAAGTAGTATCAGCTTCTTCCCAAGCGTAATCGATATCCGCACGAAGAGTGTGAAGCGGAACAGTTCCCTCAGAGTAACCTTCGCTGCGGGCAATATCTGCACCGTTCAAACGACCTGATACTTGAGTTTTGATTCCCTTAGCTCCTGCACGCATTGTACGTTGGATAGCTTGTTTTTGAGCACGACGGAAAGCAACACGCTGCTCAAGCTGGCGAGCAATTCCTTCACCAACCAGATGCGCATCCAAGTCAGGACGCTTGATTTCGATGATGTTGATGTGGACTTGTTTTCCAGTCAATTTGTTGAGTTTTGCACGGAGTGCATCCACGTTTGCTCCACCTTTACCGATAACCATACCTGGCTTAGCAGTGTGAAGAGAAACGTTTACTTTGTTTACTGCGCGTTCAATTTCAATAGTTGAAATCGCTGCGTCAGCCAATTCTTTTTGAACGAATTTACGGATTGCAAGATCTTCATGAAGGTAATCCGCGTATTCTTTTTCAGCATACCATTTGGCATCCCAATCACGGATGATGCCGACACGCATACCAATTGGATGTACTTTTTGACCCACGATGTTACCTCCTTATTTTTCTGCAACGACCACAGTGATGTGGCTTGTGCGTTTGTTGATTGGTGAAGCTGAGCCTTTAGCGCGCGGACGGAAACGTTTCATAGTTGGTCCTTCGTTTGCGAAAGCTTCAGATACTACCAAGTTTGCTTTTTCCAAACCAAAGTTGTTTTCAGCATTAGCGATTGCAGAGTTCAAAACTTTTTCGATAATGCCAGCAGCTTTGTTTGGAGTGAATTTCAAGATTGCGATTGCGTCAGCGACGTTTTTACCACGAATATTGTCAAGAACCAGACGAGATTTACGAGGTGAAACACGCACTGTACGAGCCATTGCTTTAGCTGAAGTAATTTCTGCCATTTATGTTCTCCTTATTTTCTACGTGTTTTCTTGTCGTCTGCAGCGTGACCCTTGTAAGTACGAGTTGGCGCAAATTCACCAAGCTTGTGACCTACCATGTCTTCCTGGATGTAAACAGGTACGTGTTTACGTCCGTCATAAACTGCGATTGTGTAACCAATGAAACTTGGGAAGATCGTTGAACGACGTGACCAAGTTTTGATGACTTTTTTCTTTTCGTCGTTAGCTTGAGCTTCAACTTTCTTCATCAGATGCTCATCGACGAAAGGTCCTTTTTTAAGACTGCGTCCCATTTTATATTTTCTCCTTTAAATAAGTACCACAGCGGCCTGCGCTGACTAAGCAGCGCTACCGAGCTGGCGGATAGATTGTTTTAAATTATTTCTCGTTGCGACGACGAACGATAAGTTTGTCAGATTTCGCTTTTTTGTTACGAGTTTTAAGTCCAAGAGCAGGTTTGCCCCATGGAGTTGATGGCGCTTTACGACCAACTGGTGCTTTACCTTCACCACCACCGTGTGGGTGATCGTTAGGGTTCATTACAGAACCGCGAACTGTTGGGCGGATGCCTTTCCAACGGCTACGTCCTGCTTTACCAAGGTTTACAAGTCCATGTTGTTCGTTTCCGACAACACCAACTGTAGCGCGGCAAGTACCAAGAATCATACGAACTTCGCCTGATTGAAGACGAACAAGAGTGTACTTACCTTCTTGACCCAATACTTGAGCAGAAGCTCCAGCAGCACGAACCAATTCTCCACCGCGTCCTGGCTTCAACTCAATGTTGTGAACCAAAGTACCAACTGGGATGTTAGCAAGCGGAAGAGCATTTCCGACTTTGATATCTGCTTCAGGACCTGAAACGATGCGTTGACCAACTTCAAGGCCTTTAGGAGCGATGATATAAGCCTTCACACCGTCAGTGTAGTGAACCAAAGCGATGTTTGCTGAACGATTTGGATCATACTCGATTGTTTTTACAACTGCTTCAACAGCGTCTTTGTTACGCTTGAAGTCAATCAAACGGTAGTGACGCTTGTGGCCGCCACCTTGGTGACGAACAGTGATGCGACCGTTGTTATTACGACCAGCCTTGCTCTTCAAAGAAACAAGCAAAGATTTTTCTGGAGTGCTGGTAGTGATTTCAGCGAAATCCAAAGAAGTCATATTACGGCGACCGTTTGTTGTTGGTTTATAAACACGAATTCCCACGATATTTCCTCCTTAGATTATTCTTCTTCTGCACCGAACAACTCGATTGCTTTAGAATCAGCTGTCAGTGTTACGATAGCTTTTTTAGTTTTGTTTGTAAAACCAGTATAGCGTCCAACGCGTTTTGCTTTTGGTTTTACATTGATAGTGTTAACGTTAGCAACCTTAACTCCTTCAAAAGCAGCTTCAACAGCTTGCTTGATCAAGAGCTTGTGAGCGCGAGTGTCCACTTCAAATACGTATTTGCCTGCTTCGTACTGAGCCATTGAACCTTCAGTGATAACAGGTTTTTTGATTACGTCGTACAAATTCATTATGCAAGAACCTCCTCAATTTTAGAGATAGCTGCCTGAGTAACCAGAAGTTTATCGCTGTTTACGATGTCCAGAACGCTTGCAGTTGTTGCAGTTGCAACTTTCACGTTTGGAAGGTTGCGAGCTGAAAGTGCAGCGAATTCGTTTCCTTCTTCAAGGATAACAAGAACTTTTGTATCGATGCTCAGTGCAGCAAGCACTTTTGCAAACTCAGCAGTTTTTGGAGCTGTAAATGAAAGGCTGTCTACAGCTACGAATTTGTTTTCAGCAACTTTTTCAGAGTAAACTGATTTCAATGCCAATCTACGAACTTTACGTGGAAGTTTGTAAGCATATGAACGAGGAGTTGGACCGAATACGATACCACCACCACGCCATTGTGGAGAGCGGATAGAACCTTGACGAGCACGTCCAGTTCCTTTTTGACGCCATGGTTTGCGTCCGCCGCCTGATACTGCAGAACGGTTTTTAACAGCGTGAGTTCCTTGACGAAGGCTAGCGCGTTGGCTGATGATAACATCAAAGACAACTGATTCATTTGGCTCAATACCAAAGACCGCATCGTTCAGAACTACTTCACCAGCTTCTTTACCAGTTTGGTCAAATAATTTTACGTTTGCCATTGTGACTGATTTCCCCTTTCTTTATTACTTACCAGCTTTAACTGCTGACTTGATAGTGATAAGAGATTTCTTAGCACCTGGTACGTTACCTTTAATCAGGATAACGTTCTTCTCTGGAACAACCTGTACGATTTCAAGGTTTTGAATCGTTACACGGTTGCCACCCATACGTCCAGCCAAGCGTTTGTTTTTGAACACGCGGTTTGGCGCAACTGGTCCCATTGAACCAGGACGACGGTGGTAACGTGAACCGTGAGCCATTGGGCCACGAGATTGGCCGTGGCGCTTGATAACACCTTGGAAACCTTTACCTTTTGAAGTTCCTGTTACATCAACAACATCACCAGCTTCGAATGTATCGACAGTGATTTCTGCTCCTACTTCCAAGCCTTCAATGTTTTTGAATTCACGAATGAAGCGCTTAGGAGCTGTGTTAGCTTTCGCTACATGGCCTTTGGCAGGTTTGTTGCTCAATACGTCACGAAGGTCATCAAAACCAACTTGAACTGCGTTGTAACCATCTGTTTCAACTGTTTTAACCTGAAGAACAACGTTTGGAGCTGCTTCAACAACAGTTACAGGGATTAATTCGCCAGCTTCAGTGAAGATTTGAGTCATTCCCACTTTTTTCCCTAAGATTCCTTTTGTCATGAGAAAATGTTTCCTTTTCTATAAATTTTTTCAAAAAGTTTTTAACGAGCGTTTTTCATGCTCTGGTTTAGATCAAACTTTAGATTATAGTTTAATCTCTACGTTCACACCACTTGGAAGATCCAATTTCATCAAAGCGTCAACTGTTTTTTGAGTTGGGTTGATGATATCGATCAAGCGTTTGTGAGTACGCATTTCAAATTGTTCGCGAGAGTCTTTGTATTTGTGAGTCGCACGAATGATTGTGTAGAGGCTGCGCTCA
Source organism: Streptococcus sanguinis SK49 (assembly GCF_000212815.1). Classification (GTDB taxonomy): domain Bacteria; phylum Bacillota; class Bacilli; order Lactobacillales; family Streptococcaceae; genus Streptococcus; species Streptococcus sanguinis_C. The sequence continues at coordinate 257,679 of NZ_GL890985.1, read as the reverse complement.
GTTGGAAGTGGGATTGGACCCGCAACTTCAGCACCAGTACGAGTAGCAGTTTCTACGATTTTTGCAGCCGCTGTATCAAGTGTACGATGTTCGTAAGCTTTCAAACGGATGCGGATTTTTTTGTTTGCCATCTTTTTCTCCTTTTCGTCTATTTAAGATAATAGGCTAGCTCCACAAGAAAACCGACAGGTGATTGCGTGGCAATGCAACCGAGCGTGTCGCAACCTCTTGCATCAAAGCTAAACACTGTATTTTTACAGCACCATAGTATCTTAACACAAAGAACCAGTCATTGCAAGGGATTTGTGTAATTTTTTATAACTTTTTTATTTCTCGTTCAATTAAAGAAAAAAGCCCAATCTACTCTCAATAGATAGGACTTTGAATGATATGACTATTGTAGTTTTTTATTTCTACTTAAATCATTAAGAGAAAATTTTCAGAATCTGGAAAAGACCGCTTGCCACCACTTTGTCAAAGATATAGATGATTACTACAAAGAATGCAGTATATTCCATGACAGAGATAAAATCTGTCCATCTTTCTTTTCGGGTAGGCCAAGTTGTATCTTTCAATAATTTAAAAACATCTTTAAAGAATTTCACAACAATCTCCTATCTAGTTTCTTTATGCAGGGTGTATTTACTGCAATGTTTACAAAATTTATTAACTTCTAAACGCGTTGGTTTTGGAGTGCTACTGAGCTTAACCGAGTAGTTCCTAGAACCACAGACTGTACACGCTAGACTCGCCTTTTTTAATGCCATAACGCCTCCATCTTTCTTATTATAGCAGGATTCTATGCTTTTGACAAGCCGTTCAGCTCTTTTAAATCCTATTGAAACCAACTGGTAACAGTATCCCAGAGGTTTTTCGCTTTCTCAGGAATACCAGTGTCATCAATGGCTTTCTTGGCTTCATCCACCAGATTTTGAGCTCGGTCCTGAACATCCTGCAGGAAGTCTTTGTTTTCAGTTGTAGTACCCGTTTCCTCTGTACCATAGGTGTCCACAGGGGCAATACCGTTGGCAGCATAGGCATTCTTTTCTCCTTCAAAGGAAGTTCCTTCTGTATATGGCAGGATGCTATTGGCAACATTTCGGAAAACCGCCGATGCTTCATTCGCACTGGTCCCAGTCAGATAGTGGGTCTCATCAGTTTTTGGAAAGCCTAGCCACTGGCTGATAACCACATCCGGCGTATAACCAATAACCCATTGGTCACCAGATAGATCTGGGTTAAAGTCCGTTTCAGTCGTACCGGTCTTACCAGCCATAGTATAGCCATATGGAGCTGCATAAATACCTGTACCGTTCGAGAAAGTCCCCAGCATCATGCTGTTCATCTTGTCAGTCGTTGAGCTATTGAGAACCCGGGTAGAAGTTTGGCGATGGGTCTTGACAACTTGACCGCTGGCATTTTCAATTTTTGTAATGAGATGGGCATCATTCATCACACCGCCATTGGCAAAGACTGAATATGCCTGCGCCATCTGCATTGGATTGGTTGTAACTCCGCTTCCTAGAGCCACGCCCAAGGTCTTATCAACCTTGTCCATATTCAGACCAAACTTTTTCCCGTACTCAAAGGCTTTGTTAATGCCTAACTCGTCTACAGTTGAAACAGCCGGAATGTTCAGAGATTCTGCCAAGGCTTGATACATTGGAACTTTAGGGGAGCTTTGGATATTGCCGTAATTGTTGATGGTATAGTCGCCAAAGGTGGTTCTGGTATTATCCAGCTCCTTATCTGTCGGCCAACCAGCAGCAACGGCTGGACTGTAAGCAACCAAAGGCTTGATAGTAGAGCCGGGGCTGCGGGAAGACTGGGTTGCATAGTTAAAGCTTCTGAAGGTCGAACCTTCTGCACTATTGACTCGCCCTACTAGTGCCCGCACACCGCCGGTTTTTGGATCCAAGGCAACACTGCCCGACTCAGCCATAGTACCATCTTCTGCTACAGGAAAGAGAGAGACATTGCTGTAAATAACCTGCATGCTGGCTTGGTAGTTCTGATCCAATTCAGTATAAATGCGATAGCCATTATTAACAATCTCTTCTTCTGTCAAGCCGTAGTCATTCACCGCTTCATTGATAACCGCATCGAAATAGGATGGATAGCGATAGTCTTCTGACTTACCGGCATACGCATCAACCAGCTGGCTACCGATTCCTACAGCGGCAGCCTGATTGGCCGTCCCCTGATCAATAAAGCCTGCAGCAACCATATTTTGCAGCACCGTATTACGGCGATTGGTCGCATTTTCAACTGAATACAGCGGATTGTAAATCTCTGGTCCCTTGAGCATACCAGCCAGAACAGCCGACTGGTCCAGACTGAGCTGACTAGCCGAAACTCCGAAATATTTCTTAGAGGCATCCTCCACACCCCAGACCCCATTCCCAAAATAGGAATTATTGAGGTACATGGTCAGGATTTCCTGCTTGCTGTATTTCTTATTGATTTCCAGAGCCAGGAAAAATTCCTTGGCCTTCCGCTCGATGGTCTGGTCCTGAGACAGATAGGCATTTTTGGCCAACTGCTGGGTGATGGTAGAACCCCCACCCGAGCGACCGGCTGTCAGGATAGCTAGGATAAAACGACTGTAGTTAATCCCGCCATTCTCATAGAAAGTCCGGTCCTCTGTCGCGATGACAGCATTCTGCAGGTCTTGACTAATCTCAGTAAGCTCGACATAAGTCCCTTTCTGACCAGACAGACTTCCTGCTTCATTACCATCCTTGTCAAAGATGAGCGTGGTAGCTTTAAGGGCATTCTGCAAATCCTTGACATTGGTCGTCTTAGCCACATAAAAGAGATAGCCGCCGACCACCAGACCAAAGGTCAAGCCGAGAATCAGGAATATCTTGGTCAGATGAAACCGGCGCCAAAAACGGCGGATAGGGTGCTGAGAGAGAGGTTTCTTTTTTGTCTTACCCGAACGGCTGAGACCAGACTTAGCCTGCTCTTCTGTCAGTTCTACCTCCTCTGCTGCTTCTTTTTGAGGTTTCTGTATAGTAAAATAATCTACTAATTTTTCAAACAAATCTTTTAAATTCTTCATAAACCTTATTTTATCACCTTATTTAGGTGCAGACAAGAAAGTACCCTATTTCCTGTCTGATTTTTAGTTATTTTTAAGAAAAAGGGTATATTAAATAGCCGTTTAAAAGCCTCTGCAGCAAGTCTTACCCGACACTAGCTGTTTCCAAACAGCAGGCTTTCTGCTACAATAAATGTATGAAATTTACACTGACTATCCCAGATGGACTGCCTGCTATGACAGTCAAAGAGCTGCTGGAAGAACAATTTCTCATTCCACGAAAAATTCGGCACTTTCTGCGGACCAAAAAGCACGTGTCCGTCAACGGTCTAGCTATCAACTGGCAGACTGTAGTCAACCCCGGAGATGATGTCTGCCTGATATTTGATGAAGAGGATTATCCTCAAAAGACAATCTTGTTTGGAAATGGCGAACTCGTAGAGGAGCTCTATCAGGACCAGCACCTCATTATCGTCAATAAACCCGAGGGTATGAAAACCCACGCTAATGAACCAACAGAGCTAGCCCTTCTTAATCATGTTTCTACCTATGTTGGCGAGACCTGCTATGTCGTTCACCGGCTAGATAAAGAAACCAGCGGTGCTGTCCTCTTTGCCAAGAATCCCTTTGTCCTGCCCATCCTCAATCGGCTGCTGGAAAAGCGAGAAATCAGCCGCGAATATTGGGCTCTGGTCCAAGGCAAGTTCCCAAGCAAAAAGCTTATCTATAAAGACAAGATTGGCCGCGACCGCCATGACCGCAGGAAACGGCTGGTTGACCCCCGAAAAGGACTCTATGCAGAGACCCATGTGACTCGACTCAAGCAATTTGGGCAGGCTGCCTTGGTCAAATGCCAACTCAAGACTGGACGCACCCATCAGATCCGTGTTCATCTAGCTCACCACGGACACCCACTTATCGGTGACCCCCTTTATCATCCGCAGCCCAAAGGGCGGCTTATGCTCCATGCCCATCGGCTGACCTTCACCCACCCTTTTACGCTAGAAAAAATAACCATCGAAGCCCGCTCTGACAGTTTTGAAAAAGTATTGAGCAGTCTAAACCCAAGATAGACCAAGAAAAGCAACAGTATGATCTGTTGCTTTTAGTTTGGAGTGAAGAGGATAAGCTATGATAACTTACATCACTGAGCCGGAAGTGCACTGATAAGTCTGGGCCTGATAACTTTCTGAAAAGCTATGCTCAGCAAGTAAGACAATAAGAAAATGATAAAAAAGCCAAAACTATAAATAGTATTCCGAGGCATTATCGACCTGAAAATGAAGATAATGAAGGGATGAATGATATAAATCATGGTGGCATATCTCTTGGCGATATTATTCAAAATCGGAATATCAATATTGGTCCCATTTCTGACCGCATAGAGGAAAATTGCACTGGAAGACAAAAGGGTGCTAGGATAGAGGTCGTACTCCGTACCCATGAAACAGTACTCAAGCAGAATCAAGCCTGCTATTCCCAAGCCAATCGCCCATTTCCTGACAGAAGACAAGTCGTAGGCTAAAATCCGATCCCGATGCTTGGCAAACTGCATGCCTAGAATAAAGAACGGAAGGCCCATAAACAGGAAGTTACGATAGTAAAATTCGCTGTCTGTATTGAACTCGATACAAAAGGCCAGGACCAACAAGAATAAGGACACACCAAAGCTAGTTAAGCGGTGAAAATGCTTATAAAAAATCAAATAAAGCGTGTAGATATAGGAAATAGCCAGCAAATACCAAGTCGGTGTAGCAGCCGAGCCAATCAAGTCTCTGGGACTGTTAAAGAGGAAAAAGTCCGCAAAATCAGATAGATCAATAGATGCCATCTTTTCTGTTAGCTCTCTGGTCAGCACTAGGTTGACAAAATGCACAATCGTGTAAAATAGGAGACTGGCAGCTGTCAAAAGAAGCATCTGCTTGAGACGATACTTGACCTTATCCCTGGAAATATTAAAGGAAAAATAGCCCGACAGCATCATGAAAAAGGGAACTGCAAAGCGGGCCACAATTTGATAAAAAACGCCAAATTGCCCCGGCAGCAGAAAGTGTAAGGAAACAATACTAAAGCAAGCTAGGGCTTTAAAAGCGTGCAAAGTTGTGTTTTCAGTCTTCATGCAGACATTATAGCATGTTTATTATTACAGCTCATCAAGACCAGATTACACGCCCATTAAAAAACATATCAATTGATGACATTCTTTAAAAAGTTTTGCATCTGTAGGAGAAGACAGCTCTTATATAGAAAAACTCTTCTGCACTATTACAAAAGAGTTTTATTCACCTGACTGATATTCTATGTTAGCTTTCATAGCCATTAGGATTTGAGCTTTGCCATCTCCAAGAATCTCGCATCATATCTTGGAGAGTTTTCTCAGCTTTCCAGCCCAAAATGTCATTCGCTTTACTTGCATCGGCATAGCAAGTCGCCACATCTCCAGGCCGTCTCTCCTTGATAGCATAAGGAACTTTCACTCCATTGACATTTTCAAAGGCTTTAACCATATCCAGTACACTATAACCAATCCCTGTACCAAGATTGAAGACAGCAACTCCTTTGTTTTCTAAATTATGTTTCAAAGCCAAAACATGACCCTTGGCTAAGTCGACTACATGGATATAATCCCGCACTCCTGTACCGTCGTGCGTATCATAATCATTTCCGAAAACGCTAAGCTCTTGTAATTTACCGACCGCAACCTGAGTAATATAAGGCATGAGATTATTAGGAATTCCATTTGGGGCCTCACCAATCATACCAGACTCGTGAGCACCAATTGGATTGAAGTAACGAAGATTGGTTACAGACCAATCTGAATTTGCAAGAGCAACATCCGTCAAAATCTGCTCCATCATCAGCTTGGTATAACCATATGGATTGGTCGCTGAAGTAGATAAATCTTCTGTCAATGGTGAAATATTATTCATACCATAGACAGTAGCACTTGAACTAAAGATAATATGTTCCACTTTGTGCAACTTCATAACATCAAGCAAAGAGATGGTCCCACATACATTATTCTTATAATATTTTAGTGGTTCTTGCACTGATTCCCCTACAGCTTTGTATGCTGCAAAATGGATTACTGCATCAATTTGATTCTCTTCAAAAACCCGATTCATAAAATCTTTATCCGAAATAGAACCCTTGTAAAACGGAACCTCTACTCCTGTGATAGTTTTCAACCTATCCAATACTTCTACAGAGCTATTTGAAAAGTTATCGACAATAATGGCTTCATAGCCTGCTGCTATTAACTCAACCACCGTGTGGCTTCCTATATAGCCCGCTCCTCCTGTAACTAAAATTCTTTTCATGAGTCATCCCTCCTCGTAAACCCTAAAATTCATTTTAATTTTGCTAGTGCAGTTAGCAGATATTTCCCTTCCTGAAGTTGGCTGCCAATCCTTCGAGCATTTCTTACCAATTCGTTGTATTCTTCCTCTGTTAAGTTGCTTAGTTCTGTTTCTAGATCATAGAGAGAAGAAACTGCAATACCACATTTCTGTTTTAACATAAAATGAGCTAGAGCCGACTCTTTCCATACCACTACAGGAAATCCTGCTGCCAAATACAAAGAAGCTTTGTGGGAATTATTAAAACGTAGGTAATTCCCATATGTGCCTTGGCAAGTTTCTGCGCTATCGCCATCCCAAACTAACCCAAAACTTCCAACTAGTGCTGAAAGGAGCTCATCTGGCATAAAAGATCCAAAGTAACTCGTATTCTTCGAAGAACGACTTTCATCAAATCCAACTCCATAAAGATTAAACGAAGGTTTATCCGGCAAAGCGTATAAATATCCCGCTTTACTAGGCGTCAAATTACCAGCAACCATAATAGGAAAATCTTTTTGAGGCATTGTCTTCTTATCAAAATCTGGAGTCAAATAATCAAAAATTTCTAAGCTAATCATTTGTTCCATCGGTACACCTTGCTCGAACAAAACTTTCTTCATAGTATCATTATGAACTATTATACCATTTACAAGTCGAAAGGTCTTTTTTTCTTGAAAATAATTCCTTAACTTATGACGGAACTTAACTGTAGATGCTGCCGAATTTCTCAAAGTCTCCACATCATGGATTAATAGATATAGTTTTACACCCCTTTTTTGTGCTCGCTTTATCAATGAAGAAATGAAAAACGTATGATGGATAATGGGAAACTGAATTAGTAATTCATCCCCATCACCTAACTGATCGAAAGCAGCTTTCATCGCACGATATTTGTGCTCCTGAGCCTTTAAAAAATTCATTTCGTACCAATTTTCTACTCGAAGAGCTAGCCCCCTATACCCTGCTGATATTAGGATTGCTTCCGCATCGTCTCGCGCCTTATTTCCCGCATTTTTTTTATGCTCATTATGCAGAAATGAATCTTTTAGATAATACTTGACCATTTGTCCTCTTTATCTCCCATTATTCCTAAAAATTTCCCAATTCCTCTTTAACAACATCCAGTGCACGCTCTATGGTTACGTGCATATCGTAGTATTTATAATCTGCCAAGCGCCCACAAAAGATAACTCTATCGTTCTTCTTAGATTCTGCCAAATATTGCGCATAGACTTCGTTATTTTTCTGATCATTTATTGGGTAATAAGGCTCGTCTCCCCTTTTCCAATCCGCTGGATATTCCCGAGTGATGACCGTCTTCTCCTGAGTCCCAAACTCAAAATGCTTGTGCTCAATGATACGTGTATAAGGAATAGTACGTTCAGTATAGTTGATGACAGCGTTTCCTTGATAGTTCGCTTCGTCTAAAACTTCATGTTCAAAACACAAACTACGATACTCTAACTCACCAAATTTGTAATCAAAATACTGATCAATCATTCCAGTAAAGACAATCTTTTGAGCTGACGCTTCCCATCTCTCACGATCTTCAAAGAAATCCGTACCAAGCTCCAGTTCAATACCCTCTAATAATTTTTCAACTATTACATTATACCCGCCAATTGGAATCCCTTGATAACGGTCATTAAAATAATTGTTGTCATAAGTCAGACGTACAGGTAGACGCTTGATGATAAAAGGTGGTAAATCTGTCGCTGAACGCCCCCACTGCTTTTCTGTGTAGCCTTTGATTAGCTTCTCATATACATCCGTTCCAATCAGCTTAATAGCTTGTTCTTCCAAATTTTTGGGTTCAACATCTTGCATATGGGTTGTCTGCTCTGCAATCTTATCCTTGACTTCTTGTGGCGTTTTAGTCCCCCACAAGCCATAAAAGGTATTCATATTGAAAGGAAGATTATAAAGCTGACCTTGATAATTGGCTAGAGGTGAATTGATATAGTTGTTAAATTCAGCAAATTGATTCACATAATCCCAAACTTCCTTGTTAGATGTATGAAAAATATGGGCTCCATATTTATGGACATTAATTCCCTCAACATTTTCACAGTAGATATTCCCGCCAATATGGTCTCTTTTATCAATCACCTTAACAGTTTTGCCGCGCTTCGTAGCTTCATGAGCAAAAATAGCTCCTGAAAGTCCCGCACCAACAATTAAATAATCATACATAACATATCCTTATTTCTTAAATACACTTTTCAATTCTTGAACATTCAAGACACGCAACGCTAACACTAATCCAGCATAGATTAATAATCCCAATAACGCACTAATCAATACATTGACAACGGAAGGAAAGTGAATCAAAGGCTGGATGACATACAAAATTCCGTACATGACTAGGGAAGCAGCCAGTATTTTCAACATAGATGGAAGAATCTTTATCTCTTTCAAATAAGATCGAGTGAAATAAAGCTGAATCAACCAGACCAAACCTTCAGTGGCTAACGAAACGATAGATGCACCGATATAACCTAGAGATGGAATCAATAAGATATTCAATCCTACACTAAAGAAAGCCGGAATGGTCGTAGATAACATGAACTCACGATTCTTATTATGAGGAATCAGAATCTGAATCCCCATGATATTAGTCCAGCCAATAAAGAACATTCTAAAGACCATAATAGCAATTGCATAGCGTGCATCTTGGAAGTCTTTGCCCAAGAAAAAATTGACAAAATCTTTGTTAACAATCAAAATACCAGCAACCATCGGAAATATTACTAAATTATAGACCAAGAAGGACATTTCATGCAACTTATTAACTGCTTTTTGATTACCTGATGACAGAAGATTGGATACTCTCGGTAACATGACACTCCCTAGGGAAGTCACAATCGTCAACAAAATATTTAAAAACTTGAGAGCCTGATCATAAATCCCTACATCTGTTGTCGAAGACAAGGCACCTAACATGGTCCTATCTAAAGTGATATAAAGTGAAATAGCAATCTGGGGTAAAAACAATAAAATAACCGGTTTAATATGCTGCTTAGCATAAACTATGTCTAGATGAGGTCTGCCTATATGTTCTCTAGCTGGAAGCCACATGCTCAATTGTCCCAGCAAGTCATAGCCAACCAGCAGTACAATATACAGATATAAATCAGAAGGTTTTTTTACAAAGATAAAAATAGAAGCAACTCCTAGGAGTTTAACAGCTGTATTCCGAACCGTGATTTTTTTAAAGTCTTCCATCCCTTGAAAAAGCCAGGAAATATCTAGACCTCTAGAAAGTAAACTGAATCCCAAAATATAGGCTATCAGATTATTCATGGATGGAATGATTAGGCACACAGCAATATAAAGAACAAGCGCCAAACAAGTCGCCAAAACCTGCAAACTATAGATTCCCCAGAAGGTCTTCTGAACCTCTTTGCGATGTCCTGAGATCTCCTTGGTTCCATAATTAGCCACGCCAAGTGTTGCTAAAAGTATAAAATAGGTCACTATTGAGTTGTAGTATCCGTAGGAACCTAAGGCGCTAGATGAAAAAACTCGAGTGATATAAGGCGTAGTAATGACTGGTAAAACAATTACTAGCAACTGATAAGATAGATTGTATAAATAATTTTTTAATACTCTCACACAGAGTTCCTCGTTTTAGATTTCTTTGATAACAGTTCTCCCACTGGCAATGCTGCAAATGTAATAAACATAAAAATATTATAAGACGGACGAACCCAGAAGGCTTCAAACATACAGTTGACCGCAATCAAAGACAAAACAGCAAGTAATAGATGATCTTTTTCACGATAAAGGGTCCACGACCGCATCATATATAGACAAACCAATAGAATTACTGGAATCATCCCATAGGTAAACAACATCTGAACATAGGAAGAGTCTACATAGTCATAGCTCAATACGGATTCTGTACGTCCTCCATAACCAACAAATGATATTCCACGAGTACCAAACCATTGAATGTCATATTTTTTAAATGCTTCATGGCCTAAATGCAATCTCATGCTAAAAAAGTTATTTAATGCAACATATATAGGCTGGGACCAAGTAAACTTATTGGACAGATAGATCATGACTGACGATGCTATACCCGCTGACAAAGGGAGTACTGCAAAAAGTCGTAATGGCTTATTCTTTCGGATATAAAAATAAAGGAAAATGAGAGACATTATAGCTATAGATGCCGCGTTCAGACGAGCGTCGCAATAACGAATGATAAAATAGGATAGTCCCAATCCTAAAAAAGTTCGTAAAATAATAAATCTTTTTCTAAAGATGTAAGAAAAAGCAGTATAAAGATAGAAACAATGGGAAGCAAAGTCCGTTGGATAAATAAATCCAAAGGAATTGCGAACAACAACTCCGGCAGATCTAGACTGAACGAACTGCAAGTTTGGAATGACTCCTATTGAGGATAGTACAGTAATTAATACGACAAAAAACAAGGCTGTTATAGTATACGTTTTGAGCACACTTTCCATATCAGCATCATAAAGAAAGACAATCAGCATCGTATACATTAAAGCATTAAGATTTCCAGCTTTATAATAAACCATAAATCCTACAAAAATAAGAAGTGGCGCAAAAATTAAATAACTTAAAGAATAGTGGCGAATATAAGAAAAACGTACAGCTAGTAACAAAATCGCCAAAAAAGGAAGCACATTAGGAATATTAGGCAAAATCGGTGCTAACATAGAAGTGTTTATCATATCTATAGAAATTAACACTATTAAAACTGCTGTTACAAGCAATTTATCACGTTCAATCCTTAACATTTTCTTTTTCCTTTTCTAATCTCTAATACTTCTTTCAATTTTTCATTGCATTCTTTTTTTCCACCTTTTAAAGTGAAAATAGAGTCGTGGATACTTAGTAATTAAAACATACAAAATCTTACGTTTCTTACTAACTCTAGCATTCTTCAAGACAAGAGACAAATAAGGTCTTGTCTGTTCCTGAAGACGCTTGAACTCTGATGGATTTCCATCCTGAATCATCGTAAAGATAAGAAGACTTCCCGTAAAGAAGCGTGAAATGATGGCTTCTTGGAGTTCAGAACTCTCAGGATAGGCTGTATTCACAACCTCTTTTAAATGATTAATTGCTTCGTAAAACTCATATTGTTTGGGTGTGAAAGCCGAGGCAGTAATGCTACCAGGTCTATGGTAATAATGGTAAATCGGAAGATGGTACAAGGCCACGGATTGGGCTTGATTGAGATGCTCGCTGATAACATAGAGGTCTTCGTAGATGCGCCCCTTGGGGAAGGGAGCTTTCTCAAGAAGCTCTTTCCGATAGAGTTTACCACAAGCAGAGACCGTTACAAGGTCCCCGTAAAGCATCTCAGTTAGAGCCTTTGCCTTGTTGTAGACCTTAACTTGGTCTAGATCAAGCTTTTCAAAGTGAAAATTTTGAGAACGATGATAGTGAGCTGTCGGCTCTACTTTACAACTAACCATATCTGCTTGGGTACGATTTTGTAGCTCTGCTAGCAGTTCTAAGGCGCAAGGTTCCAAATAGTCGTCCGGATCAAGGAAGGTAATCCAGTTACCCTTGGCTTTCAAGACCCCATAGTTACGAGCATCAGACAATCCACCATTCACCTTGTGGTAGCTAGTCACCCAATCATACTGCTGGGCATACTGGTCACATAACTGTCCTGATCCATCACTCGAGCCATCATCAATCAAGAGGACTTCCATATCCTTGTAAGTCTGATGTTCCAAACTCTCCATGGCATAATGAAGGTAGTCCTCCACATTATAAACAGGCACAATTACCGAGATCATATTTTCTTTTCTTTCTCTTACTTAGTTTTACAGTTTAAATCTCAAATGAGCTTCTATCTGGAAGCAGTTGATCCATAGCCTTGATAAAGTCTGTCATCACCTGCTCCTCGTCTTGAATGTTAAATCCATCATTGATACACATAATTTGGTATTTGCCAGAATTTAGTATCTTCCAAAAATCTGGTCCGGCATTATCCAAAGAAAAGAGTCCCCCCAACTTAGGATTTCCGACAGCGTATTGACCACTGGCAATCTGCCAATACTTAAAGAGCCAAACATTGGTATCAGAAGGATTTCTAAAGCGACTAGCCGAGGTTCTTTCCAAGACAGCTTTTTCCTTTTCCCATACCAAGTTCATCGTTGATCTTAGTAGAGGATAGGGCAGATGACTCTCCCAGAAACCACAGATAAACCGACTGTTTCTATATAGTAGCGACTTAACGATACTTTTTAATCCCTGCTTTGGATCAAAGAATTGGCCATTCTTCAAAATTTCATTTCGACTGAAATAGCTAGTGACAATCTCCATGTCATTTATCTGAAAATTCCCCGTTCCATATCGCTCAGGAATAATCGGTGAAAGAGCCGTATTATATTTGGGTAAACCATCCTCTGAGAAAAAATCTGTCGGCTCGACTGGAGCTGTCAAATACATATCGTCATTAAAAAAAACAAAATGCTCTGAGAGACCAGGGATTCGATGGATGTTACTTTCGATAGGATTGGCAGAAAAAACTGGCAGGTAGTCATTACAGATAATCTCTGTATGATCTACCAACACCAATTTTTCACTATTTATATCTAACCAGCTTGGCTTTTGCTGGTCGGTCACGAGGTAGACCTTATTGACCCAAGGAGCAAATTTTTCAACTCCTCTAAACCAATATTTAAAGGTCCCCCATTCTCGGTAAGCCTTGACTGAATTCATACTCTGTTTAGAAGTATTAACCGAGCCATCATAGATTGATTTTTTTTCTTGCCACACAGGATTATTCCCATCAACCCAAGTAACAACAAAATCTATTTTATTCATAACTAATCTTTTCTATCTGTTTTATACAACTCCGAAAAGTTCTTGATGTAACTCTCCAAAGAAAACAGCTCTTTTTGTCTCTGATATCCTACTCGCCCAAATTTTTCTCTTTTTTCAGAACTATCTAGTAAGAGAGAAATGGCATTAGAAAGTTCTTGAGGACGATTTGGTTTGACTAAGCAACCACTTTTGTCATCTACTACCATTTCAGCTATTCCCCCATTGTTATAACCAACAACTGGTTTTGAACAAGCCATGGCTTCTAGGACTACTGTAGGTAGGGAATCAGGTTTTATACTTGGTAAGACAAAGATATCAAACATATTATAAAGTTCAGAAGTCTTATCGTAGTAATCAATACGATGAATTTGTGACACAACAGATGAAGAAGCTATTCTCTTATCTAGTTCTTCTAAGCGCCATTCTTCACCAGGAAAAACACCTCCAGCTAGGAAAGCCACCGCTTGCTCATTCTTTTCCAAAAGTGGCTCGACTGCTTCTATGAAATCATTTTGTCCTTTGATAGCATTGACCCGACCAATCATGCCAATCACAAGTGCATCTTGCGCAATATCAAATTTTTCACGAATAGAAGACGCATCCATTGGATAATAGACAGCATTATCGACACCGTTATAAATCACTTCCACTTGGCTATCTTTGATAAAGGGAGACTGCTTGATATGATTAGCGACCGCTTGGGACACCGTCACAATCTTGTCTGCATATCGTCCCATGAGCATATTGATAAAGTCAGAAATAGCTTTGGGTTTGACGATAATCTCATGAACATGCCAAATCAAAGGCAGCTTGAGCTTGCGTTTCAAATAGATGCCCTCCAAAACAGCCGCTGTATTATTGTGTACCAAGTCAATGTTGTGTTCTTTAGCATAACTAGCAATTTGTTTAGCATAGAAATGATAAGAGCGGATATAGTCGGCAATGCCTTTGGGATTAAAATACTTCCTTCGTAAAATCGGATAATCCAACACACTGACCTGAGCCCCAACCTGTCGCAAAGACTCTACTAGCGGACCATCATTTGGCAGGATTACATGAGGATCAAATTCATCTTTATCCAGTTCCTTAATGAGCTCCAACAATACCTTGTCTGCCCCATACATTTCTGCCCCAGCATGTAAGTATAAAATCCGTTTCATTTCCTATCCTTCAAATAAGCTTTCGTAATCTGTTACTATCTTCTCCCAGGTAAATGCATCCGCAATGCGCTGATTTGATTTTCTATCCAAATCTGCGATTACTTCCGGTGACAGTTCCTCTACTTTTTCAATCACATCTGCTAGTTCATCTTTTTTCCAGTAGATAGCACTATCCTGACCTACTTCACGATTAAAACCAACATCCAATAAGAGATTTAATTTAGTAGATGCCAAGGCCTCCAATAGAGACGGATTTGTCCCACCAACTTCGTGGCCATGAAGATAGGCAAATGCATTCTCCCGAATGTACTTGAGCAATTCCTGGTCATAAACTGTCCCAACAAACTTAACTCTAGGATCTTTATCAAACCCCGTGTCTTTGAGCAACTGATTGTAAAACTTGTTTTCTTCAACATTGGTAATCAGAACAAAGTCTTTTTTAGAATGAGATGCCATAACCCCCTTTATCATGGCTTGGTAGTTATTTTCTGGCACAAAGCGCCCAACAACTAAGTAATACTCATTCTCAGTAATTCCGTTTTTCCGGTACCATGACTGAACTTTGTCATCGTTAGCAGACAGCCCAGACTTGCTTATATCCGTCCCATAGGCAATGTACGTCGTCTTTGGAGCATATCTCGCATAATCTGCTTTTATGTAAGATTCGATATTCTCACTATCACAAACCAAGAGATCTGCATGCTTAACCATCAGCGCCTCGGAAATTTTCCAATACTTGCGCACTGGCATGCTCCATTTAGCTCGCAGCCATTCATGGCCATCGGGATTGACAAGTATCTTGCCCCCTAGTGCTTTGATTTTCTTTTTGATACTCCCGATAAAAGGTCCAATTCTACAAGCTAAAATGTAGAAAATCGGCTCAGAATCTTGATTCTGCTTAGCTAGTTCAATAGCCTTATTTAGTGCAGCAATATCGTAGGCAATTGCTCGAGCTGGGCCAATCTTAGGCACGTCAATATTATAGCAAATAGCCCCGTTGTGCTCGAAAATATCTTCTGAAATCCCAGACTTGGCTGAATTCTCCTTCATACAAGCCACATAGTACTGGATATTAGAATTTCCCTGGCAGGAAGTTAACTTCTCAACAAAGGTCTCAAATCCACCATATTTAGCTGGGATACCTTTAGATCCCACGATATAAACTGACTTTTTCATACTCCTCCTAACTACGAAAAACAATTCCTCCTACTTTGCTCCATCTCTAGCCAATACGACTCTAAATGTCTTTAGCAAAATTTTGATGTCTGACCAAATCGTCCATTCATCTATATAAGCAACATCCAAGCGTACCACTTCATTAAAGTCTGTAATTTGACTACGGCCGCTAACCTGCCAAAGACCTGTGATTCCTGGCTTAAAACTAAGACGCCGTTTTTGCTCTGGTGTATATTGCTCGTACTCATCCACAGTTGGCGGTCGTGTCCCAACCAGACTCATATCACCAATCAAAACGTTGTAAAACTGCGGTAGTTCGTCCAAACTGGTTCTACGAATAAAGCGTCCTATAGGGGTCACCCGTGGATCATCATTGACTTTAAACATTCCGCCGACCATGGTATTTTGCGACATTAAATCTTTTTTCCGTTCCTCCGCATCAGTATACATTGACCGGAACTTATAGAACTTGAAGCGTCGTCCATTCTTTCCAATTCTCTCCTGCACAAAGATAGCAGGCCCTCCATCTTTCTTGATAAGTGGAACTAAAACAAGCGCAACTAAGCCACAGAAGAAGAGACCGACCAGAGAACCAATAATATCCAACATACGTTTCGCTAACACATGGCCATACTTATAAAAGTTTGTTGAAAAAGTGACTACACTCAAACCCGCAACTTCTCGAACCCGTTTCTCTCCCATAGAAATAAAACTTAATCCATTGATATTTACAGAAACATCAATTCCCATCGCTTCAAATTGTGAAACGAATTCACCAATATTGTAGCTTTCATTCGGAAGATTAATAAATACTTCATCTACTACTTCACGTGTCGCAAAAGAGATAATTTGCTCTTTGGGAACATTTTTTGTATTAGGGCTACTAAAAGGAGCGTCATCTAGTAAAGACACTGCTACAATTTTTCCCCCTATATCTGACGAACTCTGTAAACGATCAAAAACTTTTTCCAAAGCATTTCCTGCAGTAATTAGAAAAATTCTTTTACTATTTTTTAAATTGGGATAGACTGACTTATGATAACGTTTAAAAGCCAAGTTAACAAAATAAACTAACGTGGCATTTATAATAACAAAGTAGACAAGTCCTCTTCTAGATATCGAAAATCGATCTTCCATCATAAAAGAAACAAAACTAATTGCTAAGCTATAAAAGATGCTGTATCTTATAGTGAAAATAAATTCTTCTAAATAGCCTCGTTTTAATATTTCATAGTAGAAATCACTCGCATAAAAAGCAATGATATGCAGTAATGACAACACTAAAATACTAGACTGATTAATCTCCGTTTCTTTTAAAGGACTTACTAAAAAGCCAGTAAAGAGTACGACAAAAAGCTGAATAAAGCCAAGTTCTGCTTTTTGAAATTCTTTCCTATCTTTAAACATAAGAAGCTCCTAACCATCCTAAACATTTATGAATTTCTATTTCCCATAATTTCCGTAGTCCCCATAACCTCCATAAGAACCATAGGAGCCATAACGCTCTAGTTGAACATTAAATTTATTTAGTACAACACCTAGAAACGGTGTTCCTGTCTGTGCCAACTGTTCTTTCGCCTTAGCTACTGCTTTACGCTTGACAGCCCCAGCTTCTGTCACTAACAAACTTGCATCACATTTCTGAGCAATAATAGCAGCATCAATAACTAACCCAATTGGTGATGTATCGATGATAATGTAATCATAGCGAGTACGGAGAGCTTCTAATAAAATTTCAAAATTCTTACTTTGCAGCAATCCAGTCGGATTAGGGGAAGGCTGTCCAGCTAAAATAATATGCAAATTGGCAATATCTGTAGTATTCAAGATAGCCTTAACATCTGACTGCCCTGATAAAAAATCTGTCAATCCTAAAACCTTACCATGACTCTTAAAAACGCCTGACATCACAGAGTTACGGATATCCGAATCAATTAACAAAGTCTTATACCCAGACCGAGCAAATGCAATCGCTAGATTGGTAGATGTCGTCGACTTCCCTTCATTCGGCATGACAGAAGTTACTTCAACTACCTTAATGTTCGCACCACTCAATTGAACATTAGTACTGAGCGCATTATAGTATTCTTCTGTTAACTTTACTAAGTCTCTTCTCTTTCTTACTAATTCTAAAACTGCCATTTTCTCTCCCTCACATTTTCTTCATATCAGGTACAACCCCTAGAAGAGTTAGACCTAAAATATCCTCAATATCTTCTGGTTTCTTCACTCGATCGTCTACTAACTCTACAGTGATAATAACAAGAGCAAAAACTAGTCCTCCAACTAAAAATCCCAAAAGAATGTTTCGGCGAATATTAGGAGAAGAAGGCTCTTTAGGAATTTCAGCTTCCTCTAGTGTTGTTACATCTGGAACCTTTGTTACTTCAATAATTTTTTCTGCTGCAACATTACGCAAGGAATTTGCAATACGCGCAGCTTCCTCTGGACTTTTATTTTTAACTGTAATAGAGACTATACGAGTATCCACAGGCACTGAGACAGATATATTCTTAGCAAGCTCTGCTGGGGAAATCTTCAATTGTAAATCACTAATTGCCTGAGATAGCACAGCTTGCGATAAAATAATTTCCTTGAAGTCTTTTACTAAATAAGAACCAGCCTGCAAATCTTGATTAGTCAAAGCCGATTCAGTCGTGTTTTGTCGGCTAACCACATAGATTCGGGTCGTAGTTTGATAAACTTTAGGCGCAATAAAAGCGCTATAGCCTAAAGCCAACAAAGCGAACACCACCGCTCCTAATACAATGGTGAACTTCTTTAACCATAAGGTTCTAAGCATTGAGAGAACGTCTATTTCCATCATTTGATTTTCTTTCTTTTCCATGAATCCTCCTAAATTAATTCATTGTTCAATAGTTTCTGCTGATTAGCTCCAAACAAGGCTGTCGCCCGTTGTGAACCATATTTTTTTTCAACTAAGTCAAAGGCTTCTTTCATATAAGTTGGTCGTTTACTTATATTATGCATATCGCTCGCAACAAAGTGGACTAAATCTCTCTCCAAAAAGAAGTGAGCACGCTTCTTCATAAATTTGTAGGAATCGCCAAATAGTTTTGGTTTTAAAACACTAGAGCTGTTAATCTGAGTATAACAACCCATATCAATCAACTCTTGAACTTTCCTTTCATCACGTTCCAGACAATGATAGCGTTCAATGTGGGCAACAACTGGTGTCAAGCCTAAGCGAAGAATATTTCCCAAACCTGTATGAATCTCCTTATACGGAGTCGCCATACTAAACTCGATTAACACATATTGGGTTTCTCCTAATGTAGGAAGTAACCCCTGCTCTAATTTTTCTAAAACATCACTAGTGTAATAAATTTCTGCACCATAAAGAATATTAAGATCTGGCGCAATAAGTGGTGCTAGTTCTTTAACCTTTTGGAAATGCTCTTGAATCTTTTCCTCAGATGTCTCAAACATACCCTTTCGACGGTGGGAAGTCGAAAAAATCGTCCGAACTCCCTGACGATAACTTTCCTCAAGTAGCTCTTTACTTTCCTCAAGAGTCTTAGGACCATCGTCCACATCAAAGATAATATGAGAATGGATGTCAATCATGGCGTTTTCCCTTCCATTACCTGCTGAATCACTGCCTTAGCATTATCAAGGCTTTCCGGTTGGATTTCCATCATGTAGAGATTGGAATCTGGCATAGCATAGGATGGTAGATCCATGCGGCCATTTCCGCTGATGGCTTGTGACTGAACTTGATAGCTTCCACCTGACTCCAGCTGGGTATTGACCAGATTCATAAGAACAGGCAGCTCCATATTGGTCTGGATAGAGTCCTGCAAACCGGAAATAATCTCGTTGTAGTTCTTCAAAGCACTAGTTGAAGTCAGCTTTTTAATGACTGCTTCGATAACTTTTTCTTGATTTTTCCCGCGGTCATTGTCGCCACCCTGAAGAGAGTAACGCTCGCGAACAAAACCTAATGCCTGGTCTGAGTTCATATGGACTTTCCCTACTGGAAAATGATGATTGCCATGTCGGCTGGTAAATTCTTGGTCATTTTCAACATCAATCCCTCCCAGCAGGTCTACCAGCTTGAGGAAGGAAGTAAAGTTCAGACGAACGTAGTAGTCAATGCGAATGCCGTAAAGATTTTCCAGCGTGTGGACAGAAGCATCTACTCCGTAAATCCCTGCATGGGTCAGCTTGTCCATCTGCCCAGCTCCTCCGTCTGCAATCGCCACATAAGAATCACGAGGAGTTGTAGTCAAGAGGACTTTCTTGGTCTTGCGATTGACCGTCATGATGATATTGACATCGGAACGAGAGACAGATGAGATAGACCCATAAGTGTCAATACCACTGACATAGATATTGAAGACATCCGCATCAGCAGCATCGCTGCGCTTGCCGGTCTCTACTTGACGGGTGATTTTATAAGTATAGATTTTCTTTATCTTTGAAGCATAGTCAGCATCATGGGAAGCCAGCATGTCTTCAAAAGAATTATTTAAAACAATTGCTTCTGACTCATGATTAACTAGCCCTTTGTAAGCAGCAATATAGGATGAGGTACTTGTTACTGAGATTTCTAGACTCTTGGTCTTTTTAAGATGCTCTATTAAAGAATTAATATTTTCTCCATCTCCATTCCCAGTTGGAGCCATTACATTTCGAATCTGGCTGATATCCGTAATCTCACTATCAGATTTGACATAGACTCCCATTTCAATTTCAGAGTAATTGGATGATGAATTGACCCCGTCCGACAAGTCGATGAGAGTTTTTAAACCATACATTCCACCTGAAGTTACAATCAAAATTAAAAAAAGTAATATCAGAGTGAAAACTTGAAATATATTTTTCCATACAAAAAAGGAGGATAGAAGAACTACGACCCCTAGAACAACTGTTATAATAAGGTTTAGGTGATGAAATGCTAGAACATTATTTTTAAATATTGAAAAAATTAATAAGCCTGCAATGATGGCCGCTAATACAAGCAAGGCGGCATTAAAGAGCCTGAGCTTCCGTCCTTTTTTTGAAGTAGGCATAATTTTCCTATGGTGATTCATAATTCTCCCTTTTTACTCCCTGAATATAAATACATTTTATTATACCACAAATATACTTTTATTAACCCAAATATTTTAAAATATTTAAGTTTTTTTCAAAATTTGTTGACAAAAAAGGACAGTCTGTATTAATTTTCGGTAAATTCCTTCTGTGTTCTCGCTAACTTTATATTTTATACCTTTTTGAAAATAGAAAAAGAGGCAGAACCTCTTTTTTAAATCATTTTATCCCTGTCAACTTGCTCATAGGCCTGGAGGCCATCATTCAGCTTGTCCCAGATGACTACCTGGCCTGACTGAAGGGATTTCTGCACATCAATGATGCGCTGATTAGAAGAACCACGGAACTGTAGCATGAGATTCTTCTTGGTAAGGTCAAAACGGCCGTCCACCAGAATATCAATCAGACTCAGCAGCTCCAGCTTATCCTCTGTTTCCAGCATCATCTCTTCCCAAGTGTAGCCCGTCCAGGACCAGATATCCTTGTCCGGAAGCTCTCTCCGAATCCGCTTGACCAAAGGCAGGAGAATGCCTGTATTGAGAAAAGGCTCGCCGCCTAGGAGGGTCAGCCCCTGCACATAAGGCTCCGCCAAGTCTTTCATAATCTGCTCCTCCAGCTCTTGGGTATAGGGAATGCCAGCGTTGAAAGACCAGGTTGCTGCATTATAGCAGCCCTCACAGTGAAACATACAGCCACTGACATAGAGGGAGTTGCGGACACCTTCGCCATCCACAAAGTTAAAGGCCTTATAGTCAATGATTCGCCCCTTGCTCAGCTCCTCACTTTTCCATTCTTGAGGTTTAGGATTGTTCATCTTCATCCTCCAAATCAATCCAGTAGCGCTGACTTCTGTCGATTGTGTTTTCGTAAACTCCACCAGCGGAGAGAATGGTGCGGCGGCTGGCTTCGTTATCTTCATCGCAGGTAATCAGCACTCGTCCTAGTCCTTGCTTTCGAGCCTCTGCCAGTCCTAGCTCTAACTGCAACTTGGCCAAGCCCTTTCTGCGTTGACTGGGCCGAATAGAATAACCAATATGCCCACCCTCTACAAATAATTTGTCATTCAAGGACAAGCGCAGGGCTAAAAAGCCCAGAGGCAAGCCGGTCTCATCAAAGGACAAAAATTGGATGGCAGCAACCCAACCTGCTGGCAAGTTTGCCACATCTTCCTTCTGTTCTATAATTTTCAACCAATCCTCATAATCCTTTGCTCGCTTCCAAGTGGAGCCCATGCCACCATGCATATAGGATTTTGCTTCATCGAACTCCGCAATCATCTCTAAAATCGCATCTTTATCTTCCAAAGTTGGTCGTCTTAGCTCCATATTCCCTCCTTAATTGACATCGATCCAGTAGCGCTCTTTCCCGCCTCGAATATCCTCTAAAGCTCCGCCATTAGCCAGAATCACTGCTCGACTGGCAGCATTGTCACTATCGCAAGTTACTAGGACTCGTTTTATATTTTTACTTTTGGCTACTTGCAAACCTTGTCGCAGCTGCTCCTTTGCCAATCCTTTCCCACGCGCAGAAGGACGGATACTATAGCCGATATGCCCGCCTTCTTGGAGCAAAAAGTCATTGAGCCGCAAGCGCAGATTGAGAAAGCCCACAGCCTGACCATCCGCAGCAAAAGAGATTAGTTGGATGTAAGGCACAAAACCTTCTGGCAAGCTTAGACCTGCCTCAGCTAGCTGAATCGTCTCCAGCCAGTCCTCATAGACAAAATCTGCTCCGCCAAAGAAGCCGTCCTGTCGGCTACCAGCTGCTTCAAAGTCAGCCAGCATCTCTAAAATCTTTTCCTTGTCTCCTAGTTCCGGTCGTCTCAGCTCCATAGTACCTCCTGATACGAAGAGAGTGAGGCCACCTTGCGCCCCACTCTGACTTCTATTGTTTCTTGTTCTTTTCTAAAAATTGCTGACGCAGTTTGGCTAATCGTTCTTTTTTGCTGCTGCCGCCCTGCGAATGTTTTTCATGGAAACGCTGCACCTGAGCCTTTCCTTTGTCATCCAATTGATACTTTCCCATCTTAATTTCCTTCGTACTTAATAGTCGAGCCATTCATGTGCTTGACCCGAGCTGATATTTCCTTGTGTCGGCCATTGACCATTGGACGGGCTTGCGGATTTCCTAAGTAACCGCAGGTCCGCTTGACCACATCAACCGTCTTGGGATCGCTGTTGCCACAGTTTGGACAGGTGAAGCCCCGCTCGGTCGGCGTAAAATCTCCCTCAAAGTTACACTTGTAACAACGGTCAATCGGTGTATTGGTTCCCAGATAGCCAACCCGGTCATAGGCATAGTCCCAAACAGCTTCCAGTGCCTTGGGATTTTGCTGCAACACAGGATATTCACAGTAATGGATAAAGCCACCTGAGGCTCCCACTTCAGGATAAATCTTCTCAAAGTCCAGCTTTTCAAAAGGTGTTGGATTCTTGCGCACATCGTAGTGGAAGGAGTTAGTATAGTACTCCTTGTCAGTAATGTCTGGAACGATGCCAAACTTCTCTGTATCCAAACGGCAGAAGCGATCGGTCAGACTTTCAGATGGCGTTGAGTAAACAGAGAAATGATAGTCATACTGATCTGACCACTCTTCCACCCGACGCTTCATATCTTTGACAATAGCAACCGTAAAGTCCTTGGCTTCTGGATTAGTCTCCCAATTACCGCCGTAAAAGACTGCTGCCACTTCATACAGGCCGATATAGCCTAGGGAAACCGTTGCACGACGGTGAATAAAGAGCTGGTCTACCTGATCATACTTGCCCAAGCGTTGGCCAAAAGCCCCATACTGATAAAGAATCGGTGCATTGGCTGGACTGGCTTCCTTGGTCCGCTCCACTCGGTAGACCAAAGCATCTTCAGCGATATTCATCCGCTCGTTAAAGAGTTCCCAGAATTTATCCAAATTCCCCTCGGATTCAAGCGCAATCCGTGGCAGATTGACAGTAACGACACCAAGATTCATACGGCCGGAATTGACTTCCTGACCATTTTCATCCTTCCAGCCTTGCAGGAAAGAACGGCAGCCCATCGGCACCTTGAAAGAACCAGTCAAGTCGATAATCTTGTCATAGGAGAGGACATCTGGATACATGCGCTTAGTGGCACACTCCAGAGCCAGTTCTTTGATGTCATAGTTAGGCGTTCCCGGCTCGAGATTGAGCCCACGCTTAAGGGTGAAAATTAGCTTAGGAAAAATTGCTGTGCGGTGCTCGCTTCCCAATCCCTTGATACGGATATTGAGAATGGCCTTCTGAATTTCCCGCTCAAAACGATTGGTGCCCAGACCAAAGCCCAGCGAAGTAAAAGGAGTCTGACCATTAGAGGTAAAGAGGGTATTGATCTCATACTCTAGCGACTGCATGGCATCGTAGATGTCCTTCTTGGTCTTCGCCCAGGCGTACTCTTCCTGCTTATCCGGCAAAACCCATTGCTCTGCATCCTTGAGGTGCTTTTGGTAATTAAGCTCAGCATACGGCGCCAAGACTTCATCAATCCGATCGGCCGAACAGCCGCCGTACTGGCTGGAAGCCACATTGGCAATAATCTGCGAGATTTGCGCTGTCGCAGTCTGAATAGACTTGGGACTCTCTACTTCTGCATTGCCAATCTTGAAGCCGTTTTTCAACATGCCGTCAAAGTCAATCAGACAGCAGTTTGTCATAGGTGTATAAGGGCTGTAGTCCAAATCATGGTAGTGGATGTCCCCCTTCTGGTGGGCATTGGCCACATGAGGCGGCAGCATCTTAAGGCCGATGGATTTGCCAACAATCCCAGCTGTCAAATCCCGCTGGGTATTGAAAACATCGCTGTCCTTATTGGCATTCTCATTGACCACCGTGCGATCTTTGTTGAGGAGCTTGTCAATGGTAAAGTTGATATCAGTCGCTTTTGAACGCTCAAAATCCCGTTGGGTGCGGTAAGTGATGTAGTTCTCTGCAATGGCATATTCCTTGGCATTCAAAAGCTCATGCTCAACGATGTTCTGAATCTCATAGATTTTGACATACTTAGCGAAGCGACTGCTGATTTCTGCCACAATGCGGTCTGTGATAGCTTCCAGCTTGGCTTCCAGCATCGGATTCAACGGACCGACTTCCTGAGCTGCCCGCACCATAGCCTTATAAATCTTTGATACATCAAAAGCCACTCTGCGGCCATCCCGCTTCTCCACATAAATCGCTGGAGCAGTTTCAAACTTCTCTTCCCTTAAAATCATCACGAACACATCCTTTTCTCTGCCCTTAGGACAAATCAAGTCTCTTTAAACCTATCGCTTGCGAAGAAATTTCCAAGAAATCTCCGACAGCAGTTCATCCAAAGAACAGTATTTTATAAATAAGTCGATACAAGACTCATTATAGCACGTTAAAATTAAAAATCAATATGTTGTGGCAAAAAAGTTATTTTTTCTTTTTATACACAACATATTGATTTTTTACTACTTAAGTTGATAAAGCTTGAAATGGTCGAGTTTGAGGTCAGATTCTTTATAATTTTTGGAAATTAGCTGTTTCACATCCGACAGCAGTTTGACATCATTGTTAACCAAAATATACTTGGGCTGACTGTTTTCCAGTCCATTCTGAAGACCCAAACGATTTTCAGCCGTTCCCACATACAAAGTTGGAGACAAGAGAGAGACAGAAGATAGACGGCCGCTCTTTTGATACAGACTAGCCGAGGTATCCCAAGCATAGATAGTATCCCCGTCCTTGGTCTTTTCCTTAATGTACTGAGCTGCCTCACTTCTTTCAGCAGAGACACCGCTGGAAAGGATATACTCATTCACCAAAGGATAGCCAATCAGATAGAAAATGGCTACGAGCGGCAGAAAGAACTGGCCTGAGAGATAGGAAGTCCACATCGTAGGACGACGGCGATCCCGGCGATGACGCCCTGGTGCCTGCTGCTTGCCTTTATTGAACCACAAAGCAAAAAGAATCATGGCAAAAGGTAGGGCCGGAAGCAGTTGATAACTGCCCTGATCTGGCAGGATAAAAGCCGCAAAGACAGTAATGAAGAGCCCTAGCAGACCGATAAAGCGCAAGACGCGCAAGCTAGTTGCTTGTCCCTTTTCTCTTGAAAAGAGATTGATACCCAAAGCAGAAATGAAACCTAGACCGACCGTCAGCAAGCCATAATAAATCAAATTAGAAAGACTATGACTGCCAATCAAGCTAATAGAATCCCAAGCATAGGTCACCTGACTAATGGCTTGGCCAAAGGTTTGATTGGCAACAGTAAAGTAGCCAATAGGATAAAAAATCACTGAGAAGCCAAAGAGACCAGCTAAAAGCTGATAGAAGCCTCGAGCCGCACGCTTGGCTGCGATATTGTAGACCAAAAGTACCAGAGCAGTCAAAGAATAGAAGACTAGGCTGGAAACCGGATCAATCATAAAAGCAAGGGCTCCGAAAGCCCCATAAAGAATGAACTTTTCATCCTTGATTGAATCCTGCAGATAGCGCACCAAAAAAGATAGATTCCAAAAAATAAAGGGCAGAACAAAAATACTAGAATAAAGACCGCCAAATCCAAGGGCAAAGACTAGCAGGTAAAAGAGCAGCAGGAGGCTGCGCGATAAATCCTGTTTAGGCTGTAAGAGCACCAAGGTCTTGTACAGGAAAAGTCCGGCCAGCCACAGAGCCAGCGTCTGAAAGACCATCCACAAAAGCTGTCCAAAAGCCAGACTGCTAGTCCAAGCCATCAGATAGTAAAGCAGACCACTAGTCCCATATATTTGCGAATAAGGCACCTGCCCCCGAGTCATGGCCCAGCCGGCATAGAGGTTCTGACTTTGTAAATTCGTTGCTAGATTGGTCAAAAAAGGATTGACCACACTCAGCAGGCTGATAGCCAAACTGCACAAGAGCGTCAAAAAATAGGGCGTAGGCTCTGGCTTGGTAATTTTTTGCTCAGACCTTTCAGCCCTAGTCAGCTGCTCCTCTGAAACCTCTAAAACTTTTTCTTCCGTTGTATCATGCATATAAAATATTCTCCTTGATATCAGTCCCATCTAGTATATCAAATTCCTGTCCTCCTGTCAGCTTTCTCTTGCCCCTTCTTCTGAGTATTATAGCTTCTAGCCAGCTCCTCCAATTCCCGAAAACAGCGATATTCTCTCGTTTCATAAGCAAGCGGCTGACTGGAAATTTTCTCCATTATCATCTTAAAAAATTCCTTTATTTTTTACATTCGTAAAAACAGAGCAAAAATCCGTCCCCATATAAAAGCAAAAATAACAAGAACACATCTCAGCACGATTAGCAAAAGCACAAACAAAAATCTGAGACTTCCGCCTCAGATTTTCTGTATATTTCTGCAGAACTTACCCTCCTCCGGCATTAGAGCATAGGTGCAAAGAGCTGCATGATTTCTTTGATAAGGCGACGATACCAGCTGCTATCAAGATTTTCAGGAAGAATTTCCTCAGAAGCTTCAAAAATGGCTTCAAAATCTTCCTTGATAGCTGGGATACTCTCCGTATGGTACATCAGAACTGCATTTTCATAATGGTGCACCAGACTGCGGTAGTCAAAATTAATCGTCCCTACCACAGCAAATTCATCATCAGCCACCACGTTCTTACTGTGGATAAACCCTGGTGTGTACTCAAAGATCTTAACCCCTGCTTCCATCAGATCCGGATAGGCTCCGCGGGTAACAATCTGAATCAGCTTCTTGTCCGGAATGAAAGGAGTCACGATGCGGACATCCACTCCCCGCATAGCAGCATTCTTGATATCCTCCGTCAGGTCATAGTCAATAATCAGATAAGGCGTGGTAATGTAGACATAGTCCGTAGCCTGACTGATGATATTTTGATAGACTGTTTTGCCAACCTGACCCTTATAAATAGGCTTAGGCCCGCTGCCATAGGGAATGTATAGCCCTTGACCTTCGACAGCTTTATTTTCCAGATGGTACTTGTCAAAATCTGTGATTTCCCCGAGGTTGATGTACCAGTTCATGAGAAAGAGCCGCGTCAGAGCCTTGACCGCCCGACCTTCCAAGCGCACACCGCCATCTTTCCAGTGACCAAAACGAACGATATGATTGATATACTCGTCAGCCAGATTGATGCCGCCAGTATAGCCAACCTGACCATCAATGACCAAAATCTTGCGGTGGTCACGGTTGTTATAGGATACCGTCATTCGCGGAATCACCTTGTTAAACTTATAAGCCTCGATGCCCATCTTACGCAACTTACGCGTATAATCACCCGGCAAAGTAGCCATGCAGCCAATATCATCATAGAGCAGTTTGACTTCAACTCCCTGCGCAGCTTTTTCGACCAAGATTTCCAGAACACTGTCCCACATCAGACCTTCATCAATGATATAAAATTCCAGAAAAATGAATTTCTCAGCAGCCCGCAGATCAGCCAGCATGGACTCAAACATCTCCTCTCCGATAGGAAAATAGCGAGAAGCTGTACCGTCATAGACATCCGCATTATTGTCCATACTCAGCAGTGATTTGATAATACCGTAGGCTGACTTGTTTTCTTTTTTCAGCTGGACACGGAGTTCATAGCTATTGTCCTCTCGAAATTTCATAGAGTCCATATTTTCCAGCTGGATCATTTCTTTTTTAGACAGCCGCCGCTCGCCAAACATCAGATAGAGCAGGAAGCCAAAGACTGGCACCACAGCAATCAGGAGCCAAGTCACCTTACTCTCAGGCGGCATATTGCGGTTGACAATCGCTAAAATAGTCCCAATATACAGGAAAACAATCATCGCCACTGACAGCCAGTTGGGTGCAATCTCATTAAAATAGAAGAACGCAACAAAGACAAAGGCTAGCTCCAGCAGCATAATAATGATGCTGAAACCGTATTTTGACATTAATAAGCGGAATTTCCTGAAAGTCATACACTCTCCTATCTCATTGCATATATTCTAGTATATCAGTAAAACTGCCTTAAAACAACGTTTATATCAATGCAAATCGTATTTCTAGCTGATGAAAAATCAAGAACAGCATTTGAACACCGATATCCTCAAAATCTCAATACAAGATTACAACTGATAAAAGGAAAAGCCCTATTTAAGACAGGGCTCTTTCATCATTGTTTTGTAAAGACCAGTGTGTCGTCATCATAAGGCTCTTGGGAAAGGTCCTCGATTGTCAACTGATTGCCCTCAATGCGATAGCGTTTGACGTCATCCCCAATGATCATGGTCTGGTTGGTAGCATCAATCTGAACTTGTTCAATTTCCTGCTCACCATCCGCCTCAACCTTGGTCAGCTGGCCAGTGGTGCCTGAAATCTGCAAGGTCAGCTGATCGCCTTCATGACTTGTCTGGTAGCTGCCATCCAGCTCGCCATTGGCTGCTGGCTCGGAAGAGGATGCTGAAGCAGATGAGCTGTTATTGACCGCACTAGACGTGCTAGCTACTGACGAAGACTCTGCTGGCTTACCGGAAGCGACTGACTGAGACTGAGAGGAAGGTGCCGTCTGGTTCTGATTAGAACCGCAGGCTGCCAAGGCCAAAACAGCCGCAGCAGTTAGACCTGAAATCGTTAACTTTTTAGAAATTGCCATAGTATTCTCCTTTTTCTTCTGTCTTTATTGTACCAAAGCGAGACTCTGGCGGTCAATTTATAAACTTGTCAAATAAGCTCTAACTTCTGCAATAAAATAGAGGGATCCCGTAATGAAAAGTAGCTGATTATCGTTTTGCCTCTCCTGAAAATTCTGAATGAGGTGCTGATAATCCTCTATGTATAAGAAGCCTTCCGCTTCAGCTTGACCAAGGGAATCTCCATCAGAAAAGGAAGTAACCGTCAACTGAACATCTGGCAGAACCTCTCGCAGATAAGCTAGCATAGTGCTATAGTCCTTACGCTTGAGAGCACCAAAAAGAAGCAAGCACTCTTTATCTTTCTGGCTCTGGATAAACTCCACTAACCTTTCCAGTGCAGGAAGATTATGGGCCCCATCAAGATAAATACCTGGACTGACTTCTTCCAAACGCCCTGCCCACCGAGTCTCCTGCAAGGCCGTCCGAATCTTAGCAGAATCTACTTCCCAGCCCTGCTGCTGCATGAAGAGCAGGAATGCCTGCAAAGCCAGCGCTGCATTTTCCTCCTGATAGCCTCCCTTGAGGCCCAGTTCAAGATTGGATAGGGTCATAGTCGAATTGGAAAAAGTCTGATTTGCCAGAGAAAAATCGCGACCATATTGATAGAGTTCTACTCCCAGCTCCTGAGCTCGCTGCTCACAAACCAATCGTGACTCTTCTGGCAGCGGCCCGATGACCGCTGGCCGCCCTGGCTTGAAAATCCCTGCCTTTTGCTCTGCTATCGCTGTCAAGCTCTTTCCCAGAGTCTCTTGGTGATCCAAGCCTACGGAGCTGATGGCCGCAATATCTCCCGTAATGACATTAGTCGTGTCTAAGAGTCCGCCGATCCCCACCTCAATCAGGGCTATGTCCACTTCCTGCTCCTTGAAATAGAGAAAGGCAATCAAGGTCAGAATTTCAAAATAGGACAGCTGGTCATGACTTTTGAGCAGTTCTTGCTCCATCTTTTGCACCTCTTGACCCAGACGGATAAAATCAGCTGGAGCAATCGGTTGACCGTTAATACAAATCCGATCGTGAATACTAATCATATGAGGCGAGGTAAAACTCCCTGTCTTGCGACCATGCCCCGCAAACAGCTGACGCATGAAAGCAATAGTAGAGCCTTTGCCATTTGTACCCGTTACATGAATCGTTGGAAAACTCTGCTCAGGATTTCCCAAAAGAGCTACAGCCCGCTGCATCCGCCCTAGACCCGAACGAAAGTTTAGACCAATTCGGCTATTCAGCCATTCTTCAATTTCATTCATTTTCTTACCCAAAAAAGAGCAGCGAAGCAGAATTCAAATCTGAATTGCAACTCGCTCCTCTTTCTAATCTTTATGATACGAGATGGAAAATAGCCAAGCCTTGGCTACTTCCTTTATCTGTCAAATTCAGCTAGCACTTGCCTGCACTTGTCCATTTTTGGAAACGAGACTAGGCCAGTCTTACTCTTCCATAAAGCTGTTGAAGACTTCTTCAATCATATCCCATTCAGCATCTGAGTCCTCTGGGATTGGCTGCAGGTCGCCTTCTGTACCATCTTCATTTTCGGTAAAGGAATAAGCTTGAATCTCTACTTCACCATTCTCATCTTCTTCCGCATTGGCCGGAATCAAAAGAACATAATTCTTGCCAAACTCTTCCTTGCCGTCAATGGTCAAAAGAATTTCAAATAAAGTTTCGTTCCCTTGCTCGTCAACCAAGGTGATTAATTCACGCTCTTCATGCTCGTGGTCATGGTTATGATCATGTGTCATACTAGTGTCTCCTTCATTTCTTTTCTAAAAATTCCGATCCAGATAATTCTGCAAAATCAGCTGCGCCGCCAGCTTATCAATAACTTTCTTACGCTTGCTGCGGCTAATGTCCGCCTGCTCCACCAGCATGCGTTCAGCAGCCACCGTCGTCAAACGCTCATCCTGATAATCAACCGGCAGACCAAACAGCTCAGAAACCCGCTGGCCATAAGCCTGGCTGGCCTCCACTCGAGGACCGCTGGTATTGTTCATATTCTTAGGCAGACCAATAACAAACTTATCAACCTTGTACTCTTTAACCAGCTCACCCAAGCGCTCTAGGCCGAATTCGCCCTTTTCTTCATGGATCGGAATAATCTCCAGTCCTTGAGCCGTAAAACCAAGAGGATCACTAATGGCAACCCCAACCGTTTTCGAGCCCACATCTAATCCCATAATTCTCATTAGAGATCGACGCCTTGTCCTTTCAAATAATAACGAACCAACTCCTCAACAATCTCATCGCGCTCGTATTTGCGGATTTGATTGCGGGCATTGTTATAGCGAGGTACGTACGCAGGATCACCACTAAGTACGTATCCCACGATTTGATTGATTGGATTGTATCCTTTTTCATTGAGCGACTTGTAGACATCGGTCAAAGTCTCGCTAATTTCTTTTTTATTTGAATCATCGAGATTAAAACGTACTGTTTCATCTGTAAATCCCACAATTACACCCTCTTTCTTTAGAATATCCCTATTATAGCATAATTAAAGGCTTTTCACAAATTTAATTCATTCTTCAATGATATCTGTATGCTCCAACTTTCAGCCTCTAAAAGCTGCTCTTTGCAGAATGGATAGAGGCAATGTTATTCAGAAAGATTTGGTACCTCTACACCACTCTCTCCCTTAAAATTATTTAAAAACTCCTCTGGGCTCAAAGTCTGAATTTGACCAAAAAGTTCCCCATAAGTTGGAATTTGTTTAACAGCTTCAAAATCGAGCTCTTTAGGATTTACGCTAATCACAAATAAAAATTCATCTGATGTAGCATCTGCACGCATATCAATGCCATTGATTGTTTCAATTTTATCCAATCCAAGTAAACTTTCTGCTGTCTCTAACAATTCATTTTTTGCTGATGAAATACCATCCTCTCCCATCGTTTCTTTGATATTAGCAGGAATAGTCCTATTGATTCTTAGAATAACTTTTTCATACTCAGAACCTTTGTATGTAAGGGTTAGAACTCTGGTTTCTTTCCCTCCCTCAAATACCTGATCCGTTTGATAAGATTTGGTAATACTCTCTGATTTCTCGACAACGCTTTTATCGGTCTTTTGCTGGTCTGAATGATTGACAGTTGGCTCAGTCTTTTGACCACAAGCGGTTAAGCATAATAGAGTAGCAAATAAGTAAATGAATACTTTTTTCATCTCTTAACTCCTTAAACAATAAGTTAACTACATCATATCATGATTAAAAAAGCGCTGTCAAACTGATTGTCACTCTGTCATTAAAATGTAATAAAAAAGAGCAGCTTATTTCTGCTCTTCTGCTCCATTCATCAGGAGATTGTTGATGTATTCTTCTGGCGTCAGCTTAATCATTTCTTTGAGCTTGAGATTTTGAAAATAAGGCATAGCTGCCGCTTTTTCGATATCTAGACTCTCAAAATCATAGGTGGAAGTCATTTTTAGCTCATTCTCATTCAAAATAGTGACTGAGCCGCTAAAACCTTGAAGTCCACGAGCCTGCACATAGTCTGCATCCTGCTCCAGTGACTCATTGAGCGACTTCTGTGCTTCCTCCAGCCCCATCTGCTTGATAGCTTCTTTCATCTCAGCATCAGTAGCAGTCAACCTTTCAATAACCAAGCGTTTAAAATGCTCTCCCTGATAAGTCACTGTCTGACTCTGCTGGTTTCCTCTTTCATCCTTTGGAAAAACAAGTGTCCGAGTAATCACTTCCTGCTGCTTGGCATTATCAATGATAGGCAGATTATTGCTGATTTCTTT
Organism: Streptococcus sanguinis SK49; assembly: GCF_000212815.1. Lineage (GTDB taxonomy): Bacteria > Bacillota > Bacilli > Lactobacillales > Streptococcaceae > Streptococcus > Streptococcus sanguinis_C. Next base: position 224,738 of record NZ_GL890985.1, on the reverse strand, counting down.
CTTGTCAGCCGCATTCGAATTCGTCTCTGTCTTTTTATGTCCACAGCCTGCTAACAACGCCACACTCAATCCCAGTCCTAATAAAATTTTCTTCATCTTTCATCCTCCTCAGAGATATTGTATCACAGTTCTGCTCCTTGTCAATCCATCCAGTCGCCAAAGCCTCTGTCAACCTGAACAAAAAGAAGAGCCGAGATTCTCTTCCCGACTCTTTCAGTTATATTCAAAGATTAGAGAGCTGCACGCAGACGAGCTTCTGCATTTTCAACATTGCGAACAGAACGTGGCAGAAAAGCACGGATATCATCTTCTTTGTAACCAATTTGGAGACGTTTATCATCCACTAAGATAGGACTTTTCAAAATACGCGGGGTCTCCATGATAATATCAAGAACTTCATTGACACTCAATTCTTCAATGTCAACACCCAAACCTTTAGCATAGCGGTTTTTTGATGAAACAATGCTCGCGATACCATTTTCTGTTTTGGTTAAAATATCCAGAAGTTCCTCTTTGGTGATGCCTTCTTTGCCTAAATTTTGTTCTTTATAAGTTAATTGATGAGCGTTTAGCCAGGTTTTTGCTTTTTTACAACTAGTACAACTTGAGACAGTATAGATTGTGATCATGTAAGTACTCCTTTCGCTACACGATACTAATATCGTAGTCTATTATATCACAAAAACCATCGGTCTTGCGACCTATTTTGCAAAATTACTCTTCAATTTCGATGGCATCGTCCAAATCAAGAGTCACTTCTTCCATCGTTTCTACAGGGCTGTCAGCCTTGCTGCCAACCGCTTCTGCCAAGTCATCGCCTTCAATCAGACCATAACGTACACGAACTTGGCGGTCAATTTCGTCAAAGACTTCTGGATGATCAGCCAAGTATTTTTTAGCATTTTCAGATCCTTGACCGATCTTTTCATCATTGTAGGAGTACCAAGCACCAGCTTTTTTGATGATATCCAAATCAGTCGCAATCTTAATCAGCTCACCTGTCTTAGAAATACCTTCTCCGTACATGATTTCCACGAAGGCTTCTTTAAATGGCGGAGCTACCTTATTTTTAACAACCTTGATCTTGGTTTCTTTACCAACATTAGTATCCTTCTCATCACCAGTTCCCTTGATTTGAGTATTACCACGGACATCCAGACGGACAGAAGCATAGAACTTCAGTGCACGGCCACCTGGTGTTGTTTCAGGATTACCAAACATAACGCCAACTTTTTCACGCAGCTGGTTAATGAAAATCGCAATCGTCTTCGTTTTGTTGATAGAAGCAGACAGTTTGCGCATAGCCTGGCTCATCATCCGAGCCTGCAAGCCGACATGGCTGTCGCCGATATCGCCATCGATTTCTGCACGCGGTACAAGGGCTGCAACGGAGTCCACAACCACCAAGTCCACCGCACCTGAATCAATCAACTTACCGGCAATTTCCAGTCCTTGCTCTCCAGAATCCGGTTGAGACAGCAGCAACTCATCAATATTAACACCCAGAGCAGCCGCGTATGACGGATCCAAAGCATGCTCAGCATCGATAAAGGCTGCGATACCACCTTCTTTTTGCGCTTGAGCAACTGCGTGAAGAGCAACGGTTGTCTTACCAGAAGACTCCGGACCATAGATTTCAATAATCCGTCCCTTAGGATAACCCCCAGCACCAAGAGCAATATCTAAAGCCAGAGAGCCTGAACTCATGACTTGAACCTTTTGCTCTGCCCGCTCGCCAAGACGCATAATGGCTCCCTTACCGAAGTCCTTTTCAATGTTTTTCAGGGCATTATCCAAGGCTTTTTGGCGCTCATCACCGAATTTCTTTGAGATTTCGTCTAATTTTTTTTGTTTCTTTGCCATTTATTTCTCCTGTTTTTTCTAAAATGTCTTTTGGCCATCTGTTAATTATACCAAAATTCAGCTATTTAATAAAGTTTTTCGTACTAGGTTGAAGGCGTGCAGAACAGCAATTTTCCGCACATCACGACGACTGCGTCCAGCAATATTGACCTTAATAGTTTCCGTTCCTGAAGCACTAGCTAAACCGATAAAAACGGTCCCTGCAGGATGATCTTCCAGTGAATCTGGGCCTGCCACACCTGTCAAACTGACAGCTAAGTCGCTTTCGGTCAGCTTTCTAGCCTGCTCTGCCATTTTCCCTGCCGTAAAAGCTGAAACAACTCCATGCTCCTCCAAGTCTCCCAACGGAATATCCAGCATCCGGCTCTTTTCCTCCATGCTGTAGGTGACAAAGCCACCTGAAAAAATGGAAGAGGCTCCAGCAAAATCAGCTAAGGTCGCTTGAAAGAGGCCTGCTGTCAGACTCTCCGCCGCCGAAATCGTCTTCCCTTGACTCTTCAGCAACTCAAAAGCCACCTGTGCCAAGGAATTGTCATCCCCGTAACCATAGAAAATCTCTGACAAGGGCTGTCCCTCAAAAGTCTTATGTTCCAAAATTTCCTTTTCCACAGTCTCAAACTTGGTGTCAGCTTCTACCTGACTCAGAGCCTTGGTGGACAGTCGTAGGGTAACTTCCCCTGTCTTTGCATAAGGAGCAATGGTGGGGTCACTCTGCTGCTCAATCATCTCTGACAAAATAGTCACTAGCTGACTCTCGCCGATACCAAAGAAACGCAGCACCCGTGAATATAATTTCTGGCCTGTGGATAAGAGGGGAACCAGCTCATTATTAACCATAGGCTTAAGCTCACTAGGCGGGCCAGGCAGGACTACATAGGTCACTCCGTCTGCTTCTAACAAGCCTCCGACAGCTAAGCCGGTCGCATTTGGTAACGGCGTCGAGCCTTTGACCAGCTGGGCCTGACGCTCATTGTTGGGCGTTCGGGCATAATCCGGTCGACTAGCAAAAAAGCGATCCAGCTTTTCCACAGCCTGTGAGTCAAAATTGAGCTCACGTCTTAAGAACTTAGCCAAGGTCTGCTTGGTCAAATCATCCTCTGTTGGCCCCAAGCCTCCAGTCAGGATAATCAGATTACTGCGCCCTTTAGCAATTTCTAGAACAGAGAGGAGGCGATTTTCATTGTCCCCCACTGCTGTCTGAAAATAGACATCAATCCCCAGACTCGCCAGTTTTTCAGATAAAAATTGGGCATTGGTATTGACAATCTGACCTGTCAGAATCTCAGTGCCCACAGCAATAATTTCTGCTTTCATAGAACCTCCTACCTTACAATTCGGAATTGGCTTTATTTTATCACAAAAAATCTTAAAAAAGTTGATTTTCATTTCAAGAAATAAAAAGAGCTGTCAAGCTCCTTGACAAACTTGTCAACATGCTGTGGATAACTTTTAAAAAGGATTGGTGTTATGCAGAATAACTGGATTGTTAGGGAAATGCTATTGGCAAATAGTTTCATTATTTTTATAATAAAGATGAAAAAAGGAAATCATCTAAATAATTTTATTTGAAGAAAGGAGATCATCATGAAAATTTCACAAGTGCTCAAAGACATTCGTCAACAAAATCAACTCACTCAGGAGGCCTTGGCGGAAAGGCTCAAGGTTTCCCGCTCTGCCATTGCTCGCTGGGAAAGTGAAAAAGGTATCCCTGATATTGGAAACCTCATCGCTATCAGTCGGGAGTTTGATATCAGCCTGGGCACACTCATCAAGGAGGATGGGCGCTTGGAGAAAAAGGTCATCGAAGACAGTAAGGCTAAGAAATGGCATTATTTAGTCATCCTCTACCTTTTTTCCATCTTGGTTTATATTGGTGCCTTCGCTTACTTGCACCATATCTTTATGGCTGGCTTCCTCATCTCCACCCTCTTTATGCTTTTCTATGAATTACGCATCTTTATCAAGGAAAAGATTTGGATGCAGAAAGGAGAATGAGGATATAAAGAGAATAACAAAAAAACCTAGAGAGCTTTGAGCCTCTAGGTTTTCATTTGTTTATCAACAATAAGGTAATGAAGCAGATAATTCAGCCATTGTTGTCCAATAAACTGCAAACCTCTACCTAGAAATAAAATGGTATATAGAGAAATAAAAATAAGCTGGAATTTTCTTGTTTTCATCGTTCTACTTCCAGTCACAATCATTTTCGTGGTCATTGATAAGGCCAGCGGCTTCTAGGAATGAATAGACACAAACGGGACCGACAAATTTGAAGCCTTGCTTTTTCAGCGCCTTGGACATAGTTTCTGACAGCTCTGTCTTGGCTGGCGCTTCCTCGTAGTCCAAAATTTCATTGTCAATCGTTTTGAAATCTACAAAGGACCAGATATAGTCATTAAAAGAGCCAAACTGCTTTTGAACAGCCAAAAAAGCTTGGGCATTAGCCCTAGTTGCATAAATTTTCATCTTGTTACGGATGATGTCGGGATTGCCCAACAAATCATCCAGATCCGCATCCGTCATCTGAGCAATTTTCTGGGCATCATAGAAATGAAAAGCTTCCCGAAAAGCCTGACGTTTATTCAGAATGGTCTCCCAAGAAAGTCCAGCCTGATAAGTCTCCATGCAGAGCAATTCAAATAATTTCTGATCATCATGGAGAGGCTTGCCCCACTCCTCATCATGATAGGCCACATATAAGGGGTTGTTCATTTTTACCCAGCCGCAGCGTTTGGTCATAGCTTTCTCCTATTTCACCAACATCTTGAGAGCTGACTTGATATAGTTTTCAGCTGTATCAGTTGTGCCTTCAAAGAATTTCTTGATTTTCTTGAGCTCAGCAGCCTTGTATCCCAGAGCCAGCATAGCTTCCATGGCTTCTTCAAGCTCTTGATTATCCGCAGTCTGGACGGGCGCCTTGCTTTCTGCTTGACCATCTGCCGCCACTACCTTGCCTTCTAAGTCCAGCACCATCTGCTGGGCCGTCTTCTTGCCAATCTTAGGAAACTTGGTCAGATAGGTGATGTTTTTCTGCTCAATGGCTTGCACTAAGCCAACATTATCATCCGCCGCAATAATAGCTAGGGCAGACACTGGGCCAATACCTGAGACTGAAATCAAGCTGAGAAAGAGCTGCTTCTCCTCCTCGGTCGCAAAACCGTACAGGAGCTCCGCGTCTTCTCTCACCACCTGGTGGACATAGACCTTGGCTTCCTGATGGAGATGACCTGAGTAAGCATAGGGGTTGGCCACATGAAGAATATAGCCGATAGAGTTGACTTCCAATACAATGTACTTGGCTGTGATTTTACTGATGATTCCTTTAAAATATTCGTACATAATCTTCCTTCTTGTTGTATCATTTTGCCTATCTAGTATATCATATTTTCTGTCTGGAAACTGCAAATAGAAGTGCAACCGGTGGTTGACAAAATGTACAGGAAGCTGTATTCTCAAGATAACTAAAAGTTGTTAGGATAGAATTAGCAAAGAAAAGGAGGCTGTCACGATGAAACTCGCTGATAAATTATTTGAACTAAGAAAAGAAAAAGGCTGGTCACAAGAAAAACTGGCTGAACAAATCAATGTCTCTCGCCAGAGCATTTCTAAGTGGGAGTCTGGCCAAGCGCTGCCAGAACTCGAAAAAATTGTAGAACTGAGCAAGATTTTCCAAGTGACGACAGATTATCTGCTTTTAGAAGACAGCGACAAGGCGGAACTAAAACCCGTCCTCTCAGAAGACGAAAAAGATCGCTACTACAAAGAAGTGAAATCTTATGGCTTCTGGCAGGTTTTGTATATTTTTGTATCAGCCCTGGCTATCTTTCTCTTTTTCGCAGGTTCTAGCTTTCCAGCAAAATTCACTGCCCTGGTCTGGTTGACCTTTTTCCTCTTAATCGCATCCGCAATGGCTATTAACAAGGCGCTAAAGATTAAGAAAAAGTATCTGGACAAGGTTATAGACCTTGATGAGGATTCTAAGAAAGAAGGTGCTCAAGATGAAACTAAAAACTGACAATCCCATACCTGTCAAAACTCGTCTGAAAGAGCTGCTTGGAGACTGGCTCTTCATTTCGGGCTACCTCATTGCTCTTTTTTTACTAGCTATGGGCTTTTACAATCTAGTTCTAGGAGATATTCCTACATTCACTGAATCCCAGAGCCAGCTTCTGGCTTTTTCTACCTCTGTCCTGCCTCTAACTGTTATCTTTGCTTGGCTAGACTATCGAAAAGGAAGTTTTGGCAAGCGCTGGGCAGGTTTACAGTTGGTTTACAAACATAGGAGCCTTTCCCACAGCTTTTTGCGCTCTGCTATCAAGTTTTTCCCTTGGCAGCTGGGACATATGGGAGCTATCCGTAGTGCTTATCAAGCAGATGCCCTGTCAATTTTCTTGTCAACTTCAGCAGGTATTCTCTTCTTGATCTTTCTGCTGATGGGACTGCTTCGCAAGGACAAACGCCATCCAGCTGATTTGCTTGCTGGAACGCAAGTTCAGCTCAAAAACTCAAAACAGCTCTAGTTCTATGACTAGGGCTGTTTGATCTTCTATAAAGTTTAGTATTTCCCCAACTCCCGCAGGCTAGTGTGATTTTCCTGAATGCGGCGGAACATTTTTTCCATATCCGACTTGGTAAAGTTGACCAAGACCGGTCGGCCGTGTGGGCAGTTGTAAGGATTGTCACACTGGGACAGCTGAAAGAGCAAGTCACGCGCAGAGTAGTCATCCAGACTGTGATTGGCCTTGATGGAGCGTTTGCAGCTCATCATAATGGCCAGCTCTGCTCGATATTTCTTGATAGAAACTTCCTTGGTCAGGAGAAGCATATCACACATCTCATAGATACCTGCTTCAATCTCCTCTTCCTTGAACCAAATGGGATGCTCACGGAGGATAAACTGATTGGCTCCGTACTCTTCTAAAAAGATGCCAGCATCTTCTAACAGCCCCATCCGCTGCTTGATTCGCAGCATATCGTCCGCTGGAAATTCAAAGATATAGGGCACTAAGAGCTGTTGCTGGCTATTGTCCACATCCCCAATCTTCTCCCGATAATACTCATACTTGACCCGCTCTTGGGCAGCATGCTGGTCAATAATGTAAAGACCGCCCTTGCCCTGAGCAAAGAGATAGGTACCATGCATCTGGCCGAAATATTCTAACTCTGGGAAGCTTGACTTCTCTTCCTGTTCCAACTTATCCACAGCCCGCTCCAGACTGACCTGATCAAGCTCTGGATGGTCTAGTTGGTCATAGCTAACTGGCTTTCTCTCTGCAAATTTGACCGAAGTTGATTGTGGCGGTTCTGCTTTTTCGTCTGTCGCTTCATGAACAGGCTCCGCTGATTCTTCAAAGGATAGTTGTTGCTCGGCCACCTGTGGCTTGAGGAAAAAGTCATTCTGCTCCTTATCGTAGTAGAGGCGATTTTCTTTCAGCGGGAGGCTGGTCTGTTCAGACTTATTTGCACGCTTAACAGTTGATTTGGCCAGATTTTCCAAAGCATCTGGGATAAGATCCTGCTCCTTGAGACTGGTCGCAATGGCTTGCGAAATCAAGGCCATGAGTTCGCGTTCTTTAGAAATCCGCACCTCTTGCTTTGTCGGATGGACATTGACATCAGCCAGATAGGGGTCAATCTGAATATTGATGACCGCTAGTGGAAAGCGGCCTACCATCAGCTTGCTGCCGTAGCCGTCCAAAATAGCACGATTAAGCAGGAAATTCTTAATGTAGCGACCGTTGATGAGAATCGTAATATAATTCCGATTCGCACGAGTCAGCTCAGGTAGGCTGACATAGCCGCTCACTTCAAAGTCCAGATCTGAAGCAGAGATTTCCACCATTTTCTTGGCTGTTGCCAGACCATAGATGCCTGCAATAGCCTGACGCAGATTGCCACTGCCGGCAGTCCGTGTCATTTCGCGGCCGTCACTGATAAGGGTGAAAGCCACTTCCGGATGGGCCAGACTAAGCCGATTAATCACATCAACGATATGGGACAGCTCAGCCTGCTGGCTCTTCATATACTTGAGCCGGGCTGGAGTATTAAAGAAGAGATCTTCTATCTTGATTTTCGTTCCCACCGGACTGCTGGTAGGCTCATGCTCTTCAATCTCGCCACCCTGCGCAACCAGCAGAGTCCCGTGCTGGCCGGCTTCAGTCGCTGTCTCAATGGTAAAACGCGAAACAGAAGCAATGGAAGGAATGGCCTCACCACGGAAACCCAATGTCCGAATCCGAAAGAGATCCGCCTGCTTCTTGATTTTACTGGTAGCATGGCGTCGAAGGGCCAGAGGAACATCTTCGTGGGCTATGCCTTCGCCATTATCCGTTACCTGAATGCTCTTGAGTCCGGCCTCCTCAATTTCGATGGTAATCTGGCTTGCACCCGCATCAATTGAATTTTCCACCAGCTCCTTGACCACACTGCTAGGCCGCTCAATGACTTCACCGGCCGCAATCTGATTGGCTAGAATTTCTGGAAGTTCGATAATTTTTGACATCTTTTTCTCCGTATTTGTTCTGCTATCTATTATAACACATTGGGCTCTTTCTATCAGAAGGCAGCCTTTCTCGACCATTCTGCTCACAAGCCAAACCAGATAGACACAAATAGCTGCCACATAGGCAAAAGGGCTTGTTTTCTCTGCCATGTTGCGGTTTAATAAAGGTGAAAGGAGGAAGTTATGAAAGTTAAGCTAAGAATTAATTCTCAAGTTACCGAAGACTCCGTCAGCATTGAGGCTCGTCTCATGACTGAAAGCATTCAGGAATTGGTCCACTTTGCGCAACATCTGGATAAAGAGGACAAGATCCATGTCAAGAAAGAAGACGAAATCTACTTACTAGACGCTGAGGAAATCCACCAAATCTATACAGAAAACCGTCAGGTTCGGGTTCGAACAGCAAAAGACAGCTATCGAGCTCAACAAGCTCTTTATCAGTTACTGCAGGTCCTGCCGGACTATTTTCTGCAGATTTCTCAGTCGGAGATTATCAATAGCCGACAAATCAGCCACCTCAAGCTGACTCCAAATGGTCTGATTCAAATATTTCTGAAAAACGGCGATCAGACTTACTCGTCCCGCCGTTATCTCAAATCCATTAAAGAAAGGTTGAAATTATGAAAACTCGTATTAAAGAACTCTTTTTCGGAGGGATTGGAGGGATTTTCATCGGTCTCTTCTTCTCCATGATTGTTTCTTATTTTTACAATCCAGCTTATCTACCGCTTCATCCTCGCTCTCCTACCGGCCACTTCTTTTTGATCCAGCATGTCCATGTTTCCCTCATCATGCTCTACTGCATGCTTATCTGGTTTATCATGGGAGCTATTTTCAGATGGAGCGGAAGCTTCTTTCAAAGAGACTGGAGCATCCTGCGCTCCGTTGTCAGCCACTATGGTGTGATGATTCTGACCTTTGCACTTTTAGCTAACCTAGCTGGATTTTTCCCAAGAGAAAAAATACTTAACCTGACACTGACTGCCGTCGGGGAATTCACCCTCATCTATCTAATCATTTTAGGTGCCATCTACTACCGCACTTACCGCAACATTCAAAAAATCAATAGCGGTTTGTCTGGCAAATCGTGAGAAATAAAAAGAGCAGACTTGAGGCATTAACAAGTCTGTTCTTTATTTTTACAACTTCTTCTTGAGCTCGGCCACTGCTGCCATGACTTCCAGGGGAGTCATATTGTAGATGTCCAAGTCTCGGAGTTCAGTCAGGATTGGATTTTCCGTTCCTTCTGCGAAAAGAGACATCTGCTCCGCCACTTGTGACCGTTTTTGTCTGGATTCGGTAGGAAGCTCTGAGCCTAGTCCTGTATCCTGACTCTCCAAATGACTCAAAATGTTATCCGCCCGCTCCAGTAATTTCTCAGGAAGACCGGCAATTTTCGCCACGTGAATCCCGTAGGACTTGTCAGCCGGACCCGGCTCAATCTTATGCAGGAAAGTCACCTGCCCGTCCTTTTCCAAGGTTGCCACATGGACATTTTCCAAATGCTCCAAGCTATCCTCCAAGGCTGTCAACTCATGATAGTGAGTGGCAAAGAGGGTCTTGGCTCCAGTATAATGATGAATATGCTCAATAATAGCCTGAGCCAGCGCCATCCCATCGTAAGTCGCCGTTCCACGGCCCAGCTCATCAAAGAGAATGAGCGAACGCTCGCTGGCCTGTCGAATGGCCCGATTGGCCTCCATCATCTCCACCATAAAGGTGGACTGGCCGGACACCAGATCATCTGCTGCACCGATGCGAGTGAAAATCGCATCGAATAGCGGCAGACTGGCAGACTGAGCAGGCACATAAGAGCCCATCTGTGCCATAATAACGATGATAGCCAGCTGGCGCATATAAGTTGATTTCCCGCTCATATTATGCCCGGTAATCAGCTGGATGTCCGTTTCCTGGTCCAGCAGAATACTATTTGGAATGTAGCTTTGGGCACCCATGACCTTTTCCACAACAGCATGCCGACCTTTTTCAATCTGCAGACAGCGCTCTGCAGTAAAGACGGGGCGCACCAAATGTAGTTGCTCCGCTACCGCAGCAAAGCTCTGCAGTACATCTACAGCTGCCAGCGTTTGTGCCAAGGCCTGCAAGCGCTGGATGTATTTGCCAGCTTCCTCGCGAATCCGCATGAAAATCTCGTATTCCAAATTAGCAGATTTTTCACGCGCCTCCAACATCTCTCCCTCAATCCGAGCCAGCTCCTCCGTTCCGAAACGCTCAGAATTTTTCAGGGTCGCCTTGCGGAAGAAATGACTAGGCACATGAGCCAACTGGGAATTGGTCACATGGAAATAATAACCATCTTTTTTGTTGTAATCAATCTTCAGATTGCTGATGCCGCTGTTAGCACGTTCTTTGACTTCCAGCTCTGCAATCCATCCAGTCCCCTCCCTCAGCACAAGCCGATACTGATCCAAGGTCTCATCAAAACCGGTCCGAATAATATTTCCCTCAGTAATGATATGGGGTGCATCCGGCGAAATGGCTGAGCTAATCAAACCTGCCAACTCTGGAATAGGATCCAATCCCTCAATCAAACGAGCTAGATGCGAGCTGCCGATTCCTTGCAGGATAGCCTTAATCTGAGGCACATTGACCAATGTTGCTGCCAACTGCAGCAGATCCTTGGGATTGGTCTTGCCAAAAGACACCCGACTAGCCAGCCGCTCGATATCATAGACTCCCTTGAGGCTCTCCGTCAAATCACTCCGCTCAAAGAAATGATCCAGAAAAACCTCGACGACATTCTGCCGCTGGCTAATTCGCGCTTCATCAATCAGCGGCCGCTGGATCCAAGAGCGCAGCATGCGCCCCCCCATGGCCGTCTTAGTCTCGTCCATCAGCCAATAAAGACTGCCGTGCTTCTTGCCCGAACGAGCATTTTCTGTCAAATCCAGACTCGCCTTAGTGGCATAATCCATTTGCAGAAAGTCCTTGATTTCATAATGCTGGGCCTTCTTCAAATGACTGAGCTCCCTCATCTGAGTCCGGTGCACATACTCCAGCAATTTCCCTGCTGCCTGACGTTCCATCGGAGACAGCTCCTCGCCCAGCAGCTGGACATCGTCCAAGGCCGTCTGTACATAGGACAGTAAAAGATTCATCTGCCCAGCCAAGACCTGCTCCTCAGCTTCTGGCAAGGTATAGCCCAGCACCACTTCCCTAGCTTTCAAATTGCGGATTTCCCCGCAGACCAGGCTAAAGTCCTCTAAACTAGTCACCTGAAACTCACCGGTCACCAAGTCCATATAAGCCAGACCATAGAGGCTATCCGAGTAATCCAAAGCCACCAGAAAGTTATTCGCAGAGTCCGGCTTACTGGAGTCCACCACCGTCCCCGGTGTGATAACCTGAACGACCTCCCGCTTAACAACTCCCTTGGCTTCCTTGGGATCTTCCATCTGCTCCGCAATCGCTACCTTATAGCCTGACTCGACCAAAACATCAATATACTGCTGAGCCGAATGATAGGGAACTCCAGCCATGGGAATGGGATTTTCTGCATTTTTATTGCGGCTGGTGAGAGAAATCTCTAAAATCTGGGCGGCATTGATCGCATCATCATAAAACAACTCATAGAAATCCCCCATCCGAAAGAGCAAGAAAGCATCTGGATAGTCCTTTTTGATATCCAAATACTGCTGCATGCCTGGCGATAACTTTTCTACTGCCATCTCTATCCTTTCTAAAAACAAACGAGGTCAGGACTTCCGTCTCAAACCTCTCCATTTTTCCTGAAAAAACTGTGACTCTTACATCACTTCCTGTATTTGCTCCTCAATCTCCTGAGCAGCTGCCTGATCCCGGCAAACCACTAAAAGAGTATTGGCACCCGCAACGGTTCCCAGAATACGGCTATCGAACGAGTTATCCACGACATTGGCCAGCACTGTGGCCTCTCCTAGGCCAGTACGAAGAACCAGACTAAACTCTGCCCTGGCCACACTCTCCACATGCTTGGCTAAAAATTCTATAAAATCAATCTCTTCAGTCTCATGCGCCAAAACATAATAAGTCAGGCCCTTCTTCTTAACCTTGGTCAGACCAATTTCACGGAGGTCACGCGACAGGGTAGTCTGCGTCACATATATCCCTTGTGGTTCCAGACGATCTTGAATCTCCTTTTGCGTTCCTAGCTTTTCTTCCTTAATCATCGTTTTGACTAACTGATGACGGTCATTCTTTCTCATTTTTACCTCATTGTTGAATATTTAGAAGCTGCATTCATAAAGAATACTCCATCCGATGAAAAACTGCTTCTCCATCAATCTAGGCAAAGATTTGCAGGAATACTGAGAATAAACAAAAAACTTTAACGAAGAGTAACAGAGAAGGAAGCATTTAGATGAAAAGCCCATCTATAAATACAAGTTCTTATCCCTCTTATTATATCAGAAAAATTCCTATTAGCCCAAAAATTATTCCCAAAAAAATTGAAGATTCCTTGAAAAATGTGATAAAATAATAACAAAAGACACAAAGGAGCAAATATGGATAACAAACAGTTGATTGCCGGCGAATTGGCCAAGATTATTGACAGCCTTGATCAAGACGCTATTTTAAATTTATTGGAGCAGCCAAAGAGCTCTGAACTTGGCGATATCGCCTTCCCAGCCTTTTCTCTGGCAAAGACTGAGCGCAAAGCTCCTCAAATCATCGCTACTGACATCGCTGAAAAGATTGATACAGCGCATTTTGATAAAGTCGTTGCGACTGGTCCTTATGTCAACTTTTTCCTCAGCAAGGCTGAAATTTCTGGCCAAGTTATCAAAGAAGTCATCAAAGACGGAGCTGACTATGGCCAGCAAAACGAAGGAAATAATCAGAATATCACCATTGATCTATCCAGCCCAAACATTGCCAAGCCTTTCTCAGTCGGCCACTTGCGCTCTACTGTTATCGGTGACGCTCTTTCCAACATCTTCCGCAAGATTGGCTACAACACCATCAAAATCAACCACTTGGGAGACTGGGGCAAACAGTTTGGCCTCTTGATGGTAGCTTATAAGAAGTGGGGAAGCCAGGAAGCTGTTGAAGTTAACCCTATTGACGAGCTCCTCAAACTCTACGTGCGTATCAATGCCGAGATTGAAAACGACCCATCTCTGGATGAAGAAGGCCGCCTTTGGTTCAAGAAGCTGGAAGACGGTGACCCAGAAGCAACTGAGCTCTGGCAATGGTTCCGAGACGAAAGTCTGACAGAATTCAACCGTATCTACGAACTCCTAGGTGTCGAATTTGACAGTCTAAATGGTGAAGCCTTCTACAACGATAAGATGGACGAAGGGATTCAAATCCTCGAAGAAAAAGGACTTTTACAGGAATCAAAAGGAGCTAGCATTGTAGACTTGGAAGACTTTAACCTTCCGCCTGCTATGATTAAAAAATCAGACGGTGCTACCCTCTACATCACACGGGATATCGCTACAGCCATCTACCGGGCTCGCACTTACAACTTTGTCAAAAATGTCTATGTTGTAGGTCAAGAGCAGGCCAACCACTTCAGACAACTCAAGGCCGTTCTGAAAAAGATGGGCTTTGACTGGAGCGATGACATGATTCACGTTGACTTCGGACTGGTGACTAAGAACCGTCAAAAACTGTCTACACGTAAAGGAAATATCATCCTTCTCGAACCAACTCTGCTGGAAGCTATCAGCCGGGCTAAGAGCCAGATTGAAGCTAAAAACCCAGAATTGGAAAACAAGGAAGCTGTTGCTCGAGCAGTTGGAGTCGGAGCAGTTAAGTTCTACGACCTCAAAACCGACCGCCGCAATGGTTACGACTTTGATCTGGAAGCTATGGTTTCCTTCGAGGGAGAAACAGGCCCTTACATCCAGTATGCCTATGCTCGTATCCAGTCTATCCTGCGCAAGGCGAACTTCCAGCCTGATGCAGAGGCTACATACAGCCTAAACGATCCAGAAAGCTGGGAAATTATCAAGCTGCTCCAAGACTTCGGTCGCGTTGTCAAGCGTGCTGCTGATAACTATGAACCATCTCTGATTGCCAAATACGCTATCAGTCTGGCTCAAGCCTTTAACAAATACTATGCGCACACACGGATTCTGGATGAAAGCCCTGAGCGCGACAGCCGTCTGGCTCTCAGCTACTCAACAGCTGTTGTCCTCAAAGAAGCTTTGCGTCTGCTGGGAGTAGAAGCGCCAGAAAAGATGTAAGCTTAATTTAGAACAAAAAAGGTCTCTTTGTCAACTGTAGTGGGTTGCCAAAAAGTCATATCCTGGAGAGGACTTCTTAGTCCTCCCCTTTTTAATATTCAAAGCAATAAGGAGGCAAGCAGATGAACAACAAGAATAGGTTTGTCAAAAGATACATCTGGATTTTAATCCTATTGATTAGTGTTCTACTCTCTTTTTGGGGCTATCAGGCTTATCAAAACTATCAGAAAAAGGAAGCTAAAGCTAAAGAAGAGGCATACTACAGGCAGTTCTCAACACGTTGGGATCGTCTGAAAGATAGTTCTCCGATTTTGATTGGTGATAAAGGGCAATTTGTAGTTGCGCCTATAGGAGTTAAAGTAAATCAGAATTATATGGTGGATACAAAAATCACCACATATAAAAGAGAGGATATTCCGCCAAGAAAAAAACGAGGATATGAAGCAAAGTTAGTATCTTTGGACCTTAATCAAAACTTTAAACGCCGAGAATATGATCTTTACGAGGCAATAGATAAGTATAAAAAAGGTTCAAAATTAGAAAGGATGCTAATTGATGCCGTAACTTATGAAGGTAGGGACTGGGCTGTTCTGATTTTGACCTCTGATGATGAAAAGAAGGAAGTGGATGAGTATGTAGGTTTGAACTTGGCTACAGGGCGTATAGAAGGCCTTCCTCTTCCTTTGAAAAACTTTTATGAAACATCAAATTCTAGACCTGCCAGTTCAGGATGGGAGTATTATTATTATTATTATAAAGATCCTATTCTGGATACTAGCTTATTTAATATACTACAAAGTTATAATTTATATGGTAGTTCGAGTATCGCATTTAATGGTGGGGATAGAGATAATAATGCGGCTAGGAATTTGAATCTTTTTGTGGAAGAGCCAACTCTATGGAATAAAATTTATATAGATGACTATGCTATTTATCCTCGGCCAGAGTCGGTCAGCGTGGAAGAGTGGTTTAACACCTCTCTTCACTGGTTTGCACCTGCCGGCGGAGAAGATTTAACAGTTTATGCAAGTGAGAAGGGGCATAGGACAGATTATGCCATTCACAACTATGCGGAATATCAGACTTGGAAACAAGCGCATCCAGATGAATAAAGGAGGGAAAAATGACAATTAATATAAAACCGGATCAGCTGAATGGAACTGTAACAAGTATATCAAACGAAGTTAGTGATATTCATGCGAATGAAGCTATTATTGATGATACTGGTACTAAATTAAATGATTGTACGGCTCTTATTCGTTATACAGGTACCATTTTAGGTGAAACAGTCAGCAAATATAATACTTTTTTGAATGGTTTGGCAGAAAAGTTTAAAAATACAGATTATAATATCAGTACAGAGATAAGAGATAATTCATCTCGTATTAATGATGGGAACGTTAATCCAAGTGATGATTTCTTTATACGGTCCAATGTCCACATAATCCAAAATAGTAATGTTTCGGTCCTTTATTCCCAGTAAGTTTGTGATAAAATTTAACTGTTCCATAAGATTCTTTCTAATGATGGTTTTGTTGCTTTGCATTATAAGTCTTACGGGACTTTTTCCCACAATTATAGAGCCAAAAAAACGAAAACCTCACTGGTTTTCGTTTTTTTCAATGTGATAGAGCTCCTCAATAATGCCCGCAACCTTCTTAATGTCTCCCAACATGCCGCGCATTTCAAAATCAGCCAAAACTGGAAAACCAAAGCGCTCTGAATATTGCTTGGCTGTCAGACAGTATTGGTTGTTAAAGTTACGATTGCCACTGCCAATGACGCCCAGACACTTGCTGGCATTCTGACCATAGGCGATAAAGTCCCCCACATCGGTTGTCAGAATTTCTACATCGCCATTGTCCACACCATTACCGCCCTCCAGATAAGTCGGCAGAAAAGCGATGAAAGGATTGTCCATTTCAAAAAAGGGCCGCCCTTCCTTTACCAGGTCTTTGATATGAATCTTCTCTACTTCTAGGCTTGGATGCTGCTCCAGCAAATAGTCTGTCAGCCGACGGACGAAACTCTCTGTATTGCCGCTCAGGCTGATGTAAACCAAGGAAACCTTTGTCATTTTACTCTCCATTCTAAAAAATAACAGATATTGCTTCTTAAAATTGTAAGCACTTATCTGTTATTTGTCAAATTTTATTCGTTTGCAGCTAGTTCCGCTTTTTCAGCCTCTTTTTGCTGCTGGATTAGCTTAAAGACGACGATGGAAAGATAAATTAAACTGATAATAAAGCCCAGCACTGTTCCTAAAAGAAGGCTGTTTGAATGCGTCGCAATGTTCTCAGGGCTTGTAAATACCTTGCCAACAATCCCTTTCGATGAAATATAGACGTAAACTTGAGATAACAAACTGACTAGTATATAAACGATATAGCTAATATTAGCCATCTGCAGATTTTTTCTAACCAAAAAGACGATAGATGCTATTAACAGAGCCGTCATAACGAAAAAAATAATCATATTCATTCCATTACGAAGAAATTCAAAATAAAGTCTATTAAACTGATTTGTCTGATCACTCAACTCTTTTGAGAAACCGATTTGTGTATAATCTACCTCAGAAAACTTGGAGAAAAAACGGCTCCATACTCCCAGTAAAGTTCCGATTGCTGACAAGCCCAGCAAAACATAAAGATAAATTGGTTTCTTTTTCATGAACGCCTCCTGTAAAGAAATATTTTCACTTATTATACACCGAAAAGAAAAAGCTGACAAGGCCAAGAGGTTTTCATCTTTTCAGAAGCCCACACAATAGCTAAATCCTTATTCATTTCTTCGACTAAAAAATCAAAGCCGAAACACTGCTGTCTCGGCTTTTGTTTTGATTCAAATTATATTAGCTGTTCAAGTGCCATACTTCTTCTTCGTATTGAGCGATAGTACGGTCAGATGAGAAGAATCCAGCTTTGGCGATATTGACGATGACTTTGTCCATCCAAGCATCACGGTCTTCGTAGTCCGCCAGCATACGCTCCTTCACTTGGATATAGTCTTCTAGATCCAGCAAGGTCATGAACCAGTCCTTGCTGATCAGTTCATTGTAAAGACGTTCCAAGCGTTCAGCTTTACCGACTGCCAAGACTTCATCGCTGACGATAAAGTCAACCAATGGCTTGATAGCTTCGCGTGCATAGTACTCACTAGACTTGTAAGCAGATTTTGCGTAGAGGTCAATAACAGTCTCAGAATCTTCACCGAAGATGTAGATGTTGTCTTCGCCGACTAGCTCTGCAATCTCAACGTTTGCTCCGTCCATAGTACCAAGAGTCAAGGCACCGTTAAGCATGAACTTCATGTTACCAGTACCAGATGCTTCCTTGGAAGCCAGGGAAATCTGCTCAGAAATGTCACCAGCTGCAATCAAGAAGCTAGACGCTGTAACATTGTAGTTTTCTACCATAACTACTTGCAGATGCGGAGCCACTTGAGGGTCATTAGCAATCACTTCTGACAAGCAAAGAATGAGGTGGATGATGTCCTGTGCAATTGTGTAAGCAGGAGCAGCCTTACCACCGAAGAAGACAGTGATTGGACGAGCAGGAATGTTGCCAGCCTTGATGTCCAGATACTTGTGGATAACGTACAGAGCGTTCATTTGTTGGCGCTTGTACTCATGCAGACGCTTGATTTGGATATCAAAGATAGAGTCTGGATTGATTTCCACACCTTGTGCTTCCTTCAAGTGACGAGCCAATTTACGCTTGTTGTGAGCCTTGATGCCTTCCAATTTTTCTTTAACATTTGCAGCGCCAGTGAATTCCAACAAGCCTTCAAGCTTAGTTGCGTCATGGTGCCAGTCGCGGCCCAACAACTCATCTAGGTAGTGAGACAGGCGTGGGTTAGCATGCATGAGCCAGCGGCGGAAAGTAATACCGTTGGTCTTGTTATTGAATTTTTCAGGGTAGATATCGTAGAAAGCCTTGAGCTCAGAGTTTTTCAGGATTTCTGTATGCAGAGCAGCAACCCCATTGACACTGTATCCGTAGTGGATATCCATGTGAGCCATGTGCACACGATCGTCTTCATCAATGATTTGCACTGCTGGATCTGTGTATTTAGCTTTCACACGCTTGTCAAGCTCTTTGATGATTGGTACCAGGTGCGGTACTACTTCTTTCAAGAATTCCAGAGGCCATTTTTCAAGAGCTTCAGCTAGAATTGTGTGGTTCGTATAAGCAGTCATCTTCTGTACGATGGCAATTGCTTCATCCATATCCAAACCACGCTCAGTCAAGAGACGAATCATTTCTGGGATAACCAGAGATGGGTGGGTATCATTGATTTGGATGACAGCATAGTCTGCCAAATCGTGCAGGTTGCTGCCTTTTTCAATGGCTTCGTCAATAATCAGCTGAGCGCCATTTGAAACCATGAAGTACTGCTGGAAGATACGGAGCAATTCCCCTTGCTTGTCACTATCGTCTGGATAGAGGAAGAGGGTCAAGTTGCGAGCGATATCTGTCTTATCGAAGTCAATACCGTCTGTGATGATATCCGCATCCACTGAGTCCAAATCAAAGAGACGAAGACGGTTCTTAGTTTCTGTCTTGTAACCTGGCACATCAATATCATAAAGAGTAGATGTCAGAGTGAAGTGAGCAAATGGCACTTGGTAGCTGCGGCTAGAGCGAACCAACCAGTTTTGCTCAGTCAGCCAGAAGTTAGGAATTGTTGTCTGTTCGTTGTTTTTCAAAACCTGTTGGAAGAGACCAAAGTGGTAGTTCAGTCCTACACCATCACCATTAAGACCCAAGGTCGCAATAGAGTCCAGGAAGCAGGCAGCCAGACGGCCCAAGCCTCCGTTACCCAGAGACGGCTCCAACTCAACTTCTTCTACCTCGATCAAGTCTTTACCAGCATCTGCCAGTTCTTGCTTCACATCATCGTAAAGTCCAAGGTTGATCAAGTTGTTAGACAAGAGTTTACCAATCAGGAATTCAGCTGAGATGTAGTAGAGTTTTTTCTTACCAGTGTTGACTGGCTTTTGAGCGCTGGCTAATTTAGTGTAGTTCAAAAGAGCCAGGTAAAGTTCTTCGTTGCTGCAATCAGCAAGATTTTTTGAATAAGTATTTTTGATATAAGTTTGTAAGTTTGACATGATTAATCCCTTCAAGCCTGATTCGGCTGTTCTTTATTCGTTAATTAAATCGGTATTCATACGACGGTAAGTCTTAGTCAAGCTGTAAAGCTCGCCTTCGACGATTGGATTCAGCTCTTCAGCTGTCATCCGCCAAGTCCAGTTGCCACCAATTGTGGATGGATAGTTCATCCGTGCTGCACTATCTAATTCCAGCAGGTCTTGCATGGTCGCAATGGCCATAAAGCTGACTGAAGCAAAGATTGTGCGCAGCATTGCATGAGGTACTGTTTCGTACTCCTTACGGTTGGTGTACTGTGCCATGTACTGGCGAGTAGCGTCATCAATCTCATCCTTGTACCAGCCCAAAACAGTATTGTTATCATGGGTTCCGGTATACATGACTGAGTTGTTTGGCGCCTGATGCGGACTGTCGATGCTTTCATCATCAGGATTGAAGGCAAATTGCAAGATCTTCATTCCTGGGAAACCAGTACGCTCGCGCAGCTCGATCACTTCGTCCGTCATAAAGCCTAGGTCTTCTGCGATGATATTCAAATCACCCAAGGCTTCCTTAACCGCTGCAAAGAGCTTGTAGTCTGGACCTTTGACCCACTTACCAGAAGCAGATGTTTCTGAGCCAGCAGGTACTTCCCAGTAAGACTCAAAGCCGCGGAAGTGGTCGATACGAACAATGTCGTAAATCTTGAAGCTTTCACGCAGGCGTTCAATCCACCAAGCATAACCATCCTTATCCATAGCTTCCCAGTCATAGATAGGATTGCCCCAAAGCTGGCCAGTTTCTGAAAATTCATCTGGCGGACATCCTGCCACACAGGTCGGCTTGCCAACAGCATCTGTCTTAAAGAAGTGCGGCTGTGCCCACACATCAGCACTGTCAGCTGCCACATAGATTGGCATATCACCGACAATCTCGATATGATGTTCATTAGCATAGGCTTTTAATCTTAACCACTGCTTAAAGAAGAGATACTGAGTTACACGATGGTAGGTCAGCTTGTCAGCCAGCTTCTCACGATAAGAAGCGAGACTAGCAGCGTCACGGCGACGGATCGCTTCATCCGGCCACTCTGTCCAAGCTAGATTATCAAAATGCTCCTTGATAGCCATGTACTCAGCGAAAACTTCCAGCCAAGCTGCATTTTGCTCTACAAAGCTCTCATAGTCAGACAGATCATCTGCTTTCAAGAAACGAGCTACTGCTTTTTCCATGATTGGACGGCGAGCATCAAAAATCTTTGCATAATCTACTTTTTTAGGATCATCTCCGAAATCAGCTCCCTTAACATCCGCCTCATCCAGCAAACCCTCTTCTATCAGAATATCAAAATCGATAAAGTAGGTATTCCCCGCAAAAGCAGAGAAAGACTGATAAGGAGAATCACCATAACTGGTCGTTCCCAGTGGCAAAATCTGCCAATAGCGCTGCTTGGTGCGAACCAAGAAGTCTACAAAATCATAAGCACTTTGGCCAAAAGATCCGATACCGTACTTGCCCGGAAGGGATGAAATGTGCATGAGCACACCGCTTTGACGTTTTTTCATTTTGTCACCTCGTTATTTTTTCCTCTACGCCTTTTCATTTTTACTTAATGCAAACGTTTGCGTCGACTTGATTATAACCTATTTTTTTTTTAGTGCAAGGGGTTTTTGAGATTTTTTTCAATTTATTGGTTAATGGATATAATGCTCTTTTAGGACTCTCCTACAGCCCCAATTATTTGCCGTTTTTCTCTTCTTGCAAGCGTTCTCTTTTTGTGTTAAAATGTTCTTACAAACAGAAAACGTTTGCGTTTGCGGAGAAACTGCTTCATACTTGTTTTTTCGACCATCATAGTTAAGCAAAATCACTGGTTACGATAGCTATTTCGAGCATAGGTTTGCATGACTCATAGAAAGCAAGTGCTTCTACTAGTAGATTTAAAATAGTTGATGTTATAGAAAGGATTTCCAGCAAATGCAGGCCTTTAGGAGGTTTTTATGCGAGTTACTATCAAAGAAGTCGCAAAACTAGCAGGCGTGTCGCCCTCTACTGTGACCCGCGTTGTACAAAACAAATCAACCATCAGTGAAGAAACCAAAAAACGGGTCCGTGCTGCTATGAAGGAACTGGACTATCATCCCAATCTCAATGCCAGAAGTCTGGTCAGCCAATCCAGCCAGGTCATCGGCTTGGTCCTACCGGACGACTCAGATGTCTTCTATCAAAACCCTTTCTTCCCAACTGTATTGCGGGGGATTTCTCAAATCGCTTCTGACTATGACTATGCCATCCAGATCAGCACTGGGCAAGATGAAGAGCACCGCTTAGAAAATATGAAGCAGATGATTTTGGGCAAGCGAGTTGACGGACTGATCTTCCTTTATTCTAAACAGGACGATCCTTTGGTCGACTTTGCAGTTAGAAACAACTTCCCTTTCCTCATCTTAGGGAAAGCTGTCTCACCTTTCATCTCTCTGGTGGACAATGACAATATCAAGGCTGGCTATGACGCGACCAGATATTTCCTTGACAAGGGCTATCAGAAAATTGCCTTTCTAGCCGGGAATAAGGAGCTGGTCGTTTCTCAGGATCGTTACACAGGCTACAAGCAAGCTCTGAATGAAGCAGAACGGTCTTTGGATGAACGCATTATCAAATTTGCCTTCGGTTTCCTTCTGGAAGACAACAGTTACAAGATTATGGAGGAGCTGCCGCTGGACGAGATTGAAGCCATCGTGACCTCTGATACCTTGGTAGCAGAAGGAGCCCTGCACTATCTCAAAGATCAGGACTACCAGATTCCCATTATCACCTTTGATTCTCTCAAACCGCGCATTGATGTGGATGCCTATATCGATATCAATGCCCTCGAGCTTGGGAAAGAGTCTTTCCGGACCCTCTTCCAAATTATCAAGGACAATAAAGAGGACAAGCAAATCTGCTATCGCCAGTTGATCCCGCATAGCATCAGCACTCGCTAATCCGAGTGCTTTTGCTCATTCATCAACGATTCACAGAACGGCCTTGTCCTAACCTAGGGAAGAGCCTAAACTCAAAACAATTACACGAATAGAAACTGACAAAGAAAGAGGAAAAACATGGCTTTTCGTATTTTTCAAGCCTATTTAGATGACGAAAATATCATCACCATCGAACTGGAAAAGAGCTTTGAAGCCTACTCCATCCACTTTACACTGGAAGACAAGCACAGCTCCAGCCCTTTGACCATCAAAAATATCAACAATCAGGAAGAGCGGATTATCTACACCGTGTCGGCTAATGAGCCCATTGACCTGACGCAGTCCTACAAGGTCTATGACCAGGATCGCAACCATACTGACCTGCAGTACCGCCATATCGTGAAAAAGCCTATTTTCGATGAAATTTTTGACTATGCAGGCGACGATTTGGGAGCTCAATACAGTCCCCAAGCCACCGATTTCAAACTCTGGGCGCCGATTTCCGAAAAAGTCCTCCTGCATCTCAAAGACCAGGTTCACCATCTCAAGCGTCTGGATAAGGGAGTCTGGCATGCCCGCATTGAGGGAGATTTAGAGGGAGCCTCCTATTCTTATCTCCATAAGATCAATGGCAAGTGGGTAGAAGTCCATGATCCCTACGCCCTATCCTCAGATGTTAATTCGGGCAACAGCTATGTCATCAATCTAGACAAGATTAAAAAGCCTATCAAACGAGCGAAAACACAGTTGGATCCGACAGAAGCCGTCATTTATGAAATGAGCGTCCGTGATTTCTCTACGCAGAAAGAAGCTGGTTTCTCCTATCCTGGGAAGTTTGCCTCGCTGAGCGAATCTCCAGTCGTCCACGGTCAGAAGTTCGGTCTGGACTATCTGAAAGAGCTAGGTATCAGCCACGTGCAGCTCATGCCTGTCTACGACTTTGGCAGCGTTGATGAAAAGCATCCTGAGCTCGTCTACAACTGGGGCTACGACCCTGTCCAGTATAATGTCCCAGATGGCAGTTTTGCCAGCAATCCACGAAACCCTTATGCCCGCATCTTAGAGCTGCAGGCAGCCATTACTGCCTACCACAATGCTGATATCAGCGTTATCATGGACGTGGTCTACAATCATGTCTATGATGCCAACAGCTATGCTTTTGAAAAAATCGTGCCCGGCTATTTTTTCCGGCTCAATGACATGGGCTACCGGACCAACGGAACCTTCTGCGGCAATGATGTAGCCAGTGAGAAGGCCATGGTTCGCCGCTATATCAAGCAGTCGGTCAAGCAATGGGTCAGCATCTATGGCTTTGACGGTTTCCGCTTTGATCTGATGGGGATTTTAGATATCCAAACCATGCAGCAGATAGCTGACGAACTCAAGACGCTCTATCCTAACATCTACCTCTACGGCGAAGGCTGGCAGATGGATACTGGGCTGGCAAGTGAGCAATTGGCCCATCAGTACAATGCTTCCCAGCTGCCAGATTATGGGTTTTTCAGCGATCATTTCCGTGACAGTCTCAAGCAGACCATCGCTCAAGGCCGGCAAATCGAGAGCAAGACTCCTGCCAGTCAGCTTGAAAACGTCCTGACAGCCAATGTCGGACTAAAAGGCGAGGCTCACTTCATAGCGCCCCAGCAGGCTATTAATTATGTGGAGTGCCATGACAATGCAACGGTTTTTGATTACTTTGATATCGTCAACCCTGCTATCACCTTGCGGGATCGGCTGGCCAATTCGCGGCTGGCTCTCCATCTCGTTCTACTGGCCCAGGGCGTACCTTTTATCCACAGCGGTCAGGAATTTTTCCGGACTAAAAATCTGATTGACAACACCTACAATATGCCTGACGAAATCAATAAACTAGACTGGCTGCGCTCCCTGCATTACACAGAGGATATTGCTTTTCTTAAAAAGCTGATTGCCTTTCGCAGAGCACATCCGCTGCTGCATCTAAAAACCAGCGCCGCTATCAAGCAAGCCTGTCAGGTCAACTGGCTGACAGACAGTTTATTGGAGTACAAAATTCAAGACAGGAAAGAAAGTATGACAATCGTCATCAACTTTGGCAACCAAGAGGCTGACTACGAAAATAAAAACAAGCAAAGATTGCATCTCCAGTACCCAGCCATCGATGCCCAAAAACCAATTGTACCACTAGCTGACAGTTACAGCCTAGCTGGCAAGCAGTTGATTGTGTTAAAATAGATTATAAAACATCAGCCAATGAATAAGCTGATGTTTTTGTTTTTTATAATCCCAAATAATCTTCGACTGCTGCCTGCATTTGGTCTGCAGCGACCGTCGTTTTGTGGCGCACTGGGGCTGTTTCTAAGCCATCCACAGCTGGTGGCAAGGCTACGCCAGAAAGTGCGTGCAGTTGGTCCAAAGCCTCAAAGTCACTGAGTCCTGTTTGACCAGTCACAGCCTCAACAGCCACGACTGGGAATTTATAGGGACTAGCGGTAGACGCGATAACAGTCTTGCGCTGATCACCTGTCTCTGCCAGATATTTTTGATAGACAGCAGACGCAACGGCAGTATGAGGGTCTTCGATGTAATTAGATGCTTGATAGACCCGCTTGATTTCAGCAGCTGTTTCTTGCTCTGTCGCATAATCAGCCGCAAAGAGCTCTAAAATATCAGCGTCAAAGTCCGTCAGTTCATACTGTCCATGCTCATTCAGAGCCGCCATCAAGGCTGCTGTTTTCTCAGCGCTGTCACCAGACAGATGGAAAATCAAGCGCTCCAAGTTAGAGGAAACCAGAATATCCATGGACGGACTAGACGTCACCTTAAAGCTCCGCTTCTTGTCATAAACCTGAGTCTTGAAGAAGTCTGTCAGGACATTGTTTTCATTTGATGCGCAGATTAGCTTGCCAACTGGCAGACCGATTTGCTTGGCATAGTAGGCCGCCAAGATATTACCAAAGTTCCCTGTCGGAACGGTAAAGTTGACCTTGTCTCCTGCTGTGATTTCTCCCGTCTTCACTAGCTGAGCATAAGCATAGACATAGTAGACAATCTGCGGCACCAAACGGCCGATATTCATGGAGTTGGCTGATGAAAACTGGAATTTGTGCTCCAAGAGACGAGCTCGTAGGTCTGTGTCGTTGAACATGTGCTTGACATTGGTCTGGGCATCGTCAAAGTTGCCATCAATGGCAACGACATGCGTATTAGCACCTGTCTGTGTCGTCATTTGCAGCTCTTGGACCTTGCTGACACCATCTTTGGGATAAAAGACGATAATCTCAGTCCCAGGAACATCCGCAAAGCCTGCCATAGCTGCCTTGCCTGTGTCGCCAGAAGTCGCTGTCAGAATAACAATTTTGTTTTCCAACCCGTGCTTTTTAGCTGCAGTTGTCATCAGATGAGGCAGGATGGACAAAGCCATATCCTTGAAGGCAATGGTCGCTCCGTGGAAAAGCTCTAGATTGTGCTGACCATCCAGCTTGACCAAGGGAGCAATCGCCGCATCATCAAACTTGCTGTCGTAGGCATGGTTGATACAGTGGTCCAGCTCCGCTTCAGAAAAATCATCCAAAAATGCAGACAAAACCAGCTTGGCTACTTCCTGATAAGAAGCGTCTTTGAGCTTGGCAAAGTCCAAATCGACCTGCGGATAGGTAGTGGGCGTAAAGAGCCCGCCGTCTGTCGCCAAACCTTGCAGAATCGCCTGGCTGGCTGTTACTCTATTCTTTTCGTCGCGTGTTGATTGATAAACTAAGGTCATTCTCTCTCATCCTTTATCTATAGTTCGCTTTATTATACCAAAATTTATCAGAAAATTCTCGCTTTTTCACAGAGAATATCAGAAAAAGCCCATTTCTGGGCTTGTTTTCATCTTATTCATTCATAGATACGTGAACGTGGTCGTAATGATTTTCAGTCACGCTACCACGGTCTGGCATTTGGTTCCAAGTATTAGCTGGTCCATAAATGCTTTCAAATGGTGCATAGAACTGTTGCTGCCAAATAACGTAAGAGATGCCTCTTTCAGTCATGTTAGAAGTAACATCAGCTGCGACCTGGTTTCCTAATTCAGTATTGTCACCGACGATAAAGTCAGCCGCCAAGCCCTTACCATGATCTCCACTATCACCTGGGCGGTAGAGACTAAATTCTGTAATTCCATATTTAGCTGCTATCTCTTCTTTCAGAGCTGCAGTTTGTGGCTGAAGACCTTCATTAGCAGGATTGTTAGTTGTAATGCTAGCAGCATCTGTTACAGCTGGAGCATTGTAAGTTGTTGGCTCAACAGCGGCAGTTGCTTGACTGACTTGGTCTTGGCCTAATTCAGTAGCTTCTGGAGCCGCCTCTGCTGGAGCTTCTGGACTTGCAGCAACTACTGGCTGTGGTGCTGCCTCTACAGGAGCGGCTGTATTTGCTTCCGCAGCTGGGGCTGCTTCACTTGCAACTTCTGCTACTGGGGCAGGAGCTTCTTCAGCAGGCACTGGTGTTTGGTCTGCTGGAGCTGCAACAGCTTCCTCAACAGCCGGAGCTGGAGTTTCTGCTGCTTGAGCCGGTGCCGCTGGAGCGGCTTGTTCAGTACCAAAAATCTCGCTAGCTGTATAATCTTCCGTTACCAATCCTGCATTATTCCCTGCTTGGTAGCTTTGGATTTCTACAGAGGCAATTTCGTTGTGGCCATTTGTTATAATGGTCAAAACAGTACCTGGGAAAATCAAGTCAGCATTGGCAATTTGATTGACTTTAGCCAAATCAACAAGGTCAATGTTCATCGCTTGAGCGATATTTCCCAAAGTGTCTCCATATTGAACAGTGTAAGTTTGTTGGTTTTCATTACTCGTAATATCCGCTTTAATTTGCTCAACTGTTCTGGCAGTCCAGTTTTGTGGCTGCTCCTCAGCTCGCGTTGTCAACAAAGGCAATGCTGACAAAGCAACAGTTGAAGCCAAAAGTAATTTCTTATTCATTTTCATATGTAAAATGCACCTTCCTAATCATTCATGATACGAAAACCATCTTACCATAATTTTTCTAAGAAAAAAGCCTTTTTCGACCTATTTAACAAAACTGTCTGCCCCCTGTAATATGGAGATTTTTTTGTAACATATTAAAATTGGCAACAAGCAAAAGAACCCCATTTAGAGAGGTTCTTGTTTTTTCTTTTGGGCTTATTTGAATTTTTTCTACTCTGGTAAACTAAACCCGACCTAAGATCTTGGCAAAAAAGAGAACATCTCCTAGAAGCTTTCGCTTCTTCGTCTATTTTTGCTGTGAATATATCTATTCACTCTGGGTTAGCTCAGCTAAATCGAGCTTCGGCTAAAAACTCGGAAAAAAGAGAACTGGCTCGGATTCATCGAATCCATCGTCCAGTTCCTATTTTTCAGTCGTTTTTTAACGCCTCCACATCTTACTTCACCTTCATCATTCGGACGAGGCTGGCCCGTTCGGCTTCCTCCAGCTTCATTTCGATGTAGTAGATGGTTTCTTTGAGGTCAGGGATGGTAGCATACTCTAGTCCGTTGACCCGACGGCGGGTTTTCTCGATTTCATCCGCCATGAGCTGGCAGCTTTTCTCAATCTCTGCCAGTCGCAACAGGTCAGGAAGCAGATCGCTCATACTTTCAATGGTTTCATCCATCTGGCTGTTAGACGCCACATAGCTATAAACCACCTCTCCCTCGTCATCAGTATGCGGATTGTCAATATGGGCGTACATCTTGGGCACGCGCACACTCATGATATTCTCAGTCTCCACATGCAGATTGACCTCCCGCGTGGGCACAGCAAAAATCTCCTCGACCATGAGGTCACTCTCCAGCGCCTTGGCCATGACAAAATCCTGCAGATGGCCGACCAGAGCGGATTCGACCTTTTGGCGAAGCTGATTGTTCTCACGGACAGACTCAATGAAGCGCCGCATCAGCTCATCCCGCTTATCCTTGAGCAATTTATGCCCACGGACAGCCGTTTTGAGACGGGCTTTTAAGTTATTCAGCTCCATCCGAGTCGGCTTGACATTGAGTCGCGTCATCTTTCTTCCTCCTTGGTCTGCGGCAGGTATTGGTCAATCATATCGTCCTTAATCCGCTTGAGCTCCGTTCTAGGTAAGATGGACAGGAGTTCCCAGCCCAGATCCAAGCTTTCCTCGATGGTTCGGTTGGTCTGGAAACCTTGATTGATGTAGTCCTGCTCGAAGCGGTCAGTAAAGCGCACATAGAGCTTGTCCGTTTCGGACAGGGCAGATTCCCCCAGAACGACAGCCAACTCCTTGGCCTGCTTGCCTTGGGCATAGGCAGCAAATAGCTGGTTCATGGTTGCAGCATGGTCTCCTCTGGTCTTGCCCTCACCTGAACCCTTGTCCTTGAGACGAGACAGAGATGGCAGGACATTGATGGGTGGACGATAGCCACTGTTGTATAGGTCACGTGAAAGGATAATCTGCCCCTCCGTAATATAACCCGTCAAGTCTGGAATCGGATGGGTAATGTCATCCTCTGGCATAGACAGGATCGGAATCTGCGTCACCGAGCCTTTCTTGCCAACCAGACGTCCAGCCCGCTCATAGAGGGTGGACAGGTTAGTATAGAGGTAACCCGGATACCCACGACGGCCCGGCACTTCACGACGAGCTGCGGAAACTTCCCGCAGGGCTTCACAGTAGTTGGTCATGTCAGTCATGATAACCAGAACGTGCATGTCCTTTTCATAAGCTAGGTACTCGGCTGCTGTCAGGGCAATCCTCGGCGTCGCAATCCGCTCGATAGCTGGATCATTAGCCAGATTGATAAAGAGCACCGAGCGATCAATGGCTCCTGTCTCCCGGAGGTCATTCATAAAGAACTCGGCTTCTTCAAAGGTAATCCCCATGGCCGCAAAGACCACGGCGAAGTTTTCATCAGAGTTAAGCACGGTCGCCTGACGGGCGATTTGAGCGGCTAATTCCTTGTGGGGCAGACCAGAGCCAGAGAATACTGGCAGTTTTTGCCCCCGAACCAGGGTATTGAGGTGGTCAATGGCCGAGATACCAGTCTGGATAAACTCGTCTGGATAATCGCGAGCTACTGGATTGATGGCTTGACCATCAATATCCAGATATTTTTCTGGCAAGATAGCTGGGCCGCCATCAATTGGCTTGCCCATCCCATTGAAAATCCGGCCCACCATGTCTTCTGACACTGGCAACTCTAGCGGACGACCGGTAAAGCGGACCTTGGCTTTTTCCAGATTGATGCCGCTTGATCCCTCAAAAAGCTGGACCATAGCCTTGTCTTCTTGGACTTCCAGAACCTGGCCCTGACGCTTACTTCCGTCATGTAGCTGGATTTCTACCAATTCATTGAAATGCACGCCAGCAACTTGGTCGACAATCATCAGAGGGCCGACAACTTCACTGACGGTGCGGTATTCTTTAATGACGCTCATTGTCTAGTCCTCCTTGGGCAAGAATCTGGTGCAGGGTTTCCTCAATAGTCTGACCGAGACCCTGAATTTTTTCCAACTGATCTTCATGAATAAACTTGCTGCGGGCAATTCGGTCACGCAGCTCCACCGTTCCTTCCATGATTTCCCGGAAATAAGCTCCCAGCTCCAAGGCACGATTGGCCTCCGCATCAAAGGTCAGGATATTGCTCAATAAAGCCACCTGCTTTTTGAAAGAAGTATAGGTGTCCACATCATCAAAGGCATTCTGCTGCAGGTAGTCCTCACGAATCATCTTGGCTGCATTCATGGTCAGTCGGTCCTTTTCAGACAAGGAATCCAAGCCCACCAAGCGCACGATTTCCTGCAGTTCGCTTTCCTTTTGCAGAATATTCATGGCCTTGGTCACCTTTTCTGCCCAAGCAATCTTCTCATGCTGGTCGATATATGCTCCCACTTCGTCTAGATAGAGCGAGTAAGAGCTCAGCCAGTTGATAGCTGGGAAATGCCGGCGTTGAGCCAGCTGGGCATCCAAGCCCCAGAAAACCTTGACAATCCGCAGGGTATTTTGCGTCACCGGCTCAGAAATATCGCCGCCCGGAGGTGATACGGCCCCGATAGCGGTTATAGAGCCTTCGCGCGCAGTTGAACCGAGCGTCTTGACCCGGCCAGCCCGCTCGTAATACTCAGCAATCCGGCTGCCAAGATAGGCTGGATAGCCTTCGTCACCTGGCATTTCTTCCAGACGACCGGACATTTCCCGCAGGGCTTCTGCCCAGCGAGAGGTGGAGTCCGCCATGATGGCTACAGAATAACCCATGTCGCGGAAATATTCTGCGATAGTAATCCCTGTGTAAATTGACGCTTCCCGAGCCGCCACCGGCATATTAGAAGTGTTGGCAATCAGCACCGTCCGCTGCATGATGGACTGGCCAGTTGCTGGGTCGATTAATTCTGGAAATTCATTGAGTACGTCGGTCATCTCATTGCCACGCTCACCGCAGCCGACATAGATAACTATGTCAACATTGGCAAACTTGGCCACCTGGTGCTGAACGACAGTCTTACCAGCCCCGAAAGGTCCTGGTACGGCTGCTGCTCCGCCCTTGGTCACTGGGAAAAAGGTATCGATGACCCGCTGGCCAGTCACCAAAGGCTCAACTGGAATCAACTTCTGAGCAAAAGGACGCCCACGACGGACCGGCCATTTTTGCATCAGAGTCCCTTTAAAGACAGAACCGTCCGCCTGCTCAATCTCGTAAACAGTCTCTTCAACAGTGAAACTGCCAGCTGAGATATTGGTCAAACGTCCACTGACTCCAACTGGCACCATGATGCGGAGCTCCACCAGATTGGTCTCCTGCACCGTTCCCAGAATATCGCCTGCCTCAACCGCATCTCCGACAGACAGACTTGGAACAAAATCCCACTTAGTCTCTCGGTCTAGATTTGGCAATTGAACACCGCGGACGAGAAAGTCACTCTCCGTGATGGTTTGGAAACGCTCCAAAGGCCGCTGAATTCCGTCAAACATCTGGGAAATCAGGCCTGGTCCCAGTTCAACGGACAGAGGACTTCCAGTCGTGATGACTGGCTCTCCCGGACCCAAGCCAGAAGTTTCTTCATAAACCTGAATAGAAGCTTGGTCCCGCCGCATTTCGATAATTTCACCGATCAGCCCCAAATCGCCAACCCGGCAGATATCCTGAATATTCGCTTCCTGCATCCCTGATGCCAGCACCAGAGGACCAGAAACTTTGATAATCTTTCCTTGACTCACAATCTTCCTCCATTCTTGGGAGATTTTTCTTGTTTCTCAATGAAAATCTAAGCTCAAACTAAGCAACAGTTTGAATTTCATTTCCAAAGAGTATTTTTTGATTCTTGCCGCGAGTTTAAAATCTTTCTTAGCTAGCTCTAGGGCAAGGATTGTTACTTTCTATTTTAAAAATCAGATAAGGCTTTTATTTGCTGGCCCTTTTCGTCAAAATTGTCTGGGCTTAGCCATTTTTCTAGACGACTCTTGACAGCTGGCCAATCCTTGTCAATCATAGACAGCCAGTCCGTGTCTCGGTTACGACCCTTATAGACAAGGGCCTGACGAAACCTACCTTCATAGGTGAAACCAAGCCGCTCTGCTGCCCGCCTTGACGGCTGATTGAGGGCATCGCATTTCCATTCATAGCGGCGATACTCCAGCTCTTCAAAGACATAGCGTGCTAGTAAGTACTGGGCTTCCGTAGCCAGTCTAGTACGCTTCAGGTTGGGCGAATAGGTCACAGCTCCCACTTCGATAACGCGGTTAATTCGGTCAATCCTCATCAAGGCAAAAGTCCCCAGAGCCTTTCCGCTCTCCTTGTCCACAATCGCATAGTGAAAACGGTCCTGTGCTGCCAGCATCTGATCTAGCTTCTGGGACCATTCTGCCTGACTTTGAGCAGGAGTTTGAAAGAGATAGGTCCACATGTCCGCAGGAGAATCTGGGCCATACACTTCATACAAATCCGCCCCATGCTTCTCCTTGGACAAACGCTCGATAATAACATACTGGCCTTCAATTCGCTCCAGATTGGGTAATTCCCCCAGCTGAAAATCCGGCAGAGCATCCCCAATGGGTTGACCTAGTTGATTGATTCGCATAAAAACCTCACAATATATCTTGTCCGACAGCCTTTTCGACATTTTCATGAATCCGCGAAAGAGCCAGTCCCGTGCTCCCCTTATGAGTAGGAATGAGCACAAGAGCAGGAATCTCCAGCTGGTCATAGTAGGCCAGGGTTTCTGGAATATCCGCAGCCATATCCTCCGTCAGATAGATAATGCCGAAATCTTCACGAGCGAGCCGACGCAGGGTATTGACCGTCTCCTGAGCTTCCTTCACCGGAAAGGTCTGAAAACCAATCAGCTTAAAAGGGAGAATGGTATCACGATTCCCCACGACAGCAATCTTGTAGCTAGTCTTGTCCATAAATCGGTCGCATCCTTTCTCTGATAAGCTCTACTGGCAGCTGATTGTCCATACCTGTCAAAATCAGCCGCAGATTCTTGACTTCCAGCTCCTTGCCCAGCAGATAGCGGGCCAGAGGAAGCGGTCCATCTGTCTCAAACTGACCAGCCGCAAGCAACTTAGCCTGCAAGAGGTCCGCTAGATATTCTAGCTCTACTGTCGTCAAGGTCTGGTTCCTCATTTTCTCCTCATAGGAGCGCAGATCCAGATCGTAACCACAGGGATTGACCTGACTAAACCAGGTCAAGAAATCTCCCTGCTCTGCCATGGCAATCCAGTTGGCAGCAGAAAGACTTCCTTCATCAGACAGAAGCTGCCTCATAAAGCTGCGCGGTTTTCCCAAGCCAACAGCCCGCTTGACCGTGATGGCATTGTAAAAATCAATAGTCAGATTCACCAGCTGCAGCAGACTCTCATCTTCCAACTCCTGTGTCAGGCGCTTGAGATGCTTGAAATAAGCCATATCCATGCCAATCTCCAGCACGCGCACATCCTGATAATCCTGGTATTCCTGCCAGGTCGCAAGCACCTCGTCCAGCATGAAATCTGGACAATACTCAGCCGAAAAGGCCATGACTAAGTGCTCCAAAACCTCCAGCGAATAGGTCCCCACTGGCATCAACAAATGCTCCAAGGACTGACCTGTCGCCCGACCCTTGAGAAAAACTTTGAGATTGTGGTAAGTGTAGCGGAGCGTGAAAATCTCCACCAACTCCTTACTAGGACTGATCTCAAGCGCCCAATTATAAACAGAATACAAATGCTTCATCAGTACTTGCTCAATGGCATTGAGATCCTTGATAGCTTCAGCATCCATGGCATAGACCGTCCCCTGCAGAAGAGCCGAACGGCTGGCAGCATCGTCAGCCTGCAACAACTGATCATATTGCTGGGGCGTCAAAAAGGAAGCCTCCTGCACACTAATGGCTGTATTGACTTGAGAGAAGCTTGTTTCACTCATGGTCCGCCTCCTATTCTGCCTGGTCTTTGAAAATATCCTGAGCCAGTCGGTAGCTTTCCTCCTGCCAGACAGAGTCCAGCAAGTCACGATAGAGATAACTATCATCCACTCGTCCTTGGCTCAGCACAAAACCTGCCTGACCGGCTATGGACTGGTCTGAAAAAGACACATTTGGAAAGGCTTTTTTCAAGTCTTCTAACTGACTGGAGCTGAATTTCTCAGCGGATAGAGCACCGAAAACCAGTGTCAACTCTTCCTCTGGATATTTAGCCAGGACACTCTTTAGAAAATGCTCTTCTTCAGCTGGTGACCAAGCCATCATCTGAGCATAGGCCTCCTCAAAAAGCTCTCCGAGAACCCGTTGCTTGATGACCAAAGTAGACTGGCGTTTTTGATTTTCCAGCTGCTGAATCTCACGCTGGCTGCGCCGGCTGATTTCTTTCAGCTGCTGCTCTCGCTGTCCAAGCTTTTGCCGAACCAGCTGGGCCTCACGTTCCTTGGCTTCCTGTTCTATTTTCTCAGTAGCCTCGGCCAAAAGCAGACGCCCCTTTTCGTGAGCCTGCTCCAAGACAGAAGCTTTGAGATCTGATATGTCAGACATAAAAGCCTCCTTACTTCACATTCAGAACCATGATGAAGGAAACAACGAAAGCCAAGATGGCGTAGGTTTCAACCATGGCCGCGAGTATAACCCCTTTCATGACCTCTTCCGGACGCTTGGCCAAAATCTGAATACCAGCGGTCGCCACTCGTCCTTGGTGCTTGGCTGAAAAGTAACCAACAATCGCAACCGGCAGAGCTGCTAGGAAATAAGCTACGCCTGATTGCAGAGCCAATTCTGGCTTGATATTAAAGAAGACGGTAATCCCGATAACAAAGCCGTAGAGACCTTGGGTACCTGGCAAAAGCTGTAAGATCAGAGCTTGAGCGAATTTTTCCGGCTGTTCTTTCAAGAGGGCCGCTGCTGCCTGACCAGTGCTTCCAACACCCAGCGCTGAACCCATTCCACTGAGAAAGACCGCCAAAGCTACTCCCAGACCTGCAAAAAAGGCGCCGCCGTAAGTTCCAAAATATGATGCTAAATGTTCCATGATTTACTCCTATGAAAATGCTGTAATTGTCGTAAAACCAACAGCTAGTTAAATGAATGATACTTGTTTTGATGTTTTAGAAAGTGTTTTTCTAAAGATGAGCTTCTCATCTATTACCATAGTGTCTAATCTTTATTTCTTACTTTGCTGAACGTATTTCTCACTAGGCTTGAGCGGAGTGAAAGGCTTACCGCCTCCGTCGTAGAATTTCCCGAAAAATTCCACGAAAATCAAACGCGCTCCGTGCACATAACCAGACAGAAAAGATAGAAACATATTGACTAAATGCAGGGCAATAAAGAGCAGAATGCCAATGCTAAAGCGAGCGACAGGTGGAAAGAGGCTAACAATCAAGTTAAAAGCCGAGCCAATGCTGGCTCCCGAAAGCCCCAGAGCCATCAGCCGCGTAAAGCTGACAAGGTCTCCTACATAGCCGCTGACATTGTAGAGATTAAAGAGACCTGACCCCAATCCTGCCAAGCTCTTAGCACTGACAATGGATACTGCCAGTATACCCAGAGCATTGATGATGGCCAACCACTGACCAATCGTTGCTGCAAAGGCCAAGGATGGGAAGAAATTTCCCAGGGCCAAGAGTAGCAGCCCCAGCAAAATCAGCACCCAAGCAAAGCCTGCATTATAAGCTTCTGCATAATCCTTGAGGCGGATATTTTTCAGACCGCTGAGGAAGAGGCCCGCCAGCACTGTAACAAAGCCAAAGACGACCGAAATAACCAGAATTGTCATGGCATCAGAGCTGGTGCTAATCAGAGCGAAGGGCAGTTCAAAGCCAAAGAAAGAGCCATAAACCAGTCCCCAGATGATGACTGCCACACCCAGCAGGCGGAAGAATCGCAGATTCTTAGCCAACCCCGACTTGACATGCAAAAAGTGCAGCGCCAGGCTGGTGCCTACAAAGAGCAAGAGGCCGTAGCCGATGTCGGCAACCATCATGCCAAAGAATACAAAATAGAAGAGGGAAACGACGGGGGTTGGATCCTTATCACCATACTTAGGCAAAGAATACATCTCCGTCACTAGCTCGAAAGGCTCCACCAAGACATTGTTTTTAAGCTTGGTCGGAACCTTATCTTCCTCGTCCTGTCGAATCTCTCTGGTCTGTATGAGAATGCTCTGGCCGAACTGCTCCGTCAAGCAAGCCTCAAGAGCTTGAACTTGATTGCTTTCAATCCAGCCTTCCAAGGCCGCCAGATTTTGCGTACTTGCTAACTGATTTTTACTTTCTTGACGAGAGGAGAGATTGCAGAGATAGTCCAGCTGAACCTTGAGCTGATCCAGTTCATTCTTGGAAGCTGCCAGGCTCTTGGTCATAGCTTCCGCCACAGCCTCCTGCTGTCGAATGTTGGCCTTGAGCAGGGCTATCCGCTCAGCAGGCAGTTCCGCGTGGTCATACTCAAAAGGCTTAAAGCCATACTCTTTCAAGATTTTGCGAACATCTTCCAGAGAGCCTGTCTTGTAAAACATAAGAACCCCATGCTCCGTATCATCGGTAAAGACTTCCTGAAACTTCAGGTCAGGATGTGCTCCCAGAGCCAAGCGCAGAGCATCGTCGTCGGTATTGGGAATCGTCCCAATCAAAGCTCCCAGATGGCTGAAAGTCGCAGCTGCTTGCGGTGTTAGCTCCAGTGGCTCCCACTTCTCCAGCGCAGCCACTTCTAAGCGATCAGCTTCTATCTGACCCTTGGCCTCTTGCAAGACCTTGAGCTGCTTGCTGATTCCTTCTAATAGCGCAACCTCATCGCGAGCCTTCCCTGCCTGCTCTAAAGCAGTAAAGGATAATTCTAAAGGCTCTTCTTTTAAGGATTCCAGCAGTTTCTTTTTCGGCATAAAAGGCTCTAGCTCTGCAATCAGCCTCTCGAGCTTTTCCTGACGACCGAGCAAATCCTGCTGAGATAGCTGCTGATCCGGCCGGCCGACTAAAGCCTGCTCAAAAGCTGCCTGCCAGTCCTCTTCCTGCCGCAAGTCATGAATCTGAACCGACTCTAAACCCTGTAGGTAAAAGAGAAGCTGGTCCAGCAGTTCCTTGGGCAGAAGCAGAGACAGCTGCCGCATTTGACTAATGGCCATAGGCTTCTACCACCTTCTCTACAATGGCTCGCGCCAAGTCTGCTTTTTTGTCTGTCAGCGCAGCCTCAACCTTATCCTCATTCTGCTGAGTTGTCTGCTCCAAGTCTTGCTGCAGGAGCACCAACTTTTGCTGGGAAGTCGCGGTTAATTCCTCTGCCAACTTCTGCGTTTCATCATCATAAGTCAGAGCCAGCTGCCTGAGATCTTCATCTACCTGCTGCCGC
Source organism: Streptococcus sanguinis SK49 (assembly GCF_000212815.1). Classification (GTDB taxonomy): domain Bacteria; phylum Bacillota; class Bacilli; order Lactobacillales; family Streptococcaceae; genus Streptococcus; species Streptococcus sanguinis_C. Next base: position 187,351 of record NZ_GL890985.1, on the reverse strand, counting down.
AGCTCCTGAGCCTGCGTCCTGTAGCCCATCAAAACTTCTTCTGCAGCAGTTTCAATTTCCTGCATTTTTTCAAGTGTTTCATTGGCCATCTATTCACCCCCTCGTTTTCAAAAACCTTCGAAAACGGATTTTAAAATCTGCATTCCTGACCGACTGTCCAACCATCTGGTACAGTCATCTTCTGGAATACAGCTTCGTACTTGCATAAATTATAACATATTTTCAGAAAAACAGTCAGAGATTGCTAAACAACTATCGCAAACTGATAGAAAAGCCGATATAGATTTGATTCATTTCAATACTTACAAATCAGTCTCAGCTGTACACTCTTGATAAGTTTCAGTCTTGCAAACGGTTTATTTGTCTATAACTATGTTATAATATAAACAAATTCTAAGACAAATATAGAATAGCAGAAAAGTAAAAGTGGCTTCAATGTACTTTCCAGCCAGAACAGCCCTTAAACTTTTAATAAACATTATCCCATGAAGAAAGTGATTTTATGAGTCAGCAGAATATCTTGGCCATCATCGAGAGCCATCTTGACAAGATGACCGACTTGGAACAGAGGATTGGTCACTATTTTTTGGATCAAAATAGTATTCAAAAGGATTTATCCTCTTTGCAAGTCGCTCAAACCTTGCACATTTCTCAAGCAGCCTTGACCCGTTTCGCCAAAAAATGCGGCTTTAAAGGTTATCGGGAATTTAACTTTCAATATTTACAGGACCTACAAAAGGCGCAAACCGAGTCGGATAATATGCAAAGCAGCTTATCACGTCATGTCTTGTACAACTATGACCAAATCCACCAGCAGACAAAAGAACTGATAGATGAGGAAAAGCTGGAGCGAGTGGCTCAAATCATAGAAGAGGCGGACCGAGTTTATTTCTTTGGAACAGGGAGCTCAGGCTTAGTAGCACGTGATATGAAGCTGCGCTTCATGAGACTGGGAGTCGTTTGTGAAGCTCTAACCGACCAAGATGGCTTCGCTTGGACAACTAGTATTCTGGACAAGAACTGCCTCGTTATCGGATTTTCTCTATCCGGACAGACCCAGTCCATCATTGACAGCTTGATTGACGCTAAAAATATGGGAGCAAAAACCATCTTGGTGACAGGACAGCCTGAAAAGATTCAAGAGGACTTCACTGAAGTCGTTCCTGTTGCTCTTCAAAGCAAGCCTGAGTTTATCCTGCGAATTTCCGCACAATTTCCCATGCTTCTCATGATTGACCTCATCTATGCTTTTTTCCTCGAGATTAACCGCGAGAAGAAAGAAAGAATCTTTAACAGCTATTGGGAAAACCAGAAATTGAATGGCTACTACCGTCGCAATATTCACAAAAGATAAAAACGAATCAGGATTTTCTGACTCGTTTTTCTTTTTCGGTCTAACTTTTTCCTCTTTCTTTCACAAGAGAAGGATTGGCCCGTAGATTTCTAATTGGGGCTGAATTTTTTCCATATGAAAAGCATCATAGGCACGCCACTTTTGATAAGTAGGCTGATCCAGTTTGAGGCTACTAAGACCAATTAAAAAACTAGCACTTTTATGAAATCTTTCAAGAGCAATGAGGAGACGGTTATCCAGAGCTTTGGTTTTCTCCAAACTCCTCAAAACTTCTGCTAAACACTCGTAAAAGCGAATTTCATCACTTGATTGAATTGTCTTCTTTTGAAAATCTTCCATCAAGGAAGCTAGAAGCTGAGCGGCTTCCTGAATGAAACTTCTTTCTGTCATTTGATTTTCCTCTTGAAAGACAAGGAACCTGAGAAAAATCTCAGGTTAAGCTTGTCTATTTTTGAAATGATAGTAGGCCCCAAACATACCCGCAGTATTTTGATGATGAGCAAAGGCCAGTTTGGTTTTGTCAGCAATGCTTGGAACCAAAGCAGCCTGCAAAGCCGCCTGAATACGCGGTCTAAGAATTGCTTCTTGTCCCATAATGCCGCCTCCTAAGATAACAACTTCCGGATTAACGACATAGCAGATATTGGCAATTCCTTGACCTAGATAGCCAACCATGCGATCGATGCCCTCGATACAGAGTTTATTGCCCTCGGTTGCTTCTTTGAAAATCCGCCGGCCATTCCAATGTTCTGCGTCTTCTCCGTGTAGCTCAGCCACATAGTTGACTAAAGCAGTTGTAGATGCCACATCCTGAAAGGCTCCGTCTGGTAGATGCAGGTAACCGACCTCACAGGCAGAGTTACTAAAGCCATGGAAGACCTGGCCATCTACGACCAGACAGCCTCCGATACCTGTACCGATTGTCAAACAAAGGGCAATCTTGGCTCCCTTGCCACTGCCTGACATAGCCTCAGCCAAACCAGCACAGTTGACATCATTTTCAATCTCACAAGGCAGGGAAAATTTTTCTTCCAGGACTTTTTTGAACTGGGTGCCAGCGTAATTAGGAATCTGTGGCCCAGCATAGAAAATTTCACCCTTATCTGGATCCACCATGCCAGCTGAAGAAATACAAATCCCAGCCAGTGGTCCTTTTTCTAAATAGCCTGCAACAATCCCTTCAACCTTTTGCATAATTCCCGGGCCACCTTTGTGGGCCTCCGTCGGCATTTCATGTGCTTCCACCAAGGTTTCCGCCTCGTTGATTAAGCCATACTTGATATTGGTACCGCCAATATCAATAGCAACATAGTGTTTCATAGCACACCTTCTCTCTAGTGTTTATCCTGTTGCTTATAAAAATTGCTCCTTGGTTTGTCTAATCAACTGAGCTGCTTCTTCCACAATCGGCCGATCACTTTCCTGCACTGGTGTCAGAGGAGAGCGGACAGATCCGATGGTCAAGCCTTCGTTAATTTCCAAAACACCCTTAATAACAGCGTACATATTGCCGTGGGCGCTGGTTAATTTTCCGATGATGGCATTTATCGTATATTGCAACTCTTTAGCACGTTCCAATTCCTTGTCAGCAATCAGTTGATTGAGTTTGAGAAAGAGCTCTGGCATAGCTCCGTATGTACCACCGATACCGGCTGCAGCACCCATAAGACGGCCACCTAAGAATTGCTCATCTGGACCATTAAAGACTACATGATCTTCTCCCCCAAGAGCTACAAAGGTCTGAATATCCTGCACCGGCATTGAAGAGTTCTTCACACCAATCACGCGCTCATTCTTGAGCATTTCCTTGTAAAGGCTAGGAGTCAAGGCTACACCAGCCAGCTGAGGAATATTGTAAATCACGAAATCAGTATTAGGTGCCGCCGCACTGATGTCATTCCAATACTGGGCAACCGAATACTCTGGCAAACGGAAATAAATCGGCGGAATGGCTGCAATAGCATCCACACCCAAAATTTCCGCATGACGAGCCAGCTCCACGCTGTCTTTAGTATTGTTGCAAGCCACGTGGGCAATGATAGTCAGACGCCCCTTAGCAACTTTCATCACTTCTTCTAGAACCCGTTTTCGGTCTTCTACACTCAGATAGATACACTCGCCCGAAGAACCGTTGACATAAAGACCTTGCACGCCCTTGGCGATGAAATATTCCACTAAAGCGCGAGTCCGCTCCGGGCTGATTTCACCTTCCTCGTCATAGCAAGCGTAGAAAGCAGGAATGACTCCTTGGTATTTGGTCATATTTTTCATTTTCTTTTATCTCCAAATCTAGAATTTCTATAAATTAAGGCCTTTCGTATTTGGCAAAAATCTTCTCTAAAACAGTAATCTGCGTGAAGGCCAATCCAGCAAAACCGATTAAAGCAAAGAGCGATAACCCTAGTAAAAGTAGAAGTCCTGAACTAAGAAGCACTGTCAAAATTGCTACTAGAATGGCTATCATCAGGAAAAACCAAGGAAAGTTAAGACTGAGCAAAACTAGACTAGTCTGTAACCCACCTATGAGAGACTGCTCAAATCGGCCAGCCAGTGGATATACACACAGAAAGAGCGCTGTTGTAAAGATAAGAAGAGCAAAGCAGGCAACTTTCAGTATTTGAAAAGGCAGAGCCTCCTGACCCCAGATAAGAAGGAGGTCAAAAATACTGATAGCAGACAGCATCAGCTCCAGCAGGCCAAGTTTGAAGCCCAGTCGCCAATTTTCTCGGAAGGCCTTGATATAGACAGCCGTTACTTTTACACGACGACCGCCTTTGATCTCAAAAAGAGTTTGATAGAGGCTTAGCTTAGCAATACCGATGGTTAGAAGAGGCAGAGATGTCAGCAGAAAAAGCAAGTTTACTGTCGCTAAATCAAGGATTTTCTCACAAATCTGCATAAAGAAATTATCCGTATCAAAAATAGTCTCTATCAATCGGGTACCTCTTTTATCCATTGCTAGCCTCCTTTTCAAATATTAATCCAACAAAACTTTAAATACACACTTTTTAACTGTCTCTTCTCTGCCAGCAAATTGATTAGGCCGATGGGCTTCTTCTGGCAAAAAAGCGGCAAAATTGAAACCGTCTAACAAGAGCGGATAAGCCTGTTCGCAAACAACAAAACCAATATCTCGACCTTCATCATAGGATTCCTGAACTTCTCTAATCTGACAGCCGTATTGGATCAGCTCATACCCTTCCAAAAGAAAGTGCAGGTCCAAGTATCTCTGGTGAAATTCAAAGCTTTCCTCTTGCTGCTGACTGAGAGTATTTTCCTGCAAAAAGAAGAAGACTCTATCACCATCTACTTCATAGCGTCCTGAGTTTAGATTTGATACATTGTGACTCAGAAGATAATCAATAGCTATATCAATATTTTTGTGAATCCCTCGATAGCGAACGAGATTCTCTAATTGATCAAAAATCATATTTCTATCCCTTAACAGCTCCCATCGTGATTCCTTGTGTGAAGGATTTTTGGAAGATGAGGAAGACCGCCACAATTGGCACTGCAGCCAAAGCTGCTCCAGCCATAATGAGGCCATAGTTGGTTGCCATTTCAGCCTGCATGGTCGCAACCCCGAGAGAAATTGTCAGATTCTGCCGAGATGTCAACATAACCAATTGCATAAAGTAGTCGTTCCAAGTATTGATAAAGGTGAAAATAGCTAGAGCCGCAAAGCCCGGTTTGACAATCGGAAAAGCAACGCTCCAGAAAGTCCGAATTTCGCCACAACCGTCGATTTTAGCAGACTCAAGAAGCTCTGTCGGGATGTTTTCACTGAACTGCTTCATTAGAAAAACTCCGAAAGGCCAGCCAACCAACGGTAAGATTACTGCAGCCAAGGTATCGTGAATTCCCATGAAATTAACAATACGCACTAGTGGTACCAGTACTACTTGCTTAGGCAAAGCCATGGCCGCAATGAAGATGGCAAAAAGAATCCGTTGACCATAGAACCGCTTCTTGGCCAAAACATATCCTGCCAAAGAAGACGTGGCGCAGACCAAAAACATGGTCGCAAGCGAAATGAAAACACTATTCCACATCCATTGCATGGCTGGATTTTGCACCATCAATTGCTGGAAGTTTTCAACCGTTGGCATTTTTGGCCACCATTCTGGCGGAATGACAATCGTTGCTGGTTGAGACTTGAAAGCTCCTGTCAAAATCCAATAGAAAGGAAAGACAAAGAGGATGGTTAGTATGGCCAGAACAAAGCCTGATACCACCTTAAAAACATTCATTTTTTTAGTTTGCATCTTCTTTCTCCTTTCTCTAGTATTCTACATCGTTTCCAAGAATCTTGAATTGGGCAAAGCTGATGATGGCAATCATGACTGCTAAAAAGACTCCCATGGTATTAGCATAGCCGTATTCAGATAACTTGAAGGCTTTTTCATACAGATAGTACATGAGGGTACTGGTTGAGTAATTAGGTCCGCCTGATGTCAAGAGCTGAATCAAGGCAAAACACTGGAACGAGTTAATCGTAGTAATGATAGCAATGTAAAGGGTTGTTGGAAGCAGGCTAGGCCATTTGATCTTCCAGAATACTTGCATTTCTGTTGCACCATCCACTCGCGCAGCCTCAACTAGAGAATTGTCAATATTTCCCATAGCTGCGATATAGAGAATGATAGGTTGACCCACAGAAGTTGTTAAGAGAATAATGATAATCGCTAGCAATGCCCAATGTTTATCCCCAAGCCAAGAAATATTTTGATTGATGACATGGCCTGACTTCAAAACAAAGTTCAAAATACCAGACAGCGGATCGTAGATCCATTTCCATACGACCGTCACAGCTACGCTCCCTGTAACAACTGGCAGGAAGAATACAAAACGGTAAAAGGAACGAGAGACAGCATTCATCTCATAAGTCTGCGAAGCCACAAACAAAGAGAAGAGAACTACAATCGGCACAGAGCCGACCACGATAATGACCGTATTAATCAGCGATTTCATAAAGACCGGATCTTTAAACATCCGAATATAATTATCAAATCCGACAAAAGTAAAGGAGGTCATCGTATAGTTAAAAAAACTAGTAACAAAACCCATAATCATAGGTGCCAAGACAAATACCGTGAAAAATATCAGTATTGGAGCTAAAAACGCGTATGATACTAGGGTTTCTTTCATTCTGATTTTATTGACTTTCACAATGAGGTACCCCTCTTTCAAGATTTTCTAACAAAATCCCCCTTTTTCTACCTCTAGAAACTGTCAACAGAAAAAGGGGAGGATTTCACATTTGCTTATTTTTTAGTAATTGTTTCGTTTGCTTTTTCTGTAAATGTCTTCAAAGCAGGTTCAACCTTTTCATCACCATTGGATACAGATTGGAGCATTGGGAACCAAAGGGTTCTCATTTCCGCAAAGCCATCAATAGTGTTGTAATATGGTGAATAGTACTGAGTCCAGCCACTGATAGTTTCCATACGTTTATCATCATAGAGTTTTCCAAATGAAGTACGAACTGGGAAAGCACCTGTACGAACTACATTCTTAGGTCCCCACTCTTTGTCATCAGCGATAAATTGGACGAACTTTTTAGAAGCTGCTACTTTCTTTTCATCTTTATTGTTAAAGACTGCAAATCCGTTTACAAGATATTCAAGAGCTGGTTTACCAGATTCTGATGGGAACGGTACTTCCACTACATCGACTTTGCTGGCTTCTAAAAGTTGTGCTTGAATACCATTTTGAGAAGGAGCCCAAAGAAGAGTGTAGGATGTTTGGCCGTTAGCAAAGTTTTGAATATCTGCTCCACCATCATATTGAGAGCCGTTCATCATCAAACCGTCGTTAATCCAGCCAACTGCTTTTTCCAGTCCTTTGACAAACTTAGGATCATCAGTTGTGTATTTGGTAACTTTTTCGTCTGTAATAGATCCGCCGTAAAGATTAGCGATGAAGGCACGAGTTCCTTGGTCACCACCTTGACCATTACTAAAGAGGGAACCTGGAGTGTAGCCTTTATCTTTCAGAGCTTTCAGCACTTTTTCAAAATCAGATGTTGTCCAGCCTTCCTTGACAAGATTTGCTACACCAGCATCTTCCAACATTTTCTTATTGAAAGCCATATAGAATGGAGCAGAGCTGATAGGATACATGTAAGCCTTGTCTCCTGCCTTGCTGGCTTGGATAATGTTATCATTATTGACATCTTTGACAAAGTCATCAGTAAAGAGATCATTCAAATCAGCTAATTTACCATTTTTTCCATACTGGATAATCCGACCTGGTGCATCAAACAAAACATCCGGTGCTGTGCCTGCTTCGATAGCGGTCGTAATCTTTTCAGGACCAGATTTAAAGTCAATAGTTTCTAGATTGACGTGAATATCTGGGTTCGCTTTTTCAAAAGCCTCGATAATTGATTTTTCATAGGTTCCAACACCATCGTTGGCATTTTCCTGTGTGAAGACTGGGAAAGCCCACCAAGTAATCTCTGTTTTGCCAGAATTACTACCAGAGCTAGCTGTTTTATCTGATCCGCCATTGTTTCCACAAGCTGCTAAAGAAACAATTGCAGCACCTGTCAATAACGATGCGAATAATTTTCCGAATTTCATATTCTTTTCTCCTTAAAAATGAATTTCTCTTGAATCTAGTCCTTTTCTTTACAAAAACTGAGAGACTTATCTGCCTTTGTTTTTCCAGTTTCAAGTAAGGATTGGACCTGGTGACAGACATGGACCTGTTAGTCCTTCTTGTTTTACTGTTTCTTCAGAACAGTAAATAAGTATTTTTAGAACCTTAAATCGATAAATTCACTCCCTTTTAATAATTCTCTTTTTATAGACAGCGTTTTCATTTTCGTTTAAAATTCTTAGATTTTGATTCTCTCCTGACTATCAAAATCAAATATATGAGCCTTAGGCATCTTAAAGGTAAAGCGAATCTTAGAGCCAGGCTCCAAATAGTTAGAAGCTTCCACTTTGGCTGAAAATTCTTGTACACCAGCCTTACAATAGAGAACAGACTCACTGCCTAGCAACTCAGAAACGGTGACTTCAGCATCCACAGTGCTATCTGGAAAAGTATCTTCTACTATCAACTCAGCCGAGATATCCTCTGGTCGAATGCCCAGTATCACTTTCTTTCCTTGATAGCCTTTTTCTTCTAGGATTTTACGCTGACCGTCTGGAAGTCCAACAGCAAAGCCTTGTCCATCTGTAAGCTGATTGCCCTCTAAGTTCACTTCAAAGAAATTCATGGCTGGACTGCCGATAAAACCTGCCACAAATTTATTAGCTGGTTCGTTATAAAGTTCCTGAGGCGTACCGATTTGCTCGATTCGGCCGATAGTACCTGTTCCTGCTTCATTCTTAGTAGCTGACATGATAACGATGCGGTCAGCCAAGGTCATGGCCTCGGTCTGGTCGTGGGTTACATAGATTGTCGTCGCTCCGATACGGCGGTGAATTTTTGCGATTTCTGCCCGCATGGACACGCGCAGTTTAGCATCCAAGTTAGACAAAGGTTCATCCATAAGGAAGACTTTGGCATCACGGACAATCGCCCGCCCCATCGCTACCCGCTGACGCTGACCACCTGACAAGTCGGCTGGTTTACGATCCAGCAGTTCTTTCAGCCCAAGGATTTCCGCCGCTTCCTGAACCCTTTTGTCAATATCAGCCTTGTCATACTTGCGAAGCTTGAGCCCGAATGCCATATTGTCATAAACAGTCATGTGAGGATAAAGGGCGTAATTTTGGAAAACCATGGCGATATCCCGATCTTTAGGAGCAATGTCATTGACAAGATTTTGATCAATATAGAGCTCCCCTTCTGTGATATCCTCAAGTCCTGCAATCATCCGCAAGGTTGTTGATTTCCCGCAACCGGAAGGTCCTACAAAAACGATAAACTCCTTATCCTTAATATCCAAATCAAAATTTTCAACAGAGTAAAAATCACTATTAGGATATTTTTTATATAGTTTATTTAGTGTTAAGGTTGTCATTCATCTACCTCACTTATTTTAATCCTGCAACAAAGCGCTCTGTAATTTCTTTAGGGCGAGTAATGGCTCCGCCGACAACGATGCCTCTTACCCTCAAATCATGTATCTGCTTAGCTTGACTTGGATAATGAATCTTTCCTTCAGCGATGACATCAAAGCCTGTCTGGCACAAGCGACGGATAAGCTCAATGTCTGGTCCGTCAACCTTGGGACTGTAAGAAGTGTAGCCCGATAAGGTCGTGCCGACAAAGTCTACACCAGCTTCTACAGCAGCAGCAGCTTCCTCATAGGTACTGATATCTGCCATCAATAGCTGATGAGGATACTTGGCCTTGACCTGCTTGATGAAATCCGCAACTGTCAAGCCATCATGGCGCTCTCGCTTGGTACAGTCCAGAGCAATGACTTCAATATCCAGAGCAGCCAACTCATCCACTTCCCGCATGGTAGCCGTGATAAAAGGCTCTTGTGGCGGATAGTCACGTTTGATAATTCCGATGATGGGCAGAGAAGTTACTTCCTTAATCTCCCGAATATCGCGAACGCTATTAGCTCGAATACCGACAGCACCGCCCTGCTCAGCTGCCTTAACCAAGAGAGGAATGACTCCTCCAGCTTCAGTATAAAGTGGCTCCTGGGGCAAGGCTTGACAAGAAACAATGATGCCGTCTTTAATCTTGGCTATCAAGTCATCTTTTAAAATCTGTGACATGAATATACAATCTCCTTTCGTAAGACATCGGTCTGATCAGATAGTCTAACAACTACCTAGGACCTCAGGTGGAGCAGAGAAGAGGGCCGCAAACAAATATTTTTACTTCCTTATCCTAGACTCCATTTTTTAACTCGAGTATTTCATAATGTTATTATAAATAATTTTTAAAGCGCTTTCAATATTGTTTGGGATTTAGATTTTAGTTTCCGAATTTTCCAGAAAAATAGAAATTCCTGAAAGTACTTTCAGGATTCCGTTTTGTAGAAAAGTCAATGAAAGAGCAAGCAAACTTCTAAAAAGATTCTCATTTCTATGCTCCCTCAGGCAAGTAAAAAGGGCTAGACAAAGGCCTAGCCCCAAAGGGGGGACGAATATTATCTCTCGGATTTAAAGTCCGAAAAGAGTGAAAGTCTTTTTATTTTGGTTCCGCAGAGCCAGTTAAAGACAGTATCACTGACACGGACATTCATAGCCTCATGCCCATACTCAGGCAGGAGATGATACTCCTTTTCTCCAGCCAAGCGGTTATAAATGGCAAATTGTGTGATAGGATAGCAAACATCATCCTCCAAGCCAATAATCATCTGCACTGGACAGCTAATACGATGGGCCAGATTTTTCACGTCAATATAAGCAAGTGTCTGCAACAACTGCTCTTCTGTCTCATGAAAAGGATCATGGAATTTGAAATAACGAAAGAGCTCATCATAGGCTTCACTGGTATTGCCAATCTCCAAAACCCGTCTAAAGTCAGCAAGGAAGGGATAGATGGCTACAGTCTGCTTAATCCGAGAATTTAAAGCAGCTGCTACCAAAGCCAAGGCTCCGCCCTGTGAACCGCCAAAACTAGACAAACGGTTTTCATCCACAAAGTCCAAACCAGCCACTAGCTCGACCAAGGTGTAAACATCCAGATAGACATCCTTGAAAAAGAGCTGATCCGGTCCATCCAGAGCCCCACGGATAATATGTCCTTTAACAGTATTGCCGCGGACTTCTCTATTACCATCCAGTGAATAGCCAGACTGACCACGGACATCCATTGACACAACACCCCAGCCTGCTGCCGTATAGGCTAACATATCAGCCCAATCCCAGCCCTGTCCCATATAACCATGAAAATGAAACAATACCGGAACTTTTTCTGATAACTTAGGCACAACTAGCTTAGCGTAGATTTGTCCACCGTTTCCAGACTTGAAGGTTAGATCATAGCACGTCGCATATGCAATTTGAAAATCTTTTTCCAGCAACTGGTAGTCCTGAGGCACTTCCACTTCTGCCACTTGTTTATTCCAAAAGGTATCAAAATCGTCGGGCATTTCATCTCTTCCGCGATAATGTAACATTTCTTTAAGTAAAGTAGGGTTTTTCATGTCTTATCCTCCCAACGATTCTTGAGACCTCTTTCATCATACCATAGAAAGAGGAAATCTTCAATAGGTTAATATATAGATTTTCTGTTTTTCTGAAATTTTACCGATTCGCCGCCTAAGAACCTATATGAAGCAGGAGCAGTAAATAGAACAAACTAAATCCTATGTTTAGGCCTGCTCCGTTAAGGTAGGGGCGTCCGATTCTAAGCTTTTCTACCAGTAAGATAGTCAACAGACTGAGCGGTAAAGGAGTCATAAGCCCCAGATAAGCAGGCAATATTGTCTGACCGGTAACTATTAGCAGTGAGTAAACGAGCCAGCCTAGACCTGTCAGAACGATAGCTGTCCGCCAGGTTATATCTAGAAAGAGCACTGCTTCATTGATAAGCCCGCTATCTTCGTCTGAGCAAACCTGTCCGCCGCTTCGTTTATAAGCCTTTTTGCTGATGATCCCAACGTAGTAAAAGGCCACATGTGCCACCGGCGACAGGGCAAATCCAATTCCTAACAAGGCTATTGACAGATAAGCCCACAAGCCCTTATTTGTCAAACCAAAGAGAGCATAAAGCGAGACTAACATAAGAGGGATTGAGAAGTTAGCCACCAGAGCACCCAGACGCAGCCGATTGACAGAGCCAGACAGCATCAGCATAGCCAGATTCTTATTGCCAATCCGACTCTGCTCCGTAAAGGAAGCATAACTTTCCTTGTCTACCTCAAAGCCAACCAGCAGAATATCCCCCAATAACCAGCAAAGACCACTCAACAGCCCAGCCCATAAAGATAAAAAAATCACATCGCTCTCCTTTTTCCATTGTCCCCTTATCTTAGCACAAAAGCTCACTCAATCACAAGTAGTCAGAAGGTTTACATCTTTTTAACCCAGCAAGCTCCTTTCGTTAAGACACATAGCGCTCACGTCGCTACGCTCCTCAGCATCAATGTCTCTAAGCTCGGCTTCGACCGACGGTCTTGCCTCGCTAAGACACATAGAAAAATCCCCTACCAAAGGGTAGGGGATGACCGACAGACTGTCTTATTTTTTATTGAGGAAGCTACTCGCTTATTTGCGGCGTCCTGGGCGTTCCTTGTAGCCATAGTAAGCGTCTTCGATGATTTCCTGCATATGGTCAACCATTGGAAGGCGTGGGTTGGCTGGAGAACATTGGTCTTCATAGGCAAGGAAGGCCAATTCGCGTGAATGTTCTTTCCATTCTTTTTCGTCAATACCTTGAGCCTTGAAGTTCATTTCGATACCGACACGTTCTCCCAGTTCATAAACAGCTTTTGCAAATGATTCAACACCTTCTTCTGGAGTAGAAGCTGGCAAGCCAAGCATGCGAGCGATGTCTTGGTATTTCTCATCCGCACGATAGTAGTTGTACTTAGGCCATGTCGCTGTCTTAGCTGGACGTGTACCGTTGTAGCGGATTACGTATGGCAGCAAGATCGCATTTGTACGACCGTGGATGGTGTGGAACTGAGCACCAATCTTATGGGCCATAGAGTGGGAAATTCCCAGGAAGGCATTGGCAAAGGCCATACCAGCGATAGTAGAGGCATTGTGCATCTTTTCGCGAGAGTGGAAGTCAGCGTTCTTAACAGAGCTTTCCAGATTTTCAAAGACTAGTTTAATAGCTTGGAGAGCCAAACCATCTGTAAAGTCGCTGGCCATCTGAGATACATAAGCTTCTGTGGCGTGAGTCAGAACGTCCATACCAGTGTCTGCTGCGACAAATCCTGGAACAGTCAGTACCAGAGCTGGATCTACGATGGCTACAGTTGGAGTCAGAGAGTAGTCAGCGATTGGGTACTTACGGTTATTAGCCTTGTCAGAGATAACGGCAAACGGTGTTACTTCTGAACCTGTACCAGATGTTGTAGGGATTGCAATAAACTTAGTCTTCTTACCAAGCAATGGGAATTTGAAGGCACGTTTACGGATATCCATGAATTTTTGCACAAGATCACGGAAGTCCACTTCAGGTTGCTCATAGAAGAGCCACATTACTTTAGCTGCGTCCATTGGTGAACCACCACCAAGCGCGATGATTGTATCAGGTTTGAAGGTACGCATAATCTCTGTACCACGTTCAACTGTAGTAATATCTGGATCTGGTTCTACGTCTGCAAAGATTTGGTAAACAACCTTATTACGACGAAGATCGAGTTGTTCGATGATACGATCTAGGAAACCAAGCTCTACCATAGCATGGTCTGTAACGATCATGACACGTTCCACATCACGACATTTTTGCAGGTATTGGATAGAGTCACGCTCGAAGTAAGTTTTTGAAGGGAGTTTCATCCATTGCATATTATTTCTACGTCTTCCTACTTTTTTGATGTTCAAGAGATTCACAGCACTAACGTTATCACCAACTGAGTTGCGACCATAAGAGCCACATCCCAGAGTCAGTGATGGCAGGAAGGCATTATAAACATCCCCGATACCGCCGAAAGTAGAAGGCGAGTTGCAAATAACACGGATGGCACGAACAGCCTTACCAAATTCCTTAGTCAACTCTTCGTCCGCTGTATGGATAGCAGCTGAGTGACCAAGACCATGGAATTCTACCATTTGACGGGCCTTTTCAACACCGTCTTCACGGGATTCAGACTTGAGCACAGCGATGACAGGTGACAGTTTTTCACGTGTCAATGGCTCTTTTTCACCAACTTCTTTACACTCTGCGGCCAAGATATTCGTGTCTTCTGGCACGCTGAAGCCTGCCTGCTCTGCAATCCAAGTAGCTGGCTTACCAACGATATCCGGATTGAGCTTAGCACCAGCACAGTTCTTGCTGTTTGCCTTAGCACCGAAGCAGAATTCTTCCAACAGAGCTTTTTCTTTCTTATTTACAAAGTAAGTATGGTAAGATTTGAACTCTTCTACAAATTCATCATAAACTTCCTTATCAATGATAACCGCTTGCTCAGAGGCACAGACCATACCATTGTCAAAGGACTTAGACATAACGATATCGTGCGCTGCTTGACGGATATTAGCGGATTTTTCCACATAAGCTGGTACGTTTCCGGCACCAACCCCCAGAGCTGGCTTACCACATGAGTAAGCTGCCTTCACCATTGCGTTACCACCTGTCGCAAGGATTGTTGCAATCCCTTCATGGTTCATAAGGGCAGAAGTTGCTTCCATTGATGGTTGAGTAATCCATTGTACACAGTTTTCAGGCGCACCCGCTGCAATCGCTGCATCACGCACGATTTGTGCTGCATGGGCAGAAGATTCTTGAGCAGATGGGTGGAAAGCAAAGATAATCGGATTACGTGTTTTTAAGGAAATCAAAGCCTTAAAAATAGCTGTTGAAGTTGGGTTAGTTGTTGGAGTAATTCCGCAGACAACACCCACTGGCTCCGCAATCAAGGTTAAACCAGTCACATCATCTTCCTGAATAACGCCGACAGTTTTCGTGTGGCGCATATTATTCACAACGTGCTCACAGGCAAATAAGTTTTTAGTCGCTTTATCTTCAAAAACTCCACGGCCCGTTTCTTCATAAGCATGCAGGGCCAACTCACCATGGGCATCCAAAGCTGCTACAGAGGCCTTGGCTACGATGTAGTCCACCTGTTCCTGATTCAGCTTTCTCATTTCCTCCAGTGCAACCAGACCTTTTTGCACCAATTCATCGACATGCTTTTGCGCTGCCAAAGCCTTGTCTTCTTGTTCTACCGTTTTCTTCTTTTCAGCCATTCTATTCCTCCAATGGTTTTGCCTTAGGTTAGACGAAGAACTCTAACCTTTGTTAAATATTTCACAATTCAATTATAACTTATTTAACGGTTTTTGTAAACACTTTCAATTAACATTCACAAACTTTTCTCTATTAATTTGTGAAATGCATAACAAATTAGCTTATTTTACAGTCTATTCTTTTAGTTATTGTGAAAAAATTTTTTATTTTTTAGAGATTTCACATACTTTTACTTTCACATAATATTTGGAAGCGCTTTCTTCATTCGAATATAAAAAGCTCGGACAAACCGAGCTGATCATTTATGGTTTCACATTGCCAGAATTTGCTTCATCTATGGCTTGCTTAATGGTATTGGCATAGAGAGTCCCCCCCTCAATGATGGACTCTGAGTTCGAGCCAAAGTGTACATAGTCTGTCCCTTCCCAAATCTGCGGATTTTCGATAGCAGTTTGATGCCAGTCAGCCACAAAGACATAGTCGTACTTTTTGGCTAATTCCAGTTCATACTCCCGCTGCTGGGCTAAAACACCGCCCTCTGAGCGACCGTCATAAGGAGTCACGAGGATCAGTTGATGCCCCTTAGGCAAGCTGGAAACATACTCATCCAAAAGTTCATTCGAATAACCGGACGAATTGGTTCCGAGAGCCAGGACAACCTGCTTCTTCAGCACTCTATTAGCAATATCTGTCTTATAGACCTCCAAGCCTGTGCTCAGACTGCGGCTAACAACAGTGTCTAGCTCGATTCCTGGCAAAATCTGTTGCAATTGATCGCTAGAGCGTAGGGCAACGGAGTCACCAATCATGGTAATCCCGTCCGCCACATTGTACTCAGTCGCCTTGGACTGATCAACCTGACTGCGAGTTGTTTGCATCTTTGTATCCGCTTGATTCAGAGCATTGACAATCAAACTTTCCTCAAAAGCTCCGACCTTTGGTGCTGTCACCGAGATAAAGAACATAATCAAAGCAAGCGGAATCATGCTGTAAAAGATTGGTCTGGTAAGAGACGATAGGTCCATCTTGGTTCCCATGATAACTGGCTGACGACCAGCCAGAGTTGGCTCCAAGATATAGAAAGACAAGGCTGCAAAGGTAAGAGACAGCAGCGTGGTCAAGAGAACAGCCAAGCCGTTACTCATCAGCTGGGTAAAGATAATATAGAATGGCCAGTGGAAGAGATAAACACCATAGCTGGTATCTGCGATAAAGTTGATAAGGCTAGGCTCCTTCACATCAGGGAGCTTGTCATGCAGCATCCTGGCAGCCAAAATCATCAAACAGGCCAAGATAGTTGAAATCAAGAATCCTACCAGGTAGGTCCAAAGGTTATCAAACTTGAGTAGGAAGCTGAGCAAAAGCAAAACAGCTGCACTGCCCCCCATAATTCCTAGCACTTGCTTGAGAGCCAGCTTTTCTTCCAGCATCTTAAAGCGACTGCTGACATGGCCGACGCCAGATAAGGTTGCTAGGATGCTTCCTGCAAAGAAAGGAAAGACGTGGGTCAAAGTTGAGAAATAGATATCAGAGAAATTCTTAGTGGTCAAAGCGCCAGCAAACATTGATACAAAGCTGACTAAAAAGAGACCTGCAGAAACCAACGCAATCATACCGCGATAGCGGGCTGTTGACTTGGCAACCTTGCCCAAGCCCCAAGCAGCCAAGCCCCAAAGAACATAATAGTGCACTTCTAAAGCCAGACTCCAAGTATGGATCAGGATATGCGGTACAAACTGACTCTCATAACTGCCACCTGAGAGCATTTCATAAAAGTTGGTCACAAAGCCCAAAGCAGCTGCAATCTGTGTCCCAATCCCAGCCACAAAATCCTTACGTATCAAAAGAGTAAAGGGCATAACGACCAAAATCATAAAGACCAGAGGCGGTAAAATCCGATAAAAACGTCGTTTGAAAAAGCCTTGGATATCGATTTCTTTCTTCTTAGCAAACTCGTCAATAAGCAGAGATGTAATCAAGAATCCAGAAAAGGTAAAGAAGATATCCACGCCAATAAAACCGCCAGGGAAAACGCCCTGGAAGTAATGATAAAGCAGAACTAGAAGCAGCCCCGTGATTCTGACGAGCGAAAACCATTTAATGCGCATTTTGATAAATTCCTTGTTTAAACGTTCCTTCATAAACGACATTGCCTTCTGTCGTTAGCTTTCCTTGTCCATCGGCCTGACCTTTGCTGAAGTCCCCTTCATATTTCCAGCCAGCCTGCGAGGTAAAGGTCCCTTTTCCGTCAAAGATGCCATTGCGAAATTGACCGCTATAACTGTCCCCATTTTGAAAAGTCATAGTCCCCTGACCGTTCATCTTCCCGCGAACCAAGGTCCCGTCATACTTGATCTTCCCCTGATCCAGCGTTAAAACGCCCTTACCAGGAATCCCCGAAGTAAAGACCAGAATAGCTGACAGCACAATGACCGTGACAGCCAAAAATTCTAAATTCTGCCGGGTCAGATAGACCTTGTATTTATCGTAAAATTCTTTTACTTTATCCATATTCCTATCCATCCAAACGCTCTAGCCACTTCTTGCAGCCAGCCAAGACCAAATCATAGGTTTGGTCAAAATCTCCTGTGTACCAAGGATCCGGCACACCTTCTTCTTCAAACTGATAAATTTTATGCTGAAAATCCTCAGGCGCCATCCGCTTCAAATCTCGGACATTACTTTCATCCATTCCAATGACATAGTCAAAATCCGCAAAATCCGCTGCCGAAATCTGCTGAGAAGTCTTGTTCCTATCATAAGAAATGGCATATTTCTTAAAAATAGCCTGTGTTCCCCGATGAATGGGATTGCCGTGCTCCCAGCCTGAGGTTGCCCGGCTCTCGATTTTCAACTGGTCTGTTAAACTCTTCATGACAAACTCTGCCATCGGACTGCGGCAGATGTTGCCCAAACATACAAATACAATTTTCTTCATAGAATACCTCGCTATCTATTATAACAAAATAATGGCAAAAACTAGCCCTGAATCGTTTACAGTTTCCTGATTCTCGTTGAAAACTGGCAAGCCCTACTCCTATTATGTCTGAAAATAGCAAAAAACCACCGTTTGGTGGCTTTTTGTAGGGAGATTATTTTTTAAAAAGAAAAAAGTTTTAGGAGTTAAGTTAATTTCTTAACTTGGTTATAGTATAATATCCATTTCTTAAAACTTCCTTAAAATAACTTAAACATTTTACTCTTAGCTTATACCTATTTATCAGGATAGTGATATTCCAGCTGCGGCCAGCGTTTCTGCCAATTCTTCTTAGCCAAGCGCTCAGAATAGACACGCTGGCGCTCCTTATTTTCAAGAAAATGAGGAGTCGGTCTAACCTGAAAGTTTAAGATATCCTCCAAACCATAGGGAGCAAAAAGTCCCAGTTTATCATTTGCCAGTAAGCGCAGGCCAATAGCCGTGCAGCGCTCAGGATACTTACTCATGGCTTCGCGAGCATTTTTATAAGGCGCTGTTCCAGGACTATGGCGGTGCATATAGGCTTGATTTCTCAGCTCCCATCGATATTGTGGCCAGTCTGCCTTGAGCTTGGCTTCCAGCTCTATCGTCTCAGCCTCAGCATAACTCGGATCAAAGAAAATGACATCTACATCCGTCTCTGAATCAAAACCTGGTCGCTCTGATAGCATATTCCAGATAAAATTTCTCACACATCCAGCCGCTAGCCAAGAATCCTTGAGCTTCAGACTGCGAATGATTTCCAAAATCGCTAGGATGTTCGGATCTTGACCTAGATGGTCTAAAATCTCCTTTTCTGTCATCATTCCTTCATATACTCATATCCTAGATGCTCATAGGCTTTACGGGTAGCCACGCGCCCAGTCCGTGTCCGCATGACAAACCCCTTCTGAATCAGGTAAGGCTCATACATGTCCTCCACTGTTTCGCGCTCCTCAGCAATATTAACCGAGAGGGTACCCAGCCCCACTGGACCGCCACCGTAGACCTCAATCATAGTCTTCAAAATCTTCTGGTCCACATAGTCCAACCCCTCTTGATCCACATCCAGCATGGAGAGAGCTTGGTCGGTTATCTTATCATCAATCAGGCCATTGCCCATAATCTGCGCATAATCCCGCACCCGCTTGAGCAAACGGTTGGCAATCCGCGGCGTGCCTCGGCTACGCAGAGCCAGCTCCTTAGCAGCCTCGTGGGTAATATCCATCTCAAAAATCTCTGCCGTCCGCTCAACGATTTCAGTCAGGTCGCCAGCTTCATAATACTCCATGTGACCGGTAATCCCAAAGCGGGCCCGAAGAGGATTGGACAGCATGCCTGCCCGAGTGGTCGCCCCAATCAGAGTGAAAGGCGGCAAATCCAGATGGACGCTGCGACTGGTCTCGCCTGAGCCAATCATAATGTCGATGTAAAAGTCTTCCATAGCGCTGTACAGCACTTCCTCTACTGCCATGGGCAAGCGGTGAATCTCATCTATAAAAAGAACATCCCCCGGTTCAAGGTCATTTAAGATCGCAACCAAATCACCGGACTTTTCAATCACCGGACCTGAAGTCTGCTTGAGATTAACGCCTAGTTCATTGGCAATGACAAAGGCCATGGTCGTCTTCCCCAGACCCGGAGGGCCAAAAAGCAGGGTGTGATCCAGCGCCTCATCCCTCAGCTTAGCCGCTTCAATAAAAATCTTCAGCTGGTCCTTGACCTTGTCCTGACCGATATACTCCTGTAAATACTGGGGACGCAAGGTGCGCTCCACCAATTCCTCATCACCCATTAATTCATTGTCTAAAATTCTACTCATAGAACTATTATAGCAGAAAATAAGGCAGAGGAAGAAAATCTAATTCGTGTCTGAACACAAAAAAAGACCACCGGATTGGGTGGCCTTTATGGGAGATTATTATGAAAAAGTTTAGGATTATCAAACAAAGTTAGGGGGCTTCATTTGATAAGAATAAGTATAGCAGCCTTAGCTTAAGAAAAACTTAAAGTAAAATTCAGTTAGCAAAAAAGATTTTGCTTTTTATTGTGAAGCCTTTTTCCTTGCTTAAGATTAGCCACTTATGAAAACATAGTCTCTGAAAACTGGACAAAGAAAAACGGCAGAAGGAGGTGCTGCCGTTTTCTGTGCTCTTTCGCGATTGTTTCTTTATAAAGTTGCTTTTACATCAGCAAAATACACCGTCCTGCTGGTAAAAATCTGACCGGCCTTGAGAATGACATCTGACTGCTGGCTGCTGTGAATGGCATCCGGCAGGGCCTGGGCTTCCAGAGCCAAGCCATTATGCTGAATCATAGACTTGCCGTCAAATTGAACCGAATCATCTACGCAATTCGCTGAATAAATCACTAGGCAGGGCGCCTGAGTCTCAATAGTCAGGCGGCGGCCCGATGCTGGATGATAGAGCGTACCTGCCTGGTTTCGGCTTGGGTTTAGATCAAAGGGATGATCCAAGCCAGATACCAGCTGGATTTGCTCGTCAGGCGCATCGAAAATTTCTTTAAGGGAAGCGCCCTTGGTCAGCTTCTTAACAAAGTCGCGCTCTGCATCAGCCTTTTTTTCAGGAAGGCCGTCAGCTGCGATAGGATAGACACCATCAGTATTGAGCTACCAGGCAGGCAGACCACCGAACTGCCACTCCGCGCAGATAAAAGGCGAAGGGCGAATAATGGCATAAAGTCCCAAAGCCTGAGCTATCTGTAAAAATGCCTCAATATCTAAAATCCCTTGGAAGTCAAAGACACCTTTTTGAGGTTCGTGCATATTCCAGGGAAGATAGGTCTCCACTGTATTAAAGCCCAGAGCTTTGAGATTATAAAGGGAATGATACCAATCCTCAGGCTATATCCGAAAATAGTGAATGGCTCCCGATAAAATCTAAAACTCCCGATTATCCAAACAGAAGGACTGACCAATTTTGAATCTTGCCATCTGTTGTTCCCTCTAGCATAAAACACATTAATATATTAATATATTATTTTTTGCATAAATGTCAACATTTTTTTTAAAATATGTTAAAATCTTAATTAAGAGGGATAACTAAAGAGAGGTGAAAAAAATGGCTATTCCAAAATACCAACAAATCAAAGATGAGCTCAAGCAGCAAATCATTTCTGGCAAATTTGAAAATGGCGATAAGTTTTACACAGAGGCTGAGCTGATTCAGATGTTTAATGTCAGTTCCATTACTGTTGTCCGCGCTTTGAATGAACTAGCCAATGATGGTTACATCATCCGTCAGCAAGGCAAGGGAACTTTCGTTTCACGCGCAAGAAAGCACAAGCTGGTAGAATTTTCTGACATTGAGACCTTCCCTATCCAAAAAGATAAGGTGACTGTTCTCTCCATCAAGCGTGGGAATGACCTGAAAATCTTGGATAAGCTAGAACTAGCACCAACCCAGTTCTACTATAAGATTGACCGGCTCAGACGGACTGGCGATAAAGTCTATATCTATCACCAAACCTATATCCCTGAGCAGTACATCAATCCTAACTATCCAGATATGGACTACTATAGCTCTATCTACAACCGCTTCAAAACGGACTACCACATTCATATGAATGATGAGCATTTTGAAGAGACCAATGAAATTGTCTTCCCGACACCAAAAGATGTTACGAAAATACTGGAAGTTGATACCAACTTCCCGACCGTTCATCAGGTGAAGATTACCCAGCTGGAAAGCACTGGGCAGATCATAGAGTACAGCGAAACTTACAAACGCGGTGACTTCTTCAAGATAAAGTTCATTTCCTGCAATCGGGACCACTAAGATTAAAAACGATGGCTTCTAATCAGCTGTCGTTTTTTGTTTCATCTTGTGTACTTATATCTATTATAAGTCTATCTATACCAATTTTCAACCCTTTGAGACTTTTTAATCAATAAAACGTAAACATAAGACGTCATTTTGTCCTATTTTTAATCAATTTAAAAAAGAAAAAAATAAGAAATACTGGTTGTTCCCCTGAAAATTGGTACAGTGATAAAGCAAAAAAGCTGGGATTGAATCCCAGCTTTTTGATATAAAATGTTCTTTATTTTGCAAATGAAGTCGTTTATTAAGTCTCTAGAAAACCTGCTATTTCTTTATTTCTAATTCACGGACCTGAAGCAAAACATTAGGCAAATCTGCCCCAGCCTGAAGAAGGGCAGCAGCCGTATAAGCACCTTCTACCAAAGGAACATTATTGATAATGATTTCCTTGTCAGAAAAGTCTGCGACCATTTCTAGATTCATCCGAGCCGAACCCAGATCGAAAAAGGCCAAAATAGTGTCCTTGTCATTGGCGTCTAAAGCTGCCTGAATCCCTTCAAAGCTCGTCCCGATGCTACCGTCGTCCAACCCGCCCACATAGCTGATGGCCACATCTGCCGCCACCTGCGAAATGAGATCAAACAAGCCTTGGGCCAGGTTTTTGGAATGGGAAACGATAAGAATGCCAGTATCTGCCATCAGCCTGCCTCCGTTTCTAGAAGAGCCTCAAAGAGGAGACCAGATGAAGCCGAACCGGGATCGATATGACCGATTGAGCGCTCACCAACATAGGAAGCCCGCCCCTTGGTCGCCTTCAAATCCTTAGTCGCTTCCACTAGGGAACCAATCTTTTCATGCGTCAAGCCTCCAGACTGCAGAGAAAGAGGAAGCCCCGACCAGACATCCACCATGGTCTTCTCACCAGGCACAGCCTTGCCCCGCTTCTGAATCATGTCCAGCCCAGCTTGGATGACCTCTGGCAAGTCTTTGCCGTCTTTTTCAGCTTTGGCCATGCCCATGAAGGCCGAGCCGTAGAGAGGGCCTGAAGCACCGCCGACCTTGCTAATCAGCTGCATGGAAACAGCCTGAAAAACCTCAGCCGCACTGGCAAAGTCCTTAGCAGCTAGACTCTCTACTGCTGCTGACATTCCTCTGGCCATATTGGCACCATGATCGCCATCACCGATGGGTGTATCAAGGTCAGACAGATAGTCTTTCTGCTCCTGGATCTTCTCGTTGAACAACTGCATCCATTTTTTTGCTCTTGCTGCGTCCATAAGCACCTCCTTACCAAGCGGCTGTCGTGACAGAACTGTTGAGAGCTGTCAGCCAGTCTGGCTGGTCCAGCTGGATAAAGGTCAGAGAAATCCCAGCCATATCAATGGAAGTCATGTAATTGCCCAGCTTTTTATAGACAACTTCGACTCCTGCATCTGCCAGGAGATTTGCTACATCGGCCGCGAAGACATACTGCTCCATAAGCGGTGTTGCACCCATACCATTGATAAGAATGCCGATTTTCTTACCAGATTTGAGCTCAACAGACTGACTGAGCTTTTCGACCAATTCATTGGCTAAGTCCTTAGATGGCTGCATCTTTTCCTTGCGATAGCCGGGCTCACCATGGATACCAATGCCGAACTCTATCTCATCGTCAGCCAAAACAAAACCAGGCTTGCCGACTTCCGGTACGGTTGCCCCGCTCAGAGCCAAGCCAACCGTGTGAATATGTTTGACCAGCTCATCAGCCAGAGCCTTGATTTCAGTCAGAGATTTGCCTGCACGCGCCGCATCTCCTAAAATCTTATGGACAAGAATGGTACCAGCCACTCCGCGGCGACCTTGCGTATAGAGGCTGTCTTCCACTGCGATATCGTCATCTACGACGACACTAGCCACCTCAATCCCTTCCATCTCAGCCATTTCCTGAGCCATTTCAAAGTTCATGATGTCACCGGAGTAATTCTTGATCACCATGAAGACCCCAGCTCCCTCATCTGCTTCCTTGATAGCTTGCAAGACTTGGTCAGGTGTTGGTGAAGTAAAAACCGCTCCGCAAATAGCAGCCGACAGCATGCCCTCACCGACAAAACCCGCGTGGGAAGGCTCATGACCACTGCCACCGCCAGAAATCAGGCCAACCTTACCTGTCTTCTCACTCTTGCGGGCAATAATATCAAAGCCCTCCACCCGATAAACCAAATCGCTGTGAATATAGGCTAAGCCTTCCAGCATCTCGTCCACAACCGCTGTTGGATCGTTGATAATTTTCTTCATAGGTGTCCTCCGTTTCTCAGCGTTTCTCTAAAATGAGCAATTCACCCTAAAAAGAAAGCGCTATCATTTTGATATTATTTTAACATTTTATCTTACCGAAAGCAAATTCTGCCACATCTTAGACTAGAAGAAAGCATCAAATTAGTTGACAAGAAAAAGTAGACAGTGTATACTAAAGATAGATAAGTAGACAGTGTATACTTTAGGAGAAAATGAATGAAACGCAATACTGCCCAGCTGAAAGAACAACTCATCCAAACAGGGATTGACGAAATCGGAAAACACGGAATTGAACAGCTCTCGCTCAGGACTGTTGCCAAGGTCTGCGGTGTGACTCACGGCAGCCCTTACCGACATTTTGAGAGCAAGGAAGGCTACCTCAAGGTGGTTTTGACCCAGCTTTCGCTCTTTCTCAATCAGGAAATCAATGAAAATATTGATGCGACAGGCTCTGCGCGTGATCAGCTGACCCAGCTTGGTCTTAATTTCATTATTTTTGCCAAGACCTACCCTCATTTTTTCGAAGCTCTCTTTATCAAATTTCCTTTTAAATATATGAAGGTGACGCAGGATACCATTCTCTTGGAGTCCGATTTGCCTGGATTTGATAAATTTAAGGAGCTTGTTTTAAAGCTTCGCAAGGAGGAAAATTTTAGCAATAGCGAAGCGGAAAGTCTTTTTCACTTTTGGAGCTTTATCACAGGTCTGGCCGTTCTGACCAACAGTCCTATCGGACAAGATCTTGATCCTCAAGCCATCCAAAGCACGATCGAGCACATGCTTGACATTTATATCAAAGGAGAACGATCATGAAAACCTTGATTATTTACACCCACCCCAGCCCAACAGGCTTCAATGCTGCTATTCTCAAAGAAGTTCAAAGCAATCTTTCTAAGAAGCATGAGGTAAAAACCTTGGACTTGTATGCTGAAAATTTTGACCCTATCTTACGCTTTGACCAAGAACATAGACGCCGTGACCTGCACAAAGACCCTGAAATGGCCAAATACCAGGATTTGATTACTTGGGCAGACCACCTGATTTTCATTTTCCCTATCTGGTGGAGCGGTATGCCGGCCATTCTCAAAGGCTTTATCGATCGTGTCTTTGCGGCTGACTTTGCCTACTCTTATAAGAAAGTCGGCATGCAAGGTCACCTGCAAGGCAAGTCTGCCTGGATTATCGTCAGCCACAATACACCAGGTTTTGCTCTGCCTTTCGTCCAAGACTATGGCAAGGTACTTAAAAATCAAATCCTGAAGCTTTGTGGTATTTCTCCCGTCAAACTGACCGAGCTCAACGGAGTAGAACGCAAAACAGACCAACAACGCCAAGAAATGCTCAAGAAAATCGGACAGCTGGCCAGTCAAATTTAAGAAAAAGAAAATAGGCAGGTTGTATACTTCAATTATATAGCGTTCAAAACTCTTGGAATGTAAGCAGCACTGCGCAATTACATAGCAAATTTTGTCTCACACCTCACAAATCTAGATGAACTAAAAATTTCATACATTATAAATAGGTACTTAAACTAAAGCACCTATTTTTTATATAATCAAATGTTTAAAGCTGAAAACAGACCCTTATGAATAAGAAACCTACTGCTGTAATCAATTCTCAACCTTGGATCTTTGTGTTTAAAATTTACATATGTCTTAGATTGCCCTCCCTGATTGACCTTTCTTAACATTCCCACATAACCAGCATTAAACAACGTATTGAGAATATTTTTAACTTCTTCAGTAGTATACTCTGGATAATTTTCTGAATACAAATTCTGGAAATCCCCCCATTGAAAAGAGTCTCTATTCTTACTTCCTAATTTTTGTAAAATATGAAACAAACCATCAATTACATGATCTTGTAGAAAACCTAACAATTCATTTCTCATCTCCTCATAAAAATATTCTTGAGAAAATATTCTTAGTTCATCAGTAAAAATTTCCCTATTTACTGATGAATCTTCAGCATATTTTTTAATAAATTGATTTACAAATTGAACAACATCCCTTGGTCTATACATTGTATATTCTAAAAAATAATCCCAAGAAGACATATTTTTAATCTTGAATGGAAAAAGTCTTTCCCATAAAGAATAAGGATAATCTTTAACAATCTCAATATACTCTCTATTAGTTGCAATAAGGCGATTATTAAAAAGCTGAATCAAATTATCCACTTTAGTATTCTTTCTAGAATACCAATTTAGCTGTAAGCCAGTATCTTGAACAATCTTATTCATATCAGGATCATTAATTGTTTTAATAATATCATCCCTTATCACTAAAATATATTTCAATTTATTAAAGCCAAAATTCTTTTGATTTAAAGAAGATACAGCTCTTACCAATCCTGATAAAATTTCTTGAGTATCTTTCTTTACTCGTAAAATATCATCTATCCCATCAATTACAACGTAAACAGGAATTTTAATTTCTAATTTCATAAACTCTTCTATGAAATAGTTGGTTAAATCAGTAAGACTAGAAAATTTCTTAATAGTTTCACTTTCTGTTCTCACTCCTAATTCAACAGAAGTTATCTTAACTTTGAACTCTTTTTTAGAGGCAGTAAGTATATCACGCACTATGTTAGTTTCGCTATTGATACCTAAATATTCCAGAATACCAATTAAATTACTTAAAACTTCTGGAGACGAAACATCACGTTTGTTCAACTTTTTCACAACAGAGCTCATTAAAAGCAAATACCAAGCCTGTAAGTAACGCTGTGTACCTAGTGAATTCCCTTTGTTATCTGATATTTTTGTGAAGTTTTGATAAGGAATTTCTGATAATTTCAACATAACTGTTTGACGTCCATCTGAAGTAATTTCAAGTCTGGCAGCATAAGCAGATTTGCCAACTCCTTTCCTTCCAATCAAAAGAGAGGTGGGCAAATTTAACATGTTTAATTGTCCCAAGATTCCATTTAAATCAAAAAATATTGTTTCAAATTTATCGGAATTATAAAGCACTTCATTTTCAGCATCTAAGTAACCTAATGCTATATCACCGAACTTCAATACCATAAAATTATACCTCCTTGTTTAACAATCTACTAATCCAGCCCCACACGCTTGAAGATTTCATCTACGCGCTTGGTATAGTAAACTGGGTTGAAGATTTCATCAATCTCTTCCTGAGTCAGACGGGAAGTGACTTCTGGATCTGCTTCAAGAAGGGGTTTGAAGTCGACTTGGTTATCCCAAGAGTAGGCTGTTTTTGGTTGCACCAAATCATAGGCTTGCTCGCGGGTCATTCCCTTCTCGATCAAGGTCAACATAGCACGCTGGCTAAAAATCAAACCAAAAGTAGAGTTCATGTTGCGGATCATGTTTTCTGGGAAGACCGTCAAGTTCTTGACGATATTTCCAAAACGGTTGAGCATGTAGTCAATCAAAATAGTCGTGTCAGGTGTGATGATACGCTCAGCTGATGAGTGGGAAATGTCGCGCTCATGCCAAAGAGAGACATTCTCAAAGGCTGTCACCATGTGCCCACGAATGACACGTGCCAGACCAGTCATATTTTCAGAGCCGATAGGGTTGCGTTTGTGAGGCATAGCTGAAGATCCTTTTTGACCTTTGGCAAAGAATTCTTCCACTTCGCGTTGCTCAGACTTTTGTAGACCACGGATTTCCGTTGCCATACGTTCGATTGAAGTCGCAATGCTAGCAAGAACTGCAAAGTACTCAGCGTGAAGATCACGAGGAAGGACCTGTGTAGAGATTTCTTGAGCACGGATACCAAGTTTGTCGCAGACATATTGCTCTACAAATGGTGGAATGTTGGCAAAGTTACCAACCGCACCAGAAATCTTACCAGCTTCCACACCAGCAGCCGCATGCTCGAAACGCTCGATATTGCGCTTCATTTCGCTGTACCAAGTCGCCAATTTAAGACCAAAGGTTGTAGGCTCAGCGTGCACACCGTGGGTACGACCCATCATGATGGTGAACTTGTGCTCCTTAGCCTTATCAGCAATGATGTTGGTGAAGTTCTCAAGGTCACGATGGATGATGTCGTTAGCCTGCTTGTAGAGGTAACCGTAGGCAGTATCCACCACATCGGTAGAAGTCAAACCGTAGTGGACCCACTTGCGCTCTTCACCAAGCGTCTCAGAAACTGCACGTGTAAAAGCAACCACATCGTGGCGCGTCTCCTGCTCAATCTCCAAAATACGGTCGATGTCAAAATCCGCCTTCTCGCGAATCAAAGCCACATCTTCCTTAGGGATTTCCCCAAACTCAGCCCATGCCTCGTCAGCCAAGATTTCCACCTCAAGCCAAGCACGGTATTTATTTTCTTCACTCCAAATGTTCGCCATCTCAGGGCGAGAGTAACGGTTGATCATTGTTGTTTCTCCTTAATTCACAATCATAAGTAATCATTTTTTATAACGTCAGAAGATACGATAATTCCAGGAAATTCATTTAAATCTACACCATCCAAAGAATACGGGAAAGGAAATAATATAAACTGTAAAGATTGTAGATCAGCTAATCTAATAAGTCCTCTCAATTGGAAATTAGAAACTCCACGTATACAATAATTCTCTTTGTCAGGTACATTTTCATAATAATATTGAGCCATTTTTTTTGAATAAAATAACGGCAATGTTACATGTGGATCTTGTATATTTGGATATTGATAGAACGATCCTGTAACTTCCCCATTACGTTGTTCCATCAACATCCAAAATGGTTCCCCTTGTACTTTCTCATTAGGTAAAAATACTTTTTTAATTGTTCCAGCTACTATGTCTACTATTGTTGGCAGTTCATCAACCGTCATCAATTTAATACCGTTTGATTCTGCAAAAACTTTTGTTCCTTCTTGAAAACCAACCTTTGAAATCATTATTCCAATTATATTACCCAATCCAACATCTTGTAACTTAGTAGAAAAATCACGTATCTCCTTTATTGATACTCTATTTTTCCAATCTTTACATTCTATAGCTACTCTACACTCTATATTTAAATGTGTAAATTGGTAGTAAACATCAAATTCATTAGTTGCTCCACTCTGACCTTTAATGGTGACTTTTGTTGACACTAATGTATTTTCATAATCATTCAATTCTAATAAACGAGAATATACATACTGAGCATAATCCTCTAATTTTTTTCCTGTATTAACCATAAATTTGTAAAGTCATCTCCATCTCAGCCAACTAAAGTCAAAAATGATTTAACAATCTCTGTTAATTCAAAATGTTCTATTCCATTATTATCTATATACTTTTCTTGATCATGGATTTGATCTATAGTCATTTTAGGCCAGTAATTTTTCAAGACTTTACTTTCTTTCGTCTGATTAAATTTCTTAACCTCTTCCTTCACATCGTTATAATCAGTTATATATACACTACCACCGAAGATATCTGGATGCAAATAATTTTCTGCTTCACGTTTTCGAGTGCAAAAGGCGATTCTACCATGTTCTGTATTCTTATCAATGGTAGCAGTATTTTTCGTTTGATCAGTTAGAAACATTCTATCAGAATCTAAAAATATTCCAAAAGGAAGACCAAACTGATCAATTGTTTTCATTGTTATCCAAGATTTTAAATTATCACAGCCTCCAGTGGGCACCAATACAATTTTTGCTTCTTGAAAGGTCTTATCTATTTCTCCATTTTCTTTCAACATTTTGCATAAATGATTAAAGAAAATTATATCCGTTTTACCTTCTATTAAAATTAATGCCTTTGTTTCATTTGATATTGGATCCGGTAAAATACCCAAAGTTTCTGTAATTTTTTGTAAAACCTGATCACCTCCACTACTAACTTGTGACTTGTCCGATTTTTCTACTAATCGAAGACTGGCAGTAGGTAATAATCCACCTAGAGCTGGAGTATGAGTTGTTAAAATTATTTGTGTATTTTCCTTGGATGCCAATTCTAGAAAAGCTTCTATGAGTAATTTTTGATGCGATGGATGTTGCGAAGTCTCTGGTTCTTCAAAAGCATAAATTATACTCTTATTTCTCTCTGCTTCTGATAATTTTCTTTCAGCTTCCGCTCGAAAGAAATTTAGGAGAATTAAACGACGAACACCGCTTCCTCTTTTATTGATAGATATATCATTATCCGATTTTATTGATAACTTAAAAAGCGAATCAAACTTAGGTTCTGATTTAAACTCTGGAACTAGAGAAGCAGCCAAATCCTCATCCATCTCTTGCAACTTAGCTAATGTACGTCCTGCTGTTTCAATTGCTTTCTGTTGAACTTCACTTTTTATTTTATTAATCTCAGTTTGCAACTCTTGTAATGCTTGAGATACCGCAACGGACATAGGATCTGCAATTTCTTTATCAGAATCTGAACTACTTCGATCTGATTGAAATAAAGCGTAAATTGGTAAAAAAGTCTCAATTACCCCATATACTTTTTTTGCATCCTCTTTTGTAACTTCTAATTCAATCTCTTTAATTATTAAATCTCTTTTAGAAGATAAAATCGCCTGTCGAATAGAGACATTACTTCTTTTATCGTAGCTATCCTCATCTATACCTAAATCAACCGCACGCTTTTTTAAATCAGCTTGTTTTAACAATAACAGATCATTGTAATTATCATCTGTAGGATGATTACAAATAATTTTCGTCTCCGGTTTTGGTTTTGCAGATGAACATTTGAAAGTTTTTTTAATTTCCAAATCACCATTCGAATTCAAAAGATTTTCATCTTCCAAGCTGGTTTTAGAAGAAGCATCAACTACTATCTCGTCTGGTAATTCATCAAAAATACATGTTATAAAAATAGAATCTGAATCCGCTCCAACAGATAAATCATCTCTCTCACAAACAACTAATTTGTTATTAAAAAAGATTTCTAATGCTTCCAAAATTGTTGATTTCCCTGCATCGTTCTTACCTATAAAAGCTGTCAAATTATCAAAATCAACAATTGTTTCATCTTTATAACCGCGAAAATTTTTAATTTTTATTTGCTTAAGCCTCATAATCAGTTTTCTCCTCAAACTCCTCTTTCCCAATCCATACAGACGGATAGTGATCTAGTGTATTCAAATCTGTATCCAACGGCAAATCATAAATTTCTAAATAGTTTTCGGGGTATTGAGCAACTAGTTCTTCATACTTGGCTTTCACTTTTTCGTGATTGCTACTAGCAAACAAGACTTCGACAACTGCTCCCGTCTTATCCTTTTCAACAAAAGCGCTAACGATGATTTGAATCATAGATTTTCTCCATTAAATTCTAAAAATTTTCTTCTTCCTCAGGATCTTCGTAAACACAAAATTCAATCGAAAGTTTTATGGGGCGACTTATTAATCCACAACTCTCTATATATTCATAGACCTCATCATCATCGCGCGTATGCTCTATAACTAGCTGATTATTTGTTATCTCTACAATATGAATGCCTTCTGCATCCGGAATTTCTGGAATGACTACATCATCCGCATAAGTAAATGTCAGAGTAGTAATATCATCTTCAAATACATCATCGAATTCTTCTATCATTTTAAAAATCAATCCTTTCTAGCAGTAGTTGACTGACTTCTCTTGCTGACTTTATCAGCTACGACAAGCCTAGTCAACCTTGCAGGGGTAAGACGACGGACCTTATAACTGGGGTCCTGTCTTACTCCCCAAACTCAACCATACTATCCGGTACATCACTAAACACAGTCACATGCCCTACCTTACTGTTGTGCTTGTCTTCTATAATCATTTATTCACCGCCCACTCCGCTGCTTTCTCTGCATGGATCACTGTTGTGTCGTAAAGAGGCAGGTCAGTGTCGGATTGCTTGACGAGGAGACCAATCTCGGTACAACCCAAGATAACAGCCTCAGCGCCTACTTTTTTCAAATCATCTATAACGGCAAGATAAGTCTGCTTTGAGCTTTCTTTGATGTTCCCTAGGCAGAGTTCGTCATAAATGATCCGATTGACCTCTATAATACCAGCTTGGTCTGGAATCAGCACTTCTAATCCAGACTCTATTAATTTCTCCTTGTAAAAATCTTGAGTCATGGTGTATTTGGTCCCTAGGAGGCCGACTTTTTGAATACCGTCAGCCAACAAGGCCTGCGCGGTTGCTTGCGCAATATGCAAGATTGGAATCGTAATCTGCTCCTGTATCTGTGGAGCAACCTTGTGCATAGTGTTGGTGCAAATAACAATGAAATCCGCACCTGCTTGCTCCAGACGCTTAGCAACATCTGCCAACAGTTGACCGCTTTTCTCCCAGTCTCCGACTGCCTGATAATGCTCAATCTCTGCAAAATCAACACTATAAAGTAGAATCTTAGCAGAATGCAGGCCACCCAGCTCTTTTTTGATGGTTTCATTAATAATTTGGTAGTAAGATGTGGTGCTTTCCCAACTCATACCACCAATCAGACCGATAGTTTTCATAGGCTAATCAAACTCCTCCTTGCTTATCGCCACCGACGGATAGTGTGGCAAGCTACTTAGATCTGTATCCAATGGCAAATCATAGATAGCCAGATAATTGTCTGGATATTGAATCTTTAATTCCTGATATTTGGCTTTTACTTTTTCATGGTCAGCGCTGGCAAAAAGCACTTCTACAACGGCAGTTTCTTTGCCTTCTTCCAAAAAAGCATTAACGATGATTTGAATCATAAACTGGTCTCCATTTAGCTTTAAAGATTATCATTTTCTGAGTCTTCATGTATAGAAAATTCAAATGAAATTCTCTCAGGATGTCTAGGCAGGCCGTAACTACTCAGATAATCCTTAACTTCCTTCACGGAACAAGAATATTCTAAGACTAGCTGATTGCCAGCTCTCTCTAAAATATGAATCCCCTCTCTATCCGCAATCTCTGGAACAATCAAATCGTCCGTATAAGTCAGTGTTACGGTCGTTATTTCATCATCTAGCAATTCATCAAATTCTTCTGTCATTTCAAAAATCAATCCCTTTCCCAAACTCAACCACGCTATCCGGCATATCACTAAACAAAGTCACATGCCCCATTTTGCGGTTGTGCTTCGCTTCTATTTTACCATACAGGTGGAGGTGGGCGCTTGGATTTTCTGTGACATATTTCTCAGCGGCCTCGACATGCTGGCCAAGAACATTGAGCATGACGGCTGGTGCATGCAGGTGGATGGCTGGCAATGATGCTCCGAGAACACCCAAGATATGGGTGTCAAACTGCGAGAAATCGCAAGCTTCGATAGAGTAATGGCCAGAGTTATGTGGACGCGGGGCAATCTCATTGACGATGATGTAATCAGCTGTCGCAAACATTTCCACACAAAGGGTTCCAGACAGGCTGAGCTGCTCTGCGATTCGCACCGCCATGGCTTTGGCCTTGTCAGCCAGACTTTCTGAAATGCGAGCTGGGACAATGGTCTTAGACAGGATGTTATTGCGATGGATATTTTCCTGAACTGGGAAAACTGTCACATCCTTGCCATTTCCTGATACAATGACAGAAATTTCAAGATCAAAATTGACGAATTCTTCTAAAACGCAGTCTGCTGAATCAGCTAGTGCATAGGCTTCTTCCAAGTCTTCTGCCGAGCGAATAACCTTTTGCCCATGGCCATCATAGCCGCCTGTTGCAGTCTTGAGAACATAGTTTTTCGACAGGTCAATATCCGCCAAGTCTTGGCTAGAAGTAACGACCTTGTAAGGTGCCACGGTGACTTGGGCCTTGTTTGAGAGAAAATCCTTTTCAAAAATCCGATTTTGCGAAATGCGGAGCAAATCCGTTCCTTGAGGGAGCTGACCATCCTTGATAACGGCATCCAAACCGTCAGCATCGACATTTTCAAACTCATAGGTCAGGACATCGCAACGTTCCGCCAACTGACGCAGAGCGCCCACATCATTATAAGGAGCTACGATGATTTCCGCCACGCGAGAGGCTGGGCAGTCCGCCGCTGGATCCAGCGCGATGACCTTGTGCCCCATGTAGATAGCAGAAATGGCCATCATCTGTCCCAGCTGGCCGCCACCGATAATTCCGATTGTTTTAGATGAGCTCATTGCTAGACTCCTCAGCGATTTTTCCTTGTTCTTCAGCAAAATCCGCTAGCGCTGCTGCTAGGTCTTGATCTTCAACGGCCAAGATCCGAAGGGCAGTCAGGGCAGCGTTTGTCGCTCCTGCGTCACCAATGGCCATAGTTGCTACAGGCACACCACCCGGCATCTGCACGATAGAGTAAAGCGAATCCAGACCGCTGAGCGCGCGAGACTTGACGGGTACGCCGATGACAGGCAGGGTGGTTTTAGCCGCTACCATTCCTGGCAAATGGGCGGCACCACCAGCACCTGCAATAATGACTTTGATACCGCGACTGCGGGCTTCTTCGGCATGCTGAAACATGAGGTCTGGCGTGCGGTGGGCTGAGACGACTTTCTTTTCGTAGGCTACACCGAAGCGATCTAAAACTTGGGCAGTTTTTTGCATGGTAGCCCAGTCGGATTTGGAACCCATGATGATGGAAATAATTGGTTTCATATTTTCTCCTCTGAATAAACTAATTCTTTTGCTCAATATTTTTTACAGTAGCTGATTCAACACTATAATGTTGAACAGTCTGATTAACCAGATTTTCAACGCTCTTAGGTTTTATCAATAAACGAAGTATAATTGTCACAAGAGGTATAATGCTCGGCAAATCCTTCCAGACAGGTGTCAACACTTCTTCACTATCACGTCTTAAAAGCCAGTACTTTATTGTCTGCAATATTTTTCTTCTACTTTTCGTCTTCTCAGCTGTTCCAATAATCAAAGCCATCAGACTATGCGTCTCAACGCCTGCTTGACCAAGAATGACCTCAGATTTAGCGTAGCTGTGACTGGCTAGTTCTATCATGATTTTTGGAAAATTAACTCCTGCTTTATAGGCGTTAGCAGGCTCTACCATTCTAGGGTTACACTCTATATAGTAAAATTGGTCTCCCCTACGTATAAAATCTAGGGTTAGGCAACCATGCCATTGTATATATTGTCCTAATTTTTCAACATGCTCTCTCGTTCTTTTAGATTCTATGCTTAATCTTGCCGCAGCTGAACCACCCGCGCCAGAACCTACTTTTACGCTAGAATGCACTGCGAGTAATTCTCCATGATCAAACACTGCTTGAACCTGACCATAGTCTCCAACTATGTCTTGCTGAACCATCCATTCCTCATCACTCGCTGTTAATTTGCTCGTCACTTCAGCCAAATCTTTCTTACTTGAAATCTTATAAACCGAGCGACCGGCAGTACCATAATCTGCTTTCAACCAATAAGGATAGTCTAGCAGGATAGAGTCTACATCTTTCACGTACTCCCACTTAGGTATGGGAAGTCCTAATAAATCCGCAGTTTCAGCAAAAGCAATCTTTCCAGCCAACTTTTTAAACTGCTCTTTATCAGCAAGGGCGATTGGTAGCGATTGAGGCAAAAATTGTTTCCCATTTGCCAATAACCAGCCTTCTTCATGTGTTGGCAAAATGGCCTTGTAATTGGTTTTATGAAGCAACTGACTAACCTGTCTCAGATAATCTACAGGAAAACGATTCACATCAACTATCGGAACTCTATGGGTTAGACGACTGAAGTATGCAATGGAAAATCTTCTAGGAGATAACACATCAATTTTATAGCCTTCTTTCAACAAGACTGTCGAAGTTTCTCGTGAGGTCAAGCTTGAACCTTCTAAAAATAGCAACCTATTTTTCATTTTTCAAACACCTGAAGTCTATTTTTAAGCCTCACGGCTAAAAGTTTCATAGATTTGATTTACAAAGCCTTGCTTCCGATATCCGTTCGGTAAAAGAGGCCTGTTGTGTTTTGTTTTTTTAGTTGGTCGTAGATTTTTTCCTGCGCAGCTGAGACGGTATCTGCCGTGGTGACCAGCATGTACACTCTGCCACCATTTGACAGCAGTGCTCTGCTATTTTCCGCAAACTTAGCCCCAGCATAGTAGGTGATGATGTCGCCGGCTGTCTTCTCCGGCAGAGGCAGGCCTTTCTTATAGTCCAGCGGGTAGCCATTTGATGCGACAACCACGCCAAGGGTCACGCCCTCATCCAGCCAGGTGATAGTCGGCTCCTTCTTGTCCAAAATGTCCGTGATGTTCTGCGCAAAGTCAGACATCAGGCGCGGCAATATAATCTGGGTCTCTGGGTCGCCAAAGCGCGAGTTGAACTCGATAACCTTAGGACTCTCTGCTGTCAAAATCAAGCCTGCATAGAGCACGCCCAGATAAGGTCGTCCTTCAGCTATCATGCCTTCGAGAACGGGCTTGATAATCGTCTCAACTGACTGGTCAACCACGCTTTGTGGCAGGTGAGGCACTGGCGCATAAGCTCCCATGCCGCCTGTATTGGGCCCCTTGTCCCCATCGTAGGCACGCTTATGGTCCTGGGCCGTCGGCAGGATGTAAAACTTGTCGCCATTGACAAAGGCAAAGAGTGAGAACTCCTCGCCGTCTAGGAATTCTTCGATAACCACGCGCGCACCGCTGTCGCCGAACTTATTGTCCAAGAGCATATCGTGAGCTGCTTCGACTGCCTGCTCTACGGTCTCCGCTACGACCACGCCCTTTCCCAGAGCTAGTCCGTCCGCCTTGACCACGATAGGCGCTCCCTGCTTTTCGATGTAGGCTTTAGCTTCCTCAAAGTCGGAAAATGTGCCATAGGCTGCTGTCGGAACTCCGTATTTAACCATGATTTCCTTGGCAAAATCCTTGGACCACTCCAGCTCCGCTGCTAAACGAGATGGGCCGAAAGCCTTGAGCCCAGCTTGGTTAAAATCATCTACAATTCCAGCTGCCAGAGCATCATCCGGACCGATAAAGGACCAAGCAATATCATTCTCCTTGGCAAATTCGATCAGTTTGGAATGTTCGGAAATTCCAATATTTACTAAATCCAACCCATCCAAGGTCATGCCATCATTTCCAGGAGCGACAAACACCTGCTCCACACCCTGAGACTCCAATAACTTCTTGGCAATCGCATGCTCACGACCGCCTGAACCAACAACCAAAAGCTTCATAGCTAAGATACCTCTATGTTCATATCATAGGCGCTTACGCACCAAGCCAATGTTTTGTGTAAAAATTAATGCAATTTTTACGAATTATTCATCTAAATTATAACACAATCGTTCGTTTTATTCCATTCTAATGAGAAAAAGAATATCTCTTCTATATGATTGCCGTAATTATTGTTGTCTTCAGCCTTCTCCTTTTTGAGTGGATTGTCCCCATTTTAGACAGAAAATATTCAGGGCTTGTCAAATTTACTATCATTTTCAAACAAGTTTTCCGAATAATACAGGTGGGCCCATCCAAAACCATTCTCACCAAGGAGTTTTATGAAGAAATATCAAAAACTGTTTTTATTATCCGGAGCTGTCCTAGGTCTCTTTGCGAGCCACTCAACAGTTCATGCGACCGAAACGCCTGAATCTGAAGTCAAAATTCTAGGCCCTACTGATCGTGCCAGCAATGTCAATGTTACTGTGAACGATCGTACAGCCTCTATTAGTTATACCCGTTCCCAAGCTCAAGAACCTCATCGTATTCTCCACGCTGTTTGGTCTGATGAGAACGGACAGGATGATATCAAATGGTATGAAGCACCGTCAACAACTACTACTAACACTGACATTGACCTGAGTAACCATCCAGGTTACGGAACCTTTCATGTTCATACCTATATTGATCTCTATGGAAAATTAATTGGGCTGAATGGAACGACCTTTACTCTCAATAAACCAGCCGTTAATGTCACTTCAAATATCCTAGGGAAAACCGCTCAAATTCACTTTAATCGCAACAAAGACCAAATAAATTCTAATATTTTACATGCTGTTTGGTCTGATGAAAATGGACAAGATGATATCAAATGGTACAATGCAGGACAAGATATTACTGAATTTGAACTTTCAAATCACAAAGGCTATGGAACTTATCATATTCATACTTATGAAAATAAAAATGGTAAGATGATTGGCTTAAACGGAACCACTTTCAATTTAGAAAAACCTAATCCTACTGTTGAGACCAGCTTCCCTCAGACCGGTATCATGGAAATTACTGTCAAAAACGTACCTGACACCATGCATCGAATTGTTCTTCCAACTTGGTCTGATAAGAAAGGGCAAGATGATCTACAATGGTACGAAGCAAGCAAAAATCCGGATGGTAGCTACAGCGCTCGGGTGGAACTCAGAAAGCATAACTACGACACTGGGGCTTACAATATCCACCTTTACGGCCAAAGCTATGTTCAACCGGAATCAACTGGTATAACAGGAACGACAGTTGAAGTTGACAGTGGAAAATTACCTTCGGACGAGGAGCAGAAACCTCTTTTTACGGTGGAAAATATCAACCCCAAACAGGGGACCTACACCGTGAAAACTACCGAAACTAGCTTATCTAAACCTATTCAATCTGTTCGGGTGCCAATTTGGAGCACTAGCAATCAGAGCAATCTTAAATGGTATGCAGCCACTCCTAACGGAGATGGCTCCTTCAGCGCAACCTTTGATATCCGTAATCATCAGGCTTTGTCTGGAACCTATAAAAACCATGTATATGTCACCTATAAGGACGGCAGTGAGCGTAGCTACGCAGCAGATGCCGTCTCAATGTCTACCGACCAAATTCAAGCCAAGGTTACAGTCAGGAAAACTGAGGCTAATCGCTATGAGGTGACCGTGACAGACGCCTACGGAGATGGCGATATTATTCTGCCAACTTGGTCAGAAGCCAATGGACAAGATGATTTACAATGGTATACCGCCAATAAGGTTGGCAATGGAACCTACAAATTCACCGTGGACACTCAGAAACACAAGGGGAACGGTCTATTCCATACCCATGTCTATCGTAGAAAAGCGGGACAACTGATTGGTTTGACTGGAACTAGCTATCAGGTTGAGAAATCAAGCGTTCAATCAGCTAATATTCAGCCAAACTATGCCGCTGCTAATGCGACAACTTATCCTGTCGGTCAATGTACTTGGGGAGCCAAGGCTCTAGCTCCTTGGGCAGGAAATTACTGGGGCAACGGCGGTCAATGGGCAGCTAGTGCCAGAAGAGCTGGATTCCGTACCGGCAGTACGCCTGAGGTTGGCGCCATCGCCTGCTGGGATGACGGCGGCTACGGCCATGTTGGTGTCGTCACGCATGTCGAATCCAATACCCGCATCCAGATCCAAGAGTCTAACTATCTCGGCAAGCAGTACATCAGCAACTTCCGTGGCTGGTTTGACCCAACTGCTTCCTACTGGGGCCGCCTGACCTATATCTACCCTAAATAAGTCGCTTTCGCGCTCCTCAACCACTTCAAACCAGTGCTTTGAGCAGACTGCTCCTGCTTAGTTTGTTCATGATTTTCATTGAGTATAAGTCTACTCAAAAATCCTCGGTCGAGCCGAGGATTTTTTCTATTTCTTAATGCCTAAAATGCCGTACGCTGGTGAATATCATAGTCAAGCCATGCTTGTCAGCCGCGATAATAGATTCCTCATCACGGACAGATCCACCAGGCTGGATGATAGCTTTGATGCCAGCGGCTGCGATTTCTTCGATATTGTCCGCAAAAGGGAAGAAGGCGTCAGAAGCCAGAGCGGCACCGTCAAGGCGTTCTTTGGCTTGCTCAATAGCAATCTTGACAGAAGCCACGCGGTTGGTCTGACCGGGACCGACTCCCAGCACCTGACGGTCATTGGTAATGATAATACCGTTGGATTTGACATATTTGACGGACTTCCAAGCAAATTCCAAAGCCACACGCTCCTGCTCGGTCGGCTGGCGCTTGGTCACGACCTGCCAATCAGCTGGATTTTCCTCGATAACATCTTGGTTTTGCACGAGGAGACCACCCAGAACACCGGTCACTTCCTTCTCGGCTCCAGAAGCTGCCTGAGCATCAAAAGCCAACCCCAAAATCCGCAGATTTTTCTTTTTATTGGTCAAAATAGCTAGCGCTTCTGCCGTGTAGCTCGGTGCGATGATGATTTCCAGGAAAATACCGTGCATCTTCTCAGCTGTCGCAGCATCCACCTCACGGTTGAGGACGACAATCCCACCAAAAATAGAAACTGGATCAGACTCATAGGCATAGTCCCAAGCTGTCTCGATATCATCTGCCTGACCGATACCACATGGATTCATATGTTTTAGCGCCACAACAGTTGGCCGATACTTGAAATCTCGAATAATCCGAATGGCCGCATCGGCATCGCGAATGTTGTTGAAAGACAACTCTTTTCCATTCAGCTGCTTGGCGGAAGCGATGGAATAGTCCAGTGGCAAGGCCGTCTGATAGAAATCCGCATCCTGCTGGGGGTTTTCCCCGTAGCGCATGGGCTGCTTGAGTTCATAGGTCAAGGTCAGCTTTTCAGGCTTGCTTTCGCCCACCTGATCCGTGAAATAATCTGCAATCAAAGCATCATAAGCTGCTGTATGACGGAAAACCTTCGCTGCCAAACGTTGCCGCGTTTCATAGGTCGTTTGGCCATTTGCTGCCAACTCTTCCAGAACAAGAGCATAATCATCCGGATCTACAACAACTGTCACGCTGGCATGATTTTTAGCCGCAGAGCGCAGCATAGAGGGCCCACCGATGTCAATATTTTCCACCGCGTCCGCATACTCTACACCTGGCTTGAGAATGGTTTCTTTAAAAGGATAAAGGTTGACCACGACCAGGTCAATGAGCTCAATCTGATTCTCCTTAGCCGCCTCCAAGTGGCTATCTAAATCCCGACGAGCCAAGAGACCTCCGTGAATGTTTGGGTGGAGGGTCTTGACACGGCCATCCATCATCTCTGGAAAACCAGTCACATCATCGATAGCAATGGTGCCCACTCCTTCATTGTCTAGGGCCACCTTGGTACCACCAGTTGAGATGATATCCCAACCCAGAGCTTTCAGCTCTTTCGCAAATTCTACAATGCCTGTCTTGTCTGATACACTGATTAGGGCTTTTTTCGTCATTCTATTCCTCTTTCTTTAGGTCCAAGCGCATAGCGACTTCGTTATTTTCTTCTATAAATCCTGTTTCCTGAAAACCCAGACTAGTCAGCAGGTGCTTCATTTTTTCATTTCCAACCACATAATCTGCGATAATATGACTGCAAGCTCTATCCATCTGAGCCTTTTTGATCAGAACTTCCAAGGCTTTTCGACCATAGCCTCTTCCTTGGTACTGCTGACCAATCATTATCCGCCAGATAAAGTATTCCGCTTCATCCTTGTCTATTTCCAGCAGGAGAAAGCCAACCACTTGCTTATCCCAATAGATTGCCATCGGAAACACATCTTCATTTTTCCGGTAGAGCCATGCGTCAGCTAAAGAGCGCACATTTGGAGCTACGAAACGTGCTCGTTCATCAGCATCAGATATTTTCAAATCCAGCACTGCCTGAAAACTGCTCTCATCTACTAATTTCAGCTCAATCATTTTTTCTCCTAGCAATATTGTACAATCAAAACTTGATTTACTTCCTACCTTCTCCCCACCCCTAAACTCTCAAGCACATGAGGATAGAGCTGATACTCGGCGGCATGGATGCGTTCTTCAAAACTTTCAATCGTATCATCGGCTAGTCGCGGCACGCGCACTTGCTGGATGATCTTGCCTGTGTCCACACCCGAGTCCACCCAGTGAACGGTCACACCGCTCTCAGAGACGCCAGCCTGCCAAGCATCCTCAATGCCATGAGCTCCTGGAAACTCGGGTAGATAGGCTGGGTGGATATTGATGATACGGCCTTCATAAGCACTAAGCAAGGTGGGCCCGACAATTTTCATATAGCCTGTCAGGCAAACCAAGTCAATCTGGTGCGCTTCTAGTAGGTCTACAATAGCTTGCTCGTAAGCCACCTTACTGTCAAATTCTCTGAGCTCAAAGGCATAGCTTTTGACACCTAGCTTATCCGCCCGCTCGAGCACATAGGCATCGCGATGGTCCGAAAAGACAAATTCAACAGGAAACTGCTCAGCAATCACTTGGAAATTTGATCCATTACCCGAAGCAAAAACGGCAATTTTTTTCATTTGATAAGGACACTTTCATTTTCTTTTTTGACAATCCGGCCAACTTCATAAACAGGCTCGGCAAGAAGTTCTTTGACACGATCCACATTTTCAGGCGCTACAGCCAAAATCATCCCTAATCCCATATTGAAGATTTCAAACATTTCTTGGTGCTTGATATGACCATATTTTTCTAAGGCCTTAAAAATCGGCAAGACTGGAATCTTGTCTTCTTCAATCTCAGCAGCCAAGTCATCGGAAAACATGCGAGGCACATTTTCGATAAAACCGCCACCGGTAATATGGGCAATCCCATGAACCAGCTTTTCCTTAATCAGC
This sequence comes from Streptococcus sanguinis SK49, assembly GCF_000212815.1. Lineage (GTDB taxonomy): Bacteria > Bacillota > Bacilli > Lactobacillales > Streptococcaceae > Streptococcus > Streptococcus sanguinis_C. Next base: position 144,841 of record NZ_GL890985.1, on the reverse strand, counting down.
GGCAGCAAAGCCTTGACATAGATACGAGTCGGCTCAAGCAGCACTTCCTTAAGTTTCTTACCTTCCAATTCTGGCAGTTCTTCCTCACCCGTATAGTCCGCAAAGACACGGCGGACAAGCGAATAACCATTTGAATGGATACCGCTGGAAGCCAGCCCCAGAAGGACATCCCCCTCAGCCACTTTAGAGCCGTCAATAATTTCTGACTTCTCAGCAACTCCGACAGCAAAGCCAGCTAAATCATAGTCATCTTCACCGTACATGCCAGGCATTTCAGCGGTTTCCCCACCAATCAAGGCAGCTCCAGACTGAACACAGCCTTCAGCTACACCAGCAACAACTTGTTCGAGTTTAGCTGGTTCATTTTTCCCAGTGGCAATATAGTCTAGGAAGTAAAGGGGCTCAGCTCCTGCAGCAATGATGTCGTTGACACACATGGCTACACAATCCTGCCCAATGGTATCGTGCTTGTCATACTGAATGGCCAACATAAGCTTGGTTCCGACCCCATCCGTACCAGAAATCAGCACTGGCTCCTTGACCCCAGTCTGAGACAGGTCAAACATGCCGCCAAAGCCACCCAGCGCCCCCATGACGCCAGCCCGCTCTGTACGTGCTACATGTTTTTTGATTCGCTCAACAACTTCATAACCTGCTTCAACATCCACACCGGATTGAGCGTATGCATTTTTATTTGTCATAATTTTCTTCCTTACTCTTATTTTTGAAAAAGATTGCGACAACTACCGCTGACCTCGTTTTAATAAAAACTCGTCTTTTCCTTCAGGCTTTCCAGATAGCGCTCTTCATAATCATAGAGCGGAGTTGGGTACTGACCGTCAAAGTAAGCCACACAGAGTCCGCCATTCGGAGCATCCGTCTCAATACCGACTGATTCAATGAGACCTTCCAGAGACAGGTAAGTCAAGCTGTCAGCTCCTATAATCTCACAGACCTCATCAACCGTATGATTAGCCGAGATGAGCTCGCGTCGATTCTGAATATCAATGCCGTAAAAACATGGATATTTAAGTTCTGGACTGCCGATAGCCACATGGACTTCAGCTGCACCTGCATCTCGTAGGAGCTGGACGATACGTCGGCTGGTCGTTCCCCGCACGATAGAATCATCCACCATGACCACGCGCTTGCCCTTGACAATGCTAGAAACAGCAGATAATTTCATGCGAACTCCTTGCTCTCGCAACTCCTGCGTTGGCTGGATAAAAGTCCGTTGAATGTATTGATTTTTAATCAGGCCCATTTCATTTGGCAGGCCAGACTCTTCGGAAAAGCCAGAGGCCGCTGACAGGGAAGAATTAGGCACACCGACAACGATATCTGCCTCATGCTGGAATTCCTGAGCCAGCCTGCGGCCCATCCGCTTGCGGGCTGCATGGACATTGACCCCGTGAATGACGCTGTCCGGCCGAGCAAAATAGACATATTCCATTGAGCAAATAGCCAGCTGGGTATTTGCCGTATAGCTGTCATAGGTCACGCCTTCATCATCGATAATCACGATTTCCCCTGGCTCAAGGTCACGAACCCATTCGGCACCCACCACTTCAAAAGCACAGGTTTCACTGGAAACGACCCAGGCCCCATTTTTCATACGGCCGATGGACAGAGGACGAAAACCGTTAGGATCCAGCGCAGCGTAGAGCTTGTCCTCTCTCATGATGAGGTAGGCAAAGCCGCCCTGAACTCGTCTCAAGGATTCCTTGAGTTTGTCTAAGAAATTTTCCTGCTTACTATGGCGAATCAAGTGCATGAGAATTTCCGTATCAGACGAGCTGGCAAAGATGGAACCCTTCTTTTCCAACTCCCGTCTCAGTGAATGGGCATTGGTCAGATTGCCATTATGCGCCAAGCCCATCTGCATATCATAGAAACTGAAGAAGAAAGGCTGGACATTGTTGATGGAGGCTCCGCCAGACGTTGCATAGCGGACATGGCCAATAGCTGCTTCTCCTGTCAGATTATCCAAGTCTGCTGGGTTTTTAAAGACCTCTGCAACCAATCCCAAATCGCGGTGGCGTTTGAGCTTTCCGTGGTCGTTTGACAGGATACCAGCTCCTTCCTGACCGCGGTGCTGCAGACTGTGGAGTCCGAAATAGGTGACCTGAGCCGCCTGTGGATGACCCCAAATTCCAAAAATACCGCACTCTTCATTCAGTGACTTTACTTCGTATGTCATTGTTGTACCTAAATTCTTTTGTCTTGTAAAAGGGAGAAAACCTGGCCTTCCAGGCCAAGCAGACTCCTTTTTTGCTTGCTCTTGCAAGCCAACTTTATTCGTGACTCGCTTGGAAATAACGAACGGCGCTTTCAAACAATTTCTGGTCTTTCTGACCTGGAATATTTTGGAAAAGGCCGTCTTCATAACGTTCTGAGTGCCCCATCTTCCCGATGATTTGGCCGTTCTTGCTCATAATTCCTTCGATAGCGTAGAGAGAGCCGTTTGGATTATACTTGCTGTCCATGCTCGGCTGACCGTCAAAGTCTACGTACTGACTCCAAATCTGACCATTATCGCGCAGCTCAGCAAATTCCTCAGCCGTCACAACAAATTTCCCTTCACCATGTGAAACCGGAATGGCATGGATATCTCCCACTTGTACACCAGCTAGCCAAGGCGAGTTGGTATTGGCAATGCGGGTTTCAACCATCTTGGCCACATGCTGGTTGGCATCATTGTAAAAGAGAGTTGGGCTGTTAGCCCCTACTTCTTCGAAATTTCCGTAAGGAAGAAGACCGGATTTTACTAAAGCCTGGAATCCATTACAGATACCAATGATGAGACCGCCGCGAGCGATGAAAGCATCGATGGCTTTCTTGACCTTCTCGTTTAGCAAGATGTTGACGATAAACTTAGCTGACCCATCTGGCTCATCTGCAGCAGAGAAACCGCCTGCAAAGAAGACGATATTCGCTTTGTCAATATTGTCAACCATGCTGTCAACGGACTTGACAATGGCTGCTTCATCCAAAGTAACGAATGGAACTAGATTGACCTTGGCTCCAGCTGCTTCAAAGGCTTTGGCTGAATCGTATTCTGAGTTGGTTCCAGGGAAGACTGGAATATAAACCAGCGGCTCCGCTACTGTCTCTTTGGCTTTGATAACTGTATCAGAGACAAGAGCTGGCACTTCTTCAATAACTGTTTCCTGTTTAAATTCTGTCGGGTAGATAGGCTCTAGTCGGCCTTCAAAGCTTGCCAAAAGCTCTGCTCCCTCAAGCTGGACACCATTAACAATCAGGGTAAAGTCTGGCTTGGTCTGACCAATCTTCACCGCACCTGGAATATCCTGCTCCGAACTGGTAAAGACAAATCCGCCCAGCTGCGCCTGCAAAACGGAAGGCAAGTCAGCAACATCCACTTGAGCACCAATACGATTACCAAAGCTCATCAAGGCCAGACTCTCTGCCAGACCACCGTATTTAACAGCGGCAGCGGCTGTAATCTCATACTTGGCCTGAATGGCCGCAAAATTTTCAAAGTTATTCTTGATTAAGTCAAAGTCAATATCCTGAGACAGGATTTGCCCTGGTAGATAGTAAATAGCCTCTTCTGCCGCCTTAAACTCTGGAGACAGGATGCGCCCAGCAGTTGAAGTAGTCACGCCAAAAGCTACTAAGGTCGGCGGTACAGTCAATTCTTCAAAAGTTCCGCTCATGGAATCCTTGCCACCAATAGACGGCAAACCCAGCTGAATCTGAGCTTCAATCGAACCAAGCAGAGCAGAGACCGGCTGTCCAAAACGATCAGCCTGCTTGTCCATCCGCTCGAAGTATTCCTGGTAAGAGAAGCGAGCCTTGGACCAGTCCGAACCAGCAGCAACCAAGCGAGCTGTCGCTTCAATCACTGCATAAGCTGCTCCATGATAAGGCGACCAAGCTGCCACATAAGGATTGTAGCCCTGCGCCATCACAGAAACCGTCTCAGTCTTGCCATGCTCAACTGGCAGTTTCTGCACAGAAGCCTCAGTCGGCGTGATTTGGTAGCGCCCGCCGACAGGATGATTGACAGTAGAGCGGCCAACAGAGCTGTCAAAGATCGTCTGCAACCCCTTTTGACTGGTATGATTAAGGTCGCTGAGCAAGCTCTTGAGGTTCTGCTCCAAAGTCGCTTCAGAAGTCACAGTCTGCCCTGGCAGTGCTGCTTGAGCATCCACAACCTTGGCATCCACAACCACACGCACACCATTGGTATCTAGAAAACTCCGCTCAATATCCACGATAGTTCCCCCGTTCCAGTGCATGACCAGATTTGGCTTTTCTGTCACTTTTGCAACCACGACTGCCAACAGGTTTTCCTTAGCTGCTGCAGTGATAAATTGTTCCACATCTTCTGGGCGGACCACCACAGCCATCCGCTCCTGCGATTCAGAAATCGCGATTTCTGTACCGTTAAGTCCTTGGTATTTGAGCGGTACCTTGTCAAGGTCAATTTCCAGCCCATCTGCCAATTCGCCAATAGCCACACAAACACCACCAGCTCCAAAGTCATTGGATTTCTTGATGAGACGAGTCACATTGCCATCGCGGAAGAGACGCTGAATCTTGCGCTCCTCAATAGCATTTCCTTTTTGGACTTCCGCGCCAGCCGTCTCCACAGATGCAGCTGTCTGTACCTTGGACGAGCCAGTGGCTCCACCAACACCATCACGGCCCGTCTTGCCTCCCAGCAAGATGACCACATCACCTGCCGCTGGTTTTTCACGGACAACATTTTCCTTAGGAGCCGCACCGACAACTGCCCCAAGCTCCATCCGCTTGGCTACAAAGCCTGGATGGAAATACTCACGAACATAGGTCGTTGCTAGACCAATTTGATTCCCGTAAGAAGAATAGCCATGTGCAGCTGTTTTAGAAATGACCTGCTGAGGGAGCTTGCCAGTCCGCGTTTCAGCAATCGGTTGAGTAATATCGCCCGCACCTGAAATCCGCATAGCCTGATAAACATAAGAACGACCAGAAAGCGGATCACGAATGGCTCCTCCGATACAGGTCGCAGCCCCTCCAAAAGGTTCAATTTCTGTTGGGTGGTTATGGGTTTCATTTTTGAACATCAGCAGCCAAGGCTCCTTGATACCATCCACATCCACTTCAATCTCCACTGAGCAGGCATTGATCTCATCAGACACTTCCATGTCATCCAGACGGCCATTGGCTCGCTCGTAGCGACCAAAAATAGTCGCCATATCCATAAGAGTCTGCGGTTTGTCCCCACGTCCCAGCTCATCGCGCATAGCCAAGTATTTATCATAAGTGGCCTGCAGTTGCTTTTCAAACTTAGAAGCTGAAAAATCAATCTTCTTCAACTCTGTCTCAAAGGTCGTATGTCGGCAGTGATCAGACCAGTAAGTATCTAAAACCTTAAGCTCAGTCTCTGTCGGAAAACGGCCAATCGACTTGAAATAGTCTTGAATGAAGAGCAAATCTGCCACTTCCATAGCCAGACCATGCTCCTGCTTGTAGGCTTTAAAGTCCGCTTCCGTATAGTCCTTAAAGAAGTCCAGAACCGGAATGGTCTTGTCAGACTCAGAGAACTGCTCCAGTTGGATCGGCTGCTCAATATCTTTAAAGCGTGAATCAACTGGATTCAGCAAGTATTTCTTGATTGCTGCCAACTCGCTGTCTGAGATGTCTTTATTGACCAAATAAAGCTGAGCGGTTCTCACCAGGACATCTGTCCCAGCACCAAGCAAAAAGAGGGACTCCTGAGAGCTGGCTGCCCGCTGGTCAAACTGACCAGGCAGCGCTTCGATAGCAAAAAACGCTGTCTCTGCAAGTGCAGCCTCTACTTCCTCCTCCGTCAGTAATCTATCTGTCACCTGCTCAGAGAAAATATGCTTTTCAGCCCGAGCGACCAAATCTTCTGCCAGATGAAAGACATCATAAACTTGAATCATCCGAAGATCTGACAATGTTTTCAACTGAAGATTATGCGTCAGCTCTCTCACCAAGCTCTGTGACTTCACACCGAAGTTGCTCTTCTTCTCTACAAAAATACGCTTGTCCATGATTTTTCACACCCTGCCCTTACTTAATCGCCTGCAATTTTTCCCAAACAACCTGATAGACATCTGTCAGTTCACCAAGGCCACGCCGGAAAACATCCTTGTCCATGTGATGGCCTTCCGCATCCCAGAGACGGCAATTATCTGGTGAAAATTCGTCTGCCAGAATAATCTTGCCATCTTTGTCAAAGCCGAACTCTAACTTGAAATCAATCAATTTCAGTCCGATTTGGCGGAACCAGTCTGACAAGAGTTCATTAATCCGACGAGTTTCTTCTTTCAAAAAGGCAATTTCTTGATCGCTGGCAATCTTCAAAAATTTCACGTGTTCGTCATTGATGAAAGGATCGTCCAAATCATCATTTTTGTAGTAAAATTCCACAATCGGAGTTTCAAGCGCGATACCCTCTTCTACTCCAAAACGTTTGGAAAAAGAACCTGCTGTGTAGTTGCGCAGCACCACTTCCAAAGGAATAATCTCTACTTTTTTATTTAGCTGGTCGGTATCCGAAACCTTCTCAATGAAATGCGTCGCCACACCAGCTGCATTGAGTTTTTCAAAAATAAAAGATGAAATCTGGTTGTTGAGCACTCCTTTACCAGCAATCTGCTCCTTCTTGACTCCATTAAAAGCCGTTGCCTGGTCCTTGTAGCGTGCCAGAATGACTTGCTCATCATCTGTAGAGAAAATATCCTTAGCTTTTCCCGAATATAACAACTTATTAGACATTTTAATATTCGCCTTTCGTGGTTTTATACCCTCATTCTATCATCTTTAAATACATTTTACAAGAAATTCCGTATAAACTTTCTATGCCCATCTAAAGAAATCGTTTCCTTTCCAAGATACGAAAAAAGACCGGAAGATACCGATCTTTGATTTTTAATGTTGCTTCTTCAGTTCCTCATGGATATAAGCCACCACATCGGAAATTGTTTTGAAGTTATCCATATCCTCATCAGGAATCTCAATATCAAAAGCTTCTTCCAGATTGATGATAAATTCCATCAAATCAACAGAGTCCACTCCCAGCTCCTCTTTCAAGCTCAGTTCTGGAGTGATATGCAGCTTCCTGCTGTCATGTTCTTGAATGATTTCGACAATTTTTGCATAAATTTCTTTTTCGCTCATGTTTACTCCTTTACATCTGAAAATTCAACGACCGATTTACCAACAACATCTGTTTCCAGCATGGTCCGAATCTGACGAATCGTGCTATAGACAGCCTTAGCATCGCTAGATCCATGCGTTTTGACAACAGGCGCTTTCAAACCGAATAGAACTGCACCGCCTGCACTAGAATAGTCCAGACTATTCTTGAGCCCTCGCAGGCTGTCCTTGAGCAGCCAAGCTCCTAATTTAGCCTTGAAACCACCGCCTAAAATAGACTTCTTCAGCTGACCCATAATACTGATAGCAGTTCCTTCGATTGATTTCAGAACGGCATTGCCAGTAAAACCATCTGCAACGACAACATCTGCCACATCCTCCATCAAATCACGCGCTTCTACATTACCGATAAAGTTAAGTGTCGAATCCCCAGCTAAAAGCTCATAGGCTTCCTTGCGCAGAGGGTCACCCTTGCTACTTTCCGTTCCGTTATTCAAAAGACCCACCCGCGGCTTCTTGATTCCTCGGACATTTTCAGCATAGAAAGAACCCAAAGTCGCATACTGATGTAAATGATGGGCTGTGTTTTCAGCATTGGCTCCCAGATCCAGCATATCAAATCCCTGACCGCCAACCGTTGGCATAGTAGATAGGAGACCCGGTCGGTCAATGTTCTTGATACGCCCTACGATAAAGAAACCTGCCGCCAAAAGCGCTCCAGTATTTCCAGCAGACAGCATGGCATCTGCTTCCCCTGCCTTCACAGCCTTAGCTGCCAGCACCATACTAGCCTCTTTCTTCTGACGAATGGCCTTGGTCGGCTCGTCGTCCGAGTCAATCTTCTCCTCCGTGTGGATGATGCGGACCCGCTCACCAGCAGTCAGATAAGGCTTGATTTTCGCCTCATCGCCATAAAGGAGAATTTCAATATCCGAAAACTCCTGTACTGCTTGATTGACTCCTTCGACCAGAGCCTGAGGGGCATTGTCCCCTCCCATAGCATCAACAGCTATTTTTTTCATTCGATTTATTCCTCGTTCTTATCTTTTAAAATGCTTCCCCAGTCTCCCAGAGAATCTATAAATTTTTTGGATTTGAGATGGATGCCGACATATTCATCATAGAGCAGGTCGATAAAATCCCGCAGCTGCTTTTTAATATCTGGCTTCAAAGAAATGGTCTCCAATTCGCTAAAGCGGACCGCCTGAAATTGGTCCAGCAAAAAAGGAAGATTGGGATTCAGATGACAGCGCCGTTCATCCTGATGGTAATGATCAGGGCAAAGAACTCCGCTATATTTGAAAGAAAAGTCAAAAGGCAGACTCGTCCGATGACAAAAAGCACAGTCATGGAAGTTCAGCGAAACCCCAAAACGTGACAAAATCTGAATCTCAAAGATATTGGTCAGCACCTCATAGTCCAGACCATTATTCATCAGCTCCAGAGTTTTCTGCAGAAAAGCAAAGAGCGCCGGATCCGGCTGATTGTCCTGAAGGCTGGCATCTGCCAAGGCTGCCACATAACTGGCATAGGCCATGATGAATAAGTCCTCATTGATGCGATGGTAGGTGACCACATCCTGATAGTCCTCGATATAGCTAAGACCATCATCATTGATTTTCATCAGCAAATTCGCCGCAGTCAAAGGCTGAATGACAGGTGCTAGCTTGGATTTACCAGCATGCTTGACAAAAAACATACGCTTACCAGCCTGTTCCGTAAAGATCTTGACCAGCTTATCATCCTCACGGAAATTGCGGTTATAGAGAACCAGACCTTGACTTGTTAGAGATTTAAGCATAGTCCTCCATATAGTCCTTGAGGCGTTTCAGGGCTTCTCTAATCGTCTCCATACTAGCCGCATAGGACAGACGAATATAACCTTCCCCGTATTGACCAAAAGATGCTCCCGGGATAAAGGCCACGGCCTTCTTCTCTGCAAAATCCTGCAGAAAGGCGAACGAATCTTGATTATAACCGTCTGGTATCTTAGCAAAAATATAAAAAGCCCCATCTGGTTTGATAATCTTAAAGCCTAGCTCAGCCATTTTCTCTATGATATAATCGCGACGCTGAATATACTCAGCCTTCATTGGCTCCGCATCATCTTTCCCAACTGTCAGCGCTTCAATGCCGGCAAACTGAGCCATAGTATTGGCCGCTGTTACGAGATACTGATGGCTCTTAATCAGCTGAGCAGTGAAAACTGCTGGAGCAAAGATAAAGCCTAGCCGCCAGCCAGTCATGGCATGAGACTTAGACAGGCCGTTGATGACAATGGTTTGGTCTGGCAGATACTCCGCGATGGAGACATGCCCCTGCTCTGTATAGGTCAGCTCAGAATAGACCTCATCGCAGACCACAAAGACTTGGTATTTTCCTAGGACATCCGCCAGAGCTTTGATCTGCTCCCGCGAATAAGTCACGCCGGTCGGATTGGCTGGATAATTGAGAATGACTGCTTTTAGCTGCTCACCCTGTTCTAAAATAGCTGCTTCTAGCATCTCTGGAGTGAGGACAAAGTTATTGGCCGTTGTATCAATCTCGACAATCTCTGCCCCTACTAGATTGACAATGGGCTCATAGCCTGGATAAGCAGGAGCTGGCAGCAAGACCTTGTCTCCTTCTTCTAAAATGGCTGTCAGCGTAGCTGACAAGGCCTCTGTCGCCCCAATCGTGACCAAGACCTCATCTTCTGGGCGATAGTGCAGACTGTACTTTTCTTTCACAAAGCTGCTGGCCGCCTGACGCAACCCCAAGAGACCGCTCATACCAGTGTAGTGACTTTGATTAGCATCAATCGCCGCCTTGGCTGCTTCTTTGATATGATCCGGTGTTGTAAAGTCCGGCTCCCCTAAGGTTAGCCGAAGAACTCCCGGAATAGCAGAAATCGATTGGTCAAATTGACGAATCAACGAAATTTCTATTTTTCCTAAATTTTTATTAAATTTCTTACTTAAATCCATACATACCTCCAGCCGCTCAATAGAACTATTATACTATAAATGCAGAAGCATAGCAAAAGCTATTACATGATTTTCCATACAGAGAAAAGGACTAAGATTGCACTCAGTCCCTTTTTCCTTGCCTTAAAATTCTTCTCTGAAAGATAGTGGATATAGCTGCATCTCACGTGACTGGCCAGTCAACGAGTCGGTGTATAAGTTAATTCCTTGCCATGCTTGGTCAGAAAATCTTCCAATTCCGAATCAGGAATCTGCCGCAAATAAAGGTTAGAACGAATCGTGTCGTCTTCTTCACGGCAGGTTGAAAGAACCACATACCGGTCACTCGCCTTAATCTTTATCTTGGGATCCTTTGTCCGAGCAGCCTCATAGATATTTCTAAGCTGAGTTGTAAAGTCCTCGTCATCCTTAAACTCCGTCCGATAAAAAGCTGTCTCTTCCGGCACGATGACCAGTCCCATAGCTTGATAATAATACTTACGCTCAGGAGTCTCAATCACAACATATCTATGTTTATCAAAATAATCTTGACGATCATAGTAGTTTACATCATTAAACATACGATGATCTCCAGCCTTGCTGCCCCGAGCATGCCCGAAAAGCCAAGTCAAACGATCGCTGAAATCTTTATGGTTATCCATATCCATAAAGACTGTTCCCATAAAGGGCTCATGTTGCCCTTCAAACGTCTTATCCAAATAAGTGGCATTATCACTGGTTTGCACCACTGGCTCATCGAGTTGTGTACCTGGTGCATAGACATAGGCTACCGTTTCCGGATTAACAGCTTTCAATTCTTTAAAACGATTAGCTAGATAATTTATCTCTTCGGTACTAGGTTCATATTTCTTATTGGATTTATCAGAGAATTCTTTAATTTGCTGATTTTTATGAACATTAAGTATTTGAAATACTAAAGCAGCTACTAAACTGATAGACATTAAAACAATTAAAATTCTAATAAGTCTTTTTCTAGCAAAAATCTTTCTTTCATTATTTTTTTTTAACATATAAAATCCCTTGTTTATTCTTAAAAAATATCACTGAGTCTTTGACTCAGTGATATAATTGTGTCAGTAAAAATATATCTTATTTGACTGCACTTGTTTTTGGAAGAGAACCTTCTTCTTCGTCAGGTGTAACTTCAGATTTCTTCTCTTCCTTTTTAGTTGATGACTGCTTCGCCTTATTTCTATCAACAGATTTAGTAGAGTTAGCCGCCTTGGACGGTATAGTCCCGGCAGATTTTACTGTTGCCTCGCTACTATCATTAACTACCTCATCACTCGATGATGGTGTACTTGCAGGATTCTTAGTTTCAGTTTCTGAAGATGTAGCTGAAGTTCCCTCACCTATAACAAGAACCTTATTACCAGCTTGATCTTCAATAACTGTATCCTGTCCGATTGGAGCTTTTTTAGCCTCAGTAACCTGCTGATCTAAAGCAGACTGAGTAGATTTATGCTCTAACAACGCATCAATAACTTTCCGTGCTTCATCATCTGTAGTTCCCTGAGGCACTTCATTATTCTCAATGTCCGAAACATGTATACTACCCGATTCTTCTGCGGATATAGGAAGAATCGTTCCAAATAGCACCATAAATACTACACTGGTTAACAAAACCTTTTTCACTGTTTCATCCCCTTTTTCTTTTTAAAACCGTTGTAACTCCCTTGTCACTCACTATTAGTATAGTGTTATAAATAACAAAAGTCAAGAGTTTTTCAAATTTTTTAAATAGTTAGTGATAATTACAAAAATCATATACTATTTAATCTATATAACCCTATAGATCGTACGTTTTTAGAAAATAATTAATTAAAAATAGATAGAACTTTTGTTCTATCTATTATTTCTTCCCTATTTCAAACAAGGGTGATAGCGGCCGTTTTTCATGAATACGGACAATGGCTTCCCCTAAAAGATGTGCAATTGAAATCTGCTCAATCTTATCAATTAAGCGCTCTTGGGGCAGATAAATCGTATCCAGCACAACCAATTTTTTAATCGCCGATTTTTGAATATTATCCATAGCAGGACCAGACAAGACTGGATGAGTGCAGCTAGCATAGACTTCTACAGCCCCTGCTTCAGCGAGAGCGTCAGCTGCATGGCAGATAGTCCCTGCTGTATCAATCATATCATCAATTAAGATACAAGTTTTTCCTTCCACCTTACCAATGATGTTCATAACTTCACTGCTATTCATCTTGTCCACACTGCGACGCTTATCAATAATCGCAATCGGGGTTTTCAGAAACTCTGCTAACTTACGAGCCCGACTCACACCACCATGGTCAGGACTGACTACCACATAGTCTCCTCCTGTCATATTACGGCGCTCAAAGTAATCAGCAATCAAAGGTGCACCCATCAAGTGATCCACTGGAATATCAAAGAAGCCCTGGATTTGCGCTGCGTGCAAGTCAATAGTCAGCATCCGATCCACACCAGCGATTTCCAACATATTAGCAACTAATTTAGATGTAATTGGCTCACGAGCTCTAGCCTTGCGATCCTGCCGAGCATAGCCATAGTAAGGCATGACAACGTTGATGGATTCAGCACTAGCCCGTTTCAAAGCATCTACCATAATCAAGATTTCCATCAAATTATCATTGACTGGCGAGCTGGTAGATTGCAAAATAAAGACGTGTTTCCCTCGAATAGATTCTTCAATATTCACTTGAATCTCCCCATCAGAGAACTGACGGACAGTTGATTTCCCAAGTGGCAATCCAATCTCTTGAGCAACACGCTGCGCTAATTCTTGATTAGAAGAAAGAGCAAAGAGTTTTAAATCAGAAAAAGACATGATTCCCTCCAGATTCTAAATCGTCTTTCATTGTCCAATTACAACTTTTCCCAACTACCATTGTAACTTTTTTCAGTTGATTTTTCAATTAAAAATAAAAAACGCCAGAGGCGCTTTTTACTGATTAGTTCGGATAAATATATGAAACTGTACCTTGTGCAGTTGTTGGATTAAACCATCCACGGTAGTTACCGATTGATTGTTGTCCAAGGTAGTTTGCTTCTGATACTTGGATACTTGTAGTAGATTGAACAGCTGTTACTACTGCAACGTGTCCGTATCCACCGTCAGTCCAACATGCAATCGCTCCAACTTCTGGCTGTGAACCAACACGGAAGCCTGCTGCTGCTGCACTTGCAGACCATTGTCCACCATTACCCCAGTAATCGCCAGCCCAAGGAGCTAATGTCTTAGCACCCCAAGTACATTGACCTACTGGATAAGAAGATGCAGATGAGCTATAAACTGGTCTATTCGCACGGGCAACAGACTGAACAACTGCTGGTGCTGAGGCACCTGAATTATTAACTGCTTGAACTTGCGCTTGTAACGTAGTATTTCCAGAAGCTACAATTGCTTGTTGTTGGGCAGTCTGTTCTGCTTTATATGCAGCTTCACGAGCTGCTGCTTCTTCAGCAGCTTTTTGAGCTGCTGCTTTCTGTTCAAGTAAACTATTCTTTTCACCTTCAGCAGTTGCTTTTTCAGCAGCAAGTGCCGCTTGAGCTGCTTTTAATTCTGCTTGTTTAGTAGCCAAAGTCTGCTCGTCATCTGCTAATTGTTGTTGATTAGCGATAACAGTATTAATTGCTTGATTATTTGCAACTTGTTTTTCAGAAATCGCTTCTTTATCTTTCTTTTGTTGTTCCAGCATCTTGTTATTTGCTGCAACAATTTCGCTCATAGCTGTAACACGTGAAATAGCTTCCGTTACAGAACTAGAATTGATTACTGTATTGATATAGCTAGTAGCACTTCCACTTGTCTGCGCACTCCGTGCTTGATTTGCAAGCGACTCATTACGAGCTACGATATTTTTAGACAGTTCGTCAATCTCAGCAGAAAGTTTTGCAGATTCAGCAGACAATTTTTCATTTTCTGCTTTAAGCTCTTCTTGTTGCTTTTGAATAGCAGATACTTGTCCTTGAATTTCGTTAACTTGTGTCTGCGCAGTTTGTTCTTGCTCTGTTAAACTATTAATCTTGCTGTCTTGTGCAGCAATCTTTTCATCAGTTGTCTCCGCTTTAACGCTCACAAGTGCAGCTCCTTGTGAAAGGATAACTGTACTCAATAAAATTGATGTGAGTAGTTTTTTCTTCATAAAAATAATACACTCCTTCTTATAAGACATTAACTAGTATACCAGAAAATGCTGTATCATATGTTACGCCTTTATTACATTTTTATTTCTTGTTTATCATAAATACATTTTTTCGAAAATAGGCTGAAAAATGAGGAATATCAAGCTATTGAGGAGGATAGTCGGTACTAGGCTACTAAGGACAAATGCCTGAAAATTAAGACTAGAAAGATTCAAAAATACTGCAAAAGTAAAACTGATTAATTCAAATAAAAATACAAGAATCAAAACAGATAAAAAGCGAGTAAATTTATTTAAAAGCATAGTCGAACTAGACTGACAAACCAAGAGACTTAAAAGAGGAAAAAGAATAAGAGCAATACCGATGGTATGAAAATAGTAAACATCGTAAATCAGCCCCAGACAGCAAAACAAGAGAATATTGTAGTTTCTAGAAAGGTTGATGGAAACAAAAAGCATGAAAATAAAGATAAAATGACTGACTAAATGCCATTGTAAAGGCAGAATATTAGCCAGAAAAGTCGAAATCTGCCCATCAATCAGTAAAACAAAAAATAAAATAATAGGAGTCAAAAGATGTTCTTTAATATCTCTCATATCAGTTCCCTACCAACATTACAGCACGGATATCCGACAAATCCGCAGCCGGCTTAACCAGAACAATCTTGTTTAACTGATCCTTAGCCTCAGACACGGAAAGTACCTTACCGACAGGAATATTTTCTGCATTATAAGCACCCAAGCCACTGGTTGCCACCTCATCTCCCTCTTTTATATCTTCAGCACTATTTAACTGACTGATGATATAAGCAGAGTTTTTTTCATCATATCCAGTAATAATCCCATAAATTGGACCAGACTTCGTTTGAATCCTAACAGAAATTTTAGTTGAATTTTCCTCGTTAGTCAATAGAGAAACTAAGCTAGACTGACTACTGGTTTCAGAAACACTTCCTACTAGACCACCATTAGCGACTACTAGCATAGCATCTGTCACATTATCAGATGTCCCTTTGTCAATGGTCAGCTCATTTTTCCAGGATGCTGGCGTACGGGCAATCACTTCGCTGGCAATTTGTATTTGATTTTTATCAGCCTCTTTAAATTCCAGAAGTTTTCTCAACTGTTCGTTCTCATCTTCTAAGGAATCTGCCTTCCCAGCCTTTTCCTCAACCTTATAAAGAATTTTCTTGAGCTGCTGATTCTCTCTATAAGTAGACATCAAATCTGACATTTCTTCTTTTTTATCAGCTACAAAAGCAAAAGGAGAGCCAACAAGTCTATCTACCAATGAAATAATATTTGAAGTAGTTGATACAAACCAACTTGAAGAGGTAGATAAGATAAGTATCGTCATTGCAACAACTAATACAAAAAAAGAAATCAAAAACTTAGACTTTTTAAATCGATTCATCAGAAAAACCTCACTAAACAGGACGAGAAAGTATAAGAAAAGGAGATAGCAAACGCTAAACTCCTCATTATACGGAGAATGGGGGATTCGAACCCCCGCGCCGGTTACCCGACCTAACGATTTAGCAAACCGTCCTCTTCAGCCTCTTGAGTAATTCTCCAATATTTAATGGGCACGAGTGGACTCGAACCACCGACCTCACGCTTATCAGGCGTGCGCTCTAACCACCTGAGCTACGCGCCCAAGTTTGAAAACTTGGTATGAACTTTCGTTCAAAGCGGGTGACGAGAATCGAACTCGCGACAACAGCTTGGAAGGCTGTAGTTTTACCACTAAACTACACCCGCATCACCACTATGATAATGTATGGCGCGAGACGGAATCGAACCGCCGACACATGGAGCTTCAATCCATTGCTCTACCAACTGAGCTACCGAGCCAACTATTGCGGGAGCAGGATTTGAACCTACGACCTTCGGGTTATGAGCCCGACGAGCTACCTAGCTGCTCCATCCCGCGTCAATACTATTCGTCCCTAAGGAGGATGTGGGATTCGAACCCACGCACGCTTTTACACGCCTGACGGTTTTCAAGACCGTTCCCTTCAGCCGGACTTGGGTAATCCTCCAAGATAACTATGGACCTTGTAGGACTTGAACCTACGACCACTCGGTTATGAGCCGAGAGCTCTAACCAGCTGAGCTAAAGGTCCGACAAGATCATTATAGCGGCGAAGGGGATCGAACCCCCGACCTCCCGGGTATGAACCGGACGCTCTAGCCAGCTGAGCTACACCGCCATCTATCGGGAAGACAGGATTCGAACCTGCGACACCTTGGTCCCAAACCAAGTACTCTACCAAGCTGAGCTACTTCCCGAACTTAAGTTATTAC
>NZ_GL890985.1:0-124861 GCF_000212815.1 Streptococcus sanguinis SK49 | reverse complement strand
GTTTTTTTAAGAATAAAAAACTTGATAGTCGAACCTGTTCTATTAAAACAGTTAACAACTCATCAAGCTTGATTATTATAAAATCGTATTATCTTGAAAATCTTTTAAGTGATTTTTTAAATCTTTAAGCATGGCTCTTCTTCCTTTAAAGCGCTCGTTGCTCATCAACCTCTGATAATTATCCAATCCAACATCATCAAGAGTTCTTTTATAATTGTCAATCGCTTCTCTGAAGGCAACTAACTCATCCAGAAACAATTCTTTTGATTTCAAACGATGTCCAATCTCACTCACTTCTTCATAAGGCTGGCGGTCCAATTTTCGCTTTTGGCTTTCTTGTTTACGAATTTTATCATGTATATGATTTCTGAATTTTGTTTTGAAATAACGATAGAGTTTTTCCTCATCGTTTTCAATTCCTTTTTCTTTAAGCAGAAGTTCGTATAAAACCAACATTCCTTCTTGCTCCCAATCACTATGTTCCCACAAATGAATATAATAATCTTTCTTACACTTCCAAACTATCCATTTCACCTTCTCATAAGTAGTTCTAAAATCCATAATTCCTCCTTAAATTTTACTTGGCTTTATTCTACTGTAAATAGAAAGCAAGATGGTCTCTTTCTTCTAAAAAGCATATTTTAGGAGCTCTTCTGACTCGAATAACTGTTTTTAAGTCATTTCAGGCACATATTTAGTCATTTGGGAGGATTGTGCGAAGTATAAAAGCAAGAAAAAAATCAAATGCTTACACATTTGATTTTTTAAACCTAGCTCCGCCAGTAGGACTCGAACCTACGACATCATGATTAACAGTCATGCGCTACTACCAACTGAGCTATGGCGGATTATATAGTCCGTACGGGATTCGAACCCGTGTTACCGCCGTGAAAAGGCGGTGTCTTAACCCCTTGACCAACGGACCATTTTTGTCCCTCTGCAGAACATATTCCATTATATCAGCTTTTCTTCCTTTGTCAATAATTATTTCAGAAAAAGAGAAAAAAGTTGGAATTTCTCCAACTTCTTCTACTCGGAACTTTTTTCTTCCATTTTCGTTTTAATTTCATCATAAGAAAGCGCATGAGCTTCTTTGTCTAATTCCAATTCAGACTCTTCTGGCATTTTGCCAGTTTCATACAATGATTTAATCTGATTGCTATCCAAAGTTTCATATTTAAGAAGCGCTTCAGCAATCAATTTATGAGTTTCGCGATGGGACTGGATAATCTCTGCAGCTTTGTTACGAGCTTCATTAAGAAGTTCTCTTACCTCTTCGTCAATCTCATATGCAGTCTGTTCTGATATTGATTTTTGAGGACTGGCTGCACCAAACATAGCATGATTGCCTTCGTATTGAACCGGACCAAGTTTTTCGCTCATTCCATATTCTGTTACCATACTGCGGGCCATCTGAGTTGCCTGTTCAAAGTCATTAGAAGCACCCGTTGTTTGAGCATTAAAGATAATCTCTTCAGCTACACGGCCACCCATAAGACCAGCTAATTGCTCTTTCATATCTTCTTTAGATAGAAGCATTTGGTCTTCTTTAGGCAAGGCAATCATATATCCGCCAGCGCGTCCACGAGGGACGATGGTTACCTTATGTACGACACGCGCATTTGACAATACCAAACCAACAATAGTATGTCCAGCTTCATGATAAGCAACCATTTGACGATCACGTTCAGACACCATCTTATCTTTCTTAGAAGGTCCTGCAATTACCCGATCTTCTGCTTCATCAATATCATCTGCATCGATGACTTTCTTATTACGACGAGCAGCAACCAAAGCAGCTTCATTCAAGACATTTTCCAAATCAGCACCAACAAAACCTGGTGTCTGTTGAGCAACTAGTTTCAAATCAACATTTTTAGCCAGCGGCTTATTCTTAGCATGAACACGAAGAATAGCTTCACGACCTTTAACATCAGGACGGCCGACCAACACTTTTCTGTCAAAACGGCCAGCACGCAGCAAGGCTGGATCCAATACATCTGAACGGTTAGTAGCCGCAATGATAATGATTCCTTCATTGCCTTCGAAACCATCCATTTCAATCAAGAGCTGATTGAGGGTTTGCTCCCGCTCATCGTTACCACCGCCAAGGCCAACACCACGCTGACGACCGACTGCATCGATTTCATCGATGAAGATAATAGCAGGGGCTGCTTTTTTCGCATCTTCAAACAAAGAACGGACACGACTTGCTCCAACCCCAACAAACATTTCTACAAAGTCGGAACCTGAGATACTGAAGAAAGGAACTCCAGCTTCTCCAGCAACTGCCTTAGCAAGCAAGGTTTTACCAGTTCCTGGAGGACCTTCTAGAAGGACACCAGCAGGAATACGAGCACCTAGCTTAGTATAACGTTTCCGATCTTTCAAAAATTCAACAACTTCTACAAGTTCTTGTTTTTCTTCTTCGGCACCTGCTACATCTGAGAAACGAACCTTGATATCTTCTTTGTTAGCAGCACGCGCTTTATTGCGCCCGAAATTCATGGCACCGCGAGCACCGCCGCCACCACCTTGATTCATCATGGACATAAAGAAGAAGATGACAATCACAAAAGGAACGATGGAAGTGAGGATTGTAATCCACATTCCGCTTGAACTTTCACGCTTTATGCTGATTTCAGTATTATGCTCAGAGGCTAATTTTTGTAAATCAGAAATTGTAATATCTGACGGTAAAATAATACTTGTGAATTTTTCTACTTTAGAAATGTTTGGAGTGAAAAATAAAATCCCTGTATCTTCTTTCGATTCCTGAGGTGTTTTGTAAGTACCTGAAATCTCGACGACACTGCCATTTGGCTGGTAGCTCATCTCTGTGACATTATTTTCCTTAATTTCCTTCACTAATTCTGTGTAATTGATTTGTTGACTGCGACCGCCAGTATCTCCTGAGAAGAAATACTGAAACCCTGTCACTAGGACAACAATAATCAGAATATAGAGAAATGGATTTTTTATAAAACCATTGTTTTGCTTATTTTTCATCTATTGTATAGTAAACCTTTTATTTTGTATAAACTTCTTCTTTCAAAATACCAATATATGGAATATTACGATAGTTTTCATTGTAATCTAATCCATATCCAACAACAAATTCATTTGGAATTGTGAAACATGTATAATCAGCATCGATTTCAACAACACGCCCTTCTGGCTTATCCAAAAGTGTAGCAATTTTTACTGATGCAGCATTTCTTTCCTTAAACAAATTGCATAGATTTTTTAAAGTCTGACCAGTATCAATAATATCCTCAACAAATAAAATATCACGTCCTGTGATATCTTGATTAATGTCTTTAATAACATTAATCACACCTGAGCTGGCAGTACCACCATGGTAGCTAGAGACCAACATAAAATCAAGCTCAATATGTGTGTCAATATGCTTGATTAGTTCAGCCATAAAAGGGACGGAACCTTTTAAAATTCCAACAAAAATTGGATTTTTACCTTGGTAGTCTTTGGTTAATTGCTGACCAAGCTTTTTTGCAGCATCCACGATTTCATCATGGGAAATCAATATTTTTTTGATATCTTGTTCTAGCATAATTTTACCCATCTATTTTCTGAATATAAAGTACAGTACTCATTATATCACTTTTTAATGCCTTACTCAAATCACTGATAGCAATATTTAAGATCGCTAAAATTTGATGATTTTGTTCCACTACTACAGATGAATTCCGTTCTTCAAAAGAAACCTTCTTATCAATAAAAAGACGACGAAGTTTCTTGTGATGACCGTTCAGCAAAATACTATCTCCCTCTTTTCGGAAGCGAAGTGTCAGAGAAGTTTCACGCGAAACAAAAATTTTTTGAATATTTTCACCACTCAAAGGAATCCCAAATGAAAATCGATAATGCCCAAACTCAATCAGGTTCTCAAATTCTAACAAAATTGAATCCATTTTTAAATCGGGCTTACGACTGATTTTTCTAATTTCAAAACGCTGGTAATCTTTAACAAGCTCATAGTCTTTTTTCAAAGTGTGCCGATAATTGGCCTTAGTTCGCAGGATGTTTAAAACCTCCTCAAACTGCTGCTTGCTCAAATTCAGACTAGGAAACTTTTCGAGATAGTTCTGCAATAGAAAACGTTGAACCTGGGGGATTTGCTGATGAAAGACTTGGACATTTTCTATATCTAAATCTCTAGTCAAGTGAGACAAAGCGGTCTGCAAATCTTCAATTTCCTTGCCCAGATACCGCAAAGAATCCTTAAATTGTGGGTTTTCTTTTTCTAGATCCGGCAGATAAAGATTACGAATTCGATTTCTGAGATAGTCATTTTGAAAATTACTGCTATCTTCAAAATGCTGAATATCCGGAAAGTCTGATTTATGAAAAGTAAGCAAAGGACGAATCAGCTCCCCGCAAGCAAAATACTGGACAGCTTTCATGCCGGACAGATGGCGAAGTCTAGCTCCACGAAGCAGCCGCATAAAAACAGTCTCAGCTTGATCATCTGCGTGGTGGGCAGTTACCAGAGCAGTATAGTGCTCCTCCTGCATCACGTTCCCGAAAAAATCATAACGAAACTGCCGAGCAGCATTTTCTGAAAAATTACCAGAAAAACTTGATGTAAAAATCTTTACACCAAGCTGTTCCGCAATCTTTACTAATGCCTTTTCTTCTTGATCTGACTCTGGCCGCTGTTTGTGATTGACATGAGCAATCGCAAGCTCGATAGCCAGTTCTTTTTGATAATCAATCAACAGCTGCAGCAGCGTCATAGAATCCAGTCCACCTGATACAGCAACTAAAACTTTTCGATGGTCTTGGAAATACTTTTTCTCCTGCATTTTTTTAAGAAATTCTTGCTTAATCATTTCAAGACTCCATAGACATCGTCTGCTATCTGGGAAATGTTATCGTAGTTTGAATTATTAGTAAAAATAACAATGATAAAAGGGGAATCTGCATAGACAATCGCAGCATCGTGCTTAAAATCATAGGCGTCACCAATTTTATGAGCCACTTTAACATCTATATTTTTAGAAATCCGCTGATTATCATAATTTGTCTGAGACAAGGCATCGATAATCATGCCATTTTGCTCATAGATAGCTTCCAAAACATTTCCAGCCATACGTGAAGACGCTTGTCTTTCTTCCACATCCCATTTCTTTCCAGCTATTTTGTTGATCGTCTGCTGAAAATTTTTATCAGATTGATTGGTCGCATAATAGCCTAAAATATTGTGGGCGACATTATCTGATTCTTTGGCCACTCGATTTATCAAATCCTGAACCGAATATTCCTTATCATCAGCTGACTTAGCAATGCTGCCACTTCCTTCTGGTTCGTAAGCACCTGCAAAATCATTGACTGCTCCAATATACTTGAACTTCTGATCTAACGACAGTTTTTTCTGATCCAGCTGTTCCTGCACATAGTATAGATAAGGTAGTTTTGTCACACTGGCCGAATACATCTCTTGATCTTGATTAATGCCTGCTTCTTTGCCTGTATCCAGCTGTTTGACATAGATAGAGTAGTCTGCCTTGTTGTACTTACTGCTCAAAATTTCTTGAACCTTGTCCATTCGATTATCAGTCTCATCCAGAAATTCCATAGGAACCCAGCCCTGTCCTTCAATCTGGGCATAAGTTCCTTTGACTGTCTGGACAATTTGAACAATGTTTACTTTTGTATATGGAGCTACTGTTGTATTGATTTTTTTAGCTCCGTTGATATTGGCTTTATCATAAAGAGTAAAGCCCGGTTTCAGCCACATTTCTTGATGGATATCTTCGATTAACTGGACAGTATCTTCGTAAATTGTGTTTTTGTCCGCTATCACAAACTGCCCATTTTTCAGTTTGAAAATCGGAACTCCTTCTTCATTTACATAAAATCCTGTTATCTGGATAGGCTGGTCTGGAATTAGCTTTCCAGCAGTCTTACTCAGAGTAGAATCTGTAAATGTAGGAGTTTCTTCATAAACATTAGGATTTGTCGGGATGCTATCATAATAGCGTCCATACGTAGTGCTTGTAAAATGATATTTTTCTTCCTCGTCTAATACGAAATCTTTTTCGGTACTAATAACTGTGATACTGCTAAATAAAGCTGGCAGCAAAAATATCAGTAACAAAAACTTACGCATGTTTTCCCCTTTCCTCTTGATTTTCTTGAAGTTTCAAAGCTTGATTTTTTTCAAACAGTTCTTCCAATTTCTCATCTGAAAATTCCAAGAACTGCTCAATTGTTTTTAGTAAATCTTCCATAACTACTGCGGCAATAAATCTGGGATAGTATAAATGTACTCACCCTCTTTTGAAAAAGAGTATTTAGCGCGTGCATACTTAGCAGCATAGCTATCATCTTTTAACTTTGTTGCTATATCTGATTGATAGACCTTTTCTTCGCTGAGCGTCTGATATTTCTCCTGCAGTTTAGAATACTGCTCACGACGCTGCAGCAAGGTTTGATAACTCTGGTACAAATTATAGGTAGGTAGAATAAATAAGAGGATCACCAAAATCAGAACCCAGCCCATAAAACGGTTGCGTTTCCGCCGTTCCTGATCCACATATCTGCGGCGTTGATTTTCATCTTGAATAAAACGATTATTGAGTTGGACGATATTTTTAGGCATCTTCTTCTATCCTTGTTTCACTGACTATTTCGTACATTTTAGCTGCATCTTCTTTTTTAGTGCTGTCTTTCATCTCCAGAACCTTTACAGTCAAGAGTTTATTACCAAAGCGTACTTCAATCAAGTCATCCACTTTCAAATCTGTTGAGCTCTTAGCCAAGATACCGTTCACTTTTATTCGGCCCTTGTCAGCTACTTCTTTAGCCACTGGACGTCGCTTGATAATTCGTGACACTTTCAAATATTTATCTAATCTCATCCTATTACCTCATTTTCTCTTAATTTATTATTCTACCATTTTTTGAGAAAAATAGAGCTTAAAAAGCCAAAATTCACTGAATTGTAACCTTTATTCTGCCTTGCGCTGTTTAATTTCCAGCATCTTTTCTCCGAAATTAACCAGACCTTCTAAAATCTCATAATCTTTTTTGTTCCTCACATCAAAAATTACTTCAATCAAGCCATTTTTTTCACCAATTCGAGCCTTTAAATTCGTCATCGAAAGTGCTTCAAAATAGTCCTGCGTCAGATAAAGCTGCTGCGAAA
Source organism: Streptococcus sanguinis SK49 (assembly GCF_000212815.1). Classification (GTDB taxonomy): domain Bacteria; phylum Bacillota; class Bacilli; order Lactobacillales; family Streptococcaceae; genus Streptococcus; species Streptococcus sanguinis_C. Next base: position 117,690 of record NZ_GL890985.1, on the reverse strand, counting down.
TTTTCTCAAAATGAATAATTACTGCATTCTGCTGGCGTTCCACTGACTTTACAAATGCTTGATCTAAATAAGACTTAGCAAGTCCAATCTCCAATAAATAGGCTACAACATCAGGATATTCCCCAAAGCGATCAATCAATTCATCCTGTAGATTTTCATAGTTTACACGGCTGTCAATCTCACGAATCCTCTTGTAAATTTCAATTTTTTGTCTTTCATCAGAAATATAGTCACTAGGCAGATAGGCATCAATCTGCAGATTAAGTTCTGCATTGCTTTTTTGACGCTTGTTTTCTCTCCCCTGCTTTTTAGCAATAGCTTCTTCTAGAAGCTGCGAGTACATCTCAAAACCAACAGAATCAATAAAGCCAGATTGCATACTTCCTAGAATATTACCAGCCCCTCGAATAGACAAATCTCGCATAGCAATCTTAAATCCAGAACCTAACTCTGTAAATCCTTTAATAGCCTCTAGACGCTTTTCAGAAACTTCTGTCAGGATTTTATCTGGTCTGTACATCAGATAAGCGTAGGCAATCCGATTACTGCGGCCAACCCGTCCACGAAGTTGATACAAGGTTGACAGCCCCATATGGTCAGCATTTTCTACAAACAAAGTATTGGCATTTGGAATATCAACCCCAGTTTCAATAATGGTAGTGGTCACCAAAATATCGTATTCTCCATTGATGAAGTCCAGTAAAGTATTTTCTAAACGAATCTCACTCATTTGGCCATGAACATAGCCTATAGAAGCTTCTGGGATTAACTCTCTTAACTCTGAAACTTTCTGTTCAATTGTGTCAACCTTGTTGTAAAGGTAGTAAACCTGTCCACCTCGGTCTATTTCACGTAAGACAGCTTCTCGAATTACTGTAGGATTGCTTTCTAAAACATAGGTCTGAACAGGATAGCGATTGGTAGGCGGGGTCTCAATGACTGACAAATCGCGAATACCCAGCATAGACATATGAAGAGTTCGAGGAATAGGAGTTGCTGTCAAGGTCAGGACATCAACTTTCTTTTTCAATTCCTTTAATGTTTCCTTGTGCTTAACTCCAAAACGCTGCTCCTCATCAATGATGATTAAACCTAAATCCGCAAATTCTACATCTTTGGATAAGAGTCGGTGGGTTCCAATAATAATGTCAACTTGTCCCTTCTGCAGCTTCTCCAGAGTCTGTTTTTGTTCTGACTTACTCCTGAAACGACTAAGTACCTCAACATTGACCGCAAAATCATTAAAGCGTTCTTTAAAGTTAGTATAGTGCTGCTGGGCTAAAACCGTTGTTGGCACCAATACAGCTACCTGTTTATGATCATTGACAGCCTTAAAAGCAGCCCGCATAGCTACTTCTGTTTTCCCAAAGCCGACATCACCAACTAAGAGGCGGTCCATCGGACGACTGCTTTCCATATCCTTCTTCACTTCCTGAATACTTCTTAGCTGATCCTCTGTTTCAACATAGGGAAAATCATTATCAAATTCCTCTTGATTAGAATCATCCGCTGAGAAAGCAAAACCTTTTAGCTGGCTGCGTTCAGCATATAGTTTAATCAAATCATCCGCAATATCCTGAACCTGATGCTGAACTTTTTGCTTACTCTTATGGAAGCGACCGTCATTTAGTTTATTTACCTTAGGTGTTTTTCCATCGCTGGCAACATACTTTGATAGGAGATCAATCTGGTCAACTGGAATCGAAATACGATCAGAATTTTGATATTTAATTGTCAGATAGTCACGGTGGACGCCAGAGATTTCAATCGTTTCTATCCCCAGATAACGTCCTATCCCATGAATATTATGGACAACATAATCCCCTTTCTCTAGCTCATTGTAATCTTTCAGTCGTTCAGCGTTGGAGATATTCTGACGTCGAATTTTTCGTTTTATTTTCTTGTGAATAATTTCGTATTCTGTAATAAGAATAATTTTCTCATCTACGAAATTAAAGCCTTGAACAAGATTTCCTTCTATAAGCTGAACTGCATTTTTGTGAATCTCAGCCTCTTTTATATAGTCTAAATGAATATCATATTCCTGTAAATTTTTATGTAAACTTTGTAAACCTGACGAAGAATTTGCTTGTAAAATTATTGTATAGCCAGATTTTTTATAACGATTAATCTCTTCCTTGAGCAAGGGAAACTGACTGAAAAATTCTTGCATTGGGTACTGATTGAATTGATACAAAGCATCAAATTTCAGATTTCCCAAACCTTTTTGAAAGCTTGAAAAGAAGGTTGCTGGTTTATATTGACGATAATCTTGGTACTTATCTGCAAAATATTTCTGACTTGATAAAGCTTTACAATTTTGTAAATCATCTGTCAACAAACTAGCTGTTTCCAGTTCAAATTGAGCATGTCGATCCACAATTTTTTGAAAATCATCAAAAAACACAGGACTATGAACAGGCAAGTAGTCTAAAATAGTCCATTCTTTCTGATAAAAATAAGAAAGGAATTTACGAATATCTGCATGATGGAACTCCTCTTTGGCACTTATTAGTAGCTCTTCTAAGTAAGATTTCAAAGCAGGATCAACAGATTTTTCTAAAATAGCTTCCAGATTTTTCCGTCCTCGAGCATAATCTTTCTCAGAAAGCAGGATATCAGAAGCAGGTTTAATCAAAATACTTTCTATGTTATCAATTGAAGTTTGATTTTCTGGATTGAAAATCCGAATACCATCAATTTCATCGCCAAAAAACTCCAGGCGATAAGGTGCCTCTGCTGAGCGCTCAAAAATGTCTAAGATGTCTCCTCTTAGACTATATTCTCCCTGACTTAAAACTTGAGACACCTTCTTGTATCCTGATCTTGACAACATCTTTACAAGATTATTTAGGTCATATTCTTGTCCAACTGTCAAATTTATATTGGTATTTTTAAAATCAATAGAATCAGGCAAGAGTAATTTGCTGGCTGCGACATTAGTAACTAGAATTCCAGACTTTTGATGGTCTATTAAAAAGTTTAGAGCATCTAATCTCGAAAATATTTTTTCCTGTGAAGCAAAAACAAATTCTGCTATAGGAGTATCATCTGCTAAGAAAGTATAGACCTTGTCTTCTCCCAACAAAGAAATCAAATCACTAGCCAAACGATCTGCTTCATTTTGACTAGAAGTCAGCACAAGGATTTTCTCTGATTCTTCTAATCCAGCTGCTATAGTAATTGCTTTTGTTGATGCAGACAATCCCATTATCAACTGTCTATTGCTTTTATGGAGATTTTTCTTCCAATCTGAAATTTGTTGGTTTTGACAAAATAAGTCAATCAGGTTCATTTTATTATCCATTGTATTTCTGCATAGTTTGTTCAAAATTGCCTGACTGTAAATAATATTTTACAGCCTTGTCAACCTTATCAAGAGTATTCAGAATCATTATATAATCATCTTTATCAAATTTTCCTAGAACGTGGTGGACCACTGTCATACCTTCTTTTGGACGGCCAATACCTATCTTTATCCGTTTAAACTCTTGACTTCCAATGTGTTTGATAATAGATTTAATGCCATTATGGCCACCAGCTGAACCCTTACTGCGCAAACGAATCTTACCAACTTCCATATCCAAATCATCATAGATGACCAATAAATCCTCTATATCTAAACCATAGTATGCTAGTAAAGCTTGAACGGCCTTTCCGCTCTCATTCATAAATGTAGTTGGTTTTACAAAATAGACTTTTTCACCATTTAGAAAAGTAGAGGCGATATCTGCTTGAAAGATTTTATCAGCTGTAAACTTTAGATCAAGATCTTTACAAATTTTGTCAACTAGCATAAAACCAACATTATGCTTGGTTTCGATATATTTTTCTCCTGGATTTCCCAGACCGACTATTAACTTTACCATTTTTCTCCTTTATAAAAGCCAAAAGGGCTGGAAAAAAATTTCCAACCTAGAATTTTTAAACTTTACAAATACTTTACACATTAAATCTAAATTCCATAATATCGCCATCTTGAACGATATATTCTTTTCCTTCTTCGCGCAAACGTCCAGCCTCTTTAACTGCTTTTTCGCTGCCATAGTGCACTAAGTCATCATAAGACATAGTCACTGCTCGAATAAAGCCTTTTTCAAAGTCTGAGTGAATAATACCAGCCGCTTGAGGAGCTTTCATTCCACGCTTAAAGGTCCAGGCACGCACTTCTTTTTCACCAGCTGTAAAGTAGGTTCCAAGTCCCAACAGATGATAAGCTGCTCTGGTCAGTTTATCCACACCTGATTCTGTCAAGCCGATAGCTTCCAGAAATTCTGACTTATCTTCATCGTCCAATTCAGAAATCTCTTCCTCTGCACGCGCTGAAATGACAACAACTTCAGCATTTTCTGTAGCTGCAAATTCACGAATCTGCTTCACATAGTCAATATTATCTGGATCTGCTACCTCATCTTCACTGACATTGGCCACATAGAGAACCGGCTTAGTCGTTAAAAGAAAGAGTCCTTTAACGATTTTTTGTTCTTCTTCTGTGAATTCAATTGTGCGAGCTGACAGACCATCTTCTAGGACAGGCTTAATTTTCTGTAAAACATTAAATTCTGCCACTGAATCCTTATCTTTTTGAGTACGAGCCATCTTCTCTACACGTGCATAACGTTTGTTAATACTTTCTAGGTCTGCTAAAATCAATTCTAGATTAATGGTCTCAATATCGGCCATTGGATCTACAAATTCAGACTCACGGCCCTGTTCTCGCATGACATTTTCATCATCAAAAGCACGTACTACGTGGACGATAGCATCTACTTCACGGATATTGGCTAAGAATTTATTCCCTAGTCCTTCTCCTTTTGAAGCACCTTTCACAATTCCAGCAATATCAGTAAATTCGAAAGTTGTTGGGACTTTCTTCTGTGGTTTGATGAGTTCTGTTAATTTATCTAAACGAGCATCCGGAACTTCTACCCGCCCGACATTTGGATCAATTGTCGCAAAAGGGTAATTAGCTGCTTCTGCACCTGCTTTTGTAATTGCATTAAATAAAGTTGACTTACCAACATTGGGTAAACCAACGATTCCTGCTGTCAAAGCCATTCTTATCTTCTCCATTCATCTTTTCAATCCAAACCATTATACCATAAATCCTTATCCTAAACAGCGGATTTAAGTTATTTTTTCTAGCTTTCTTTACAAAAATGTAAAATAAATTGAAGAAAAAAATGGTATAATATAGCTAATATTCTTATTAAAGGAGTCCCTAATGAAAAAGAATACTTTCAAAACACTTTTTCTTTCCTTCCTTGCGGTTTCCGCTTTGTTTGTTTTAGCTGCCTGCAGCAGTCCTAAAAAAGCTTATTTCCAGCTGATTGACCAAAATACTAAACAAGATAGCCGCATCACTGTTGAATATAAAGGTGATGAGCTTCTTATAAACGAAACAAACAACACCTTCTACTATAAACCAGTTGGCTTGACAAAAGACACTGCTAAAGAGCAGACAGAAGCCTATGCTAAATCTATTGAGGGTATCAAAGGATTAACTCATAAAATCGAGTACAAAGATGATTATTTAACTGAAAAACTGACAATTGATTTCAGTAAAGCTGATATTGAAGAACTACAAAGTAAGCAGCTTCTTCAAACATCTGGTAATCAAAAAGCGGATTATATCAGCTATAAAGAAACTGCTAAATTACTTGAAAAAGCAGGTTATAAAGAAGTTAAAGACGGTAAATTTGAAGATCTTAAATAAAAGCAAAATGGATAGGACTTTTTAAGTCCTATCCATTTTTGATTGAAAAATCAGAAAAAAATCTAAATCTAATCTTCAGCAATGCAAATTAGTTTTCTACAATAGCATTTACGATGATTTTTTAGTTCAATCTATTATTTTCTTCATTTTTCTTTCAAAATCGTGACGACTCATCATCACAAGATGTTCACAATTGGTACAACGAATTTTGATATCTGCACCAACCCTTGTGATTTCCCAGCGATTCGCCTTTTTCCCAGTCGCTTTAATGGTGCAGGCATGGGGCTTTTTCATCTCTATAAAATGACCAATTTCATACATTTTCTTTCTCCTTTCAAAGAACTATCATTGTCCAGGAAGAAATATTAAGTATCTATCATACTTTGTCAATGAAAAGAGCTTAGGACCAAGAATTAAAAATCTTTAACTTGTCCCACTGCTTTTCATTTTAATTAGTTCTGACAGGTGTAATCAGCTGAATAAAGTTTTCTGTGTCTTCACTCGGTACCAAGGTGAAAGGACGAACGGATGAGATAAAACTAATCGTTACTTTTTCACTGTCAATGGCCTTCAAAGCATCAATCAGATAAGTTGGATTAAAGCTAATGGTCAAATCTTCGCCAGTTACACTTTCTGTATCAATTTCTTCGTTAACACGGCCGACCTCTGGTGAATTTACATGGGCACTGACAATACCGCCTGCAATCTCCAGTTTAACTGTTCCATTCTGTGTGGCATTAGACAAGAGACGAGCGCGTTCCATAGCTGCACGTAAATCAGAAGTATTAAAAGTAAGGACACTCGTAAATTCAGTTGGAATCAAACGATCTGTATCTGGATAATTTCCTTCTAAGAGGCGGGTGTAGAAGCTGATATTTTCGCTTCTGAAAAGAATTTGATTGTTAGCAAAGAAAACCTCTACCGTTTCAATTTCATCGGTAAAAACAGCCGTAAATTCACGTAAAGAGCGACTTGGAATGACTACGTCAAAATTATCTCCGTTTTTCTCTAGAGTAATTTTCTTTTGACTCATTCTGTGGGAGTCTGTCGCAACTGTTTTCAAAGAACGGTTATCTGTCAAAACAAAGTGAACACCAGTTAAAATTGGACGGCTTTCCTGAACACTGGCTGCAAAAGCTGTTTCGTTAATGACATCTTTGAGAATTTTTGTTTCAAGAACCAAGGGATTGCTGGCAGAAATTTCCTGGATTCGTGGGTACTGGTCAGCGTCTTTTCCTTTCAGGGTAATCTCTGATTTGCCGCTAGTCAAGACGATTTGTTTTTGTTCAATTTCTTTAAAATCCAAAATAATATCTGGCAAGCTGGAAACAACATTAATAAAGAAAGTCGCTTCTAATAAAATTGAGCCTGTTGAGTTGACAAGCAAGCCTGCATTTTCATTTTGAGTAGAAATAAAGTTTTCAATTGACACTTGACCATTTGAACCGATTAAGGTGATTCCTTCTTTGGTAACATCGATTTTTACAGTAGAAAGAATAGGAATTGCATTTTTATGGCTGATAGCCCTTTTAGTAGTATTTAACGCTTGTAAGAAGAGATTTTTATTAATAGAAAAATGAATCATGGGATCTCCTTTTTATTTATTTATGATTATAAGATTAATAGTAATAGTAGTTTGTGTGAATTATGTGGAAAAATAGCTTTGTCCTTATTCTAACAAGTTTTGAGACTTGTTCACAAAGTGTGGATAAGTTTTGAAAAAATTCTGTAGTTTTCCACATGCTATTTAATTTTATTCTTGATGCTTTCAATTTCTAAACGCAAATTGTCATCTGATTCAATCATAGTTTTGATTTTTCCATGTGCATGGATAACAGTCGTATGATCTTTCCCGCCAAATTCACGACCAATTTTAGGCAGACTATTGTCAGTCAGCTCACGAGTCAGATACATAGCTACCTGTCTAGCTAAAACGATATTTTGTACTCGACGGCTGCCTTTCATCTCTTTGACACTAACACCATAGAATTTCCCAACTTCAGACTGAATCTTATCAATCGGGATAACTGTTACCTGGTTTGAATCCTGCTTGCGTGCTCGAATAGCCTCTGCAGCGATATCAATAGTGATTTCCTTCAGATGACGAACTCTAGCGATGAGACTGATGTCATTCAAAGCACCTTCTAAGTCGCGGACATTGGAGTCGAACTGTCCTGCAAGATATTCCAAAGTATCATTCGGGAAAATATAATCCAAATCTTCAATTTTGTTTCGCAGAATTGCAATTCGTGTTTCAAAATCTGGCGGTGTAATATTCTGAGTTAATCCCCATTTGAAACGTGTCACCAAGCGTTCTTCCAAATTGTCCAGATGATCAGGACTCCGGTCGCTGGTTAAAACAATCTGTTTATTTTCACCATGAAGAGCATTGAAAGTGTTGAAAAATTCTTCCTGAGTTGAAACCTTTTTTCCGCCCAAAGATTGAATATCATCAATTAGCAGAAGATCCAGACTACGATAGATTTTTTTAAAGCTATCCATCTCTCCCAATCTTAAATGTTCGAGGAAGTCGTTAATAAAGGTTTCAGCTGGTATATACTTGACACGCGCATCTGGAATATTTTCTAAAATCTGATTGCCAATAGCATTTAACAAATGAGTTTTGCCCAGGCCAGGTCCTCCGTAGATAAAAAGAGGATTATAGGTTGTGGCTAGATTCTCAGATACCGCTAAGGCAGCAGCTTTAGCCCAGATATTTCCGTCTCCCTGAACAAAATTATCAAAGGTATATTTTGACTTTAAGCCAGTATCAATAGGTGGCAAGCTTGGCTGAACAGTGCTGATTTGAGGACTGGTTACTGCAGATTTCGGAGTTTCAGTGTTAGTTTCTTCTTCAAAAATATATTTTCCAGCAATCTGATCATTAAAAATCTCAAATCCTGCAGTAAGAATAACCCCTACTAAGTTTTGCTCCCAAAATAGTTGTTTCACTGGACTATCTAGGAAAATAACAGCTTGCTTTTCTTCAACTTTGACAAGCTTGGCTTCAGCAACAAAGAAATCATAAGTTGTCTGTTTTAGCTGAGCATGAGCCAATTCTAAAATACGATTCCAAAAGTCCTGTTCTTTGGTCATAACTTCCCTCCTTTTCTATAATTTTCTGATTCATACGCATCTTATTTTATCATAAAGGTTCAAAGTTTTCCACAAGAACTGGAAAAGAATTCACATTGTCAGCTAAAGTTATCCACAGAATGTGAATAAAGCTAGAATTTCTTATTTTAATAGGCTTCCTAATTGATTTAACAGTGGATAATTTTGTTATTTTAAAAAAAGAAAATAACAGTTTTATTTAAAACTGTTTATAATTCTTTGATATTCTTCTTCGCTTTCAAAAGGAATAATCAGCTTTCCTTTACTCTGGCTTTTTAACTGAATAGAAACTTCCAGACCGAGAATTTTTTTAATTTTTTCCTCTTCAGATTTAGCAAACAGTTCTTTATTAGGTTTCTTTTTGAGACTCTTTTTTTGCTGGAGAAGCTTTTCAACTGCTCGAACCGATAAATCTTCTCGACAGATCTTGTTCAGCCATAGTAACTGTTCTTCTTCTTTTAAGGGGACCAGCAGGCGAGCATGTCCTTGAGATATCTCTTCTTCCTTGATAGCTTGGCGAACTTCTTTAGCCAGCTGTAAAAGTCTGACAATATTGCTGATATAGGGTCTAGATTTTCCCATGATTTTAGCAATTTCATCATGTGTCAAGCCTTTGTCAATCAAATTTTGATAAGACTCAGCCTCTTCTATAGGATTCAAGTCTTCTCTTTGAAGATTTTCGATAATGGCCTGTTTCAGCATTTCATCATCAGATAATTCTTTGATGACAGCTGGGATCGTTTCTAGGCCAAGAAAAGAGGCAGCTCTAAATCTTCGTTCTCCTGCTAAAATTTCATAACCAAAAAGTGAAGATTTCCGAAGAATGATTGGCTGAATGAGACCATTTTCTTTGATTGATGCCGCTAATTCTTCAATCTTTTTTTGTGAGAACTCTTTACGAGGCTGATAAGGGTTGGTTCGAATATCTTTAAGTGTAACATATTGAAAGTTTTCCATTTGTATATAGAATAACACACCTTTACGATTGTGTAAAGGTGTGTTGACAATATTGTAAATAGGTTAATTTGAGCTTAATTCTTTTGTTGATTTAGTGAGTTTGATTTTGACTGTTTGAGATTTACCATCTTGATAATAAGTAATTTCTACCTCATCTCCAATATTATGTTTGTAGAGAGCAGATTGTAAGTCACTAGTGGATTCCACATCTGTGTTATCTACTTTTGTAATGACATCATTTTTTTGAAGCTTGCCATCAGCAGGCATCCCTTGCTGAACAGAGCGAACAAGAATACCTGATTTCACTGAAGCAGGAAGATTTAATTTAGAAAAATCAGAAGTTGTCAGATTAGATAAATCCATCATTTGAATTCCTAAAGCAGGACGTGTGACTGTTCCATTTTTCTCTAGTTGATTGATAATATTTACTACATCATTAGACGGAATCGCAAATCCCATCCCTTCAACAGAGGTTTGCCCATTTGTAGAAATTTTACTTGAAGTAATCCCAATAACTTGTCCTTGGATATTAATCAACGGACCGCCAGAGTTACCAGGATTAATCGCAGCATCTGTTTGCAGTGCAGTTGTTGAAATATTTTCACCATTTTCAGATTGTAACGTAACGTTTCTGCCTAAACTAGAAATAATTCCTTGTGTTACAGAGTTAGCGTATTCTGTTCCAAGAGGGCTTCCGATGGCAATTGCTGTTTCACCAACTGTCAGAGAACCAGAATCTCCAAATTCTGCGACATCAGTTACTTTTTCAGAGCTAATTTTAACGACAGAAATATCTGAGAATACATCAGAACCAACTACTTCACCTGGAACTTTTGTACCGTCGGTTAATAAGATATCCACATTAGTAGATCCGTTAAGAACGTGGGTATTTGTTACTAGATAGGCTGATTTTCCATCTTTTTTATAAATTACACCAGAACCTTCACTAGCGATTTGAGATTCATTCTCAGAGGATTCATCATTCAGAATACTAGTTGAAGAATTGGCATAAGTAATTACTGACACAACAGCGTTTTGAATTTTTTTAACAGCTTCTGAGATATCTGTAGAATTTTTATAAGAGGTTTTTATAGTTGTATTTGAGCTTGAATTAGGATGGGTAGTAGTCTTTAGAAGTTTAGAGTTAATTAATGAAGTAGCATAGTTCCCTAAACTTCCTCCGATAAAACCTACAATTAATACTACAAAAAGTAGTAAAATCTTTTTAGAGACAGTTGAAGTATTTTTCATATTTTCCTCCTCGAATAACAATTGATGAAATTATAGTTAGCTAAACTTAATTATAACTTAAATCCTCTAAGTTTTCCACACCTTGTGGAAAACTTATAAAAACTGTTGATAGCCATTAGAAAATACACAGATTAGCCGATTCCCAGATAAATTTTACTTGTTAATAAAGTGTGAAGTATAGATGAATATGATAGAATAAACTTATGAAAATAAAACTTGTAACAGTTGGAAAACTGAAAGAAAAATATTTAAAGGATGGAATTGCCGAATACATGAAGCGTCTCAATCGATTCTGCAAGGTGGAAATGATTGAGCTAGCGGATGAAAAAACACCTGATAAAGCTAGTGATTTAGAAAATCAGCAGATTCTTGAAAAAGAAGGAAATAAAATTCTGGCTAAAATCAATGAGCGTGAATTTGTTATTGCTTTGGCAATTGAAGGAAAGCAATTTCCGTCAGAAAAGTTTAGTCAGCTCATTATAGATACTACAGTGCGTGGCTTTTCTGATATCACTTTTGTTATCGGAGGAAGTTTAGGTTTATCTCCTGCAGTAAAAAAACGGGCAAATCTTCTAATGAGTTTTGGCAAATTAACGCTACCTCATCAACTGATGCGCCTTGTTTTAATAGAGCAGATCTATCGAGCTTTTATGATTCAGCAGGGGAGTCCTTATCATAAGTAATCTTGACGGCAACCCTATTTTCTGATAGAATGAGATGGTATTGGTCTCATAGCTCAGCTGGATAGAGCATTCGCCTTCTAAGCGAACGGTCGCAGGTTCGAATCCTGCTGAGATCAGAAAGGTAAAAAAATGCGAAGTATTTTACAATATTTCGTGTTTTTTTCTTCTATTTTTTTGGTATAATGTCATTTTGGGGATAAAAAATGACATTTCAGGGAAAATTGCCACTAACTCTTTCTATTTTTCTATAATGATAAATGTAAGGTGACTTACAAGATAAAAAGATAGGAGATAGTTATGAAAATCTATTCTTTTCAAATTGCTGCAAATAGCAATTCACTTGTTCAAACCTTTTGGGATTTAAGAGGTGTTCCAAATCCATGGGGTTGGATTTTTGGAAGATAAGAATTTTAAAGTTTAGGGGAGAAATTTATGTCACTTGAAATAACTGGATTAATTATTCATCCTTTTATTAATGTAGCTGCATTTTTAGTGATTTTATCAAAAATCATTAAAATTAAGCATACTCACTTTTTTGTAGCTGTTTGCTTTGGTCTTGAGATTATAGTTCCGTTTATAATTGCTTTTTTAGGACACATATTTTCATTTTCTAGCACAATTCCATCATATGCGCTGTCATTTTTTCTCCCTCTATTTATAGTTTGGTATTTTTGTAGAGTTGAAAAGATTAAAAGATACCAATCTTTCTTACTTTCCTTCTTTTTATGTCTGTCAATTGATAGCTCTACTACTTTCTTTTCAGTTATTATTTCATCTGTTTTAGGAGATGATTTTGTAGTTCAGTACATGGGCTTGTTTCTGACATGTATCAACTTAATATCCTTGTTCTTTATGGTAAAGGTTATTGATATTTTTGATTTCAGAATAGATTATCTTAAAAGAAGTTTCTTTAAATCTCAGATTCTGATGATTAGCAGTTTGTATGCAGTGAATTGGCTGATTTTAAATCTCTCTCACTGGATTAGTAATATAAAGCATTTCAACAGTTTTAGCAGCATGATTGCTACTATTTGCTTCTTGGCCTTTCTTTCTACCTTAGTGACATTCAAGGACAGCCGTGAGAAATACGAGAAAGAAGAGCGTTTACGTCAAAAAGAATCTGAACAGCTTCGACTTCAGGAATATACTGATGAAATTGTGAGATTGTACTATGAAATCAAAGGTTTTCGTCATGATTATGCTAGCATGCTGACAAGTATGCAAGTGGCTATTCAAACTGGAGATATCAAGGAAATTGAGCACATTTATCAAGAGGTCTTGGCTGATGCAAATTTGAACCTGCGTTCAGATAAATATACAGTTTTTGATTTGAATAATGTAGGAGATTCAGCTTTAAGGAGTGTCATGACTGAGACAATCTTTCAAGCGCGTGAACATCAGATTCAGCTGACTTTTGAAGTTAAGGATAAAGTGGAACGCCTTCCAATCAAATTGTTAGATCTGGTCAGAATTGCTAGTATTTTATTAAATAATGCTATTGAGAGTGCCATTGACAGCCTGGAAAAAATTGTCCATGTTTCTCTGGTTCAACTGGATGATAGAACCATTTTTGTTGTTCAAAATTCTCGTAAAGAAGGAAAATTGGATTTGGAAGAACTCTATCAGCCTGAGTTTTCAACTAAAGGAGAAAATAGAGGCTTCGGATTGAATAACATCAAGGAAATTTTAGATAGGTATGAATTTATCACTCTTGATACACAAATTGAGCCAAGCAATTTTACACAGATTTTAACAATTAGGAGATAGAATTTATGAAAGTGTTAGTTTTAGAGGATACCGTATCTCATCAAGTCAGGATGGAAACGACATTAGCAGAAATTGCTGAGGAACTTGGAATTGACATCCAGGTTCAGGTTACAGGAAAAATCAAAGAATTCAAAAAATATATTGAAAATGGAGACGTTAACCAGCTTTATTTTTTGGATATCGACATTAAGGGGGAGGAAACAAAAGGGCTGGAAGTAGCTCAATTTATACGTTATCATAATCCTTATGCCATTATAGTTTTTGTAACCTCAAAATCTGAATTTGCTACTATGACTTTTAAATATAAAGTATCAGCACTTGATTTTATCGATAAAGATATCAACAATGATGCTTTTAAAAATAGAATCAAAGACAGTATTCTTTACACTAAGAGTACACTAATTGAAAATACCAATATGGTAGATTATTTTGAATATAGTTATCGTGGCAATGATGTTCGAATGCCTTATAACGATATTTTGTATATCGAAACGACAGGGAGCTCTCATAAACTTCGGATTGTCGGTAAAAATTTTCTTAAGGAGTTTTATGGAACGATAACAGATATTCAAGAAAAAGATCAGCAATCTAAACGATTTTTTTCACCACATAAATCTTATCTGGTTAATATTGGCAACATTGTTGATTATGACAAGAAAAATCGAGAAATTATTTTTTACGAAAATCATCGCTGTCCGGTCACTCGTTTAAGAGTGAAATATCTGAAAGATATTTTCGAAAATAAAGGGAAAAGAGTTGACAAAGCTTAAAAACCTGATATAATGGAATATGTTCTGAAAGAGAACATACCATATGGTCCGTTGGTCAAGGGGTTAAGACACCGCCTTTTCACGGCGGTAACACGGGTTCGAATCCCGTACGGACTATATTATCCGGCATAGCTCAGTTGGTAGTAGCGCATGACTGTTAATCATGATGTCGTAGGTTCGAGTCCTACTGCCGGAGCTAGAGACACTCCTAGTGAGTGTTTTTTTATTGTTCAAGAAAAGGCCTTCACTAGCATTTTAATGAAGAGCCTTATTTTTTATATATTTACATTCTATGTCGTTTCCTACGTAGAAAATTATAGCAAACAAATAAGATTATGCCAGATATGAAGGCAATGCCACCTTCTTTTAGTCCATTAGGAATGAAAGTGAGGACAACTTTTCCTTCTCCTTTTTTTACATCTAATTTCATAAAGCCGTTTTGAGCTCGTTTTAGTGCGATAGGCTTCCCGTTAAGAGTGGCTGACCATCCCTTATCATAAGGAATGGTAAAGAATAATGAAGTATCCTTTTCCGCTCTATAATTTGTTTTTACTGTGTTTAAATCAGTAGTTGTGGAAACGGGCTGCTCTTTTAATTTTTGAATGACATTTTGATATTGCTCAGTATTAACGGCAAAAAATTCTGGCGTATCAAATGAAACTGTCGAATTGTCTGGGAATGTAAAGCGAATAGACACTGTCTGACTTTGACTGAAATAGCCAGCATTAAAGAAAGGAAAGACATTATTAGTTGTATAACGTTCTGTAAAGTTATTGACAGTAATGTCAACATCTGTCTGATCATCATTACTAAAATCAATCCCAGCAACATTAACATATAGTTGACTGTTAGCAGGTACATTGACAGTATAGACTACACTAGCAAAGCTTGTATTATGCTCTCTGTCAACATCCACAGTCACTCTGTTACCAATTTGCTTGACATTTTCATTAGTAGTTATAGCATCTACTTTATCATAATATTTAAAATCAAAGCCAGTTAATTGATTCAAAAATTCTGTCTGATTATCTAAAGTCAAATTTGTAAACTTGACATCATGGTAAACATCATTGGTCAGAAAAGCTAAACCAAGAGCAGCATCATTTTGGTAGAGAGACATTTCTTTTTCAGTTTTCTCAGGAAGAAAACCAAATTTTTGAGGATCTGTTTCAGATAGATTGTAGCGAACACCAAAAATACTGTCCATCAAAATACTATTGTTTTGATAACGGAGATTCAGATTTGTTCCTGCTGATTTAAAACCAAGTTTATCTAAAGTAGAACTTGCCTGAGTATTTCGAACAGATGAGAACTGGGAAATTCCATTGTAGTTGAATTTCATACTGTCATTGCCCGTTTGTGGATTCAATCTTTCTGTTCTAAAAAAGTCAATATTGTCCTTTTTGGAATAATTGACAAGCTTGTCAATCTCGTCAAGATGACTAGCGTAAGATGAACGAGTGGCAAATACCCATTCTTTAGCAATTCCTCCAACTTGATAATAGGAATTAAGCGACAATTCAAAAGTAACAAAGAAGAGCAAGACAGGGAGAATGATTTTTGGTTGAATAGAAGATTTTGCTAAGACAAAGCTAATCAAGAGATAAGCCAGCAGAAATTCTAATGTTAGAATATAATTCTCAGGACCCAAAAAGTCATAATGTTTTCTCTGAATAAAAGTCATAATGAATCCGAGACTGAGCAAAGTGAAACTAATGGCAACATTCATCAATTTCACATCTTTCCAACGATTTAAAGTCTCAGCAGCCATATAGATAACTACCAGAGAAAATAGCCAAGAATAACGGTGAAGAAACATGTTCGGAGCATGCATTCCCTGCCAAAGTAAGTCTAAATATTGAAGATAAAAACTAGCTATGAAAATTGCAATGAGTAAAAAGTAGCAAAGTTTCACGTGAAACTTAACAGATTTTAAGGTGAAAAATAAGATAGCAAGAATCAATGGGAAGGTGCCGACATAAATCATAGGGATAGAACCATACTTGGTTGTATCAAAACTGCCAATAAAATTTTTAGCAAACACATCTAAAAACCAACTTTTTTCTGTCAACAAGGAAGAAACTTTTGTTAAGGTTTCACCATGAGTACTTATATCTAGGTAAGTTGGCAGAATCATGACTAGGCTAGTCAGACCTGCTAAAGCAGATACGATTGTAAAGTCAAGTAAACTTTTAATTCTATTTTTGAAATCCCAAGATAATTGAAGAAGGTACCAAAAGACCAAAAAGATTGCCATCATATATCCAAAATAATAATTTTGGATGAAGAGAATTGACAGTGTTGTAAAGTATAGTACTCTGCCTTTTCCAGTTATCAACCTATGTAAACCTAGAACAATTAAAGGTGCAAGGATAAACACATCCAGCCAGGTTTTAATTTCCAATTGACTGACTGAAAAACTCATTAAAGAAAATGAAGTTGAAAGAGTGATGATGAGTAAAGCTGGAATCTTTTTGAATATTCCTTTGATGCTGATAAAGGCAGAGAGTCCAATTAATCCAAACTTGATTAAGGTAAATAGATAGACGGCATCTGGCATTGATTTCAAATCAAAGAAATAAACCAAAGGAGATAGGAAGCTACCTAAATAATAACTGGATAAAGCATAGAAATTCTGTCCAAGTCCACTGGAGAAAGTATAGAAAATACTATCTGTGCCATGAAGGATATTTCTTAGGTTGGTGTCAAAAATGACATACTGATGAAAGCCGTCGCCAAGCAAGGGAGACGGCTCACTATTCCAGTAAATTCCATACATCAAGTAGATAAAGAACATGACGAAAAATGGAAGAAGGAAGGCACAAAAATAAGGCCAATTTTTTTTAAAATATTCTTTAATGTGATTCATATTTCTTATATAGAAAGAGGCAGAAACGTTGTTTCATGCCTCTGTAAAGCTTTGTAAACGTAAATTGACAAGAGATTAATCTTTCCAAAGTTCTTTGACTTTTGCCTGAACTTCTTGATTTTCCAAGAATTCATCATAGGTTTCGTCAATGCGGTCAATGACACCATTTTTAGACAGGACAATGATATGGTTGGCCAAGGTTTGAATAAATTCATGGTCGTGACTGGCAAAAATAATGGATCCTTTGAAATTTTTTAAGCCATCATTTAAGCTGGAGATTGATTCCAAATCTAAGTGATTGGTTGGATCGTCCATGACTAAAACGTTGGATTTAAGCAACATTAACTTAGATAGCATAACCCGAACTTTTTCTCCTCCTGACAAGACATTGACAGACTTGTTAACCTCATCTCCAGAGAAAAGCATGCGTCCAAGGAAACCTCGGAGGAAGGTGTTATCATCCTCTTCTTTGCTAGCAAATTGACGCAGCCAGTCAAGGATTGATTCACCACTAGCGAAGTCACGAGAATTATCTTTTGGTAGGTAAGATTGACTGGTTGTGACCCCCCACTTGACAGTTCCTTCATATTCAATATCACCCATCAAAGCACGAATCAAAGCTGTTGTTTGGATGTCGTTTTGGCCAATCAAAGCTGTTTTATCGCCTGGACGTAAAATGAAGTTGATATTATCAAGAATAGTTTCTCCGTCTATCTTGACAGAAAGGTTTTCCACTGTCAAGAGATCATTACCGATCTCACGTTCTGCTTTGAAGCTGATAAATGGGTATTTACGGCTAGATGGAACAATTTCTTCTAACTCAATCTTGTCAAGCATCTTTTTACGAGAAGTTGCTTGTTTTGATTTTGAAGCATTGGCAGAAAAGCGAGCAACAAACTCTTGAAGTTGCTTGATTTTTTCTTCTGCTTTGGCATTTCGGTCAGCGAGCAGCTTAGCCGCTAGTTCACTTGATTCTTTCCAGAAATCATAGTTTCCGACATAGAGCTTGATTTTTCCAAAGTCAAGGTCGGCCATATGAGTGCAGACTTTATTCAAAAAGTGACGATCGTGGGATACAACAATAACTGTATTGTCAAAATCAATAAGAAAGTCTTCCAACCAAGTAATAGACTGAATATCCAAACCGTTAGTTGGCTCGTCCAGAAGTAAGACATCAGGTTTACCAAAAAGGGCTTTAGCTAAGAGTACTTTAACCTTGTCTCCGTTAGAGAGCTCACTCATATTTTGGTAGTGAAGATCTTCTGGGATATTGAGATTTTGCAATAATTGAGAGGCTTCACTTTCAGCTTCCCAGCCACCTAGTTCAGCAAACTCTCCCTCAAGCTCGGCCGCACGTACACCATCTTCATCAGAAAAATCAGGTTTCATATAAATAGCATCTTTTTCTTTCATGATGTTGTAGAGATGCTCATTTCCCATGATTACAACATCAATAGCCCGTTCTTCTTCATAGTCAAAGTGGTTCTGGCGAAGGACTGAAAGACGTTCATTTGGTCCTAGAGAAATGTGGCCTGTTGTTGGCTCTATATCGCCAGCTAAAATTTTTAAAAAGGTTGATTTTCCAGCGCCGTTAGCTCCAATCAATCCATAAGTATTTCCTTCTGTAAATTTGATGTTGACCTCATCAAACAATTTTCGGTCACTGAAACGCAGTGATACGTCTGATACTGTAAGCAATGTCTTTCTCCTATATATATAATCTTCTTCATTTTACTAGAAAACAGAACTTTTTTCAAATAATTCTGAGATAAAAAGAAAAAATCAAAGTAGAAAGAAAAAAGGAGAATAGTATGAACTAAGACTTTTAGGTTTTACAGCCAGAATAGTTTGTCAATTAAGTTTACAAATGTTGTAAATAGGTGTCAATCAAGTTGTAAAAACTGGAATTTTCGCTTTTTTCTAGAAACTTCTTTCTCATTTTCATTGAAAATGATATAATGAACTCATTATAAATTGAGGAGTAATAAATGACTAAACCAATTATTTTAACAGGAGATCGTCCGACAGGAAAATTGCATATTGGTCATTATGTAGGAAGTTTACGGAACCGCGTGCTTTTGCAGGATCAGGGTAAATATGAGATGTTCGTATTTTTGGCTGATCAGCAAGCTTTGACAGATCATGCAAAGGATCCTCAGAAAATTGTTGAGTCTATTGGTAATGTAGCTTTAGATTATCTAGCAGCTGGATTGGATCCTAAAAAAGTAACTATTTTTATTCAAAGTCAGATTCCTGAGTTGGCAGAGTTGTCAATGTATTATATGAATTTGGTGTCATTGGCTCGTCTTGAACGCAATCCTACTGTCAAGACAGAAATTGCGCAAAAAGGATTTGGGGAAAGTTTACCGACTGGATTTTTAGTTTATCCAATTTCTCAAGCAGCGGATATTACTGCTTTTAAAGCTAATTTTGTACCAGTAGGACATGATCAAAAGCCTATGATTGAGCAGACTCGGGAGATTGTTCGATCCTTTAACCACGCTTATCAGACAGATGTTTTGGTAGAACCGGAAGGGATTTATCCTGAAAATGAAGCAGCTGGACGTTTGCCTGGTTTGGATGGCAATGCTAAGATGTCTAAGTCTCTCAATAACGGTATTTATCTGGCAGATGATATGGATATTCTGCAAAAGAAAGTTATGAGCATGTATACAGATCCTAATCATATCAGAGTGGAAGATCCTGGAAAAGTTGAGGGAAATATGGTCTTTCACTATCTGGATGTTTTTGGCCGCCCAGAAGATGCTGCTGATATTGCTTCAATGAAAGAGCATTATCAAAGAGGTGGTCTGGGAGATGTCAAAACCAAACGCTATCTGTTAGAAATTTTAGAGCGAGAGTTGGGTCCGATTCGTGAGCGTCGTGTGGAGTTTGCTAAAGATATGGGACAGGTCTATCAGATGCTGCAAGAAGGATGTGATAAGGCTCGTCAAACTGCCTCTCAGACTCTTTCAGAAGTGAAGTCTGCGATGGGGATTAATTATTTTAAATAACGAACATTATTGATTATAAATCACAAAAACTATCGTTTTTAGTTTTAAAAATGATGGTTTTTATTTTTTGTATAATAATGATTGACAATTTCCTACAGAATGGTATGATATTAACAACAAAAAAACCAGCTCTTATTCAAAGAAAACTGAACTTCAATTTTCTTTGGGTATTAGTTCAAATAAGAAGGAAAAGAGGAAACTGTGGATGTCTAACTGGGACACTAAATTTTTGAAAAAAGGTTTTACCTTTGATGATGTGCTTCTGATTCCAGCTGAAAGCCATGTACTGCCCAATGATGCTGATTTGAGTACCAAGCTTGCTGAGAATTTGACCTTGAATATCCCAATCATTACTGCCGCTATGGACACTGTTACAGAGAGTCAGATGGCTATCGCTATTGCCCGTGCTGGCGGTCTTGGAGTTATCCACAAAAATATGTCTATTGAGCAACAGGCCGATGAAGTTCGAAAGGTTAAACGTTCTGAGAATGGCGTTATTATTGATCCTTTTTTCCTAACGCCAGATCATACGATTGCTGAAGCAGATGAACTGATGGGACGTTATCGTATCAGTGGTGTTCCTGTTGTAGAAACTCTTGAAAATCGTAAGTTAGTAGGGATTCTAACTAATCGTGATTTGCGTTTTATTTCTGACTATGATCAACCTATTTCTCGTCATATGACCAGTGAGAATCTTGTAACGGCGCCTGTTGGTACAGATTTAGGAACAGCAGAGCGCATTTTACAGGAGCACCGGATTGAAAAGTTGCCTTTGGTTGATGATAAGGGCTGCCTTTCAGGTTTGATTACCATTAAAGATATTGAAAAGGTTATTGAGTTTCCAAATGCTGCTAAAGATGAGTTTGGCCGTCTCTTGGTAGCTGGTGCTGTCGGTGTTACTTCAGATACTTTCGAACGTGCGGAAGCTCTCTTTGAAGCGGGTGCAGATGCGATTGTTATTGATACTGCTCATGGCCACTCAGCTGGAGTTTTACGCAAGATTGCTGAGATTCGTGCTCATTTCCCTGAACGCACCTTGATTGCTGGAAATATTGCAACTGCTGAAGGTGCACGCGCTCTTTATGAAGCAGGCGTGGATGTTGTTAAGGTCGGAATTGGCCCAGGTTCTATCTGTACAACTCGTGTCATTGCTGGTGTTGGCGTTCCCCAAGTAACTGCTATTTATGATGCAGCTGCTGTGGCGCGTGAATATGGAAAAACCATCATTGCTGATGGTGGAATTAAGTATTCTGGAGATATTGTCAAGGCTTTGGCTGCAGGCGGAAATGCTGTTATGTTAGGTTCAATGTTTGCAGGAACAGACGAAGCGCCAGGCGAGACGGAAATCTTCCAAGGTCGGAAATTTAAGACTTACCGTGGTATGGGATCTATCGCCGCTATGAAGAAGGGCTCTAGTGACCGTTACTTCCAAGGGTCTGTTAATGAAGCTAATAAGTTAGTTCCAGAAGGAATTGAAGGCCGTGTGGCGTATAAGGGAGCTGCTGCAGATATTGTCTTCCAGATGCTGGGTGGTATCCGCTCTGGAATGGGCTATGTTGGTGCTACAAATCTGCAAGAACTTCACGATAATGCTCAGTTTATTGAGATGAGTGGCGCTGGATTAAAGGAAAGCCACCCTCATGATGTACAAATCACAAATGAAGCCCCTAACTATTCAGTTCAATAAAAAATAAAACGAGGTCGGGAATTTTTCCTAACCTCGTTTTAAATTTACGATTTAAATTGACATATGTTTACAATTTAAAAGACTATAAAAGCTGTTCTAATAACAATTCGATATAATTCGTTTACACTATAAGCAATATTTTGTAAATGAAATTTACAAAAACGTAAATTTTGTGTAATGCTAGGGTTGAGATACAATTTGTCCTTGCTGGATGGTGAAAATTTTTATATCTTGTGGAAGATTTTTTAAATGTTCTAAAGTTGTTGTAGTAATGAAAGTTTGAATATCCTGAGAGATAGTTTCTAATAATTTTAGTTGACGGTTATTGTCAAGTTCGCTCATTACATCGTCAAGCAACAAAATAGGTGTTTCCTTTGTAATGCTTTCTATTAACTTGATTTCGGCTAGTTTCAGTGATAAAACAAGACTGCGATGCTGACCTTGGCTACCAAAGTTGGCATCCATCTGGTTGATAAAAAAAGCAATATCGTCACGATGAGGACCAACACCTGTATTTTTTTTGAATAGATCACGTTTACGGCTGCTTATTAAGGAAGAGCGGTAAGTTTCTTCTAAATTGTCAATTTTTTGTAAAGGAATAGATGACAGATACTTGACAGTCAACTTTTCCAGATTCTGAGAAATGTCCCAGTGCTTGTCCTGAGCAAAGCTTTCTAATTTTTGCAAAAAATCTAACCGATGCCTGATTACACGACAGCCATAGTCAACCAGCTGATCATCAAGAACAGTCAAGAAGGTTTCATCAACTTTGTCATTAGCTTTCAGATAGGCATTGCGTTGTTTAATGACATGATTATAATTGGATAAATCTGATAGATAGACAGGCTTAATTTGTCCAAGCTCAATGTCTATAAATTTACGTCGTAGACTGGGAGAACCTTTAATCAGCTGTAAATCCTCAGGAGCAAAAAGAACAACATTCATAGTTCCAATATAGTCTGATAATTTACTTTGTTTCAAGTGATTGACTTTTGTGATACGACCTTTTGGTGTCAAGTTAATGTCAAGGGGAACTTTACCAGTCTTTTTTTCTAAGATGCCAGAGACAAGGAGATCATTATCTGTAAAATGAATTAAATCCTTATCTGAGCGTGTACGATGGCTTCTTGTCAAGGCTAGGAAATAAACAGCTTCTAAAATATTGGTTTTACCTTGTGCGTTCTGGCCTAGAAAGACATTTAAGCCAGGATGGAAGTCAATATCAGCTTCCTGATAATTTCGGAAATGCTTGATTTTTAATGATTGCAGCCACATGATTAGATACCAGGGAAGCGAACAGGGCTTTTAGTAGTTTTCTGCTTTTTAGGTACCCCTGTATTCTTACGCTTTTCTTTTTTAGAAGTCTGAGATTTTTTTAAATCCCTATTCATGGCTTTGACAAGTTCAGCAACTCGTTTTTTTTCTGCGATTTCTTTCTGGTGTTGCAGAATTTCTTCTTGACTAGGAGCTGTCAGATTAATTTCGATTCCTTGCTCGGGAAGGGAGACGATGTCATTGACACGGAGTTTTTTTCCCCGGCGGTTTTCTGGCTCACCGTTAAAAAGGACTGGATATTCACTTAGAAATGTTTTAATTGCTCCGCCGCTTTGGATAATTCCTGTTTCTTTTAAAAGGGCTTGTAGCGTGATGTAGTCATCAAATAATTTATATTCCATATTTCACCTCAGCCCTGTCATTATACCATATTTGTTAGTAAAAAGTGCTGAGGTGCTTTGGATAAAATCGGAAATTTTCTCCTGTTATCAGAAAACGTTTTAATCAGCAAAAAGCTTGGTGGAACAAACAAATCAGAGGCATTTCATGATATAATAGTAGTCTATATTATTCAGTATGAGGGGCGTCATGGAAATCACTAAAGGAGTTCGTCTCCATTTTATTCAATCAGAAAAATTTAAAACAAACAAAATTAGGGTTCGTTTTTCAGCGCCTATGTCCAAAGAAACAGTAGCTGGTCGGGTTTTAACAGCTAGCATGCTAGAGACTGTCAATGCTGTTTATCCTACTTCGCAGGCTTTCAGAGAACGTTTGGCCAATTTGTATGGTGCTGATTATTCTACGAGTCTTTCAAGGAGAGGATTGGTGCATTATTTAGATATCAATCTTTCTTTTGTGCGGGATAAATTTTTGAGTCGTAAGAATGTCCTGACAGATGCCATGCTTGATTTTTTGAAAGCCAGCTTGTTTTCTCCATTGGTAAGTCAAGACGCTTTTGATGAATCTGCTTTTGAAATTGAGAAGAAAAATATTTTGAATGATTTGGAAGCTGAAATTGAGAATCATTTTTATCATGCTCATCGAGAATTAGACAAACTCTTTTATGAAGAAGAGGAAATGCAGATGCCTCGTGTTGGGACAATTGAATTAATCCAGTAAGAGACAGCTGCAAGCAGTTTTGTTGCTTTTCAGGAGATGCTTCAGGAAAATCAGATTGACTTTTTCTTTATTGGGGACTTTAATGAAGTGGCTGTTCGGGAGAAAATTCAATCTTTCAATTTTGCACCTCGCCAACAAGAACTTCAGTTAGTTTATCAGCAAGAATATTCCAATGTTTTACGAGAAGGACTGGAGCAGAAAGATGTCCATCAGTCAATTATTGAGTTGGCCTATCACTTCCCTATTCAGTACGGAGAGAGTGAGCACCTGCCTTTGGTCGTTTTAAATGCTTTGCTAGGTGGCTTTGCCCATTCGAAATTATTTGTCAATCTTCGTGAAAAGGAAGGGCTGGCTTATACAATTTCTAGCAATTTTGATATTTTTTCAGGAATGATGCGGATTTACGCTGGTATTGACCGCAGTAATCGGACCAGAACAGTTGCTTTAATCAACCGACAGATTGTTGATTTGAAGCGTGGGAATTTTAGTCAGGAAGAACTGAATCAAACCAAGAAAATGCTGAGAAATTCGGTATTGTTAGCTCAGGATCGACAGAATACAATCTTAGAGAGAGCTTATATGGCTTCTGTTTTAGGGAAAAAATTCTTATCTCTTGAAGCTTGGCTGGAAGCTTTGGAACAGGTTCGTAAGGATGATATTATCAAAGCAGCTGGTCTCTTAAAATTACAAGCTATTTACTTTATGGAAGGAAAATAATGCAGGGAGAAGTGCTAGAAAAAATCAATTATTCAGCAGTGGGAGAAACTGTCTATCAGACAGTCTTGGCAAACGGTTTACGTGTTTTTCTTCTGCCTAAAAATGATTTTAATGAAACTTATGGGATTATCTCAACTAATTTTGGTTCAGTGGATACAGGGATTGTTTCACGTGAAACCAAGCAGGTCACTCATTATCCGGCTGGAATAGCTCATTTTTTGGAACATAAACTTTTTGAAGGCCCGCAGGGAAAGGATCTGCTGCTGGAATTTACTAAGCTAGGAGCTGAGAGCAATGCCTTTACGAGCTTTACTCGGACTAGTTATCTGTTTTCTGCAACGGATAACATTTCAGAAAACCTACAGCTTTTGCAAGAACTTGTGCATCGGGCTGATTTCACAAAAGAATCCATTTTGCGGGAACAGGATATTATCGGCCAAGAAATTGAAATGTACCAGGATAATCCAGATTATCGTCTCTTTTTTGGAGCCTTGGCCAATCTCTATCCTCAAACACCTCTGGCAGAAGACATTGCAGGAACGAAAGAGTCTATCTCTGAGATTACCGTCGAAAATTTGAAGGAAAATTTCAGTAACTTTTATCATCCTTCTAATATGACTTTGTTTGTAATTGGTAATTTTGATTTGGAACAGATAGCTACTGAGATTGCTGAACAGCAGGAAAAACTAGTTTTTGCAGGGAACTCTGAACCCATTGAAAAAATTCCTGTTAGCCTTCACCCAGTGGTATCAACGGACACCTACCGAATGGAGGTAGCTAGTCCAAAACTGGCAGTTGGGATTCGAGGCACAGATTTTGTTGATGAATCGGAGTTGTGTCGCTATAAAATCACTTTGAAACTCTTATTTGCCATGATGTTTGGCTGGACTTCCAAGCGTTTCCAGTCCCTCTATGAAAGTGGGGAAATGGACAATTCTTTAACGTTAGAAGTGGAAGTAGAAAAAGATTTTCACTTTGTCATGCTGACGATGGATACTCAGGAACCGGTGGGACTTTCTCATCAATTTCGCTCAGCCATCAAGAATTTTGACAAGGATCCGGATGTGACAGAAGAGCATTTGGATACGATTAAAAGTGAGATGTTTGGTGATTTTCTGCACGGTTTAAACTCGCTTGAGTATATTGCAACCCAATATGAACCGCATTTGACGGGTGAGAATCTGTTTGATTTGCCGAAAATTTTACAGGACATCAGCCTGAATGATGTGATAAAACTAGGTCATCGATTTATCGATCAGTGTGATATGACAGATTTTACTATTTTTCCAAAATAATTCCAGAATCGTTTTTAAAATTTTGTTAAAATAGTGAAGAATAGAAATAAGGGAAAAGTACGTATGAGAAAAAAAACGATAGGAGAAGTGTTGAAGCTTGCCCGGACCAATCAAGGGCTGAGCTTAGAGGAATTGTCAAAAAAGACAGATATTCAGCAGGATTTGCTGGAAGCGCTGGAACGAAATGACTATGATTTGCTTCCTAGTCCTTTCTATGCCCGCAGCTTCTTGCGAAAATATGCTTGGGCTGTAGATTTGGATGAATCTATTATTCTGGAGGCTTACGAAGCTGGTGAGATGATAGTCTTTGATGAAGTGGTACTGGCAGCAGATGAGGAATTCAGGAGCAGAAAAAATAAAAATAAAAGCTCTTTTCTGCCCTTGTTCTATTTTCTCTTATTGGCTTCAGCTATTGCAGTTTTCGTGGTATACTATATCTGGAGCTATGCTCATACTAATTCGGTAAGTTACAAAGCATCTGACAACAACTATAGCCTGGTTTCCTCTACAAGTACTAACAGTCAGATGAGTTCCTTTTCTTCGGCTGATTCTAAGTCAGTTTCTTCCTCGGCTAGCAAGTTGACAGTTGGTGGAAGCGGAGATAATTTGACTGCTGAGTACAGCGGAGCAAGTCAGCCTGTCAAAGTGACCGTTTCTGTGGAGCAAACAACCAATTTGGTAAGCATAAGCGATTCAGAACTAGCCGAAGGCATCACCTTATCTCCTGAAAAATCAAGCCAGACGGTTGCTCTTGAGCCAGGCAATAAGTATCTTATTACGTTAGCACCTGTTAAAGGAGCAACTGTGACGATAGAGGGACAAAAACTAGATACTTCGGCTTTGACTAGCGATAGTGGAACCATTAGTTTAAACATTACGAAAGGATAAAAACGAAGGGAATCCCATGAAAAAAGAAAATATTCCAAATGCCTTAACTCTTGTCAGGATTGCTTTAATCCCTGTATTTGTTGTGATTTTAACATTCGGTCATTCTTACACCATGCATATTTTATCGGCTTTTATCTTTGCTTTTGCCAGTATAACTGATTATCTAGATGGTTATTTGGCTCGAAAGTGGGAAGTGGTAACAAACTTTGGTAAATTTGCTGATCCCATGGCTGATAAGCTTTTAGTGATGTCTGCCTTTATCATGTTGATTGAGATGAAAATGGCTCCTGCCTGGGTTGTGGCTATTATTATTTGCCGAGAATTGGCAGTAACAGGTCTGCGCTTGCTTTTAGTGGAAACAGGTGGTACGGTCTTAGCAGCTGCTATGCCAGGTAAAATCAAAACCTTCACGCAGATGTTTGCTATTATTTTTCTACTGATTCATTGGACTCTCTTAGGGCAAATCCTTCTGTATATCGCTTTAATCTTTACGATTTATTCTGGATATGACTACTTCAAGGGAAGTGCCTATCTCTTTAAAGATACCTTTAAATAATATGGAAAATATCATCGAAGTAAGAAATCTTAAGTACAAATATGATAGTGAGTCTGAGAATTACACTTTAAATGATGTCTCCTTTCAAGTAAAAAAAGGGGAATGGCTGTCTATTGTCGGTCATAATGGGAGTGGAAAATCAACCACAGTTCGTTTGATTGACGGCCTTTTAGAAGCGGAAAGCGGAGATATTATTATCTCAGGCGATAAGCTAACAGCTGAAAACGTCTGGGAAAAACGCAGACAGATTGGCATGGTATTCCAAAATCCAGATAATCAGTTTGTCGGTGCAACTGTAGAAGACGATGTAGCCTTTGGTTTGGAAAATCAAGGGCTGGACTATGATCTGATGGTAGAGCGAGTCCAGCAGGCATTAGAGCTTGTCGGCATGCAGGATTTTAAGGAGCGTGAACCAGCTCGTCTTTCTGGAGGTCAGAAACAGCGGGTAGCTGTTGCAGGTGTCGTAGCTCTAAGACCGGATATTATTATTTTGGATGAAGCAACTAGCATGTTGGATCCAGAGGGGCGTTTGGATCTTATCCAGACCGTGAAAAAAATTAAAGATGGTAATCAGCTGACCGTCATTTCTATCACTCATGACCTGGATGAAATAGCCTTAAGCGACCGTGTTTTGGTCATGAAAGAGGGTCAGGTTGAATCTACTGCTACCCCGAGAGAACTTTTTTCTCGAGAAGATTTGGAAGAGCTAGGATTGGATCAGCCATTTGTTAATCAGGTAAAGGCGGCTTTGCGTCAGTCAGGGCTTCCTCTGCCAGACACTTACTTAACAGAAAAAGAATTGCAGGATCAACTATGGGCATTACTCTCAAAAATGTAAGTTATACTTATCAAGCTGGCACCCCTTTTGAGGGACCAGCGCTTTTTGGAGTGGATTTGGAGATAAAATCCGGCAGCTATACCGCTCTTATCGGTCATACTGGCAGCGGTAAGTCAACCATTCTCCAGCTTTTAAATGGCTTGCTGGTTCCCAATCAGGGCAGTGTTGAAGTAGGCAGTACAGTCATCACGGCTGATTCCGTCAATAAAGACATTAAACAGGTGCGCAAGAAGGTTGGTCTAGTCTTTCAATTTCCGGAAAGTCAAGTTTTTGATGAAACAGTTTTGAAAGATGTGGCTTTTGGTCCTCAGAATTTTGGTGTTTCTAAGGAAGAAGCGGAAGCTTTGGCGCGTGAAAAGCTGCACTTAGTCGGAATTTCTGAGGATTTGTTCAATCGCAGTCCTTTCGAACTTTCTGGCGGCCAGATGCGTAGGGTAGCCATCGCTGGTATACTAGCCATGGAGCCTGATATCTTGGTTTTGGACGAGCCGACAGCAGGACTTGATCCATCTGGTCGAAAAGAACTGATGAGGCTCTTTGAAGAGCTGCATCGAGCCGGTATGACCATTGTTTTGGTAACTCACCTAATGGATGATGTAGCCAACTTTGCTGATACAGTCTATGTTTTAGATAAGGGCAGAGTCGTCAAGAGCGGTCAGCCTGCTCAGGTCTTTCAGGATCTTGATTTTATGGAGAGTATTCAATTGGGTGTTCCTAAGATTACAAAATTTGCTCACGAATTGGCGGAAAAAGGGATGACCTTCTCGCACTATCCTATTACAATTGAAGAATTCAAGGAGATCTTGCATGGATAAGTTGATTTTAGGTCGCTATATTCCCGGAAATTCAATCATCCATCGTTTGGATCCGCGGAGCAAGTTGCTGGCGATGTTTCTTTTTATTCTATTAATTTTCTGGGCTAATAATCTTGTGACCAATCTGCTGTTGTTTGTTTTCGTTTTTAGTTTGGTCTTGCTGTCCAAGGTTCCTTTGAAGTTCTTTTTAAAGGGTATCCAGTCCATGGTTTTTATCATAGCTTTTACTACCTTGTTCCAGTTGTTTTTGACCTCGGGAGGGGCCACAATCTTTCGATTCGCTTTTGTCAGAATTACAGAACTAGGACTGTCACAGGCTGGCATTATTTTTAGCCGCTTTATTCTGATTATTTTCTTTTCTACTCTTCTGACTCTGACAACGACACCCTTAAGCTTGTCTGATGCCGTGGAGTCTTTGCTGAAGCCTCTGAAGGTTTTCAAGGTGCCAGCACATGAGATTGGTCTGATGCTCTCTATGAGCCTGCGCTTCGTTCCAACTTTGATGGATGATACTACTCGGATTATGAACGCCCAGAGGGCGCGTGGTGTTGACTTTGGCGAGGGAAAGCTTGTTCAAAAGGTTAAATCTATTATTCCCATTCTAATCCCTTTGTTTGCTTCTAGTTTTAAAAGGGCAGATGCTCTAGCTATTGCCATGGAAGCTCGTGGTTATAATGGAGGTGAAGGTCGGACACGTTTTCGCCGCTTAGCATGGAAAAGAAATGACAGCTTGGCTATTATTAGCTTACTCATATTAGGTATTCTACTTTATATATTGAAAAACTGACCTGCTGTTTAAAGTGTTTTTAGAGAATAGTATAAGTTAAACTTGTCTATTTTTTGCTTGGTCAAAGAAAATATTTGACAAAAAAGCTCTAAAAGTCTGTTTTTAACGTCTAAACTAAATGTTCTTGTAACGTTTGACTTGGTAATGTAACTTTTTGGTAATATTTTATGTGTAAGATAGTATTATCACCGAAAGGAGAATTACATTTTAATGAACAAAAAAACAGCAAAATGGACTTTAACAGGTGCAGTCGCTGCAGCGGCTTTCTTGGTTTCAGGTATTGCAAATGCTGAGACCTATACAGTTGAAGCCGGTGATACTTTATCAGCTATTGCTAACGAAAAAAATACAACTCTTGAGAAATTAGTAGAGTTAAACAAAATCGCAGATCCAAATCACATCCGTGTTGGTCAAATCTTGGAACTTGGAAATAGTGCCAAAACGTCTGAAACAAGCGTAGCAGCAACTGCAACTCCCGTAAATAATTATGCAGCACCTGCAGCAACAGCTAATTCAGCAGCAACATCAGGAGGCCTTGTACTTAGCAATGGTAATACCGCTGGTGCAACTGGTTCTTATGCAGCATCACGTATGGCAGAAATGACTGGTGTTCCTGCATCAACTTGGGAAGCTATTATTGCCCGTGAATCAAATGGTCAAGTAGATGCTTACAACCCTTCAGGTGCTAGTGGTCTTTTCCAAACGATGCCAGGTTGGGGATCAACAGCTACTGTTGATGATCAAATTCAATCAGCATATAGTGCCTACAGTGCTCAAGGACTTTCAGCTTGGGGCTATTAAGATAGAAATAAAAAAACCACAGAAATCTGTTGTTTTTTAGTTTACATAAAATTGACAATTTATAAGCAGAAAATGGTAGTGTAGATAAAGATTTAAAGGTAACAATCTTATCTATATTGACAGCTATGTAAAGTTATGAAAAGTGTTCTTTCAATATTTTTAAAATGTAGTTGGGGGAATTAGCCAGCAAATCTGCTCCATTTTCTAGTAACTCTTCTTTACTGCCAAAGCCCCAAAGGACTCCTAGAGTTGAGATCCCTACTTCTTTACCGCCAATCATATCAAACTTTGTATCACCTATAATTATGGTTTCTTCTGGATTTGCATCTAGTGTTTGCAGAGCTCGACGCAGAACATCTGCTTTTTGAAATGAATCTGGCAGTGAGCCAAAAATATCATCAAATTGGTCAGAGATAGCTAGATTTGCTAATAAATCTTGTGCTGTGGGTTGATTTTTACTTGTTGTTACATAAATCTGATAGCCGGCTTCTTTTAACTGTGTCAGCAATTCTGGTATCCTCTCATAGAGGCGGACGCCCCAGATGCCTTTTTCCTTATAGAAACTGCGATAATAGCTAATCGCTTCTGGAACTTGGCTTTCTTCAAGAACAGAAGCGAAGCTTACTTCCAGAGGAGGACCCATAAAACTTTTGATAATATTTTCTTCAGGGCACTCTTTTCCAAGTTGTTTAAAACTGTATTCAAAGGATTTTTGGATGCCCTTTGAACTGTCAACTAAGGTTCCATCCAAATCAAAGAAGATATATTTCAAATGGCTCATCTTGTCTCCTTTTTTACTATCTAGTAAATCTACTTGACAAATTTGTCAAGGTTATTCTCCAAAGATTTCTTTTGAAAGTCTGCGACCTGTAGGTGTTGTAGCTAGACCGCCTTCAGCTGTTTCTCTGAAAGCAGTAGGCAGACTTGAGCCGACTTGATACATAGCGTCAATGACTTCGTCAACAGGAATTTTAGACTCGATTCCTGCAAGAGCCATATCGGCTGCAATAAAAGCGTAACTGGCTCCCATAGCATTTCGCTTGACACAAGGCACTTCCACAAGACCAGCTACTGGATCACAAATCAAGCCCAGCATGTTTTTAATGACAAAACAAATAGCTTGACTGGCTTGAAAAGGTGAACCTCCAGCAGCCAGAACTAAAGCAGCTGCACTCATAGCTGAAGCGGAGCCAACCTCAGCTTGACAGCCACCTTCAGCACCCGAAATTGAGGCGTTATTAGCAATGACTAGGCCAAAAGCGCCTGCAGCTAATAGAAAGTATAGCTGTTCTTCTTCTGAGAGGCCTAATTTTTCAATGGCTGATGTAAGGACAGCAGGCAGACAGCCAGCGCTACCAGCTGTTGGTGTAGCACAAACCAAGCCCATTTTAGCATTGTGTTCATTTACAGCAATAGCATTTTTTGCAGCAGTCAGCACAGTGTGGTCTGATAAAGCCTTTCCTGTCTGGATATAATGGTCAAGTTTTGCCGCGTCTCCACCAGTCAATCCGCTTCGAGACTTGCTCTCATCGAGTCCAAGAAGGACAGAGGCTTTCATGACTTCCAGATTGCGATGCATCAACCGCAGGACTTCATCTCTTTCACGACCAGTCAATTCATACTCGGTAGCAATCATCAATTCAGCAACATTTCCTTGGTAATCCAAGTCAGCTTGCTCTACCAATTCTTTGATGGAATAAAACATATTTTCTCCTATTTAAAGAAATTCACATTGTGCAGATGAGGAATATTACGGATTTCATCAATGGCTTCCTCACAGCTGCGGCTGTCAACTTCAATAATCATAATCGCTTTTTCTCCAGCCTTCTCACGTGTAACATTCATCTGAGCTATATTGATATTGTAGCGTGACAGAGCTTCGGTGACATGGGCAATCATACCTGGGACATCCTGATGGACAATAATGATGGTCGGAGTATTCATGCTCAGAGATACTGAAAAGCCATTCAGCTCTGTTACTTGAATGTTGCCTCCACCGATAGAGACTCCAGTCACACTGATTGTTTTACGGTCATTTTTGACTGTAATTTTTGTCGTATTAGGGTGGGGAGCATTGCTATCCTTTTGAATCGTCCAGACAATCTTGATACCGCGTTTATGGGCGATTTCAAGGCTGTTAGGAATCTCTGGATCATCAGTCTCCATACCTAGAATCCCTGCGACAAGAGCCAAGTCAGTTCCGTGACCTCGGTAAGTTTTGGCAAAAGAGTTAAAGAGCTGGAACTCTACCTCTGTCGGCTCATCGTTAAAAATAGAGGAGACAATTTTTCCGATACGGACGGCGCCTGCTGTATGACTGCTTGATGGGCCTATCATCACAGGTCCGATAATATCAAAAACAGATTGAAATCTTAGTGAAGTCATGATTTCTCCTTGCAGCTAATTTATTATTTTCATTATAACAAAGTTAAGGGCTTTCTGCTGATTTTTTAAATGAATTAAAAGTGGATATTATAAAATTTTGCTAGAGATTAAAGTAAATGAGAAAATCAATATATTTACAACGTTGTAAACATAATTTACAGTTAATAAATTTAGTTGAATTTCTGATTTGTTTTCCTAGTCCTTTCGTGCTATAATAGGCCTTGCTCAAGCGACCTTCAATCGTTGAAAGCACAGCACGACCTTCAATCGTGAAATAACGAAAAGATGGGAGAACACAATGAGTGATAACTCTAAGACTCGTGTCGTTGTTGGTATGAGCGGAGGCGTCGATTCATCAGTAACTGCTTTGCTCTTGAAAGAGCAAGGTTACGATGTGATTGGCATCTTCATGAAAAACTGGGACGACACAGATGAATTTGGTGTCTGCACAGCCACAGAGGACTACAAGGATGTAGCTGCTGTTGCAGATCAGATTGGCATTCCTTACTACTCTGTCAACTTTGAGAAAGAGTACTGGGAACGTGTTTTTGAATACTTCTTGGCGGAATACCGAGCAGGTAGGACTCCAAATCCAGATGTTATGTGTAACAAGGAAATCAAGTTTAAAGCCTTCCTTGACTATGCCTTGACACTGGGTGCAGATTACGTTGCAACGGGTCACTATGCTCAGGTGAAGAGAGACCAAGAAGGCGTGGTTCACATGCTGCGTGGCAAGGACAACAATAAGGATCAGACTTACTTTTTAAGTCAACTATCACAGGAACAACTGCAAAAGACTATGTTTCCTCTGGGTCATTTAGAAAAGCCAGAAGTTCGAGCAATTGCTGAAAGAGCTGGTTTGGCTACAGCCAAGAAAAAAGACTCGACAGGTATTTGCTTCATTGGTGAGAAGAATTTTAAAGAGTTTCTGAGTCAATATTTACCAGCCCAGCCGGGTCGCATGATGACCTTGGAAGGCCGAGATATGGGCCAGCATGCTGGATTGATGTATTATACCATTGGCCAGCGGGGTGGTCTTGGAATTGGTGGACAACATGGTGGTGATAATGAGCCTTGGTTTGTGGTTGGAAAAGATCTCAGCCAAAATATTCTTTATGTCGGTCAGGGCTTTTACCATGACAATTTGATGTCAACCAGCCTTGACGCTAGTCAGGTTCATTTCACAAAAGAAATGCCAGAAGAATTTACTATAGAATGTACAGCTAAGTTCCGTTATCGTCAGCCTGATTCCAAAGTGACAGTTACTGTAAAGGGTGACAAGGCAGTTGTCAACTTTGATCAGCCTCAAAGGGCTGTTACTCCAGGTCAAGCAGTTGTCTTTTATGATGGCGATGAGTGCTTAGGTGGTGGCTTGATTGACAGAGCTTATAAGAATGGTCAAGTCTTGCAGTACATTTAGATTGACAATTCAACATAATTTGCTAAAATAAGATAAGCAATACCTATGATGGTCAAAGCTCATGGATGTTGCAGGCTTTTTTGTCCTGCACTTCTAGAGAATTGGCCTTTTTTGGTGAAAAAATGAAGGAAAAAGAAATGTCACACAATTTTACTGAAAGTTATGATATTATCGTGATTGGAGCAGGGCATGCTGGGGTTGAGGCATCGCTTGCTGCTAGTCGAATGGGTTGTAAGGTTCTTTTGGCAACCATCAATATTGAGATGCTGGCTTTTATGCCCTGCAATCCATCTATCGGAGGGTCTGCAAAAGGCATTGTCGTTCGTGAAGTAGATGCTTTGGGCGGAGAGATGGCCAAGAATATTGACAAGAGCTATATCCAGATGAAAATGCTCAATACTGGTAAAGGACCCGCTGTTCGGGCTCTTCGGGCGCAGGCGGATAAGGAAGTCTACTCCAAAGAAATGCGGAAGACTGTCGAAAATCAAGAAAATCTGACTCTGCGGCAAACCATGATTAATGAAATCTTGGTAGAAGATGGTAAGGTCATTGGGGTTAAGACAGCGACGCAACAGGAATATGCAGCTAAAGCTGTCATTGTTACCACTGGAACAGCCTTGCGGGGAGAAATTATCATTGGTGATCTCAAGTATTCATCTGGTCCTAACCATAGTCTAGCAGCCATTCCTTTAGCTGATAATCTGCGTGATCTAGGTTTTGAAATTGGTCGTTTTAAGACAGGAACGCCACCGCGTGTCAAGGCATCATCTATCAATTATGATGTGACCGAGATTCAGCCAGGTGATGAAAAGGCCAATCATTTCTCTTACACGTCTCGTGATGAGGACTATGTGAAAGATCAAGTTCCTTGCTGGTTGACTTATACCAATGCAGAAAGTCACGAAATTATCCAAAATAACCTGCACCGGGCTCCTATGTTTTCAGGTATCGTTAAGGGTGTGGGTCCTCGCTATTGCCCGTCTATCGAGGATAAGATTGTACGTTTTGCGGATAAGGAACGCCACCAGCTTTTCTTAGAGCCTGAGGGCCGTGATACAGAAGAGGTTTATGTACAGGGGCTGTCAACTAGTTTGCCAGAAGATGTACAAAAGGACTTGGTTCACTCTATCAAGGGGCTAGAAAATGCTGAGATGATGCGGACAGGCTATGCCATTGAGTACGATATGATTATGCCCCACCAGTTGCGGGCAACCTTGGAAACAAAGAAAATTTCAGGACTCTTTACAGCAGGCCAGACCAATGGGACTTCTGGTTACGAAGAAGCTGCTGGTCAAGGAATTATCGCTGGGATTAATGCGGCCTTGAAAATCCAAGGTAAGCCAGAGTTGATTTTGAAGCGTAGTGATGGTTATATTGGAGTCATGATTGATGATTTGGTCACTAAAGGGACGGTAGAACCTTATCGACTCTTGACTAGTCGAGCTGAGTACCGTCTGATTCTCCGCCACGACAATGCCGATATGCGTTTGACAGAGATAGGACGAGAAATTGGTCTGGTAGATGATGAGCGTTGGGCTCGTTTCGAGATTAAAAAGAATCAATTTGACAACGAGATGAAGCGTTTGGAATCTATCAAACTAAAGCCTGTTAAGGAAACAAACGCTAAGGTAGAAGCGCTAGGCTTTAAGCCTCTGACAGATGCAGTAACTGCCAAAGAATTTATGCGGCGTCCGGAAGTGTCTTACCAAGATGTAGTTCAGTTCATTGGTCCGGCGGCAGAGGAGCTTGATGAAAAGATTATCGAGCTAATTGAGACAGAGATTAAGTACGAAGGCTATATTTCTAAAGCTCTCGATCAGGTTGAAAAGATGAAGCGTATGGAAGAGAAGCGGATTCCAGCAAATATTGACTGGGATGATATTGATTCGATTGCGACAGAAGCGCGGCAAAAGTTCAAGAAAATTAATCCAGAAACGATTGGTCAGGCAAGTCGTATTTCTGGTGTCAATCCAGCAGATATTTCTATTTTGATGGTTTACTTAGAAGGCAAGTCTAGAAGCATTTCTAAAAATCAAGCGAAGTAACTCTTGTAAAAGGCTTAGTTTCCTTTGGGAAGCAGCCTTTTTGTGTAAGTTTACAATAGGTTTACAATGTTGTAAACTTTGAAAGACTATTTTTCGCTTCCTTTACCATTGTTAAATGCTTTGATTATTGGGAGAAATTCGCTTTTTTCTAGGATTTATGGTAAAATGGCGGAATAAGAGGTCTATGATGAAAAAATTTCGTTTTGCCCCAATTCATTTGGCGATGGCGGGTCTAATTTCCTTTATAATCTTAGCCATCTGTCTGAGGCTTTTTGGTGATAGTTTGGCCATGCTAGCTGCTCTCATGCTTGTGCTGGCTCTTTTGATTGTGCTTTTTATCCAGCAACAGAGAGTATCCGAGCTAGATGAGATTGAGCAGATTCATTATGTCAATCATCAAGCAGAAGGAAGCCTCGCTTCCTTGCTGGATAAGATGCCAGTTGGTGTCATTAAAATCAGTGAAGATAATGGTGATGTAGAGTGGTTTAATCCCTATGCTGAACTGATTTTTACAACCGAAGATGGTGATTTTGATGCAGATATGCTCAAGAATATCATGAAGGCTGCTTATTCAGACTCTGGTCATTATGCTACGGTTGTAGACAAGAAATATTCGGTTTACTTGGACCGTGCATCAAGTGTGTTTTATTTTTTTGATGCATCCAATGAATACGAAGCTACTGTTGGTTTGGTAACAACGCGCCCGGTGATCGGGATTATCTCGGTGGATAATTATGATGATTTAGAAGATGTCGTTTCAGACACGGATATCAGTCATATCAATAGCTTTGTGGCTAACTTCGTAGCAGAATTTTCTGAGCAGTTTCACATGTTTTACCGTCGGGTTGGCATGGATCGGTTCTATCTTTTTACCGATTACACAGTGCTGGAACAGCTGATGGAAAATAAATTTTCTATCATTGATCAATTCCGGACGGAAGCTAAAAATCGAGAGCTGTCACTGACACTCAGTATGGGCTTTTCTTATGGTGATGGCAATCATGATGAAATCGGTAGGGTTGCCCTGCTTAACCTCAACTTGGCTGAAGTTCGTGGCGGGGACCAGGCTGTCGTCAAAGAAAATAATGACAACATGAACCCAATCTTCTTTGGTGGAGGAACGGCGTCAGCTGTTAAGCGCACGCGCACCCGTACTCGGGCTATGATGACTGCAATCTCTGATAAGATTAAGAGTGTGGATCAGGTCTTTATAGTCGGACATAAAAATCTGGATATGGATGCCTTGGGTTCTTCTCTTGGTATGCAGCTCTTTGCCAGTAATATCATTGAGAAAGCTTATGTGGTCTATGATCCGTCCCAGATGGCTTCTGACATTGAACGCTCCATTACAAAGCTCCAGCAGGAAGGGGCTGACTATCTGGTGCCGCTTTCTGAAGCAGTAAATATGGTGACCAATCGTTCTCTTTTGATTATGGTTGATCACTCCAAGATATCTCTGACTCTGTCTAAGGATTTCTTTGATCAATTCAGTCAGATTATCGTAGTCGACCACCATCGCCGTGATGAAGATTTTCCGGAAAATGCTGTGATTGCCTATATCGAAAGTGGGGCTAGCAGTGCTAGTGAATTGGTAACGGAGCTGATTCAGTTCCAGAATTCTAAAAAGAACCGTCTCAGCAAGATGCAAGCCAGCATTCTCATGGCAGGTATCATGCTTGACACCAAAGGATTTTCATCTCGAGTCACTAGTCGGACTTTTGATGTGGCCAGCTATCTACGAACTCGGGGCAGTGACAGTGTTGTGATTCAGGATATTTCTGCTACGAATTTTGAGGAATATCGTGCGATTAATGAGCTGATTTTAAACGGCAAGAAGATTTTGCCTAATGTCATTGTAGCAGCTGGTCCAGAAGAGAACACTTATGATACAGTTGTCATCAGTAAGGCAGCTGATACCATGCTCTCTATGTCAGGAATTGAAGCCACTTTTGTTGTAAGCAAGAATACCAAAGGCTATGTGTCTATTTCGGCTCGCAGTCGCAGCAAGATCAATGTTCAGCGAATTATGGAAAAGCTGGGCGGTGGCGGTCATTTTAATCTGGCGGCAGCTCAAATTGAAGGCAAAACAGTTTCTGAGGTCCTTCAGTCGCTGAATCAAGAAATTATGGACCAAGTCATTAAAGAGGAAGTAATAATAGACGAGGAGAAAAAAGGATGAAAGTAATTTTTTTAGCAGATGTAAAAGGCAAGGGCAAAAAAGGCGAAATCAAGGAAATGCCAACTGGCTATGCTCAAAATTTTCTGATTAAGAAAAATTTAGCCAAGGAAGCAACGGCCCAGGCTATCGGTGAACTGCGCGGCAAGCAAAAGTCCGAAGAAAAAGCCCACGCGGAACTAGTGGCAGAAGCTCAAGCTATTAAAGCTAAGTTAGCAGAAGAAGCTACTCTTGTTGAATTTACTGAAAAAGTTGGTCCAGACGGCCGGACCTTTGGATCTATTACAAGTAAGAAAATAGCAGAAGAGCTGCAGAAGCAGTTTGGTATCAAAATTGACAAACGTCATATTAAGGTGGACTCACCGATTCGCTCCATTGGTCTGATAGATGTTCCAGTGAAAATTTATCAGGATATAACTGGGGTGATTCGTTTGCGGGTTAAAGAAGGATAATAGTGATTTGAAGGAAGGATTTACCGATGGCAGAGATTGATGAACTCCGAGCTCAACCTCAGGATATTTTAGCGGAGCAGTCCGTCTTAGGAGCCATTTTCATTGATGAGAGCAAGCTGGTCTTTGTTCGTGAGTATATCGAGCCTGCTGACTTCTTTAAGTATGCCAATCGCTTGATTTTCAAGGCTATGATTGACTTGGCTGACCGCGGGGATGCCATTGATGCAACGACGGTTCGCAATATTTTGGACAGTCAGGGTGATTTGCAGAATATCGGCGGTCTCAGCTACTTGGTGGAAGTGGTCAATTCTGTGCCAACATCTGCCAATGCTGAATACTATGCTAAAATCGTTGCAGAAAAGGCCATTCTAAGGCGGCTGATTTCGCGTCTGACAGAGTCTATCAATCAAGCCTACGATGGCGACCGGCTGTCAGAGGAAATTATCGCCGGAGCTGAAAAAGCCCTAATTGATG
The DNA here is from genome assembly GCF_000212815.1 of Streptococcus sanguinis SK49. Taxonomy (GTDB): domain Bacteria; phylum Bacillota; class Bacilli; order Lactobacillales; family Streptococcaceae; genus Streptococcus; species Streptococcus sanguinis_C. The sequence continues at coordinate 77,819 of NZ_GL890985.1, read as the reverse complement.
TCAGTGAAACAGCTAACCGTAGCGGTTTTAAGAATATCCGTGATGTGCTGAACCTTAACTTTGGCAATCTGGAGGCTCGGTCTCTGCAGACATCAGATATCACTGGGATTGCGACTGGCTATCGTGAGCTGGACAAGATGACGACTGGTTTGCATGAGGAAGAATTAATCATTCTGGCGGCTCGGCCAGCGGTCGGAAAGACGGCCTTTGCCCTTAATATTGCTCAGAATATCGGAACCAAGCTGGATAAGACTGTAGCTATTTTCTCTCTGGAAATGGGGGCGGAAAGCTTGGTGGACCGGATGCTGGCTTCAGAAGGGGTGATTAATTCTCATTCCATTCGTACGGGGCAACTGACAGATGAAGAGTGGCAAAAATATACCATTGCGACAGCTAATCTGGCTAACGCTAGTATCTATATTGATGATACACCAGGGATTCGGATTACAGAGATTCGCTCGCGGGCTCGAAAACTGGCTCAGGAAACGGGCAATTTAGGGCTGGTCTTGATTGACTATCTGCAGCTGATTACAGGAACTGGTCGTGAAAACCGTCAACAAGAAGTTTCGGAAATTTCTCGGCAGTTGAAAATCTTGGCTAAGGAGCTCAAGGTACCAGTCATTGCGCTGAGTCAGCTCTCGCGTGGCGTGGAGCAGCGGCAGGATAAACGACCGGTGCTGTCTGATATTCGGGAATCAGGTTCCATTGAGCAGGATGCGGATATCGTTGCTTTCCTTTACCGGGATGATTATTATGATCGAGCCGGTGAGGAGGAAGAAGGCATTCCCAACAACAAGGTTGAAGTCATTATCGAGAAAAACCGGAGTGGGGCGCGTGGTACAGTAGAGTTAATTTTCCAGAAAGAGTATAATAAATTCTCAAGTATTTCCAAAAGAGAGGACGAATAAAGATGAGTGATGCATTTACAGATGTGGCAAAAATGAAAAAAATCAAAGAAGATATCAAGGCGCATGAAGGACAAATCGTTGAGATGACGCTGGAAAACGGTCGTAAGCGCCAAAAAAGCAAGCAAGGCCGTCTGATTGAAGTCTATCCGTCTCTGTTTATCGTGGAATATTCCAATGAAGGCGGTCAGCCAGGGGAAATTTCCAATACCTATGTGGAGTCTTATACTTATTCTGACATTTTGACAGAAAAGAACCTTATCCGTTATTTTGATGAATAGAAAGGTCCAGTGGGCCTTTTTACTTATATTTGAAGCAATTCCTCAGTCAAATCGACGTATATAGAGGATGATAAGCAAAGAAAACAGGTGGTCATCATGATTAAAAATTTAGTTTTTGATTTGGGCAATGTTCTGATTGAATGGAATTCTGAGAAAATCTTGACATATTTTGAACCTGAGAAAGAGCAGCGGCAGGTCCTAAGACAGGCCATTTTTGAGTCGGGTGTCTGGCATCAGACGGACAAGGGAGAGCTGAGTTTGAAAGAAGCCTGTGAGGAAGTCCTGGCTCAGCTGGACGTTTCCTATCATTCTGCCGTTAAGAATATCTTTTATCACTGGTATGAGGTTGTGCATGTTTACAGTGGTTTACAGGAAAGGATTCGGCTATGGTCTGATCAAGGTTATCGAATCTATATCTTGTCAACCACTTGTGAGATTTTTTATCATATTGAAAAAGCTGGTTTGTTGCCCATTTACCCACTGCTGTCAGGCTATATCCTTTCCTCAGAGGTCGGTGTCGTCAAGCCAGAAGTAGAGATTTACCACAAGCTGTTGAAAAAATATGGTCTGGATCCAGTGGAATCCGTTTTCATTGATGATATTCAGGCTAACTTAGATACGGCAGCTGAATTGGGCTTTGAAACCATCTTATCCACAAGCGAGACAGAGAATATCAGGGCTATGGAGACTTTGCTGGCTGCGAAAGGAAAGTTTGACTGATGGATGATCGTTTGCTTCACTTATCGTTGAAAAGGAGTGAGTCCAAGCTCCAACCTTGACATTTGCTGATGATTGCGCTATCATAGTCCTATATATGGGAGTCTGTGTACAGTCTGAGAGGAAGTGTAAGCTTCGACCGCACCTGATCTGGGTAATGCCAGCGTAGGAATTATACCAAAAAACAGTGGTATTTGTGCGCCTTTTCCATATATGGAAAAGGCTTTTTCTTTTATCAATTTTATCGATGGTGATATCTTGAAGAATTGCAGCGCTAAAATACAGGAAGGGAGGAAAATCGTTCTAATGAAAGCACTACAAAGGCTGATGCGGCAGCAAATCGGTCTCTTAGGTATGCTGGGTGTACTTGTCATCTGGCAGGTCATGGGCTGGCTCAAGCTCTTGCCCAAGTTTATCCTGCCGACACCTCTGGAAATCGGTCAGGCCTTTATCAGAGATGCTGGCTTTCTAGCAAGTCATAGCTGGGCGACTTTAAAAGTAGCCTTGCTGGGTTTAGTCTTGGGCGTCATCTTGGCCTGTATACTAGCTATACTCATGGACAGTATGAGCTGGCTCAATGATCTAATCTACCCCATGATGGTCGTGGTGCAGACGATTCCAACCATTGCTTTAGCGCCAATTCTGGTTCTCTGGCTGGGTTATGGGATTTTGCCCAAGATTGTGCTGATTATTCTGACGACGACTTTTCCGATTATCGTCAGTATTCTGGACGGTTTTCGGCATTGTGATCGGGATACTATGACTCTCTTTGAGCTTATGCAAGCCAATCGCTGGCAGATTCTTTGGCATTTTAAGATTCCAGCTAGTTTGCCCTATTTCTATGCTGGCTTGCGCGTCAGTGTTTCCTATGCCTTTATCACGACCGTAGTTTCCGAATGGCTGGGCGGTTTCGAAGGCTTGGGTGTTTATATGATTCAGTCTAAGAAACTTTTCCAGTACGATACCATGTTTGCCATTATCATATTGGTTTCGGTCATCAGTCTTCTGGGGATGAAGCTAGTGGCTGTCAGTGAAAAATATGTCATCAAGTGGAAATAGGAGCTCAGCTCTGCTATTTTCCAAATAAAGAAAAGAGGATAATGATGAAAAAAAGTTGTAAAGTCTTGTTGGCAGGTTTGGCTGCCGTATCAATCATCGGCCTGGTGGCCTGCGGTCAGTCGAAATCTACATCTGAGAGCAAGGGTAAAAAGATTGATTTTATCCTAGACTGGTCACCTAACACCAACCATACCGGCCTTTATGTAGCTCAAGAAAAGGGCTACTTCAAGGAAGCAGGCGTGGATGTGGATATCAAGTTGCCGCCTGAAGATAGCAGTTCGGATTTGATTATCAACGGTAAGGCGCCTTTTGGTATTTACTTCCAGGACTCTATGGCCAAAAAACTGGATAAGGGCGCAGAAATCACAGCTGTTGCGGCTATTGTAGAGTATAATACTTCGGGCATTATTTCCAAGAAGTCGGCTGGTATTACAAGTCCTAAGGATCTGGCTGGGAAGAAATATGGTACCTGGAATGATCCGGTGGAGCTAGGCATGCTCAAAACTTTGGTTGAAAGCCAAGGAGGTCAGTTTGATGAGGTAGAAAAGGTTCCTAACAACGATTCCAACTCTATTACTCCGATTGAAAATGGCTTGTTTGATGCAGCTTGGATTTATCATGGCTGGGACGGCATCATGGCACAGTCTCAGGGCATGGACACTAATTTCTTTTATATGAAGGACTATGTAAAGGAGTTTGACTATTATTCTCCAGTCATCATTGCCAATAATGACTATCTGAAGAAGAATCCGGACGAAGCGAAAAAGGTCCTGCAGGCTATCAAGAAGGGCTATCAATATGCCATGGAGCACCCTGAAGAAGCGGCGGATATTTTAATCAAGCATGCGCCAGAGTTGAAAAACAAGCGTGACTTTGTCTTGGCTTCTCAAAAATATCTGTCTGAGCAATATGCATCAGATAAGGACAAGTGGGGTCAGTTTGAGGCTAGCCGCTGGAATGCCTTTTACAAATGGGCCAAGGATAAGGGTATCGTGGACAATGACTTGAGTGACAAGGGATTTAGCAACGATTATATAAAAAAATGACAGAAATTAAACTTGAAAATGTAAGCTATGCTTATGATGAGCAGCAGATTTTGAAAGATATCAGCCTACAGGTAGAAGCAGGCCAGGTCGTAGCGATTTTGGGGCCTAGTGGAGTCGGGAAAACGACCCTCTTTAATCTGATTGCGGGGATTTTGGAGGTCCAGTCGGGCAGGATTGTCCTAGATGGGCAGGAAAATCCTAAGGGCCGGGTGAGTTATATGCTGCAGAAGGACTTGCTGCTGGAGCACAAGACGGTGCTAGGCAATGTCATCTTGCCCCTGCTAATCCGAAAAGTATCAAAAAAGGAAGCGACGGAGCAGGCAACTCAGATTTTGAAAGAGTTCGGGCTCTTTGATGTAGCAGACAAGTATCCACATGAGCTGAGTGGGGGGATGCGGCAGCGCGTGGCTCTGCTACGGACCTATATGTTCGGTCACAAGCTATTTCTTCTAGACGAGGCCTTTAGTGCCTTGGATGAGCTGACTAAGATGGAGCTACACGCTTGGTATCTGGATATTCACCGTAGGCTGGGTCTGACGACTCTTCTCATTACTCATAGCATCGAGGAAGCTCTGGCTCTCAGTGACCGTATCTATGTTCTGAAAAATCGGCCTGGGCAAATCGTTGCAGATTTCCAACTGACTTGGTCAGACAGCGAGGATAAGGAATTGCAGAAGCTGCAATATAAGCAGGAGATTTTGAAGATTTTGGGAGTGTGAAACAACTGTCGGAATTCCTTTGCTTTAAAGAAACAACTTTAATCAAGCCTTTTGGCTTGATTTTTTGTATGATCCTCTTTACTTTTGACTTTATTCATGATACAATAGCTTTCGTGTGAAATAGCAGCAGGAAAGCATGGAGCTCGTCAACAGAACATCAGCTATAAAAGTAGCCTTAGCTGTTTGGGCGAAAATGTTCTGCACGAATCAGGGCTTTCTAAGTGACTATTTCCTCAAAAATATTTTACAGGAGGACATTTTTATGTCACGTTATACAGGACCATCTTGGAAACAAGCTCGTCGTTTAGGTCTTTCTCTTACTGGTACAGGTAAAGAATTGGCTCGCCGTAACTATGTACCTGGTCAACATGGACCAAACAACCGCAGCAAATTGTCAGAATACGGTTTGCAATTGGCTGAAAAGCAAAAACTTCGTTTCACTTACGGTGTAGGTGAAAAACAATTCCGTAACTTGTTTGTTCAAGCTTCAAAAATCAAAGAAGGAATCCTTGGTTTCAACTTCATGCTTCTTTTGGAGCGTCGCTTGGATAACGTTGTTTACCGTCTTGGTCTTGCGACTACTCGTCGTCAAGCTCGTCAATTCGTAAACCATGGTCATATCCTTGTTGACGGCAAACGCGTTGATATCCCATCATACCGCGTAACTCCAGGTCAAGTGATCTCAGTTCGTGAGAAATCATTGAAAGTGCCTGCAATCCTTGAAGCTGTTGAAGCAACTCTTGGACGTCCAGCATTCGTATCATTCGATGCTGAAAAATTAGAAGGTTCATTAACTCGCCTTCCAGAGCGCGATGAAATCAACCCAGAAATCAACGAAGCACTTATCGTTGAATTCTACAACAAAATGCTTTAATTTGTATTTGTTCAGAAGTCGGTTTCCCGGCTTCTTTTTTATACTCTCAATGAATTAATTAGAGTTATTTCCAACTAAAAAATGTCAATGGATTGAGACAGCTGCTTTGGGTAATTATCTTATTTCTTGCTGCTCCCATCCAATCAGGTGAGACACTTTGTAAAGATTTTTTCCAGCTTTTTTACGGAAGATTTGCTGAAATGGTGTATAATGGGGACAAGACACAAACAGAAAATTATATGAAAGGAGTAGCGATGAAGGTTCTAGTGACAGGAGCGACTGGCTTTCTAGGAAAGTATGTTGTTGAAGAGCTGGCTGAACAAGGCTATCAGGTGCGGGCTTTTGGCCGTAATCTGAAGGCTGGTCGGCAGTTAGAAGGTCCTTCAGTAGAGTTTTTTGCTGGAGATTTTACCAGAGAAGAAGAAATTTTTGCAGCCTGCGAAGGAGTGGATGCAGTGGTGCATGCTGGTGCCCTCTCAACGATTTGGGGATCCTGGGAGCAGTTTTATCAGACCAATGTAGTAGGAACCAAGTTGGTTATGGAAGCGTGCCGACATTTTGGAGTGCAACGACTGGTCTATATTTCCTCCCCAAGTGTTTATGCTGCGGCACGTGACCAACTTGCTATCAAAGAAGAGGCTGCTCCTCAGGAGAATGAGCTGAATTTCTATATAAAAAGCAAGCTCATGGCTGAGCGGATTGTCCGAAGCTATCCTCAAGTTCCATCGGTTATCTTGCGCCCAAGAGGGCTTTTTGGTATTGGGGATACCAGTATCTTTCCTAGGATTCTGCGCTTAAGCCAAAAACTGGCGATTCCACTCATCAGAAATGGCCAGCAAATGATGGACATGACCTGTGTGGAAAATGTGGCCTTTGCTGTTCGACTGGCTTTGGAAATGCCAGAAGCGCAAGGACAAGTTTACAACATTACCAACGGAGAATCCCGTAGTTTCAAGGATATGCTCGATGAAGCTTTAGATGGTTTACAAGTTCGTAAACGTTATATTAAGTTACCTGCTGCTTTTCTATGTCTTCTGGCACAAGGATTTGAAAGCTTTTATCGCTTTTTTAACATTGAAAAAGAGCCACCTCTGACTCTTTACACTTATTACTTAATGCGTTACAGTCAAACGCTGGATATATCAGCAGCGGTAAGGGATTTGGGCTACCAACCCAAGTTGACAATCAGTGAAGGGATTGCAAAATATGTCCAACATTATCGAGAAAATTGAGTATCTTCAGCCTGGGCGCTGCAGCAGTCACTTGCAGCAGATGTTTAAGGGAGTTGCCAAGAAAAAAATGATTTTTCCAGCTGGTGTTTTCCTCTTGAAGCATCGTGAAAAAGGCTATATTCTCTACGACACTGGCTATTCTCCAGCTATTCTGAAGCCCAATTTTAAATACTGGCTTTATGGTCTGGGAACGCCTGTTGATATGTCAGAAGAGGAGCGTGTAGATCGTCTGCTTGAGCAAAAAGGAATTGCGCCAGAAGATATTTCTTATGTCATCTTGTCGCACTTGCATCCAGATCACATCGGCGGAGCCGCTTTCTTTCCCAAGGCTCGCTTCATTCTGACCAAAACCGTCTTCAAAACGTATCAGCATGCCAAACTGAAGGATTTGATTTTCAAGGAATTTCTTCCGCAGGATTTTGAGAGTCGGTTGGAAGTAGTGGAACCTCAGCAGGTGCAAGAAGCATTCCTCTATCGCAAGACAGTCGACTTGTTTGGGGATGGCAGTATATATCTGGCCTCAGTTGATGGACATGCCGCTGGTCAAGCTTGTCTCTTTTTGCCAGATTATCATCTGTTTATCGGAGCTGATTTGTGCTGGGGCGTGGATCTGTTGCCGTACACGGAGCAGATGCGTTTCTTGCCGTCACTGATCCAGGATAGCAAGGAAGAATACATGGCCGGTGTGTCTTTGCTGCGGCAGTTGCTTGCTGTTGGCTATCAGGTGCTAGTCAGTCATGATCCGGCTGAGAGAGCGGAGCAGATTTTGTATGAAACTAGGAACATTTCTAAAAACCTTTAGCGTCATGCGCTGGGGGTATCGATTTAAAGATCGACAGGCATTGGAACGCTATCAAGTCAAGGCTTTAGCAGCTTATCGGGAATTTCTACAGCAGGAATCGCCTTATTTCAAATCAGGCATTCCAGCAGATTTTAAGATGAATAAGGCCTTTATGATGGAGCATTTCAATGAGCTCAATACTCAGGGACTGGATCGAGATGAGTTGCTAGCCTTGGCTCTGGAGAGCGAGCTGACACGTGATTTCAGCCCTATGATAGGAGAAATTGCTGTCGGCTTGTCTTCGGGGACATCCGGTCACCGAGGTTTATTTGTCACCACTGAAAAGGAGCGCAGTATGTGGGCGGCAGCCATCTTGGCCAAGATGCTGCCTACAGGCAAACTCTTTGGACATAAAATAGCCTTCTTTCTTCGGGCAGATAACCAACTCTATCAGACTGTCAATTCAGGCTTGATTTCTCTGGAGTATTTTGATACTTTCCAGGGAGCTGAAGAACACGTAGAGCGCTTGAATGCTTACCAGCCGACGATTTTGGTAGCGCCAGCATCAATGCTCTTGGAGCTGGCAGAACAAGTCCAGGCAGGAAATTTGCAGATTGCCCCTAGCAAAGTCGTGTCGGTGGCAGAGATTTTGGAAGAGCCAGATCGGCAGAGGATTCAAGCAGGTTTTGGTCTGAAAATGGTGGATCAGGTCTACCAAGCGACCGAGGGCTTTTTAGCCTGCAGCTGTGCCTACGGCAATCTTCATCTAAACGAAGATATTGTCCATGTAGATAAGCGCTACCTGGATGATAGGCGCTTTTATCCAATTATTACGGATTTTAAGCGGACTTCTCAGCCAATTTTTCAATATGAGCTGAATGATATCTTGGTCGAAAATCCTGAACCTTGCCCTTGCGGTTCGGTCTTTACACGGATTGACAGGATTGAGGGGCGCTCAGATGATATTTTCATTTTTGAAAATGCTGCAGGTCAGTCGGTGGAGGTCTTTCCAGACTTTATTCGCCGTTGTCTGCTCTTAGTTGATGGGATTGGAGAATACCAAGTAGCTCAGAAGCAGGACCATTCGCTGACCATTGCTATCGAACATCATAGTCAGCAGCGAGAAGACGAGATTGTCCAGCAATTTCAAAACTTAGCGACTGATAAAGACTTTCTTATGCCTGCTATTTCTTTTGAAAATTATCAGCGGGACAGAAGCCGTAAGTTGAAACGTATCTATCGGGCTTAAGAATGCCCCCAGTGGAAAAATATATGAATCAGAGGCTGAAGCGCTTTGGCAGTTTACCCAGCTGCCGAGAAGCCCCAAGTCTGACAAGAAGGAGTTTAATATGACAGCAGTAAAGAATCATATAAAGATTGTTGGTTACGGTACGCATCTACCTAGAAATACTGTGACTTTTAATGATCAGACCCGTTATCGGGTGGTGGAAAATGAAGAAACCCAGCTTTCCATGGCGGTTAAGGCAATTGAAAAAGCCCTAGAGCAAGCGGGCTTGACAATCAAAGACATCGATTGTATCGTGTCAGCCAGTGCGGTGGGCGTTCAGCCTATTCCTTGTACTGCTGCCCTGATTCATGAGTTGGTAGCCAAGGGCTTGTCCATTCCAGCCATGGATATCAATACGACTTGCACCAGCTTTATCTCGGCTTTGAGTCTCATGTCTCATTTGTTGGAGGCTGGTGAGTATCATAGGATCCTCATCGTGTCCAGTGAGGTTGGAAGTTTAGGGCTTAATCCCAATCAGAAAGAAAGTTTTGAGTTGTTCAGTGACGGTGCGGCTGCTTTGATTTTTGAAGCAACAGAGGAAGAGAGAGGTGTCATCTCCAGCCTGCAGCGGACTTGGTCTGAGGGAGCTCATGATACAGAGATTCGTGGTGGTTTGACATCTTTTCAGCCTAAGGAGTACTCGGACGCTACCAAGACTCACTACATGTTTGACATGAATGGTAAGAAGATACTCTTGCTCTCTGCCAGAAAAATTCCAGAAATGTTTAAAGAATTTAAAGAAAAGAGTGGTCTCAGCCTGTCTGACTTGGATTATATCATTCCGCATCAGGCTAGTCGTGCCCTGCCAATGGTCATGCGCAGCTTGGGTATTCCTGATGATAAATACCTTAATATTGTGCAAGATTATGGGAATATGGTGTCAGTAGCAGTGCCTTTTTCTCTCTGCTATGCTCTGGAGCGTAATCTAGTCAAGGAAGGAGACACCATCGCTCTGATGGGAACAGCAGCTGGTATGACGGTCAATATGCTAGCTATGAAACTATAAAATAAAAAAAATAGGGTGTGCAGAACCAAAAGAGGTTTCGTACACCCTGTTTAATTTTTCAAAAATATGAAAAGAATTGGAACCCATTGGGTTCCAGCAGCTTCTTACAGCATTTTTAAAAGAAATTCTGCTATTTGTTCAGGACTTTCTTTTTTTCCTCTGGCAATCCACATTTGGCAGACACCAAAGAAGGCATTGGCGAGAAAAACCCTGCTGTATTCTTTTTCAAAATGATTGTAAATACGCTTGCTAAAACGATCCTGCAGACTATCTGCCAACATCACCTGTAGTTTATGGCGTAGGAAATTTTGAATCTCTTTCGTGCCGTTTTCTGTCAAAAGGGCAGCCAAGAGCGGCTCTAGCTGAAGGAATTGAAAAACTTCCGTTATTGCAGTTTTAATATCCTCTTGATTGTTCTCAAAAATATATTCTAGTTGGTGAAAAAGGCTTTGTTGATAACGTTCAATCATGTCATACTTGTCCTTGTAATGAGTGTAGAAACTACTACGACTAATACCAGCAGCTTGGGCTAACTGGACAGTTGTGATATGGTCGAAAGATTCCTGTTGCAGTAATGTAACCATGGCTCTCTCAATAACAGCTTTAGTTTTTTTTCTCTTATTACTTTCATTCATAATTTTTCTCCTTTTGACCTATTATTTACTATCTTCAAAAATAGACATCAAGTCTAATTTTGCTCTAAAATGATAGGTTACTAAGACCTATTATATCAAAGTTTTCAGAAAATGGTATCACAGAAGTTCTTAAATAGTGATAAAAACAATTTTAAAAAAAGAAACCACTGAAGCAAATAGGTTTCTTTTGAAAAGAATGTATTATTTAAAGTAAAGGTAATCAGGATTTGGAGTCACGTAAAGTAAATTTCCTTCTTGTGAGAATATAAGAAAAACTTGCTCGCTATTATAAGAGTAGAGGATATACTGAGTTCCTGAGTACTTACCTGTGGAAAAACACCTTTTATCTACAGATTATTCAAGGATTAAAGACAGTAGGATTAACTGATTCCGCTTTCCTGCAATCTTTTTAAACAAAATTAGACACTGTGTCCATTTTTTAAAAAATAAGCTTGTATTAATTTTCGATTGGTGTATAATCAATTTTATCGAAATTTAGACACTTTGTATAATTTTAGGAGGTAGACATGTTAAGAGAATGGAAAGCTATTTTAAAAAAGCCGACTTTTATCATTGTGATGTTGGGAGTCTCTATGATTCCAGCCTTGTATAACGTTATTTTCTTGAGCTCCATGTGGGATCCATATGGAAAGGTATCGGACTTACCGGTAGCGGTCGTCAATCAGGATAAAGCTGTAACTGCTAGTGGTAAGACCTTGTCTATAGGCGACGATGTTGTTTCCAGCCTCAAGGAAAATAAAAATCTGGATTTTCACTTCGTCAGTAAAGAAGATGCTCAAAATGGTCTGGAAAAGGGTGATTACTACATGGTTGTGACGCTTCCAAGTGATTTATCTGAACGTGCAGCCAGTATTTTGACCGATAATCCTCAGCAAATGAAGATTGACTATCAAACGTCTAGCGGCCACAGTTTTATTGCTGGTAAGATGAGTGATTCAGCCATGACTTCTTTGAAGCAGACGGTGGCGCAAAATGTGACGGATACTTATACAAGCGCCTTATTTAAGAATATGGGAGATCTAAAAACTGGCTTGGTGAAGGCATCCGATGGTGCTCAGCAATTAGCATCTGGCAGCCAACAACTAGGTTCAGGCAGTCAGACAATTGCAGATAACTTAAGAACTCTGAATCAAGCTACGAGCAAATTATCGTCCGGTGCAGCTCAATTTAACACAGGTCTACAAACTTATACTGGGAGTGTTGCACAAGTATCGTCTGGACTGGGTAGTTTGTCAAATGGGATAAACACTTATGCAAATGGTGTAAGTACTGTGGCCACAGGTGCAAATCAGCTGTCGGGTCGATCAGCAGACTTATTGGGTGGAGTCCAACAGCTCACCCAGTCAGGAGATGGAGTTCAGGCCTTATCAACAGGTGTGACGAATCTGAATACGGGCTTGGCTACATTAAAGTCATCGGTAGATACAACCTTAGCTAACAACCAGCAAAACGTGAATGATTTGGCAACTGGCTTGACTCAGTTGAATGCTAGTATTCAAGCTGCAGCAAGTGACTCAGCAGTGTCGACAGACAGCATTGAAGCTTCACTGACTAGCATAGCAGCATCCGCTCAGGCCATTATCAATAATAATCAAGACGCCAAGGCCGCAGCTTTGGCAAGTGTCCAAGGGACCAGTGCTTATCAAGGCCTTTCTAGTGAAGCTAAGGCAGAGATTGATGTAGCAGTCAGTGCTAGTCAAGCAGGAAGTGACCAATCTGCTCAGGCAATTTTATCAGAAGTTGATACAATGAGGACTTCTCTTGAAACGATAAAAGGCGCTAGTCAAACAAAACTTAGTCAGTTAGAGGGTGCGTCAAATCAAGTTCTGCCACAGGCAGCTAACATGATTAATGGCCTTTATAATGGCTTATCAACAGTGAGTACTAGCCTCGGTTCAGCAAGCGGAGGAGCCAATCAACTAGCCGCAGGTGTAGATACCCTAAATGAGAAACTAACGACTGGCGCAACACAATTGGAACAAGGGGTGACAAGCTATACCAATGCAGTCGGTCAGCTATCTGAGGGGACATCAGCTTTGGCAAGTAAGAATCCTGATTTGCTAGCAAATACAACAAAATTAGCAAACGGGGCTGCCCAATTAACAGATAAATCGCCAGAATTGACCTCTAGTTTCGGGAAATTAGCAGATGGAGCCAATCAATTAGCGAGCGGAACAGGTAAGCTGGCTGATGGCAGCAGTGCTTTAACAGATAATCTCTCTAAACTTACTGTGGCAACGAGCGATTTGTCCAATGGGCTCACGAATGCAGGCGATAAATTGTCGACTGTTTCTACTAGGGAAGACAATGCAAAAACTCTAGCAGATCCTCTGACACTGAGCAAGACAGATGAGAATAAGGTAGAGAAAAATGGAATTGGGATGGCGCCTTATATGATTTCAGTAGCTTTATTTGTGGCAGCTATTTCAACCAATATCATCTTTAGCACACTTCCATCGGGTCAAGAACCTAAGACGAAACGAGATTGGCTGAAGGCCCGTATAGAGGTAAATGGAGTCATTTCTGTCGTGGCGGGTGTTTTGGTCTATGGTGCTGTGCACTTGATAGGCCTATCTGCTAACCATGAGTGGGCAACCCTTGGTTTGATTGTCCTAGCCAGCATGACCTTTATGGCTCTTGTGACAGCTTTGGTTACTTGGGATAGCAAGCTCGGCGCCTTTGCTTCTCTGATTCTTTTGCTCTTACAGCTGGCTTCTAGTGCAGGAACCTATCCGCTGGAGCTGACTAGTAAGATTTTCCAAGTTATCAACCCTTGGCTGCCAATGAGCTATTCTGTATCGGGCTTACGCCAAACGATTTCCATGAACGGCCAAATTGGTAGTCAGGTGCTCTTCCTTGCTTTTGTTTTAGTTCTTTTCATGGCACTTGGTACTCTGGTCTATCGAACAGATAAAAAACAGTTAGCTTAGGGCTTGTACTTTTATGAATTTGTAAAAATGTAGATGAAAAGTCTATCTGTAATTCTTTTACTTTTTCTCTCATCAACATCTCCTGAAAAGGGAGATGTTTTGTTTTCTTTAAGTTTTCTTTATCTTTCTTTTAAGTTTTCATCTTTAAAATTGCATTACATTCAAGAAAGATAGAGAGGTGAGAAGCCCATGGCAGAAAAATTTTTTCAACATCATTTTCAGCGCTTTGAAACCAAATACATCATTTCTAAGGAAACTTTGCTGGATCTATTGCTAGAGTTTGAAGGCTATTTGGTGGAGGATGAGCGAGCTTATTCGACTATTAACAATCTCTACTACGATACGTCATCTTATCAGCTTATTCGTGAGTCCTTGGAAAATCCTTGCTTTGATGAGAAGGTGCGTTTGCGGACTTATCAAGAGCATCCGACCGAGGATAGTCAAGTCTTTTTGGAAATCAAGAAAAAGACAGAAGGTCTAGTCACCAAATGCCGTCTTGCAGAAGATTTACTGACAGCGGAAGCCTATCTGGACGGTGATTACAGTCAGCTGACTGACCTTCAGATAGATAAGGAAATGGTCTGGCTGACCCAGCATTTTGGCAACATTCAGCCCATGATGTATATCGGCTACAATCGTTATTCGATGAAAGGGATTGAGGATGAGCGGATTCGGATTACCTTTGATCACGACCTGACCTACCGTCCTTATGATTTGAGTCTCTTGGCTGGTCGCCATGGAGGTCATCTCCTGCTAGCCAATCACGTCATCATGGAAGTTAAGATTCCAGAAGCTTGTCCGTTATGGCTCAGCGAGATCATGGATCGCTACCAGCTGTCTCCAAGCTCTTTCTCCAAATACGGCTTTGCCTACAAAAAGGCAAACTGTATCAGCAGTAAATAGAATAGATAGGAAAATAAAAATGAAACAATCAAAATCAACCCTTAAAAAAATTAAATTGATGATTCCACTGGTTTTGATGACAGCAGTGCTGGGAGCCTGCAGCTCAAACGCCAGCAGTTCTACAACTTCAAGCACTACCCAGGCTGCTAACGCTACAAGCACCAGTCAGACTAAGACCAATACCTCTGATTACTTTGCTTCAGAGGACTCAGACGCTTCTTATGATGAGTCTAAGGCGACGACCATCAGCCTGAGTGGATCTAGTGCTAAGACCTCTGGTGACGGAGCTAGTGTCTCCGGCTCGACTGTGACAATCTCAAAGGCTGGAACTTATGTCGTTTCCGGAACGAGTGAAAATGTGCAGATTGTTGTCAAAGCAGGTGATAGCGACAAGGTCCAAATCGTCCTAAATGGTGTAACCATGAGCGGGACAGATGCAGCTATTCTAGTAGAAAATGCGGGTAAAACAAGCCTGACTCTGGCTGACGGCAGCCAAAACACAATCTCAGACTCATCAAATCAAAGTAATACGGATGCAGATGCAGCTATCTATAGTAACTCTGATCTGACTCTCAACGGCTCTGGAAGCCTGAAAGTTGACGGCAAGTATGAAACAGCGATTAAGTCTGAGCAGACCTTGCGGGTAACAGGTGGCACTTATACACTCGAGGCAGCTAAGCATGGTCTTTCAGCAGCTTCAGCCATTAATATCAAGGACGCTACTATCGACATCACAGCGACAGAAGATGCCATCCACGCAGACAATGATGAAGATACTTCTCTGGGGAATCTCTATATCCAGTCCGGCACTATCACGATTAATGCAGGTGATGATGGTCTGCACGCTAGCAATATCGCTTTGATTGATGGTGGGACAATTACGGTTTCCAAGAGTGTAGAAGCTCTGGAAGGAACCAATGTTACCATTAACGGAGGCAAGCTGGACCTTTATGCGACAGATGATGGTATCAATGCAGCTAGTGACGTAACTGGCGCTGATATCTTTATCAAGATTACTGGTGGCGATATCAAGGTCGAGGTCGGTGAAGGCGATACAGACGCTATCGACTCCAACGGCGATGTCATCATGTCAGGAGGAAACTTGGATATTAGTTCTACGGTATCTGCCTTTGACTTTGACGGAACAGCTATCTACACTGGCGGTACTATCACGGTCAATGGTGAAAGCCGAACAGAAATCACAGCCGACGGACCTGGCTCTGGTGGACCCGGTGGCGGCGGTGCCCCGGGCGGCCAAGGCGGTTTTGGTGGACGATAAGAAAATAAGGCAGTTCAAATTGAACTGCCTTATTAATTTATGAAAAAGACGGGGATGCAGCTATGTTTCTGCAAAGTAATCTTTTATAGAAGACTTAAGAGAGACGATAAATTTTCTATAGTGAAATCAGGTTTTTCTTCTAGTCGTTGGGGTTGGTAATAAGCACTAAAACCTTGTTTTAACCAGATAGTTGTCATTCCTAGTGCTTTAGCAGGTATGATATCATTGTCTATTCGATCACCAATCATAATAGCTTGTTTAGCAGGGCAATGAGCTTTCTCTAAAGCTAAAGTGAAAATGGCAGGGGAAGGCTTGGCAAGTCCGAACTCTGCAGAAGAGACAACTAAATCAATCCATTGATATAGTCCCATTTTTTTCAAACGTTCTTTTAGGCCAGGTAGTTGGTTGGCGATGATTCCGATTTTATATCGGTTGTGCAATTCTTTTAAGACCACTTGGGCATCTGGGTATACTTTCTCCAAATTAGAGTTCCAAATGGGACGTTCTAAGTTAAATTCTTTTATTGTCTCCAAGTCTCCCTTTTTGCCTTCTTTAAACAGTTCAACCATACGAGCATAAAAAATATCGTAGTTAATATTTGTCTCTGTAATTGCTCTCCTAATTCTATCTTGATAGGCTTCTTTTTCATCAATCAAAGTAGAGCCAACGTCAAAAAACAACCATTTATGAGCTGACATTTTACTACCTCCACAATAATTATGATATGTCTTACTCATCTATCTTAATCAACATCTTCTCCGTATCCACTGTCACTTGAGCACCGATGGTAATGGTAAAAAGTGGCTGAGTATGAGCAAAGTCCAAGTCATAGAGGACGGGAATCGTCTTTAGAATTGGATGTTTGTCCAAGATATAAAGGAGCAGCTCCTCTGTCATCTGACATTCTTTTGGAAAGCGACCGATGAGAAGGGCCTGCGGGTTAGGATAGGCCTGAAGGAGGGCAGCTAGATTGCGGTCAAACTCCACATAATCATCTTCTTCGGCCTCTTCAACAAAGAGGACATAGTTTTCATCTGTTGGGGCATAGGGTGTTCCACGCAGAAGTGAGAAGGTGGAGAGATTACCGCCGATAACAGTGGCTTGGGCTTGTCCGTGATGATAGACTTTCCACTCCGTTTCATGGAAGGTCAGTGGCGCATCAGGCAAATACCAAGCATTGTCGCCCCATTTTTCACTAGGAGTCAATTCATAAGAAGTCTGGCTGACGGCCTTGAGCCAGCTCTCAGTCTGATAGTCCTGCAGGGCATCCATCTTAAAGCTGGAGTAAGACGGTCCCATGTAGGTTTTCATGCCGGTCTTACTATAGATAGCGTTGAGCAAGGCTGTTGTGTCTGAGTAGCCGCAGAAAATCTTAGGATTTCTAGCAATTAATTCAAAGTCCAGATAGGGCAGGAGCTCATTGCAGTTGAAACCGCCGATGGTGGCCAGAATAGCATCAACGGAGTCATCCGAAAAGGCAGCATGAATGTCTTCCACCCTGCTTTCGATGGAGGCAGAGTCTAGCATATCATTTTCCAGATAATGTTCCGAAAAAGACACAGTAAATCCTAACTTTTCCAAGCGCTCCTTGGCGGCTAGATTGGCCTCAAAGCCACCGATGTGTTCGATTGATGCCGAAGGGCTGACGACCCGAATGTGCATACCAGGTGCGAGTTTTTTCATAGGGACCTCCTTATGATAAATTTTTATAGAATATCATAGCACAAAGGCCAAGACCTGTAAAGCAAACTTAGGTCAGTGCGGGAATTTTTATCAAAAAAAGGGAGCCGCTGAAGACTCCCTGATTGTATATATTCTTTTCTATGATTTATTCGCTGAGCTTAATGCTACCGCTTTCGACGCTGGCAGTAAGTGTAGTTGTCGGATTTTCGACTTTACGGATGGCAGAGCCGCCAAGTTCATGGCCTTTGGAGTGCTCTACACTTATACTACTAGGGATGTCAATTTCACCTAGATCCGTTTTCAGATCAAAGGATAGCTGCGACAAACTGCCAGAAACCAGATGCAGATTAATATCGCCCAGTTGGTTAGTGATAGAGATTGTACCAGCTAATTCCAACTGTTCAGAGTTCAGTGAGCCGCTTGAGATTTTCAGAGTGCTGTCGGAGATTTTGCTCGAGTTTAGATTGACCTCTCCCAGAGAGTTTGCTATTTCGCCAGATGCGAACTGGCTGTTGCTCAGAGTGATGGTACCCGAAGAATCAATGATTTTTCCAGAGCTAATCTGACTGTTATTGATGGTAATCTCTCCCAGAGAGTTCTTAAATTTACCAGATGCGAATTGGCCATCATTCACAGTCAACGAGCCCTGAGATAGAGAGAAGTCAGCATTTTTGGCTGATAGATTGGACAGCGTAACATCTCCTAGTGACGAACTGCCGCTGAATGTCTCAAGCTTGGTCCCCTTGGGCAGGGAAAGCTCCACAGTACGCTTCTCCTGAGATTCTTGGTCAAATAAGCTGAGTAAGGAGCGGATGCCAGTGCTTATGTGGAAGGAGCGGATGTCAGTGCTTATGTGGAAGGAGTCTGCACCATCTTCCTTGATGTTTAAGTTTCCATTTTCAGAACTTGTTGTTATTTTTCCAAGCATGCTGCCGCCAATCTGATAGTTGCCGTCTCTTTGGTAATAGGTCAAGTGAGCCTTGTCATCAGGAGATTCGCTGATGACGAGGTTTCTAGCTGCTAAGTTGATATTTAGGGAAGAAAGATCAGAGAAACTTTCTTCTTTTTTCGTTAGTTTTACCTTGCTTTTGGTAGAATTGACCAAGTCATTGACACCGCCTGTCATGGAGCCGATAGTTGTCAAGGCTCCACCAAAGAGGCAGGCTAAAATAGCTGCAGATAAAAGAGGTTTTTTCAATTTGATGTTAGCCATGACGTGCTCCTTTCTTTGCGAAAAGTTGAGCTAGTTTGACAAAGCCAGCCTTGCCAAACTGAGTAACAGGAGAAATGCCTGCGTAGAAGATGCCGGACAGTCCCAGAGCTAGAACACTGAGCCCCAGAGTGAACAGGAAGGCCGGGATAGATGTCGTCAGTCCCACTGTCAAAGTGTCCCAAATCAGGCTGATGCCAAAGATAAAGAAGGCAAAGGCACCTATAGCCATGACGAGAGCAAAGATAAAGACTAAGAGGAAGAAAACAAAAGTCAAAAGGGCTGCTACTATAAAGAGCGGAATAGCCAAGGGTGCTGCCAAAATGGATAGGATAGCAATCTGGACGATGTTCTTAGTGTTTTTTGATGAACTGCTGTCTTGATTATCTTCCTCGACTTTTTTGTCCAAAAGATTCAACATAATCTCGTGGGCCGCTTCCTTAGGGCTGCCTAGATCAGCAATAGCGGCTGCCTCGCCCTCTGGGCCTACCTCGTCGAAGTACTCAGTGAAGTAATCCATAGTTTCCTCATAGTCCTTGCGTGGCAGTTTTTTCAGATATTTTTCTAGCTCAGCTAGATACTCGGTTCTTGTCATGACGGATGCTCCCTTCTATGATACCGCTGATGGTCATGGTATAAGTTTGCCACTCTTCTTTTAGAGTGAGTAGCTGTTCGTGCCCGTAGGCAGTGAGTGAATAGTATTTTCGTTTTCGTCCTTGGTACTCCTGCGAATAAGTCGTGAGGCAGTCATTTTGCTCCAGCTTCTTCAGAATGGGGTAAAGTGTTGATTCTTTGATATTGGCAATCAGCTTGATTGTCTGGCTGATTTCATAACCGTAGGAATCGTCTTTTTCAAGGATGGCTAAGATGAGAAACTCAATCAAAGCCGATGATGTGGGGAAAGACATAGGACCACCTCCTTGTGTAAAATATTTATATATAATCTTTCTATATATAGTCTACAACCTCTTAGGAAAAAAGTCAAGCAAAATATATAAAATTTTTATATATTTTTTGAAAAAGTCTTTTAATGGCTGTTTATAAGGAACATCAAAGTACCTTTCTTCCTTACAAGAACTTTACATCTTCCTTAGCTTTTGTGTTGAAAACATCTTCCATAAAATGGTAAAATGGTGTAAGTCTAACTAAAAATATAAGAGAGATCAATGAAAAAACATCAAACCCTATATAAGTTTTTGGGCCAAACCCTACTATATTTTGTTATCTTTCTGGCCTTGCTTTATTTCTTTAGCTATCTGGGTCAGGGTCAGGGCGGCTTTATCTATAATGAATTTTAATGTGAGAGAGTAGGAAACAATGTCAAATAAAGTGATACAAGATATGATTGAAGCGATTGAGCATTTTGCTCAGGTGCAGCCGGATTTTCCGGTCTATGATATTTTAGGTCAAGTTCATACTTATGGTGATTTAAAGAAGGATTCCGATTCGTTGGCGGCTCAGATTGACCGTTTGGGACTTCCTGACAAGTCTCCGGTTGTGGTCTTTGGCGGTCAGGAATACGAAATGCTGGCTACTTTTGTGGCCTTGACCAAGTCTGGTCATGCCTACATTCCTATCGACAGCCACTCAGCCTTGGAGCGCGTGGCAGCGATTGTGGAAGTTGCTGAGCCAAGCTTGATTATTGCTATCAATAATTTTCCACTAGCAGATGTGGCAGCTCCTATTTTTAGTGCGGAGCAAGTTCAGACAGCCTTCAGAGAGGGAGCATCCTATGAGCTTAGCCATCCGGTGCAGGGAGATGACAACTATTACATCATTTTCACATCGGGAACGACTGGCAAACCTAAGGGAGTGCAGATTTCCCACAATAATTTGCTCAGCTTTACGAATTGGATGATTACAGATAAGGAGTTTGCGACTCCGGATCGTCCTCAAATGTTGGCTCAGCCTCCTTATTCTTTTGATTTGTCGGTCATGTATTGGGCACCGACTTTGGCCTTGGGAGGGACTCTTTTTGCCCTGCCTTCGGCTGTGACTCAGGATTTCAAGCAGCTGTTTGATACGATTCTCAGTCTGCCTATTGCTATCTGGACGTCGACGCCTTCTTTCGCGGATATGGCCTTGCTGTCGGATGACTTTAATAGTCAGAAGCTGCCTCAGCTGACGCATTTCTACTTTGATGGTGAGGAGTTGACGGTCAAGACAGCTCAGAAGCTGCGCGATCGCTTCCCTCAAGCTCGCATTATCAATGCTTACGGTCCGACTGAGGCAACAGTAGCCCTGTCTGCAGTAGCAGTGACAGATGAGATGCTGCAGAATTGCAAGCGCCTGCCGATTGGCTATACCAAGGCGGATTCTCCGACTTTTGTCATTGACGAAGAAGGGCAGAAGGTGCCGAATGGCCAGCAGGGAGAAATCATCGTCTGCGGTCCAGCCGTATCCAAAGGCTATCTGAATAATCCTGAGAAGACAGCTGAAGCCTTCTTTGAATTTGAAGGTCTGCCAGCCTATCATACAGGAGATGTCGGCTCAATGACAGATGAAGGCCTGCTTCTTTACGGCGGCCGGATGGACTTCCAGATCAAGTTTAATGGTTTCCGTATTGAGCTAGAGGATGTGTCTCAGAACCTGAACAAATCGAAATACATTGATTCTGCAGTGGCTGTGCCCCGCTACAATAAGGACCACAAGGTCCAAAATCTGCTAGCCTATGTCATTCTCAAAGACGGTGTGGCTGAGCAGTTTGAGCGAGAAATTGATATTACCAAGGCAATCAAGGAAGATCTGCAGGATATCATGATGTCCTATATGATGCCGTCCAAGTTCCTCTATCGAGAGACCCTGCCTCTGACTCCAAATGGCAAGATTGACATCAAGGGGCTGATTAGCGAGGTCAATAAGCGATGATGGATTTCTTGAAACAGCTGCCTCACTTGGAACCCTACGGCAACCCAGTTTACTTTGTCTATATCGTTCTGGCAGTTCTGCCAATCTTTGTCGGACTTTTCTTTAAGAAGCGCTTCCCTCTTTATGAAGCTTTGGTCAGCTTGGTCTTTATCGTCCTGATGCTGACAGGTCCTAGTCTGGCGCAGCTTTGTGCTTTGTTAGGCTATGTCATCTGGCAGATAGTTTGGGTTTACTCATACAAGCTCTATCGCCGGTCGCGGGACAGCAAGTGGATCTTTTATCTGCATACCTTGCTGGCGGTTCTGCCGCTTGTGCTTGTCAAGGTAGAGCCCGCGATCAGCGGTCATCAGTCTCTCTTTGGCTTTTTGGGAATTTCCTATCTGACCTTTCGCTCGGTAGGGATGATGATTGAGATGCGGGATGGAGTTTTGACAGAGTTCACGCTCTGGGAGTTCTTGCGTTTCCTGCTCTTCATGCCGACCTTTTCAAGCGGTCCTATTGATCGTTTCAAGCGTTTCAATGAAGACTATTTGAACATTCCTGAGCGCGATGAGC
Source organism: Streptococcus sanguinis SK49 (assembly GCF_000212815.1). Taxonomy (GTDB): domain Bacteria; phylum Bacillota; class Bacilli; order Lactobacillales; family Streptococcaceae; genus Streptococcus; species Streptococcus sanguinis_C. Next base: position 55,827 of record NZ_GL890985.1, on the reverse strand, counting down.
TGCTGGATATGCTAGAGCAGTCTGTCAAGTATATCATGCTAGGCTTCCTTTATAAGTTTATCCTGGCCCATATCTTTGGACATCTGCTGCTGGGTCATGTCAAGACCAACGCTCTCTATACCGGCGGTTTCTTTAATCTGGGAACTCTGGGCGTCATGTATGTCTTTGGTCTGGATCTCTTCTTTGACTTTGCCGGTTATTCGATGTTTGCGCTAGCTATTTCCAATCTCATGGGAATCAAGAGCCCTATCAACTTTGATAAGCCTTTTCTCTCACGCGATTTGAAAGAATTTTGGAATCGCTGGCACATGAGTCTGTCCTTTTGGTTCCGTGATTTTGTCTTTATGCGGCTGGTCATGGTCCTGATGCGCAATAAGGTCTTTAAAAACCGCAACACGACCTCTAGTGTAGCCTATCTGATCAACATGCTGATCATGGGCTTCTGGCATGGTGTGACCTGGTACTATATCGCCTACGGTCTCTTTCATGGAGCTGGTCTGGTCGTCAATGATGCCTGGCTGCGCAAGAAGAAAACGCTAAACAAGGAGCGCAAGGCTAAGGGGCTTCCGCCTCTGCCAGACAATAAATGGACTCAAGCTTTGGGGATTGTGGTGACCTTTCACGCAGTCATGTTCTCATTTTTAATCTTTTCGGGATTTTTAAATGAGCTTTGGTTTAAAAAATAAAAATGAATGAGGAAGAAAAATGGATATAAAAGCAGAAGTAATTGAAATTATTGAAGAACTATTTATGGAAGATGTGTCAGACATGATGGACGAGGATTTGTTTGATGCTGGTGTCCTAGACAGTATGGGAACGGTCGAACTGATTGTTGAGCTGGAAAACCGTTTTGATATCCGCGTGCCAGTGTCAGAGTTTGGCCGCGATGACTGGAACACAGCCAATAAAATCGTTGAAGGCGTGACGGAGCTTCGCAATGCTTAAACGACTCTGGCTGATTCTGGGGCCAGTTTTCTGCGCCATGGCCATGGTTGCCTTGCTCTTTTTCTTCTATCCGCTTGAAAAAAAGCATGATATAGAAGCAGAGAAGCGCTCGGCAGTGACCCTGACAGCAGAAAACTTCAAGAGCCGCAGCAAGAAGGTGACAGCCTTGACCGATAAGAAGATGCGCTTTGTTCCCTTCTTTGGCTCTAGTGAATGGCTGCGCTTTGATAGCATGCATCCGGCAGTGCTGGCTGAGAAATACAACCGCTCCTATCGGCCTTATTTTCTAGGCCAGCGCGGGGCAGCATCATTTAATCAGTACTTTGGTATGCAGCAGATGTCCTCTGAGTTGGAGGGGCAAACGGCGGTCTATGTAGTGTCGCCCCAGTGGTTCACCAAGACTGGCTATGATGCTTCGGCCTTTCAGCAGTACTTCAACAGTGACCAGCTGACGGCTTATCTGTCTCAGCAGCAGGGAGATGCGGCGGCGCAATATGCAGCCCAGCGCCTCCTGCAGCTTTATCCAGATGTTGCTATGGCAGAGAGCGTCCAGAAGCTGTCTGAAGGTAAAAAGCTGAGCAGCTTTGAAGAGCGTCATATTGAGATGATGGCTCATCTTAATGAGCGCCAAGATGCTTTTTTCAGCAACTTTGCTGCCCTCAACAATGAAAATTATGACCAGCGAATTTTGCCTTATATGGCTGATTTGCCAGACACCTTCTCCTATCAAGCTTTGGAAGAGATTGCTACAGCAGAGGCCAAGAAGAAGACCAATAACAACCAATTTGGCATAGACAATCACTTTTACAAGACCCGTCTGGCCGGCAAGGTTGCCAAGCTCAGAGGTTTTCAGACCAAGCAATCTTATGAAAAATCCCCTGAGTACAACGACTTGCAGCTGGTTCTGGATCAGTTTGCCAAGTCAAAGACCAATGTCATCTTCATCATTCCACCGGTCAATTCTAAGTGGATGGAGTATACAGGACTCAGTCCTGAAATGTACCAGCGGACAGTGGCTAAGATTCGTTACCAGCTGGAAAGTCAGGGCTTTACCAACATTGCTGACTTTTCTAAAGATGGCGACAAGCCTTACTTCATGCAGGACACTATTCACATGGGTTGGAATGGCTGGCTAGCCTTTGATAAGGCGGTTGATCCTTTTGTAGCCAATCCACAGCCGGCGCCAAACTACCAGATGAATGACCGCTTCTTTAGCAAGGAATGGTCTCAGTATACTGGCAAACCAGAAGAATTCAAATAAGCTTGGGACTTTCCAGCCTTATTTTTATAAAGGAGGAAAGATGAAAATTCGTTTGTCCCAAATAGAAGATATCCCAGCCATTATGGAGATTTATGATGTGGCCCGTCAGTTCATGAAAGACCAGGGCAATCCGACTCAGTGGGATGGAGGCTATCCCAGCGCGGGCTTGATTGAGGAAGACATCGCGGCTGGCTACTCCTTTGTTGTCGAGGAAGAAGGGCAGCTGGTCGGCACCTTTGCTTTTATCATTGGAGAAGACCCGACCTATCAGGTCATCGAAAAAGGGGCCTGGCATTTTGCAGAGCCTTACGGCACCATTCACCGCATCGCTTCAAATGGGCAAGTTAGGGGCCTATCCCGTCAGGTCTTTGATTTTTGCTGCCAGCAGATTCCCTACTTGCGAATCGATACCCATGCGGACAATCAAGCTATGCAGGCTGCTGTTCTGAACTACGGCTTTAGGGAGTGTGGCATTATTTATGTGGCTGATGGCAGCCCTCGCCTGGCTTATGATTATCATCAATAAAAATAATCTGCCCTTGAGCAGATTTTTTGCGTTATATCAAAACATACTTTTCTATAGCTTCCGCGACCCCGTGCTCATTGTTACTTTTGGTGACGGCTTTTGCCTCGGTTTTGACTGCCTCAGGGGCATTGCCCATAGCGACTCCAAGTCCAGCCAGGCGGAGCATAGGAAGGTCATTGAAGTTGTCTCCGATTGTCATGACCTCTTCTAGTGGCACTTGGTAGTGCTGGGCAATTTCGTACAAGGCTTGCTCCTTGGAGACATGCTTGGCCGTGACTTCCATATAGTTGTCCTTAGAAAGGTAGAAGGCTGTCTTGGGAAAGTCTAAAGTCTGCAGGTAGTCATGGAGTTTCTGGATGACAGACGCTTCATCGATAAGAAGTAGCTTATGGATAGGGATTAGCACATCCAGCACTGGCATTAACACATTCTGAATCATCGGCTGTTCACCTGTAATCTCAGCCTCTATCTGCACCCATTTATCGAGACGATCAGCAATCCAATCCTTGCCAGAGTAGAGATTGATGGATACACTAGGAAATTCAGCCTTGACAAGTTCCAGAAAAGTGCGGATTTCTTTCTTGTCCAGAGGATGCTCGATAATAGTTTCATAAGCTTGTGGCTCGCCCTTGATGACTAGAGCGCCATTGTAACAGGCCAGCGGATTATCTCCCAGTCCCAGCTCACGCGCAATGGGCTCCATGCCTAGAGGAGAGCGAGCAGAAGCGAGGACGAAAGGGATTTTTTCTCGGCTTAGCAGGGGAATCATGTCCTTGAGTTTAGGATCTACTTGATGCTGGTCATCCAAAATGGTACCGTCAATGTCGCTAATAATCAGGCGAATCGGTTGGTTTGTCATAGCTCTTCCTCCTTTGTGTCTAATGGATCGATTTAATAAATTATTTTAACCTTGTCTCCGATTAATTCTTGGACTTTAGGGCTGGGCTCTTGGTCCGTAATCCAGTAGTCAAAGTCGCTGACAGGCCCCAGGATGTACTTAGATTCTTTCTGCCATTTGTCTTGCTCGGCCAGCAGAATCTTAACCTTAGCGTGTTTCAAAGCTAGTTTTTTCAGGTGAGCATCGGCCTCGTCTTCAAAGCTGACTAGACCATCAGAGACACTAGCTGCTCCGATAAAGGCAATGTCAAAGGAAATTTGCTGCAACAGCTCTGCTTCATTGAGCGCGTAGTAGAATCGATTTTTGGGATAAAATTTTCCGCCTAAGAGGTGAAAGTCCACTTTGTCCTGAGTGCTCAGCATGATTGCATTATCCAGAGAATGGGAATAGATTGTCATAGGATCCTTGATGCGCTGGGCCAGATGGAGAACGATGGTTGAGACATCAAAGAAAGCAATCTGCCCCGGCTTGAGAAAGTCATGGGCCTTCTGTGCAATAGCCTTTTTTTCTTGATTTAGTTGGTTGATGCGGTCGTTAAAGGAGGGGATTTGCCGGCTAGTATCCAGCGAGATAATACCTCCGTGGGTGCGTTGCACAAGCCTACGCTCGCTTAAAATTGAAAAATCTCGCCGAATAGTATCTTTAGAGACCTGAAAATGTTCAATCATATCCTTGGCTGACAGCTGTTTTTTATCAGCCAAGAGCTCTAAGATTTCAGCTAAGCGTTGTTCTTGATACATGCTTGTCCCTCCTTGCTTTTCTAAATAGAGTATAACACAGCGAATAAGTTTTTACAAGTATTTTTAATGCTTTTTAAGTTTTTTGAAATGTACAGGAGAAAATCAAAAAACCGAGCAAAACTCGGTTTTTATGAATTATAATAACTGAAAGATGTTTTTCAATTATGGGGTTTGGACATTCACAGTTCCGTCGCTGCCGACCTTAACATCGACACCGCCACCTTGAACATGAACGCCGTCTTCGTTTACGTTAACACCAGCGTTGTCAGTTTGTACATTAGCAGTACCGTCTCCATTAGCTTCAACAGAAGCATCATCGCCTTCGTCACCGGCATTTACATTAACACTAGCATCTCCGCCATTTACGTTGACTTTAGCGCTATTGCTTTGCTCAGATGAGCTACTAGAGGTTGACTTAGCTTTAGATGAAGAAGAAACGCTTGAGCTAGAACTTGAGCTTTCTTCAGTCTTCTTATCTGCAGAATTTCCGCAAGCTGTCAAAAAGAAAAGTGCAATTAGTGGTAATAAAAATAAAGAAATTTTAGATAATTTTTTCATCTTACCCCTCCTTCTAGTATAATATTAAACAAATATTTCATTTGAAGCAATAAAAAACCGGAATGATACAAAAATAACACACTGCATTAACAAAAATGTTACAAAAAATATACAAAATAAATAGAAAATACATAGATTTTATAAGCTTTTTCGCAACTTTTTGTCAATTTCGCATGTAATAATTCTGTAACAAATAATTTGTCTAGAATAAGGAGAAAAATAACATTTTTGCAACATTTCTTTTCCTCTGTAAATGGAGAAATCATGCTATAATCAACCTATGTTATCAAGAGATTTTCAGAAACTAATCGAGGTAGACACAGTTGCGGCAGCGCGAGCTTTGCTAGGTATGCAGTTGATTCTAAATGGCCAGGAGTTAGGCCGAATTGTCGAAACAGAAGCCTATCTAGGAAGTCAGGACAGTGCCTGTCATTCAGCTAGAGGGCGCCGCTCCCCTAAGAATGAATCCATGTATCTACCAGCTGGTCACTGGTATGTTTATCAGATTTATGGCCATCATATGCTGAATCTAGTGACCAAGGCTGAAAATGTGGCTGAAGCCGTACTGATTCGAGCCTTGGAGCTACCGGATGGCCGACTTATAGCTAATGGTCCTGGCAAGTTAACCAAGTATGCTGGGATTGATAAGCGCTTTGATGGACAGAGTTTAGCGACCTCCAGTCTGCAATTAGCCCATGACTTGACTCCGAATCAGATTGCCAGTCGTCCGCGGATTGGCGTGACCTGCACAGATGCTTGGCGAGAGGAGCCTTTGGGCTTTTATGTGACCGGCAATCGTCATGTCTCAAAAATGCCTAAGCGAGGCCTGCTGGATGATGAGTACACATGGAATAAGGAGTAAAAGATGAAGAAAACAGAGATTTTTGAGCAAGTCGTAGAAATTATGCGAGAGGATTCTTCTACAAAGAAAGACATCATGGGTGCAAATCCTGAAGAATATCGAGCGCGTATCACAGACCAGATGAGCCAAGAGGACTTTCTTTACCAGATGCATTGTTATATAGCCAGTTTTAGGATTTTGTCTCATGTTTGGTTTGGGCTTAAGGAAACGCAACCGCCCGGCTTTTAACTGAGATACTACCAAGACTGCCTCTACGTCCTACAGGCAAATAGTGACACGGGGCTGAAACGTGGAGACCAGATTCTAGCCTTAGATGGAAAAGCCTTGCCTCAGGTGTATCAAGAGCACAAGGATTATTTTGTCAGTTCCACACCAGAGCGACAGCACAAGGAGTGGGCTTACTTTGTTGGGCATGCCGGAGAAGTTACAGTAGTACGCAATGACAAGAAAGAGCAACTGCATGTTCAGCCAACCGCTCAGCCAAAGAAGCCACTGCAGTTTGAATGGCGCAATCTTTCTGAGGACATCGTTTATCTCAAGTTAGAAGATTTTACGGATGAGGCTGCTATCAGTCAGCTATATGCAGACAGCCAAGCAGCTATTGAGCAGGCCAAGTATTTAATCATTGATGTTCGAGTCAATTATGGTGGGACGGACTCGCTTTATTATCCACTTTTCAAATATACTCTTCCTCAGGGAAAGGCCTTCAGAGACTTAGATTTGCCAAACGATGATGGGATGGAGATTCTCTATACCGATAGAAATGTTGATTTGCGCCAGCAACTGATGCAAAATATCCTAGAAGATCCAAACTTGTCAGCAGAAACTCACCAGATTCTCAAAGAATTTCTAAAAGAATTAGAAGAAAATCGGGGAAAAGGGTATGTCCTTTATGGCGATGAAGACAGTGAGCAGAACTTTCTACCAGACGTTCTAGGCCTAGCTCGACCTGAAAAAGTCTTTGTGCTAGCAGATGTTACCTGTGGGTCTTCAGGTGATAATTTTGTTGATACTATGAAAAAGATGCCCAAGGTTACGGTCCTAGGGCGTCCGACTATGGGAATTTTAGATTATTCCAATTGCTGCGTGAAGGATTTTGGTGACTATGAGCTCCTGTTCCCCACTTCACGTGACACTAGGATTGATCAAGGAAAAGGCATGAATGATAAGGGAGTTGAACCGGATATCCTGATTCCTTGGACACCAGAGCACTTAGAGCGGGATGTGGACCTGGAAAAGTGCCTCAACTATTGCAAAAACGCTTAGGATTTCTAAGCGTTTTTTCCTCTATATTATATCTTGTCAAACTTCTCAATGTAAAAGAGTGTTAGTGTCACGATGGCAGCCAGACCAATGAGAATGAGGATAGCTGGAGTCCAGGAATGGAATAAATCAAAGCTGTATCCAAAGAGGCTTGGTCCAAAGGCGGCCAGAATATAGCCACCAGTCTGGGCCAAGCCAGATAGCTGAGCGGTTTGCTCAGGAGTACTGGTTTTCAGCGAGAAAGTGACCATGAGGTAGGGGAAGAGGGCGCTGACAGACATGCCGATTAGCAAGTTGAGGATGAGCCAGTAGACAAAGGAATCTGTCCTGCCCAGCAGCATACCCAGACCAACCATACCAGTTGCAGAAAAGAGAGCAATCATTCTTAAGCGTTTTTTAGCGGATAGACGCGTTGTCAGACTAGGTATCGTCATAGCCAGAGGAAGACTGATAAAGGAAAAGACAGAGGCCAAGAAACCAGTAGCATCATTGGAAAGTCCTGCCAACTGACCAAGAGTCGGCAGCCAAGTGATAGCCGTATAAAAGAGTAAGGACTGCAGGCCACCGAAAACAATCAGAGCCCATACTCTAGGATTTTTTAGCAGAGCCCCCATTTGCTGCTCGCGGCTTTTGCTAGTCAGTTGGTGATTATGCCGACTGTTAGGCAGCCAGATTAAGCAGGCCAGTATGCAGATGAGAGTCAGGGCGAGAATCAGTCCTTTCCAGCCAGCTAAGCGGACAATAGGCGCAGCCAAGGGAGACATGATTGAGATGGCTAGTCCCATAGAAGTGATATAAAGCGTGGTTAAAAATCCAATTTTTTCTGGCTGATTGGCCTGAATGACATTAGGCAGGAGCACATTTAAGACAGCGATGGCGGCCCCTAGCATGATTGTACCTGCATAGAGTAGAGGCAGGTTAAAGATACGAATAAAAGAGCCCAGAGTCAGCACAATAATGGCTATGGTAAAGAGCTTTTCCAAGCCGACTTTTTGAGCCAGGCGTGGGGAAAAGGCAGAGCAGAGAGCGAACATAATCAAGGGCAGGCTAGTCAGTAGTCCTAGAGAGTTGACGGGAACTTGCAGCCCCTTAGCAATATCGCCCAGCACAACAGGTAGCACTGCAAAAGGCGCCCGTAGGACAACCCCCACCATCAGAATACCTGGAAGCAAAAATTTTGAATGTTTCTTTTTCATAAAGTAAAGTTTCCTCCTATATAAATATCAAAATAAAATCAGTCCATCAAATCCAGAAAATACTGGCTGATAACTGTTTCTGGCAATGTTTTCTTCTGCTGGAGCCACCAGCTGACCGTCTCCACAAAGGTAGAAGTCACATAATTTCTCAGAAAGGGCTCTGGCAGCTGAGATTTTTTCTGCAGAAGCTGTTCCTGAATCATCGGAAAGAGATAGTTTTCCAGCTCAATCTTTAGGCGATTGGTGAAATAGATATTTTTCGATAGCAGCAAGGTCGCAATCTTGTCCTGATTCTTTTGGAAATGCTTGAAAATATGGGCGGTTGCTTCAAAGAGATCCTTGCCGTCGTCGCGTTCAAGAAAGGTATGCTGAAAGAGGTCTTGGCAAACCTCCTCTAGCAAGGCTTCCTTGGTATCGAAATGGGCATAAAAAGTCGACCGGCCAACGTCTGCCAGGTCGATGATTTCTTGCACGGTGATGCTTTCATAGCTTTTTTGATGCAGCAGGCTGATAAAAGCTTGGTAAATAGCTGCGCGTGATTTCTTGACTCGTCTGTCCATAGCGTTTCGGAACAAAAGAGCAGGATTGTTCAGTAACAGACAAAGCCCCTCAATTGCTTCTTGTTTCCTTTCTGAGAATAAGGGATAATAAAGATGAAGAAAACTGAACAAGGTGTTCCGTTTTGATTACATTATACTATAAATTTAGCCAAACTGAAAGGAGGCTGCTGTGAAATCTAGTAAAAATATGACTATTGCCTTTCTGTTAAACTTTTCCTTTGCCATTCTTGAGTTTATCTTTGGCTTCATGTTCAATTCCAGCGCTGTACTAGCCGATGCCGTGCACGATACAGGAGACGCGATAGCTATCGGACTTTCTACCCTTTTTGAAAAAATTTCTAATAAAAAAGAAGACAAGAAATACACTCTGGGCTACAAGCGCTACAGCCTTTTGGGAGCCCTGTTGACCTCGGTCATCTTGCTGGTCGGCTCAACCTTGGTGATTATCGAAAACGTACCCAAGGTCTTTGCGCCTGAAAAGGTCAATTATGACGGCATGCTGGTGCTGGGTATCTTTGCCATTATAGTCAATCTAGCAGCCAGTAAGGTAGTCGGCCATGGTCATGGACACAGTCACAATGAGTCTATTCTCAGTCTCCATTTCTTAGAGGACATTCTGGGTTGGGTGGCTGTTATTCTGGTCTCTATCGTGTTGCGCTTTACTGACTGGTATTTTCTTGACCCACTGCTCTCCCTGCTTATTGCGGGCTTCATTCTCAGCAAGGCCCTGCCTAAGTTTTGGGAAAACATCAAGATTTTTCTGGATCACATCCCAAGCGATATTGATCTGAGTCAGCTTTATCAGGAAATTCTGGCAGTTGAAAACGTTCAGGCTATTACCCAGCTCAATGTCTGGACCACAGACGGTTTAGAAAAATTTGCCATGATCCATATCTGTCTTGAAAATCCAGATCTGCTGGCCGAGACCCAAACTATTCTGCGTCAAGAACTGCAAGCCTATGGTATCACCAAAATCACTATCCAGACGGATAGCAGCTTGGAAGAACATGATAAACATTGTGTCAGTAATTAAAAAACAGTCTCAATAGTTTCTGAGGCTGTTTTTTTATAGAATCTTTTAAAAATAATTTGAACCTCAACTCATAAATCCTTGATTTCTAAATCGCTATGTGATATATTTATAACATAAAGGGTGTTAAATATTTCTAACACTAGGAAAGGAGTCTATCATGAAAAATAGTCAAAAAACGGGTGGTCTCATTGCGATGATTGCCGCAGCTCTCTTTATTGATTTTACTGTTTTATTTGGTTCTAATCTTAGTTGGGGACCCAAGTTAGTTATTGCTGGTATTTCAGTGCTAGGTCAGATTGTAGCTATTTGGGGCTGGCTACACATGAAACCATGGCCATCTAAGAGTCAGAAAGGTAAGGGAAAGACTATTTTTGACTTGTCTGCTAAGCTGTACACGATGCTTCTGTTTGCAGCAACCATTTTTTATACAGTAGGGATTTGGGTTGCGACCCCAAGCGTAAGATCTGGCATTAAAGAATGGATTTTGGGAGTTGGCCTCGTTATTGAAGTGATTGTATTTGGTTTTTTCTCTTTGAAAAATGTCAAGGAAACTCCAGACGAACGCTTCTATGCGAATCTAGCTAAGGCAGCTAGCTTGATGTTTGTTTTTATACTAGGCGCACTGATGATCCTAGCAGTTATCATTGGGTACATGGGTTCTTTCACTCTTTACATAGGTCAGATTTTTATTAGCATAGCTGCCTTGATTTGCATCTTTGCAATTGTCTATCTTATCTTAGAACGGAGAGGATAACCATGGCTAAAGAAAGCAAGATTATCACCAATCTAAAATCCGTTCGCGAATCCATAGGTATGACCCAGCAGGAGCTAGCCGACCGCATCGGCATGCGGCGCGAGACAATTCTGCATTTGGAAAATAACCGCTACAATCCTTCGCTGGAAATGGCTCTCAAAATTGCTCAAGTTTTTAATTTGAAAGTAGAAGACCTCTTTGAACTCAGACAGAAAGAGGAGGCATAATTCTTTTCGAGACCTAGTATTAAGTTCGTTGATTAGTTAGGAATTGAAGCCAAAAGAAAAATCCTTTGAAACGTTGATTTCAAAGGATTTTTCTTATATAAATTACTTCACTTCTGTAAGAGTTAAATAATTTCTATTTTAGCTGTTAGAAACGTTGGTACATCAATGTTTCTAGAATGCTACATAATAAAAGGTAGAGTGAATGGTAGAGTAGTTATTGCGTTAGCTCAGCAATCTTTTCAAGATAAATCCCCACAGCTTCTAACTTTCGTTGTGGTGCTAATTCAGCGTAAGTATCCATTGTAGTTGAAATGGATTTATGTCCCATTCTGACTTGGAGTTCTTTCCAATTTGTTCCAGCATTAAGTAGCATTGAAGCATGAGTATGTCGGAATAAATGGAAACCATAGTTTGGTAATCCAAGACCTACTAACCTTTTCTTAAGAGTTGTTCTCTCGTTTCTGTCACACATATAGTTCCCATAGATTGTAGGGAAAATCAGTTTTGTTCTATGTCTGTTGTGCAATTCAAGATACTTGTTCATTTCGTGGTGGAAATCTCTGAGTTTTTCTATTATGGGGGGAGGGACAGGGACAGAGCGATTTCCTGCATCAGTTTTTGGTGTAGCTTTACAGATAACTTCCCCTTTTGTCCCATCTTTTTTATTTGCGGTTTTCCACATCAATGTTTTACTGACGTTAATAGAAGAATTTTCAAAATCTAGGTCATCAATCGTCAATGCAAGTAATTCATTTATTCGCAAAGCGGAGGCTAATAGAGTATTACAAATTAACTTAAATCTACGATTGGCTCTATTGTTATCTAAACTTTCAAGATAATTAAGCCATATTACAAGACCATCATCATGTAATACCATGATGCGTTGCTTATTTGATTTTGGCTTAGGTGGTATCTTAACAGTGCTAACAGGATTAGTGATTAGTCCATAGTTTGTAATTCCATAGTCAAAAATATCTTTCAACTTATGGATAACAGCACCAAAATCTTTAGCACTACCTTTATCAGCACGCTTTATACCAGATTCAATGGACTCTTTTGATTTCTTTGCCAAATCGTTTAACCAAAGCTGGATATCCGCAGATTCAATTTTATCTGGTTTGTAATCTCCAAATTTAGGGATAATATAATTATCAAGATAACCTCTTACTCTGTTCAGAGTATTATGCGAGTTAACCCAGGTTTTATATGATTTAAACCATTCTTCAGCTAAATCTTCCAGTGTATCAATGACGATAACTTTTTCTCGTGTTGAGCCATTTTTTTCAAATTCTAGTCGTGCTTGAATGATTGCTCTATCTAACTGTTTTAGTGTCTTGGCTGTAATGGTAGTAGTGACTTGCTTACCAGTTTTGATATCTTTTCCCAGAAATGTCCCCTTCAAAGTGTATGAGATGGACCTATCTTTTTTGATTTTTTTAATGACTTTTTTGCCATTATGAATAATTGTTTCAGTTTCCATATTTGCCTTTCTTCATGGATATTGAAGTAGGCTAAAATAGTTACCACTCTTTCTTTTAGATAAAACTATTTTAGCACAAATTTTCAGAATTAGGATTGTAAAAAGTTGATAATATCATCTAGTAGATAGAAGACGGTTCGAGTTCCCTCTATAGGAGGTTCTAATCTTTTTAATCCTTTTTGTTCCCAAGTTTTTAGTGTGTTTGGGGAGATATTTAGCTGTTTTAGCAATTCTCGCTGTTGTATTATCTTTAGTGGTATGTTCTGTTCTTTGATTTGAATGAGTTTGATAAGTGTTTGCAATAATTGTTCAATTTGTTCTAATTTTTCGTTATTCATTATTCTCTTTCTCCTCTGTGTTTGAATTATAGAGTCGATTAGGATTGTATCTTCGTGAATCTAGGTATTTGGCGAAGAAATATGTACGTTCAATGATAAGCCCTAATAAATTGGTATTGTTTGCTCGGGCATACCAGACCAATTCTTCAAATTCGGTAAAGTCGTTCTCTTCGATAATATCAACTACTTCATGTATAAAATCCGAGGAGTTCATCTCCATCAAGAATTTTTCTAAATTAAAGCCGCAACCGACTTCAATATCCTCAATGTTGTAGGGGGTCTTATCTGGATTTTCCGCATGGGTAAAGTAGTCAAATAAACCAGTGGGAGACATAACTACCTCCACATGTGCTGGACCGTTTAGTTTGTCACTGATGATATTTGATACTTGTGAATAGCTTTTCAGTGAATCAAAGAAGAAAGCACCGTGTTTGTGCGATTTCTTGAACTCTCCCGTCTGTCTATTAACGTCCTTATCGTGCCAAGGACTAAGAATAAACGGAATATGGAGTTCCTCTAATATATTCAAGTAGTTCTCTGGTGCGCTTTCCTCGTAGAAGAGAAAAGTCCATTTGGTTGAGCGCTGTTCTTTTGCCATAGGCAGTTACCTCATTTCTTTTGGGTTCTATTACTAAGGAGAAATGACAGGTCGTATGCAAAGTTTTTTTGAAAAAATTGAATTTTTTGTGATTATTGATTATTGACCTATTGGGGGTCGTAGTCACCCCAATAGGTCATGATAGAAAAGAATATAAAAAGGGGCTGTCTGGCTTTTGCTTAACGCAAGCCACAGCCCCAAGGGATTAACGTTTTTGTCCAGTGAACCACAATTGGTTACGAACTCGAATAGGAGAGGAGAAATAATAGTCTGCGTGTTGGCTGACGATTTCTTCTTTTAATTGTGCTTCCATCTCTTTTAGAATTTTTTGCCCTTGTTGGTCTCTAGGGACTTTTAGAAAAATAGTGATGGTATCTTTTCGTATATCTACGATACACTTACGAACAGCTCGGTTAAATCCGTTATGGATTGGGTTGATAGTAGTAACCGTCTGATGTTCAAGATTGCTTATCTTCTGTACTCGTTCACGCTGAAACAGGAAGTGTCGCAACAGAAAAGTGTGATAGACAGATTGGATATAGTTCCAAAGACTATCTGTTTTCAACCGTTGTATTATTTCTAATCCAACCAAAAATAAGGCAAGTAGAAGAGAAATAAGTGCAAATCCATGACAAACGGAACTAATGATATCCGTAATACTTTTGACCGTATCTAAATTGACAAACGTGATATTTGTTAGTTGAACGGAAAGATAATTGAATAACCATCCAAATGCAGAACAGATAGGTGCAAATAGAAATAAATATAGTATGAGATTAAAACTTCTCATAAAGTAGGTTTTATTGGTCATAGAATACCTCGTTTAGTGTAGTAGGTTGGACAGAGTAAGGGTAGAACTTGATAAGGGTGTTCATTGTCTATAACTTGAATGATACCTGTCCCATGTCCTGTTGGAATGACAATCCCCTCTGGGTCTAGGTCTGGAAATAAAAATTGAGTAGTTTTCTGATTGATATTTCCAATTTGTAACAATACGTTTAGCTGTTCCCTCACCGATATAGGAATGGTATTGTGGTCAAAACGCTGGCTTACTAAAAACAGATGGATTTTTGTAGCACGTCCTAACAAGGCAATCTGTGAGAGTAAGGAGAAAAAGGCTTCTTTGATACTCTTATTGACTCCCTCGGATAAAGCTAGGACTTCGTCAATAACAATAGTTAGATGGGCAAATTGATGATTGGGATTATCATATAAGATAGCTTGTCGTTTCTGAATGAGAGTTGCACACTGGCTTAATTGTTCATTAACCTGTGAGACAAAATCTGATTTTGAACGGTTTTCAACAGGGTGGATAACCGCAATGTGATTTTCCCTTGCCCATCGACTTGGTGTATCAAATTTAGGGTCAATGATAATCAAGTCAGACATATGCTTCAGTACACTCAAGAAGTAAGTGAGAGCGTACGATTTCCCAGAACCTGAATTTCCAGCAATAGCCCAGTGATTGACCCTATCTAAATTGAGTTCAAAGTGCTTCATGACAGGGATTTTCCCATGTGTTAAGCTGGCTGAAAACTTATCCAAATCGGGAATTGCCAACCGTTCTGAAATTCCTTTTTTCCAAGGGAAGAATAAGCCACGTTGAATGTGTAAATCATCTGTTTCTAGGGGGACAAAGTAGGTAGCATTTTGTTTTAGAAGCGTATATTGTGGGTAAAGTGAAGCATTGGCAATCAGAAATATTTTCTTGTACAAGTCGTCATCGAGGATATAGGCGCACGGCAGGCGAGGGACAAAGACAAAGCCGTCTTCTTGAATAATGACGTTAAAAGAATTAGTATAGCTGGTTTCCCCCTGCATTAAAGCCCCCAGAGCCATGTTTAGGCTCTGGAGCAGGTAAGATTGCAGGAAAGATTGGTTCAGCACATCACGAGATTGTGAAGTCATTATCGAACCTCCTTGATACCATTTGCTTTGAAGTAAACGTTATATTTGACTTCGCAGGCTTGTAGGGTGTCAAATTGAATCATGGATTGAAAAGCTGGAAGCTCAATCGAATCTTCAAATTTTACTTGGAAAGGGTCTTGCCCTTCCTGTACAAACCATGCTTTATAGGCTACGATTTCGCCAGTTGGTTTTCCTTCTTCAAACCGTTGTTGTGGTTCAAGTTCGGTACTGAGTGAGTAAATCGGTTGTTTTTGACTGATAATTTTATCAGCCAATGTAGTTGTATAACCACCTTTTGTGGTTTTCATTTTGAATGCCATGGGGCTGTTCCTCCTTTATTATTGAGAAATAATACGAATGCGACTTGCTCGGTTTTGGTCGTGAGCTGGACATAGTTGTTTTAGTTGTATACCACCTCCTTATTACTAAGGAGAATGAGACAGTTAAACGCAAAGTTATTTGTTGAATTTTTAATTTTTTTAACAAAAAATCCAGCGCCTCTTAGCACTGGATTTAAGGTATTAGCGATAGTCTTCTAATAAAGAAGCTAATTTTTCAAGCGCTTTAGAATAATGAGATTTGACAGTTACATCACTCATTTTCTTATAATGTTCAGTGATATAGCGAGCCGTTTCTTTATAGCTTGAACCTTGTTCCGCTATCATTTCAACAATCTTACTGTCAATTTCTGATAGGGATGCTTTAGCTTCACGAATAGCTTGTCTTAACTCCTCTAGGATTAAAGCTTCTTCGGGATTCAAATCAGAACTTGCAATGACATCATAACGTACAGACTTTTTGGCATTTTTGCTAGCTATTGTTTCGTCTTTGATTCGTCTATTGTGGTATCGGTCACGACGTTCTGCGTTACTTTGTTCTTGTTGAAGCAAACGAGTTACTTCATCCCAATTTTTAGCTTTAATAGCTTCTTTGATTTTACGCTCACGACGTTCTTGTACTTTATTACTCATAATGATGAGCTCCTTTCTGTCCTTTGGACAGAAGGAAACAAAATGAGCAAATATTGAACGCTGAGTATACCAAAAGGCACAACAAAGAAACAGCGAAACAATTCTATGCAAGACATGACCTTTATCGTCATGTCATCATATTTGTTTCAATCTGTCCTTTGATGGCCATCAATTTGGACTATTAAAATTTATATCAAGAGTTTTTCTTGATATATTCAGTATAAGGCGTAATGTTCTTTTATTTTTTACTTCTTTTTTTACTTCAATAGACTAATTTGTAAAACGAGGCGCAAAAAAAGACTAGGCGATTCACCTAGTCTTTAAAGAGCAAATTTTCGTATCTCCTCTTCACTTAATAATTTAATAAAGGCCTGTTGTACGTTATCTAAAGCGTGAGCCATTGACAGCAACTCCTTATTTAATTGTTCTTGGAAATAGTATGTTACTTGGGTGTTATTAGTCAATAACCCCACAATATGGCGATTGACGCTTGTATTGTCTAAATTAATATCATATAGGTCAACTAAATCAATAAGGTCGATTTCGCTTAGTCCTTGAGCTGCAGCTTCTTCAATTCTTTTCTTATCCTCTAGTGAAAATCTTGTTGGCTCTAATTGAATAGTGTGCCTTTCTTGAATTGGTCTTGTTGCATAAGGGTTGGAAACCCAACTGATAATTTCATCAAAAGTTCTTTCCTCAGTCCTTTCTATATCATTGGATTGATAAATATTAATGCCTAGATTTGCCAACTCTTCTTTAGAATATTTTTGATATAACTCTGCGATATCCTTACCTTGACTGAGTAATTTCATATAGTCCTCATATATCTGTGTGAATTTCACTCCATCTATTTGTTGACCACCAGTCATACTAAACGAATAGGTTGTTCTTCCTTTTTGAGAAATAACTAATGGGACGGATGTAAGGTAAGATTTTGGAATATTCTCTTTATACATTCTTTCTAATATATCATTTACCATAAATCCGATATTAAACAAGGGATTTTCTTTGAGTTTTTTTATTAGATTAGGGATAATTTCTGTCGAAACATTATCATACCACCATTTATTGATGAGAGGATCAATGTTTTCTTGCCTAAATGTTGAGGGTATGTCATTTCCGCCTAATTCAAATAGGATACCACAGACATTAACTTCAAATGATTTAATTAAATTATCCCCTAACATCAACCAAAGAATATCAAACATTTCTTCAAAATCAATGACAGTCAATTCATTGATGGTACGGGTTCTAAAACTTCTAGCGGGGTTATAACTTTTTCCACCAACCCATACGTCAATGTCATCTTTCTTGTGAAAAGTATCCATTTCAGTTTCAGTAGAAATCATAAATCTTTTTCTTTGAATATTGAAATTTGCAAATGTCTTGGCAATACTTAGACAACTTGATTGGATTGAAATTAAATCATCACTCATGAAAGAATATAGTTTTTCATCTACAGCCTCTAAATCTCTATATAAAATAGAACTGAAAAAATAATGAAACAGATTCTCAATAAACTCATCTAACTCTCCAAAAACGATATACGTATAGCTCGAAGCGGTTAGAGCATTTAAATAAACTAACATCGAACTCGTAATTGGTCGCTTACCACTTTCAACTTGACTAACTTGACCTGCATTGCCTAGTTCGCTTTGTGTAATATTGTATTTTTTTCTTAAATTTTTGATACGAGTAGGTATTTCTTGTGAATAATTTTCTTCAAAAAATTTCATATATAATCCCCCTATAATCATGGAAAAGTAGAAAGTAGTAGAAATAGTTGTTATCCTAGTTGATTAAAAAAATCTCTGATTTCCTCATCTTTTATAAAATAATATATAATTTTCCCCTCTCTTCTAGTGTCCAAGATGTTTTGATTGGCTAGTTTACGAAGATGGTGGGAGGCAGATGCCATACTGAGATTTAATAAACAGGCTATATCGCAGACACAGAGTTCTTCGACGGCAAGGAGATAAAAGATGATATTTATCTGTTTATTATCGGTAAATTTTGATAAAATGCGAAGTGATTTTTGGACTTTTTCCTTTTCAAGGTAGTTCGTTGCGGTTGTAACATTTTGTTGATTTATAACATCCACTTGACAGATACTATCTTTTTTCATAATTTTTTCTCCTAGTCGAACACAGTCCTTAGCATGTCAAAGCTGTTGTTTTCAATCAGGATATACATCCCCAATCCTAAATAGACAACGGCAATAAACCATCTGCTATATTTTTCCAAAGTTTCTCCAACAGAAGGGACTTGTGCTAATTTTTGTGCAGAAAAAACCAAGAGATAAATCATGACTAGAAAAGTAAGTAAAGTCACTATCAAATTCGCTAAATTTAAGGTGGTAAAATATGGGACAAAGACACCAATATTGTCAGCGCCACAACTTGCAAAAGTAATCATAGCGACTAGAAAAATCAGGTTTTTATTGTCTTTTCGCAAACCATCTTTTGCAATAGCTTCTCCATCAGAATCTCCTAAAAGCAAAACTTTTAGGCCTAGGAAAATTGGAATCAAACCGAGTAAACCTAAAATCTCTTTACTAGGAATATAATTTAAGACAAATGCAAAAAGCAAACTTAGGAATATTAGACTAACAGAGCCTAGAAATTGTCCTAAATAGATGTTAATGATGTCTTTTCTGCTTTTTCTTTTGGCAAAAAATAACATTAGGATAATAAGTAAGTCTACGGCTGTCCCAGAATACAGGATTATTGAAGTAACAACATTTTGAATCATAAAATACCTCATTCAAATATATTTTTGAATGTATTCTAACATTAAACTTTGTAGATGTCAACTTAAAATCCACCAAAATATAGATAAGAAGTTAGTGTACCAAATATTAAAAAGCCCTGCCATCGAAATGATAGCAGGGCTTAACTTCAATATCCAGATGATATATTTATCTAAAAAAGGTAGAGTAAAAGGTAGAGTTTTTATTGATTTGTAGTGCGATATAATGAGTTTCAAAAAATCAAAAATCGCTTAAAATCAATATTTTGACGTCTATTGACGTGTACTGAAACCCTTACTTAACTTCTGTAAACACAACGTGCTTGCGAAGTTTTGGTGAGTATTTCTTCAATTGAAGACGGTCTGGTGTGTTGCGCTTGTTTTTAGAAGTGAGGTACAAGCGTTCACCAGATTCTTTGTGTTCAAGTGTGATATTTACGCGCATGGTAGCTCCCTTCTATTATTCTGCTGCAGCAGCTTTGGCAATCTTACGGCCCTTGTAGTATCCTTTAAGGGATACACGGTGAGAGCGTGAGTAATCACCAGTAGTTTCGTCAAAAGTTACAGTTGGAGCTGTCACTTTGTAGTGAGTGCGGCGTTTGTTTTTCTTCGCTTTAGAAGTGCGACGTGCAGGTACTGCCATTGTTTGTTTCTCCTTTTAGTTTATGAATTCGATTCAATTTGATGATTTTCATCAACTTTAACAGTATAACAAAACTTTTTTGTAAAGTAAAGTTACTTGACAGATTTTTTTAAATCTTTTCTGCTTAGGTTTTTAAAAGAAACCCGTTTTTCCGTATGCTATAATAAGAACAAAGGAGGCGGACTATGAAAGCAGCATTAAAATTACTTGGTCTATTCTGGCTGGGAATCATGTGTATTGTTTTAATCTTTTGGGGAGTGAAAAGTTTTCGTGATTATCAAACTATGAAAGATGTGGAAAAGCATTTGACTATGGATTTCCAAAGAATGGGATACAAGGGGAAAGTGACAGTCAAAAACTACGATAGACCGGCAGGTTATGGGGAGACCATGGACTTTAGCTATAAAGAAAAGATTGATGGAAGACTTTTGACCTTCTCAGATAGCGTGGATTATGATCCGACAACCAAGCAATACGAAGCTTCAAGATTAAGTCCCGTACCTGAGGAAACTGAGACAGGCTTAGATGATAGCATTCAGTTGGAAGCCATGTGGCAGCAGCCTTATGTTCAGAATCAGTTTAAGAAAATGAAGTCGGTCTTCAAAAAGCTAGAAGATGAGGATCTGACTTTAAAAGAAATTTCAGGTGAAACAATGGAAGTGCTTCATCAGGATGACGGACAAATAACCTCAGAAATGCTAGATGCTGGGCAAGCAGAGCTAGTTCAGGATTTCCAAAAGAACAGGCAGAAAGGCTTGCCTCTCAATGGTTATTATAATGTTGATGTTGAGTCTTATCTGCAAAAACATACTCTGCAGCTTCGAGTGAACTATGAGCTATTAGTTGATGATTTGTATGATGATGAGAAAGCTAGAGATAAGTACCCCGGAGTCTTTTTTCAAAAGCTTAAAAAGTTAGACTACAGTCAATTTTGGGATGGTTATTACCTAGTAGGCTATGATTTGAGAGAGCGTTCTGGTAGCGCTAGAGGCGGTATTTCTGAGGTGATTGTGTTGGATATTCGTGGAGGTAAATTAGTTCGCACTTTTTAGATTTTTACTATATTTTAAGGAGAACTTGTTTATTTAAGGAATTAAGCTAATAGGCTTTAATTGCTTAGGATTTTTGAGGAAAATTCATTTTTTGAAAAATTCTGAAAATTTTAAAATTTTCCTCTGTAAAATACAGCCTAAGTGTGGTATAATAAAGCACAAAGATTACTGCAATGAAAGGGAAAGCTATGACAGATAAGGATATTCGTCACAGAAGTAAGATTTATGACAGTATGGTTAAATCTCCTAACCGTGCCATGCTTCGCGCGACGGGGATGACTGATAAAGATTTTGAAACGCCTATTGTTGGGGTGATTTCCACTTGGGCGGAAAATACACCCTGTAACATCCATTTGCATGACTTGGGCAAGCTGGCCAAGGAAGGCATCAAAGCAGAGGGAGCTTGGCCTGTCCAGTATGGGACTATTACGGTTGCGGACGGGATTGCCATGGGAACGCCGGGCATGCGCTTCTCTCTAACCTCACGCGATATCATCGCAGACTCCATCGAGGCTGCCATGGGCGGGCATAATGTGGATGCCTTTGTAGCCATCGGGGGCTGTGATAAAAATATGCCAGGCTCCATGATTGCCATTGCTAACATGGATATTCCTGCTATCTTTGCCTACGGCGGAACGATTGCGCCGGGGAATCTGGACGGCAAGGACATTGACTTGGTTTCTGTCTTTGAAGGAATCGGAAAATGGAATCATGGCGACTTGACAGCTGAGGAAGTGCGCCGCATCGAGTGTAATGCATGTCCTGGACCTGGTGGCTGTGGCGGTATGTACACGGCCAATACTATGGCGACGGCTATTGAAGTTCTGGGTATGAGCCTGCCAGGCTCCTCTTCTCACCCTGCTGAGTCCAAGGACAAGCAAGAGGATATCGAAGCAGCTGGTCGTGCTGTTGTGAAAATGCTGAAAATGGGGCTGAAGCCGTCTGATATTTTGACACGTGAAGCCTTTGAAGATGCAATCACAGTGACTATGGCTCTGGGTGGTTCTACTAATGCTACCCTGCACTTACTGGCCATGGCTCACGCGGCCAATGTTGAGCTGACGCTAGATGACTTTAATGTCATTCAAGAGAAAGTGCCTCATTTGGCTGATTTGAAACCGTCAGGTCAGTATGTCTTCCAAGATCTTTACGAGGTTGGTGGAGTACCGGCTGTGATGAAATATCTCTTGGCGAACGGCTTCCTGCATGGTGATCGCATCACTTGTACAGGTAAGACGGTGGCAGAGAATCTAGCAGAATTTGCTGATCTGACACCAGGTCAAAAGGTCATTATGCCGCTTGAAAATCCAAAACGTGCAGACGGTCCGCTTATCATCTTGCATGGTAATCTAGCTCCAGACGGCGCTGTTGCTAAGGTTTCTGGTGTTAAAGTCCGCCGTCACGTTGGACCAGCTAAGGTCTTTGACTCGGAAGAAGCCGCTATTGATGCGGTACTGGCCGATGAAGTGGTCGATGGCGATGTGGTTGTAGTTCGCTACGTTGGACCAAAGGGTGGCCCTGGTATGCCAGAAATGCTGTCACTTTCTTCTATCATCGTAGGGAAAGGTCAAGGGGACAAGGTGGCCCTTCTAACTGACGGCCGCTTCTCAGGCGGTACTTATGGCTTGGTTGTTGGACACATTGCTCCGGAAGCTCAGGATGGTGGCCCGATTGCCTATCTTCGTACAGGCGATATGGTCACGGTTGACCAAGATACCAAGGAAATTTCCATGGCAGTCTCTGACGAAGAGTTGGCGAAACGCAAGGCAGAAACGACCATCCCACCGCTTTATAGTCGCGGGGTACTTGGTAAATATGCTCACATGGTATCCTCTGCCGCTAAAGGTGCAGTTACAGACTTCTGGAAACCGGAAGAAACTGGTAAAAAATAGCTTATATATGATAAAAGAACCCGCTAGTTTTTCTAGCGGGTTTGGTGTTTTTATTTTAAATGTAGATAAACTAAGTACCTTCTTATCTAGGACTGATTCCCAGAGCAATGCGGCCGAAACGGCTGATACGGGTGATTTTCCAAGCAGGAGACCAAGTAACCTCGACAGAGGCACTTTCAATCTCATCGATTTTCTTAAGAGAGTCCATGATGGCGATGGGCAGACTCTCAGCACAATCACAGGCTGTATCGGTAAAGGTCATGACAACCTTGCAGTGGCCATTTTCGTCTAAGTTAATTTCATAAATCAACCCTAAGTTATAGACATCCAGCTCTACATCCGGATCGTAAATACGCTCGAGCTTCTCCACCAATTTATCCTGAATGGCAGCTGCTCGATCATTGATTTTGATATCGTCTCTCATGGCTATCCCCTTCTATCTGAGTTGAATTGTTTTTATTTTCTCACAATTCAGACTTTTTTTCAAGCCATTTTGGAACATGAAAACGGATTTAGTTCTTCCAAACGAAAAATCCCTTTCGGCCTCCTCAAAATGGCGGACTTATGATAGAATATAAGTACTAAAGAAGGCGGAGGTCAGAAGATGAAATTACAAAAACCTAAAGGAACTCAGGACATTCTTCCTCAGGAATCAGCCAAGTGGCAGTATGTAGAAGGCTTTGCCCGCAAGACATTTAGAAAATACAATTACGGTGAAATCCGCACGCCAATTTTTGAGCACTATGAAGTCATCAGCCGCTCGGTCGGGGATACGACAGACATTGTGACCAAGGAAATGTATGACTTCTATGACAAGGGCGACCGCCATATTACGCTGCGTCCAGAAGGGACAGCGCCCGTGGTGCGTTCTTATGTAGAGAATAAACTTTTTGCTCCTGAAGTGCAAAAGCCTGTCAAAGTCTATTATATGGGCTCTATGTTCCGCTATGAGCGGCCTCAGGCTGGCCGTCTGCGCGAGTTTCACCAGATTGGAGCAGAGTGTTTTGGCTCTAATAATCCTGCTACAGATGTAGAAATGATTGCCATGGCGGCTCAATTTTTCAAGGATATTGGCATTACCAATGTCAGCTTGGAGCTTAACTCGCTAGGGAATCCTGAGAGCAGAGCTGCTTACCGTCAGGCCTTGATTGATTATCTGACCCCATTGAAGGCTAGCCTATCAGCAGATAGCCAACGTCGCTTGGAGGAGAATCCGCTGCGCGTGCTGGATTCTAAAGAGCCCGAGGACAAGGCGGCTGTAGAAGGTGCTCCGTCTATTCTGGACTATCTGGATGAGGAGAGCAGTAACTATTTTGCGGCTGTTCGTTCTATGCTAGAGACCTTACAGATTCCTTATGTCATCAATACCAATATGGTTCGTGGGCTAGACTACTATAATCACACCATTTTCGAGTTTACGACAGAGGTGGCTGGCAGTCAGCTGACTATTTGTGCCGGTGGCCGTTATGATGGGCTAGTTGCTTACTTTGGTGGTCCAGAGACGCCAGGTGTTGGCTTTGGTATGGGCTTAGAACGCCTACTTCTCGTACTTGACAAGCAAGGAGTAGAGTTGCCGATTGAAACCGCTCTGGATGTTTATGTAGCTGTTTTAGGACCTGGTGCCAATGGCAGAGCTTTGGAGTTAGTGCAGGCTCTCCGCGCACAAGGATTTGCGGCAGAAAGGGATTATCTGGACCGCAAGCTCAAGGCTCAGTTTAAGTCGGCTGATACCTTTAAAGCCAAAACTCTTATCACCTTGGGTGAAAGCGAAGTGGAAAGTGGCCAGGTGACTGTTAAGAATAATCATAATCGTGAGGAGATTACTGTTAGCCTAGACCAAATCCAAGAAAACTATCAGCTTATTTTTGAAAAATTAGGGTTTTAAGCCTCAATAAATCATGCATTAAACGCTGATTTATAAAGAAGTTCACGATCGATGGTTGACAATGTGACAATATTTTTTAGAAAAAATATAAAAAAACTCTTGAAACATGGACTAATTATTGTTATAATAAATGCGTTATATAAATTTGCTAAAGGAGAAAACTATGGCACAAATTAAATTAACTCCAGAAGAACTTCGCACATCTGCACAAAAGTACACTCAAGGTTCAGAGGAAGTTACTCAAGTTCTTAATAACTTGACTAATGAACAAGCAGTTATTGCTGATAACTGGGATGGTTCTGCATTTGATAGTTTTGAAGCACAATTCAATGAATTATCTCCAAAAATCAAAGAATTTGCACAATTGCTTCAAGATATTAACGCTCAGTTGGTTAAAGTTGCTGACATCGTTGAGCAAACTGACCAAGATATCGCTGCACAAATTCACTAATTTTGTTATAACGGCTTTAGGAAGGCGAGAGCCTTCCTATTTTTGTAAAGAATAAAAAAGCGGCTTCTTTCATTGATTGGAAGAAGATCCCTATCATGTTAAGGCAAGCTCTAACAATCTGAATCAATATATGAATTAGACTGTTAGGGCTATCTGTGTCTTTACTATGTGCTCCTTTATATAACATTGAAGAAAAAAGAAAAAGAACTTAGTATCTATGGGAAATAAAAAATTACTTAAATATGTAGGAAATGTTGTTTTAGTCGTTGCTCTGCTAGCGTCCGTGGTTACTCTGAATGTCGCTGTACAAAAAAATACAAGCAGCGCTAGAGATGGCAAGATTAAAACAGATCAAAAAACTAAACTGAATGTCGCGGTCGTTAATGAAGATCGGGCTGTAAAGGTTGATAAGAAGGAATTTAATTTGGGGTCCAGCTACGTAAAAAATCTGGAGCGTGATGACTCACAAAATTGGTATATTGTAACTCGTGGTGCTGCGGATGCCGGACTAGAAAATGGTAAGTATCAGCTTGTCGTGACAATTCCAAGTGATTTTTCAGAGAAAATTTTGGATGTTAATGCTATCAAAGCCGATAAAACAACTGTTTCTTACAAGGTAAATGCTGCTGGAAATATGCAGGTTGAAAAAGAAGCTAATAATCTAGCTAAGGATATAATCGCTGACTTAAATAGTCAACTTGTTGATATGTATATGGTTAGCATTTTGAGTAATCTATATACAGCTCAGCAAAATGTCCAAGCTAGTTCAGAGGTGCAAATAACCAATATTGGGAATTATCGAACCAATTTGTTGGAATCTGCTATTGGTTCTAAAAATATCTTTCCAACCTTAGTTAGTATGTCCTCTTCCTCTGTTGAGGCTAACAACTCTCTGAAAAACACTTTAGAAACCTATACTAAGGCTTTTGATGATTTGGATAATTCTCAAGCAGCCTATGGAAAGAATTTTGATAGCCTTCTGAAGCAGCGGATTAGTGATCAAACAAGCTACGAAGAGTTCATGACTCAATTGATTGCTATGGATCGTCAACTTTTGGATGAAGAGACTCAGAAGTTATATTCAAGTTTGGAGGATACGCAAAAAACTTTGAGTGAGCAGTTGCGTGCTTCTGATAAGACTAAACCTGAGACACTAAAAACATATGCAAGTCTTACTGATGATGTCAATAAACAGATTGCTTCTTTATCTGAGAATTTGAAGGCTGAACGTGAAAAGTTAGCTGAGCACGAAGGAAATATTTCAAATTTTGTTAAGAAGAAATTAACAAGCTACTATGGAGTTAATGACAAGTCGCAAATCACCTTAGAAACTGTGCTTGGAAAAGGTGGTTCAGATACTTTAACTAACTATGAGACTTATTTAAGAAATCAAGCAATCAATGCTATAGAAAAAGTTCCAAGTAGCTATCCAAGTGATTTAAAATTTGGTCTTTCTATATCTACGTATGATTTTGATAATAGTGCTGCCGACAAGTTTACTCAAAATAGAAGTAATGCAGCAGCAGAACTGGTTTACTTGGCATCTCAGGCTGATGAAGCAGCTAGTGCGGTTAGTGGCCCAGTGGCTGGGAAAGAGGGGACGAAAGCTACTGTTTCTGTTCAGGCTCCATCAGGTATGACAGTCACTTCAATTACCTATGATGGTAAATCTGTAACTGATGGTCAAGAAATTACGCTAGTCGAGAATGGTTCTTTTACTATTCATTTTAGTGTTGAAAATGAGGAGGCAGCTAAAACAGTTAACAGCTCCGTTGGAATTTCATTGAATGGTGTCACAGTTGCTACTACTTCGGTAGATGTAAGTGCTGCTCAGACTGCTGCAGCTTTATACGGTGCCAAAGTACAGGAAATTTCTGCTTCCTATGAAAAAGCTAAGAATGCGATGGATACGTACAATGACTTCATCGAGCTTAAAAATGAAGATATGTCTGAGGCTTTATCTAACCTTTTAATTGAGGCTGTTCAGAATAATTTGAGTGAATATCAAGAAAGCATCACTCAGAGTGATACTCAAGATAAGGACAATAAAGACAATCAAGAGCCTTCTGGAAGTATTAAAGGTCGATTAGATACAGCTTTGAAGAAATTGGAAGATTTAGGTCCAGACTTGCAAAATAACCTTGAGCAAATTGAGAAAAGCAATGAGACTCTAACAGAAGAAATTTCTAAACAGCTAGCCTTGTATAAAGATGTACAGCAGAAATTGAAAGATATCTCAACTTCTCGAGAGACCTCGTCAAAAGCATTACAAAAAACAGATGCAGACATGTCATCTCTAAATTCAGAGTTCACTTCCTTGCTATCTTCTACCTCAGGTGTTAAGGCTTCTTCACAAACGAATGTCCAAGCGGTCGACAGTGTTAATCAGATTTTTAGTAACTTTAATCGAGAGTTGGAAAATGCGCAGGGAACGACAGAGAAATTGTCTGCGAATGCTGAAAGCTTGATGGGACAATTTAATAAAGAATTGGAAGACAATGGTAACTTTGTGGAATCTTTTGTAAAGGTTCTTAACAATGCCTATGAGAACGGTGTTCCTAATGAAGTGTTGTTGGATTTCCTATCTAATCCGGTTGCTCAGTCTTCTTCATCTGTCAAAGCGACTGTCAATGTTTACCGTCCATTTACTTGGATTCTCTTATTGGAAATCGTCAGTCTCTTTACGGCCTATCTTTTTGCAACGCAAAATATTGTGCGCAAGGTTAAAGATCGTTTTAAACTGAATAAATTACAAGATACAGATATTACAGCTGTAGGCATTCTAGCTTTCCTTTCTTTGACAGTAGGCTTAGTTATCGGTATTGTCTCAAGTGTTCAGCTTCATATTAGCAGAGAGTATGTGCCATCTTGGGTTTTACTGATTGTGATTGCAAGTTTTGTCTTGATTCAAGGGCAATATTTGATTCTTAAACACTTGCGAGTGTTGGGTATGGGCTTAGCTTTCTTCATGATTATCAGCTTTGTATATCTATCCAATGCTATTGGTACGACAGCCAGTCTGACAGGTTTTCCTGCCTTTATCAAGAGCTTGAATGTGCTGTCACTCTTGGAAGGTATGTTGTCAGGTTACTTTGACGGTAAGACCGCTGGTTTCTTTGCTATCTTTAGTATGGTTATTGTATTAGCTCTGTTGGTTGCAGCTAATATCTTTATCAAGACTAGAACATTAAAAACTGAGGAAGTTTAAAAGAGTATGAAAAAAATTCTGTTTTTATTCTTATTCCTAAGTTCGTTTGCGGTGACGGCTGTCGCCGCAGATGAGCTAAAGGATAATCGTCTGCAGATAGATAATTCGCGGATTGAAAAAGAGCAA
The DNA here is from genome assembly GCF_000212815.1 of Streptococcus sanguinis SK49. Classification (GTDB taxonomy): domain Bacteria; phylum Bacillota; class Bacilli; order Lactobacillales; family Streptococcaceae; genus Streptococcus; species Streptococcus sanguinis_C. The sequence continues at coordinate 27,704 of NZ_GL890985.1, read as the reverse complement.
GAACTGAACTTTGGAGCACAATCGGAAGGCACCAAGTCTCTTTTCGTTGCTGAGAATCAAGAAAAAATTCAGGAAATGAAGCAGTATCAAAATAAACAGTTGGCCACAGAAGCGGGACAACTGTTTTCTGCTATACAGGGGCCGACGGATATTTACCATTCCAAGGAGCTTTTTCAGCCGGGAACGGAAAAATTGTCCAAGCTGCAGACGAGTTTGAAAAGCGATGAAGAAAGCAGCTGGGATGATTTTCTGCCAGGAGTAGTCTACTTTGTAGCAGCCATACTCTTGGTCAGTATGACTGTCTTTATCAGCTATCGTATCAGTAAGGGAGAAGTATAACATGGAAGGACATATCAATATCACCCTCCGTTTGCGGGATAAGGACGTGGATATTCGCATTCCTAAGCGGATTGAGGTCCGGCGCTTCATTCGGGAGATTGATCAGATTTTCAATATCGAAGGAAAGCGCCATAAGTATCAGCTGCGGATTATTAACAAGGGGTTGATACTGGATGAGGGCAAGGTTTTGGCTGATTATCCAGTCACAACGGGAGATTTAGTAGAGATTGAGGAGATTTAAGGTGACTGAGGAAAAATTTGTATTTGCTGAACAAGAGTTTATCTATGAAAAAAATGACAAGAATTGGAGCCTAACGCTGAAGCGCTCGGATGTGGCAACGCAGGATTTGCGGGAGCTCTTGCTTTTGGACCTGCATCATCCGCTTTTCTTGGAGCAGGAGACTAAGGCCGACCACGATAGTGTCTACTTCACCTATCAGATTGAGCCTTTAGGGCTTTCTAAAGAAGAGATTGAAAAGCGTACAATTTCTGAGCGGATTCGTCTGGCTCTCAATGTGTTTGCCCTAGAAGCTGCATTGGAATTGCCGGTGACTTTTTTGCTGCATCCTAGCAATCTCTTTATTACCAAGGATGCGCAGGCGAAGATTGCTTACCGTGGTGTTCCAGGTATCATGACACCTCAGGCTATCTCTCGGGAGGACTTTTTGCGTCAGGCTAAGTGCTTTGCGGTGACGCTCTTTGCAGATCTGGACTTTATGGAGCTTTACAAGGGCTCGTTAGAGCTAGAAACTCTGCCGGATTTCCTAGTGGAGCTGCGTGAGGCTGACAGCCTGGAAGATGCGGTTGCTGTTTTGGAGAAATCCTATCAGGAAAAGGCTGCAGAAGAAGCGGAGAAGCAGACATTGGTCTCCAAGCGCCAGCATAAGATTTTCAAACTGGCGACCATCTGGCTGACAGCAGCTGTTGTGATTTTGACCATTCCTTTGATTTATTTGATTTTCATACAGAATCCTTTCAAGGAAAAGCTGTTACAGGCGGACACTGCCTTTATAAAAGTGGACTACAGCAAGGTCATCGATGAGCTGGAGGGCATCTCTCCTAAGAGTCTGCCGAATACACAGAAATATGAACTAGCCTACTCGTATATTCAGGGACTAGAATTTTCCGATGATCAGCGTAAGGTCATCCTGAACAATGTCACACTAAAATCAGATGATTTGTATCTCAATTACTGGATTCAAGTTGGACGTAATGATTTTGAAGATGCTTTGGACACAGCCAAACGGATTAATGACTCAGATTTAATCATTTATGCATTGACAAAACATATGAAACAGGTTCGTGAGGACGATAGCTTGTCTGGTAAGGATCGGGAGAGTAAGCTTGAGTCTTTGGAGAGCGAGTATAAGAAATACTGGGATAGCCGTAAAGAGCTTCTGACTGGCGATTCTAGCTCTGGTGCTTCTAGTGAAAGTGCTTCATCAGGAACAAGCTCTTCCTCCAGCAGTGAAGCGTCATCTAGCAGTAGCGCGAAGGAGTAAGTATGAGCAAGACAATCATCATCTATACAGACCATCTGCGCTATGAGCTACAGCTGACAGAGGACAAGAAAGTTCTCTTGGCAGCGAGTGAGAAGGCTCAGCTTTACCTGCCCCATCAGGAAACTCCTATCCAGCTTCAGCTAGCTGAGGGGCAAGTCTTTTATCAGATGGGGGAAGATACGGGTGTCGTAACTGACGGCTTGGCCTTGGGTAATCTCACCTTTTATCAATCTGATTCAGAACCATCCGTTTATGACCTGCTGGACAGAAAAGAGTTGCTCATCAGCGACCAGAAGGGGGCTGACATCAGCTTGGAAGCGCCTTTGGAGTTGCTCTTGAAGCGAACGAATGATTCTTGGCTTTTGACCAAGATGCGAGGTCAAGTCTACCTCAATCACATTGAGTGGACGGGAGACCAAATCCAGCTGGAAGCAGGTGACGAGCTAAGCTTGGAGGGTATCTGCCTCAAGGTCTATCCAGAAGAAATCTGGGTGACTGGTCCAGCTACGGTCAGCCCTAACCTGACCTTGCGGGGGGCTTCTCGTCATGGTTTTTATCCAGACTATCCAGACTATCACCGCTCACCGCGGATTATCTATCGGAGCTCAGAGGACAAGATTCAGATTGCTCCGCCAAGCAAGGAACCTCAAAAGCCCAATGATGAGCTCTTGAGACTGATTGTGCCGCCACTTCTCATGGTTGGGGTGACGGTACTGATTACACTAGTTCAGCCGCGGGGGATTTATATCCTCGTTACAGTTACTATGTCAATCGCCAGTGCTATCTTTTCGGTTCGAGGTTTCTTCAAAAACCGCAAGAAGTTCAAGGAAGACAAGAAAGAGCGCATCGATCTTTATCACCTCTATCTAAAAGATAAGGCTATTGAGCTGAATAAGCTGGAACGTGAGCAGCGTGATGGCATGCTTTACCATTTCCCAAACATTAACGAATTAACGGGTCTGGTGACAGACTACAGCCACCGCATCTACGAGAAGACACCGCTGCACTTTGACTTTCTCTACTATCGCTTGGGACTTGGCCAGGTGCCAACCTCTTATAAGCTGACCTACGGTCAAGAGGAGCGGAGCGGCAAGAAAGATGCGCTGGAAGAGGAGGGCTATGCTCTCTACACTCGGCATAAGAAAATCCCCGACCTTCCTATCGTGGCTAATCTCAGCCATGGACCGGTCGGCTATATCGGTCCGCGCAATCTGGTCCTAGAACAGCTCCAGCTCTTGGTCATGCAGTTAGCGGTCTTTCACTCCTACCACGATGTGCAGGTGATTACCATCATGCCAGAGGAGGAGCGCGATCAGTGGGATTGGCTGCGCTGGCTGCCGCATGCGACTCTACAAGAGCTGAACGTCCGTGGCTTTGTCTATAACCAGCGGACGCACGATCAGGTCCTAAACAGTCTCAATCAGATCCTGAAACTGCGCAAGGCACAGAAGGAAGAAGCAACCCGGCAAGAGACGACGCTCTACAGTCCTCACTATGTGGTCTTGGTCACGGATGAAAAGCTGATTCTCGACCATATCATCATGGAGTTCTTTACTGAGGATCCGACTGACCTGGGCTGCTCACTAATTTTCGTGCAGGATGTGATGAGCTCTCTGTCTGAGAATATTAAGACGGTTGTCAATATCAAGGACCGCAACACTGGTCAGCTGGTCATGGAAGAAGGAATCCTTAGAGAAATTGACTTCCGCTTGGATCATTTCCCAGAAGGCTATGACAAGGAGCGAATCGCTCGGACCTTGGCGCCGCTCAATCACTTACAGAATCTCAAGAGCTCGATCCCTGATACTGTGACTTTTATGGAGATGTATGGGGCAGAGACCTTCTCAGACCTGCAAGTCTTGCAAAAGTGGCAACAGAATGCGCCGTATAAGAGCTTGGCAGTGCCTATCGGCCTGCGGGGTAAGGAAGACCTGGTCTACCTCAACCTGCATGAAAAAGCTCACGGCCCGCACGGGCTGATTGCCGGGACAACTGGATCTGGGAAGTCGGAGACTATCCAGTCCTATATCTTGAGTCTGGCCGTCAACTTCCACCCGCACGATGTGGCCTTCCTGCTCATCGACTACAAGGGTGGGGGAATGGCCAATCTCTTCAAAAACCTGCCTCATCTCTTGGGAACCATTACCAACTTGGACGGTGCCCAATCCATGCGGGCGCTGGCTTCCATCAATGCGGAGATTCACCGTCGGGAGCGGCTCTTCAGAGAGTTTGAAGTCAATCATATCAACCAATATCAAAAGAAATTTAAAAACGGGGAAGCAACCGAACCTCTGCCCCATCTCTTCCTCATCTCGGATGAGTTCGCAGAGCTCAAGGTCAACCAGCCTGACTTTATCAAGGAGCTGGTATCCATCGCTCGGGTCGGACGTTCTCTCGGGGTCCACTTGATCCTGGCCACTCAGAAGCCCTCTGGGGTGGTGGATGACCAGATCTGGTCCAACTCCCGCTTTAAGCTGGCGCTCAAGGTAGCAGACCGGACGGACTCGATGGAAATGCTTAAGACGCCTGATGCGGCGGAGATCACCCAGACTGGACGGGCCTATCTGCAGGTCGGGAATAATGAAGTCTATGAACTCTTCCAGTCAGCCTGGTCAGGGGCAGACTACCAGCCGGATAAGGATGAGCTGGGTATCGAAGACCATACCATCTACCTGATTAACGACCTAGGCCAATACGAAGTGCTCAATCAAGACCTGTCAGGTCTTGACCTAGCCGAGGATATCAAGGAAGTACCGACAGAGCTGGAGGCTATTGTCAGTCAGATCCAACTGCTGACAGAGAGCCAGCAGATCCCACCGGTACCACAGCCATGGCTGCCACCGCTTAAAGAGCGGATGACCCTACAGGAACTGGAACCGATCCAGCCGCAGGAAGCCTGGGAGCAGAAGAAGCCTGTCTCCGTCCTTCTGGGAATGGCGGATATTCCGCAGGCACAGAAGCAAGAGCCTGTCTTTGTCAACCTGTCCAAGGATGGGCATATCCTGCTCTACGGAAGTCCTGGTACGGGGAAGACAACCTTCCTGCAGAGTGCGGCCATGGACTTGGCTCGCAAGTTCAGTCCCAAAGATGTCACGCTCTATCTAATGGACTTCGGAACCAATGGTCTGGCACCACTGGGGCAATTACCACAGGTAGCCGATACCCTGCTTTTGGATCAGACGGAGAAGATTGCCAAGTTTGTTCGTATCATGGAGCGGGAGCTCAACCGGCGTAAGAAGCTTTTGTCCGACTACGGTGTTGGTACACTAGAGCTCTACCGTCAGGCTAGCGGTCAGGAAGAACCGGCTATCGTCATCCTGTTGGACAGCTATGAGTCCATGAGGGAAGAAGCTTATGAAGCGGAGCTCTTCAAGCTTTTAGTGCGGATTTCTCGTGAAGGTCTCAGCATTGGTGTTCACCTCTTGGTAACAGCGGGCCGTCAGTCCAACCTTCGGGCGCAGTTCTATGCCAACTTCAAGCACCAGCTGAGTCTGCCACAGAATGATTTCGGAGAAGTCCGCTCTATCGTGGACTCTACCCCACTGGCGAAAACGATGGAAGACATCAAGGGTCGGGCGCTCATGAAGCGTGACGAAGTCGATGTTATCCAGCTGGCTTTGCCGGTAGCGGGTGCCAATGATGCGCAGGTCCTCAACAACCTGCGTCAAGAAGTCGCTTCTCTCCAAGAAGCTTGGACCGGACAGCGACCAAGTGCCATTCCGATGGTACCAGAGGAGTTGACGATTGATGAATTTATGAATCTACCGACCACTAAGGAAGCCATTGAGAATCACGAACTACCAATTGGTGTGGAATTTGAAGAAGTTCAGACGGTTAGTCTGCCGTTTAGTAAATTTAAACATCTGCTCGTGTTATCTGATAAAGATACTGCTATGACTGCTGTAACAAACCATATGATAAGAATATTGCTTCATATGTTTAACAAAGAGATGATTACCATTTTTGATTCAATTGCGGAACACAGTCAGTTTTCAGATAATGTAGGTAATTATATAGGCTATGATATGGATTGCCGTTCGACACTTGAGTTCTTGAAGGAAAGGGTTCTTATGGCTAGAAAACAACGTAGTACTTTTGAACATTTTGTTGTTATAACGGATGTCTCACAGTTTGTTTCGCAAAGTAACATTGAACCTAATGAGCTTGCTCTCCTAATAGAGGAAGGACAGAGAGTAGGACTTCATTTCATCTTTGTTACCCACAAAACATATCTTGCCAGTTATACAGACATAACTAAATACATGAAAGCTCATTTAGACACAGCTCTCATAGCTATGAAAATGAGTGATCAAAGTATCTTTACTCGCTCATCTATGGGACGAGAGGAGCCACTGTTAGATGATCAAATTTACTTCCACTATCAGAACGTGCAAGTAAAACTAAAGATTACAAAATAACTAAAGAAACGAGGAAGTGATTAAGATGTCTAAGGAACAGTATTTGCAAATAAAAAAAGAGTATAGAATCAGACTTTTTTTGATATTTTGTCTTTTTATTCTATTTTCTATTCTTTATTGTATGCTTCTATTCAGTTCTTCCAGATACATACCGTTCTTCTCAGCCTCAATAGTGACTTTAGGATCTATAAATCAATTTCTTATTGTTCCTTTTTTGAAACAAAAAAAATCTATTGAAGAGGAGCATCCAGATTGGAAAGAACTGAGTCCAAAAGGAGTGAAGCTTCCTAGTAAGGAAGCAACCCAAAGAACACTGGCTGGCATTGGTGCAACGTTCATTTTGCTTTTGACCTTTGCTATGTTTTATAGGCCAGTTCAGCAACAAGATATTAACGTGAGAGAATTCAATGATAGGCCTAAAATAAATTTTGACTCATCAACGCCAACTACCTCAACTACTTCCTCTGAATCTTCTAGTTCGGACTCTTCTTCAACAGAGCAATCATCAACTGGAACAGAAGAAGATCAGACGAACCAATCTAACAGTGATACTGGTAGTTCATATCCTCACATATATGGTACAGATGATGAAGTCGTGAAAAAGGTTATAGATAAATCCGTGCAAGACTTGAAAGAAAAACAATCAGGTGAACAATCCGGAAACTAGAAGGAGGCAGAAATAAATGAGTGATGCTAGTTTGATAGCTCAAATCGATAGTGATAAAGCTAAGCGAGATAAGTATAAGAGAGTACGAAATTCGATTCAAAATCATGGATTAGATACGGATATTGATCTTAGTGTCTATCAGTATTATATAGAATTATCTGAAAAAGCTATTTCTAAGATTGATGGGAATGAAGGATATCATTATCTATCTAATCTAAAGTCTAAATTGGAGTCGGATAAAAAAACTGTAAAAGAGTATCTTGATTTTGTGAAAGATGCCAACTCATCTTTCAAAGACTTATATGTGACATTAGGAGAGAAAATCGCAGATTTAGAAAAATCTATCAGCCGTAACAGGGCTGCTTATAATAAAGGAAAACCAATTTGGGAACAACTTTGGTGGTAAGAGGAGAAGCTTATGGATACAAATATAAATGCTATTGATAACAGCTATACTAGTAATGTGGTTACATATGATGATAGTCAGATAGAAACTGTAATAAGTGAATTAAATGAAATCAAAAGTCTTCTTTCAGATATTGATGCCGAAATATCTGGCCTTGAAGCAAATGAGACAGAATGGAAAGGTGAAAGTAAAAATCAATACTTGGACTTGAAAAGGTTTGTTAAATTATATAGGACTGATTATGGAAAGAGTATAAAAGAACTTCAAACAGCTGTATCAGGTCTTAAAAAATTGCTTGGTTCTATATCTAGTTCTCATGTAATAAAGGAGATTGATAACGCATGATATTTACGTTAGAAGCTTTATATACGTTACATTTATTTAATGATTATTCGGATGATTTAATATTTCTTCCGCTTCCGGCTCCAGCTGAATGGACAGGAACCCGAAAAGAAAATCTTTTATGGGTTTTGGAGAAGGGCTTTGAAGATTTAAAGGAGCTTGGGCTTATAGTTGACAATCAGCCAACAGAGGAATGCGCGATGTATGGAGCTTATTTGAAAGAGTATCATAAAGCATCTTATCACTGTCAAGTTGATCAACGGTTTTTCTATGCTCCAGGGGTTGATCAGTTCAAGAGAATGGCAGTTATCATTATAGAAGTTGGTGAAAATCAATTTCAAATTGATCGTGCGGGATGTGCAGTTTTTCTAGCATTTTTGATGGAAAGTCATAACGTTTTACAAAATATTGATGACACCGTGAAAGATTATATCCACTCTCAATGGGAAGAAGAAGCTTTCATGAGCTTGGTGCTTCATCACGGAAATGATGAAGCTATTCGAATTCGAGTTAACGAATTGTCAAAAGATACGCAGGATATCATCTATTTAAAAAACGATAACCATCTTTATGAATATGATTTCTATAGGCAAATCCGACGGTCAATTGACAGTGATCAACTGAAAGAGCAAATTATAAAAAAATTGAAAGTGAGTCTTTAATATGCCAGTAGATATTAAATTAGTTCTGTCAGACCAAGAACAACTTATTTATCATAGTTTAAATATGGTCAATCTGGCTGGACAAATTGTTACAAAAATTCAAAGTGTTAGATCAAATCTTCCCAACCTTTCGTCTGAAGGCGCCTTTCACGATTTTATAGGAAAGGGTGATAGTAATGGTGGTTTATCCCGTTATCACCTAAAAGCACAAGAGTTTGAAACCATTTGTGAAGTACTCTACCGACATTCAAAAAATACTTATGATACAATGATTGATATGGACAAAGTATTAGCAACCTCAATTGCCAATCTAGTCTTGAACGATCCAACTGCAAAAGCAGAAGACAAGGAAGCTATTAAACGGGATCCAAAAGGATCTATTGACCAGATTAAGCGTAATTACCAAGAATATAGAAAGAGTCTTGAGGGAGGAGCACAGAAATGACAAAGTACTACTCTAATCAACCAGACTTTTCCACAGAAGCACCAGATCCAGCATATAATTATTTCAGCTCAATGAGTGATATCATGGATAATATCGAAGCTGCTGGGAATACTGTAAAGTCTGAAGGTGTTGAAGACCTATATACCCAGAAGGGGGAAGCCGCCTTAGGTGTAAAAAAAGATAGTAGTATCTTCGACAAATCGATTCAGCGCATTTATAGTATGTTAAATAGCGCGAAGAAAGTCCACTCAGACATCATGCAAAATATTGACAATAAGTTCACCCGAGGAATGGATGATGCGTTTAAGAGTCTAAATAATGTCAATGGAGATAAAAAACCTTACGAGAGTAAATATACAAAAAAAGATACGATTAAATATAAGCAAGAAGCAGGTGCAAATGGTTTTGAACAGAGGGCTTATAATGATCCCCAACCGTACAAATTACACGAACTTTTAGATGGGAAGGCTAGTCCTATTGAGGCGGCAAAGGATGTTTATGAGACTCGCTTACAGGCAGCAAAAGCCTATCTAGCTCAAAAAGATAAGCTGACTGATAAAGAAATAAAAAATTTAGAAGGGAAAAGTGCAGAAGATATTGTTGAGGCGTATTTCCCAAGCAAAATACCTGATTATCAGGGGTTGAAAGCTAGTCGCTTTCAAGAAGAAAATAAGGATACTTTGCAGAAAGTTGATATTGGCTTAAAGGTTTTAGCCGGTTTAGCAGCAGCGGGAGGTATTATCTTTGCTCCTTTTACTTCTGGAGCATCTTTGACCCTAACTTATGCAAGTGGTGCCTATCTATTTGCGGACAATGCTTACTCCGCGTGGACAGGTCAGACTATGATAACAGGCGATCGTCTTTCAACTGAGGATCGAGTTTGGGCTGGGATAGATGCAGCTACGACTTTGGCATCAATGGGCTCACTAGCTTATCTGACGAAGTTTGGCACATCGGGTCCAAACTTATTGAAGAATTTGGCAACATTAGGAAAGTATGCGGACGATGCCAATGATGTCTCAAAGGTTTTCTATACAGTAGCAACAGATCAAGACTCAAGCACGGCACTTCAGAATTTAGTGATTGGGCAAGTCACTAGCTTTGGAGTAGGCAAGGCTGGTAATTACTTTGGTGGGAAGTTCGGCCGTGGAGGCACGCCAGACTTGGATGTGGACTTACCAGGTGGAAGCAGACCAGCAGGTGATTTTGATATATCGAGCAAAGTTGGACAGCTACCCAAGCTGGATCCAGCTAATGTACGTTTGAGTAGTAGGCCAGATCTGCATCTGAAAGCCAGTTCAGCTGATATGAGCCTGGCTAAGCTGAAACCCCATCCAACAGTCAGCGTGGATGTACCGAAGGTCAAGCAGATATCAGGCGACGGCGCAGTCAAGGCTGTTAGCGGAGTCAAGCCAGGAGATGTGGACGTGCCGAAGGCCAAGGGAACAGTCAATCCATCACCAAGTCAACCAACAACTCGAGCAATTATTGACCAAAAATTACAAGAGTATGGTGTTTCTTGGGATGAGTTTAATCGACTAAGGAATACGCATGTAACCAAAATGACACAGTCTGAATATGACATGATGATTGATATTCGTAATGCAATTCCGTATCCAGATGATTCAACAGTCATGCAAAAGATTATGCCTATTGAAGCTGAGGTTTGGCTATTCGATAGGAAGAAAAAAGCAACAGCAGGTGGCTATGCAGCCAGACGTTCGGATGTGAAAAATATTACTAATATCAGAGAAGCTGTAGAAGGCTTGCGACTAGACTATGAAGGATCTCCATTTGTTGAAACTATGATTGATGCAAATGGCAATAGGGTTGCAGTACGTGATCAGAATGGTAATTTAGTTCTTAAAACCGATGCATACCTTCGCTTAGAGTACACTACTGATGAGACGGGCTATATTAAAATCCCATATGGGGATATGGAAGGGAATTTAATAGATGGAAAAGGTAATATTGTGATGAATAGCTCTACAGGCAAGCCTAAGAAAGTAATAGACCCTGCTAGTGGAAATGGCTTCATAAAATCAGATTCAGACGAGTTTTTGGTTCCAGAATATCTTCATTCAGATAGAAGTAGACTCAAGGAAGGTTCTAAATTATATCTAAATGTCGGAGGCGAGGAAGTCTTGGTTGGTAGGGTTAATAAAGATGGTATAATGGAATACGTGGAGGGATAAAATGGATAAAGAATATCTAGTTTACCAAAATAAAGTATACTCTAATTTTGTGAATTATATAAATGACTATATCCTACTTTCAAAAGATCCAGCGATGTTGGAAGAAGGCTACGTTCCCTATAGTTTCTATGTAGATGATGCCGGAGAAGGCGTATACGGGAAGCTTGTGCCTTATAGTGAGGTTAGTCAGAGGTATTCGGTTTATGATCGTGTCCTATATAAAGGTCAGGAATTTACAATGGCTGGTCACAAGCATGGGGATGATGATTTTACAGCACCCGATTCTTATGTGCGACTCCTGGTTTTTGATAAAGAATTTCTAATTGAAAACAATTTAGCTGATGATGCGGAATTATTGGATGAGAAATATGGCCAGACCATGTATGCATCAGGGAAAATCCCTGTCAGCGAAGTAACGATTCTACGTCGTAGAAAGGATTTGCCAGTAGACCGAAGGAGAAAAATATGAAATCAGTTATTTTTACAATAAAAAGCAACCAATCACTAAGAATTGGTGAGGTGCTTCAAGCAGAACTCTTTGAATGTTACAGCGTTTCCGCTAAGGATGCAGGATTAAAGCCATCTGCGGACTCTCTTATTTCGGATTTCCATTCTGTTCAGTTTGGGGTCAAAGAGAAGTCTAGTTTAGGGTTCCGTCTATCTTTTGATGGTCAAGCTTATCAGGTATCTGTTCCAGATTTGGCGACAGCTTCTGACTGGACTGGGGCCTTGATGTTCTTGAAAACCTTGCTCATTCTCTTAGATGTAACTGTATGTGAACATGATGGTGTGGCGTATGATAAAGATTCTATTCTAGAATTTCATTTCACAGATATTTTCTTATCAGCTCTTTCAGAATTGACTAAGGAAGTAAAAGTCAATCCTATAGTAGAAGTTATGGGAGTGAAACGTCCCATTTACATCAATGAACTCTACCTAGGGCAGATTATCCATGTTCCGGACGAGCAACTTTTGAATAGCTATGACCAGCGTTTGCGCTTTACCCAACAGCTGAATGCTTATTACTCTGAGCAGCAAGTTTTTAAAGTAGAGCAGGATGGTGAAGATATCATCATCCCTGTCAACTATCTAAATAGTGAAGGACGAACAATCTTACCATCTCAACCAGAGTTAGAACCTCAATATTTGCAACAGTATAGAGGAAGTAAGGTTGCAGTTGCACGACTATTTATCATGACAGCCGATGGGGAAAAACTAGCCGAAGTTCCTTATCGTCAGTACTTAGAGTCATTGACTGAAGGCATCTATATGCTGGATGCCAAGTATGTTCTTGTAGACCCGATTTCACCTGATACTTTGCAGGAAATAATGGAAAAACTAGAATTATAAGCGATAAAATCACTGAGATAAGAACTTTCTACTAGTCAGTTGGCGATTTAATTACAAATTAATTGTTTAAAAAATGTATGGATATCCACCTGAACTTAGCTTTGCGCCTCATTCTTCTACTTGCTATTCTCCAAAAGTTTCCGGTTTCCGTCCTAACCTTCCTTTCTTATGCTATAATAGTCTATAGAAAGTCGAGGGAATGATGAAGAAAATATTATTGGTAGTTGTAGTGCAGAGCTTGGCTATCTTTGTGATTACTGGTCTGCTTTGTTTATTTATGCGGGGGGATTTTTTCTTCCGTGCTTTAGCGCCAATTTTTGGTCTAGCAGCGGGAGGGTTTCGCTTCTTGACAGCCATGGTGACAAAAGCATTTGCGCCCAGTCTCTATGAGGATAGCAAGAAAAAGGAATAATCTATAGAGTAGACAGTAGGTCTGGGGTCTTTGCCTCAGGCCTTTTGTCATAATTGTCAGCATTAGTCATGTGAAGCTTTAATATTTTTCAGAAAAAGAACGGACAGAAGGGCTTTCTTAGGCGCTTTGTGGTAAAATAGTAACAGAATTAAAAATTTGGAGAGTAAAGATGAAACGTTCTATGTATGCTGGGCGTGTTCGCAAGGAGCATGTTGGTCAGGAAGTCACTTTGAAGGGCTGGGTAGCCCGCCGTCGGGATTTGGGCGGTCTGATTTTCATTGATTTGCGCGACCGCGAAGGCATTATGCAGCTGGTCATCAATCCTGAGACAGTGGCTGCAGAGATCATGGCAACAGCAGAAAGTCTGCGCAGTGAGTATGTGATAGAGGTGACAGGTAAAGTGGCTGCGCGTGAGCAGGTCAATGACAAGCTGGCGACAGGAAGCGTGGAGCTACATGTGGAAAGCTTGACTGTCTTAAATACAGCCAAGACGACGCCTTTTGAAATCAAAGACGGCATTGAGGTGAATGACGATACGCGCTTGCGCTACCGTTATCTGGACTTGCGCCGGCCAGAAATGCTGGAGAACTTCAAGCTGCGTGCCAAGGTGACCCACTCTATCCGCAATTATCTGGATGAGCTGGAATTCCTTGATGTGGAGACACCATTTTTGTCCAAGTCAACACCAGAAGGGGCGCGTGATTACTTGGTGCCTAGCAGGGTTCATCAGGGGCATTTTTACGCTCTGCCACAAAGTCCGCAGATTACCAAGCAGCTCTTGATGAACGCTGGTTTTGACCGTTATTACCAGATTGTTAAATGCTTCCGTGACGAGGACTTGCGTGGTGACCGTCAGCCAGAGTTTACTCAGGTGGACTTGGAGACTTCTTTCTTGTCTGATCAGGAGATTCAGGACATTACAGAAGGCTTGATTGCTCGTGTCATGAAAGAGACCAAAGGTATTGATGTTTCTCTGCCTTTCCCTCGTATGAAGTATGATGATGCCATGGCTCTTTATGGGGTTGATAAGCCTGATACTCGTTTTGAGATGTTGTTGCAGGACTTGACAGAGCTTGTCAAGGGAGTTGACTTCAAGGTCTTTTCAGAAGCTCCAGCTGTCAAGGCAATCGTGGTGAAAAATGCTGCAGATAAATACTCTCGCAAGGATATAGACAAGCTGACAGAGCAAGCAAAACAGCATGGTGCTAAAGGTCTTGCTTGGGTGAAAGTAGCTGATGGTGAACTAGCTGGTCCAATTGCTAAGTTCTTGACAGACTTGACAAGTCAGTTGACAGAAGCTTTACAGCTTGAAAATAATGACCTAGTTCTCTTTGTAGCTGATACTTTGGAAGTGGCAAATGCTGCTTTGGGAGCTCTTCGTGTACGTTTGGGCAAAGAGTTGGACTTGATTGACCCAGATACATTTAACTACCTTTGGGTGGTGGGCTGGCCCATGTTTGAATGGTCAGAAGAAGAGGGGCGCTACATGAGTGCCCACCATCCTTTCACCCTGCCTCAGAAAGATTCTGAGCAAGAGCTGGAAGGTGACCTGAGCAAGGTACGGGCTGTGGCCTATGATATCGTCCTTAATGGCTATGAATTGGGCGGCGGCAGTCTTCGGATCAACCAGAAAGACTTGCAGGAGCGGATGTTTAAGGCGCTTGGTTTCTCACCTCAAGAAGCTACTGAGCAGTTTGGATTCCTTCTGGAGGCTATGGACTATGGTTTTCCACCGCATGGCGGCTTGGCACTAGGTTTGGACCGCTTTGTGATGCTCTTGGCTGGTGAAGAAAATATCCGCGAAGTCATTGCCTTTCCGAAAAATAACAAGGCTTCTGATCCAATGACACAGGCACCTAGCCCAGTGTCGGTCGCTCAACTAGAGGAATTAAGTTTACAAGTGGAAGCACATGAAGAAGACTAATTTTTACAAACTCTTTCGCTATTATGTCCGCAGGTTTGCTTATAATTTTAAGATTTTGCGGTCTTTAAAGAGTATCTCGCGTGAGAAGTACGATGAGAAGATTTCCGCCTCGCTTGTCTATGGCTTTTTGTCAGCTGTCGCAGTTAATTTCTTCTTTCAGCCGGGGCATGTTTATTCCAGCGGGGCGACTGGTCTGGCGCAGGTCATTACTGCCCTCAGTACTCGTTTCTTAGGTTTTACCATTCCGGTTTCTGTGACTTTTTACGCCATCAATATTCCGCTGATGATCCTGGCCTGGTACCAGATTGGGCATAAGTTTACCATTTTTACCTTTATCACGGTTACCATGAGCTCACTTTTTATCCAGTTTGTGCCGGAAGTGACCTTGACTGATAATCCTATTATCAACGCCCTTTTCGGTGGTGTGGTCATGGGCACGGGGATTGGCTTTGCCCTTAAGTCCAGCATTTCCAGCGGTGGGACTGATATTGTCAGTCTGACTGTTCGGAAAAAAACAGGCCGGAATGTCGGGAATATTTCCTTGATTGTCAATGGGATTATCATGCTGATTGCGGGTTTGACCTTTGGCTGGGAGTATGCGCTGTACTCCATGATTACTATTTTTGTGTCTAGCCGAGTGACGGATGCTGTCTTTACCAAGCAGAAGCGCATGCAGGCTATGATTATCACTAGCCATCCGGATAGGGTGATTGATAAGATTCATAACAAGCTGCATCGTGGGGCGACAGTAATCCATGGCGCTGAGGGAACTTATAATCATGAGAAAAAAGCTGTTCTGGTGACAGTTATTACCCGAGCTGAGTTTAATGAATTTAAGCAAATCATGAAGCATACAGATCCAGCTGCCTTCGTTTCCGTCGCAGATAATGTCCATATCTTGGGACTCTTTGTGGAGGAGTGAAGATATCCATTAAGTTTGGGAATGCGAAGTAGTATAGTGTGGGAGTTTGTGCTTAAAACGAGGTTTTGTGATAGGAGATTCATATGCGGTAGGACAATAGTCCCACCGCTTTCTATTCTCTATTGTGGAGGGGGGAAATCTCAAGTAAGAAAGGATATGCAAATGCAGGAGATTATCAGAAAATGACGACGTATAAAAAAATCATGAATATCGCCTTGCCGGCTATGGCGGAGAATTTTTTGCAGATGCTCATGGGAATGGTCGACAGCTATCTGGTGGCCAGTCTTGGGCTGATTGCGATTTCTGGTGTCTCGGTGGCCGGCAACATCATTACGATTTATCAGGCAATTTTTATCGCGCTGGGGGCTGCTATTTCCAGTCTTATTTCCAAAACTCTGGCTCAAGGAGACAAGGAGCGTTTGGCCTATCATACAGCCGAGGCTATCAAGCTGACGCTACTTCTGAGCCTTCTGTTGGGGCTGATTTCCCTGCTCTTTGGCAGGCAGATGCTGGACCTTCTGGGGACGGAAAAGGCGGTGGCTGAAGCAGGCGGTCTTTATCTGGCTCTGGTTGGTGGGACTATTGTTCTGCTAGGCTTGATGACTTCTTTTGGAGCTTTAGTGCGGGTCACACGCAATCCTAGATTCCCCATGTATGTTAGTCTTCTGACTAATGTCCTCAATGCCCTCTTTTCTGGTTTAGGGATTTACATCTTTCGTCTTGGTATTGTCGGTGTAGCGTTGGGAACGGTGCTGGCTCGTCTAGTTGGTGTGCTGATTCTTTGGCGGGAGCTGGATTTGTCCACAATCCGCTGGAGCTGGGGCTTAGATGGAGAGCTCTTGCGCCTGTCTCTGCCGGCTGCTGGAGAGCGGCTCATGATGCGGGCGGGTGATGTAGTTATCATCGCCATTGTGGTCGCCTTTGGGACAGACGCAGTAGCGGGGAATGCCATCGGTGAAGTCTTGACTCAGTTTAACTATATGCCTGCCTTTGGGGTTGCGACAGCAACAGTCATGCTGGTAGGCCATGCGGTAGGTGAGGGAGATATGCAAGAGGTCGGTCTGATTCGTCAGCGGACCTTCTGGCTGTCTTTTGCTTGCATGCTGCCCGTGGCTCTAGGAATTTTCGCTTTTGGTCGGCCACTGACCTTACTCTATACGGACAATAGCGGAGCGATCACAGCCAGTCTTTCAGTCATGCTTTTCTCCCTGCTGGGCACTCCTATGGCAGTGGGAACCGTTATTTACACAGCTATCTGGCAGGGGCTAGGGAATGCCAGACTGCCCTTTTATGCCACGACTGTTGGCATGTGGCTGATTCGCATTATTGTCGGTTACTTGCTGGGAGTGACTTTTGGCTTGGGTCTGCCAGGAGTCTGGACTGGGATGCTCTTGGACAATGGCTTCCGCTGGCTATTTTTAAAGGTTTTATTTGACAGAAAAATGAGGAAAATCACATGACAAAAGCGTTTATTTGGGATTTGGACGGCACCTTGCTGGACTCCTACGATGCTATTTTGGCGGGGATTGAGGAAACCTACGCTCACTATGGTCTGGACTTTGACAGAGCGAGTATTCACAGCTATATCCTAAAGCACTCTGTCCAGAAGCTCTTGGAAAAAGTAGCGTCTGAGAAGGGGCTGGATGCTGCCGAGATGAATGCCTTCCGTGGAGCAAGCCTAAAGGAGAAGAATGCTCAGATCCATCTGTTGGAAGGAGCAGCGGAGATACTGGCTTGGGCTGAAGAGCAAGGCATTGCTCAGTTTGTCTATACCCACAAAGGACTCAATGCCCATCAAATCTTAAAAGACTTGGGCATTCATGACTATTTTATAGAAATCATCACAACAGCCAACGGCTTTGAGCGCAAGCCCCACCCAGAAGGTGTCGACTATCTGCTTGAGAAATATAGCCTGGATAAGCAGAAGACCTACTATATCGGCGACCGGACCCTGGATGTGGATGTCGCTGCCAACAGTGGCATCCAGAGCATTAACTTCTGTGACTACCGACCAGAAATCAATCAAAAAATAGAGAAGTTGGTGGATATCAAGCATCTATTTACAAAATAAAAAGCAGACCAGAACTGATCTACTGTCAGTCTATCCTGCTTTTTCTTTTACATATGCTCAATGTGAAGTTCTAGCAAGAACTCAAGAGCCTCGGGAGAACAGTTCTTTTTTCCGATAGGGAAACCGATATTTGGTCCCAACATGATATAAAAATCATCCTTAGTATGAAAAACTTTAACGATGTCATCATAGCTATAAAGAAACTCTCCTCGTTTGCTTTTCACAGAAAATTTATCTTTCTCAAATATAAGGGTTTGCTCCATATCCTTCCAAAAAGGAGTTTTTTGATAGGCTTTCTTTATCTGAAAGTCCATGCCAAAGTACATTGCTGAGAATGTCACTAAAGATATAAATAGCACGGTAAAGAATGAAAAACGCTTCAGGTTGTCAGGTAGGAAGGTTAGATAGAGAGACAGGATTCCTATAAAAATGATGATATTCAGCAAAAAACTTTTCCCGCGTAAGAAAATAGACCAAGCAAATCGTTGATACACTTCCTCAGTCACAAGAGTTGTAATACGGATTGGAAACATCTTTTACCTCCAGTTTTTATTATTATACCATACAGGAATTATTAAAATCACTTTTTATTTTCCACGCCGCCTTTTCTGTCTTTGTCCGCCTTTCGTGTTATAATAAACCTATGGAAAAAAAGAACAAATTATTATTAATCGATGGTTCGTCCGTTGCTTTTCGCGCTTTTTTTGCGCTTTATAATCAAATCGACCGTTTCAAGAGTCCATCGGGCCTGCATACTAATGCTATTTATGGCTTCCACCTCATGCTCAATCATCTCTTGGAGCGCGTGCAGCCGACTCATGTCCTGGTAGCTTTTGATGCTGGCAAGACGACCTTCCGGACCGAGATGTACGCCGACTATAAGGCTGGTCGGGCCAAGACACCAGATGAATTTCGTGAGCAGCTGCCTTTTATCCGTGAAATGCTGAAGCACCTAGGCATTCACTTCTATGACTTGGCTCAGTATGAGGCGGATGACATTATCGGTACCTTGGACAAGATGGCTGAAAAAACAGCTGTGCCTTACGATGTGACCATTGTCAGCGGCGATAAAGACTTGATTCAGCTGACGGATGATAATACCGTGGTGGAGATTTCCAAGAAAGGCGTGGCCGAGTTTGAGGAATTTACCCCAGCCTACCTCATGGAAAAGATGGGCATCACACCAGAGCAGTTCATTGACCTCAAGGCGCTGATGGGCGATCAGTCGGATAATATCCCCGGAGTGACCAAGATCGGTGAGAAGACTGGTCTCAAGCTCCTCTTGGAGTATGGCTCTTTGGAAAATCTCTATGAAAATATTGACCAGCTCAAGGCTTCCAAGATGAAGGAAAATCTGATCAATGACAAGGACAAGGCCTTCTTATCCAAAACTCTAGCTACCATTAATACTCAGGCTCCGATTGAAATCGGGCTGGATGATTTGGTTTATAAGGGTCCTCAGGTAGAGGCTCTGAGCAAGTTCTACGACGAGATGGGCTTCAAGCAGCTCAAGGCTCAGCTAGGAACTGGTCAAGAGCCGGTAGAAGTTAAACCAATTGAATTTACCAAAGTGACTGAGGTCACAGCAGATATGTTGGCACCAGAGCAATTTTTCTATTTTGAAATCTTGGGCGACAACTATCACAGGGAAGAGATTGTCGGTCTTGCCTGGGGTGATAGCGGTCAGATTTATGTCGGTTCCAGCGATTTACTGCAGCAGCCTCTCTTTCAGGAGTTCTTGACAAAAACAGCTCTGAAAACCTACGATCTCAAGCGGACTAAGGTACTGCTCAGTCATTACGGCATTGAACTGCCGGCAGCAGCCTTTGATGCGCGCCTAGCCAAGTATCTGCTTTCGACGGTCGAGGATAATGAGCTGGCGACTATTGCTCGCCTCTACGGCCAAACAATTCTGCCGACGGATGACGAGGTTTATGGCAAGGGAGCCAAGCGCGCTTTGCCGGAGCAAGAGCAGCTCTTTAAGCATCTAGCTCGTAAGATCCAAGTACTGCTGGAAACAGAAGAGCCAATGCAAGAACAGCTCCGTTCCCACGATCAGCTGGATTTGTTGCTTGAAATGGAGCAACCGCTGGCGTTTGTCCTAGCCAAGATGGAGATTGCGGGGATCAAGGTTGAGCGGGAAACCCTGCAGGGCATGCAGGCGGAAAATGAAAAGACGCTGGAAAGTCTGACTCAGGAGATTTATGATCTGGCTGGTCAGGAGTTCAATATCAACTCGCCGAAACAGCTGGGAACTATTCTCTTTGAGGATATGGGGCTGCCGCTGGAGTACACCAAAAAGACCAAGACGGGCTACTCGACAGCGGTGGATGTACTGGAGCGTTTAGCACCGATAGCACCGATTGTGTCTAAGATTCTGGAATACCGTCAAATCAGCAAGCTTCAGTCCACTTATATCATCGGACTGCAGGAGGCGATAGCGGCTGACGGCAAGATCCACACTCGCTATGTTCAGGATTTGACCCAGACGGGTCGCCTGTCCTCGGTTGACCCGAACCTGCAGAACATTCCCGTTCGTTTGGAGCAGGGGCGTCTTATTCGCAAGGCCTTTGTACCGGAGTGGGCAGACAGTGTGCTTCTCAGCTCGGATTATTCCCAGATTGAGCTACGGGTGCTGGCTCACATTTCGCAGGACGAGCATTTGATTGCTGCCTTTCAGCATGGAGAAGATATTCATACGGCTACCGCCATGCGGGTCTTTGGTATTGAAAAGGCAGAGGATGTGACACCTAATGACCGCCGTAATGCCAAGGCCGTCAACTTTGGAGTGGTCTATGGCATTTCCGACTTTGGCCTAGCCAATAATCTGGGCATTTCCCGCAAGGCTGCTAAGGACTATATCCAGACCTATTTTGAGCGTTTCCCAGGTATTAAGAACTATATGGAAACCATCGTCCGCGAAGCGCGTGATAAAGGCTATGTAGAGACCATTTACCATCGTCGTCGTTCTTTGCCTGACATCAATTCCCGCAACTTTAACATCCGAAATTTTGCGGAGCGCACAGCCATTAACAGCCCGATCCAAGGCTCCGCCGCAGATATTCTCAAAGTCGCTATGATTAATCTGGATCGAGCTCTGACTGAGAAGAATTTCAAGTCTCGCATGCTCTTGCAGGTGCACGATGAAATCGTGCTGGAAGTGCCAAATGACGAGCTAACAGCCGTCCGCCAGCTAGTCAAAGAAACTATGGAAGCTGCGATTGAGCTGGCCGTTCCACTAGTGGCTGATGAAAATGCCGGCCAAACTTGGTACGAGGCGAAGTAAGATAAGATACAAAGAGCGTCAAAACCGACTGAAAATTAGGAATCCGGACGAAGGAGCGATGCTCCTAGAACGGATGATCTATTTTCCAAGGTTTTAGATCATGTTCAGTTTAAGATATCAAGGGCGTGAAATACAAAGTGAAAATAGAAAGCTGACACAGTATTCGATGAATGCAAGGAAGCTTGTCTTTTTCACACGGTGTTTAGCCCGGATTCAGCTAAGACGCAAATACTACAAAACTATCCAGCTTTATTATGAATGAGGAGGAAGCCTATGACTTATCATTTTCAAAATCCCAGTGATGCAATCGTCGAGCATTATTTGAAAAACAGCAAAGTGATTGCTGTTGTCGGACTGTCTGACCGTGAAGAAACGACCAGTAACCGTGTGTCAAAGGAGATGCAGGAACGGGGCTATCGCATTATCCCAGTTAATCCGCGGGCAGCGGGCAGTCAGATTTTTGGTGAAACTGTTTATGCTAGTCTCAAAGATATTCCTTTTCCGGTGGATATTGTCGATATATACCGCCGCAGTGAGTTTTTGCCAGATGTGGCACTTGATTTTCTGCAGTCGGATGCCAAGATTTTCTGGGCTCAGTTGGGCTTGGAGAGTGAGGAGGCTGAGCAAATTTTGCGGGCAGCCGGTCGGGATGACATTGTCATGGACCGCTGCATTAAACGCGAGCATACACGCTTGATTCTGGGCGAATAAGATGGCCAAGTTAGTTATCATTCGTGGGAATTCCGGATCTGGCAAGTCTAGTCTCGCTAGTAAACTGCAGGCTCACTACGGCCGAGGGACTCTCTTGATTGCGCAGGATACTGTTAGACGGGATATGCTCAAGGAAAAAGTTGAACCGGGAAATTTGTCTATTGACCTGACGGAGACATTGGCTCGCTTCGGCTACGAACATGATTTGCTGGTTTTAGTAGAAGGGTTTTATGAGACAGACATTTACGGACAGATGCTAGAGCGGTTGAAAAAACTCTTCGCTCCGCAGGTCTTTGCTTACTACTATGACCTATCCTTTGAAGAAACAGTCCGTCGCCATCAGACCAGAGCTAAACAAGAAGAATTTACCCCAGCCGACATGAAGCGCTGGTGGAAAGACAGAGACTTCTTGGGCTGGGAAGAGGAAGCCTTTTTCACAGATGAGGATTCACTAGAGGCAGCCTTTGACAAAATCTGCTCTGCCCTGGACAAGACAGAATATAATAGTAAATAAAAAACAACTCACAAGCTTAGGACAAGGAGTCCTGTGCCTGTGGGTTGTTTTCATGTGAGATTGCGTTTTCTTTTTTCAATTCTTCATAAAAGAGAATGTAAGCAGTCGCTGTATAAGGGAGAACTATAAAATTCAGCAAGCCGTAAGTTAATCTGGCCAATAAATTCCAGCCGATGAAGCTCAGATTAAGCATAAAAAGCTTTCCTTTATAGCCTTTCATTAGCTTCCGGCTTTGACGGATAGCATAGAAAGCTCCCTGGTAACTCCCAGCCTCAAGCTGATCATAGAGGATGAACTCTGCTTGAGCATAAGCATAGTACTGAGGGATGGCAATACCTAAGCCAGTGAATATCAAGAGGGTTCCCAGTAACATACCAGGGGTGTATTGAAGAATCTGCTGGCCTGCAGCACTTTGAGCCGTCACTACTGTATGGGCTGGGATTTTTTCCGAAATAGAGAGGATTTTATAAGCATTAAAGATTGCTAGAAGACTCCCGCAGAACATAGGAATATTCCAAAGAAAAATCAGCAGTTGTTTGAGCAAAACCGTCTTGAAGACAGGTGTAAAATTCTTGCTCGTAAAAAGATGGCCAATATCTGAAAAGCTGACGTCATCCTTTTTATTACGAAGAACCTTTATCATGGTGTAGCTGGCAGAAAGCAGCAGGAGAGTTGTGATAAAATGAATGATTGTCGGAAAAAGAGTCCGGCTAATCAGAAAATAAATGAACTGCCTAAAGGTCAGGCTGGGAATGGAATCTCTTAGATTGTCATAAAGGGAAAGTAAGATACTGAGGGTGCTGACAAGAGTTGGGGCCGCAAACAAAAGAAAAATCCCTCTCGTTTGGCTGCGGACGGTACGAGCCTGAGCTCTGATGTGACTTAGATTCATAATTCCTCCATTTGGATTTGTCTGTTACATTATATCATACCCCGTGACAGATAGAAGTTTTTTTGGTAAAATCATACGGTATCTTGTGAGCTATTGTTGCTCATTATATAAAAGAAAAATCGCTGGGACTGTTTTTCCCAGCAGGAGGAAACATGTCAACATCACCGATTCAATATCGTTTGATTAAAAAAGAAAAGCATACAGGTGCTCGTTTGGGGGAAATTATCACGCCTCATGGGACCTTTCCGACGCCTATGTTTATGCCGGTTGGTACCCAGGCGACGGTCAAGACCCAGTCACCAGAAGAGCTCAAGCAAATGGGTTCAGGTATCATCTTGTCCAATACTTACCACCTCTGGCTGCGGCCGGGCGATGAGCTGATTGCTCGTGCAGGTGGCTTGCACAAGTTCATGAACTGGGATCAGCCTATTCTGACGGATAGTGGCGGTTTTCAGGTCTATTCTCTAGCTGACAGCCGTAATATCACAGAAGAAGGGGTAACTTTCAAGAACCACCTCAATGGTTCCAAGATGTTCCTGTCGCCAGAAAAGGCCATCTCCATCCAGAACAATCTGGGCAGTGACATTATGATGTCCTTTGATGAATGCCCGCAGTTCTACCAGCCTTATGACTATGTCAAGAAGTCCATTGAGCGGACCAGCCGTTGGGCAGAGCGTGGCCTCAAGGCCCACAGCCGTCCGCACGACCAAGGACTCTTTGGGATTGTTCAGGGTGCTGGATTTGAAGATTTGCGTCGTCAGTCTGCTCAAGACTTGGTCAACATGGATTTCCCGGGCTACTCAATTGGAGGACTGGCTGTTGGTGAGTCCCACGAAGAGATGAATGCTGTGCTGGACTTCACAACGCCTATGCTGCCTGAAAACAAGCCTCGCTATCTCATGGGAGTTGGGGCGCCAGATAGCTTGATTGATGGGGTTATCCGTGGCGTTGATATGTTTGACTGCGTCCTGCCGACTCGGATTGCCCGAAACGGTACCTGTATGACTAGCGAAGGGCGTCTGGTTGTTAAAAACGCTCAGTTTGAGGAAGATTTCACGCCGCTGGACCATGACTGTGACTGCTACACTTGCAGCAACTATACGAGGGCTTATATCCGCCACTTGCTTAAAGCGGATGAAACCTTTGGCATCCGCCTGACCAGCTATCACAACCTCTACTTCTTGGTAAACCTTATGAAGAAGGTTCGCCAAGCCATCATGGATGATAACTTGCTGGAATTCCGTGAAGACTTTATTGAGCGCTACGGCTACAATAAATCCAGCCGAAATTTCTAAGAAGCTCCATTTGAAAGGAGAAGCCATGTCTGATGAAGAGAAATTGCTGAACAGATTGATAGCTTATCTGTCAGACGACCAGAAACACACCCTGCGTATTTACGGTCACGGTGCTTCAGGGAAGTCGACTTTTGCTCGAAAACTCCAGCTAGCCTTGGGTGAGGACCTAGCCAATCTGTTGGAAACAGATCCTTATGTAATTACTGGAGAGTATCGAGATTTGCTCAGTTCCAAAGATTTTCCTCATCAAAAAGTCACAGCCTGTATCCCAGCTGTTCATGAGCTCGGGAGTCTGGAACGAGATATTTGTGCCTTGCAGTCTGGTCTGGATATTCTGACCATTGCCACAGCTTGGTCGCCTAGCTTGCGTTTATCAGCCCGAAAGCCTATTTTAATAGTAGAAGGCATGTCGGCTGCCTTTTTGCCTGAAAGTTTGTTTGATTTGTCGATTTGCTTTTACACGGACGACCAGACTGAGTTAGAGCGCCGCTTGGCAAGAGATTTGGCTGTGCGAGAGCGCAGGCCAGATTGGATAAAGCAGACGCATCTAGCTCGACGAGAGCAATATAGGCACTTTTATCAGCCCTATCTAGCGGCTGCAGACCTTGTCATCTGCCAGTCAGGCAACAGTTTTCGCATCGAAAAGGTCAGCTCTTTGCTATAAAACAAAGTAGCTAAGAGTAAATTTTCATTTTTGATCTCACTGATGTGCGTCAGTGAGATTTTTGTTTTGAGAGTATTTGTCTAAAAGTCTGACTTTAAAAGAATCTTGAACATATTTGACAGTCTGAGAAATTATCTAATAAATTCCTTTGCATTTGAGGAAATTATGGTATAATAGGGCTAGAAAGAAGCAGAAGCCCGCAGGCTTTTTTATTTAGGAAAGGATGAACTCATGGACAGTTTTGACAAAGGCTGGTTTGTACTGCAGACCTATTCAGGTTATGAAAACAAGGTAAAAGAAAATCTTTTGCAGCGCGCTCAGACTTATAATATGCTGGAAAATATCTTGCGCGTGGAAATCCCCACTCAGACCGTGCAAGTAGAGAAAAATGGTAAGACCAAGGAAATCGAAGAAAATCGCTTCCCTGGTTATGTCTTGGTGGAAATGGTAATGACAGACGAAGCTTGGTTTGTCGTGCGGAATACTCCGAATGTAACAGGATTTGTCGGGTCACACGGAAACCGTTCTAAGCCAACGCCGCTCTTGGAAGAAGAGATTCGCAACATTCTCATCTCCATGGGTCAAACAGTGCAGGAGTTTGACTTGGATGTTAAGGTTGGGGATACCGTTCGTATCATTGATGGTGCCTTTACTGATTATACAGGTAAGATTACTGAGATTGATAATAACAAGGTCAAGATGATTATTTCCATGTTTGGTAATGACACTGTGGCTGAAGTTAATCTTAGCCAAATTGCAGAATTGTAATAATTCAAATATAAAAGAAATAAGAATAGGTCTTTAGAGCCTATTCTTATTTTTGTATGAAAAAGCTAAAAGCTACTGGGAAAGGACAAAATGAACGGTGTAGAAATGTTTTTGACTATATTAGTTAATATGTCTAATTTTTTTAAGCATAAAATTTTGCATTTTTCGTTCATTTATTCACTTTTCCTATAATAAAAACTTGAAGAAACCGCTTTGTTAAGGCGTTCTTTCGTGCATGAAAATAAATGTTTGGTCTTGCAAATGATTTGCTAATTTTTGCAGCCAAAATATTGGCAAGATGAAACAAAAATGTTATAATATGTGATAGAATTGACATAGTGTAAATTATTCGAAATACAAGTCTTAACTTAGACGGCATTAGGTCAATGATGTTAGATGTTTTTTATGAACAAAGGAGATGCGATGTTGAAAGATAAGTGGTGGCTTCCATTTCTAGCATTAGGGGTCATTATCTTAGCTGTGTTTGGTTTGCTATATATCAATAGTCCAAATAAGCAAAAGAAAGAATCGACCCAGAACACTTCCAGTTCAACTACGAATGCTGTAGCACAACATAATCTAGTTGGACAGAAGTTGCCTGACTTTGAAATGATTGATCATGATGGACAGCAAAGGAAAAGCTCGGAATTCTATGACAAACCAATGGTGATTATGGAGTGGGCTAGCTGGTGTCCTTACTGTCAAAGACAACTGCCAGAAATTCAAAAAATATATGAAAAGTACGGAGACAGACTTCACTTTGTCATGTTAAACATGCTTGGTCCGGGTCATGGCACTACTGAGACAGAGGAAACGGCTGATAAGTATATTAAAGAAAAAGGTTTTACGTTTCCTTACTACTCTGACACTGGACAAAAAGCAGCAGATATTCTTCAAGTGAGTACAATCCCTAGCATCTATCTAGTGGATAAGAATCAGGTAGTACAGAAAGTCATCTTGGAGTTTCATGATGAAGCTGCACTTGATAAGCAATTACAAAGTATTTTGAAATAAAGAAAGAAGAAAAGGAGGAAGCTTATATAAAAGTTTCTACTATTTATATAAGCTTGAGATAGCATGAGAGATTTTGTCAAAAAAGTTCTAGTTCTATTTGCAATTTTGTTCATGTCCATTCCATCGGCTACTACGGGTTCTTTTATCAGTAGTGTCAAAGCGGAGGAAAACAATCCGCTCAATATCGAGACGAGACGGATTGATGAACATACAACGATTACACAAAATGGGTGTTATCGGAAGATTGAAAAAACAGACGCAACGGACTGGACAGTTCCACGGAAACCGATTGACTTGGTTATCCTGCAGGATGCCAGTGGGTCATTCCGAACAACGATTCCAAGTGTCAAACGTGCCCTTAAACGGTTGACTACTTATGTTAGTCCAGAACAATACGATGAGACAAACCCTTATCTCGTTAAGACTGATGATCCTCGGACAACTGACCGGGTCTTCGTTGCTTCTTACCAAGGTTTGGATCAGGTGCGTTACTTTAATAATAACGATTTTAGTGGCAACCCTGCAGATACATTTACCGATCCGAACACAACTGGTAAACACTACACCTATGGCAATAGTGGTTTAACGAGCGATCAAAATAAAGTTCATAGCTTCATCGATAATATCGCTGTTGATGGTGGAACCCCAACTGTTCCAGCTATTCAAGATACAATCGCTCAGTACAACCGCGTTAAGGGTAATATGGAAAACGGTCGGAAGACGGTCTTCCTCCTGGTAACGGATGGGGTAGCCAACGGTTACCGTCTGCCAGGTTCTAACACAGTTGTCATGGATAAGAGCTATACAAGAACATGGGATATCCAACGTGCTTGGGGAGTGAATAGCTATCCAGAAGCGGCTCAAGATATTACTGGTCGTGCCAATGAATTGAGAACTGCTGGTGA